>NZ_KI783307.1:643548-1668912 GCF_000510705.1 Pseudomonas sp. MOIL14HWK12:I1 | reverse complement strand
CCTGGCCAGCCAACCGAATTGCTTGACGAACATAGAGCATTGGAACCACCTGATCCCTTCCCGAACTCAGAAGTGAAACGATGCATCGCCGATGGTAGTGTGGGGCTTCCCCATGTGAGAGTAGGTCATCGTCAAGCGCCTAACACCCAGCACCCCCGCTCAGTTCACTCTGGCGGGGGTGTTGTCTTTGGGGCGGGAAAAGTTTGGCCAGGCCTCAGGGCGCCTAGGCGCTGGGGGCAGAAAATTGGCCAGCGAAGGCCTGGGGCTGCGGAGTTGAGGTTGCCCTCACCCTAGCCCTCTCCCGGGGGGAGAGGGGACCAGGAGCGGAGTGGTAAAGAGTTTGGAGTAGGGCTTGCTAGACGGGCGCTGCTGGCATTCTGCAAAGAGCACAAGAGCCACAACAGCCCGGCTGCGCCATGGCGGTCCGCCGATGCGGCCGCTCCTGCTAGAAGGCATGCCGTAGGAGCGGCCCATGGCCGCGATCAACTGGATGCTGGGCTTCGCTGCGCTCAACCCAACCTACCGCAGCGTTACGCGAGCAAGAAAAAGCCCGGCATGTGCCGGGCTTTTTGGGTTCAGGGTTTGCGGGCTATCAGGGTGGCGCGCAGGGGAGCGGGGAGGCCTTCGACGATCAGGCCTGGATCTTGCGGATTGAGCCAACACCTCGGCGAACCATTGGTAACCTGCCCGGGAATGATTCCGATCTGCTTCATATCTCCAGCTCTTTTCGGTATACAATGCCCAATGGCCTAAGGCCGGCAGGCAAGGGGTGCGAAGCGTCGTACCCCTTTTTTCTTTGCATGACCAATCAAATTTATAGCGTAGCCTAGGATCCTATTCCTTAACGGGTAGGGCCAGCGGATAGTTGTTTAGGTGACGCAAGCGATGAAAGCGCAAGCGAAGGGGATTCGATTTTGATCAAGGTGCTAGTTGTCGACGATCATGATCTTGTTCGTACCGGCATCGTACGGATGTTGGCGGATGTGGCAGGAATCCAGGTCGTCGGCCAGGCAGACAGTGGCGAAAATGCACTGATGCTGGCCCGTGAGCTCGAGCCGGATGTAGTCCTGATGGACGTCCGGATGCCCGGTATCGGTGGGCTGGAAGCTACCCGCAAGCTCCTGCGCAGCCGACCCGACCTGAAGGTGGTGGTCGTCACGGCCTGCGAGGAAGATCCTTTTCCGACGCGTCTGCTCCAGGCGGGTGCTGCAGGGTATCTGACCAAGGGTGCCGACATCGAAGAGATGATCACCGCCATCAAGCAGGCCTTCGCCGGTCGGCGTTACATCAGTGCGCAGATCGCCCAGCAGCTGGCCTTGAAACCCTTTCAGTCCAAGGCCGAAGCGTCGCCCTTCGATCAGCTGTCCGAGCGAGAGATTCAGATCGCGCTGATGATCGCAGGTTGCCAGAAAGTCCAGGTCATTTCCGACAAGCTCTGTTTGTCGCCGAAGACCGTCAACACCTATCGCTATCGGATCTTCGAGAAATTATCGATTACCAGCGATGTCGAACTAGCCATGTTGGCTGTTCGCCACGGCATGGTAGATGCAACGAGTTGATATGAGTCAATCTTTCGATGCTGCAGCCTTTCTATCCGGTTGCAGTGGACGTCCGGGTGTATATCGGATGTTCGATGAGGGCGGCAAGCTCCTCTATGTTGGTAAGGCCAAGAATCTCAAGAACCGACTTTCCAGCTATTTCAGAAAGACCGGCTTGGCACCCAAGACGGCTTCCATGGTGTCCAAGATCGCTCAGATCGAGACCACCATCACCGGCAACGAGACCGAAGCGCTCCTGCTGGAACAGAATCTCATCAAGCAGTGGCGCCCGCCCTACAACATCCTGTTGAGGGATGATAAGTCCTACCCCTATGTCTATCTCTCAACTGAGGATCAGTATCCGCGACTGACCATTCACCGTGGAGAGAAGAGAGGGAAGGGGCGCTACTTCGGTCCTTATCCCAGCGCCGGTGCCATCCGCGAAAGTCTCAATCTGCTGCAGAAAGCCTTTCAGGTACGGCAATGCGATGACAACTACTTTCGCAATCGTACGCGGCCCTGCCTGCAGTATCAGATCAAGAGATGCAAGGGCCCCTGCGTGGCGCTCGTCAGCGAGCAGGAATATGGCGAGGACGTCCGTCATTCGGCCATGTTTCTAGAAGGGCGTAGCAATGCCCTGGCGGAAGAGCTGCAAGCCAAGATGGAAAGCGCCTCGGTCAATCTGCAGTTCGAGCGGGCAGCGGAGTTGCGTGATCAGGTGGCCCTGGTGCGACGCGTTCAGGATCAGCAGAGCATCGAGGGAGGCACCGGTGATGTCGATGTCATCGCCGCGCTCGTCAATCCGGGCGGTGCCTGTGTGCACCTGGTCAGCGTACGCGGCGGGCGAGTGCTGGGCAGCAAGAATTTCTTCCCGGAGGTAGGGATCGAGGAGGATTCCAGCGAAGTGCTGGCCGCCTTCCTGGAGCAGTACTACCTCGCCTACCTGGAGCGGGATCTGCCGGACGAGATCATCGTGAATTCCGTCCACGAGGACTTCGCTACCCTGATCGATGCCTTTGCCGAGGTTCACAAGCGGCAGCTGGTCATCGCTCATCGCGTCCGGGGGACCCGAGCCCGCTGGCAGCAGTTGGCGGTAACCAATGCGGAGCAGGCGCTGAATACCCGACTGGCCAATCGGCAGCACATGGGGGTGCGTTTCGATGCCCTGGTGCAGGCGCTGGATCTGCCGGAACCGCCTCAGCGGCTGGAGTGTTTCGATATCAGTCATTCCAGTGGCGAGGCGACCGTGGCGTCCTGCGTGGTCTTCGGGCCGGAAGGACCGCTCAAGTCGGATTATCGTCGTTACAACATCGAGGGTGTAACCGCAGGCGATGACTATGCCGCCATGCATCAGGCGTTGACCCGCCGCTTCAGCCGGCTCAAGGCGGGCGAGGGCAAGCTGCCTGACATCCTCCTGGTGGATGGAGGCAAGGGCCAGCTGGCCATGGCGCGTGAGGTGCTCAGGGAGTTGGCGGTGCCGGATCTGGTCCTGCTGGGCGTCGCCAAGGGCGTCACCCGCAAGCCGGGTCTCGAAGTCCTCTATCTGGACGATCCGTCCAACGAATTCACCCTGCCGGCTCATTCGCCCGCGCTGCATCTCATTCAGCAGATTCGCGACGAGGCGCACCGATTCGCCATCACCGGACACCGCGCACGCCGCGGCAAGGCGCGCCGGACGTCTTCGCTGGAGGAGGTTGCCGGAATCGGGCCCAAGCGGCGGCAGGAGCTTCTCAAGCACTTTGGCGGACTCCGTGAGCTGCAGCGTGCGAGTATCGAAGAGATCGCCAAAGCGCCAAGCATTAGCAAAAAGCTGGCCGAGCAGATTTATGCGGCCTTGCACAGCGAGTAGAATCGCCTCACGTTCACCAACAGCCGCGCCAATGAATATTCCAAATCTGCTTACCGTACTGCGCGTCTTCCTCATTCCGCTCTTTGTCATCCTGTTCTATCTGCCAGTCCACTGGAGTTACTGGACCGCCAGCACCATCTTCGCCATCGCCTGTGCAACCGACTGGCTGGATGGTTATCTGGCTCGGCGCCTGGGGCAGAGCACGCCCTTCGGTGCCTTCCTGGATCCGGTAGCGGACAAGCTCATCGTCGCCGTGGCCCTGGTGTTGCTAGTGCAGGAGCATGCCAATGCCTGGCTGACACTGCCTGCCGTCATCATCGTCGGTCGCGAGATCGTGGTATCGGCGCTGCGGGAGTGGATGGCCGAGTTGGGCGCCCGGGCCCAGGTCGCAGTATCCAATCTGGGCAAGTGGAAGACGGCGGCGCAGATGCTGGCGCTGGTCATCCTGTTGGCCAACCCGCCGCAGATGACCTTCTGGGTCATCAGTGGTTATGCGTTGCTCATCGTCGCAGCAGCCCTGACCCTGTGGTCCATGTGCACCTATCTGATGGCGGCGTGGCCGCATCTGATGAGCGCCGAGAAAAAGAAATAAGTTTTTTGAATCAATGGCTTGACATGAAGGGTGGCTCAGATAGAATGGCGCCCGTCACCAAGCGGGAATAGCTCAGTTGGTAGAGCACGACCTTGCCAAGGTCGGGGTCGCGAGTTCGAGTCTCGTTTCCCGCTCCATGTTTTACATGAGTGTCGCAAGACATTCAGGTTTGAGGCCGGGTGGCAGAGTGGTCATGCAGCGGATTGCAAATCCGTGTACGCCGGTTCGATTCCGACCTCGGCCTCCACTATTGAGAGCCCCGTAGATCCCAGGTCTACGGGGCTTTTCATCATCCAGGGACGTATGAATACTGGATCAGGTTTTACGAATCCGCTTGTCTGAGGGTTCGGTTCTGCCCGAGTGGTGAAACTGGTAGACACAAGGGACTTAAAATCCCTCGACTTAACCGTCGTGCCGGTTCGATTCCGGCCTCGGGCACCATCCAAATGAAAAGGCCACTCCTGTTCGAGTGGCCTTTTTCGTTCAGGAGGGAATCGTCCAGTAGGGCGTTTCATCCGCGTCTCGCTCGATACGTGAGCGGCTGTCGAGGATGAAGGCTTCGAGCATGGCCGCGTCGAGCAATTCGGTGCGGGCGATAGGGCGATTCAGTACCGACTGACCGCTGCGGGAAAAGACCTCGACATCGTAGGCGCGCTGATCACGCGTCGAGATCACGCAGCGCAACGGCTCGAATCCGCCTTTGAGGGTGTTGAAGGCGCTGGCGAGTTCGACATAGAGGGTCATCCGGAAAAGCTTCCTGTTCAAAGGTGGCACTGTGACAGCATTGGCTGCTACAGGGTTTCACCTTTGCAGAAAAGTGCCGTCATATCGCGATGCTAGTCGCAAAATCCCGGCCCTGCTTTCGGAGTTTCATTGCCAGCCTTGCAGCCAGCATTCTGCATCCTGCAACTCGTGCCAGTCCAGCGTCCAGGTACGGCGAGTGAGAACGGCTTGCAGATCTATCTGCGAGATGGGGTCGGTCTCGACTTCCGGGGTATGGACCCGGGTGACGATGAAGTGCTTTTGCCGTTCGCGTGGCTGGACGGCCGTCCATTTGCTGAGCAGCAGCTTGTGGGGGTTGATCTGACGTTGCTTCATCCCTGCATGGCCTCCAGCAGGGGTGCGCTGCGATAGCGCTGCAGCAGGGCTTCCAGGTTGCGATCGGGCATGGCGTGGGCCCTGAGCGCCGTGATGGTGCGCTCGACGTATTCCAGGGTGGTGCCGAAATGGCCGCAGGCCTCGGTCAGGACGCGATTGAGGATATCATCGGGCAGGCTGCCGGCGTAGCAGGGCAGATTGCGCTTCAGCACGAAGCCGAGCGCCTGCACCTTGCTGCCGTCTTCCAGGTGGCATTGCAGCCAGCGGGGGCGGTAGGACCCATCCGGCATCTCGCGCTTCCAGAGGGCCAGCAGGTGATCGTCCAGTTGGTCATCCGGCAGCTGGTAGGCGAAGCCCGAGCAGGAGCCGCCGCGATCCAGGCCCAGTACCAGGCCGGGTTGCTCGGGGGTGCCGCGATGCAGCTGGGACCAGAGATAGAGACCGCGGTGATAGCCGTGCACCCGCGCCCGGCGCACGGCGACGGCGGGGCACTCGGGGCGCCAGATCAGCGAGCCGTAGGCGAACAGCCAGACCGGGCCGGGTTGGCGTTGAGCCAGGGTGGCTTCCAGGGAGGCCACCAGCTCGGGAGGGGTGAGCGGCGTGGCGGGCGCGAGCTTGGGGGGATAGGAGTCGTGGATGCTGGAAGAAATCTGTCTGTGCATATGCCGCTGGTCCTCTACCGCTGGAGCTGCCAGGTTCAGGAACCCGGCCCTAAGATCCTAACGAAAGTCCGGGAGGAACTCCTAGACCGTTCGTGCCCATCTTTATGACGCCTGGTTAGGTCACAGCGAGAAACATGCCAAGGTGGACGCAGAAAACGGCAGACGAAAAAAAGCCCGGCAGATGCCGGGCGGGAAAGGGGGCGTGAGATCGATCAGGCGCTGGTGCGGATCAGGTGATCGAAGGCGGCCAGGGAGGCCTTGGCACCTTCGCCAAGGGCGATGACGATCTGCTTGTAGGGCACGGTGGTGACGTCGCCCGCGGCGAAGACGCCGGGCAGGGAGGTCTGGCAGCGGGCGTCAACTTCGATCTCGCCGCGCGGCGACAGCTCGACGGTACCCTTGAGCCAGTCGGTGTTGGGCACCAGTCCGATCTGCACGAAGACGCCTTCCAGGTCGAGGTGGTGGAACTCGCTGGAGTTGCGATCCTTGTAGACCAGGCCGTTGACCTTCTGGCCGTCGCCCTTGACTTCGCTGGTGAGGGCGCTGGTGATGACGGTCACGTTGGGCAGGCTGAACAGCTTGCGCTGCAGCACGGCGTCGGCACGCAGCTGGCCGTCGTACTCGATCAGGGTGACCTGGGCGACGATGCCGGCGAGGTCGATGGCCGCCTCGACACCCGAGTTGCCGCCACCAATCACGGCGACGCGCTTGCCCTTGAACAGGGGGCCATCGCAGTGCGGGCAGTAGGCCACGCCGCGGTTGCGGTATTCCCGCTCACCGGGGACGTTCATCTCGCGCCAGCGAGCGCCGGTGGCCAGGATCAGCGTCTTGGCCTTGAGCGAGCCGCCATCGGTGAAGCGGACTTCGTGCAGGCCGCCGGCTTCGTGGGCCGGAATCAGCTGCTCGGCGCGCTGCAGGTTCATGATGTCGACTTCGTACTGCTTGACGTGCTCTTCCAGCGCCATGGCCAGCTTCGGCCCTTCGGTCTCCTTGATGGAGATGAAGTTCTCGATGGCCAGGGTGTCCAGTACCTGGCCGCCGAAACGCTCGGCGGCGACGCCGGTACGGATGCCCTTGCGTGCGGCATAGACGGCAGCGGCAGCGCCAGCCGGGCCACCCCCGATGACCAGGACGTCGAAGGCGTCCTTGGCATTGAGCTTGTCGGCTGAGCGAGCGGCGGCGCCGGTGTCGAGCTTGGCGACGATCTCTTCCAGACCCATGCGGCCTTGGCCGAAGGGTTCGCCGTTCAGGTAGACGCTAGGCACGGCCATGATCTGGCGGCGCTCGACCTCGTCCTGGAACAGGGCGCCGTCGACGGCGACGTGCTTGACCCGGGGATTGAGCACGGCCATGAGGTTCAGGGCCTGCACCACGTCCGGGCAGTTCTGGCAGGAGAGGGAGAAGTAGGTTTCGAACTGGTAGTCGCCGTCGAGCGCCTTGACCTGCTCGATGACGTCCTGGCTGGCCTTGGACGGATGACCGCCCACCTGCAGCAGGGCCAGTACCAGGGAGGTGAATTCGTGGCCCATGGGCAGACCGGCGAAGCGCAGGTCGATGTTCTGACCGGGGGTCAGCAGGGCGAAGGAGGGGCGACGGGCATCGGTGCCGTCGGTGCTGAGGCTGACCTGATCGGACAGGCTGGCGATATCCTGCAGCAGGCTGTGCATTTCACGGGACTTCGCGCCATCGTCGAGGGACGCGACGATCTCGATGGGGCGCGTGACGCGTTCGAGGTAGGTCTTGAGCTGGGCTTTCAGATTGGCGTCCAACATGGCGACGTGGCTTCCGTAAAAAATGGGCAAAAAAAGAGCGCGCGGGCAAGGCGCCCGGGCGCTCGGGCTAGATCAGGCGGGTGTTAGATCTTGCCGACCAGGTCCAGCGAGGGGGTCAGGGTCGCTTCGCCTTCTTTCCACTTGGCGGGGCAGACTTCGCCCGGGTGGCTGGCGACGTACTGGGCGGCGCGGACCTTGCGCAGCAGTTCGCTGGCGTCACGGCCGATGCCGTTGTCGTGGATTTCGCACAGCTTGATCTGGCCTTCCGGGTTGATCAGGAAGGTGCCGCGCAGGGCCAGGCCTTCTTCTTCGATCAGCACTTCGAAGTTGCGTGCCAGGCGAGCGGTGGGATCGCCTACCAGCGGGTAGTTGACCTTCTTGATGGCTTCCGAGGTGTCGTGCCAGGCCTTGTGCGCGAAGTGGGTGTCGCAGGACACGCCGTAGATCTCCACGCCCAGCTTCTGGAACTCGGGGTACAGGTCAGCAAGGTCTTCCAGCTCGGTGGGGCACACGAAGGTGAAGTCGGCCGGGTAGAACACGATGGCGGACCACTTGCCCTTCAGATCGGCCTCGGTCACCTGGACGAATTTGCCGTTGTGGTAGGCGGTCGCGGTGAAAGGCTTCACTTCGGTGTTGATCAGGGACATTGATGACTCCTTGATGGGTTTAAGTCAGGGTTGAAATCGATAGGACGCATACTAATCGCATTTTGACGATTCACCTCATTGTTAAAGGCGATGTCGGCGATTGGGCGTCTCTATCGGATACTACAGGTATTTAATAAAATCAGCGGCTTAGCTCGGCTCAGGCCGGGCCCAGCGCCTTGGTCGTGGCCGGATGCTGACCCCATTCGCTCCAGGAGCCGTCGTAGAGTCGACCATCCGGCAGGCCGGCGACGCTCAAGGCGAGCAGCAGGACCGCGGCGGTGACGCCACTGCCGCAACTGGTGATCACCGGATGCAGGCTGTCGATGCCCAGGGCCTGGAAGCGCTGGCGCAACTCCTGGGGTGGCAGCAGGGTGCCGTCTTCGTTCAGCAGGCTGTCGTAGGGCAGATTCTGGCTGCCGGGCATATGCCCGGAGGCGACGCCCGGGCGCGGCTCCGCTACCTCGCCGGTGAAGCGCTTGGCGCCACGCGCGTCGAGCACCTGGGTCTGGCCCACGCTGAGCGCGGTCTGCACATCGCCGAGGCCGCAGAGCAGGCGATTGTTGAAGATGACGGGGTAGGGCGGCTGCGGGTTGGGCAGGTTTTCACCGGTCTCCAGCGGCAGGCCCTGTTCACGCCAGAGCGGCAGGCCGCCGTCGAGCACCATCACCTGGTCATGGCCGAACAGGCGGAACAGCCACCAGGCCCGGGCGGCGGAGAACAGGCCCTTCTGGTCGTAGACGACCAGGGTGGTCTCCGGGGTGACGCCCAATTCGCCAGCCAGGCGGGCGAAGCGTCCCGCGCTGGGGACCATGTGCGGCAGCGCGGTGTCCGGATCGGAGAAGTGTTCGATATCGAAGCGCAGGGCGCCGGGGATGTGCTGCTGCCGATAGGTCTCGTCGGCGATCTGGGGTTCGTTGGGCAGGTAGAGACTGGCATCGAGGATCAGCAGATCCGGACGGCCGAGTTGCTCCTGCAGCCAGGCAGCGGTGACCAGCGGGGAGGCGATCATGGGTGGCGCTCCTTGATGGGCAAAGGACGACAGCTTACCGCGCCCGGCGCGACGTGGGCTGTCAGGGATCGGCGGATACTTTATCCTCGTCAGCCTGGTAACTGGATAGATGACTTATGAGCGAACTTAACGGGCAATCCACGGGCGGCAACGACTGGCAACTCGGACGTATCGTCGGGGAACTGCATGAGGCGCGCAGCCAATGGCGCGAGACCCATGGGCGTTTCCGCGAGTTCAGCGGCCGCGAGCTGCCGTCGCGCAGCGTCATGGCCAGCGTGATCGAATCCCTCAGCGGTGCGCTCTTTCCGCTACGCCTGGGGCCGGATCAGCTGCGCCAGGAAAGCGAGGACTTCTATGTCGGTTTCGAACTGGAGCGGGCGCTCAATGCCCTGGTGATCCAGGCGAAGCTGGAACTGGACTATTTCGCCAAGCAGCGTGGCGAGAACGGCGTCAATCGCGCCGACGAGGCCCGTCGGCTGGTGCAGGCCTTCGCCCTGGCCCTGCCGGATCTGCGGCGCCTGCTGGACACCGACGTGATCGCCGCCTACCAGGGCGATCCCGCCGCGCGCAGCGTGGACGAGGTGCTGCTCTGCTACCCGGGCATCTACGCCATGATCCATCACCGCATCGCCCATCACTTCTATCGCAGTGGCCTGCCGTTGCTGGCGCGGATGGTCAGCGAGCGGGCGCACTCGGCGACCGGGATCGACATCCACCCGGGTGCCCAGATCGGCGAGGGCTTCTTCATCGACCATGGCACCGGTGTGGTGATCGGCGAGACCTGCATCATCGGCGACCGGGTACGCATCTATCAGGCAGTGACCCTGGGCGCCAAGCGCTTCCCGGCCGATGCCGAGGGCAACCTCAAGAAGGGCCACCCGCGCCATCCGATCGTCGAGGACGACGTGGTGATCTATGCCGGGGCGACCATCCTCGGGCGCATCACCATCGGCCAGGGCTCGACCATCGGCGGCAACGTCTGGCTGACCCATGGCGTGCCGGCCAACAGCAACGTCAGCCAGGCCAGCCTGCAGGGGTGTGCCGGTCTGGCTCAGGAGTAGTCGGCGGCACTGTCACGGACGAACTTGGCCAGGAAGCGCCGGGTGCGTTCTTCACGCGGCCGATTGAACAACTCGGCCGCCGGACCCTGTTCGACGATGCGGCCGCCGTCCATGAACAGCACGCGATGGGCGACGTCGCGCGCGAAGGCCATCTCGTGGGTGACGATGACCAGGGTACGACCCTCCTGGGCCAGCCCGCGAATGGTCTCCAGCACCTCGCCGACCCGCTCGGGATCCAGCGCCGAGGTGGGTTCGTCGAAGAGGATGGCCTGGGGACGCATGGCCAGTGCTCGGGCGATGGCGACCCGCTGCTGCTGGCCCCCCGACAGCTGCCCGGGATAGCTATCGGCCTTGTCGGCCAAGCCGACCTTGGCTAGCCATTCACGGCCCTGGGCGATGGCCGAATCGCGCGCCTCGCCCTGGACGATGATGGGGCCCTCGATCACGTTCTCCAGCGCGGTGCGATGGGGAAACAGATTGAAGTTCTGGAAGACGAAGCCCATGCGCTGGCGCAGCTGGCGGATGGCGTGCTGCTGGCCCTTGAGCGGTCGGCTGGCGTCGATGCGCAGGTCGCCCAGGCGGATGCTGCCGGCCTCCGGGGTCTCCAGCAGATTGAGGCAGCGCAGCAGGGTGGTCTTGCCCGAACCGCTGGGGCCGATGATGGCGACCACCTCGCCCTGAGCCACCTCGAGGTCGATGGACTGCAGCACTGTCTGCTGCCGGAAGGACTTGGACAGCCCCTGCACCTCGATCATGACTGACCTCGTTCGTTGATGTGGCGCCCGTAGTGCCGTTCGAGGCGGTTCTGCAGGGTGGACAGCAGGCTGGCCAGGACCCAGTAGAGCAGCGCCGCGGCCAGGTAGAGGCTGAAGATCTCGAAGGTGCGGGCGGTGATCAGCTGGGCCTGGCGGAACAGCTCCGGCACCTGGATGGTGGCCGCCAGCGAGGTGTCCTTGACCAGCGAGATGAAGCTGTTGCCCAGTGGCGGCAGGGCGATGCGCAGCGCCTGGGGCAGGATGGCGCGCCTCAGGGTCTGCAGCGGCGTCATGCCGATGCTGGCGGCGGCTTCCCACTGACCGCGGTCGATGGCGCCGATGGCCGAGCGGATGATCTCCGCGGTGTAGGCGGCCATGTTCAGCGAAAAGCCGATCAGGGCGGCCGGCAGCGGATCGAGCTGCAGGCCCAGTTCGGGCAGGCCGTAGTAGATGACGAACAGCTGCACCAGCAGCGGCGTACCCCGGAAGAACGAGATGTACAGCCGCGCCAGGCTACGCAGCGGCAGGCTCGGCGAGCGGCGCAGCAGGGCCAGGCCGAAGCCCAGCAGCAGGCCGAAGAACATGCCGCCGAGGCTCAGGACCACGGTCCAGATCGCGCCCTTCAGCAGGAAGGGCAGCGAATCGAGCAGGAGCTGTAGCGTGTCGCTCATTGGGTGACGTCGGCCTTGAACCACTTCTCGGAGATCTTGGCCAGGGTGCCATCGGCGCGCAGCTTGGCGATGGCCTGGTCGACCGCGGCATGGAATTGCGGATCACCCTTGCGTTCGGCGATGCCCGACTCCTGGCGACTGAAGGGCTCACCGGCCAGGGCCAGCTTGTCCTTGGTCTTGGACAGCAGTTCCAGGGCGGCCAGGCGGTCGACGAGGATGGCGTCGATGCGGCCGACGCGCAGATCCTGGTACTTGGTGGGATCGTCTTCGTAGGTGCGCACGTCCGCCATGGGTACGTTCTGGCGCAGCCATTGCTCGTAGTTGGTGCCCAGGCCGACGCCGACCTTCTTGCCGGCGAGGTCGGCGGCGGTCTTGATGCTGTCGACGTCGTCCTTGCGCACCAGGGCCTGGATGCCGGAGACGGTGTAGGGGGTGGAGAAATCGTATTTCTTCTTGCGCTCGTCGCTGATGGTGACCTGGTTGATCACCACGTCCAGACGCCGGGATTCCAGGGCGGCGAGCAGGCCATCCCATTTGCCGGGCTGGATCTTGGCGTCGACACCCAGTTCCTTGGCCAGGGCCTTGGCGAAGTCCACTTCGAAGCCGGTCAGCTGGCCCTGTTCGTTCTGGAAGCTGAAGGGCGGATAGGTGCCCTCCAGGCCGACGATCAGTTCGCCGCGCTGCTTGACGGTCTGCAGGAGGTCTTCGGCCTGGGCGGTGGCCTGGTGGGCCAGGCCCAGGGCGAGCAACAGGGCGGCGCTACGGAGCAGACGCTGGGGGAGGGGTTTGCGCATGGCAGAGATCCTTGTGGTTATGAGGGTGCGCCACTATGAGGGTGTCTGTTCTGACATCCCAAGTCCGAAAACTGCTGACGTTATGCCATCGTCCTGTGGCTTGGCTAGCCGATCACGCCAACCAGTCGCCATAGGCGAAGATGCCCGGGGCGCCGCCGGTGTGCAGGAATATTAGGGGGCCGGGTGGGAGGTCCCCGCTGGCGACCATATCCAGCAGGCCCGCCATGGCCTTGCCGGTATAGACCGGATCCAGCACCAGGCCTTCGAGCCGGCCGAGGCGGCGGATGGCGGCCAGGGTGCCGGGATTGGGCTCGCCATAGCGCGGGCCGAAGTAGCCGTCACGCAGGAGCGGAGGATTCTCGGGTAGAGCGACGCCCAGCAACTCGGCCAGCTGCTGCCGCAGCAGGGCGACCCTGGGCAGCTGCTCGGCCTGGGTGCGGGAAACGGTGACGCCGATCACCGGCAGCTCTGGCCGCAGATGATGAAGGGCCAGGTCCAGCCCGGCCTGGGTGCCGGCACTGCCGGAGGCGAGGATGACGGCTGCGGGTTGCAACTGTAGCTCCTGCAGCTGAGCGTCGAGTTCCAGGGCCGCACGGACGTAGCCGAGGGCGCCCAGGGCGCTGGAGCCGCCAATGGGGATCACCCAGGGCTTGCGCCCTTGCTGGCGCAGGCGCTCGGCTTCGGCTTCCAGCTGGCGCAACGGATCATCGAGCGCCGCGACGGCTCTGATCTCGGCGCCGAAGAGTTCGAGCAGGAGGCGGTTGCCGCCGTGCAGGTAGCCGGGGTCCGCGGTGGCGATGGGATTTTCCAGCAGGGCGACGCAGGCCAGGCCCTGTTGCGCGGCGACGGCGGCGGTCTGGCGCACATGGTTGGACTGGATGGCGCCGGCGGTCACCAGGGTGTCGGCGCCGGCGGCCAGCGCCGCGGCGACCAGGTATTCCAGCTTGCGCACCTTGTTGCCGCCCAGGGCCAGGCTGGTGGTGTCGTCGCGCTTGCAGTAGACCGCGCGGCCCAGCTCCGCCGACAGCCGCGGCAGGACCTCCAGCGGGGTCATCGAGGGTTGCAGCGTCAGGCGCGGAAAGCGGGCGAGGGCGGTGGCGAGCATGGCGGAACCCAAGGCAATTGAAGGGGGCATCACTCTAGGGCCAAGCCGCGCCTGGCAGCAATCCTGCCCTCAGGCGAGGTCCGGACGCCGCGCCCAGGCCTGAGGCACCAGCGAACGCAGCAGCACGCCATAGAGCGGGACGAAGAGCAGCAGGCTGACCGTCAGCTTGACGCCGTAGTCGACCAGGGCGATCTCCGGCCAGTGACTGGCCATGAAGGGGTTGTCGCTGCGCCAGAAGGCGATGGAAAAGAAGGCCAGGGTGTCGAGAGCGTTGCCGAACAGGGTCGAGACCGCGGGCGCCAGCCACCAGTGGCGCGAGCGCCGCAGGCGGTCGAACACCTGGATGTCGAGCAGTTGGCCGAGCACATAGGCACAGAAGCTGGCGAGGGAGATGCGCAGCACGAAGACGTTGACCGCGGCCAGCGCCGCCCAGCCCTGGAAACTGCCGTCCTGGAACAGCACCGAGACCCCATAGGAAACCACCAGGGCAGGAATCATCACCCGGGCGATCACCTGGCGGGCGGGCGCCTTGCCCATCAGCCGCACGGTGAGGTCGGTGGCGAGAAAGATGAAGGGAAAGCTGAAGGCGCCCCAGGTGGTGTGCCAGCCGAACAGCTGCAGCGGCAACTGCACCAGGTAGTTGCTGGCGATGATGATGAGGATATGGAAGGCGACGAGCGCGGCGACCGCCGTGCGGCGCGCGAAAGCGATACGTTCGAGCATGAGAGGGCCTTTTTGAAAGTGCCTGGGGTGAGGGAACCCAGGCCCCGGAATTCGGGGCGGCGCCATCCTAGCCCAAACAGGGCGCCTATCACCAGTGATTGGCTGCAGGCGGCGCCCGGCGGGTGGGAGCGGCTCTTCCTGAGCGCTCCCTGGGAAGGTGAACAGCCTCAAGCGGCCGGCTTGAGTACCACCTTGGTCCAGCCATCATCCCGCGCATCGAAATGGCGATAGGCGTCCGGCGCCTCGGCCAGGCTCAGGCGATGGGAGATGATCTGCGAGGGTCGCGCCTTGCCTGCATGGATCAACCGCGCCAGCTCACGGTTGTAATTCTTGACGTTGGCCTGGCCGGTGCGGATCTGCTGGCCCTTGAACCAGAAGTTGCCGAAGTCGAAGGCCATCTTGCCTTGCTTGGCCAGGTCGTTCCGGCCACCCGGGTCCTGGGGCACGAACACCCCGACCACCCCGATACCACCGGTGGCGCGGGTCGACGCCACCAGGTTGTTCATGGTGAGGTGATTGGCTTCGTGCCCGTGGTGATCGCAGCACTGGTAGCCGACGCACTCGCAGCCGCGATCGGTCCCGCGCCCATGGGTGAGGTTGAGCAGTTGCTCCACGGCATCGCCTTCCTTGGCGTGGATGGCCTTGGCGCCGAGCTTTTCCGCCAGTGCCAGGCGATCCGGCTGGTCGTCGACCACATAGACCTCGGAGGCGCCACGGATCATGGCGGAATGGGCAGCCATGAGGCCGACCGGGCCCGCGCCATAGATGGCGATGGATTCGCCCGGGCGCAGACCGGCCAGCTCGGTGGCATGCCAGCCGGTGGGAAAGATGTCGGACAGCATCACGTAGTCGTCTTCGCGTTCCGCGGCATCTTCGGGCAGTACCAGGCAGTTGAAGTCGGCGTAGGGCACCCGCAGCAACTCCGCCTGGCCACCCTGATAGGGGCCCATGTCGGCGAAGCCGTAGGCCGCACCGGCGACGCCCGGGTTGGCGGTGAGGCAGAAACCGGTCAGTCCGCGCTCGCAGTTCTCGCAGAATCCGCAGCCGATGTTGAAGGGCAGGCAGACCCGGTCGCCAACCTTGATGCGATCGACGCCGAGACCGACCTCGACCACCTCGCCGAGATTCTCGTGGCCGAAGACCCGGCCACTTTCGAAGCTGGTGCGGCCCTCGTACATGTGCAGGTCGGAACCGCAGATGTTGGTGGTGGTGATCCTGACGAGGACGTCGGTGGGTTTTTCGATGCGGGCATCGGCTACGTTCTTGACCGCGACGTCGCGTGGGCCCTGGTAAACCACAGCTTTCATGATGTGCACTCCGGAGTGTCGCGTCGGTCCTCTACGGGCACCCGCTTGGGTAGATGGGCGTCTTCCCTAGCAGCGAGCAGCCTGGGCTGTCGCCTCAAGGGGAGGGCATCGGCAAGCGGACGATAGTTCAAATCGTCAGACGAGTTGGGCTGCGCTTGGGAGTCCTGCTAACGTTGCGGTTTCAACCGCGAAAGAGGCTTGCCATGCACTATCGATCCTTGGGCCGAACCGAGCTGAAGGTGAGCGCCATTTCCCTGGGTACCATGACCTGGGGCGAGCAGAACACCGAGGCAGAAGCCTTCGAGCAGATCCGGGTCGCCAAGGCGGCCGGCGTCAACCTGCTGGATACCGCCGAGATGTACCCGGTGCCGCCGCGCGCCGAGACCTACACCCGCACCGAGACCATCCTCGGCAACTATTTCCGCCAGCACGGCGACCGCGCCGACTGGGTGCTGGCCAGCAAGGCGGCCGGTCCTGGCCGCGACATGGACTACATCCGCGACGGTGGCCTGGCCTTTACCAAGACCAATCTCACCGCCGCGTTGGAGGCCAGTCTCAAGCGACTCAACACCGACTACCTGGATCTCTACCAGCTGCACTGGCCGGATCGGCGGACCAATTACTTCGGTCAGCTGGGCTATGTGCACAACGATGCCGACTTCACGCCCATCGAGGAGACCCTGGAGGCCCTCGACGGTCTGGTGAAGGCAGGCAAGGTCCGCCATGTCGGCCTGTCCAACGAAACGCCCTGGGGCGTGCAGCGCTTCCTGCATCTGAGCGAGACGCGCGGCTGGCCGCGGGTGGTGTCGATCCAGAATCCCTATAACCTGCTCAACCGCAGCTTCGAAGTGGGCCTGGCCGAGCAGGCCATCCGCGAGCAGGTGGGGCTGCTGGCCTATTCGCCGCTGGCCTTCGGTGTGCTCGCGGGCAAGTACCTGAACGGCGCCCGTCCGGAAGGGGCGCGACTGACCCTGTTCGAACGCTTCCAGCGCTACAGCAATCCGCAGACGCAACGGGCTGCCCAGGCCTATGTCGAACTGGCCCGGGAGCGCGGTCTGGATCCGGCGCAGATGGCCCTGGCCTTCGTCACCAGTCGGCCCTTCGTCACCAGCAACATCATCGGCGCCACCTCGCTCGCCCAGCTGGAAAGCAATCTGGCGAGCAGCGAGCTGGTGCTGGACCAGGAAACCCTGGCCGCCATCGAAGCCATCCACGTCGACCAGCCCAACCCGGCACCCTGATCGTCTGGTATCCGGCGCCCGGTACAGCTGCTGTACCGGGCGTTTCCTTGCGCCTGGCGAAAGGCGGCCGTGACCGACAGGGCAGGGACGCAAGGGCTGCTGTCCGCAACGCCTATTAAAACCGCGGCCCCAAGGGCCTAGAGTCGGTCGGACCTTCCACGCCTGCAGGTGTCCGTCATGACGTCGTACGAAATCGTGCTCCTGGGAGACCAGGATCCTTCCATCGTGGCCCACCAGGCCATCCCCCAGGCCCTGGCGCTGACCGCCACGGCGCTGGGTGTCACGCTGCAAACACGCTGGCTGCCGACGGTCGAGGCCGATGGCGTCCTTGCCAACTGCGACGGCCTCTGGTGCGTACCCGGGAGTCCCTATCGCCATCGTGAAGGGGTGCTGGCGACTCTGCGCACGGCGCGCGAACAGCGGATTCCCTTTCTCGGGACCTGTGGCGGGCTGCAGTACGCGTTGCTGGAGTACGTCCAGTCCGTGCTGGGCTGGACGGACGCCGCCCACGGTGAAGACGATCCGTCGGCCAGCCGCGCGGTGCTCACGCCCCTGAGCTGCGCCCGCATCGAGGTGCAGGATCAACTCCGACTGCTGCCAGGGTCGCGCCTGGCGGAGGCGGCCGGCGCCAAACGGGTCGAGGCCACCTATCGCTGTCGCTTCGGGGTAAATCCCGCCTATCTGCCGGCTTTGCTCGACGCCGGCTGGCGCGTACTCGCCTGGGATGAAGAAGGACTACCCGCTGCCTTCGAACTGACAACCCATCCCTGTTATTTCGGCACCCTCTATCAGCCGGAGCGCGAGGCGCTGGCCGGCCGGGTCCCCGCGGTGGTGCGCGCCTGGCTGGAGGCGATGATCGCCGCTCGGAGCGTGCTGCCATGAAGCGGCCGGAATTGCCCGAGGACTGTGTGGTGATCGCCTTCGTCTCGCAACGCGCCGACGACGATCCCGACTATGAGGCCATGGCGGCGCGCATGGTGGAGCTGGCGCAGGCGCAGCCAGGCTTTCTGGGCATGGAATCGGTGCGGGGCACCGATGGCCTCGGCATTACCCTGTCCTACTGGACCGATGAGGCCGCCGTCGCGGCCTGGGGCGCCCATCCGGAACATCGGCAGGCGCAGCGGCTGGGTCAGGCGCGCTGGTATCGCTGGCATGACACCCGGGTTATGCGCCTGCTGTCGAGCCGCGCCGGTCCTGGCGTCACTCCAGGCGGATCGCGCCCAGGGCCGGAGTGACACGGATCCAGCCGATACGACTCTCTTCGCCGATCAGCATGACCTTCTTCCAGGGGCGAAAGGGGGCGCTGTCCAGAACCAGGATGCAATCGCCCGGTTTGAGCATGGCGATCAGCTGGCGGTTGGCGACCACGCTGCGCTCCGGCATGGCGGGATACTGCATCAGCGGAATCTGGCCGCCGCGAATCTGCCAGGTCTCGCCGCTGGCGGCGTTGATGAAGGTCGGCAGCCGCGTCAGCAGGATGGCCAGCGCGAAGAACCCGATCAGCAGCAGGACGAGCCGCTGCGTCACGGTCCGGACGGCAACGATATCGGGTGACAGCTTGCCAAGCGAGGACATGGAGATGGCTCTGGGCGGCGGACGGTAGAGGCTCGATGCTACCGTCATGCGGCCAGTTGACATCATTCACATCCAGGAAAGGTCAACGGCTGCTCATTCGCCAGCGCCAGACTGTGAACGGCCGCAAAGCGGCCGCCTAGAGAGGCGGGTTCAGGGCGCCAGCTGGCGGGTGACTTCCACGGCCTTGTCGAAGGACGGATAGCCACTCTTGGCCACCGCGAGCTCTCCGTAGGCGCTCTTGTAGGTCTGCGCCTGGATCGGGTCGGCCTCGGGCACCAGGAAGGGATCGGTATACATCCGATAGAGCAGGGCATAGGCCAGCGGATAGCGATGATCGGCGGAGGCGTTTAGCAATTCCAGGACGTCATCGGTCTGCGGGCCCTGCTTGATGGCGATCACCGCGCGATAGAACTCCACTTCGCCATCGGCGCTGGTTCCGCCATTGCGCAGCAGCAGGGCATCCGCGAGCTTGAGCTGTTCTTCGCTGCCACCCAGGACCAGCAGCTTGGCCTGCAAGAGATCGTTCTGGCGCAGCAGGGTGGTCTGTTCCGCGCTGAGCGGCCGCGTGTCCGCCGCCTCGTGATGACCGCCCAGGGAGCAGCCGGCGAGGGAAACACACAGCAACGGGAGCATCCATTTCTTCATGTCGAGATCTATCCGCGGAGTCGTGACGCTGGTTCCAAACTTTGGACGATAGCAGTTCTTTGCGGCTTTGCGCAGAACCGGAAGGCAATCCTGGAGTCGTATCCGCACGTCCACAGAGCGCCCATGCCTGGCTATTTCCAGCGTCGCGCGCTTCGGGCATTGTATGCGACAAGCGGCTGGATAGACCGCCGTTCGTTTTGCCTTCACGTACAGATCAAAGGACTCCCATGATCACCAAATGTCTGTTTCCGGCAGCCGGCTATGGCACTCGTTTTCTCCCTGCGACCAAAGCCATGCCCAAGGAAATGCTGCCCATTGTGAACAAGCCGCTGGTGCAGTACGCCGTGGAGGAAGCTCTGGAGGCGGGCCTGCATCAGATCGGGATCGTTACCGGTCGTGGCAAGCGCTCGCTGGAAGACCACTTCGACATCAGCTATGAGCTGGAAAGCCAGATCAAGAACACCGACAAGGAAAAGTACCTGGTCGGCATTCGCAAGCTGATCGACAACTGCACCTTCTCCTACACCCGTCAGGTGGAGATGAAGGGCCTGGGCCACGCCATCCTGACCGGCCGCCCGCTGATCGGTGACGAGCCCTTCGCCGTGGTCCTGGCGGACGACCTCTGCCTGAACCTGGAAGGCGACAGCGTCCTCAAGCAGATGGTCAAGCTGTACAACCAGTTCCGCTGCTCCATCGTGGCCATCCAGGAAGTCCCGGCCAACGAGACCAACAAGTATGGCGTGATCGCTGGCGAGATGATCCGCGACGACATCTACCGCGTGAACAACATGGTCGAGAAGCCGAAGCCGGAAGACGCTCCTTCCAATCTGGCGATCATCGGCCGCTACATCCTGACCCCGGACATCTTCGACCTGATCGAGCAGACCGAGCCGGGCAAGGGTGGCGAGATCCAGATCACCGACGCCCTGATGAAGCAGGCGCAGGACGGTTGCGTTCTGGCCTACAAATTCAAGGGTCAGCGTTTCGACTGCGGCAGCGCGGAAGGCTTCGTCGAAGCCACCAACTTCTGCTTCGAGAACCTGTACAAGGCCCTCTAAGCCTGACGTGCAGTCGACAAGGCCACCTGCGGGTGGCCTTGTCGTTTCTGACGATTGGCCCCGGCGACCGTAGCCGGTGGCGGCTTGCGTTATGCTGACGCCAGCAGAAGCCAAGAGAGAGCTCCATGACGACCTATGATTTCGACCTCTTCGTGATCGGCGCTGGTTCGGGCGGGGTACGGGCCGCGCGCTTCGCGGCCGACTTCGGTGCCCGGGTGGCGGTGGCGGAAAGCCGTTACCTCGGCGGGACCTGTGTGAACGTGGGCTGCATGCCCAAGAAATACTTCATCTACGGCGCCTCCTTTCGCGATGAATTCCGCCAGGCCCGTGGCTATGGCTGGGATGCCGAGGTTCCGGCCTTCGACTGGAACACCCTGGTCGCCAGCAAAGACCACGAGATCCGCCGGCTGAACGGCATCTATCGGGCCTTGCTGGTCAACAGCGGGGTGACCTTGCTGGAAGCCCATGCCCGCATCCTCGATCCCCACACCGTCGAGGTGGAAGGCCAGCGCTATCGCTGCGAGCGCATCCTCATCGCCACCGGGGGCTGGCCGGACGTGCCGGACTTCCCCGGCCGCGAGCATGCCATCACCTCCAACGAGGCCTTCTACCTGCCGGAGCTGCCCAAGCGGGTGGTGGTGGTGGGGGGCGGCTACATCGCCGTGGAATTCGCCTCGATCTTCCAGGGGCTCAGCGCCAGGACGACCCTGCTGTATCGCCGGGAGCTGTTTCTGCGCGGTTTCGACCGGGGCGTACGCGAGCACCTGCGCGACGAGATGCAGAAGCGCGGCCATGACCTGCAATTCAATGCCGATGTGGCGCGGATCGACAAGGCCGCCGATGGCAGCCTGCAGGTGACGCTGAAGGACGGTCGGGTGCTGGACGCCGATTGCGTCTTCTATGCCACCGGCCGCCGACCGATGCTGGACGACCTGGGCCTGGAAAACACCGGTGTCGCCCTGGACGACCGGGGCTTCATCAAGGTCGGCGAGACCTTCCAGACCGCGGAGCCTTCGATCTACGCCATCGGCGACGTCATCGGCCGGGTGCAGCTGACCCCGGTGGCCCTGGCCGAGGGCATGACCCTGGCGCGCCATCTGTTCGATCCCGACAGCTATCGCCCGCTGAACTACGACCTGATCGCCAGCGCGGTCTTCAGCCTGCCCAATCTGGCGAGCATCGGCCTGAGCGAAGAAGAGGCGCGTGAGCGTGGCCATCGGCTGAAGATCTTCCAGAGCAGCTTCCGGCCGACCAAGCTCAGCCTGACCGATGTCCAGGAGCGCACCCTGATGAAGCTGGTGGTGGATGCCGACAGCGACCAGGTGCTGGGCTGCCACATGGTGGGCCCCGATGCCGGCGAGCAGGTCCAGTGCCTGGCCATCGCCCTCAAGGCGGGCGCGACCAAGGCCTGCTTCGACGATACGCTGGGCATCCATCCCACCGCCGCGGAAGAGTGGGTCACCATGCGCAAGCCAGTTCGCGAGGACGAGGCGCGCTAGACGGGCGCCTCGCCACCGCGGGGATCACTTCGCCACGGGGGCCGCCGCCACGGGCGCGGCCTCCGTCGTCTCGCGCCTGGCGTAGCGCTGCGCCAGCACCGCGCAGACCATCAGCTGGATCTGGTGGAACAGCATGATCGGCAGCAGCACCGGACCCATGGTGCTGCCGGCAAACAGCACCTTGGCCATGGGCACCCCCGTGGCCAGGCTCTTCTTGGAGCCGCAGAAGACCACGGTGATCTCGTCTTCCTTGCTCATGCCCAGCAGCCGGGCGCTGTAGCGCGTGGCGAGCAGGACCAGGGTCAGCAGGGTGGCGCAGATGAACACCAGGCCCACCAGCGACAGGATCGGCGTCTCGCGCCACAGGCCTTCGATGACCGCGGCGCTGAAGGCGGTGTAGACCACCAGCAGGATGGACCCCTGGTCGACGAACTTGAGCTTGCCCTTGTGGCGATCCACCCAGTGGCCGATCACCGGACGCAGCAGCTGGCCGGCGACGAAGGGCAGCAGCAGCTGGACGCAGATCTTGACGATGGCATCCAGAGTGCTCTGGCCGTCCGAGCCGCCGTGGGCGTCGAGCAGCAGCCGGACCAGCAGTGGAGTGAGGAAGATACCGAGCAGGCTGGACAGGGACGCACTGCAGACCGCGGCCGAGACATTGCCGCGGGCCATGGAGACGAAGGCGATGGACGACTGCACCGTGGCCGGCAGGGCGCACATGAACAGCACGCCGAGATAGAGCTCCGGCGTCACCAGCGGGGCCAGCAGCGGCTGCAGCGCCCAGCCCAGCAGCGGAAAGCTGACGAAGGTGAAGGCGAACACCAGGAGGTGCAGGCGCCAATGGGTGATGCCGGCCACCAGTGCCTGGCGCGACAGCTTGGCGCCGTGCAGGAAGAACAGCAGGCCGATGGCGATGTTGGTGACCACGTTGGCAATCTGGGCGGCAAGGCCCTGGCAGGGCAGCACGCTGGCCAGGATCACCGTGGCGACCAGCAGCAGCGTGAAATTGTCGGGCATCAGGCGGGGACGAGCCATGGTCTCTCTCGGGTTGTCTGCGGATAGCCCCAAGGCTATCGTCTCCTGACCTAGCCGACTAACGCGAAAAGCCCCAATGATGTCGTCAAACGGACAGTCTGCGGTCGAACGCCCCGTGCCCGAACTCGCGCACCTGCCGCGGCGCCTCTATGCCCGCGTGGAATCCCTGGCCCAACCGGCCTGGACACCCTGGCACCGGCATCCCTGGGGCCAGCTGTCCTATGCCATCAAGGGGGTGCTCACGGTGACCACCGCCGAGGGCAGCTATGTGGCACCGCCGCAGCGGGCGGTGTGGATCGCCGCCGATGTCGAGCATCAGGTGCGCTCCTCGCCCAGGGCGGAGATGCGCAGCCTCTATGTCGGGGCCGAGGCGGCGCCTTATGTGGGCGAGCGGTGTCGGGTGGTGGCGGTGAGTCCGCTGATCCGCGAACTGATCAAGACCTTCAGCGGCTTCGCCCGGGAATATGACGAGGCGGGACCCGAGGGAAGGCTGGTGTCGGTGATGCTGGATCAGTTGCAGGCGGCACCCGAGGTCGGACTGTCGCTGCCGGCGCCCCAGGATGTCCGGCTGCGTCTGCTGTGCGAGGCCCTGGCGGCCAATCCGTCGGACGATCGCACCCTGGCGCAGTGGTCGGGGGTGCTGGGCGCCTCGGAAAAGACACTGAGCCGGGCGTTCCTGCGCGATACCGAGTTGACCTTCAGAACCTGGCGCCAGCGGTTGCGCCTGATCAGCGCCCTGGAACGCCTGGAACAGGGCGCTGCGGTGACGGAGGTAGCGCTGGATTGCGGCTACAACTCCCCATCGGCCTTCATCGCCGCCTTTCGCCGGCAATTCGGCGCGACGCCCGGGGCCTTCGCCCTGGGCGTTTAGTCAGGCAGTGGCGCCGAGCAGGCTCAGGTAGTCGCCGAAACCGCCGCGGGCCCGGCAGTCCAGGCGCGAGCTGGTGCGCACCCGCACGCTGTTGCTCCAGGCGATACGCGCACCCTGGGTCTGGAGCGCGGTAACCAGGGTCACGTCCTCGTCCACCGTCATGGACGGAAAGCCGCCGGCCTGGAGATAGGCTGCCGTGGAGATGCCGAAGTTGGCGCCGTGAATGTGCTGATGGCCTTCGCGGTCGTGATAGGCCGCCTCGTAGCGAGCCCTGAGGCCGGGGGAATGCGGGGTCCAGTCGTCCACCTCCACCACGCCACAGACGGCATCGGCGCCATAGGCGAGCTGGGCGGCGAACCAGTCCGGCGCCACCTCTGAGTCGGCATCGGTGCAGGCCAGCCAGCGGGCGCCGAGCTGGATCAGGTGGGCGGCGCCGGTCGCCCGGGTCAGGCCGACGTTGCAGGCCCAGACTTCCAGGGCGGTCACCGGCAGCCGGCGAACGATGTCGGCGGTGCCGTCGGTGCAGCTGTCCAGCACGATGACGACCTCGACGGGTTCACCCAGCAAGGCCGGATGCCGCGCGGCGCGCAGGACCGATTGCAGGCAGCGTTCGACGTGTTGCTCTTCGTTATGGGCGGGTATCACGGCACCTATCATAGAAGCTGCTCCCGGCGGGCGACGGAGGTGGGGTCGGAAGACCAGAGGGTGAGGAGGAAATCGGATTCTTCGAGGTGGCTCAGGCGATGCAGGCCGGGCAGGGCGGCCATGCGCTCATGAACCTGGTCGCCGGTCAGGGCACAGCCTTCGATGGGATGGCGCCAGTGACAGCCGAGCAGTACCCCTCCGGGCAGCAGCGCGCTGTGGGCGCGATCCAAGAGGGCAGCCAGGCCGGGCTCGCCGAGGTAGTAGCCGATCTCGCTGATGACGATAAGATCGAAGGCGCCGGCCGGCCAGGCGTCCGGCAGCAGCAGGTGATGCACCTCGACATGAGCCTGATCGGCAAGGCGCTCGCGAGCGGTGGCGACCGCGGAGGCATTGCCGTCGCTGACCAGCAGCCGCTCGCAGCGCTCGGCCAGCCGCCGGGACAACTCACCGGTGGAGCAGCCAGGCTCGTAGCCGTGGCTGTAACGACGGTGCGGCAACATGGCCAGGGTCAGATCGCGCTTGCGCGCTTCGTACCAGCGATGGCGGTAGTCCCAGGGATCGTCGCTGCTGGCGTACAGCGAATCGAAATAGCTCATGGAGACGGTCACGTCAGATAGACCTCCCAGGCACGGGTGAGACGGGCCACTACCGCAGGCGGCAGGATGGGTCCCTGTCCCGTGCTCGTGTCCTCGGTCAGCTGACTGCCGAAGGCATTCACCGCGCGCTTCTTCAGCGCCAGGACGTCTTCCTCCAGTTCCAGGCGCCGCGCCCGTTCCCAGGGCACGCGTGGATCGCCCGGGGCGGCCCAGTGCCAGGTCCAGACCGGCACCTCGATGCAGCGGGCACCGCGCAGGCGGCAGGCTTCCACGGCGGCGCGGCCGGTCGCCTCGTGATCGGGATGGCCATCCAATCGCCAGGTGGCGAAGACCACGTCTTCCGGCGTGAGGATTTCCACCAGCCGCTGCTGCAGGGCGGCTTCCTGCTCGCTTACATGGCCGTCCGGTATCGCCAGGCGGGTCACGGTGGCGCGCTCCAGATGCAGGCGGCGCAGGGCTTCGCGGGTCTCCAGTGGACGGGTATTGCGCAGGCGGGTGGCCGGCCAGAGGGTGGATTGCGGATGGCTGCCATCGCCGTCGGTGACCGCCACCAGTGCCAGACGACGCCCCAGCTCACCCAACTGGCAGAGCAGGCCGCCGCAGCCGAGGATCTCGTCGTCCGGGTGCGGGGCGACGACCACGGCGCGATGGCCGGGCGGGACCAGTTGCGAGGCCTCGATTGCCGGCATCTCGGCGAAGCCGGACCACTGCAGCCACGCCTCGGGCGCGGTGCCAGCTCCCTGAATCTGACGATCGCCTACAGTTGCCAAGGGGCACCCTCCAGCAGATTGAGGTCACCCAGCACCGCCAGGTCGCGTTCGGCGTGGCTCTGGCGCAGGTAGACGGGGAGGTCCGCCATGTGGCGGGCGCAATAGGCGTCGCGACACAGCGGCGCGGCGCCAAAGGCGCGGCCGGTATGGCGGATGACGATTTCGGCGCACTGCTCGACCAGGGCCCGCAACTGGCAGACGGGATAACGGGCGTCCGCCTCGGGGTTGAGGTCCAGCCACTCGGCGGCCTGGCGCAGTGCAGTGGCGGCGCCGAGCAGGGCGGCGTCCACATGGCCCAGGTGAGCGAGGGCATGGGGTTCGCGATGACGCTTGCAGTGAGCGCGCAGGGTATCGGCCAGGGCGGTGGCGGAGCCATACCAGCAGGCGGCGATACCGCCGCCGCCATGCCAGAAGCCGGGACGCTGCAGGTAGCGACCGGGCGCCCCGACCAGCACGCCGGCGGCCCCGTCGAACAGCACGTCGACGCTACCCGTGTGCTGCATGCCGATGGCCCGCCAGCCGTCCTGGGTGACTTCGACGCCGGGTTGCTTTATTTCCACCGCCACCAGCATCGGATGATCGTCCATCCAGGCGGTGACCAGGGCGTGACTGACCAGGGAGGCGCCGGAGCACCAGGACTTCCGGCCGTGCAGGGTGACCACGCCGTCGGCGCTGTAGCGCACCAGCAGGCGGGCATCGGGCGGCTCGGCGGCCCAGACGCCCCAGAGGCTTTCGGGCGGCGCGTAGCCCTCCAGTTCGCTCAGGATGGCCAAGGCATCGGTGTGGCCTTCGTACAGCTTCACCAGGCCCAGGTCATGATGGGCGACCTGGGCCAAGGCGCGCCAACGGTCCAGGGTCTGACCCTGGCCGGGCAACGGCAGGCGGTCGAGACCGCGCTGGTTGAGAATCTGGAGTCGGTGTTGCAGCAGTGCGGGAGTGACCTCGTCATAGGCCCACTCGTCCAGGGTGTCCTGGAGGCTATCCAGATCGATCGACATCGGCTCCATCCCGTGGCTGGCGACGGCGCTGTCCACGACAGCGCTCGTTAGTGCAGACCACGGGCAGCGATAAGGGGTTTCGCTTAGCCGGTACGCTTGCCGACGGCAGGCGCATCGCTACGCTACGCCGAGCCGCTTGCGCCGCGCTGCGGTAAGGCTCTGGCGTATCTCGGCATACCCGGCCCAGGGGTCGTCCTTGAGCCCTTCGAGGCGTTCCAGCAGGGAGTCGAAGCGCCATTGGTCGCTGGCCTCCAGGGTCGCCAGCTCATCCCGGGCGATGGGTACCGAAACGCCGAGGTGGGGACGGGCGCGCAGGGAAAAGGCGCTGACCGTGGTGGCGCCATGGCGATTGCGCAGGTAGTCGACGAAGATCTTCCCCTGGCGATTCTGGGCGCCCATCTTGGCGGCGAAGAGCTTGGGCAGGGTGTTGGCCAGGTGCTGGGCC
This sequence comes from Pseudomonas sp. MOIL14HWK12:I1, assembly GCF_000510705.1. Classification (NCBI taxonomy): domain Bacteria; kingdom Pseudomonadati; phylum Pseudomonadota; class Gammaproteobacteria; order Pseudomonadales; family Pseudomonadaceae; genus Pseudomonas; species Pseudomonas sp. MOIL14HWK12:I1. Next base: position 1,641,951 of record NZ_KI783307.1, on the reverse strand, counting down.
GCCGCCTGGGCGAAGGCCTTGACGGTGTCCCAGTCCTGGCGCCGATCCAGCGGCACCACCAGGTGCAGGCCGCGACCGCCGCTGGTCTTGACGAAGGCCTGCAGCTCCAGCTCGTCGAGCAGGGTCAGCACCAGCCCCGTCGCCTCCAGCATGCGCGACCAGGGCAGGGCGGGATCAGGGTCGAGATCGAGAATGAAGCGGTCGGGCCGGTCGATGCGGTCGGCGGTGGCGTTCCAGGTATGGAGTTCCACCGTGCCCATCTGGGCCGCGCCGATGAGGGCCTCGCGACTGTCGATGACCATCAGCGGCGCATGCCCCGGGTCCAGCGCCGGATCGAGTTCGCGGATATGGGGGATCGCCAGGGTCTGCTTGTGCTTCTGGAAGATCTGCTCGCCGGCGATACCCTCGGGCGTCCGGACCAGGGCCACGGGTCGGTCGGCCAGGTGCGGCAGGATCCAGTCGGCGACGGCGGCGTAATAGCCCGCGATGTCGAGCTTGCGCGCGCCGCTGGCTTCGTCGATGACCCGTTCGGGATGGCTGATGCGTACCCCGGCGACGCTGGCGTCCTGCTGCTTGCCCGCAGACGGACGGCGTGCGGCGGACGGGCGCGGCGCCTCGGCCTCGCGGGCTGGTGTCGCCTCTTCCAGGCCGATGCCCTCGGCCGGCTTGTCGTCGCGCAGGCCGTGGAAGACGCCCTGGCGGACGATGCGGTCCTGGGTCAGCTCGGCATAGGCGATCTCGCACAGCTGCTCGGGCCGCAGCCAGGTCACTTCGCGATAGGCGGCGCCCTTGGGCGGATCCACCACCGGCGGCTGATCGACGATCAGCGGCTGGAAGTGGGCGTGCAGCTGCTTGAGCACGACCGCGGTGAAGCCGGTACCGACCTTGCCGGCATAGTGCAGCTGGCCCTGGTCATCGTGCAGCGCCACCAGCAACGCGCCCAGGTGCTGGCGGCCGCCCTTGGGCGGGGTATAGCCGACGATGATGAATTCCTGGCGGTGGGCGCACTTGAGCTTGATCCAGTCCTTGTTGCGCCGCGAACGATAGGGGCTACCCAGGCGCTTGCCCATGACCCCTTCGAGCCCGAGTTCGCAGGCACTGGCCAGGATGCGATCGGCCGGCACCTCGAAGGCGGCGGAGAAGCGCAGCAGCTCGCTGTCGTTGCTCTCTTCCAGCAGCTTGCCGAGCAACTCGCGGCGTTGCTCGACCGGCACCTCGCGCAGGTCTGCGCCATTGAGATAGGGCAGGTCGAACAGGTAATAGGTGATGCGGGTCGCCTTGCCGGTCTCGAAGGCATTCTGCAGCGCCTGGAAGCTGGAGACGCCCTGGGCGTCGTTGACCACGATCTCGCCGTCCAGCCAGGCGTTTTCCAGGCCCAGCGCGGCCAGGGCCCTGGCCTGCTCCGGCAGGCGCTCGGTCCAGTCGTTGCCGCTGCGGGTGAAGAGGCGCACCTCGCCGCCCTCGATATGGGCGAGCAGCCGATAGCCGTCGTATTTCACCTCGTACAGCCAGTCGCCGGCCGGCGCACTGTCGACCAGGGTGGCCAGCTGGGCTTCCAGGAACTCGGGCAGCTTGGCCTTGCGCGCCTTGGCGGTGGGCTGGCGGGTCGGCCTTTGGGTCGCCTTGGCTTTGGCGGAGGTTTTGCCCTTGGCCTTGGACTGCGCCAGCCGGGGCAGGGTCTTGTCGCTCAGCACGCTGTCGGGCTCGGCGACGGTCACCTCGTAGTCGGCGGTGTCGCGGGCCTGGTCGTCGCGCTCCTTGATCAAGAGCCACTGCGGCTTGTCGCTGTGGCCCTGCAGCCGGGTGCGCACCAGGGTCCAGTGACCGCGCAGCTTTTCACCCCTGAGTTCGAACTTGAGCTTGCCCGCGGCATAGCCTTCGGCGGCATCGCCATCCGCCTCCCACTCGCCACGATCCCAGACGATGACATCGCCGGCGCCGTACTGGCCTTCGGGAATGCTGCCTTCGAAGCTGCCGTAGGCGAGGGGGTGATCCTCCACCTGCACCGCCAGGCGCTTTTCGCCGGGATCGAGGCTGGGACCCTTGGGCACCGCCCAGCTCTTGAGGGTGCCATCCAGCTCCAGGCGGAAGTCGTAGTGCAGGCGGCGCGCGTCGTGCTTCTGGATGACGAAGCTCAGGGCCCCCTTGGCCTTGCGCCGGCGGGAGCTGCCCTCGTCACGCGGTTCGGCGGTGATGTCGAAGTTGCGCTTGCGGTTGTATTCACTGGTCGAGCTGGCCATGGCGGCGCTCCTCACTTGGCCTTGCGGGTGCGGCTGGCGGCAGGGCTACGCCGGGTGGTCGAACGGCCGGAGCTCTTGGACTTGGGCGCCTCCTTGGCCTTGTCCTTCTTGCCACCCAGGCTGCGGCGCAGCAATTCGGTGAGGTCGATGACGTCGGCGCCGCTGTCCTCGGCTTCGGGCTCCTCGGCGACGGCTTCGAGCTTGCCGTCCTTGAGCTTGCGCTCTACCAGCGCCATGACGTTGTCCTTGAAGGTGTCGTGGTACTGCTCCGGGTCCCATTGCTCGGTCATGTCGTCCACCAGGCGCTGGGCCATGTCCACTTCCTTCTTGCTGACCTTGGCGTCCAGCCCCTCGAGCCCGACGTCTTCTGCGGACCGCACCTCGTCGGCCCAGCGCAGGGTGTTGAGCACCAGGGCGTCGCCCAGCGGCATGATCACCGCCAGGTGCTGCTTGGAGTGCATCACCAGGTTGGCCACGCCCACCTTGCCGGCGGCGCTCAGGGTGTCGCGAAGCAGGGCATAGACCTTTTCGCCGTTCTTGTCCGGCGCCAGGTAGTAGGGCTTCTCGAAGTGCAGGATGGAGATCTCTCGCGCCTCGACGAAGGTGAGGATGTCGATGGTGCGGGTGGCCTCGGGCAGGGCGTTGTGGATCTCGTCTTCGCTGAGCACCACGTACTTGCCCTTGCCGTGCTCGATGCCCTTGACGATGTGTTCGCTGGGGACCTCCTTGCCGGTGGTCTTGTTGATGCGCTTATAACCCACCGGGTCGAGGCTGCGTTCATCCAGCCAGTCGAAGTCGATGCCCGATTGCCGGGTCGCCGAGACGACCGACACGGGGATGTGCACCAGGCCGAAGCTGACGGCGCCTTTCCAGATCGAGCGGGGCATGGACGTTCTCCTCTTGGGGTGTCCCCTATGGATAGGCCGGCGATCCACCGGGTTCCGCCCTGGGGAACCCCGCTCCGCTGTTGGGTTCTACCCCCGGAACGACGATTTTGCCGTCGCAGGTGCAAGGTAGAGAGGAGCAGGGCGTGGACAGTGTCGATCAAGAAGTTTTGCGCATGACCCTGGCCTGGCGACGGGCAGGGCATGGCGTCAGCCTGTTCACCGTGGTCCAGACCTGGGGCAGCTCGCCGCGGCCGCCGGGCGCCATGCTGGCCCTGCGTGACGACGGCCAGGTATGCGGCTCCGTGTCGGGTGGCTGCATCGAGGACGACCTGATCGCCCGGCTGCACGCCGGCCAGTTCGCTGGCGAGCGTCCGGAGGTCATCACCTATGGCGTCTCGGGTGACGAAGCCGCCCGCTTCGGACTGCCCTGCGGGGGCACCCTGCGCCTGGTCCAGGAGCAGGTCGGTGACTGGCGCTGGGTCGAGCAACTGCTGCAACGCTGTGACGACCACGAACTGGCCCTGCGCGAGCTGGACCTGGCCACCGGCAAGGTGCGGATCTCCAGCACCACCCGCGACGAGCCGGTCGCCCTGGACGAGCACTGCCTGCGCCTGGTACACGGACCGCGTTGGCGGCTGCTGCTGATCGGCGCCGGTCAGCTGTCGCTCTATGTCGCTGACATGGCCGCCATGCTCGATTTCGAGGTGCTGGTTTGCGATCCCCGCGAGGAATTCCGCCAGGGCTGGGAGACGCGCCAGGCGCGTTTCATCCCGGGCATGCCGGACGATGCCGTGCTGGCGATCCGCCCGGACGAGCGCACCGCGGTGGTGGCCCTGACCCACGATCCGCGCCTGGATGACCTGGCGCTGCTGACGGCGCTGCAATCCGACGCCTTCTACGTTGGCGCCCTGGGTTCGCTGCGCAACAACGACCGGCGGCGGGAGCGGCTGCTGCAGCTGGAGGTGCCGGTGGCGGCGATCAATCGCCTGCACGGTCCCATCGGCCTGCACATCGGCAGCCATACGCCACCAGAGATCGCCCTGTCGCTGCTGGCGGAGGTGGTAGCGGTCAAGAACGGCATCGCCCTGACCCAGAAGAAGCGCGCCCTGGTGGCGGTGGAGCAGGTCGCCTAGGGATGCCCGGCGTTCAGGTGCTGATCCTCGCGGCGGGTGCCGGAAGCCGGTTCCGCGCCGCCGGCGGAGACGACAAGCTGCAGGCCATCTTGCCCGGTCCGTCCGAGCTGACGGTGTTGCAGGCGACCTTTCGATTGTGGCGAGGCCTGGGTCTGCCGTGCCTGGCCGTGGTCTCGGACAGCGCCCCCTGGCGCGCCGCGCTGGCGCGGCAGGAAGGCCTGGCGGTACTCAGCCTGCCCACCACCGGCATGGGCGACAGCCTGGCCGCGGCCGTGCGAAGGACGCCCGAGGCGTCCGGCTGGCTGGTCGCCCTGGGCGACATGCCCTTCGTGCAGCCCGCCACGGCCCGCCAGCTGCTGGAGCTGCATCATCCCGAGCGCATCGTCGTCCCTACTTACCAGGGCCGGCGCGGCCATCCCGTGCTCTTTGGTCGGAATTTTGCCGCTGCGCTGGGCGAACTCACGGGCGACGAGGGAGCGAAACGGCTCCTGCGCGAGGGTTCGGTACTAGAGCGGGAGATCGCGGACGCCGGTATCCATCGCGACATCGACACGCCCGCCGACCTGGAAAATACCCGGCAACTGACCCGAGAACTTCCCCATTTCGCCGTTCTTCCAACGGAGGAGAACTGCTTTCGGGGACACGCACTCATGAACAAAATCGAGTCCATGCTGGACTATCTCAAGACCCGCGAACTGCAACTCACCACGGCCGAATCCTGCACGGCCGGCAAGGTGGTGGGATTGTTGTCCGAGATACCCGGCAGCGGCAGCTGCATCGAATCCGGTTACGTCGTCTATTCGCCCGAGGCCAAGCAGCGCCTGCTGGGCGTCAGGCCGGAAACCATCGAGCGGCACAACCTCACCAGCGAGGAAGTGGCGCGGGAGATGGCTGCTGGCGCCCTGCGCGACAGTCCGGCCCAGGTGGCCATCGCCAATACCGGGCTGGCCGGACCGGGCGGGGCGGACGGCATTCCCCAGGGGACCGTCTGTTTTGCCTGGGGCTACCGCGTCGGTGACGACATCGTGCTCTATTCTGAAACCCAGCATTTTTCCGGCGACCGTGAGGCCGTGCAGCTGGCAGCGGCCCGGCACAGCCTCGGCGCCGTGGTGCCCTATCATCAACGTCTCGAACGCGAATCAGAGGAGAACGCCCGATGACCGAAGCCCTTCAGCGCGACATCATCCAGGCCCTGCAGGTACCCGAGCATTTCGATCCGGCCGAGGAAGCGGAGCGTCGCATTCAGTTTCTCAAGGACTATCTGCTGAACAGCCGCCAGGAAAGCTATGTGCTGGGCATCAGTGGCGGCGTGGATTCCTCCACGGCCGGTCGCCTGGCCCAGCTGGCGGTGGAGCGGGCGCGCGAGGAGAGCGGCAATGCGCGCCTGAGGTTCATCGCCATGCGACTGCCCTATGGCGTGCAGCGTGACGAGGCGGATGCCCAGCGCGCCCTGCAATTCATCCAGCCCGACGAGACCCACACCGTCAACATCAAGCCAGCCAGCGACGCCATGCTCGCCTCGGTGCGCGAAGCCCGCGTGGCCTTCGATGACGAACTGCACGAGGATTTCACGCTGGGCAACATCAAGGCGCGCCAGCGCATGATCGCCCAGTACGCGGTGGCCGGCGCGCGCCGGGGTCTGGTGATAGGCACCGACCACGCGGCGGAAGCCCTGATGGGCTTCTATACCAAATTCGGCGATGGCGCCTGCGATCTCACGCCTCTGCATGGTCTCAACAAGCGTCGGGTGCGGGCGGTGGCCGAGTGGCTTGGCGCCCCCAACGAGCTGGTGCACAAGGTGCCGACCGCCGATCTGGAATCCCTGTCGCCCGGCAAGGCCGATGAAGATGCCTTTGGCATCACCTACGCCGAGATCGACGATTTCCTGGAAGGCAAGGCGGTGAGCCCGGCCACGCTGGAGATCATTCTCAATACCTACCAGCGTAGCGCGCACAAACGCGATCTCCCCTATACGCCTTATGAGTGAAATCATGGGGTTATAGATCGTAGCTCAAGTGATTTATCGAATATTGGCTTGAGGGCGATCCTTACTCCGGCTTGCGCTACGGTGGTCTTCAATAAGCACCGTAGCGCTGGTCGCTAAGTTAGAAATAACTTCATTTATTTACCTTAAGTAGCTGATATTTATGGGATTTGGCTAGTTTTACGTGCCTGTCGTTCATTGCGGTTTGGCTGAACTTTTGCGCGTCGTCGGCGCTCAGACTCTTTCAGACACACCCGCGTGAGTGCTTCCGGTTGCAGTAGAGCCGCGGCTGTCTGGAGTGGCGTCCCTAGGGGTGTCACTACGGGTTACCGATTCCCTTGAAGGGTTCGGCCAGCCGGGCCTCTTTGGCGGCAAGCCAAGCAGTAGCGGGTTCATGACCAAGGTCGCAGCGCTTGCGCGTTGCGACCTTTCACGCGTCCCAAGATGGAGTCAGGCTCGATGTCGAACACCGATCTCCCCGGTTCTTTTTCCACGCTTTCCCTCGATCCCGCTACCGCTGCCCAGACCCCGCGCATCGCCATAGAGTCGGTCACGCCGGCCGTGGACAATGGCCAGTTCGCCGCCAAAGGCATCGCCGGGCGCGTCGTCGAGGTGACCGCCAAGATCTTCGCCGATGGCCACGACAAGCTGGCGGCCAGCGTGCTCTGGCGTCAGGAGGGCGAGGAGAACTGGCAACAGGCTCCCTTGACCCTGGAAACCAACGATCTCTGGCGCGGCCGCTTCACTCCGCCCGCGGTGGGTCGCTACGAATTCGTGGTCCAAGCCTGGTGGGATGTCTGGGGCACCTATCGCTACGAAATCGAGAAGAAGTACGCCGCGGGTGTGGGGCTGAACCTGGAATTGCAGGAAGGCCGCATCCATGTGGAGCAAGCCCTGTCCCGCGCCGAAGGCGAGCAGCGCGGTCCCCTGGAGGCGCTGCTGCAGCGGCTGGACCAGGCCGGCAGCGAGGGCGACAAGGTCGCCGTGCTCCTGGCCGGCGAGGCCAGCCAGGCCATGGCGCCAGTGGATGCCTATGTCCACCTGACCCACAGCATCGAATACCCGCTGGACATCGAGCGCCTGCGCGCCGAATTCGCCAGCTGGTACGAACTCTTTCCGCGTTCCATCACCGACGACCCCCACCGTCATGGCACCTTCCGCAACGTGATCGGCGAATTGCCGCGCGTACGCGACATGGGCTTCGATGTGCTGTATTTCCCGCCGATCCATCCGATCGGCCTGGCCCACCGCAAGGGCAAGAACAACACCCTGGGGGCGGGCGCGGACCAGCCGGGCAGTCCCTATGCCATCGGCAGCCCGGATGGCGGCCATGACGCCGTGCATCCCGAGCTGGGTACCCTGGACGACTTCCGCGCCCTGGTGGCGGCCGCTGCCGACCATGGCCTGGAGATCGCCCTGGACTTCGCCATCCAGTGTTCGCCGGATCACCCCTGGCTCAAGGAGCATCCGGGCTGGTTCTCCTGGCGGCCGGACGGCTCCATGCGCTATGCGGAGAATCCGCCGAAGAAGTACCAGGACATCGTCAACGTCGATTTCTATGCCAAGGATGCCGTGCCGGATCTCTGGCTGGCGCTGCGCGACGTGGTCTGGCACTGGGTGGAGCAGGGCGTGAAAATCTTCCGCGTCGACAACCCCCACACCAAGCCGCTGCCGTTCTGGGAGTGGCTGATCGCCGACATCCGCGGTCGTGACGCCGATGTCATGTTTCTCGCCGAGGCCTTTACCAAGCCGGCCATGATGGCGCGCCTGGGCAAGGTCGGTTACAGCCAGAGCTACACCTACTTCACCTGGCGCAACACCAAGGCCGAGCTGACTGAATACTTCACCCAGCTCAACGAAGCCCCGCTACGTGACTGCTACCGGCCGAACTTCTTCGTCAACACGCCGGACATCAACCCGGGCTTCCTGCAGACCAGCGGCCGGCCCGGCTTCCTGATCCGCGCCGCCCTGGCCACCATGGGCTCCGGCCTGTGGGGCATGTACGCCGGCTTCGAACTCTGCGAGGGCGCGCCGCTCACGCCGGGCAAGGAGGAGTACCTGGATTCGGAGAAATACGAGCTGCGCCCGCGCGACTTCTACGCCCCCGGCAACATTATGGGCGAGATCGCCCAGCTCAACCGCATCCGCCGGCAGAACCCGGCGTTGCAGACCCACCTGGGGCTGAAGATCTACAACTGCTGGAACGACCAGATCCTTTATTTCGGCAAGCGCACCGACGACCTGGGCAACTTCATCCTGATCGCCGTCAACCTGGATCCCTTCAACGCCCAGGAAGGCCACTTCGAACTGCCGCTGTGGGAGCTGGGTCTCGACGACCACGCCACCACCTACGGCGAGGACCTCATGACCGGGCACCGCTGGGCCTGGTACGGCAAGACCCAGTGGACGCGCCTAGAGCCGTCGATGCCCTTCGGCATCTGGCGCATCCAGGCGGGCCACTAGCGCTAGCTCGGGCGGCACGGGCCAGGCGGTGCGGACAGATCCGCACCGCCTGGCCCGGCCGTCATCACTGCCGGGCGGCAAGGACGACCGGTACACGCATTCGATTCAGACGCCCTGTTAAGGACCTGACGACATGGCAAAACCCAATAAAGCTCGTTCCCGCAAACCCGCTGCCTTCATCGACGATCCGCTCTGGTACAAGGACGCGGTCATCTATCAGGTGCACGTGAAGTCGTTCTTCGACTCCAACAACGATGGCATCGGCGACTTTCCCGGCCTGATCGAGAAGCTCGACTACATCGCCAGCCTGGGCGTCAACACCATCTGGCTGCTGCCGTTCTATCCCTCGCCGCGGCGCGACGACGGCTACGACATCGCCGAATACCGCGGCATCCACCCCGACTACGGCACCATGGCCGATGCCAAGAGGTTCATCGCCGAGGCCCATGCCCGTGGCCTGCGGGTGATCACCGAACTGGTCATCAACCACACCTCCGACCAGCACCCCTGGTTCCAGCGCGCCCGCCGCGCCAAGAAGGGCTCGGCGGCACGCAACTTCTACGTCTGGTCCGATGACGACCAGAAGTACGACGGCACCCGCATCATCTTCCTCGACACCGAGAAGTCCAACTGGACCTGGGACCCGGTCGCCGGCCAGTACTTCTGGCACCGCTTCTATTCGCACCAGCCTGACCTGAACTTCGACAATCCCCAGGTGATGAAGGCGGTGATCTCCATCATGAGGTACTGGCTGGACATGGGTGTCGACGGCCTGCGTCTGGACGCCATCCCCTACCTGGTGGAACGCGACGGCACCAATAACGAGAACCTGCCCGAGACCCACGCGGTGCTCAAGGAAATCCGGGCCGAGATCGACGCCAACTATCCCGACCGCATGCTGCTGGCCGAGGCCAATCAGTGGCCGGAAGACACCCAGCTGTACTTCGGCGATGGCGACGAATGCCACATGGCCTTCCACTTCCCGCTGATGCCGCGGATGTACATGGCCATCGCCCAGGAAGACCGCTTCCCCATCACCGACATCCTGCGCCAGACCCCGGAGATCCCGGCCAACTGCCAGTGGTCGATCTTCCTGCGCAACCACGACGAACTGACCCTGGAGATGGTGACCGACCGCGAGCGGGACTATCTGTGGAACTACTACGCCTCCGATCGCCGCGCGCGCATCAACCTCGGCATCCGGCGCCGCCTGGCGCCCCTGCTGGAGCGCGACCGTCGGCGTATCGAACTGCTCAACAGCCTGCTGCTGTCGATGCCCGGCACCCCGACGATGTACTACGGCGACGAAATCGGCATGGGTGACAACATCCACCTGGGCGACCGCGACGGCGTGCGTACCCCGATGCAGTGGTCGGTCGACCGCAACGGCGGCTTCTCCCGCGCCGACCCAGCCAGCCTGGTGCTGCCATCGATCATGGATCCGCTCTATGGCTACCAGGCGATCAACGTCGAGGCCCAGTCGCGCGATCCCCATTCGCTGCTCAACTGGACCCGGCGCATGCTGGCCGTGCGCAAGCAGCAGAAGGCCTTCGGACGCGGCACCCTGAAGATGCTGTCGCCCACCAACAGACGCATCCTGGCCTACCTGCGCGACTTCACCAACGCCCAGGGCGAACACGAGACCATCCTCTGCGTGGCCAACGTCTCCCGCGCCGCCCAGGCGGTGGAACTGGACCTGTCCAGCTTCGCCGGTCAGGTGCCAGTGGAGATGATCGGGGGTAGCGCCTTCCCGCCCATCGGCCAGCTGCCCTACATGCTGACCCTGCCGCCCTATGGCTTCTACTGGTTCTACCTGGCCGGCAACGAGCAGATGCCCGCCTGGCACACCGAGCCGCCGGCGCCGATGCCCGACTACCAGACGGTGGTCATCAAGCGGCACCTGCAGGAATTGCTGGAGGGTGAGCCGCGCCGCATCTTCGAAGAGGTGCTGCCGGTCTATCTGCCCAAGCGGCGCTGGTTCGGTTCCAAGGACGAAGCCATCACCAGCGTGCGCCTGGACTATGCGGCCCAGATCAACACGCCCAAGCTGCCGGTGATGTTCAGCGAGGTGGTGGTGACCAATGCCAAGGGCGAAGAGCGCTATGCGCTGCCCCTGGGCTTCCTCGCCGAAGAGGACCAGCACTGCAGTCCGCTGGCCACCCAGCTGGCCCTGTCGCGCATCCGCCACGTGCGGCGCGTGGGCCTGGTGACCGATGCCTTCGCCCTGACCAGCTTCGTCCATGGCGTGTTTGACGCCTTCCGCAAGGGCGCCAAGATCGCTTCGCCGTCCGGCGAGCTGAGCTTCGAGGTCTATGACCAGCCCGAGGACTTCGCGCTGGATCCGGACATCGAGATCAAGCACCTGGGTGTCGAGCAGTCCAACAGCTCGCTGATCGTCGGCGACCACCTGATGCTCAAGCTGATCCGCAAGGTGGCGCCGGGCATCCATCCGGAAGTGGAGATGGGGCGCTACCTGGCCCAGGCCGGCTTCGCCAACATCGCCGCGACCCATGCCGTGGCCCAGCGCATCGCGCCGGATGGCACCCCGCACGTGCTGATGCTGGTGCAGCAGCACATCCACAACCAGGGCGATGCCTGGACCTGGAGTCTGGACGGTCTGGATCGCGTCACCCGCGATCTGCTCAGCGGCGGCATCTCCGACGTGGAGAACGAGTTCACTGCCATGGGCGATCTGGCGGCCTTCGCCGGCGTGCTGGGCAAGCGCCTGGGCGAGATGCACCTGGTGCTGGCGCAGCCCACCGAAGACGCGGCCTTCGCGCCGGAAACCGTGGACGCCCAGGCGGCCAAGGAGCTGGCGCACCGCGTTCGCGTCCAGGTGGACGGTGCCCTGGACACCCTGCAGGGCATGAGCGACAAGCTCGATGCCACCGGCAAGGAGCTGCTGCAGGGTCTGGTCGGTAAGCGCGAAGCCCTGGCCAAGCGCATCGAGGCCCTGGCCGCGGATGTCGAAGGCGGTCTGCGCATCCGCGTCCATGGCGATCTGCACCTGGGTCAGGTGCTGGTGGCCCAGGACGACGCTATTCTCATCGACTTCGAAGGCGAGCCGGCGCGGTCGCTGGAAGAGCGGCGCGGCAAGTACGGTCCGCACAAGGACGTCGCCGGGGTGCTGCGCTCCTTCGACTACGCGGCGGCCATGGTCACCCAGTCGAGCAACGCCGGCGCCGATACCTCGGAAGAGCATCTGCAGCTGCGTGCCAAGGCGGCGGAGACCTATCGCAATGCCTCCTACGCGGCCTTCCTGGAAGGCTATCGCGCTGCGGCGGCCGGTATCGGCCACCAGTGGGGCGAGCGCGGCGAGCAGGCGGCGCTGGATCTCTACAGCCTGGAGAAGGCGGTGTATGAGATAGGCTACGAGGCTGCCAACCGACCCACCTGGATCAACATCCCGCTACGTGGCGTCGCTGCCATCGTCGAGACCCTCTTGTCCGGAGCCCGCGCATGACCGATCACAACACCGCTCCCGTCGCTCCCCTGGACGACGCCCGGCTCTCGGCTGCCGAAGCCGAGTCGCTGGCCCGCGGCGAGCACGGCAATCCCTTCGCCGTGCTCGGTCCCCATCCCGATGGCGAGGGCGTGATCGTCCGCGCCTTCCTGCCCAACGCCCTGGGCGTGGAGCTGGTCGATCGCGTCAGCGGTCGGCCCCTGGCCCAGATGCAGCCGGGGCGGGTGCCCGGGCTGTTCGTCGCGCGGCTGGAATACGCCGCGCCCTACAAGCTGGTCATCCGCTGGCCCAGCGGCGTGCAGGAGACCGAGGATCCCTATTCCTTCGGTCTGCTGCTTGGGGAGACCGACCTCTATCTGTTCAACGAAGGCCGCCACCGCAACCTCGGCGAGACCTTTGGTGCTCAGCGCTGCCAAGTCGCCGGCGTAGAGGGCGTGCGCTTCGCGGTCTGGGCCCCCAATGCCCGCCGCGTCTCGGTGGTCGGCGACTTCAACAGCTGGGACGGCCGCCGGCTGCCCATGCGCCTGCGCGCCAACAGCGGCGTCTGGGAGCTGTTCGTGCCGCGCCTGCCGGTCGGTACTTCCTACAAGTACGAGATCCTCGGCCAGCACGGCGTACTGCCGCTCAAGGCCGATCCCATCGCCCTGGCCGCGGAATTGCCGCCGCGCACTGCCTCGGTGGTGGCCGACAACAAGCCCTTCACCTGGCACGACCAGGACTGGATGGCCCGCCGCCGCGAACTGCAGGGTGTGGAAGCGCCGATCTCGGTCTATGAACTGCACGCCGGGTCCTGGCGCCGCGAAGGCGGTGACGAGGGGCGCCAGTACAACTGGCGGGAACTGGCCGAGCGCCTGATTCCCTATGTCCGCGAGATGGGCTTCACCCATATCGAGCTGTTGCCGATCATGGAACACCCCTTCAGCGGTTCCTGGGGCTACCAGCCGCTCGGCCAGTTCGCGCCCACCTCGCGCTTCGGTACCCCGGCGGATTTCGCCGCCTTCGTCGACGCCTGCCACCAGGCCGACATCGGTGTCATCCTCGACTGGGTGCCGGCGCATTTCCCCACCGACGAACACGGCCTGGCTCGCTTCGACGGCACCGCCCTGTACGAATACGAGCATCCCTTCGAAGGCTTCCACCAGGACTGGAACACCTACATCTACAACCTGGGGCGCCATGAGGTGCACGGCTTCATGCTGGCCTCGGCCATGCACTGGCTCAAGCACTTCCACATCGACGGCCTGCGGGTGGATGCCGTGGCTTCCATGCTCTACCGCGACTATTCGCGCAAGCACGGCGAGTGGATCCCCAACATCCATGGCGGTCGCGAGAACCTGGAAACCATCGCCTTCCTGCGTCACCTCAACGAGGTGGTCCACGAAGAGGCGCCGGGTGCGCTGGTGATCGCCGAGGAATCCACGTCCTGGCCGGGTGTGAGCGCACCGGTCAGTGAAGGCGGCCTGGGCTTCGACTTCAAGTGGAACATGGGCTGGATGAACGACACCCTCCACTATGTGGAAGAGGATCCGGTCTATCGCCAGTACCATCACCATCAGATGACCTTTGGCCTGGTGTACGCCTGGTCCGAGCGCTTCATGCTGCCCATCTCCCACGACGAGGTGGTGCACGGCAAGGGCTCGATGATCGAGAAGATGCCAGGGGACGTCTGGCAGAAGTTCGCCAATCTGCGCACCTACCTGAGCTTCATGTGGACCCACCCGGGCAAGAAGCTGTTGTTCATGGGCTGCGAGTTCGGCCAGTGGCGCGAGTGGAGTCATGACCGCGAGCTGGACTGGTTCCTCCTGGAGCACGGCACCCACCGCGGTGTGCAGCAATTGCTGGCCGATCTCAACCAGCTCTATCGCAATGAGCCGGCACTGCACGAGCGCGATCACCTGCCCGAGGGTTTCGACTGGGTGGTCGGCGACGACAATGGCAACAGCGTCTTCGCCTGGTTACGCAAGGATGCTCAGCAGCGGCCCTTGCTGGTGATCGCCAACTTCACGCCAGTACCGCGGCATGACTACCGGGTGGGCGTGCCCTCGCTGGGCCATTGGCAGGAGATCTTCAACAGCGACGCCGAGCGCTACGGTGGTTCCAACCTGGGCAACGGCGGTGGGGTGAACGCCGAGGAGATCGGCGCCCATGGTCAGCCGGCCTCGCTGAATCTGCAGTTGCCACCCCTCGGTGTGCTGGTGTTCAAGCCGCAGGGCTGATCCGGGAGCGTCCCGCAAGGGACGCGCTGCGCTGACAGGCATCCCCGTTCTGGGCGATGCTTGTCAGGCATCTGGCAACCGAGAGCACCATGATCGATCTCGCCGAATGGAATCTGACGGTTCCCGTACCCATGCCCGTGGCCCAGGTACAGACCGCCGAACTCAACAGCAGCGCCTTTCGCAGCCCCTATCTCATGCGTGGTGAGGGAGGGTCGCTGCTGTTCTGGGTCCCCGTGACCGGTACCCCGCAACCCTTCAACAGCTATCCCGCCACCGAGTTGCGCGAAACGCGTCCGGATGGCAGCGCCTATGCCTGGAAGTATCGCGAGGCCGATGCCCTGTTGCAGGCCGAAGCGGCGGTGCAGCAGGTGCCCTCACGCCCCGAGGTCATCATCAGCCAGATCGAGGACCAGACCGCCGCGCCTGAAGCGTCCCAGGCCCTGTTGCAGCTAGTCTATCGGGTGGAAAGCGCGGCCACTGCCAAGGGCCAGGTCGAGCAGGGCCAACTCATCGCCCGGTTGCGGGAAAGCCCCACCGACAGTCCCAAGGACGTCATCCTGCTGGAGCATCTGCCGCTCAACAGTCGCTTCAGCTATGACATCAAGCTGGCGCGTACCGGGGTGCTCACGGTACGTGCCCATGGCGCCGGTTCGCGCAACGGAGACCTGGGTCTGCAACTGGACAGCGCCTGGAGCAACCACCACCTGTATTTCAAGGCGGGCGCCCGCTTGCGCGATGGGGAAGGGCCCGCCACCGAGGGCGGGCGTGTGCTGTTCTACCGGCTGATTTCCATGCACCAGCCCAATAACAGATAGGGCACGTCCTAGGTGGCGTGCTTTTCCTGCTGCTTGCGCTCTTCGCGGCGGTCGTTGCTGACCTTGAGCTTCTTGGCGCGGCTCTCCAGGGCGAAGTAGAGCACGGCGGCGATCAGCAACGGGACGATGAAGTACAGCGTCCGGTAGCCGAGCAGGGCGGCGATGATCTTGCCTTGGGAAAGACCGTCGTTGGCCAGCAGAGCGATGAACACCGTCTCCAGGACACCGACCCCGGCCGGGATATGCACGATGACCATGGCGATGCTGGACAGCAGCAGGACGCCGAGCACGTGCAGATAGTCCACCTGACGGCCGAGGAAGAGATAGACAATGGCGGCCATGGCCATCCAGTTGATCGAGGACACCAGCAGCTGCAGACAGGCCATGCGCAACGAGGGCAGGGCGAGGCGCTGCTTGCGCACCGTCCATTCGCGCTGCTTGGCAAAGGCGCAGACGCCCAGGTAGAAGACGATGAAGGCCAGCAGGCCAAAACCGATCAGGCGCAGCGTGGTGTCGCCGACGAACCAGTTGGGCGGCATGTCCACCACGCCGCTGACGAAGATGCCGCCGGCGAGCAGAACGTACCCCAGCCAGTTGGTGGCGATGCTCAGGGAAAAGATCCGGGTGATGGTGCCGCTGGACAGGCCCAGCCGCGAGTAGAGGCGATACCTCATGCCGATGCCGCCGACCCAGGTGCTCAGGGTCAGGGTGAAGGCGTAGCAGATGAAGGACACCAGGAACACCTGGCGCTTGACCAGCTTGTGGCCGCAATAGGCGCGCCCGATCAGGTCGTAGCAGCCATACATGATGTAGGACAGCACCACCAGGCCACCGGCCATGGCCAGGGTGGTCCACTTGTAGCCGGTAAAGACCTTCCAGACTTCGCCCCAGTCGACCTTGCGGGCATAGATCACCAGCAGCACCACCACCGCGATCAGGAACACCCAGGTGAGAATCTTCTTGGCCAGGACCCAGTGCTTGTTCTGCGGCTTGTCGGCGGCCTGCTGGTCCGCCTCGTCGTCGGCGTGGTCCAGGGTGTCGCTGTGGCTGCTCATCGTTGCGGATACCTTGAGATCGAGGAATCGACCCGGTCCTGGGTTTCGAGCTCGGGCTGCACCGGCGGACTCACCAGTTCGATCTTAGGGGTATGACCGGGCAGCCAGCCGACCCAGGCGGGAAAGTGGCGCAGGAAGTGAAAGACCAGCATCGTCTTGGCCAGGTGCCAGTAGGTGCGCTTGGGCACCTTGCTGCTGTCGACGTGCTCGCAGTGATTCTGGATCAGGGTTTCCAGGCGACCGCGCAATTCACGGTTGAAGGCATGGTCGTGGAAGATCAGGTTGCATTCGAGATTGAGCGAGAGACTCAGGGGGTCGAGGTTGCTCGAACCCACGGTGGACCAATGCTCGTCCATGGTCGCCACCTTGCCGTGCAGGGGGCGCAGACAATATTCGTAGATCTCCACCCCGGCCTTGACCAGGTAGTTGTAGAGCATCTGGGCGCCGACCTTGACGATGGCCATGTCCGGTTCGCCCTGGACGATCAGCACCACGCGGACGCCACGCTGCGCCGCATTGCGCATCTCCCTGAGCAGCCGATAGCCGGGGAAGAAATAGGCATTGGCGATCACCACCTCACGCTTGGCGTTGCGCAGCATCTCCAGGTAGTGCTTTTCGATATCGGCGCGGTGCTCGTCGTTGTCGCGGAACACCAGCAGCGCCTGGGCATTGCCGGGATTGCGATTGTCGGCCGGTTTCTGCGAGCGCTTACCCCACCAACGGTGGGTCTCCTCGGGGGAGTTGATGGCGTCGCGGGCGAAGCGGTGGATGTCATCGACGATGGGGCCTTCGACCTCGACGGCATAATCCTGCTTGGCCTCGGGCCCGAAGTCGCCCAGGTGCTCGGCGGAATAGTTGATGCCGCCGATGAAACCCAGGCGGGCGTCCACCACCACGATCTTGCGATGCAGGCGGCGGAAGAGGTTGGTCCTCATGCCCATAAGCAGGGGGCGCGGATCGTAGTAGCGAAAGCGCACCCCGGCATGGACCATCTCGTCGATGAAGGCCTGCGGCAGGTCCGGCGAGCCGTAGGCATCCACGGTGATGTCCACCTGGACACCGCGCTTGGCCGCCGCGACCAACTCCTCCTGCAAGGCCTTGCCGACCTTGTCGTAAAAGAGGATGAAGGTCTCGATGATCACCTCGCGCTCGGCTTCGCGGATCGCCTCGAAGACCCGTGGAAAGAAGTCCTCGCCGTTTTCCAGCAAGGCGATGCGGTTTCCGTCCCGCCATTCGAAGTTCATAGGTGGAAGTCCGCAGCCAGGGGAGCGTGGTCGGAAAGGTGCGACCACGGCTGATTGCCCAGCACCTGTGGGCGCCCGACACTGACGTTACGGGTATAGATGCGATCCAGGCAGAGCAGGGGACGCTTCGCCGGGAAGGTCTTGGGCAGGCGTCCCGCGGTTTTCATGAACACCTCTTCGAGGCCCGCGCCCTGGCCAAGGATGTCATTGGCCTTCTGGCGCCAGTCGTTGAAATCCCCCGCCACCACGACGGGAGCGTCGCTGGGCAGGGAATTGATGTGTTCGCAGATCAGCTTCATCTGCATCTGGCGGTGCTTTTCCCGCAATCCCAGGTGTACGCAGATCACGTGCAGATCCACACCCTGATCCGGAACACGCAGGACGCAGTGCAGCATCCCGCGCTTTTCCGGTCCGGCGATGGAAATGTCGAAGTTGTCGTAACTGACGATGGGAAACTTCGACAGCACCGCATTACCGTGATGGCCATCCGGGTAGACCGCATTTCGCCCGTAGGCGAAATCGGTCCACATGGAATCGGCCAGGAACTCGTACTGCGGCGCCGCCGGCCAGTTCTCGAAGCGCAACGGGTGCTTTTCGTGGGTACCCAACACCTCCTGCAAGAAGACAATGTCCGCTGACACCGTCCGCACCGCCTCGCGCAATTCCGGCAAGATGAACTTGCGGTTGAAGGACGTGAAGCCCTTGTGCGTGTTGATGGTCAGGACCTTGAACGAAAAACCCTGTTGCGCGTCCGTCATGCCTGGCGCTTCCTCCGCTTGGTCTGGGTCAGCTCGAACAGCAATACCGAGCGTCCGGTGACCTGATAGGTGTCTCCGAAATTGAAGACGTCGCCGGCATCCAGGTCGGGCTGATTGGTGTCCAGCTGCAGGGACCAATGCTCGCCCATGGGGACTTCCGGCAGGGTGAAATCCACCACGTCATAATGAGCATTGACCAGAATCAGCAGCGAGGTATCCGCGCCCTTGCGACGAATGCCGGTCGGTTGGGCCCGGCCATCGAGCAGGATGCCCATGCACTTGTTGCTGCCGTCCTGCCATTGCTCGTCGCCCATCTCGGTGCCACCGGGTTGCAGCCAGGTGACGTCCTTGACGCCCAATTCCTCGTTGTAGGCGCCGGTGAAGAAGCGGCTACGACGCAGCAGCGGATAGCGACGACGCAGGTCGATCAGGTTGCGCACGTATTCCTGCAGTTCGGCGCTCTTCTCGCTGATCTCCCAGTTGACCCAACCGATCTCGCTGTCCTGGCAGTAGGCGTTGTTGTTGCCGCCCTGGGTCCGGGCGAATTCGTCGCCGGCCAGCAGCATCGGCGTGCCCTGGGAGAGGAAGAGGGTGGCCAGCAGGTTGCGCATCTGGCGATAGCGCAGCTCGATGATTTCCGGATCGTCCGTCTCGCCTTCGGCGCCACAGTTCCACGACAGGTTGTGGGAGTGACCGTCGTTGTTGTCTTCGCCGTTGGCCTCGTTGTGCTTGTCGTTGTACGACACGGTATCGGCCAGGGTGAAGCCATCGTGGGCGGTCACGAAGTTCACGGACGAATAGGGCTTGCGACCGCGACGATTGAACTTGTCGCCGGAGCCCAGGAAGATCTTCGCGAAGTCGCCGATCTTGTCCTCGTCACCCTTCCAGAAGGCACGGGCGGTGTCGCGGAAGGTGTCGTTCCACTCCATCCAGCCGGGCGGGAAGTTGCCCACCTGATAGCCGCCAGGGCCGCAGTCCCAGGGTTCGGCGATGAGCTTGGTCTCGGCCAGGATCGGGTCCTGACGGCAGGCGTGCAGGAAGCCGCCGCCCTCGTCGAAGCCGTCCGGCTCGCGACCCAGGATGGTGGCCAGGTCGAAGCGGAAGCCGTCCACGCCCATCTCGGTGGCCCAGTAGCGCAGCGAGTCGGTCACCATCTGCAGCACGCAGGGGTGGCTCATGTTCAGGGTGTTGCCGGTGCCGGTGTCGTTGATGTAGTAGCGCGCATCATCGGGCATCAGGCGGTAGTAGTTGGCGTTGTCGATGCCCTTGAGCGAGAGGGTCGGGCCCATCTCGTTGCCTTCGGCGGTGTGGTTGTAGACCACGTCGAGGATGACCTCGAGGCCGGCGTTGTGCATGCGCGCGACCATCACCTTGAATTCGCCGATGGACTGGCTGGCCATGTAGCGCGAGTGCGGGGCGAAGAAGGCCAGGGTGTTGTAGCCCCAGAAGTTTCTCAGGCCCTTTTCCAGCAGGTGGTTGTCATCGAGGAAGTAGTGGATCGGCATCAGTTCGACGGAGGTGATGCCGAGCGACTTGATGTAGTCGATGACCTCGCTTTCCTGCAGACCGGAGAAGGTGCCGCGGGCGCTTTCCGGGACAGCCGGGTGCTGCATGGTGTAGCCACGGACGTGGGTCTCGTAGAACACGGTGCGATCACGCGGCACGCGCGGGTGGGTGGTGTTGCCCCAGGTGAAGGCGGGGTCGATGACGCGGCAGCGCGGCATGAAGGGCGCGCTGTCACGCTCGTCGAAGGACAGGTCGCCATCGGGGTGGCCGATGGTGTAGCCGAACAGGGCGTCGTTCCACTCCAGCTCGCCCACGATCTGCTTGGCATAGGGATCGATCAGCAGCTTGTTGTGGTTGAAACGATGGCCATTCTGCGGCTCGTACGGGCCATGCACGCGATAGCCGTAGAGGGTGCCAGGACGGGCGTCGGGCAGATAGCCGTGCCAGATCTCGTTGGTGAATTCCGGCAGTTCGATACGCTCGATTTCTTCCTTGCCTTCGTCGTCGAAGAGACAGAGTTCCACCTTGGTGGCGTTGGCGGAAAAGATGGCGAAGTTCACGCCGGAGCCGTCCCAGGTGGCGCCCAGGGGGTAGGGCAGCCCTTCACGAACACGAGACTTGGACTTGCTGATGAAAGTGGTCGCTTCGGTTAACGGCTTGTTGGACTCGGTTGAAGTCATTTCGACGCTCTCGGGATAGCTAGGAAGGAAGTAGCTCTGACTCGGCTCTCAATACCTGCCGGTGGCTGAATCGATACAGATCCGGCTACCTGCATATGAAAGGCCCGACGCAGCGCAGTTCCGAGTCCTGATGGCGAACCGACAAAGCGTTGTTTTTTCAGGAAAAAATCTGGAAAACAGCGATAACGCAGACACCGCAGCGAGGCGGCGGGGGGAAGGCCTGGCCGGACGGCCAGGCCGAAACATCACATCACTCGGTGGCGGCGGGCTTGGTCGTGGCCGCCTTGGCGCGGGACGCGCGCGGCTTCTTCGGCGTGGCCGGCGCCACGCCTACGCCGGTTGCCTCGACGTTGGCATCGGCCTTGGCCTTGCTGGCGGTGGTCTTGCTCGCGCCGGTCTTGCCTGCACTGGGCTTGACCGCCTGCTTGACCTTGGAGGCAACCTTCTTGGCCGCCGATTCCACCTTCTCGGTTACCGACTCACCGGCCGCTGCGGCTTCGGTAGCGGCCTTCTCGCTGCCACTCTTGGTCTTGCCGGTGGTGCGGGGCTTGCTGGCGACGGGCTTTTCCGCGCTCGCTGCCGCAGCCTTGGTCGCGCGAGGCTTCTTGGCCGCGGTCTTCTTGGCCACGCCTTCCTGTTCGGCTTCGTACAGTCGAGTCGCCATCTCCCAGTGGCGATCGTGTTCGTGGGCCGGCCGTCCTTCGGACTCCCAGATCTGATAGGCGAGCTGCTGGATGCGTTCGTCTTTTTGGGTCATTGCGGTGCGGCTCCTTGAGTGATGTCTTGTGTGCTGAGCAATCCAAGCGGAAAACGTGCCAGAACCTCGCCGACAGAAAGCTCTTTCTTCTGGTCATGGACAGATGCCGGGGCAAAAGTTTCCCCAAAACGGTACATGGACAAGGTTTCCGGAAGTTTTATCCGGGTGTCCTGCCAGGCCTCTGCGGAAAAGCGGAGATTTTCATCGTTCTGCATGAGGTCGGAGGCATGCACCGGTACGATGACGATCACCGCCTGTTGCTCCCAGGTCCGGGCGAACGCCAGCACCTGATCGGCATGGGCACCCACTACGGTCAGGGGCAGGTAGCGACCTTCGGTGAACAGCTGCGGCTGCTGCTTGCGCAGCTGCAGGACGGCAGCCAGTACCTGTTGCTTGATCTCGCCGTTCTGCCAGGCATCCAGGGCAGCCTCGACGGAAGCGTGCTTGGCCAGCGCCTGCTGCCGTGGGGCGTAGTCCACGGCACGGCGGTTGTCGGGCTCCACCAGGCTGAAGTCCCAGAATTCACCACCCTGGTAGAGGTCGGGCACGCCGGGCGCGGTATTGCGCAGCAGCATCTGCACCAGGCCGTTCAGCGCACCGGCCGGAGCCAGTTCGCGGACCGCGGTGACGATCTCGCCGCGCAGGGCGCGGTAGTTGTCGTCGGTGAGCAGACCTTCCAGGAAGGCCTTGCAGGCCGCCTCGTAGTCGCCATTTGGCGCCCACCAATCGGACTCCAGCTTCTCTTCGCGCAGGGCCTTTTCCTGCCATTGCAGCAGGCGCTCCAGATAGGCCTCCAGACCCTTCTGGTCATCGGCCTGGAGCTGCAGCGGCCAGCTGGCGAGCAGGGTCTGGTAGAGCATCAGTTCATCGCCCGGCGTCGGCGCCGGGGCGTCGTTCCACTGGCCGCGCAACGGTGCGGCCTGTTCCATCCAGCGGGTGGCCTGGGCGATATAGGCGTCCGGGCGTTCCGACACGACGGCCAGGCGCGCGCGGGTGTCTTCGCCACGCTTGTGGTCGTGGGTCGCGGTGGTCAGCATGTTGCGCGGGAAATGCTCGGCGCGCCAACCGCTGGCCTGGTGGAAGGCACTGACCGGCTGGGCGAAATGCTGCGGATCGAAGCCCACGTCATTGCGCGACAGCAGCGGCGCGGAGCGATAGCAGGCCGTGTCTTCCACCGCCTTGGCGGCGATCGGCGAGGTGAGTTGCTGGAACTTGGTGATGGCACGACGCTGCTCGCGGCGGGCCACGCTGCCCACGGGCTTGTGACGCGGGGCGTCGCCACCCAGCCAGGCGCGCAGCTGTTCCAGCAGCGGTTGCTCCGCCTCGCTGACGTGGGGGCGGGCAGCTTCCAGTGCGGTATCGAACCATTGGGCGTCGTTGCCGACGAAGCCCGCCGCGCCGGCGTAGGTACGATAGACCTTGAACTGCACGATCAGCTCCAGCAGCACCCGGCGGATGGCGCCCTGACTGGTGTCGCGGGTGCGCCAGTCCTGCTGCGCCAGCAGGTGCAGGGTATGCACGGCCGATTCGAATTCGCTGTTCAGCGCGGTGGTGAGCACCAGGCGGCGCGCTTCCCGCACCTCTTCGAGGAAGTCCTCGGTGCGGCCGGTCCGCTCCGCCCAGAACTGGCGCAGCGGGGCTTCGCCGCTGGCGGCGTGTTGCACCGCCGACACCTCGTTCATGAATTCGTAGCCGGTGGTGCCGTCGATGCCCCAGCCTTCCCGCAACTGCTCGCCTTGGGCGAGGATCTTCTCGATGTAGATGGGGAAGCCGTCCTCCGGCGCACCGCCGCTGCGGCTGGCGCAGAGGTCGTCGACGCGACGGCGCAGCTTGCGGCAATAGGCGCGCGGATTGGCCAGACCATCGATGTGATCCAGGCGCAGGCCGTCGAGCAGGCCTTCGCTGATCAGGCGGAAGATCAGCGAATGGGTTTCCTCGAACACCTCGTGGCGCTCCATGCGCAGGCCGCCCAGTTCGGTGATGTCGAAGAAGCGCCGCCAGTTGATGTCGTCCGAGGCGGTGCGCCAGCTGGCCAGGCGATAGTGCTGACTCTCCAGCAGGGCGTGCAGCCGCTCCTGGTTGGCCGGCTGGCTACCGTCGAAGGCGGCGACCGCCTTGTCGATGGCGGCGGCGACGGCGGGGTCCTTGGCGGCATCGGCCAGTTGGCGCTGGGCGCCACGGGCTTCTTCCAGGTCCTTGGCCCGTGCCGAGAAGGCATCGGCGAACAGACTCAGCTGGGGCAGGTCGCTCTCGCGCAGGATCTGGCCGTAGGTACCCGGATTGATCGGAAAGTGGTGGGCGTAGTACTCGACGCGGAAGGCACCTTGCTCGCCGTCGAACACCAGCTTGAGTTCGCCGGCCTGCAGCACGTTGCCATAGGCGTCACCGAGGAAGGGCAGCAGCACCTGGCCCTGCAGATCCGGGTCGGGCCCGTACCAGTTGATGTCGTAGAAGCTGGCGTAGCGGCTCTGGCGACCCCATTCGAGGATGTCCAGCCACCAGGCGTTCTCCGAGCCGCCCACGTTGGTGTGGTTGGGCACGAAGTCGGCGATCAGGCCCATGCCGTGTTCGCGCAGGCGGGCGACCAGGCGCCGCAGCGCCTCTTCGCCGCCCAGTTCCGGGTTGACCCGGGTCGGATCGACCACATCATAGCCGTGCACGGAACCGGCGCGTGCGGTGGTGATGGGCGAGGCATAGAAATGACTGATGCCCAGCTTGGCGTAGTACTCCACCAAGGGCAGGGCGTCGTCGAAGGTGAAGTCCTTGTGGAACTGCAGGCGTACGGTAGCGCGCAAGCGACTCATCGAGTGTTCTCCGGATTGTTACGAGCAGTGCTCAGCACGCGTAGGCGTCGTTCAGGGGTAGCGGCATCCAGCAGGCGCTCGGCGGGGTCGTCCCAGCGGCGCAGCCAGTTGGGGTGTTCGTTGGTGGTGCCGGGCAGGTTGGCCTGTTCCAGCTGACCCAGGGCATCTTCCACCGGCAGGATGATCAGCGGCGCCGGGGTGCGGCCGATGAAGTCGATGGCGGCATCGACGGCGGACTCGACATTGCTTTCCCGGGTGTCGTCCAGTTCCAGCACCTTGGCCAGCTGCTGGCGATCCTTGGCACGCTCGTCGAGACGGTCCTGGCGCGAGGTGCCGTCGGGCAGCAGTCCGAGTTCTTCCTGCCAATCGGCGTCGCGACCCTGCCACCAGCCGGTGAGGGTCGGCAGGTCGTGGGTGGTGGGCATGCCCATGGCCGTGTCCGACCACTGCGCGGCCGGCTTGAAGGCGTCGCCATCGCGCTCGAACAACAGCACCTGCATGCCCATGATGGCACGCTCGGCCAGCCGCTCGCGAAAGCCCTCGGGTACGGTGCCCAGGTCTTCACCCATGACCACGCAGCGATAGCGCCAGGATTCCAGCGCCACCAGCCGCAGCAGGTCGTCGATGGGATAGGAGAGATAGGCACCGTCGGCCGGGGAGGCACCCTCGGGCACCAGCCAGAGGCGCTGCAGCCCCATCACATGGTCGATGCGCACGCCGCCGGCATGGGCGAAGTTGGCCCTGAGCATCTCGATGAAGGCGCGGAAGCCATGCTTGACCATGCCCGTGGGGGAGAAGGCGGAAATGCCCCAGCCCTGGCCCTTCTGGTTGAGCAGATCCGGCGGACAACCCACGGTGACCGAGGCCAGCAGCTCTTCCTGGCGACTCCAGGCCTGGCTGCCGCCACCGTCGGCGCCTACGGCGATGTCGGCGATCAGGCCGATCTTCATGCCTGCTTCGCGGCACTGCGCCTGGGCCGCCGACAGTCCTTCACTGGCCAGCCACTGGGTGAAGGCATAGAACTCCACGTCCTGGGCATGGCGTTCGGCGAATTCGGCCACGGCCGGATTCTTGGGATCGCGATACTGCTGGGGCCAATGCTGCCAGCTGGGCGAGGCATCGCCCTGGGTGAAGGAGGCATGCAGGGCTTCGAAGCGGCAATGGTTTTCCAGGGCGTCGCCACCGTCGCGGCGGAAGGCCTCGAAGCGCTCGCGCAGCTCACCGCCAGCGGTACGGAAATCCAGGTGCAGGGTGCGCAGCAAGCGCAGCCGCAGCCTGGCCAGGGCCGGCCAGTCGATCAGTTCCAGTTGCTCCAGGCGCTCGGCTTCGGCCTGCAGGCCGGCGCGCTGCATGGCCTGGCGCACCGGCTCGGCACCCAGGACCAGCTCCGGCGCGGCATAGAGCACGTTGAAGAACACCCGACTCGACGGGGAGTAGGGGCTGTAGCGACTGCCGTCGGCGCTGAACATGGCGTGCAGCGGGCTGATGGCCAAGGCGTCGGCGCCCTTGCTGCCTGCGGCCTTGGCGAAGTGCACCAGGCCCAGCAGATCGCCGGCGCCGCTGCCCCCTTCGCGCCTTAGGCTGTAGAGCTGCACGGCCAGCCCCCAGAGACGGGCCTGCTCGTTACCGGTGGCGTCGGCGATGGTGAAGCAGCGTTCCGGCGCCACGGCCAGGGTCAGGGCTTCGCCATCGACCTCGGCCTGGTGATAACCGGCGGCGCTGATCGGCGCCAGCTGTCCGCGGTCGTCGACCTGACCGTCCAGACGCTCGCCGCCTTCCAGCTGCACCTGGTAGCGGACGCCACGCTTGAACTGGTCCGGCGCCCCAACCGGCTTGCCGACCACCGCGGTGATGAGCGGCGGCAGATGGTGCTTGTCGCCCACCTCGGCCAGCTTGCGCAAGCTGGTGTCGATCTCGTCGTCACTGTCCGCTGGCAACTCGATGGCCTTGAGCAGATTGCGCAGGGCCTCGGGGCTCACCCGTTGGCGCTTGCCGTCGTAGGCGGTCCATTCGATGGCGATGCCCGCGGCCTCCGCCAATTGTTCCAGACGATCTCCACTCATGCCTTTTTCTCCAGCCAGACCAGTGCCGAGTGAGCGGCCAGGGTGCCGTCCTGGCGGGTCGGCGTTGCGCTGGCGTCACTGCTGTGCAGCAGCTCGCCCTGGGGAGCCTCGTCCACCGGCACGGCCTTGTCGCTCAGGTTGAGTTCGATGGTCAGGCGGCTACCGTCGGCAAGGCTCCAGCGCGCCCGTACGGCGCGCTCGGCCAGGGCTTCGGCGCCCATGGGGCGAGCACCTTCCAGACGCGGGAAGAGTTCGCGGCGGCGGATTTCCAGTAGCTCGCGATACAGCCCCAGCCAGGCGGCGTGATCGGGCTGATCGGCCTCGCCGAAATTGGGCTTGGAATCTTCGAAGGTCTTGGCGGCGTTCGGGTCGGGGATCTGCTGGCGATGCTCTTCGCTGGTGAAGAAATCGAAGTCCTTGAATTCGTTGCGACGGCCGTCGCGGACCAGCTCGGCCAGCTCGTCGTTGTGGCTGGTGAAGAACAGGAAGGGTTGGCGGCTGCCCCATTCCTCACCGATGAACAGCAGCGGAATCATCGGGCTGAGCAGCAGCAGGGCAGTGGCGGCCTTTAGCGCCGGCTCGGGCGCCAGACGGGTCAGGCGTTCACCGAAGGCGCGGTTGCCGACCTGATCGTGGTTCTGCAGGAAGATGACGAACGCCGAGGCCGGCAGGTCCTTGCTGGGTTCACCACGGGCCTTGCCATGGCGGGTCTGCTCGCCCTGGTAGATGAAGCCCTCGCCCAGGCAGCGCACCAGCTTGGCCGTGGCGTCCTCGGTGAAGTCCTGGTAGTAGCCTTCGTTCTCGTCGGTCAGCATGGGGTGGATGACGTTGTGCCAATCGTCCGCCCACTGCGCGTTGTAGTGCTTGCCACCCAGCAGCGTGGCCGTGTTGTCCTCGTTCTCCAGCATCAGGTGGATGTGGCGACCCGGCTCGACGGTGCTGCGGATCTCCTCGGCCATCTCTTCGAGGAAGCCCTTGTCGTTGATGGCGTGGACGGCATCGAATCTGAGGCCGTCGAAGCGATACTCCATCAGCCACATCAGGGCGTTGTCGATGAAGTAGCGGCGTACCGCGTCCTGGCGGAAATCGATGGCCGCGCCCCAGGGCGTATGGATGTCTTCGCGGAAGAAGCGCTCGGCATAGGCGTGCAGGTAGTTGCCGTCCGGTCCGAAGTGGTTGTAGACCACGTCCAGGTAGACCATGACGCCATGGCCGTGGGCGGTGTCGATCAGCGACTTGAGGTCGTCCGGGGTGCCATAGGAGGCTTCCACCGCGTAGGGCAGCACGCCGTCATAGCCCCAGTTGCGATCGCCAGGAAATTCCGACAGCGGCATCAGCTCGATGGCGGTGACGCCCAGTGCCGCCAGGCGCGGCACCAGCTTCTCGACGCCGGCGAAGCCACCCAGGGTGCCGACGTGCAATTCATAGATGACGCTCTCGTGCCAGGGACGGCCCTGCCACTCGACGGTCTGCCAGTGGTAGGTGGTGGGGTCGATGACGATGCTCGGCTCGTGCACATCGCCGGCCTGGGCGCGGGAGGCCGGGTCGGGGACCAGCAGGTCCTTGATCTGGTAGCGATAACGGGTGCCGGCACCGCATTGGGCCTCCACCGCGAACCAGCCGTCTTGCTCGGCTTCCATGGGAAGGGTCATGCCACCTTCCAGGACCACCGACACGGCGTCGGCGCTGGGCGCCCAGAAGTGGAAGAGGGTGCGTTCCTTGCTCACCAGGGTGGCACCGGCACGGGTCTGCCAGACATAGCCCCCGGTCACCGCGGCTGCGTCGCGCGAAATATCAGTCATGGATAGAGAACTCCCGAAACCGGACGGCAGAAAAGACGCTGCGGCCCAGTTGGCCGCAGTTGCTGTTATGACCGGTGAGAGTTGCGCAAAGTTAGGCGGGGAAAGCGCTTTTCGTCGGCCTTTTGCCGAGGGAAAAGCGCTTGGTAGTCAGGTTGCGCCTCAGGCGCCGACCTGACGCTCCTGGTGAGCGGTGGTCTGGAGCAGATCGAGGTACAGCGAGGCATAGGGCTTGGCGCATTCGGACCAGAAGAACGGGCCCTGCATGGCGCGGTGACGCATGGCCAGCAAGAGGTCCTGACGTTCGAACACACCCAGGGCGCGGTCGATGGCGCTGATGTAGTTTTCCAGCGACAGCGGGGCGAACAGGAAGCCGGTGGTGCCGTCCTCGATGCTGTCGGCCAGGCCACCGGTGCGGGTGGCGATCGGTAGGGAGGCGAAGCGCTGGGCGTACATCTGGCTCAGACCGCACGGCTCGAAGCGCGAGGGCATCAGCAGGAAGTCGCTCCCGGCGTACATGCGCCGTGCTTCGGTCTCGCAGAAGCCGATGTGGGCACTGACGCGACCGGGATGGCGCAGGGCCAGGGCCCGTACCTGGCGCTCGATGTGCGGCTCGCCGCAACCGATGATCATCAGCTGGCCACCGCGGGCGACGATGTGATCGGCCGCCTCGATGGTCAGGTCGATGCCTTTCTGCTGGACCAGTCGGGAGACCACTGCGAACAGCGGGCCGTTGGAGGGCTCCAGGCCGAATTCCTCGCGAATGCGCGCGGCGTTGACCGCCTTGCCGTCCCAGTCCGATTCGGTGAATTGCTGGCACAGGTGCGGGTCGCTGCAGGCACTCCAGCCATCGTCGATGCCGTTGAGCAGGCCGGTCAGCTTGCCGTCGCGGGCCTTGACCTGCAGCAGGCCTTCGAGGCCGCAACCGAATTCCGCGGTGGTGATTTCCTGGGCGTAGGTGTGGCTGACGGTGGTGATGTGGTCGGCATAGACCAGACCGGCCTTGAGAAAGGACACCTTGCCCCAGAACTCCAGGCCCTCCATCTGGAAGGCGTGGGCGGGAATGTCCAGATCGGCCATGACCGAAGCCGGGAACAGACCCTGGTACGCCAGGTTGTGGATGGTGGTCAGGCACGGGGTGCTGGCACCCTTCCAGCGCAGGTAGCCAGCGGCGAGGCCGGTCTGCCAGTCGTTGAGGTGCAGCAGGTCCGGCACCCAGCGGATGGAGGCGTCGCCCAGGGCGAAATCGGCGGCAGCGCTGGCCAGGCGACCGAAGCGGATGTGGTTGTCGGCCCAGTCGGCACCGTTCAGGTCGCCATAGGGGTTGCCCGGGCGCTCATAGAGTTCGGGGCAGATCAGCACATAGACGACCAGGCCGTCTTCTAGGTTGACGCGACCGATCTCGCAGGCCGGCATGGCGGCGCGGGCGGCGATGCGGCCGACCATCTGCACGCGATCCTTGATCGCGGCCATCACCTGACGATAGCCGGGGATCAACACCCGGACGTCGTGGGAGGCGGCGAGGGCGCGCGGCAGGGCGCCCGATACCTCGCCCAGGCCACCGGCCTTGACGAAGTCGGAAATTTCCGGGGTCACGAAAAGAATGCGTTTGCGACTTTCGACGACGGAGCTCAGCGTCAGCTGAGGCTCGTCCGTGCGCTTGCGAGGAGAGCTGGATCTGGTGGTGCGAGTGGCAGTTTCAACGGGCTCCAGAGCCCCAAATTTCCCCACGACGGCATTTGCCATGGTGCGCTCCCAATGCAGCAAGTTCGAGACTGAGGTTTACCTGATTGCTTCTTTCCTGAAGCTCGATGCTCCTGGTTCAAAAACGCCTACAGCCGAGCTGCTACAGCCTTTTTGCCGGTCACCTCTTCTTGAGATGTCTGGATCTGGGCGAGAACTGCTTCGCGGATTTCCAGATTGCTCTCGCACTGACTCACGGACAACGTCACAAGTTTCCCGCTCGAATGTTGCGGTCTTGCTTCGTATTGCCAGATGCATGCCCGAAAGCCGTCGCGGTTCGGGCCGGCACCCCTGAATAACCGCCAGGTGAACCGCTTGATGGTCACCTGATCGCGACAATTGGCCGAAAAATCAGACTTCTGGCTGACGAACGACCGGCTCTTGCCTTTCGTCGGATAGTGGCGCGGGGTGGACGTCACGGCGTCCAAGTTCGGTCCGCAGCTTGGGCAGGCAGAGGGGATATTCGCGATTGATGTAGGTGATCAGCCGCTCGCGCACGAAGCAGCGCAGGTCCCAGTTCTTGGAGGAATCGCCCGAACTCACCAGTACGCGCAGCTGGATGGAATCGTGGGACGCATCGGTCACCTGCAGCACGCAGACACGGCCATCCCACAAATGGGGCACCTCGGCACAGGCGCGTTCCAATTCGGTGCGGATGGGTGCCAGGGGCAGGGAATAGTCAACCCATATGAAGACTGACCCGATCAGGCTGGAAGACGAGCGCGTCCAGTTCTGGAAGGGCGTCTCGATGAAGTATTGCAGCGGGACCACCAGCCGGCGGTCGTCCCAGATGCGGACCACCACGTAGGTGCCGGTGATCTCTTCCACCCGGCCCCATTCGCCTTCGACGATGACCACATCGTCCAGCCGGATCGGCTGGGTCACGGCGATCTGCAGGCCGGCGATGAGATTGCCCAGGACCGGTCGCGCAGCGATACCCGCGACCAGGCCTGCGACCCCGGCCGAGGCGAGCAGGCTCGCACCCACCTGGCGAACCGCCGGGAAGGTCATCAGCATCAGGGCGATGCCCACCAGCAGGACGATGAAGCTGAGGCTGCGCACCAGCACCCGATTCTGCGTCTGGATCCGCCTGGCCCGCAGGTTGTCCGCCACATCCACGGGATTGCGCAGGGCGATGGTCGCGCCGACGGCCTTGACCGCCCGGAGGCCCAGCCAGGTAAAGGCGGCGATGCTCAGCAGACCGGTGAGGTGCTGTACGGCACGCAACAGCGGCAGGGCATCGGGTGCGGAATTCCAGACACCTTGCAACACCACCAGCGGCACGGCCAGGCGCGCGGGTTTCTCGGCGTACTTGACCAGGTTGCGCGCCAGCAGGAAGGGATTGGCCAGGCGGCGGATGGCCGCGAACGCCAGGGTCATGGCGACGCTGCTGATCAGCAGGGCGACCCCCGCCGCGATCAGCGTGGTGATCCAGGGGGCGTTGAGCCAACCCGTCCAGTCGATGGCCGTCATGCGCAATTTCCTCAGGCAGACGGCTCCCCGTGATCCAGAAAAGCTGACGCGCCGGAACCGCGGGAAGCCTTTCGAGACACCTGTTTTCCGACTGAGGGGCTTCGCCACGGTTCCCCGGATGTCCGGCAAACGGTTCCTGGGTAGTAATACCACCCCAATAGGTGCGATGCCTGTTGCGCAGTGCTGGCTTTTTTCTGTCGATCAGTGGGGCAGGATGTCGCACCTCGCGTCTAAGCTCAGAGGAGAGTGCGCAGCGGACGCCGGATAGGAGTAGAATTCGCGCCCCAACGAGATACGTCCAGTCAGATGGCGGACCTGCGGAGATCGAGACGGATTTATGAAACCAGTGGTAGTGGTCGTCGAAGACGAGAACATGTTGCTCGGGCTGATGGAAGAGGTGCTCGAAGGCGAAGGCTTTCAGGTGCACACCTTCGGCACCGCGGATCAAGCCTGGGAATACCTGTCGAGTGCGCGTCCGACGCCTGATCTGCTGATCACCGACGTCCGCATGCCGGGTGCGATCGACGGCCTGGAGCTGGCGCGCCGCGTCAAGCAGCAGCTGCCGGGTCTGCCCATCATCGTCTCTTCGGGCTATTTCGAAGAGCTCCAGCCCGAGCGCGCCCCGGACATCTACTACCTGCCCAAGCCCTGGCGCTTCGACGACCTGCTGGCCGGCTGCTTCCGCTTCCTCAATCAGCGCAAGGGCTGATTGCTGCCTTCCGCGGCCTGGTTCCAGGCCGTGTTCTCCTTTCTGGTGGAAGCAGGCGGTGTCCGCAACCGTTCAGCACCCTGCCTAAGCTGATTCCTTTTCGTTATTTATCTGACGATACTTAGATCGTTTAGCTTGGCCTCCGACAGGCATCGAGTCGATGCCGAGGGCGCGCTCCGGCGTGCCTGCCGACAAGGAGGCCTTCATGAATTCGCTGTTCAAATCCCTGGCGCTGGCTGCAGGCCTGGCAACGCTCGCGGTGCAAGCGACCGCTGCCGATCTGGTGGTCGGCTACCAGACCGGTGTCGATCCCTCCAAGGTCGCCCAGGCCGATGGCCGCTACGACCAGGCGATTGGCCAGAAGATCGACTGGCGCCGTTTCAACAGCGGTCCCGAGGTCGTCGCCGCGCTGGCATCGGGTGATGTCCAGATTGGCAATCTCGGCTCCAGCCCGCTGGCGGCGGCCACCTCGCGCAAGCTGCCGCTGGTGACCTTCCTCGTCTCCGCGCAAATCGATTCCGCCGAAGCCCTGGTCGTACGCGATGGCAGCGGGATCGACAGACCCGAGCAACTGGTCGGCAAGACCATCGCCACGCCCTTCGTCTCCACCTCCCACTACAGCCTGCTGGGAGCCCTCAAGCACTGGGGCGTGGATCCCACCAAGGTCAAGATCGTCAACCTCAATCCCACCGAGATCGCCGCTGCCTGGCGCCGCGGTGATATCGATGGCGCCTTCGTCTGGTCACCCGCGCTGGGCGAGATCAAGAAGAACGGCAAGGTGCTCGCCGATGCCGCCCAGGTGGGCAGCTGGGGTGCGCCAACCTTCGAGGTCTGGGTGGCGCGCAAGGACTTCGCCGAAAAGCATCCCGAAGTCATCGCCCAGTACGCCAAGGTCACCTTGCAGGCCTTCGCCGACTACCAGGCCCATGGCAAGGCATGGGATGCGCAGTCCGAGCAGGCCAGAAAGATCGCTCGCTTGACCGGCGCGGACGCCGCGGACATCCCCGAATTACTGGCCGGCTCACGTTATCCGGATGCCCAGGCGCAACTCGGGCCCGATCTGCTCGGTGGCGGCACGGCCAAGGCCATCGCCCACACCGCCGAATTTCTCAAGGAACAGAAGCGCATTCCCACGGTGCTCGACGACTACTCGCCCTATGTCAGCGCCGAATACGTCCGCAAGGCTCAATAGCGATCCTCTCACGCCACGATTCGCCCCTCTCCGGAGGGGCTTTTTTTCCCAGCCGACAGGAGCCGGTCATGAGTCGACTCACCCTGGAACAGGCCAGCCTCGGATTCGTCCGCCGTGGCCGTCGTCAACCGATCCTGCAGCGTCTCGACCTCGCGGTGGAGAAGGGCGCCTCCCTGGTCGTCCTGGGTCCGTCCGGCTGTGGCAAATCCAGCTTGCTCAACGTGCTCGCCGGTTTTCAATCCCTGGATGAAGGGCGCGTGCAGCTCGATGGCCGGACCCTGGCGGGGCCGGGCGGCGAACGCGGCGTGGTGTTCCAGGACGACGCCCTGATGCCCTGGCTCAATGCGCTCGACAACGTCGCCCTGGGCCTGCGCCTGCGCGGGTTGGGTCGTGCCGAGCGCGAGGCCAGGGCCCGCGAGATGCTCGAGCTGGTGGGGCTGCCACAGCACGCCGAGCACGCCATCGGCGAACTCTCGGGTGGCCAGCGCCAACGCCTCGGTCTGGCCCGCGCCCTGGCGGTGGATCCGGATTTCCTGCTGCTCGACGAACCCTTCGGCGCCCTCGACGCCCTGACCCGGGAACGCATGCAGGTGCTGTTGCTGGACGTATGGAAACGCACCGGCAAGGGTCTGTTCCTCATCACCCACAGCGTCGACGAGGCGCTGTTTCTGGCGACCGAACTGCTGGTGCTGGACGGACCGCCCGCGCGCATCGTCCGCCGTCTGGAGGTGCCTTTCGCCCGCCGCTATCTGGCGGGGGAGCCCGTTCGCGCGATCAAGGCCGATCCCCTTTTCGCCGAGCTGCGCCAGGAGCTGCTCGACCTCTTTCTGCAGGAGTCTCCCGATCATGTCCTCTGACACCCTGACAACCTCCCTGCGCGATACCCGGGAACGTCGTCGACTGCACCTGGACCGCCGCCGCGTGGCAGCGCTGGGCACCCTGGCAGGCGTGGCGACGCTCTGGTGGAGCGCGACCCATCTGGGTTGGGTGGATACCGTGTTCCTGCCGTCGCCCGAACAACTGCTGGTCGCTCTGCAGGGACTGCTCGCCGACGGCTATCTGGATGCCAGCCTCTGGCAGCACCTGGGCACCAGCCTGCTGCGGGTGCTGGCGGCGCTACTGGCGGCCGTGCTGACCGCGGTACCCCTGGGCATCGCCATGGGCCTCAACCCGACCCTGAACGCCGCGCTGGACCCCCTGGTGGAGTTCTATCGGCCGATTCCACCGCTGGCCTACCTGCCGCTGATGGTGATCTGGTTCGGCATCGGCGAGCTGTCCAAGGTGCTGCTGATCTATCTGGCGTTGTTCGCGCCCTTGCTGATCGCCACCGTGGGTGGGGTGCGCCGGGTCGATCCGGCGCGACGCCAGGCAGTGCGCTGCCTGGGCGCCTCGCGAGGGCAGGTGGTGCGGCACGTCATCCTTCCCAGTGCTTTGCCCGACATCCTCACCGGCCTGCGGATCGCCCTGGGGGTGGGCTGGTCGACCCTGGTAGCCGCGGAGTTGATCGCGGCCAATCGGGGCCTGGGCTTCATGGTGCAATCGGCCGCCCAGTTCATGGCCACCGACGTGGTGGTGGTGGGCATCCTGCTGATCGCCAGCATCGCCCTGTCCATCGAACTGGGCCTGCGCGCCCTGCAGCGGCGCTATGCCGGCTGGCAGTAGGGAGACGTCCATGCCCCTTACCTTCGAACGTCTGAGCCCCGCCCTCGGGGCACGCGTCCATGGCCTGGATCTGCGCGAGCCCCTGGACGCCGCCAGCCACACGGCACTCCACCAGGGGCTGCTGGAGCATCAGGTGCTGTTTCTGCGTGACCAGTTGCTGACGCCACGCCAGCAACGGGACGTGGCGGCCCATTTCGGCGATCTGCACATCCACCCGATCTATCCCAAGCATCCCGAGCAGCCGGAAATCCTGGTGCTGGATACCGAGTTGAACGATCTGAGGGACAACGCGCTCTGGCATACGGATGTGACCTTCATCCAGACGCCGCCGCTGGGGTCGCTGCTCAGCGCCCGCCAGGTGCCTGCCTATGGCGGTGATACCCTCTGGGCGAGCAATTCCGCGGCCTATGCGGCGCTGTCCGCACCCCTTCGCGAGTTGCTCGACGGTCTCAGTGCCTGGCACGACCTGAGCAAATCCTTTCCGCTGGAGCGCTTCGGCCAGACGCCGGAAGGCTTGCAGCGTTTCAATGCGGCACGCGCGGCCAACCCGCCGGTGCGTCATCCGGTGGTGAGGGTGCACCCGGAAACCGGGGTCAAGGGGCTGTTCGTCAGCGCCGGCTTCACCACCCGGATCGTCGAGCTGGCAGAAGCCGAGAGCGAGGCGCTGCTGCAATTGCTGTTCGCCCATGCCGCCCGACCGGAATTCCAGGTGCGCTGGCAGTGGCAGGCGGGCGATCTGGCCTTCTGGGACAACCGCATCACCCAGCACTACGCCTGTGACGACTATCGTCCGCAGCGGCGTGTGATGCATCGGGCGACCATCCTGGGTGACCGTCCACGCGGGCCGGGCGAGCAGGAATGATGGCCTGTCCGCAGCAGGGATAGGCCGGCGTCCCGGCGGAAGATCAGTTGCCCAGGACGTCGATCAGCCCGAATACGAAGAACAGCACGATGCACACGGCCGCCACCACGACCGGGATGAAGCGCGGATCCTTGATGGCCTTCCACATGGCCTGACGATTGCTGCGAGACCTTTCCATGACACCGCTCCAGGGGGTAAGGCCGGCGAGCTTAAAGCATCGCCGGGGGCGGCGGCCAGCCGGGCAGGGCGGCTCTCGTCGGGGTTTCCGGCCGGTTCGGCGGCCTAGGCGACGCCGATCTTCCACTGCGGCGGCGGGGGGGTGCCGTTGACCGCGAAGTCGCCGACGATTCGATCCTTGTAGATGCGCGGATTGTGGGAGGCGAGGGTGCGGGCATTGCGCCAGAAGCGATCCAGACCCTGGGGTCTCAGCGTGGCCGAGGCGCCCAGGGCGTCGAACAGGCGTCCGGAGGCCTCGATGATCAGGTCCGACACCACATTGAGCGATTGGCAGACTTCCAGTTCGGCCAGCGCCACCGCGCGATCCTCGGCGGCCTGGTCGTCCGTCTGCCTGAGGTCATGCACGCGCTGCAAGGCCTCGGCGTTCTTCAGGGCGATCACCCCGGCGCAGTAGGCCGCGCTGCGTACCTGGCCTACCACGGCCAGCACCTGGGGATCCTGGCTGACACGGTCGGCGTTGCCGATGGTGAAGGTGCGGGTGCGAGCGGCGACCGCGGCCGCTACCTCGCTGCTCATGGCCCGTCCCAGGCCCGCCAGATTGGCGAGGTGAAAGACCTGGAAGAAGCCGGGTGAATAGCGGAAGCGCTCGCCCACCGCCACCACGTCCGCAGGCTCTACGCGCACATTGGTGAAGGTCGCCGTGCCGCTGGCGGTCAGGGTCTGGCCGAAGCCATTCCAGTCATCCACCACCTCGACGCCGGGGGCATCGCGGCGGACGGTGACCATGACGCGATTGCCGGCCTCGTCGGTGGCGCCTACGTCGATCCAGTCGGCATAGAGCGAACCGGTGGTATAGAACTTGGTGCCGGAGAGCAGCAGGGCGTCGCCCTCGCGGCGTACGCGGGTGCTGAACTCGGCGCGCCGGGCATCGCCGACTTCGCTGGACGCCGGACCTATTGTCTCGCCGGCAGCGATGCGCGCGAACCAGCGGCTGCGGCGCGCCGGGTCGTCGCTGTTGAGCAGGCCCTCGACAAAGCCCATGTGGCCGCGCAGGGCTTGGACCAGATTGGAATCCGCCTCGCCCAGTTCGATGAGCAGGGCGAACAGTTCCGGCAGGGTGACGCCTGCGCCGCCGTGCTCGACCGGCAGCCGCAGGGCGGTGAAGCCCGCTGCCTTCAGCCAGTCCAGCTCTTCGACCGGCAGCCGCCGCTGCACCTCGCGTTCGATGGCGCCCGCGCGGACGCGCTGGAACAGCGGCTGAAAGCGCGCGGAGAGGTCGGCATGGCGCGCGGAAGGGCCGGCGCCCCAGCCTGCGGAAATGATGCTCATGGGAATGGAGATCCTTCTAATGCTGTCGGGAGAGATTCGGTACGGGCGAGACCGAGACGGGCCATCTCAGCCTGGGCGTCGCGGGTGCGGCCGATCAGGGCGATGGCCGCCAGCAGACGGCGGCCCAAGGTTTTCAGGACCGCTACCGGCGCTGCGGGACGGTATCGGGTGGACGGAGCCCATTCGTCTTGCTGCCTGCCCGCCGGCCTTGCATGAGTCTTTATCGGGGAAGTGGGTGCAGGTTCACCCGTACGGAGCATCTTGTTGGATACAAGCATGGCGGACTTTGACAAGTGCAGAGTTGGCTCAAGTCTAGAGGGCACTTCGAGCCATTGGCCAGTTGTCAAAAGTGCTAAGGATATGTCTCGAATTATTCCTTGCCAGAAGTGTTGTTCCCGCAACAGTTGGGTCTTGGTGTGGATAATTTTTATAAGCTTATGATTTTATTGGTCGCTTGAATGATCGTTAGATAGGCTGCGGAATTATCGCGGCAAGACGTTGAGTATCGAGCCATTGCATGGCTGAAGTCAGCGGACAACCACTTGTTCATGAAGTAATGCCTTAACGATATTTCACTTCGGGATGCTCTTTTTCTAAGGTCGGCTTTGATTTCTGGCTATCAGGGCTCTGTAGTGACTGTCTATCTCGATACGCGGCATCGCCGCCTGGTCAAATTGCTCCTGCATACGTTCACCGCCCGCAGCGAATGGCCGACCTGGGGGCTGGTCGCAGGGGTCTACGCAAGCTGGCTGCTGCTCGTCCTGGCCTGGCCGCTGCTTGGCTACTGGACCCTGCCACCGCTGATTCTGGTCGTCGTGCTGCACCAGTCGCTGCAGCACGAGTTGATTCACGGTCATCCCACGCGCTGGCCCCGGGTAAATGCCCTGCTGGCCTATCCACCCCTCGGCCTCTGGTTTCCCTTTCCGCTCTATAGGGACAGCCATCTGGCGCACCATCGGCGCGAGAACCTCACCGACCCGGACCTCGATCCCGAGAGCCGCTATGTGGATGGCGAGGTCTGGGAGCGAAGAGGGCAGGCCGGACGGGCGTTGCTCTGGCTGGACAAGACCTTGCTCGGGCGTGTCCTGGTGGGACCGGTGCTATCGCTGCACGGCATGCTGGAACTCGAAGTCCGCCGCTGCCGGCGTGGCGAGCGGGTCGTGCTGGGTGTCTGGCTGATCCACCTGACCCTCTGCGCAGGGCTGCTCCTGATGATCCACGATGTGTCTGGCATGCCCCTGTTGGTCTATGTGCTGGGGGTGGCCTGGCCGGCGCTGGCCCTGGCGCTGATCAGATCCTTCTACGAACACCGCCCGGCGCTGAATCCGGCGCAAAGGTGCGTGCTCAACGAGAGCGGCGGGGCGCTGCGCTGGCTGTTTCTCAACAATACCCTGCACCTGGTCCACCACGATCTGCCGGGCTTGCCCTGGTATCTGATTCCGCGGGTCTACCGCGCCAGGCGCAGTGCCTATCAGGCGCGCAGCGGAGGCTTCGTGTTTTCCGGCTATCGCGAGCTGGGTCGATGTTTCGCCTGGCGAGCCGTGGATGCACCCAGGCATCCCGGCGCTGACGCAAGGCCTCCCAGCCATCTCCCGGTCGGTCAGCCTTCATCGTATCTGCCTGCCGCTAGATAATACCACCCCTGTGTTTTGGATCGCTTTGGGACTGGTTCTCCCTGCCCGGGTAATCAAGGCGAGACCAAGCCAGATCGTTGCGATGCCGGGCCGCTCAGAAGGGCCGATGGAGCAGCGCCGCCAGTTCGGGCGCCAGCCGCTGCCTGGGAAACCTGTTGGCGCCTGGGGAAGGAGCGCGCTTACAGAGGTCCTGGGGCGTCGGAACTCCCCGCGGAATCCTGCAGGAGCCTGACCAGGGCGCGGACGCTTTCCGGGAGTGCCTCCAGATCCCTGACCAGAATGTTTCGCTCGCGAACCGCCCAGGGTTCCTCGATCCTCACCGTCCGAATCGCCATGCTTCGGCCATGATGCCGAGCGGCGGATTCGGGCAGGATGCCGATGCCCACCTTGGCTTCGACCATGCGGCACACGGCCTCGAAGCTGGAGAGCTGGATACGCAGATTCAGAGTGGCACCGAGACGTTCCACCTGATCCCGCAGGAAATTCAGCAGGCTGGTGCCCTCGCGCAGACAGATGTGCTGGTAGTCCAGGGTCTCCCGCAAGGTGACCTGGGGCTGGCTGGCCAGGGGGTGCCCGGTGGGCACGACCAGCGTCAGGCGATCCATGCTGTAGGGCAGGATCTGCAGATTGCTCGCTTCGATCAGTCCGGCGGTGATGCCCAGATCCGCTGCCCCGTCGATCACGCCCCTGACGATGTCACGATTGAGGCGCTCCTGCAGATCCACCGTCACACCCGGGCGATCCGCGAGATAGACGGCCAGCAATCCGGGGAGAAACTCGGTGACCGCCGTCGTGTTGGCGAAGATGCGGATATGGCCGGTGGCGTCACTGCGGTACTCGGTGAATTCGCCTTTGAGAAAGTCGACCTGGCGCATGATGAGACGGGCATGCTGCAGCAGGCGCTGGCCCGCTGGCGTGAGCTCGACGCCGCGACTGTCACGGTATAGCAGGCGAATGCCGAACTGGCTTTCGAGGGCCTTCACTCGCGCGCTGGCGGCGGCCGGCGACAGGGCCGCGCGGCGTGCGCCCTGGGTCAGGCTGGGCGACTCGGCGATATGGATGAAAAGCCGCAGGTCAGCCAGGTCGAAATGCATGCTCGCTTGCTCCGTGCCTTTTTTGGCGTTCAGCCTAGCCGAATGCCGGCTTACGCAAATGTAAATTCACAGAACGAAACAACTCCCCGCAAGCTGGCGTCGAGCCTATCGATGGGAGTCAAGCATGAACGCGACGCCAGCCGCAGCCTGGGTGGGACGAACCCTCGAAACAGAGGATTTTCTGGGACAACGCCAGGTCGCGCGCATCGCCCACACCTTCGATGAACCGCCATTGGCGGCGGGTGAGGCGCTGCCGCCGCTCTGGCACTGGGCCTTCTTCGACAACCCGGTGGCAGGGGCCCAGCTCGGGCCCGATGGACATGCGGCGCGCGGTACCTTCCTGCCGCCGGCGGAAGGGCGTAATCGCATGTGGGCAGGCGGGCGCCTGGACTTTCTCGGCGAGCTGCACGTTGGCGAGCGGGCGCGCTGCGTCTCGACGCTCCTGCGCGTCGAGGAGAAGACGGGCCGTAGCGGCAGCCTACTGTTCGTGACCGTGGAGCACCGTTATTTCCAACAGGACGAACTGGTGCTGCGCGAAGAGCAGGACCTGGTCTATCGCGAGCCCGGTGCGCCCAAGGCCGGCAGCGGCGAAGCCATCGCGCTCGGCAGCTGGGCGGAGTCGGTGGTACCCGAGCCGACGTTGCTGTTCCGCTATTCGGCGGTGACCTTCAACGGTCATCGCATCCACTACGACTGGCCCTACGCGACCCAGCAGGAGGGCTATGCCGGTCTGGTCGTCCATGGCCCGCTCATCGCGACCCTGTTGCTGCGCAGCTTCCGTCGCGCTCATCCCACCGCGCGGATACGGCAGTTCAGCTATCGCGGCGTTCGTCCGCTGATCGCGCCCGCTCCCTTCACGCTCAGTGGTCAGGTGATCGCGCCCGGCGAGGCGGAGCTGTGGGCCGGAAATGGCGACGGTGCAGCCCAAGTGGCTCAGCTGCGATTCGAGTGACAGCGGTGCCCCTATAACGACAAGAGAGAAACTCCCATGCTGGACGAACGACAAGAAGAATTCTCCGCCATTCGCGACGGCGTCCGTGGCCTCTGCGCCGGCTTCCCGGCCGAGTACTGGCGCCGGATCGATGAGCAGAAGGGCTTTCCCCAGGACTTCGTCCAGGCGATGACCGAGGCGGGCTGGCTGTCCGCCATGATTCCGGAAGCCTATGGCGGCTCGGGGCTGGGCCTGGCCGAGGCGTCCATCATTCTGGAGGAGGTGAATCGCTGCGGCGGCAATTCCGGCACCATCCATGGGCAGATGTACAACATGTTCACCCTGCTGCGAAACGGCAGCGACGAGCAGAAGAGCGCCTATCTGCCACGGCTGGCCAGCGGTGAGCTGCGCCTCCAGTCCATGGGCGTCACCGAGCCCACCACCGGCACCGATACCACCAAGATCAAGACCACGGC
The DNA here is from genome assembly GCF_000510705.1 of Pseudomonas sp. MOIL14HWK12:I1. Classification (NCBI taxonomy): domain Bacteria; kingdom Pseudomonadati; phylum Pseudomonadota; class Gammaproteobacteria; order Pseudomonadales; family Pseudomonadaceae; genus Pseudomonas; species Pseudomonas sp. MOIL14HWK12:I1. The sequence continues at coordinate 1,600,802 of NZ_KI783307.1, read as the reverse complement.
AGTGCGCAGGGGCGATCGCTATGTGATCAATGGGCAGAAGGTGTGGATCTCCCGGGTGCAGCATTCCGATCTGATGATCCTGCTGGCGCGGACCACGCCGCTGGAAGCCGTCCAGCGCAAGTCCGAGGGGATGTCGATCTTTCTGGTGGATCTGCGCGAGGCCATCGGCAAGGGGCTGACCGTTCGGCCCATCCCCAACATGGTCAATCACGAGACCAACGAGCTGTTCTTCGACGAGCTGGAAATTCCCGCCAGCAACCTCATCGGGGAGGAGGGAAAGGGGTTTCGCTACATCCTCGACGGGCTCAATGCCGAACGCACCCTGATCGCCGCGGAATGCATCGGCGATGGCCGGTGGTTCGTCGACAAGGCCCGTCACTATGCCCGCGACCGGGTGGTGTTCGGTCGCCCCATCGGGCAGAACCAGGGCGTGCAGTTTCCCATCGCCGAGGCCCATATCGAAATCGAAGCCGCGGATCTGATGCGCTGGCACGCCTGCGACCTGTACGACCGCGGCGAAAACGCCGGCGCGGCGGCCAACATGGCCAAGTACCTGGCGGCCAAGGCCAGCTGGGAGGCGGCCAACGCCTGTCTGCAAACGCACGGAGGCTTCGGCTTCGCCACCGAGTACGACGTCGAGCGCAAGTTTCGCGAGACGCGCCTGTACCAGGTCGCTCCGATCTCCACCAACCTCATTCTTTCCTACGTGGCCGAGCACCTGCTCGAACTGCCGCGCTCCTTCTAGGGTGACCGCCATGACCCATACCGAACGTCTGGCGGCCTTTCTCGGCGAGCTGGCCTATGCGGATCTGCCGGCCAGCGTCGTGACGCGGACCGAAGAGCTGTTTCTCGACTGGCTGGGCTCGGTGCTGGCCAGCGATGGCAGCCATCCCATACCGCTGTTCCATGCCTATGCCCAGAGCATGGGCCCCCCCGAGGGGCGTGCCCGGGTACTGGTCGCGCCCTACGGCACCTCAGCCTACTTCGCCGCGCTGGTCAATGGCGCCGCCTCTCACATGGTGGAGCAGGATGATCTGCACAACAGCTCGGTGCTGCATCCGGCCACGGTGGTCTTTTCCGCCGCACTGGCCGCGGCCCAGGACCTGGGAAAGAGCGGACAGGAGCTGATCCTCGCGGCGGTTGCCGGCTATGAGGCGGGTATCCGCATCGGAGAATTCCTCGGGCGCTCGCACTATCGGATCTTCCATACCACGGCCACCGTGGGCACCCTGGCCGCGGCGGTGGCGGTGGGCAAGCTGCTGGACTTCGACCGGGAGCAGTTCATCCAGGTGCTCGGCAACGCGGGCACCCAGGCGGCAGGGCTCTGGGAGTTCCTGCGCGACGCGGCGGATTCCAAGCAGCTGCATACCGCCAAGGCGGCGGCGGATGGGCTGCTGGCGGCTTATCTCACAGCGCAGGGGTTGACCGGTGCGCGCAACATCCTGGAGGGCGAGCAGGGCCTGGCCGCCGGTCTCTCCACTGACGCCGACGCCCGCCGGCTGAGCGATCTCCTGGGGCAGCGCTGGGCCTTGCTGGAAACCTCCTTCAAGTTCCATGCGTCCTGCCGCCATACCCACCCTGCGGCCGATGCCCTGTTGGACCTGATGCAGCGCGAACGCCTGGCGCCCGACGACATCGCCCAGGTGACCGCGCGGGTCCACCAGGGCGCCCTGGACGTGCTCGGTCGCGTCGAGGTGCCACGTACCGTGCACCAGGCGAAGTTTTCCATGGGCACGGTACTGGGGTTGATCGCCGTCCACGGCCAGGCGCAACTGGGTGATTTCGCGACTGCCGCGCTGAACGATCCCGCGGTCGCGGCCTTCCGCGCACGCGTCGGCATGCGGCTGGACCCCGAGGTCGACGCGGCCTATCCCCAGCGCTGGCTGGGCAGGGTCGAGGTGACGACCCGCCAGGGCGCTGTTCTGCAGGGACGGATCGACGAGCCCAAGGGCGATCCCGGCAATACCCTCGACAGGGCTGAACTGGAAGACAAATTCCGCCGGCTGGTCGCCTTCGCCGGCAAGCGCACGCCCGCCGATGCCGAGGCCCTGATCGCCCGGGCCTGGCGGCTGCACGAGTGCGTGGATCTCTACTGCTTCACCTGACCTGGAGTGAACCAAGATGGCTGTCGAAAAACCTCGTCCTCTGGATGGCATCACGGTCGTGAGTCTCGAACATGCGATCGCGGCGCCGTTCTGCTCCCGGCAACTGGCCGACCTGGGCGCCCGCGTCATCAAGATCGAGCGGCCGGGCAGTGGCGATTTCGCCCGCGGCTACGACGAGCGTGTCTCCGGACTCGCCTCCCACTTCGTCTGGACCAATCGCTCCAAGGAGAGCGTGGCCCTGGATCTCAAACAGGACGCCGCCCTCGCCGTGCTGGACGGGCTGCTCGCCAAGGCGGACGTCCTCTTGCAGAACCTGGCGCCGGGCGCGGCCAGTCGGCTGGGGCTGGATTTCGACGTCCTGCACGCGCGCTTTCCTCGGCTGATCGTCTGCGACGTGTCCGGCTATGGCGGCGGTGGCAGCTATGAACGCAAGAAAGCCTACGACCTGTTGATTCAGAGCGAGGCGGGTTTTCTCTCGGTGACGGGGGGGCCTGACGATGACCAGCTGGCCAAGGCAGGCTGCTCCATCGCCGACATCGCGGCCGGCATGTATGCCTACAGTGGCATCCTGTCGGCGCTGCTGTTGCGGGAGCGGACGGGGGAGGGCAGTCGCGTCGAGGTCAGCATGCTGGAGAGCCTGGTGGAGTGGATGGGCTATCCGCTGTATTACGCCTATGCCGGCATGCCGCCGCCCGCACGCGCCGGCGCCGCCCATTCCACCATCTACCCCTACGGGCCCTTTCCCGCGGGCGATGGCGGCACGGTGATGCTGGGCCTGCAGAACGAGCGGGAGTGGCAGCTCTTCTGCGAGCAGGTGCTGTTGCAACCGGAGCTGGCCACGGATCCGCGATTTTCCGCCAACTTCAAACGCTCGGCGAATCGCGGCGCGCTGCGCGACCTGATCGTCGAAGCGTTCGCCCAGCTCGAGACCTCAGAGGTCATCGCCCGTCTGGAGCTGGCGCAGATCGCCAATGCCCAGGTGAATGACATGGCGGCGGTGTGGGCGCATCCCCAGCTGCGCGAGCGCGATCGCTGGCGTGACGTAGGCAGCCCGGCCGGTCCCTTGCCCGCCCTGTTGCCACCGGCGAGCAACAGTGCCTTCGAGCCGCGGATGGATCCGATTCCCGCGCTGGGCGAGCACACCGAAGCGGTATTGCGGGAGCTGGGCTATGACCCCGTAGCCCTGGCCGCGGCGCCCCAGCGAGGTGCGTCATGATCCCCGGCGCCGACACGCTTCCCGCCGATCCTCGCTCCGCCCTGTTCGTCCCGGCGACGCGCCCGGAGCGAATCGGCAAGGCCCTGGCGAGTGGTGCCGATGTGGTGATCGTGGACCTGGAGGACGCGGTCGCCGAAGCCGCCAAGACAGCTGCACGTGACGCCCTTGAACAGGCACTGCTCGCCGCGCCTGACTTCCGGGTCTGGATCCGCATCAATGCCGCCGCCCACCCGGCGCATGGCGACGACCTGGCGCTGTGCCAACGCCTCCGGCAGGTGCGCGGAATCGTCCTGCCCAAGGCGGAAAGCGCCGCCCAGGTCGAGCGCGTCCATGGCGAGACGGGCAAGCCCGTCTGGCCGATCATCGAGAGCGCCCGGGGTCTGGATCGACTCAAGGAGATCGCCAGGGCTGCCGGGGTGGAGCGCCTGGTGCTCGGTGGCCTGGATCTGGGCCTGGATCTCGGCTTGGAAAGCGGTACCGCGGCAGCGGAGCGGCTGCTGGACCAGGCACGCTTTCGACTCCTGCTGGAAGGCCGACTGGCCGGGCTGCCCGCACCCCTGGACAGCGTTTTTCCGGCCATCGATGACCTGACCGGGCTGGCGGCGGCCACCGCCAGTGCCCGCGACCAGGGTTTCGCCGGGCTGTTGTGCATTCATCCCCGCCAGGTCGCCGTGGTGCATGGCACCCTGGCGCCGACGGCCACGGAAATCGACTGGGCGCAGCGGGTGATCGCAGCGAGTCAGGATGAGCAGGGGGTCTTCGTCGTCGACGGAAAGATGATCGATGCGCCCGTGATAGGGCGCGCGCGCCGTCTGCTCGGACGCCTGGAAAAGGCGGCTCCCGTGTTAGGCGGAGCTGAAGGCCCTGTTGGGCAATGCTGAATTCCGCCCCGCGGAGGGGGCGCGTTTAATAACCCCGACCTGATTACAAAAACAAGATGAGGTGTCGCCATGCCCACGTTTCCGTTCAAGACGCTGTTCTGTGCCGCCGTGTTTTCCTTCGCCGGTTCGCTGTACGCGGCGGATGAAGCGCCCATCACCATCAAGTTCGCCCACGTGGTCGCCGAGCACACGCCCAAGGGGCAGGGCGCCGTGCTGTTCAAGAAGCTGGCGGAAGAGCGCCTGCCCGGCCGGGTGAAGGTGGAGGTCTACCCCAACTCCTCGCTGTTCGGCGACGGCAAGGAGATGGAGGCCCTGCTGCTGGGCGACGTCCAGATGCTCGCCCCCTCGCTGGCCAAATTCGAGCATTACGCCAAGGCGGTGCAGGTCTTCGATCTGCCCTTCCTGTTCGATGACATGGCCGCGGTCGACCGCTTCCAGGCCGGTCCCCAGGGCAAGGCGCTGCTGACCAGCATGGAAGGCAAGGGCATCACCGGTCTGGCCTACTGGCACAACGGCCTCAAGGTACTCTCGGCCAACAAGCCGCTGCGCGAACCCAGGGATGCCCGCGGTCTGAAGTTCCGGGTCCAGGCCTCCGCCGTCCTCGATGAGCAGTTCAAGGCCTTGCGCGCCGCGCCGCGCAAGATGAGTTTCGCCGAGGTGTACCAGGGCCTGCAGACCGGGGTCGTCAATGGCACGGAAAACACCTGGTCCAACTATTTCAGCCAGAAGATCCATGAGGTCCAGCCCTATTTCACCGAGTCCAACCACGGCCTGATCGACTACATGGTGATCACCAACACCACGTTCTGGCAGGGCTTGCCCGAGGACGTGCGCACCGAGCTCAACAAGGTGATGGGCGAGGTCACCCTGGAGGTGAACCGTCAGGCCAAGGCACTCAATGACGAGGCTCGCGGCGCCATCGCCAAAGCCGGCACCAGCGAGATCATCGAACTGACTCCCGCGCAACGCGAGGAGTGGCGCAAGGCCATGCAGCCGGTCTGGAAGAAGTTCGAAGGAGAGATCGGCAGCGAGGTGATCGAGGCAGCCGTCAACGCCAACAAGGCCAGCTGAAGATCCGCGAGCGCGTCCTTCTTTCGCCCCCTGTCAGTGCCTGTTGGAGGTTCGTATGTCTGCCGTGACCCGTCTCTGGTGCCGGCTGGAGGAAGCGCTCGTCGCCTTCCTGCTGGCGGTCATGACCCTGATCACCTTCGTCTACGTGGTGGTCAACAACGTATACGCCGTTTTCTATTATCTGGCCGATCGCAGCGCCTTCCTGGAAGAACCCCTGTTGGCCATGGGGGACGGCCTGCTCTTCGTCTCCCAGGAAATGACCTGGAGCATCGCCCTGACCAAGGCGGTGTTCGGCTGGCTGATCTTTATAGGTCTGGCCTGGGGCGTGCGCATCGGCGCTCACCTGGGGGTCGATCTGCTGGTCAAGACCTTTCCGCCCGCCTTGCGCAAGGCGGTGGCCTTGCTGGCGGTCGGCATCTGTATCTTCTATTGCGGACTGATGACCTATTCCAGCCAACAATGGGTAGCGGCGCTGATGAACGCCAACATCGGCGCCGAGGATCTCGACCGCTTCGGTCTGCGTCAGTGGCATATCGTCATGATCGTGCCGATCGGCTTCGCCCTGATGCTCATCCGGTTCGTCGAGGTGTTCCTGCGCATTCTGCGCAACGAGCAGAGCGGCTTCGGGGGCCATAGCGAAGCCGAGGATGCCCTCCGACTCGTCGACGGCCAGCACGGCACGGAGCGCCAGCCATGACCATTACCTTCCTGTTCCTGGCGCTGTTCGCCCTCATGTTCATCGGCATTCCTGTGGCCGTTTCCCTGGGGCTTTCCGGTGCCCTCACCATCCTGCTGTTCAGCAACGACTCGGTACGCTCGTTGGCCATCAAGTTGTTCGAGACCAGCGAGCACTACACCCTGATGGCGATCCCGTTCTTTCTCCTGGCCGGAGCCTTCATGACCACGGGCGGGGTGGCCCATCGGCTGATCGAGTTCGCCAACGCCTGCGTCGGCCATATCCGGGGCGGCTTGGCCATCGCCGCGATCCTGGCCTGCATGCTGTTCGCCGCCCTCTGCGGATCGTCGCCAGCCACCGTGGCCGCGGTGGGCTCCATCGTCATCGCCGGCATGGTCCGTTCGGGCTACAAGCGCGAATTCGCCGCCGGCATCGTCTGCAATGCCGGCACCCTGGGGATCCTCATCCCGCCCTCCATCGTCATGGTGGTCTATGCGACGGCCACCGAATCCTCGGTGGGCAAGCTGTTCATGGCGGGGGTGGTGCCGGGGTTGCTGCTGGGCCTGGTGCTGATGGTGACCATCTACATCATCGCCCGCATCAAGAACATTCCGGCGCTACCGCGAGCTTCCTTCAAGGAGGTGCTGCGGACCGGACGGCGCGCCATCTGGGGCTTGATGCTGATCGTGATCATCCTTGGCGGCATCTATTCCGGCATGTTCACGCCCACGGAAGCGGCGGCGGTCTCGGCGATCTACGCCGCCATCGTCGCGGTCTTCGTGCACAAGGACATGCAGCTGCGGCAGTGCCATCGGGTGCTGATCGACGCGGCCAAGCTGTCCGTGGTGCTGATGTTCATCATCGCCAACGCCATGCTCTTCGCCCATGTCCTGACCACCGAGCAGATTCCCCAGTCGATCACCCGCTGGGTGGTGGACCAGGGCTTCTCGCCGATGGAATTCCTGATCGTGGTGAACATCGTGCTGCTGATCGCGGGCACCTTCATGGAGCCGTCGGCGATCATCCTGATCCTGGCCCCCATCCTGTTCCCGATCGCCGTGCAGCTCGGGATCGATCCGATCCATCTGGGGATCATCATGGTGGTCAACATGGAGATCGGGCTGATCACGCCGCCGACGGGCCTCAATCTGTTCGTCACCTCAGCGGTGACCGGCATGCCGCTCACCACGACCATCCGGGCCGTTTCCCCCTGGCTGCTGGTGATGCTGGCCTTCCTCATCCTGGTGACCTATGTGCCTTATCTGTCCTTGGCCTTGCCGAACTGGCTGGGCATGACCTGAGGTCGGGGGGTGAACAGGTGAAGAGTCCGGCAACCGGACTCTTCACCTGGTGGTTGAGGAGGCACCACGCATAGCACGATGGGCCGGAACCGTCCTCGTCGCTACCCGGCCCTGCATCGTTCATCACTCAATACCACCCCTGTGCGGGGTGAACTTCTACCGTTCGACTCCTTTCGCGCGAACACTTGATGGAGACGATGACCGCCCATTGCTGACTCCGCCCTTGGCCCTGGACAGCTCGCCCTGCTAGCGTTCGCCGCTCGATAAGCGAAAAACAGCAGGGGATAAGATGACCAGCGCGACTCATGACGTCATTGTCCTGGGCCTGGGCGCCATGGGGGCGGCCACGCTCTACCAGCTGGCGAAGCGTGGGGTCCGGGTCGCGGGCATCGATCGCTATGCGCCGCCCCACGACCTGGGCTCCAGCCACGGCGCCACCCGCATCACCCGCCAGGCCGTAGGCGAGGGCGCGGCCTATGTACCGCTGGCGATACGTTCGCAGCACCTCTGGCGCGAGCTTGAGGCGGAGCGGGGCGTCCGGCTGTTCGAGCAATGCGGGGTGCTGATCATGACCGCCACCGCGACGGCGACCTCCCATCATGGCCGCCCGGACTTCACCCGGGCCACCCTGGAGCTGGCACGCCAGTACGGGATCCCTCATGAAGCCTGGGACGGCGCCGCCATTCGCCAGCGCTTTCCGCAATTTTGCGTGGCAGACGATGCCCTGGGCTATTTCGAACCAGGCGGCGGTTATCTCTATCCGGAAGCCTGTATCCAGGCGCAACTGGACGGGGCGCGCGAGCGGGGCGCCCAGGTCCATACCGATACCGTCATCGAGCGCCTGGAAGCGGACGAGCAGGGCGTATTGCTGCATTCGGCGCAAGGCCGCTGGCGAGCAAAGCGGGTCATCGTCGCCGCCGGCATGTGGAGCGCTGAATTGCTGGGCGCACCTTTCGACCGGCTGCTGCGCGTCTGTCGGCAGACGCTGCACTGGTTCGAAGTCGCCAGGCCCGGGCTCTTTCCGGCGGATTCACCCAGCTTCATCCTCGCCCATGGCAGTGGTGACAGCGATCTCTTCTACGGCTTTCCTCCCTTGCCAGGCGAAAACGCCGTCAAGGTTGCCACGGAGCAGTACCGGAATAATACCACCCCAACAGGCATTGATCGGTCGATTCACCCGGAAGAATCGAGCAAGCTGTTCAGTGATCAAGTGGGAAGGTGGGTTGGCGGTCTTGCAGACCGGGCGGTGCGCAGCGCGGTCTGCGCCTACACCGTGACACCCGACTTCGGATTCATCGTCGACGAACATCCGGCGCTGCCGGGCGTGACCGTGGTCAGCGCCTGCTCGGGGCATGGTTTCAAGCATTCGGCGGCGCTGGGCGAGGCGCTCGCCCAGCGGGTGACCACCGGGCGCAGCGACATCGATCTCGACAGCTTCAGCCTCGCGCGATTCGGCTAGCGGCTGCGCACCGTCAGGGTGACCAGTCGCGTCACCACCAGGGCGATGTACATGACGCCGGAGAATTGGCCGAGCATCACCAGCGAGCGCGCCATCGGCTTGATCGGATAGATATCGCTCAGGCCGACGCCGGAGAGGATGGCGAAGCTGACATAGAGCAGCTCGGTCCAGGTCCGCGCAGCCAGGGGGTCGTTGGCCGCGGTGAAGCTGTTGGGCTGCAGGATCTGACAGGCCGAGTAGGCGTGGGCGAAGGCCCAGGCCAGCAGGGTGAAGGTCGCACCCACGGCAAAGAGTTCATCGGTGGTCGCGCGCTGGTCTTCCATCATGTAGGCGATGAGACTGCCTGCCGCATAGAAGTAGAAGACCGAGTCAAGAATGGCCAGGGATACCACCAGGTGGGGATTGCCGTGCCATTCCACCAGCACCGTGAGCACCAGGATGCAGCCGGCGAGGATGAACCCCAGCCACTGGATGGTCGGACTGCGCCGCACCATGCGCAGGGCGGTGGCCAGGACGATGATGCCGAAGGCGCCGATGATGGCGCGGCCATGCTCTTCCTGTTCCACCAGCGGGTAGAGCAGCAGACCGAGCAGCTGGATGAACAGCAGGTTGGCGGAAGGATAACGGACCAGGTAGTGCAGGGGACTCTTCATCGCGACTCGGCGAAAGGCTCAGGGGCGGCCAGCGTAGCGGGTGGCGCAGCGCTTCGCCACGGGAGCCTTGCGCTCCCGTGGCATGCACCTCAGGCCGCCTTGCGGCGGGTGGAGGGCAGCAGGAGGGTGAGGATCCCGAGCAGCGGCATGTAGGAGCACAGCTGGTAGACGTATTCGATGCCGTGGTGGTCGGCGAGGTTGCCCAGGCCCGCGGCGGCGATGGCACTGACGCCGAACATCAGGCCGAAGAAGATGCCGGCGATCATGCCCACGTTGCCCGGGACCAGTTCCTGGGCGTACACCACGATCGCCGAAAAGGCCGACGCCAGGATGAAGCCGATGATGACGCTGAGCACGCTGGTCCAGAACAGATCGACGTAGGGTAGGGCGAGGGTGAAGGGCGCCGCGCCCAGAATCGAGAACCAGATGACCGCCTTGCGGCCGATGCGATCGCCGATGGGGCCGCCGAAGAAGGTGCCGGCCGCGACCGCACCCAGGAAGAGGAAGAGGTGCAGCTGGGAGCTGGCGACCGAGAGGCCGAAGCGCTCGATGAGATAGAAGGTGAAATAGCTGGTGATGCTGGCCATGTAGATGTACTTGGAGAACACCAGCAGCGCCAGCACGATCAGCGCGAAGGTCACCCGACCGCGGGACAGGCCATGGCTGACCGCGGCGGCCTTGCGCCCCTTGGCGCTGCGCAGGTGATTGCGATACCAGCGCGACAGCCCGTACTGCACGCCGATGGCGAACAGCGCGAAGAGCGCGAACCAGGCGACATGCGTCTGGCCATAGGGAATGACGATGGCGGCGGCCAGCAGGGGGCCGATGGCGGTGCCGGCGTTGCCGCCGACCTGGAAGGTGGATTGCGCCAGGCCGAAGCGACCGCCCGACGCCAGGCGCGCTACCCGCGAGGTTTCCGGATGGAAGGTCGAGGAGCCGACGCCGATCAGCGCCGAGGCGGCCAGGATCGCGGGAAAGCTGCCGACAAAGGCGAGCAGCAGTACACCAATCAGGGTACAGACCATGCCGGCGGGCAGCAGATAGGGTTTAGGATGGCGGTCGGTATGGAAGCCGATCCAGGGTTGCAGCAGCGAGGCGGTGATCTGGAAGGCCAGGGTGATCAGACCGATCTGGGTAAACGTCAGACCATAACTATCCTTGAGCATGGGATAGATCGAGGGCAGGACGGACTGGATCAGGTCGTTGATCAGGTGGGCCAGAGCACAGGAGGCCAGAATGCCCGCCACCATCGGCGAGGCGCCGGGCAGGGCGGCGGTGGGGGGTTCGCCAGGAACGGCTGGCGTGGCAGAGGAAACGGCCATGCAGGTATTACCCTTATTATTTATGTCCAGCCGCTCACTGTGGCATCCTGTGGTATCGGAATCCAGTGCCAGTTACCGGATGTTTCCGGCAACCGAACTCACGCCAGGCGGCCTTTCGGCTCGCGTTGGGGCGCTTGCACCTTCCACTCTTTTCACGTTTTGTAATGGCAGATCCCATGACAGCCAAAGATCCACTGCTCCTTGACCAGCAACTGTGCTTTTCCCTGTATTCGGCTTCGCTGGCGATGACGCAACTCTACAAACCCCTGCTGGAGAGCATGGGCCTGACCTTCCCGCAGTACCTGATCATGCTGGTGCTCTGGGAGCATGACGGCCTCACGCTCAAGGAACTGTCCAATCGACTGCGGCAGGATTCCGGTGCCCTGACCCCCGTGGTCAAGCGCCTGGAAGCGGCCGGGCTGGTCACGCGCCGGCGCAGCGCCGAGGACGAGCGCAACCTGTCGATCGAACTGACGCCAGCGGGCCGCTCGCTGCGTGACCAGGCCAACGGCGTCAACAGCCGGGTGCGGCAGGTCTGCGCGCTGGGCGATGCCGGGCTGGACGATCTGCGCGAGACCCTGGTCATGTTGCGCAACCGCCTGGACGAGGACGGCAACCCGACGTCCTGAACCAACCCGCCCTGATCGGTTCCCATGGCTACAGTCGCCGGGGAATTCGTATGACCTTCAACTATCAGCCCGACCAGGATTACCTGCTTGTGGATCTCACCAGCGGGCGCACGGCCGGCAAGTTGCTCCAGGGCGAGCTGCATATCGCCGAGAGCTGTCAAGGCGAGGACCCGCGGACCTATGCGCGGCTGCTCGGCGAGACGCTCCGCAGTACCCTGGGCGACGAGGTCGGACAGCGCGAGGGCGATATCCTTACCCTGCGCCGCACCGGTATCAAGCTGCGCCTGGTCCCTCTGGAAATCGCCTGCGACTAGGCCGGGGCACGGCCGAACAGCGCCCTGAATAGCCAGGCGACCAGGGCCACGTTGATCAGCGCCAGCAGGCAGAGCAGGGCCAGCACCGCCTGGGGGCCGTGATGTTCCAGCACATAGCCGCAGAGCAGGGGCGTGGCCGCCTGGCCGAGTAGCGCCGGGCGCGCCATGCGGCCCAGGACGGTGGCGTATTCCGCCGGATTCCAGAGCGCCAGGGGCAGGGCGCCCCGAATGATCGCCCGCAGGCCATTGCCCGCACCGAAGATCACCAGACCCACGACCGTCACCCAGACCAGGCCAGGCCCCAGGGTCACCAGCAGCAGGCCGGCGGCCGTGCAGACCACCGAGGCCAGGGCCGTCCACAGCGGGTGGCCGTTGCGGTTGAGCAGGTCGATGATCCGCGAGGCTACCTGGCTCGGCCCCAGGCAGGTGCTCAGCGCCACCGCACTCGCCAGGCTGTAGCCGAGCCCCTGCAGCAGGGTGATCAGCTGGACGGAAATGGCCGTCATCAGCATCGCGCCCAGGGTGAAGAGTGCCGTAAGTACGGCGTAGAGCGCCCGGTTGACCGGCACGGCCGATGCCGCCTGGCCGGTCCGGGGTGCCTGGGTGACGAGGACCGGCGCGGGCAGGGCGCGGCGATAGAGCGGCCAGATCGTCAGCAGCAGGACGGCCGCATAGGCCAGGCAGGCACCGCGCCAGCCGAGGTGACTGACCAGGAAGGCGGCTACGGGCCAGGTGATGGCGGTGCAGAAGCCCGATACCAGGGTGATGCCGCTGATGGCCGAACGGGCCTGGGTGCCGTAGCAGGTGCCCAGGGTGGCGAACAGCGCATCGTACAGACCCGCGGCCATACCGATGCCCATCACCACCCAGGCGAGCAGAAACACCGGCAACTGCTGGGCGCTGGCCATCAGCACCAGCCCGGCCGCCACCCCCAGGCCGCTCAGCGACAGCAAGGTGCGGCCTCCCTGGCGGGCGATCAGGCGGCCGCACGCCGGTGCCAGCAGGCCGGATACCAGCACCCCGAGGGAAAGTCCGCCATAGACCCACTGCCGGGACCAGCCGGTTTCCCGGACCACCGGATCGGCGAGCACCGCCAGAATGAAAAAGGAGCCGCCCCAGACGAGGATCTGGGCGATGCCGAGCAACAGGATCTGTAAGGAAGAAGCCTTGGCGGTAGGGGTAGTCATGACAGCGGCGGGCGGTTTGGCGGACAGAGGGGCGGACGTTAGCCCCAGTTATCTTTTGCCGCAATCGTCAGATTTATCTGGATGAAGGCATTTTGTAATCAGTCCGACATCTTGCTTGCCTAGGCTCCTGTGCCTGACCGTCTTCATGCAGTGACGCCCCCATGCTTCGTATCCTTGCCCCCTTTCGCCGTCTGTCCCGCCGCTCCTGGTTGCGAACGCTCAAGACCGGCCCGCGGATGCTGTGTTCCTTTACCTTTGCCGCCGTGCTGCTCGCCGGGCTGGGCAGCTTTTCGCTGTGGGAAATGCAGCAGCTGCGCCGACAGGCCCTGAGCATGGAGCAGGACTGGCTGCCCAGTATCGCCATTGCCGATTCCCTGGCGATCAACCTCGGCAAGTTGCGCAACCAGGCCTCGGTGGTGCTGCTCAATGCCGAGGATCCGGGCGCCGTGGCCATGAGCCGCGTCACCCTGGAGCAACTGGTCAACGAGACCGACCAGCTGTTCCGGGATTATGCGCCGGTCGTCACCGACGCGACCGAGGGCGACTCGATCAAGGCGCTGCACGACGCCTACCAGCCCTTCGTGGAAGGACTGCGCGAGGAGGTGCGGCTGATCGAGCAGCAGCAGATCCCGGCCGCGCGGGTACAGCTGGATACCGTGGTCGGCCTCAAGGGCGATCTGATGGACATGCAGGTGCAACTCCTGCGCGAATTGAACAAGCAGGGCGCCGCCCAGGCCAAGGAGGTGGCCAACACCCAGTTCGTCCAGGCCCGCGCCATCGTCTGGTCGGTCATAGGTGGTGCCATTCTGCTTCTGCTACTGCTGGCCTGGCGCCTGACCCGCAGCGTGGTGCAGCCGCTGCGCCAGGCGCTCGACATCTCCGGCGGCATCGCCGCGGGTGACCTGCGGCAGAACATCCAGCCCGAGGGACGCGACGAGGCGGCCATGCTGCTGCTGGCGCTGGAGCGTATGCAGGGCAATCTACGCGAGGTGCTGGCCCACACCGGCAATGCCTCCGAGCAGCTGGCCTCGGCCTCGACCCAGGTGAGCGCCGTGATGGATGACAGCTGCCGCAACCTGGAGCAGCAGACGACCGATATCCAGCATGCGGCCAATGCCGTCACCCAGCTCAATCAGGCGGTCCAGGCGGTGTGCGAGCACGCGACCTCCACCTCCGCCGAATCGCAGCGCTGTGTCGATCAGGCCAAGCAGGGGCAGGCGCAGGTCAAGCAGACGCTGGCCGCCATCACCCAGCTGGTGGGCAATGTGGACGATGCGGCCAACCAGGCGGACCAGCTGGCCGCGCAGTCCAAGGGCATCAGCAAGATGCTCGACGTCATCCGCAATGTCGCCGAGCAGACCAACCTGCTGGCGCTCAACGCCGCCATCGAGGCGGCCCGTGCCGGGGAGGCCGGCCGTGGCTTTGCCGTGGTGGCCGACGAGGTGCGTGGGCTGGCCAGCCGTACGGGCGACTCCACCCGCGAGATCGAAGGCCTGATCGGCGGCATGCAGCAGGTCAGCGAGAAGACGGTGATCGCCCTGGATCAGAGTCGCCTCCAGGCCAGCCATACCCGCGACCAGGCCCAGGCCACCTGGCAGGTGCTGGAAGGCATCACCCAGGCCATCACCGCCATCGGCCAGCGCAATGACGCCATCGCCGCGGCCACCGAAGAGCAGACGGCTACCACGGCGGCGGTCGATCGCAATCTGACGCTGATCCGCGACGCGGCGAACCAGACCGCCGCCGGCGCCCAGCAGACCAGTGCCAGCAGCCAGCAGCTGTCCGCCCTGGCCGCCGATCTGCACGGTGCCCTGCAGCGCTTCGTGGTCTAGGGCAAACGGTGGCTCAGGCCGCCAGCATCACCCGGTCGCGGCCTTCCTGCTTGCCCCGGTAGAGCGCCTGGTCGGCGCGCTCCAGGGCGCTGGCGAAGGCTTCGCAATCGCGAATCTCGCAGACCGCCAGGGTCGCCGTGACCCGCGCGGGACCGCGTTCGAGTGACTCGGTGACCTCGGTCAGGCGCTGGCGAATGCGTTCCGCCACGCCCCAGGCCACCTCGGTTCGCGCCTGGGGCAGCAGCACCAGGAATTCCTCGCCACCCCAGCGCGCCGCCAGATCGGAATGACGCACCTCGCGGCGGATGACGTCGGCGATCCCCTGCAGCACCAGATCGCCGCAGTCGTGGCCGAAGCGGTCGTTGATGTGCTTGAAGTGATCGACGTCGAAGAGGATGAGGCTGCCACTCACGCCACTGTGCTTTTCCGCCTGGTCGAGAATCCGCCGCCGGTTGTAGAGGTTGGTGAGGCTGTCGTGGCTGGCGGAGTGCAACAGGTCCAGCTGCATCTTGGTGCTGTGGTGGAAGGAGGCACCGGTGCCGTAGAGCAGCAGCCCCAGGGCGCTGATGATGTTGATGATGCCGAACAGCTTCATCGCCAGCGGCGCGAGGGTCGCGGGTGGGTGCAGCAGATAGCCGCCCGCCAGGGTCACCAGGATGCCGGAGACCAGCAGCAGATGACGGATCGGCGCGGTGCGGTAGTTGTAGATGACGATCGGCAGGATGCACAGCACGTAGTAGTGGAAGTTGCTGTCCCAGCCGAGTTGCCAGGTGGCGATCCAGGCGTGGGCGACGATCTCGCAACTCATGGTCAGGCTGGCGATGCGATAGCGTCGCTGGCGAAGGGCGGCCAGACAGCCCACGTAGGCGGCGATGCTGAGCACGTTGGCCCAGGCCATCAGGATCTGGTCGAGCAGGATGAAAACGACCAGCAACGCCACATGAATGGCCATGGCCGCCTGAACCACGGGTTTGGCGACCTGCCAGAATTTGCCCAGGGAGTCGTTGAGAGCCTGGTTGCGATCACGATAGGAAAGAGCAGTCATGAAGGGATCACCATAAAGCAGTGCGCCAATGATAAACGCGCTAACAGTAAGCTTAATGGCAAACGGCCAGTCTGGGGGATCCTTTAGCCGAATGGAGGGTAGAAAGGATCAAGCGGAGCGCCGCCGCGACCATCGGCGCTCCTGAAAGCTGCACTGCGACGCCAATCGTCAGAGTTTTCCACCCAGCCGCCCGCTGATGGCCTGGGCGGCTGCCCGCAGATGCAGCGCGGCGGCGCTTTCGGCCTCGGCCTGGAAGCCTGGCGCGGCACCGACCACGGTCAGGACGCCGGCCAGCCGGCCGCCGGCTCCTAGCAGCGGCGCGGAGAGGGCATTGACCCCTGCCATCAACAGGCCGTGCACCGGCTGGATATGGGTTTCCCTGAGCTGGCGCGCGGCCTCCGCCAGGGTCGCGGCACTGGGCGCAGCCGGTTGGCGCAACTCTTCCGCACGCAACGCCGCGGTCTCGGCATCCGGCAGGAAGGTGTTGAACACCAGGCCCGTGGACGAGCCCAGCAGCGGCAGCACCGAACCGACCTGGGTCACCAGGGTGACGGCGCGCACCGCCTGTTCCACCAGCACCACCGTCGGGCCCTTGTTGCCCCAGACCGCCAGAAAGCAGGTCTCGCCGACCTCGTCGCGCAGGTCGGCCAGCACCGGCGCCGCCAGCTTCACCACATCCAGTCGACCCAGGGCTGCCAGGCCGACGAAGAGGGCGGCCTGGCCGAGTCCGTAGTGATTGGTTCGTGGATCCTGCTCGGCGAAACCGCTGGCGATCAGCGCCTGCAGGTAGCGATGCACCTTGCTGGCTGGCATGTCCAGGTGGCTGGCCAGGCGCGACAGGGACGTGGAGGGTGCGAGCTCGGCGAGGGCCTTGAGGATATCGGTGCCGACCTCGGCCGCCTGCACCTTCTGCCGCCGTGGGGGTGCTGCTTCGGGAATGTCTGTCATCGATTCGATCGCCGTGGAAAGGCAGCGTTATAGCTTGACGCTCCGCCAGGTTCAATTTACTTTTTGCGTAAACCTGTTACGCATAATGGGTGGCCCCGTTGAACCAACAAGAACAAGTAGCACCGCCAGTGAGCTACCAGTCCGGCTTTGGCAATCACTTCAGCTCCGAGGCGCTGCCGGGTGCCCTGCCCATCGGGCAGAACTCGCCGCAACGCGCGCCCTTCGGCCTCTATGCCGAGCAACTTTCCGGCACGGCCTTTACCGTGCCGCGCCACGAGGCCCGACGCTCCTGGCTGTATCGGCTCCGGCCGTCGGCCGCCCATGGCCGCTTTCAGCGCTGCACCGTCCAGTTGACCGGCGCGGAACTGGGCGCCCCCACGCCCAATCGCCTGCGCTGGAATCCCTTGCCGATCCCGGCAGTCGCCATCGATTTTCTCGCCGGCCTGGAGCGGATCGTCGCCACCGCCGCAGCCGATCAGGCCGAAGGCGTCAGCCTCTATCGCTATGCCGCCAATGCCAGCATGACCGGCGTCTTCTACGACGCCGACGGGGAATTGCTGATCGTGCCGGAGCAGGGATGCCTGGAGCTGGTCACCGAGTTGGGCCTGCTGCGCCTCGAACCGCTGGAGATCGCGGTGATTCCACGCGGCCTGAAATTCCGCGTCGAGGTAGCGGCGGGCGAACCGATACGGGGTTATGTCTGCGAAAACCACGGGCGATCCCTGCGGCTGCCCGAGCTGGGCCCGATCGGCAGCAACGGTCTGGCCAATCCGCGGGATTTCCAGGCACCCGTGGCCCGCTTCGAGGATCTGGAGAGATCCACTCGCCTGGTGCAGAAATTCCTCGGCGAACTCTGGGAGACCGAGCTGGATCACTCGCCGCTGGACGTGGTCGCCTGGCATGGCAACAACGTGCCCTACAAATACGACCTGCGCCACTTCAATACCCTGGGTACGGTGAGTTTCGATCATCCCGATCCGTCGATCTTCACCGTGCTGACGGCGCCGGGCGCCAGCGAAGGGGTGGCCAATATCGACTTCGTGATCTTTCCGCCACGCTGGATGGTCGCGGAAAACACCTTCAGGCCGCCCTGGTTCCATCGCAACCTGATGAACGAATTCATGGGCCTGATCCAGGGCGCCTACGACGCCAAGGCCGATGGCTTCGCGCCGGGAGGCGCCTCCCTGCACAGCTGCATGAGCGCCCATGGCCCGGACGAGGTGTCCACCCGGAATGCCATCGCCGCCGATCTGCGGCCGCACAGGATCGAGAACACCATGGCCTTCATGTTCGAAACCGGCCGTGTCCTGCGGCCGACCCGTTACGCCCTGGCCTCGCCGCTGCTGCAGCCCGACTACGACGCCTGCTGGGCAGGCCTCACCAAGACCTTTGTCGCGCCCGGCGCGGGAGAATCGGCATGACCCACGAATCGCCCAGCTGGGCGGCCTCGGCCAACGGCCATGCGGATTTTTCCCTGCACAACCTGCCGCTGGGTGTGTTCAGTCGCGGCGAGGAGACGCCCCGCGGCGGCGTGGCGGTGGGTGACTTCATCCTCGACCTGGGCTTCGCCCTCGAAGCCGGGCTGTTCCGTGGCGAAGCCCAGCGGGCCGCCGAACTGGCCGCCCGGGAGACGCTCAATGCCTTCTTCGCCGCCGGCCGGCCGGCGCGGGTCGCCTTGCGCCAGGCCGTGCAGGCGCTGCTGCGCGCCGACCATCCGCAACGCGAGCACCTCGAAGAGCTGGGCGAGCACCTGCTGGTGCCCCAGAGCACCTGCCGGATGCACCTGCCCGCGCGGGTCGGCGACTACACCGACTTCTATGTCGGTATCCACCACGCCACCCAGATCGGCCGGCTGTTCCGCCCGGACAATCCGCTGCTGCCCAACTACAAGCACGTCCCCATTGCCTACCACGGCCGCGCCTCGACCCTTGGGGTATCCGGCGAGGCGTTCCGGCGACCCAAGGGCCAGACGCTGCCGCCCGGACAGGACGCACCGGTCTTCGGCCCCTGTCGGCGGCTGGACTACGAACTGGAGCTGGGCATCTGGATCGGTCCGGGCAACGCCCAGGGCGCGGCCATCGCCATCGGTGACGCCGCCGAGCATATCGCCGGCTTCTGCCTGCTCAACGACTGGTCGGCGCGGGATATCCAGGCCTGGGAATACCAGCCCCTGGGGCCCTTCCTGTCGAAGAGTTTCGCCAGCACCCTGTCGCCGTGGGTCGTCACCGCGGAAGCCCTGGCCCCTTATCGCCAGGCGCAGCCGGCACGACCCGCCGGGGATCCCCAGCCCTTGCCCTATCTGTACGACGAGCATGACCAGGCCCAGGGGGCCCTGGACATCGAGCTGGAAGTGCTGCTGCGCACGCCGCGCATGGCGGAGCAGGGGCACCCCGCCCAGCGGATCGCCCTGAGCAACACCCTGAACATGTACTGGACGGTGGCGCAGATGGTGGCCCATCACACCGTCAATGGCTGCGCCCTGCAGCCCGGCGACTTCTTTGGTTCGGGCACCCTGTCCGGACCGGATGCCGACAGCTGCGGCAGCCTGCTGGAGCTCACTCAGGGCGGCAAGCAGCCGTTGCAGCTGCCGGGTGGCGAGACCCGTATCTTTCTGGAAGACGGTGATGAGGTCATCCTCCGGGCCCGCTGTCAGCGGCCCGGACTGCCCACGATCGGCTTCGGCGAATGTCGCGGTCGGGTAGTGGCGGCCGACTAGGCGAGCGGGTATAGGCCGGCCTAGGCGGCATTGACAAGCCGTCCGGGCCGGCGCAGATTCCACGTAACGTAATCAGCTTACGCATAATAAGAAGCCGACAGGCAAGCGCGGGGCAGTGTCGATGGACCTCTTTACCTATTACCGTTCCACCTCGTCCTATCGGGTCCGCCTGGCCCTGGCGCTGAAGGGGTTGGACTACCGAGCCGTACCGGTCAATCTGCTGTCCGGCGAGCAGCACCAGCCGGCCTACCGGGCGCTCAATGCCCAGGGGCGGCTGCCCAGCCTGCGCCTCGACAGCGGCGAGGTGCTGATCCAGTCGCCCGCCATCCTCGAATACCTGGAAGAGCGCTATCCGGCCGTGCCCTTGCTGCCGACCGATCCGCTGCTGCGCGCCCGCCATCGGGGTGTTGCCGCCCTGATCGCCTGCGATGTCCATCCGCTGCACAACGTCTCGGTGCTCAACCGCCTGCGCGGCTTGGGCCTGGAAGAGCCGGCCGTGCTCGACTGGATCTCGCACTGGATCGGCGAGGGCCTGGCGGCAGTGGAGGCGCAGATCGGCTCCAGTGGCTTCTGTTTCGGTGAGGTGGGGCTGGCGGACGTCTATCTGCTGCCGCAGCTTTATGCGGCGCGGCGTTTCCAGGTGGACTTGGGGTCCTACCCACGCCTCCAGCGGGTGGAGGCCCTGGCCGGGGCGCATCCGGCCTTCCGGCAGGCACACCCCGAGGCGCAGCCCGATGCCCCGGTGCGGGTGGCCTCATGAAGCTGCTCGGCTGTCAGCTCATCCTGGGTGATTTCCTGGCGCGCAGCGTGCGTGGCATTTCCTGCGCGCCGCCCTTGACGGGTTGCTAGCCCGCGTTATCGGCAACGTCCGTCACGTCACCCGTCAAGGAGCCAATCATGGCCGATCTGTTTGAAAATCCCATGGGCCTCATGGGTTTCGAGTTCATCGAATTCGCCTCGCCCACGCCCAACGTCATCGAACCCGTGCTGGAAAGCCTCGGCTTCACTCACGTCGCCAACCACCGTTCCAAGGACGTGGTGCTGTTTCGCCAGGGCGACATCAACGCCATCGTCAATCGCGAAAGGACCGGCCACGCCGCCTATTTCGCCGCCGAACACGGCCCCTCGGTCTGCGGCATGGCCTTTCGCTGCCGCGACTCCCACCACGCCTATGCCAAGGCGCTGGAGCTGGGCGCCCAGGCGGTGGACATGCCCATCGGGCCGATGGAATTGCGCCTGCCAGCGATCAAGGGTATCGGCGGCGCGCCGCTGTACCTCATCGATCGCTACGAGGAGGGTAGCTCCATCTACGACATCGACTTCGTGTTCCTGGAGGGAGTCGAGCGCAAGCCGGTGGGGGCCGGCCTCAAGGTCATCGACCACCTGACCCACAACGTCTATCGCGGGCGCATGGCCTACTGGGCCGACTTCTACGAGCGACTGTTCAATTTCCGCGAGTTGCGCTACTTCGACATCAAGGGCGAGTACACCGGGCTGACATCCAAGGCCATGACCGCACCGGACGGCCTGGTGCGTATCCCGCTCAATGAGGAATCCTCCAAGGGGGCCGGGCAGATCGAGGAATTCCTCATGCAGTTCAACGGCGAGGGCATCCAGCACGTGGCCTTTCTCACCGATGACCTGGTGGCCACCTGGGATCGGCTCAAGGCCTCTGGTACCCGCTTCATGACCGCGCCGCCGGAGACCTACTACGAGATGCTCGAAGGCCGGGTGCCCAACCATGGCGAACCGGTGGAAGAGCTGAAAGCCCGCGGCATCCTGCTCGACGGTACCTCCGAAGGTGGGGAGCGTCGCCTGCTGCTGCAGATCTTCTCCCAGACCCTGCTGGGGCCGGTATTCTTCGAATTCATCCAGCGCAAGGGCGATACCGGCTTTGGCGAGGGCAACTTCAAGGCCCTGTTCGAATCCATCGAGCGCGACCAGGTGCGCCGTGGCGTGCTGAGCACCTCGGAGTAGCCCCTCCCGTAGCTCCACCGGCTTGCCCAGCGGTGGAGGCGCCTCTAAGGTGACGGCGCGCCATGCCGGCGTCCTTCAACCTCCGAGGTGGCCATGGAGCTGAGCCAGACCCTGGCGCAGGAAATCGTCGAACGCGCCATGCGCATCCTGCCCGGCAACGTCAATGTCATGGATGCGTCCGGGCTGATCATCGGCTCGGGCGATCCGGCGCGGCTGTTCAGCCACCATGCCGGGGCGCGGCAGGTCATCGCCGAAGGCCGCGCGGTGGCATTGGATGCCAGCGCTGCCTTGGAATTGGCGGGGGCCCAGGCCGGTATCAATCTGCCGCTGTATCACCAGGGCGAACTGGTCGGCGTGCTTGGCGTGTCCGGGGAGGACGCCGAGCAGTTGCGCCTACCTGCCGAACTCCTGCGCCTGACCGCGGAAATGCTGATCGAGCAGGCGGCAGGGCAGCCGCCCGCGACCGCGCGCATGACCACGCCGCTGCTGCGGCAGCTGCTCGCGCCCGGCGCCGCACCCGAACTGGGGCGCCATGCCACGCTGCTCGGGCTGAAGCCGGTCCTGCCGCGGGACGTGCTGCTGCTGGAGTTCGCCGTGCCGGCGCCGGGTTTTGGCGACTGGGCGCAGCAGCGCAGCGTCCATAGCTGGTGCCTGCCCCATGAAGAGCGGCAGTGGCTCTGGTATCGACCCGGCGCGCAGGCGCCCGAGGCGCTGCTGGAGGAACTGCCGGGGCAGGGCTGGTCGTTGCAGCGCAGCGCCTGGATCCCCGAGCCGCGACCCTGGACGGGGCTGGCCGAGACGACCCGGCGGGCGCTGGACCTGCTGGCAGTAACCCGGCGCCTGCGGCCCGACCTCATCCGGGTGACGCTGGACGACCTGGCCCTGCCGACCTGGCTGCAGGGCCAGGCCGAGTGCGCTCGCGGCGCCTGGCTGCTGGAACCGCTGGCAAGACTGCGCCGCGCCGATCGCGACGGCCAGCTGCTGGCGACGCTGCGCAGCTGGTTCGCCGAGGACGCCAGCCCCCAGGCCTGCGCCGAGGCGCTGGGGCTGCATCGCAATGGGCTGCGGCATCGACTGGAGCGGATCCAGGCGCTGACCGGGCGGGATCCACGCCGTTTCGCCGACGCCGCCGAACTATATTGCGCCTTGCTGCTATGGGATCAGGGTTGGGCGAATTCACAGTCCTGACCTGTCGAGACTGGGCGTCTGTCCTGTTGCTGCCGTGCCCGATCCAGGAAACACTCGGCGCATAACAACGGAGAATCGCCCCATGAAAATCGTCATCGCTCCCGATTCCTTCAAGGAAAGCCTGTCCGCCGCCGGTGTCGCCAGCGCCCTGGCCCGTGGCCTGCGCCAGGCGCTGCCAACGGCGGAAATCCGCGAATGCCCTCTGGGCGACGGCGGCGAAGGCACCCTGGATGCCGTACTCGCCGCGACCGGCGGCGAGGTGCGCGAGGCGCGGGTGACCGGTCCCCTGGGCGAGCCGGTGACCGCCCGCTGGGGCTGGCTGGCCGAGCAGCGCACCGCCTTCGTCGAGATGGCCAGCGCCAGCGGCCTGGAACTGGTGCCCAAGGCCCGCCGCGACGTGCGGGTCGCCACCTCCCACGGGACCGGCGAGCTCCTGCGCGCCGCCCTGGATGCCGGCGCCGAGCGCCTGGTGCTGGCCATCGGTGGCAGCGCCACCAACGACAGCGGCGCGGGCGTACTCCAGGCCCTGGGCGTCCGGCTGCTGGACGGGCAGGGCCAGGCGCTGGCACCAGGTGGTGCGGCGCTGGCCTCCCTTGCCAGCCTGGACCTGACGGACCTGCATCCGCGCCTAGCGGCGGTGGAGGTGGTCATCGCCGCCGACGTCGACAATCCGCTCTGTGGTCCCCAGGGAGCCAGCCAGATCTTCGGGCCGCAGAAGGGCGCCTCCCCCGAGCAGGTGCGGGAGCTGGACGCGGCCCTGGCGCATTTCGCCACGGTCACCGCCGCGACCCTGGGCCGTGATGTCAGCGAGCAGCCGGGTGCCGGCGCCGCCGGTGGGGTCGGCTTTGCCGCCCTGGCCTTTCTCCAGGCCACCTTTCGGCCCGGCATCGAGGTGGTCGCGGAGCTGGTAGGTCTGGAAAAAGCCCTGGAGGGCGCCGATCTGGCAGTGACCGGGGAAGGGCGGCTGGACGGCCAGACCCTGAGGGGCAAGACCCCGGCGGGCGTCCTGCGCCTGGCCCAGCGCCACGGCGTGCCGGTGGTGGCCGTGGCCGGCTCGCTGGGCGAAGGCTACGACGCCCTCTATCAACAGGGCCTCGCCGCTGCCTTCAGTCTGGTACCGGGCCCGCTCAGCCTGGAAGAGGCCCTGGCCCAGGCCGAGGGGCTGCTGGAACGCACCGCTCGCGATATCGGTCGGCTGTGGCAGGCGGCGCAGAGCTGAGCGCGATCAGTCGACTTCGCTGGCCGGGTCTTCGAGGTGGTCGATACGCTGAAAGCGTTCCACCAGGAAGTCGATGAAGTGGCGCACCTTGGCCGATAGGTGATGGTGTTCAGAATAGACCGCATAAACATCTGCCGAAGGCGGTCTGGCGTCCTCCAGAACCCGACGTAGCCGCCCGCTACGCACGTAGCGGGCGATGTCCCATTCCGCCCGAAGCAGGATGCCGCGGCCCTCGAGTGCCCAGTTCAGCGCCACCTCACCATCGTTGCAGCTCAGGTTGCTGCGGACCTTGATGCTGCGGGTGCGCGACCCTTCGAGAAACTCCCAGACGCCGTGGATGCTGTCGTTCTGTCGCAGGAAGATGCAGTTGTGCGTTGCCAGATCCTGCAACCGTTGCGGTGCACCGTAGCGCTCCAGATAAAGCGGTGAGGCGCAGAGCAATCGGCGATTGCTGGCGATGCGTCGGGCGTGATAGCCCGCATCCGGGGCCACGCCGAAGCGGATGCCCAGGTCCAGACCATGGGCAGCCAGTTCCATGGGATGGTCGCTGAGCAGCAGTTGGGTCTCCACCTCCGGGTAGCGGTCGATGAAGGCTGCCAGCGCCGGGCCTATGTAGCGTCTGCCAAAGCCCAGGGAAGCGTTGATCCTCAGCAGGCCTTTGGGCTGGCTCCGGCGACTGGCGACCATGTCTTCCACTGCTTCGATGTCACCGAGAATGCGTCCGGCATGGCGGAAATAAAGCTCACCCTCGGGCGTGAGACCCAGGGAGCGAGTGGTCCGGTTGACGAGCCGAACGCCTAGCCGTTTTTCCAGTGCGGTCAGTCGTTTACTGATTGCAGAGGGCGTGATGCCCAGCTCGCGAGCCGTGGCGGCCAGGTTGCCCTGCTGGGCCAGTTGGTGAAAAAAGGTCAAATCCTGGGGGCGACTCATTATCAACCTCAGTTCACGTAAGTGATGAGTTCAGGTGAATCTTAGCTCAGGTTTCACTACCTATACTCGGCCCAGCGCTGCCAGTCGGCGTCTTACCCAACGAACCAGAGCACAGGGCCCAGCCATGAAGAACTACAAGATCGCAGCCATTCCCGGAGACGGTATCGGGGTCGAAGTCATTGCCGCCGGCCTCGAGGTCCTCGAAGGCCTGGCCAGGCGCCTGGGCAGTTTCGCCTTTGATGTCAGCCACTACCCCTGGGATTCGGAGTACTACCTCCAGCATGGTCACTACATCCCGGAAGGGGGGCTGGACGAGATCAAGCAGGCCGATGCCATCTTTTTCGGCGCGGTAGGAAGCCAGAAGGTGCCGGATCACATTTCCCTCTGGGGCCTGCGGCTGCCGATCTGCCAGGGCTTCGACCAATACGCCAACGTGCGGCCGGCGCGGGTGTTACCCGGGGTTAAAAGTCCGCTGACCAACGGGCAGACCATTGACTGGGTGATCGTGCGGGAGAATTCCGAAGGCGAATACTCCGGCAGCGGTGGTCGGGTCCACCAGGGGTTGCCCATCGAGGTAGCCACCGAGGTCTCCACCTTCACCCGCGTTGGCGTCGAGCGTATCCATAGATTCGCCTTCGAATTGGCCCGCAGCCGCCCGGCCAAGCACCTGACGCTGGTCACCAAGTCCAACGCCCAACGCCACGGCATGGTGTTGTGGGACGAGGTGTTCGCCGAGGTGGCCAAGGATTATCCGGACGTGCGCACTACCCGTGAGCTGGTGGATGCGGTGACCACCACCATGGTGCTCAAGCCCGGCAACCTGGACGTGATCGTCGCCACCAATCTGCACGCCGACATCCTCTCGGACCTGGCCGCAGCGCTGTCCGGCAGCCTGGGTATCGCGCCTACCGCCAATCTCAACCCCGACCGGAGCTTTCCCTCGATGTTCGAGCCCATCCACGGCTCAGCCTTCGACATCACCGGCAAGGGCGTCGCCAACCCCATCGCTACCTTCTGGACCGCGGCGCTGATGCTCGACCACCTTGGCGAGCGCGAGGCCAGTGCCCACCTGATGCGGGCCATCGAGGAGGTCACCGCCAGCGGCCTGCACACGCCAGACCTGGGCGGTACGGCCACCACGCGCCAGGTCACCGACGCCGTGCTGGAGCTGATCGCCCGCTAGCTCGGCGTTCCCACCCGCGGCGAGCCAGCGGGTGGGAAGGCCTCAGCACTTTCACGGGCGACCGCCCGCCGGCGCGGTCGCTTCCATTACAAGAACAACAATGGATATCCCATGAAGCGCCTACTCGGAAAACTCTACGTCCAGGTCGTCATCGCGGTCATTGCCGGCGCCTTGCTCGGCGTCTTTTACCCGGACTTCGCCACCTCGCTCAAACCCATCGGCGATGCCTTCATCAAGCTGATCAAGATGCTGCTCGCGCCGGTGATCTTCCTTACCGTGGTCACCGGTATCGCCAAGATGAACGACATGAAGGAGCTGGGCCGGGTGGGCATCCGCGCCTTCATCTACTTCGAGGTGGTCTCGACCCTGGCACTGATCGTCGGGCTGGTAGTGGTCGATACCTTCAAGCCCGGCGCTGGCATGAACATCGATCCAGCCACCCTCGACAGTTCCGCCATCGCCAGCTACACCGAGGCCGCCAAGCATGAATCCTTCATCGCCTTCATGATGCAGATCATCCCCAACACCCTCGGGGATGCCTTCGCCAAGGGCAACATCCTGCAGATCCTATTGTTCTCCATTCTGCTCGGTGTGGCCCTGGCGCGTTGCGGCGACAAGGGCAAGCCGATCATCCGCACCCTCGACAGTCTGATGCACGGCATGTTCGGCATCGTCAACATCGTGATGCGCCTGGCGCCGCTGGGGGCCTTTGGCGCCATCGCCTTCACCATCGGCAAGTACGGCTTCGGCTCGCTGTTCTCCCTGGGCAAGCTGATGGCCTGCTTCTACATTACTTGCATCCTGTTCGTCGCCCTGGTGCTGGGCCCGATCTGCCGCGTCGCCGGCTTCAGCCTGTGGAAGCTGCTCAGGTACCTCAAGGAAGAGCTGTTCACCGTGCTGGGCACCAGTTCGTCGGAATCGGTGCTGCCACAGATGATCCGCAAGATGGAAAACGCCGGCTGTTCGAAGCCAGTGGCCGGCATGGTCATCCCCTCCGGCCTGACCTTCAACCCGGACGGCCAGGCCATCTACTACACCGCCGCCGCGACCTTCATCGCCCAGGCCACCAACACGCCACTGAGCCTGACCGACCAGCTCATCATCATGGCTGTGTTGATGCTCACATCCAAGGGTTCGGCCGGCGTCACCGGTTCCGGTTTCATCACCCTGGCGGCGACCCTCGCCAGTCTTGGCACCATCCCGGTGGCCGGCATGGTGCTGCTACTGGGTGTAGACCGCTTCATGTCCGAGGCTCGAGCGATCACCAATACCATTGGCAATGGCGTAGCCACGCTGGTTATCGCGCGCTGGGTGGGAGCGTTGGACATGGGACGGCTCAACGCCGCGCTGGATGGCCAGGCAATTCCCGCTTCGGAGCCGGAGGTTCAGGAAGGCGTGGCGATGGCCGAGCCGGCCCTGTCCAGTCTGGGTCGCAAGGCGCTCTAGCACGCCAGTGCTGGTCGGGCTGCAGGATTTACCTCATGCTGGGCGTCCCGCTCCCGACCGATTACCGCCATGACCTCGTCTGCGCTCCTGCGTACCGGCCTGCTGGCCGCGGCTCTGCTGCTGGTACCTGCCGTCCAGGCGGCCATTCCCAGTCTCAAACCGGCCAACACCTGCGTGCGCAGCGCCTTCGTGTTGCGTTGCCAGGACGGGCAGGGGGGTTGGTACGGGGTGGCGGTCCAGGGCAACGACACCCTGATGCGGGGCTACGATCCGGTTTCGGGTCTGTCATGGGCGCAGACCAGCACCCGCCTGGGACGACTGCAGTTCTTCAGCGGCCTGACCAGCGACGGCAATCTCTGGCTGGGCCGCACCCGGCAGCTGGGCTGGAACGTCATCAGTCGCTTCTCCACGTCCCAGGGCGACCGCGCCCGCACCAGTTGCAACCGTGTGGCGGGGTGCGAGTGGCGTTGACCGGCGAGTCGTCGGAAAGCCCCCCGCAGATCCTGCCAGCAGGCGCCGATTTGCGCAGGAATCTGCCTGAGCGTCCCTGTTGTAGAGCATCCCAGCGGGTGCGAACTCCCTAAGCTTGAGGCATCACCCCTCACCCAGGCGCTGGAGTTCGCGACACATGACGTACAAGCCGAAATTCATCAGCTTCGACTGCTATGGCACGCTCATCAACTTCGAAATGGGACCCACCGCGAAGCGGCTGTTCGCGGATCGTGTGCCGAGCGAGCGGATGCCAGCCTTCCTCGACAGTTTCCGTTTCTATCGCCTCGATGAAGTCCTGGGCGATTGGAAGCCCTTTTTCGAGGTAGTGGAAAACGCCATTCAGCGCGCCTGCGCCAAGCACGGCGTGGACTATCGCGCGGCCGATGCGCTGGCCCTGTACCAGGCCGTGCCCACCTGGCAGCCGCATCCGCATGTCGTCGAGACGCTCAAGGCCATCGCCCCGCAGGTACCGCTGGTGATCCTGTCGAACTCCATGGTCGATCTGATTCCCGCCAGCGTCGCCCACCTGCAGGCGGATTTTCACGCGGTCTACACGGCGGAAGAGGCGCGCGCCTACAAGCCGAGGGCGCAGGTATTCGAGTACATGTTCGAGCAGTTGGGCTGCGGGCCGCAGGACATGATGCATGTCTCTTCGAGCTTCCGTTACGACCTGATGACGGCCGCGGATCTGGGCTTCATGGCCAGGGCCTTCATCGACCGCGGGCATGAGCCGGCCTGCGACGGCTATGGCGTCGAGCGCCTGACCGATATCCGCCAGCTTCCGGGGCTACTCGGTCTGCCAGGCCTCGCCGAAACCGCCTCGCCGAGGCAGGGATGATGGTCGCCACCACACAGCCAGGCGTCTCGGCGACCATGGAGACGCCGCCACCGACCCTCGCGCCGGACGAGGTGCAGCAGCTCGTTCGGCGTCTCTACGGTATCGATGGCCGGGTCGACCTGCTGTTGGGTGAGCGGGATCAGAATTGCCGTGTGGAGACGGCGGCGGGCGAGCGCTACGTGGTCAAGATCAGCAATCCGTCCGAATCCCTGGCAGTGGTGGATTTTCAGATCGCCGCGCTCGACCATATTTGCTGCGTGGCGCCCAGCCTTCCGGTACCTCGGGTGGTGCGGACGCTGGGAGGGCAGACGCACGCTACCCTGGTGCTCCCGGACGGATCGGCGACCTCTGTGCGGATGCTGACCTATCTCGACGGTGTGCAGGTCCGCGATACCCGCCGTACCGCTACCCAGCGCCGAGCGATGGGCACCTTCCTGGCCGAATTGAACCTCGCCTTGCGCGACTTCGAGCACCCGTCCGCGACCCACGATCTGCTGTGGAACGTTGCCACAGCCCATCGCCTGGCGGCCAAGGTCGATAGCATCGAAGAAGGCCCGCGCCGCGCCCTGGTCAGGACGTTCATGGCGCGTTTCAACCGGCACGTGCTGCCACTGTTGCCGCACCTGAGGGCCCAGGTCATCCACAACGACTACCACCTCTACAACGTGCTGGCCGCGCCCCAGGACCACGAGCGCATCATCGGAGTCATAGACTTCGGCGACATGCTGCATGCGCCCCTGGTGGGCGAGGTCGCCACCGCCGCTGCCTTCCACATGAGTGGCCCTGCCGGGAGCGGCCCTGCCATGAGTGGCCCTGCCGATCCACTCCTGGGCCCCGCGCAATTCCTCGGCGCCTATCACGCCACGCTGCCGCTCGACGAAAGCGAGCAGGAGATCGTTGCCGACCTCATGGCGACGCGTCACCTGATCACCGTGCTGATCTCGGAGTGGCGGGCCAGGCGCTACCCGGAAAACTACGACTACATCATGCGCCACAACGCGGCCTCGTGGGAGGCACTGACCTTGCTGGCCGATCTGTCTCGAGATCAGGCCCGCGAGCTGTTACTTACCGACGTATGCACAGGACCACGCCATGAACAGCACCCCTGACCTCAACATGGTCAACGCCTACATACCGGGCCGCGTCAAACTGAACGCCGCAACGGCGGCCCTGATCGAACGCCGCGACGCCCTGCTCGGGCCGGCCTATCGGCTGATGTACGAGCATCCCCTGCATATCGTGCGGGGCGAGGGCGCCTGGCTGATCGATCCGGAGGGCCGCCGCTATCTGGACGCCTATAACAATGTCGCCTCGCTCGGCCATTGCCACCCGGCGGTGACCGAGGCGATCTGCCGGCAGGTGCAGACCCTCGCCACCAATACCCGTTATCTGCACGACACCATTCTCGAACTGGCCGAGCGCCTACTCGCCACCGTGCCCGAGACCGAGCTGGCGCACCTCATGCTGACCTGCACCGGGAGCGAGGCAAACGACGTCGCCTATCGGATCGCCCAGGTGCGCACGGGGGGCACGGGCGTGATCGTCACCGAGACCGCCTATCACGGCTTCACCGATGCGGTCGCGAAATTCTCGCCGTCGCTGGGCGTCACGGTGGACCTCGGCGCCCATGTGCGACTGGTACCGGCGCCGCGCGCCTACCATGCCGGCGCGGTGGATGTCGCTGAGCGCTTCACCCGCGACGTCGAAGCGGCGATCCGCGACCTGCAACGGCACGGCATCAAGCCGGCGGCGCTGATCGTGGACTCGATCTTTACCAGCGATGGCATCCTGCCCGAGCCGGCGGGTCTGCTGAAGGGCGCGGTCGAGGCGATCAAGCGGGCCGGTGGTATCTTCATCGCCGACGAAGTCCAGCCGGGCTTTGGCAGGACCGGCGAGCACCTGTGGGGCTTCCAGCGCCACGGTGTGATCCCGGATATCGTCACCCTGGGCAAGCCGATGGGCAACGGACAACCGGTCGCCGGGCTGCTGGCCACGGCGGACGTCCTCGCCGAGTTTGGTAGGAACTCCCGGTATTTCAATACCTTCGGGGGCAATAACGTGTCCTGCGCCGCCGCCTTGGCGGTGCTCGACACGATCGAGAAGGAACGCCTGGTGCAGCATGCCGCGGAGGTGGGCACGCTCCTGCGGGAGGGTATCGCGGCGCTCGCCCACCGGCACGCGGCCATCGGCGATGTGCGGGGGGTAGGCATGTTCGTCGGCGTGGAGCTCGTGTCCGATCGGCTGACCCGAGAGCCGGATCGAGCGCTGACGACCCGGGTGGTCAATCTGATGCGCGACAAGGGTGTCCTGCTCAGCGGCTGCGCCATGGGCCACAACGTGCTGAAGATTCGCCCCTCCTTGGTGCTCACCGCGGAACAGGCCGGCCTGGTGATAGAGACGCTCGACGCGGCGCTGACCGAAGCGCACTCTGCAGTTCCCCGCGTCTAGCGCTCACCGTTCAAGGCAGACCCATGCACCCTCCGGCGTCCCTCGATGCGTTCGATATCAAGATTCTCGTGTATCTGCAACGCGAGGGACGCTGTTCGAATGTCGAGCTTTCTTCCGCGATATCGCTGAGCGAAAGTCCCTGCCTGCTTCGCACCAAGCGACTGCAGGAGACCGGGGTGATCCGCGGCAATCACGCCGATATCGCCCTGGAGAAGGTGGGCAGTCATGTCATCGTCTTTTCCGAGGTCACCCTCAGCAGCCATCGACCTGCCGACTTTCGCACCTTTGAAGACGGAATCACCCGGTATCAGGAGATCGTCGAGTGCCACAACGTGAGTGGCGGCTACGACTATCTGCTCAAGATCGTGGTGCCGAGCATCAACTGGTTGCAGGCCCTGATGGATCGACTGCTGGAGGACAATATCGGTATCGAGAAATTTGCCAGCCGCATCGTCCTGCGCCAGCCCCTTCGCCAAGGCGGCTATCCACTGGAAACCCTCGTCAATGAGCGGCCCAGCTGGGCGGATGAAGGACGCTAGCCAGCGTCTGGAACCCTGGCCTGACGGTGCGGACGGCTGTGTCGTGAGGGCGCCTGCGTGGCTGGACGGGTAAGGGGATGGTCGCCGATTTCGCCCGGCAGAGCGGTCAGGCGGCCGCGCCGCCTGCCGCGGGGATACCGCCCGCGCGAGGCCGCGGTCGCTCAGCCCAGCGCCTGAGTCAGCAGCGCGAATTGATCCAGGCCATCGCGGGACAGCGGCGCCTTGCCCCGGGCCATCTGCTCGACCTCATCGACCTGGGGAACGCCGATTTCGCTCAGCCAGGGATTGAGACCGCTGCGGGCCGTCACGTCGAATCTCACGTAGCGCCCTTCGGCGTGGCGCAGCAGGGCGAGGATCAGCGCCTTGGCCTGTTCGGTGGATTCGGCGATCACCGGGCCGACCGACAGGCCGCGGCCGTAGGGGCGCAGCAGGGCGAAGCCGCGCAACTGGCCCTCCTGCTCAAAGCCGACGATGCGCTCGGCCTGGGGCAGCAATTCCTGCAGCAGGGCGCTGCGGTCCAGGCCGGTAGCCGCCTGGGCCAGGGTCTCCAGCTGCGGCGCCGCTGCCGGACTCAGCTCACGGACCTGGTCTTCCAGTGGCTGACGTTCAGCCATGGCCGGCAGACTCGCCACCTGGTGCTGATAGATGCGCTCATAGGAGTCGAAGCCCTGGCTGCGGTAGAGCGGGGCGCCGCGCAGGGTGGCGACCAGCAGGGGCGTGCGGTTACCGGCCAGTTGCAGCAGGCCGTCCATGAGGCGGCGGCCATGGCCCTGGCCCTGGTGGCTGTCGGCGACGATCACCAGGCCGATGGTGGCGAAGTCGCCCTGGGGCACGCAGAACCCGGTGCCGAACACGCCCTGGTCGTCTTCCAGCACCAGGCCTTCGCCGGTGTGGAACAGGCACTGCCAGTCTTCCGGGCGATGGGGCCAGTGCAGCGCCTGGGACAGCTGGTGAGCGGTGGCGAGGTCGGTTTCGCGCAGGGGTCTTAGGGTGGCGTGGGACACGGCAGGGCTCCGATTCGGGTCTGGCTGATTCAGGCGTCAGCCTAACAAGCCGCGACGGCAGATTCGGTTGCCGAGGGGTGGACGCGCCACTGCGCGGCGCCGAAGGCCCCTGCCAGTTCGGCAAAAGATGGCGATCCACGCGCCTAGCATGGGGGCCAAGCCCACAGCCCTAGCGGAGCGCGCCATGGCCTCGTTCGACCCCAGAGCAATAGCGGTTCGTTGTGCCCATTTCAGCGGGGGACGCATCCGCGACGCCCGCGCCGAACTGGAGGTGTTCCGGCCTTCCGATGGCGGTTTCCAGAGCGGTCTGCCGTGTGCCTCGGCGGACCTGGTGGACGAGGTGGTGGAGGGCACCTGGCGCGCCTGGAAGGCCAGTGACTGGGCCAGCCGGCCGCCGCGCGAGCGGGCGCGGGTGATGCGCCGCTGGGCCGATCTGGTCGAAGCCGATGGCGAGATCCTCGGCCCGCTGGAAGCGGTGGGTTCGACCCGTCCGCTGCGCGAGGTGCTGGCCTGGGACATCCCCTATGTGGCCGAGGGCATCCGCTTCTTCGCCGAATTCGCCGACAAGCACGGCGGCGAGGTGGCGGCCACCGCCACCAGTCACCTGGGGCTGCAGATCACCGAGCCCTATGGCGTGGTGGGCGCCGTCGCGCCCTGGAATTTCCCCCTGAGCATGGCCGGCTGGAAGATGGCGCCGGCGCTCGCCGCCGGCAATGCCGTGGTGATCAAACCGTCAGAACTGACGCCGTTCTCCATTCTGCGTCTGGCCGAATTGGCCGTCCTGGCGGGGCTGCCGGCCGGCATCCTCAGCGTGGTCCAGGGCGATGGTCGGACCACCGGCGACGCCCTGTGCCGCCATCCGCGCATCGGCAAGGTCACCTTTACCGGCTCCACCGGAACCGGCACTGCCATCATGACCGCCTGCGCCGAGAGCGGGCCCAAGCCGGTGACCCTGGAGCTGGGTGGCAAGAGTCCGCAACTGGTGTTCGCCGATGCCCCGGATCTGGCCCGTACCGCCCGCAGCGTGGCCGCCGCCATCACCGGCAACGCCGGCCAGGTGTGCGTCTCGGGCTCGCGGCTGCTGGTCCAGCGGGCCGCCCTGGAGCCGATGCTGGAGGGCATCCAGGCGGCCTTCGCCGCCTTGCGCCCGGGCCCGACCTGGTCGGCGGAGGCCACCCTGGCGCCGATCATTTCCCACCGCCAGGGCCAGCGCATCCAGGACATCGTCTCGCGCAGTCGGGCGGCCGGCGCGGAGATCCTGGTTGGTGGTGCCCTGGAGGAGGGCATGGGCGGCGCCTACTATCAGCCGACGCTGATCACCGGGGTCGAGGCGGACAATCCCGCGGTGCGCGAAGAGATCTTTGGCCCGGTGCTGACCGTGCAGGTATTCGACGACGAAGCCGAGGCCCTGGCGCTGGCCGACCACCCCACCTACGGCCTGGCCGCCGGGGTGCACACCGCCGATCTCGGCCGGGCGTTGCGCCTGACGCGGGCGCTGGAAGCCGGTACCGTCTGGGTCAATCGCTATGGCCGCAGCCACGACTGGATCATTCCCACCGGCGGCTACAAGCGCTCCGGCATCGGCAAGGACCTGGGCCGCGCCGCCTATGAGGCGACCCTGCGCAGCAAGAGCGTACTGATCGATCTGGAGCACTCCTGAGGCTTGGCCGAAAAGTCGCTGAGCGATGGTCAGGCAAGGCAAAAATCAGCGAGGAAGCGGAGTTTACGAATGGTAAATGAGCATTCCGAGATGATTTTTAACGCAGCATGGCCGAGCGCAGGCACTTTTCGGCCAAAGCCTGAGGTCGCCGCAAACAATGCTGGGCCCTACCGCCAAAACGGTTTTTTCTGTCTCCCGCGGCGCCTGAAAGCGGACAACTGTCAGGCCCGCCGGTGCTGTAATGCTTGCCAGGGACGCCACTGGCGCCCCGGCCTCTCACTCACGACCCCTGTCAAAGGACTCTTGCCATGACCGCCTTTCGGCCCAAGTACATCACCTTCGACTGCTACGGCACCCTGACCCGTTTCCGCATGTCCGACATGGCCCGCGAGATGTTCGCCGACCGCATTCCGGCCGAGGCGATGGACCAGTTCTGCAAGGACTTCAACGGCTATCGCTTCGACGAGGTGCTGGGCGCCTGGAAACCCTATTCGGAAGTGCTGTACTCGGCGGTGGAGCGTACCTGCAAGCGCTGGGGCATCTCCTTCACCGACGCCGAGGCCAATGCCTACTACGAGGCGGTGCCGAGCTGGGGGCCGCATCCGGACGTGACCGCGGGCCTGGCCAAGATCGCCGACAAGATCCCGCTGGTGATCTATTCCAACGCCGCCGACGAGCAGATCATGTCCAACGTCGACAAGCTGGGCGTGCCCTTCCACCGGGTCTTCACCGCCGAGCAGGGCCAGGCCTACAAGCCGCGCCTGCAGGCCTTCGAATACATGCTGGACAACCTCGGCTGCGGCCCGGAAGACGTGCTGCACGTGTCGTCGAGCTTTCGCTACGACCTCATTCCGGCCGACTACATGAACATCAAGAACAAGGTGTTCGTGAATCGCGGCCATGAGCCGAGCACGCCGTTCTACCGCAACACCGAGATCAAGGACATCGGCGGCCTGGCCGCGGTCGTCGGTCTCGAATAACCCCCTGAGCTGCCGGAGCGCCTGCCCATGAGTCTTGGCCCAGCATCGTCCGATTCCTACTGGCTCGCGACCGCGCCGGGCTTTACCGGGGCCACCCCGGGGCCGGTGGCGGGCGAGGTGGATGTCGCCATCATCGGCGGCGGCTTCACCGGGCTCTCCGCGGCCGTCGCCCTGCGCCGGCGCGGTGCCAGCGTGGCGGTGCTGGAGGCCGGTCGGGTGATCGGCGAAGCCTCCGGGCGCAACGGCGGCCACTGCAACACCGGCGTCGCCCAGGACTACGCGGCCCTGCACGCCAGCCTGGGCGCCGAAAAGGCCCGGGCCTTCTACCAGGCCTATGCCGATGCGGTGGCCAGCGTCGAGGCGGTGATCGCCGAAGAGGGCATCGCCTGTGATTTCCACAAGGCCGGCAAACTCAAGCTGGCGGCCAAGCCGCAGCACTACGACAACCTCGCGCGCACCTGCGAACTGATCCGCCAGGAGGTGGATCCGCAGGTCGAATTGCTCAGCGCCGCCCAGGTGCGGGTCGAGGTGGCGTCAGCTGATTTCCATGGGGGGCTGCTGCAGCACAACGGTGCCCAGATGCACATGGGGCGCTTCGGCGTAGGGCTGGCCGATGCGGCGGTGCGACGGGGCGCCCAGGTCTACGAGGGTGCGGCGGTGAGCGATCTGCAGCGCCTGCCCGATGGCAGCTTTCGGGTGATCAGCGCCAAGGGCGAGTTGCGCGCCCGCCAGGTGCTGGTGGCCACGGGCAACGCCAGCGTCGGCCCCTTCCAGTGGTTTCGTCGCCGCATCGCCTCGGTGGGCAGCTTCATCATCGCCACGGCGCCGCTGCCCAAGGCGCAGCTGGACGAACTGCTGCCCAATCGGCGCACCTATGTCACCAGCCGCATCATCGGCAACTATTTCCGCACCACGCCGGATCACCGGCTGATCTTTGGCGGGCGGGCGCGTTTCGCCCTGTCCGATCCGCGCCAGGACGCCAAGAGCGGCGCCGTGCTGCGCAACGCCCTGGGCCAGCTGTTTCCCAGCCTGGCCCAGACGCCCATCGACTATTGCTGGGGCGGCCTGGTGGACATGACCGCCGACCGCCTGCCCCGCGCCGGCGAGCAGGATGGCCTGTTCTACGCCATGGGCTACAGCGGCCACGGGGTGCAGATGTCGGTGCACATGGGCCGGGTGATGGCCGAGGTGCTGGAGGGCCGCAGCCAGGCCAATCCATGGCGGGTACTGGACTGGCCGGCCATTCCCGGGCATTTCGGCAAGCCGTGGTTCCTGCCGCTGGTAGGGCTGTATTACCGGGTCCAGGATCGCCTGCACTAGCCGTCGTTCCCGCAACCGCCCGCCCGGGTCCTGCCACGCGCAGTGCCCGCGCGGGCGGTTTTGCGTTTCCGCAGCCCGGCGGGCGCAAACCGGCGGCGCTGCGCAGAACCTGCTGCCACCGCAGGTTTTTCGCAGCCATCCAGTCTCCCGTCGCGGTCCGCACCGCGCTCCGCCACCCCAAGCGAAACGCCGCGCCAGCGCGCCAAAGACGGGCATGGCGGGCCCTGATGCGCCGTCGCGACGCACACCGCAAACAATGCTGAGCGGCTTGGTCAAAACGGTCTTTTCTGTCTCGCCGCAGGGGCAATTCGACGGTAATCGGCGAGGGGCCGGTGCTGTAATGAACCAGGCCGCATGACAAGGCGGCCAAGAGGACAGCGCCGTGCGCCCGGGGAGGGGTGTACGGACTGGTGACCGAGCCCCCAACGAGCGAGCCGACATGACCGAGAAAAAGACTGGAAGTCCCCTGATAGGAGCTGCTGAAAGCGTTCGGGCCTTCGAGGCCCTGCATCGGGGGCTGTCGCGGCGCGATGCGCTGCGCCTGCTGGGCGCCGCCGGGTTGCTGGCGACCGGGGTGGGTGGTCTGCTCGGCCGTGACGGCCAGGCGTTCGCGGCAGAAGATGCGGTCACCGGCACCCCGCGCCGTGGCGGTCGGGTGCGCGCCGCAGCGGCCGGGTCGTCCACCGCCGATACGCTCGATCCGGCCCGCGGCGCTTTCTCGGGCGACTATGCCCGGCAATACTTCTTCTACAACGGCCTGACCGTCTTCGACAGCCACCTCGAACCCCAGATGGCGCTGGCCACCAGTTTCGATACCCAGGACGCCCTGACCTGGACGATCAAGCTGCGCCAGGGTGTGCAATTCCACAACGGCAAGACCTTCGACAGCGCCGACGTCGTCTACTCGCTGTTGCGCCACAAGGACCCGGCGGTGGGTTCCAAGGTCAAGGCCCTGGCCGACCAGTTTGCCGAGGTCACCGCGGTGGCCCCCGACGAGGTGCGCATCCGCCTGGTGTCGCCGAACTCCGAGCTGCCCGCGGTGCTGGCCATCTCGCCGTTCCTGATCATCGCCGACGGCACCAAGGATTTTTCCACCGCCAACGGCACCGGACCCTTCAAGGTCAAGGAATTCAAGCCGGGCGTGCGCACCGTGGGCGTGCGCAACGAAAACTACTGGAAGTCCGGCAAGCCCTATCTGGACGAGATCGAGCTGATCGGCATCGGCGACGAGCCCTCGCGGGTCAACGCCCTGCTGGCCGGCGACGTCCAGCTCACCGTGTCGGTGGATCCGCGCTCCGCCGAACGTCTCAAGCAGAGCGGCAAGCTCAAGGTGGTGGCCAACACCTCGGGTGGCTACACCGACCTGATCATGCGCATTCCCAATCGGCCGTTCAACGATCCCAACGTGGTCGAGGGCATGAAGCTGCTGTTCGACCGCGAGCAGATCCTCAAGTCGGTGTTCCTCGGCTACGGCACCATCGGCAACGACCAGCCGATCATGCCGGGTACACCCTATTACGCGGCGGATCTGCCCCAGCGGCCCTACGATCCGGACAAGGCCAAGTTTCTCTTCCAGAAGGCCGGCATCGCCGGCGCACGGATGCCGCTGGTGACCTCCACCGCCGCCGACAACGCCAACGAGATGGCCCTGGTGCTGCAGCAGTCGGCGCGCCAGGCCGGCCTCAACCTGATGGTCAATCGGGTCAGCGCCGACGGCTACTGGGACAACCACTGGATGAAGGACCCGCTGGGCTTCGGCAACATCAACGCCCGGCCCACCGCCAACATCCTGCTGTCGCAATTCTTCAAGTCCGATGCGCCCTGGAACGAATCCGGCTGGAAGAACGAACAGTTCGACCAGTTGCTGGTGGCCTCCCGCGGCGAGACGGATGTCGCCAAGCGCAAGCAGATGTACGCCGACATGCAGCTGCTGATCCACCAGCACAGCGGCATCGGCCTGCCGATCTTCACCAGCTCCATCGATGCCCATTCGCCCAAGCTCGGTGGCTACGGAATCATCCCCATCGGCGGCTTCATGGGTTACATGTTCGCCGAGCACGTCTGGCTGGAGGCCTGACGCTCGTTGCCTCACGGCGAGTCGCTCCGCAGCGACCGGCTCGCCGCTCCACGCTCAAGCAGGAGGTGGCTTTGGACCTTTCCGTCTTTTCCCTCATCGCCAGACGCCTCGGGGGCGGGTTGCTGACCCTGCTCATCGTCTCGTTGCTGGTGTTCTTCGTCTCCGCGCTGTTGCCGGGCGATGCCGCGCAGCAGGCGCTGGGCCAGTTCGCGCTGCCCGAGCAGGTCGCCGCGCTGCGGGCCCAGATGGGCCTCGACCAGCCGGCGCTGCTGCGCTACGTCCACTGGCTAAGCGGCCTCCTGCACGGTGATCTCGGCCAGTCGCTGGCCAGCCAGATGCCCATATCCACCATGATCGGCGATCGATTGGGCGGCTCCCTGATGCTGGCCGGGGTCACCGCCCTGGTGTCGGTACCCCTGGCGCTGGGCCTGGGCATCGTCTCGGCGATGAACGCCGGCGGTCGCCTGGACCGCGCCCTCAACGTCTTTACCCTGGGCATCGTCGCGGTGCCGGAATTCCTGGTGGCGACCCTGGCGGTGCTGGTCTTCGCCGTGCACCTGCAGTGGACCTCGGCGCTCACCTTCGCCCATGACATCGACGGCCCCCTGGACTTCCTGCGCGCCTATGCGCTGCCGGTGGGCACCCTGTGCTGCGTGATCGTCGCGCAGATGGCGCGGATGACCCGCGCCGCCCTGGTGGAGCAGCTGCAGAGTCCCTATGTGGAGATGGCCCGGCTCAAGGGCGTCGGTCCGGTGCGCGCCGTCCTGCGCCATGCCTTGCCCAATGCCGTGGGGCCCATCGCCAATTCCATCGCCCTGAGTCTTTCCTACCTGATGGGCGGGGTGGTGATCGTCGAGACCATCTTCAACTACCCGGGCATCGCCCAGCTGATGGTGGACGGCGTCGCCAGTCGCGACCTGCCGCTGATCCAGGCCTGCGCCATGCTGTTCTGCTGCGCCTACCTGGTGCTCATGACCCTGGCGGACCTCTGCGCCATCCTGTCCAATCCGAGGCTGAGAACGCTATGACCCGACCCGTGATTCCCGTACGTGCCGCGTCCGTCGTGCCGGTGGATGGCAAGACGCTCGACGCCCAGCTGTCACCGCCGCGGACCCGTCGGCGCAGCCGCTGGTCCCTGACCGGCATCATCGGCGGCGTCCTGGTGGTCTTCTGGCTGTTCATCGCGCTGTTCGGCGTCTGGCTGGCACCTTATGACCCGGGCGCCCTGGGCGACAGCGCGGTGCTGGCCAGCTATAGCCCTGCGCACCTGCTGGGCACCGACTACCTGGGCCGCGACGTGCTCAGTCGCATCCTCGACGGCGCCCGCTTCACCGTGGGGCTGGCGCTGGTGGCGGCGGTGTTGGCCTGCGTCCTGGGTACCGGCCTCGGTCTGCTGGCGGCGCTGTCCGGACGCTGGGTGGACGAGCCGCTGTCGCGGCTGATCGATGCGCTGATCTCGCTGCCGAGCAAGATGCTGGCGCTGGTGATGGTCTCGGCCTTCGGCTCCTCGGTGCCGCTGCTGATCGTCATGGCGGTGGTGGGCTATGCCCCCGGCTGCTATCGCATCGCCCGCAGCCTGGCGATGAATCTCACCGAGCTGGAGTACGTCCAGGTCGCCCGCACCCGTGGCGAAGGCCGGCTGTACATCGCCCTGCGCGAGATGCTGCCCAACATGCGCCTGCCGCTGCTCACCGACCTGGGCCTGAGATTCGTCTACATCGTGCTGCTGCTCAGCGGCATGAGCTTTCTCGGCCTCGGCGTGCAACCGCCGAACGCCGACCTCGGCTCCCTGGTGCGGGAGAACATCGGCGGTCTGGCCGACGGTGCCCCGGCGGTGCTGATGCCGGCGCTGGCCATCGGCACCCTGACCGTGGGCGTCAACCTGCTCATCGACCGGTTCGGCGCGCGGCGCCGGGGAGGGCGCTGAGATGGAATTGCTGGTAGAGGTCAAAGACCTGCGCGTGGTCGCCCAGGGCGAAGACGGCAGCGAAACCACCATCGTCAAGGACGTCGGCTTCAACCTGGCCAAGGGCGAGGTGCTGGCGCTGATCGGTGAATCCGGCTCGGGCAAGACCACCATCGCCCTGTCGCTGCTCGGCTATGCCCGCGCCGGCTGCCGACTGGCCGGCGGCTCTATCCGCGTCGGCGACACCCAGGTGCTGGAGCTGGACGCCGCGGGCCTGCGCCGACTGCGTGGCCGCACCGTGGCCTACATCGCCCAGAGCGCGGCGGCGGCCTTCAATCCGTCGCGGCGGCTGATGGAGCAGATCATCGAAAGCGCGCTGATCCATGGCGTGCTGACGCGTCGGGAAGCCGAGGCGCGGGCGCTGCAGCTGTTCAAGGAGCTGGCGCTGCCGGATCCCGAGCACATCGGCCAGCGCTATCCGCACCAGGTCTCGGGCGGGCAGTTGCAGCGGCTGATGGCGGCCATGGCACTGATCACTGATCCGACCCTGGTGATCCTCGACGAACCCACCACGGCGCTGGACGTCACCACCCAGATCGAGGTGCTGCGCGTCTTCAAGCAGGTGGTGCGCGAGCGGGGCGTGACCGCCATCTACGTCTCCCACGACCTGGCCGTGGTGGCCCAGATGGCCGACCGCATCCTGGTGCTCAACGGCGGCGAGGTCTATGAGAATCGACGCACCGAGCGCCTGCTGGCCAGCGCCCGCCATCCCTACACCCGCAGCCTGTTGGCCGCGGCCCGGCCGGAACCCCTGGCGGAACGTGGCCTGCCCACCGTGGAGACCGCCGCCCCGGTGCTGGAGGTCAAGGACCTGGTGGCCGGCTACGGCCCCATCGGCGCCGATGGCCTGCCGCGCTACCGGGTGCTGGAGGGCATCGACCTGCGCATCGGCGCTGGCCAGGCCCTGGGCGTGATCGGCGAATCCGGTTCGGGCAAGTCGACCCTGGCGCGGGTGATCGCCGGCCTGCTGCCGCCGGCCCAGGGCAGCGTGCGCCTGGGTGGCGAATTGCTGCCGCCCGGTCTGGACGGCCGCACCCGCGAGCAGTTCCGCCGGGTGCAGCTGGTCTACCAGAATGCCGACACGGCGCTCAATCCGGCCCACAGCGTGGAGCGCATCCTCATGCGTCCGCTGGAGACCTATCACGCCTTCGACAAGGCCACCCGCCAGCGCAAGGTCCGCGAGTTGCTCGACCGGGTGCAACTCCCGGCCAGTCTCGCCAGCCGGCGTCCGGGCGAGTTGTCCGGTGGCCAGAAGCAGCGGGTCAACCTGGCTCGGGCGCTGGCCGCTGAACCCGAACTGATCCTCTGCGACGAAGTCACCTCGGCGCTGGATACCGTGGTCGGCGCCGCCATTCTCGATCTGCTCGCCGAACTGCGCCGTGAGCTGGGGCTGGCCTATCTGTTCATCAGCCACGACATTTCCACGGTGCGCAGTCTCTGCGACGAGGTGCTGGTGCTCTATGCCGGCCAGCCGGTGGAGCTGGGCACCCCGACCACGCTGCAACATCCGCCGCTGCATCCCTACACCGAGTTGCTCACCGCCTCGGTGCCGGCGCTGCGCCAGGGCTGGCTGGAAGAGCAACCCATCCGCACGGCGGTCCCCCTGGTTTCGTCGCCGCCCGCCAGTGGTCGGCTCTGCAGCTTCCTGCAGCGCTGCCCGGTACGGCTCGAAGGCCGTTGCGACCGGGTGCCGCCCCGGCCCCAGACCCTCGCCGGGGGCAACCGCATCCTCTGTCATCATGATGGCGAGACCCTGCAGCGCCTGCAGGGTGGCGCCCTGCTGCACACCCAAGGAGTTCGCGCATGACTTCCCGCTTTCAGCGACTCGGCGAGACCGGCCGGCCCCAGGTCAGCCTCAGCGTCGATGGCCTGCCGGTCACGGCGCTGGCCGGCGACACCCTGATGGTCGCCTTGCTGGCCAATGGTCCGGCACTGCGCCGGTCGGAATTCGGCGACGAGCGCCGCGCCGGTTTCTGCCTGATGGGCGCCTGCCAGGATTGCTGGGTCTGGACCGCCGACGGCGAGCGCCTGCGCGCCTGCGGCACCGAGGTCCGCGAGGGCCTGCAGATCCTCACCACGCAACCGGAGGCGGTATGGAATCGGGCCTAACGAAAGGGGGCGGCAACCCGCCGCGGGTGGTCATCGTCGGGGCCGGTCCGGCCGGCGTGCGCTGCGCGGAAACCCTGCTGGCTGCCGGCATTACCCCGGTGGTGATCGACGAGAATCGCCGCGACGGCGGCCAGATCTATCGGCGCCAGCCCGAGGGCTTCCAGCGTCCCTATGCCACTCTCTACGGCAGCGAGGCGGGCAAGGCCGAAAGCCTGCACCGCACCTTCGACGGCTTGCGCGGACGCCTCGACTACCGCCCCGATACCCTGGCCTGGCATCTGCACGAGCGCACCCTCTACACGGTGCAGGGCAATCGACAGCGCACCCTGGACTTCGATGCCCTGGTGCTCTGTACCGGGGCCGGTGACCGCCTGCTGCCGGTGCCGGGCTGGAACCTGGCCGGTACCTATACCCTCGGTGGCGCCCAGATCGCCCTCAAGGCCCAGGCGGTATCCATTGGCCGGCGGGTGATCTTTCTGGGCAGCGGCCCCTTGCTCTACCTGGTCGCCGCCCAATACCAGCAGGCCGGCGCCACGGTGGCCGCGGTCCTCGACACCGCGCCGCTGCGCCTGCGCGCCCAGGCCACGCCCAAACTGCTGGCCCGCCCGGGCGTGGCCTGGAAGGGCGTGCAACTCATGGCCTCGCTCAAGCGCGCCGGGGTGCCGCTGCACTTTGGCGTCACCCCGCTGGAGATCCTCGGCGATGCCGAACAGGGCGTGCGCGGCGTGGCCTTCGCCGATGCGCGTGGCCTGCGCCAGGAGGTGGCGGGTGACGCCGTGGGCCTGGGTTATCACCTGCGCCCGGAAACCCAGCTGGGCGATCTCGCCCGTTGCGCCTTCGAATTCGAGCGCGCCACGGGCCAATGGGTGCTGCAACTGGATGCCGACGGCCGCACCTCCACGCCGGGAGTCTATGCCGCCGGCGATGGCGCCCGGGTACGGGGCGCCGACGGGGCGGAGCTGGCCGGGCAACTGGCCGCCTGCGCGGTCCTGACCGATCTCGGTCGCACCCCGCCCGCTGGCCTCGCCGAGCGCTGCCGCGAGGCGCTGACGGTGCAGGAGCGCTTTCGCCTGGGCCTGGCCGAGGCCTTTCCCTGGCCCGCGAAACAGATGGCCAGCCTGCCGGATACCGCGGTGGTCTGCCGCTGCGAGGGCATCACCGCCGGAGAGTTGCGCGCCGTAGTGCGCGAGAAGGGTGCCCAGGAAGCCAATCGGGCCAAGGCCTTCAGTCGCGTCGGCATGGGTCGCTGCCAGGGTCGCTATTGCGCCCAGGCCGGCGCCGAGATCATCGCCGCCGAATCCGGGGTGCCGGTGGAAACCGTTGGCCGCCTGCGCGGCCAGGCACCGGTCCGGCCATTGCCGCTGGGCATCGTCACCAGCGAAGAGGAACTTTCGTCATGAACCAGACCGCCAACCGCGCGGACGTCATCGTCGTCGGCGCCGGCATCATGGGCAGCGCCAGCGCCTTCTTTCTGCGCCGCCGGGGCCTGTCGGTGCTCCTGCTGGAGCGCGATCAGGTCGGGCGCTTCGCCAGCGGCACCAATTTCGGCAACGTCCGCCGGCAGGGCCGCTACCTGACCCAGGTGGCGCTGTCCAACCGTTCTCGCGGTATCTGGGGTCGCCTGCCCGAGCTGATCGGCGATGACCTGGAATTCATCCCCGGCGGCCATCTGCGGGTGGTCTACGATCCCGGTCGCATCGCCATGCTGCACGAGTATGCCCGGGCGCCGGAGACCGCCGCCCTTGATCTGCAGGTGCTCGAAGGCGCGGCCCTGCACGAGAAGTTTCCCTACCTGGGCCCCGAGGTGGTGGCCGGCTCCTATGCGCCCCACGATGGCCATGCCAATCCGCGCCTGGCCGCGCCGGCCTTTGCCCGCGCCGCGGTGCGCGAGGGCGTCAATCTGCAGGAAGGGGTGGAGATCACCCAGGTCACCAAGCCGGATGGCGATTTCCTGGTGCAGGCCGCCGACGGCCGCCGCTACCAGGCGCCGCGGCTGC
Source organism: Pseudomonas sp. MOIL14HWK12:I1 (assembly GCF_000510705.1). Taxonomy (NCBI): domain Bacteria; kingdom Pseudomonadati; phylum Pseudomonadota; class Gammaproteobacteria; order Pseudomonadales; family Pseudomonadaceae; genus Pseudomonas; species Pseudomonas sp. MOIL14HWK12:I1. The sequence goes on along the minus strand of NZ_KI783307.1, from coordinate 1,556,074 downwards.
TGATCACCGCCGGAGCCTGGGGCAGTCGGCTGTCGAGCCAGTTCGGCGAGCCGGTGCCCATCGAGACCCATGGCCCCCAGATGGGCGTCACCGAGCCCTTGCCCTATGCCTTCAAGGAAGCGGTGGGCGTCTCTTCACCGCTGGTGAGCGAGACCATCTACTTCCGCCAGATCCCGCGCGGCAACGTGATCTTCGGCGGCTGCTTCCGCTCCCGCCCGGATCTGGACACCCGTCTGGCCCGCGCCGAGCCCCATGGCCTGCTCAATCAGCTCACCCAGCTGCGCCGCCTGGCGCCGGCCCTGGCCAGGGTCAACGTGATCCGCACCTGGAGCGGGGTGGAAGGCTATATCGCCGACGACCTGCCGATCATGGGCCCGAGCAGCCAGGTGGACGGTCTCTACTACGCCTTCGGCTTCTGCGGCGCCGGCTTCCAGCTCGGCCCGGGGGTGGGCGACACCATGGCCGAGCTGATCGCCACCGGCCGTACCGAGACGCCGCTGGCGGCCTTCGACATCGGCCGCTTCGCGCAACCCCGCAGCGAGAGCCTCGCCGGATGAATAGCCAGGACCTGCTGCGCACCCTGATCGGCTTTCCCACCGTTTCCGCCGACTCCAACCTGGCGCTGATCCAGCATGTGCAGGGTCTGCTGGAGGCCGCCGGCATCGCCTGCCGCCTGGTGCTCGACGAGAGCGGGCGCAAGGCCAATCTCTTCGCCAGCGTCGGCCCGAGCGACGTGCCCGGCGTGCTGCTCTCCGGGCATACCGACGTGGTGCCCGTGGCCGGCCAGGCCTGGACCCTGCCACCGTTCGAGGGGACCCTGAAGGACGGTCGGATCTATGGGCGCGGTGCCTGCGACATGAAGGGCTTCGTCGCCTGCGCCGTGGTGGCCCTGCTGGCCGCCGCCCGGGGTGAGCCCCTGAAGCGACCGCTGCAACTGGCCCTTTCCAACGACGAAGAGATCGGCTGCGTCGGGGTGCGCCGCCTGCTGGATGTGCTGGAACTGGCGCCGGTGCGCCCCTTCCTCTGCATCGTCGGCGAACCCACGGACCTGCAGGTCGCCCTCGGCCACAAGGGCAAGGCTGCGCTGCGCGCCCACTGCCATGGCCAGGAGGGCCATTCCTCCCTGGCGCCGCTGCACGTCAACGCCATCCACCTGGCCAGCGACCTGATCGGCGCCCTGCGTGCCAGCCAGCGGCGCCTGGCGGAAGAGGGCGCCCACGACGCGGCCTACGACATTCCCTACACCACCCTGCATGTCGGGCGGATCGACGGTGGCAAGGCGCTGAACATCGTGCCCAACCTCTGCACCCTGGACTTCGAGATCCGTCACCTGCCGGCGGACGATCCCGCCACCCTGGTCGCCGCGCTGCAGGAAACGGCGGACAGCCTGGCCCGGGAGGCACGGCAAACCTCGGCCAAGGCCGCCATCGAGATCGAGACGGTCAACGCCTATCCGGGCCTGGATACCCATCCCAGCGTCGAAGCCGTGCGCTTCCTGCAGACCCTGGTCGAGCCGGGCACCGCGCAACTCAAGGTGGCCTTCGGCACCGAGGGCGGCCTTTTCGCCAGCCGGCTGGACACCCCGGTGGTGGTCTGCGGCCCCGGCAGCATCGAGCAGGCGCACAAGCCGGACGAGTATGTCGAGCTGAGCCAGCTCGCCGCCTGTGACGCCTTGCTTGGGCGGTTGCGGGTGGCCCTGGCTTGAGGCCACCCGGTCTCTTCAGTAGCCCCGCTGGCGATCCACCAGACCCTGCATGGGCTCACCGCGCTGATGGCGGCGGATATTGTCCAGCAACACGGTGAATGCCGTTTCCGGCACCGTCATGGCGCCCACGTGAGGCGTCAGCCAGATCCGCGGATGCTGCCAGAAGGGATGGTCGGCTGCGGGCGGTTCCGGCTCCACCACGTCCAGCACCGCCTGGCTCAGCTGACCGCTGTCCAGCGCCGCCAGCAGGTCGGCTTCCACCAGCTGGGCGCCACGGCCGAGATTGATCAGGCTGGCGCCGCGGGGCAGGGCGGCGAACAGGCGGGCGTCGAGGATGCCGCGGGTCTCCCCGGTCAGCGGCAGCAGGCAGATGAGGATCTCGCAATCGGCCAGGAACGCCGGCAGCTGCTCGGCGCCGGCATGGCAGCGCACCCCCGGCAGCTCATGGGGCGAGCGCGACCAGCCCGAGAGCTGGAAGCCGAAGGTGGCGAGCCGCTCCAGCACCGCCTGGCCGATCTGGCCGAGACCCAGCACGCCGACGCGTCTGTTGTTCGCCGTTACCAGGGCATGTTCCTGCCAGCGTCCCGCGGCCTGCTGGTCGAGATAGAGAGGCAACTGGCGATGCAGCGTCAGCACCATGAGGGTGGCGTACTCCACCATGCCGGCGACGATACCGGGATCCAGCATCCGCACCACGGGCAGCGCTGGCGGCAACAGGTTCAGGTCGAATTGGTCGACGCCGGCCGAGGTGGCGAACAGCACCTCCAGGTTGGGAAAGCGGTTGGCCAGGTCTTCCGGCGGTTGCCAGCAGGCCAGATAGCGGACTTCTTCGGGATTGCCCACGTCCGGCCACTGGCGGAAGGCGATATCGGGCGCGCGTTCCTGGAACAGGCGTCGCCAGGCCTGGCCACGTTCGGGATCGGCCTTGTAGAGCAGCGTCATGGGGAGGTCTCCGGCAAAGCTCAAGGATGGCGCAAGCGTGCGGTAGTTTGTCCCGAATTCTCCGCTGCCGCCGCCATGATCGGTGGTGCGGTGGAAACTGCGCCGCATCTGGGAAAAACGGCAGCTTCTGTGCCGGCCCAGGGCGCAAACGCCATAACCCCGGTGCCCTGCGAGTCGATACTGGCCGGGTCCGCGGCGCCCCTGCCGCGCCTCTCGACACGAGGATCCGCCATGCCTTTGCTGCACTATTGCCAGCCGCCCGGTGACCGCCAGCTGCCCCGGGCGCTCCAGCCGCTGCACGATGATCCCCTGGCCGCCGGCCGCGAATTGCACCTGCACGATGGCCGCCTGGGCTATGTGATGGGCAGCGCCGTCGCCCATTCCGCCGATTGCCGGCTGGACGACTACCCCTGGGTGGAAGTCAGCCTCATCGAGGCCGGGGAGTTGCAGCTGGAATGGGAGGGGAATGCCCTGCACCTCAAGGCCGGCGATGCCTTCATCCTGCCGCGTGGCCTGAGCTGCCGCTGGCGTCACGGCGGCGAATTGCGGCGTCTGTTCATGGCCTTTCCCGGCCGGGCCAGCGAAGGCCCCATGCCTCAGGCACCCGTGCTGCTGGATCCCTCGGCGCCGCGCGAACCCTCGCCGCCGCCAGCGGCCAGCGTACTGCTCAGTCCCGAGCCCACGGCCACCGGCTGCGACCTGTTCGAAAGCGGTGGCGGGGCCTTGCGGGTCGGGATGTGGGAGTGCACGGCCTATACGCGCAAGGCGGTGAGCAATCCCCACTGCGAGCTGATGCTGCTCTATGCCGGCGCCGTGACCCTCACGGTCGAGGGCGAAGCGCCCTGCACGGTCAACGCGGGCGAGGCGGTGCTGGTACCGGCTAATACGCCGATGGCCTGGGACAGTCGGGAGCGGGTGCGCAAGCTTTATTGCATCCTGCGCTGAGAAGAGGGCGCTCCGGCAGCGGGATGCTGGCGGAGCGTCGCGGCGAGGGGAGTCAGCCGGCCTTGATCAGGCTGCGCAGCGGCAGGGCGTTCTTGACCACCGGCGACTTGATGACGATGTAGCTGAAGTACTTCTCGATACCGACGTTGCGGTCGAGGATGGATTCCATCAGCTCCTGGTAGTGGCCGATGCTGCTGCACATGAAGCGCAGCAGGTAGTCGTAACCGCCGCTGATGAGGTGGCATTCGAGGATCTCGTCGACCCCGCGGATGAAGGACTCGAACTTCACGAAGTCGGCGCGCTTGTGGTCGGAAAGGGTGACCTCGGTGAAGACCGTCACCGAGTTGGCGATCTTGGCGAGGTTGACGTGGGCTTCGTAGCCGCTGATGTAGCCGGCCGCCTCCAGGCGCTTGACGCGCTGCAGGCAAGGGCTGGGGGAGAGGCCCACGGCTTCGGCGAGACTGACATTGGTCATCCGGCCATCCTTCTGCAGTTGCACCAGGATGTTGATGTCGATGCGGTCCAGTTTTGTTGCGGCGTCCATCGTCGTTCCTCGCAGTCGTGAACGTCAGGCTAGGCACGCAGGGCGGTCTGATGCGCATGCACCAGATCGGCGAGACTCGCGTACTCGCACCGCGTGCCATCCAGGGCCTGCCGTGAAAGGTTCCAGGGCCGCGAGCGATCACGGCGCAAGGTACACAGCGGAAAATCCACCAAGGGGTTCCAGGGGTCGTCCGGTTCGCTGCCTCTTACCGGCAGCAGATCCCCGCGCGCCAGGCCAAGCTCCTCCAGGGTGTTGTCCAGCGCCAGGCGCAGATCACCGCCGCGGTTGGGGATCACGGCGGCGAACACCTCGGGCAGCCGCGCCGTGACCGCTGCGGCGTCGCCGTCATCGGGCGAGGCCAGCAACACCAATCGATAGAACTTGCTCAGGTACTGCAGCGCGCCCGGCGCATCCTCGAACACCGGCCAGCACGACGTGGCGTTTCCAAAGGCCACGCTGGCATCCAGGTCGGCTTCCTGCTGCAACTCTTGCGCCAGACGCTGGTGGATACGCAGGTGCAGGCTGGTCTGGCTGGCGTTGGGCGTGGCCTGGCGCAACTCGCGGGCGAGGCGGTGATAGCTGCCGAGCAGCCAGTCGGGATGGGTGCTGAGGCCCGCCTGCGCCACAAGGGGGCGCAGGGCTTCGAGGATGCCCCCTTCGCGGTCGACGAGGGTGCCGTAGCAGGAAAAGCCTATGGCCTGGTAACGCGTGATTCTCATGGTCGGTTTCCCCTTGGCGCCGCTCTGCCGATGCCAGGCGGCGTTACGTTCAACCTCAGAAGCCGCCCACGATCTGCTGCGCGTCGGCCAAACTGCGTTGAAAACGCCTTCGAAATGCTCATTTACCGCCTGTAAACTGCGCTTTCTCAGGCGTTTTCGCCTTGTTTGGCTCTAGCTCGCGAGATCGTGAGCAGCTTCTCAGGCACCGGCCTGGGCGAGGGCTTGGCCGAACATGTGCAAGGCTTCGGCCAGTTGTGCCTCGGTGGTCACCAGCGGTGCCAGGAAGCGGATGACGTTGCGTTCGACACCGCACTTGATCACCAGCAGGCCCGCGTGGCGGGCGCCGTCGATGACCTGCTGGGCGAGGGCAGCGTCCGGGCTGTGGCCATCGGCGCCGACCATCTCCACCGCCAGCATGAAGCCGCGGCCGCGCACCTCGCCGATGCGTGGATGCCGCTGCTGCAGCGCGAGCAGACCGCTGCGCAGCTGCTCGCCGAGGGCGACGCCACGGGCGACCAGGTCCTCTTCCTCGAACACGTCCAGCACCGCCAGGGCCGCGGCGCAGGCCAGGGCGTTGCCGCCATAGGTGCCGCCGAGACCGCCGGGCAGGGGCGCGTCCATGATGGCGGCGCGCCCGACCACTCCGGAGAGCGGCAGGCCCCCGGCCAGGCTCTTGGCCACCGTCACCAGATCGGGCTGGACGCCGGTCTGCTGGAAGGCGAACAGGCTGCCGGTGCGACCGAAGCCGGTCTGGATCTCGTCGGCGATGAGCACGATGCCGTGCTGGTCGCAGAGGGCACGCAGCGCCTGGAGGAATTCCACCGGCGCCGGGCGGAAGCCGCCATCGCCCTGCACCGGTTCGATCAGAATCGCGGCCACCTGGTCGGGCGCAACCTGGGTGGCGAAGACCTCGCGCAAGCCGGCCAGGGCCTGCTGGATACCCACTCCGCGGAAGGCATCGGGGTAGGGCGCGTGGTAGATGTCACCGGGGAAGGGGCCGAAGTTCTGCTTGTAGGGCTGGGCGAAGCCGGTGAGGGTTACGCCGAGCAGGGTGCGACCGTGGAAGCCGCCGCGAAAGGCGATCACCCCGGGCCTTTTGGTGTGGGCGCGGGCGATCTTGATGGCATTTTCCACGGCTTCGGCGCCGGAGGTCAGCAGCAGCGTCTTGTAGGCTTCGCCGTTGCCGATGAGGGTGTTGAGACGATTGGCCAGCTCCAGGTAGGGCTCGTAGGCCATTACCTGGAAGCTGGCGTGGGAGATCTCCCCGACCTGACGGCGCACGGCCTCCACCACCCGTGGGTGGTTGTGACCGACATTGAGCACGCCGATGCCGCCGACGAAATCGAGGTAGCGGCGACCGTCCACGTCCCAGACTTCGCTGCCCTGGGCGCGGGCCACCACGACGGGATGGGCGGTGATGATGCCGCGGGGAACGCCTTGTTCGCGAAGACCCAGCAGGCGGTCGGTGGCTTTGGCAGCGGAATTCATGCAGCGATACTCCAGGCAGGGGCGAGAGTTCCAGCCTACGCAGGCCGCAGGGTCGGTAACGCTGAAGTTGCCGGCCCCGGCATCGTGATCGGCTGTTTTGCTTGGGGGTGGCGGCATTTTCGGTTGCCTGCCGCCGGTGGCTTTCAGTCGAGGCCGCCGAGGTGCCAGGCCTTCACTTCCAGGTACTCGTCCAGCCCCAGGTGCGAGCCTTCGCGGCCCAGGCCGGATTGCTTCACTCCCCCGAAGGGCGCGACCTCCATCGACAGGGTGCCGGTGTTGAGCGCCACCATGCCGAATTCCAGCTGTTCACCGACGCGCCAGGCGCGGCGCAGGTCCTGGGTGTAGTAGTAGGCGCCCAGGCCATAGGGCGTGGCATTGGCCAGCGCCAGCGCCTCGGCTTCGTCGCGGAAGCGGAACAGCGGCGCCACCGGGCCGAAGGTCTCCTCGCGGGCCAGCAGCATGTCCGCCGTGGCGCCGGTGAGCACAGTAGGGGCGACGAACTGGTCGCGACCGCTGGGCAAGCCGCCGAACAGGGCCTTGGCGCCCTGGGTCAGGGCATCGTCGACATGACGCGCGACCTTGTCCACCGCCAGGCGATTGATCAGCGGGCCCAGGGTCACGCCGGCCTCCAGGCCGTTGCCCACCTTGAACTTGGCCACCTCGGCAGCGAGCCGCTCGGCGAAACGGTCGTGGATGCCGTCCTGCACCAGGATGCGGTTGGCGCAGACGCAGGTCTGGCCGGCGTTGCGGAATTTGCTCTGCAGCACCCCGGCGATGGCGAGATCCAGGTCGGCGTCATCGAAGACGATGAAGGGCGCATTGCCGCCCAGTTCCATGCTGGTGCGCTTCACCGTGGCCGCGCACTGCGCCAGCAGCAGCTGGCCGATGCGCGTGGAGCCGGTAAAGGACAGCTTGCGCACCGCCGGATTGCCGGTCAGTTCACCGCCGATGCCGGCGGGCATCCCGGTGACCACGTTGAATACGCCGGGCGGAAAGCCGGCGCGATCGGCCAGTTCGGCCAGCGCCAGGGCCGACAGCGGCGTGAGATCCGAGGGCTTGATCACCACCGGGCAGCCGGCGGCGAGCGCCGGGGCGGCCTTGCGGGTGATCATGGCGTTGGGGAAATTCCATGGGGTGATGGCGGCAGCGACCCCCACCGGTTGCCGCAGCACCAGCACCCGGCGATCCCGGGCCGGTGCGGGCAGGATATCGCCAAAGCTGCGTCGGGCTTCCTCGGCGAACCATTTGACGAAGCTGGCGCCATAGGCGATCTCGCCACGGGCCTCGGCCAGTGGCTTGCCCTGCTCCAGGGTCATCAGCAGGGCCAGGTCGTCCTGGTGCTCCAGCATCAGCGCGTGCCAGCGCTCCAGCAGGGCCGCGCGCTCGGCGGCCGGACGCTCGCGCCAGGCCGGCCAGGCGGCCTCCGCCGCGGCGATGGCGCGGGCGGTTTCCACCGCCTCCAGGGCGGCCACCTCGGCGAGGGTCTCGCCGGTGGCGGGGTTGTCCACGGCAAAGGTGGCGCCGTTGTCGGCGGCGATCCAGTGGCCATCGACATAGGCAGAAGCTTTGAACAGGCGGGGATCCCGCAGATCGAGGTGCAGCGGCATGGTGGCGCTCCCAGTGGCAGGTCAGGCCCTGAGTCTAGGGAGGGGTGGCGGTGGCGAATGCCGAAATCGACCGCTGTGAACCGGTGCCGAACGCGTTCGCGGCGACGTTGCCGCACTTTGTGCGGTGGCTTCCTGGCCGGCCGCTAGTGAGGGTCCGCGCCCGCGTCCAGCCCCTTCACCGCCAGGTCGAGGAAGTTGGCCAGCGCCTGGAGGCGGGCACTGCGCTGTTTGCGGGCGGGGACCAGGAGGGTGATGGGCGCGCTGTCGAAGCGCCACTCCGGCAGCAGCCGGACCAGGGCGCCGCGTGCGATGGCATCGGCGACGTCCCACTGGGAACGCAGCACGATGCCCAGACCCTGTTCGGCCCAGCGGCGGGCCACGCTGCCATCGTTGGTGAGCAGCGCCGGTTCGATGCGCAGCGTCTGGCGCTCCTGGTCGTTGCGCAGTTGCCAGAGGGTCACGTCCTCGTCGTTCTCGCGGATGCAGATGCAGCGGTGCTGCAGCAGCGCCCTGGGCCCCTGCGGCAGGCCGTGCTGCTCCAGGTAGGTCGGACTGGCGCACAGCCAGCGTTCGTTGTGGGCCAGGGTCTTGGCGATCCAGGAGCTGTCGTCGATGGCGCCGATATGAATGACCGCATCGCTGTCGTGCCGGTCGGGCCAGGGCGTCTCGCGCAGGTCCAGTTGCAGGCGCAGCTGCGGATGCAACACGGCGAAGCGCGCCAGCAGCGGGGCGATGCGCTGGCGGCCGTAGCCGAAGGGCGCGGCGAGGCGCAGGGTGCCCACCAGCTGCCGATCCTGGCGGGCGAAGGTGTCGGGCAAGGCCTCCAGGCGTTCGAGCAGTTCGCTGCATTGCTGGGCGAAGCGCTCGCCGTCGGGGGTCAGGCTCAGCCGCCGGGCATCGCGATTGGCCAGGGCCACCCCCAGCCGTGCCTCCAGTTTGCGCAGGCGGGTGGAGAGCGCGGGCGGCGAGACGTTGAGGGCGCGCGCCGCCGCGCTGAGGGAATCACAGCGGGCCAGGAGTACCACCAGGCGCAGGTCTTCAATGGCGATCATTAATCTGGACTAAAGGAATGCATCAGCAGGATTGAATCACAGGTTAACGAAGGGCGGCTACAGTTCGCCCATTGCCCACCGGTCGAGTCCTTGCCATGACCCTTTCCCTGCTCACCCTCGATACCCCTGCCGCGCTCATCGACGAAGCCCGGATGATGCGCAACATCCACCTCATGCAGGCGCGCATGGACGCCCTCGGCGTCCGCCTGCGGCCCCATGTGAAGACCAGCAAGAGCGAGGCGGTCATCCGCCGGCAACTGGCGGCAGGCGCCCAGGGCGTGACCGTCTCCACCCTCCAGGAGGCCGAAGCCTGTTTCGCCCTGGGCATCACCGACGTGCTCTACGCCGTGACCATCGCCCCGGCGCGGCTGGAACAGGTCAGCACGCTGCGGCGGCAGGGTTGTCGGCTAGGCATCCTGACCGACAGCCTGGCCGGGGCCCAGGCCATCGTCGCGGCCGGCCAGCGCTACGACGAAGCCTTCGAGGTCTGGCTGGAGATCGACTGCGATGGACATCGCGCGGGCCTGCAACCGGACGATCCCCGGCTGGTGCAGATCGTTGAGCTGCTGAGCGCGGGTGGCATGCGCCTGGCGGGGGTGCTCACCCATGCCGGCTCCAGCTACGAGCTGGACGACCCCCAGGCGCTGCAGGCTCTGGCCGAGCAGGAGCGCGCCTGTTGCGTGGCGGCGGCCGAGCGGCTGCGTGCCCAGGGTCTGGCCTGTCCGCAGGTCAGTATCGGCTCGACGCCCACGGCGCTGTCGGCCCTGGATCTGACCGGGGTTACCGAGGTCCGCGCCGGGGTCTACGTCTTCCAGGACCTGGTGATGCATAACGTCGGCATCTGCCAGGCCGAGGATCTGGCGCTGAGCGTCCTGACCACGGTGATTGGCCATCAGGTGGAGAAAGGCTGGGTGCTGGTGGACGCCGGCTGGATGGCCCTCAGTCGCGACCGGGGCACCCAGCGGCAGCGGCGTGACTTCGGCTATGGCCAGGTCTGCACCCTGGACGGCCGCTGGCTCGAAGGGGCCCTGCTGACCGGTGCCAACCAGGAGCATGGCATCGTCAGCTTCGCCGGGGGCTGCCCAGATGATCTGGAGCAGCGCTTCCCGGTGGGCAGCCGCCTGCGCATCCTGCCCAACCATGCCTGCGCCACCGGCGGCCAGTTCGAGCGCTATCACGCCGTGGACGCCAGCGGCGCGGTCACCCCCTGGAGTCGCCTGCATGGCCGCTGATACGCGTTTCATCCAGACCGCGGCCGCGGCGCTACCGGGCGGCCACTATTCCCAGGCGGTGGCCTACCAGGGGCTGCTCCATGTATCCGGGCAACTGCCGGTACGACCCGACGGCAGCCATGCGGTCGCGGCGAGTTTCGCTGAGCAGGCCCAGATCGCCCTGGACAACCTCTGCGTCATCCTGGCCGCGGCAGGGCGGGGGCCGCAGGATCTGCTCAAGGTGACCGTCTATGTTGTCGGCATCGAGCACTGGCCTACCTTCGACCGCCTCTATGCCGGATTCCTGGGCGAACACCGGCCGGCGCGGGCGGTGGTGCCGGTGCCGCAGTTGCACCATGGTTATCTCGTCGAGATCGAGGCACTGGCGCGCGCCGACTGATCGCCCGTCGCCATCTGGGAGCTCCCCTCATGCTGCTGGACCCTTCGTTGCAAACGTTGATCGATCCCCAAGTGACCCGCTGCTGTTATCTCGCCGGCCGCTGGGTGCCGGTGCCTGGCGCCGCCCGGGCCACGGTGACGGATCCCGCGACCGAACGCGCGCTCGCCGAGGTGGCCCTTGGCGGCGCCGCGGAAGTCGACCAGGCGGTGCAGGCCGCCCGCGGCGCCTTCGACGCCTGGTCCGGGCAGACGCCGGCCGCTCGCGCCCAACGGCTGGAGCGCCTGCAGACCCTGCTGGCACAGCGTGCCGACACCTTCGCCCAGGTGATTTCACGGGAGATGGGTGCGCCCCTCGCCGCGGCCCGGGCCCTGCAGGTGCCCCTGGCCCTGGAACACCTGCGCGTGGCACGCGAGGTGGTGAGCGACTACGCCTTCGAGCGCGCCGACGGTGCCTTGCGTCTCAGGCGTGAGCCCATCGGCGTCTGCGCGCTCATCACGCCCTGGAACTGGCCGCTCTACCAGATCACCGCCAAGGTCGCGCCGGCGCTGGCCGCCGGCTGCACGGTGGTGCTCAAGCCCAGTGAACTGGCCCCACTGAGCGCCCTGCTGTTCGCCCAGGCGGTTCATGACGCGGGGATCCCGGCGGGGGTGTTCAACCTGGTCAACGGCGACGGCCCCACCGTCGGCGCGGCGCTGGCCGAGCATCCCGATGTCGACATGATTTCCATCACCGGCTCCAATCGCGCCGGGGTCCTGGTGGCCCAGGCCGCCGCCCTTACGGTCAAGCGCGTGACCCAGGAACTGGGCGGCAAGTCGCCCAACCTGCTGCTGCCCGATACCGATCTGCCGGAGGCGGTGGCCAAGGGCGTGCTGGCGGCCTTCCGCAACAGCGGCCAATCCTGCAGCGCGCCGACGCGGATGCTGGTGCCTCAGGCCCAGCTGACCGAGGTGGAGCGCCTGGCGGCAGCCACCGTGGCGGGTCTCGTGGTCGGTGACCCCCAGGCGCCCGCGACGACCCTCGGCCCGCTGGCCAATGGCGCCCAGTTCGCCCGGGTGCAGGCGCTGATCGAGAGCGGTCTGGCAGAGGGCGCCAGGCTGGTCTGCGGCGGACCGGGTCGCCCGGATGGCTGCACCACCGGCTTCTATGCGCGCCCCACGGTGTTTTCGGCGGTTACCTCGGGGATGCGCATCGCCCAGGAGGAAATCTTCGGGCCGGTGCTCTGCCTGCTGCCCTACAGCTCGCTCGACCAGGCCATCGCCATCGCCAACGACAGCCGCTATGGCCTCAGCGCCCACGTCCAGGGTCGGGACCCCCACCAGGTCGCCGCGGTAGCGGCCCGTCTGCGCGCCGGGCAGGTCCATCTCAACTATCCGGCCTGGAACCCCTGGGCACCCTTCGGCGGCTACAAGCGTTCCGGCAACGGGCGCGAATATGGCGTCCACGGCCTGGAGGAGTACCTGGAGACCAAGGCGATCCTCGGCCACTGAGGGTGTCAGGCGAACAGCGGATTGTCCCTGAGCGCCGCCACCGCCAGGTCGATGAAGGCCCTTACCTTGGCCGGTGCCTGGCGGCCTTCGGGGTAAATGAGGTGGATCGGCAGCGGCGCTTCCTCGTGCTCGGCGAGGACGATCTGCAGCGCGCCTTCGGCCAGGGCCGGCGCGATCTGGTAGTGCAGGACCCGGGTGAGGCCGCGACCGGCCCTGGCCGCGCTGATGGCGGCCTCGTTGGTGTTGCAGTGCAGCAGCGGATCGACGCTCACCCGTTGCTTACCGGCAAAGCGCCATTCCGGTGATGACCAGGCGCTGTGGGACACCAGGATGCGGTGCTCACGCAGCGCGGCAGGGGTAGCGGGGATGCCCTGGGCCTGCAGATAGTCGGGGGCGGCGCAGACCACCCGGCGCACGCGCCCGACCTGGATGGCGGTGAAGCCCGAATCGGGCAGGTGACCGATGCGCAGGGCGACGTCCATCCCTTCCTCGACGATGTTCACCGGCCGGTCGACGAAGAAGGTGCGGGCGCGCATCTGCGGATAGCGTTCGAGATAGTCCAGGAGCAGCGGCAGCACGTGCAGCTGCCCGAACAGCAGCGGGGCGGTGATGGTCAGGGTGCCGACCGGCTTGGCGTAGTGGCCGGCCGCGGCCAGCTCCGCCTCGGCGATGTCGGCGAGGATGCGTCGGCAATCCTGCAGGTAGCGGGCGCCGGCTTCGGTGGGCCTGACCGAACGGGTGGTGCGCACCAGCAGGCGCGCGCCGACCAGCTCCTCCAGCGCCGCCACCAGGCGGGTCACCGCCGGTGCGCTCAGGTGCAGCTCCCGGGCGGTACGGGCGAAACTCTCGGTTTCCGCCACCTTCACGAACACGCGCATCGCCTGCCAACGATCCATCTGCCTCGCCGTCCTGTCTTGTCGACCAGGCTCCATGGTAGTCAACTTCAGGCGGCACGGATCACAGATCGAGCTCCAGGCGGTCGGTGCCAGCCGCCGGCATCGCGCAGCACAGCAACGCCTCGCCGTCGGCGACCCGCGCCACTGGCTCCCGCGCATAGGTGACGGCACCACCGAGCAGCCGTGTCCGGCAGCTGCCGCAATGACCTTCGCGGCAGCTGAAGGCGGGGTCGAGGCCTCGGGCTTCGGCCAGCTCCAGCAGCGAGCCCGCTGCAGGTGTCCAGCGCGCTTCCTTGAGCGAGGCGGTGAAGACCACCGGCACACTGTCCGTGGCCGCGGCTGGACGCACGGGAGCCGCCGCTTCCAGGGGCTGACTGCGGCGCAGCGACGCCGGACCGAAGGCTTCGGCATGGATACGCGTGTCCTCGATGCCGTAACCGCGCAGGCCGTCGTACAGTGCCTGGGTGAAGGCCGCCGGGCCGCAGAGGTAGAAGGTGTGATCGCCGAAGGGCAGGAAGCGGCCCAGCACACCCAGGTCGATCCGTCCGGCCACCTCGTAGTCGGTATCCGCCACGGCCCCGCGGGTATCGCTCAGCGCCCGCACCAGGCGCAGCGAGCCTCCGGCGGCGGCCACCAATTCGGCCAGTTCCGCATCGAAGGCGCGCTCGGCCTTCGACCGGGCTCCGTAGAAGAGAGTGATCGGGCGCTGGCGCTGGGTCCGGCGTCCTTCGTGGACCAGGTGCCTGAGCATCGCCAGCAGCGGGGTGATGCCGATGCCGGCCGCCAGCAGAACCAGGGACTGGTCGGCGGCGGTCAGGGTGAAGTCCCCCGCTGGCGGACGCGTGTCGAGCGGATCGCCCTCGCGCAGCCGGTCGTGCAGCCAGGTGGACACCAGCCCCTCGCGCTTGACGCTGATGCGGTAGTGCCCGTCGGCCGGCGCACTGGAGAGGCTATAGCTACGCAGCGCCGGGGCCTGGCCGGCGACCGGAGTGAGGCGTACCGGCAGGAACTGGCCGGCCTGGGCGGGCGGCAAGGCGGTACCGTCCGCCGCGGCGAGATGGAAGGAGCGGATGGTGGCGCTCTCCTCGACGATGCGGATGACGCGCAAGGGTCGCCAGCGGTTGCCGAGTTCCCGGCTCAGCAGGCGCTCGCGCGCCTGCGCCCAGCTGCCGGTCAGCTGGCTGCTGTCCGACTCGCCCCCGGCCCGCGCCCGCCAGCGCAGGGTCAGGGCGGCGCGGCGCCGGACGATACGTTGCGGGCGAAAGGTCCAGAGGCGTTCGGCGCCCTCGAAGGCGGCGATCTCCGGCGAGTCGAACAGCACCTCGGCGGTGCCGCTCAGCTGCAGCAGGTCGCCGCGCTCGGCGTCGACGAACAGCAGTCCGGCCTGGCCGTTGACGGCGATGTTGCCCAGGGTGTTGAAGAACAGGTTGCCGTTGAAGTCGGGAATGGTCAGCACGCCCTCGGCATCCACCCGGACGAAGCCCGGCTTGCCGCCACGGTGGGAAACGTCCACCCGGCGCCGTCCGTCCTGCTCGGCATAGGAGGCGACGAAGAAGATATCGGTCCCTTCGATCAGCTGGCGTGCCGCCTCATCCAGCGTCTCGAGGGGTTCGACGGCCGGAGCGGGCGTCTTATCCGGTGGTTGGTTGGGTTGCAGGTCGCGCAGCTGGATGTAGCGCGGGCAGTTGCCGAAGCTCTGGTCCACGGTCACCCGCAGGCCCCGGGGCATCAGCTCGACCTCGCCGTTGACGCGGTTGCGGCGCCGGGTGTGCAGTTCGATGCCCAGCAATCCCACGGCGGCGCCATCCGCCAGGCCGGTGCCGGCCGGATCCCCTGCCGCTAGGCTGGCCGCGATGTCCAGCCGCGTTGGTGTCGGTGCGCTGACGAAGCCCGGCGCGCCCTCCAGGATCGTCGCCCAGGCCGCGCCGGTCGCGTCCACGCTACCCAGCACCAGGAAGGGTAGTTGCTGGTAGAAGGCGCGGTGCTGGTCGGGCATGAAGCTGCGGATCACCCGCGGGCCGACCTCGGCCATCCGCTGGCGGACGCCGACGCGCTCCTGCAGGGCGATTTCGCCGGGGTGCCAGGTGGGCAGGGCGTTCAGGGGCGTGCTCATCGAGGTGGCTCCTCGCGATGGGGGAAGGCAGGTGATCCCGCTGCTTCAGGCGCGCAGACCGGCAGCCGTCTGCGGGAAGGGCACGAAGCCCGGCAGCGCTTCCATCCGCTGCAGAAAGGCCCGCACAGCGGTATAGGGCGCCAGGTCCACGTTGCCTTCAGGCGCTCCGGCCAGGTAGCTGTAGAGGGCGACGTCGGCGATGGTCGGGTGATCGGCGGCCAGCCAGTCGCGTTTCGCCAGATGAGCCTCCATCCGCTCCAGAAGGACGTGGGCGCGGGCGATGACTTCCTCGGGATTCAGGCGGGCACCGAACACCGTGATCAGCCGCGCCGCTGCCGGGCCATAGGCCAGTTCGCCCGCGGCCACCGACAGCCAGCGCTGGACGGCGGCGGCCCCGGCCGGGTCTTCCGGCAGCCAGTCGGTGCGGCCCAGTTTCTTCGCCAGGTAGACGAGGATGGCGTTGGAGTCGGCGACGATCACGCCAGCGTCCTCCAGCACCGGCACCTGGCCGAAGGGGTTGAGGGCGAGGAACGCCGGGGTGCGGTGCTCGCCGGCCGCGAGGTCGACCTCGACCAGTTCGGGCGCGAGGCCCAGCAACGAGGCGAACAGCACGGCGCGATGGGCATGACCGGATAACGGCAGGTGGTAGAGCTTCATGATCCAACTCCTGGCAGGCATCGGGCCGAGGGTGGTCCCGATTCGTGCTACCAGCTTGGGATCAGATGGCTTTCGTGGGAATCGGCCTTCTCGTCAGTTCAGCATTCCGCAAAATGGAATGATCAGGTTAGGTTCTGTACGAAAAGTCGCCGAGCGAAGGTCAGGCGAGGCCTAGGCGGCCCCACGAAAAAGGCTGAGGAAGCGGACCGGGCTCGCGCTCGAGTTTACGACCGGTAAATGAGCATTGCGACCGGGCTGGCGATCTAGGCCTTTTTCAACGAAGCATTACCGAGCGCAGGCACATTTCGTACAGGACCTAGCGGCAGGCGAAGGCCAGCACCCGCCCCAACATGGCATCGCAGCCGTCCAGTTGCGCCTGGGTGACGAATTCGTCGGGCTTGTGCCCCTGGGCCATGCTGCCGGGGCCGCAGACCACGGTGGGGATGCCGGCCGCAGCGAACAGACCGCCTTCGGTACCGAAGGCCACCGTGCCGAAGTCGCGGGAGCCACAGAATTGTGCGACCCATTCGGCCGCCTCGCTTTCGACGGCGGTATCCAGGCCGGGATAGCTGGACAGCTCGGTAAAGCGGATGGCGCTCTGACCGCTGATGGCGCGCATGGCCGGCAGCAGCGTCGCCTCGGCATGGGCCTGGAGCTGGTGGATCACCTGATAGGGATCCTGGGCGGGCAGGGCGCGGATCTCGAAATCGAAGGTGCAGTCCTCTGGCACAATGTTCAGGGCCTGGCCGCCGGTGATCAGGCCGGTCTGCACCGTGGAGAAGGGCGGGTCGAAGCGTGGATCCTGGTCTTGCGGGGCCTTGAGCGCCTCGCCAAGCCGGCCCAGTTCGACGACCAGGCGCGCGGCGTATTCGACAGCGTTGACGCCCTCGGGCGCATAGGCCGAATGACAGGCCGCGCCGTGCACCTGGCAGCGCATGGCCACCTTGCCCTTGTGGCCGAGCACGGGCTTGAGCTCGGTGGGTTCGCCGATCAGGCACAGCAGCGGCTTGACCGGGCGCTGCGCGAGCTGGTCGAGCAGGCTGCGTACGCCCAGGCAGCCAACTTCCTCGTCATAGGACAGCGCCAGGTGCAGCGGGCGGCGCAGGGCCGCGCGACTGGCCGCGGGCACCAGCGCCAGCAGGCAGGCCAGAAAGCCCTTCATGTCGGCGGTGCCGCGGCCATAGAGCCGGCCGGCGCTTTCGCTGAGGGCGAAGGCGGGACGGGTCCAGGCCTGGCCGTCCACCGGCACCACGTCGGTATGCCCCGAGAGCACGATGCCCGGTACGTCCGCCGGCCCCAGGGTGGCGAAGAGATTGGCCTTGGTGCCCTCGGCGTTGTGGATCAGCTCAAAGGGTACGCCGAAGCCATCCAGGTAGCCGGCGACGAAGTCGATCAGTGCCAGGTTGGCTTCGCGACTGGTGGTGTCGAAGGCCACCAGCCGGGCCAGCAACTCCTGGCTGGCGCTCATCGGTCGTCTCCCGGCACGCCGTAGCCGGGGGCGAGATCCGGACGCACCGCGCGGTCGAGATAGTCCTGCAACTGGGGTTCATAGGCGCGCCACAGGGCCGCCAGCTCGCCAATGGGGTCGGTCTCGGCCCAGTCGACGCGCAGATTGGCGATGGGCCAGCTGGGCTCGCCCACCACCAGCAGCGCCGCCGAGTGCACCGGACCGGCCTCGCCACCGGCGGCCATCGCCGCCTGCATGGCCAGCAGCAGGCGCTCGGCGAGGGCGCCCTGGCTGGTTTCGAAGCTTGCCACCAGCGCCTCCACCACCGCGGGGCTGGCCAGCATGTTGCCGGCGCCCACGCAGTTCAGGCCGCTCAAGGCCTGGTGCACGCCCAGGGTATGGGCACCGCTGTGATGGGCACTGCGGCCCTGGGCGTCGATGACGGTCACCTGGCGATATTCGGCGTAGCCATCGCCGGCCAGGCTCTCGGCCAGGGCCGCGGCGGGTGTCAGACCTTGCGCCAGGCGCTCCAGGGTGCGCGGCCCCAGGGCGGGCAGGGTGATGTTCTGCGAGCTGACCGCGCCGACACCGGGCTGCAGCCAGGGGCAGCGGGCGCCCACGGCGATGCTCGACGAACTGATGGCGATGCCGAACTGACCGGTCGCGGCGCAGCGGGCGGTGAGGGAAAAGGTCATGGCGGCGCCTCAGTCGGGGATCACGGCGATGACGTCGATCTCCATCAGCCACTGGGGCTGGCCCAGGGCCGCGACCACCAGGCCGGTGGAGATGGGGAAGACGCCCTTGAGCCACTTGCCGACCTCCTGGTACACCGGCTCGCGGTAGCGCGGATCGATCAGGTAGGTGGTGGTCTTGACGATATGGCTGAGGTCGCTGCCGGCTTCTTCCAGCAGTTGCTTGACGTTCTTCATCGCCTGCTCGGCCTGGGCGCGGGGATCGCCCAGCCCGACCAGCTTGCCGTCGAAATCGGTGCCCACCTGACCGCGCACATAGACGGTGTTGCCGGCGCGCACGGCCTGGCAGAGGTCGTTGTCCAGGCTCTGGTTGGGGTAGGTGTCCTTGGTGTTGAACATGCGGATGCGGGTATGGGTCGGGGTGGCCATGCGGGGGAGTCTCCGGATCTCGATAAGGGCGTCAGGCGCTGCGCGACTGCTGGGTGTGGACGGTCGTCTCGACGCTCGGGCGGTAGTCCTGGTAGCGGCGCTGGATGGCGATCTGGTCGGCCACATGGCGGGCGTCGTGCCAGCAGCCCCAGATGAAGGCCGAGCCGCGGCGGCTGAGCCAGGGCAGACCGACGAAGTAGATGCCCGGCTCGGCGCCGACCCCGCGTTGATGTTTGGGCTTGCCGTTGTCGCCAAAGGTATCCACCTGTAGCCAGCTGAAATCGGTGGCGTAGCCGGTGGCCCAGATCACCGAGCTGACGCCCGCGGCCTGGAGGTCCAGTTCCCTGAGCGGTTCGCGGATGCAGGCGGTGTCCGCCACCCGTTCGCGGGCTGAGGGCTCTTCGGGCAGGTCAAGGCCATGGCGGGCGGCATAGGCGTCCGCGGCGTCGAGCAGGGACAGGTAGTTGGCGTCGCCGGCGTCGAGGTTCTGCTTGAGGTCCGGGCGGAAGCGCACGACACCGTCGGTGAAGGTGTCGGTGAGGCCCACCAGGGTCATGCCGGCCTGGGCCAGGCGGCGGAAATCCACGGTATGGCCACCGCGGGCGCCACTCACGGCGATGGTGACGTGTTCGCGACCCGGCTGCATGGTCTCGGTATCCCACAGGCCGAGCACGCCCAGCCACCAGCAGAAGTCGCGACCGCGATAGGCCCGCGGCGGCCGGTCGTGGGGGCCGACGGAGAGATAGACGCGCTTGCCGGCGCGCAGCAATTCCTCGGCGATCTGCACCCCCGAGGAGCCGGCGCCCACCACCAGCACTGCGCCGTCGGGCAGTTGCTGGGGATTGAAGTAATGGGCGGAGTGGATCTGGTAGAGCCGCTCGTCCGCAGGTGCGATGGCCGGGATCACCGGCTTCTGGAAGGGGCCGGTGGCCACCACCACCCGCTGGGCATTCAAGCTGCCCGCCGAGGTTTCCACCAGAAAGCCCGCCTGGCCGGCCTGGCGGGTCACCCGGGTGACGGCGACGCCGGTGCGGATGGGCGCGCCGATCTGCCGGGCATAGGTCTCGAAGTAGGCGGCGATCTCGTCCTTGCCGGGAAAGCCATCCGGCGGCGTCTGGAATTCCAGCCCGGGGAAGCGGTCATGCCAGGCCGGACCGTTGGCCACCAGGGAATCCCAGCGACCGGTGCGCCAGGCTTCGGCGATGCGGTTCTTTTCCAGCACCAGGTGCTCGATGCCGAGGCGCCCCAGGTGCTCGCTCATGGCGACGCCGGCTTGGCCAGCGCCTATCACCAGGGTGTCGATCGTGGTCGGTAATGTGGACATGAGGGTACCCTTCGGCCGCTCCGCAGGGTGCGGCCGTCATCTAAGCAGTAGGAAGGCGGAGCTCAGAGGCTCCGCGGCGATCAATCCAGCACGGAGGGGTCCTGCTGGATCATCAGTTCTTTCATCTCGGCGAAGTGCTGCTCGGAGAAGTCGGTGATGCCTTCCCAGGCGCGGGCGGTCTTTTCGGCGACCTCGGCGGACAGCACCTTGAGCGGCTGGCCGGTGGACCAGGCGGTGACCAGGATCTGGCAGGCCCGCTCCAGGGTCCAGATGTCGTCGAAGGCCTGGCCGATGGTGGGGGCGATCACCATGACGCCGTGATTGCCCATCAGCAGCCGCTGCTTGCCATCCAGCAACCCGGCCAGGCGCGCGCCCTCGGCCTCGGTGTCGGCCATGCCGCCGTAGAGTTCGTCCACCGCGATACGGTTGAAGTAGCGCGCGGTGTTCTGGTCGATGGGCGGCACCTCGGGCCTGGCCAGGCAGGCCACCGCCGTGGTGTAGACCGGGTGCAGGTGCAGCACCACCCGGGCCTCCGGCAGCAGGCGATGGATCTGCCCGTGGATCGACCAGGCCGTCCGATCCACGTCCGGCCGTTCGGCGCCCTGCGGATCCTCCGCATCAAGCAGCAGCAGGTCGCTGGCGCGGATGCGCGAGAAGTGCTTCCACTTCGGATTGATCAGGAAGCGCTTGCCGTCGGCGGAAACGGCGGCGCTGAAGTGGTTGGCGACGGCTTCGTGCATGCCGATGTGGGCGATGACGCGAAAGGTCGCCGCCAGATCGATGCGCAGCCGTTCCTCGTGAGAAAGTGCCATGGTCGTGACTCCGTAAGGCTCAGGGCTTGGGCATCAGGGCGGCGATGTCCGCCTCGGTGGGCGCCTGGAAGTTGTATTTCTTCAGCAGCGCGGCGTACTCCGGGGTGGCGCTGTATTGCTTGAGCGCATCCACCAGGGCGGTCTTGACCGCGTCGTTGCCCTTTTTCACGCCAAAGCCGTTGAGCACCGGATAGATCAGGGTGTCCGAGGAGATCACCACGCGATTGCCGAGCTTTTCCACCAGGCCACGGGCCACGGCGGCGTCGGTGATCTGCGCCTCCACGGCCTTGGACAGCAGTGCCTGGGTGGTCTGGGGATCGGTGCCGTATTCGCTCACGGCGATGGGCTTGAGGCCGTTCTTCACGCAGTACTCGTCGGACAGCTTGTGCAGCTGCTGCAGCCAGGAGGTGGCGCCCATGGAGCCGATCTTGTGGCCGCAGAAGTCTTCCGGCTTCTTGGGCTGATAGCTGCTGCCCTTGAGCGCGATGATCGACTCGCCGCTCTTCAGGTAGGGGATCATGTCGATCACCTTGAGGCGGTCCGCGGTGATGTACATCGAGGAGTTGGTGATGTCGAAGCGGCCACCCTGCAGCCCGGTGATGAGGTTGGGGAAGCGGGTGTCGATCGTCTCCACGGAGCGGCCCATGAACTTCGCCAGGCCGTCGACGAATTCGATGTCGAAGCCGGCCGGCTTGTTGTCCTGCACGTATTCGTAGGGGAAGAAGGTCAGGTCGGAACCGGCGACCAGCTTGCCCGGCTGCAGGAAGTCGGCCGAGGCCAGGCTGGAGACCAGCGCCAGGCCGGCGCCCAGTACGGCGGTGGAGAGGATGTGAAGCGAGGCGCTGCTGAATCTTTGCATGGCGAAACTCCTTGAGCGGTAGGAAAGATCAAACGGCAGCCTGGTCGAGCCCGGCCTGCTGGACGAAGAAGGACGCGCCGCGCGGTTTCTGCGGCAGCCGCACGCTGTTGGCCACGCTGCGCACCAGCCCGCTTTCCTGGCCGGCCACCAGCACCCCGGCGTGCTCGCTGGGCAGCGGATTCTCGCCAAAGGGCAGGGCGTCCTCGGCGGCGTAGACGCTGATGAACAGGGTGCGCGGCAGTTCGGTCTGGTTGGGGCTGGAGGCGTGCAGCAGGCGGGTGTGCATGAAGCACACCGAGCCGGCCGGGCCAAAGCAGGCCACGGACTCGCCGCAATGCTCGGCCACCACGTTGTCGTCGACCGCGCCGGTGAAACGACCGTCCTGCCAGTGCGACCAGAGCGGACCCCGGTGGCTGCCGGGGATGACGGTGAGGGGACCGTTCTCCGGGGTCACCTCGCTCACCATCAGCAGCGCGGTGAGCACGTCATCATTGCTGTGGGGCGTGAACAGGAAATCCTGGTGCCACTTCACCTGGGTGGCGGTGTGCGGCAGCTTCGAATTGATCTTGCTGTGGTGGAATCTCGTGCCGCTGCCGCCGATCAACTGGGCGGCCACCTGGGCCATCCGCGAGGACAGTGCGACCTCGCAATAGGCCGCGGAGATTTCGGTGGGCGAGCTGACCCGGCGCAGGGAAGGGTGGTCGGGCCGGTGGTCCAGCTCGACGTCGAAGCGGGCGCGGCCATCCTGGGTTTCGCCCCAGGCTTCGGCGTGGCTGCGGCTCTCTGCCACCCAGCCGTCGAAATCGGCCTGCAGGGTGGCGATCTCGTCGGCGGTCAGCAGGTTCTCGACCACCAGGTAGCCGTCTCGGTGGAAGCTGTCTATTTGCGCTTGCTCGATCATCTCTGTTCTCCAGAAGCCAAGGGTGGGGGTCAAGCCAGGGACACGTCCTTGAGGAAGGCCTCAACGCGCGGATGCTGGCCGTTACGCAGTACCGCGGGCGCGTCGTCGCAGACCACGCGGCCCTTTTCCATGAACACGATGCGGTCCGAGACCTTGAAGGCGAAGTTCATCTCGTGGGTGACGATCACCATGGTGATGCCCTCCTGGGCCAGGGCCTCGATCACCTGCAGCACCTCGTTGACCTTTTCCGGATCCAGCGCCGAGGTGGGCTCGTCGAACAGCATGATCTGCGGTCGCATCATCAGCGCCCGGGCGATGGCCACGCGCTGCTGCTGGCCGCCGGACAGCTGGTGCGGATACTTCCAGGCGTGGTCGAGCATCCCGACCTTGTGCAGCAGGGCATAGGCCTGCTGCTTGAGCGCCGCGGGAGTATCCAGGCGGTGATAGCGCGGCGCGAGCAGCAGGTTGTCCAGCACCGTGAGGTGGGGAAAGAGGTTGAAGCTCTGGAACACCATGCCGATGTCCAGGCGATGCTCGCTGTGCTCGACGAAGCGGGGCTTCTGGGCGCCGTCCTTGCGCAGGTGGATGAAGGGCTGGCCGTTGATGCGGATCTCGCCGTTGTCCAGTTGCTCCAGGCCGTTGAGCAGGCGGATCAGGGTGGTCTTGCCCGAGCCCGATGGGCCGATCACCGAGACCACCTCGCCGGGCTGGATGCGCAGGTTGACCGAACCCAGCACCTCGACGTCGTTGTAGGCCTTGTGCAGCCGCGCCGCCTGCAGCGCCGGGGTGCCGGCATCCCACTGCGGCCTGGTGCTGGCGGTCGAGGCCTGGTTGGCCAGGGCCAGCACCTGGGCATCGGGGGTCCGCACCACCTTGCGCTGGGTGACGTCGAGAAAGCGCTCCAGGCGTTTGAGCAGGAAGTCGAACAGGGTGACGATCAGCACGTAGTAGAAGGCCACCGCCACCATGGTCTCCATGACCAGGAAGTTCTGCGAATAGAGCCGCTGGCCGACCATCAGGATCTCGGTGAGGGAGATCACCGAGACCAGCGAGCTGAGCTTGACGATGGAGATGTATTCGTTGGCCAGCGACGGCAGGGCCACGCGCAGGGCCTGGGGGATGACGATGCGCCACTGGGTGCCGAGAAAGCGCAGGCCCAGCGCCCGGGCCGCCTCGCCCTGGCCCTTGGGAATCGACAGCAGGCCGCCGCGGTGGATCTCGGCGACATAGGCCGTTTCGCTGATGACCAGGCCGATCAGGCCGGCCCAGAAGGGATCCGCGAGCACCACCGAGGTCGCCGGCAGCGCCTGGGGCAGGTTGTAGATGAAGATCAGCAGCACCAGCAGCGGCACGCTGCGAAAGAACCAGATGTAACCGCGAGCAGGCAGGCTGAGCGCCGGATACCGTGACTGTTTCGCCAGGGCGATGAAGAAGCCCAGGGCGATGCTGATGATCCAGGTGAGGGTGCTGAGTTTGATGACCGTCCAGGTTGCCAGCCAGAATTGAGTGTCGCCAATGAGGCTGAACATGTAGTTCCAGTCGAAAGTCATGGTGAGCCAACCCGTCGCCATTTCAAAGAAAGTGCGAACTTTCCTGAAGCGTTCGCACTGTTGCCAGGAACAGAATTGGCGTCCGCCAGACTCATCGTCAATTAACAAATTACAGGTCGTTGCATAGCCTTTTCCTAAGTAGTGAAAGGCGGCATCTTGTTCTGAGCGCTATACGCCCCAAGGCAGGGCAAGATGCAATCATAAGCACCCGGAGTGCAGTCTTTTGGTGCGTTTTAACCTGTGCGGCAGGGGCTTTCGTCGGCACGTCACAGCGCGTGCAGCACCGCTAAGGGCGGGCCGCGCGGTGGCATTCAGGCGGATGGCATGGCTTTCGCTTCGGCAGATTGCTCTATGCAGATATGCGTTCTGCAAAGTTTTATCCTATGGATGAGCCATGACGCGTTTTACCCTGAGGCAACTTCACTATTTCGTCGCGGTGGTCGAGGAAGACAGCATCGTCGAGGCCGCGCGACAACTGCATATATCCCAGCCGTCGATCTCCGTCGCCATCAAGAACCTCGAGGAAAGTTTCGAGCAGAAGTTGTTTATTCGCCATCACGCCCAGGGCGTTTCGCTCACCGCCAGTGGCCGTCGGCTGTATGAAAAGGCCAAGGAACTGTTGCGGCTGTCCCAGGAACTGGAACAGAACGCCAAGGCGGAAAACGAGCTGGTTTCGGGCACCGTGGCCATCGGCTGCTTCGAATCCGCGGCGCCGCTCTATCTGCCCAAGCTGGTCGCCGGTTTCAAGCGGCTCTATCCCGAGATCACCATCCAGCTGCACGATGGCGAGCAGCACGAATTGATGCACGGGGTGCACCGCGGACGCTTCGACCTGGTGTTTCTCTACGACCTGGAGCTGGGTGATTCCATCACCAAGGAAAAGCTCAATGCACCGCACAAGCCCTATGCGCTGTTGCCCATCGCCCATCCCCTGGCCGGCAAGAAGGCGGTGACCCTCAAGGAGCTGAGTCGCGAGCCCATGATCCTGCTGGACGTGGTGCCCAGCCGTAACTACTTCATCGACATCTTCAGGGAGAAGGGCTACCACCCCAACGTGGCCTACAGCTCGCCCTCCATCGAGATGGTGCGCTGCATGGTGGGGCAGGGCCTGGGCTTTTCCGTGCTGGTCACCCGGCCGACCACCGACCTGACCTACGACGGCAAGCGCCTGGCCCAGGTCAACATCCACGACGACATGCCGGCCTCCACCTTCATCATGGCCTACCTGCGCAACAACGAACCGACCAAGGCGACGCGGCTGTTCATGGACTATTGCCGGAGCGTCGATCTCTCGCCTGCGCCCGCGGAAAGCCTGGTGGGCTGAGGCCCATGCTGGCCATTGCCCAGCTTTAGGGCGAAAGCGCAGGGAATAGACGGCTCCGGACTGGTCCTGGATGATCCATGTAAAGTAGAATCAATATCATCTAAGCATCGACGAGCAGGTAGCACCCGGCATGAGTGATATGGCTCTCGCGTCCACGCGTCACCTTCATCGGCTCTATCTCGACCACAGCGGGTGGCTGCAGGCCTGGTTGCGCCGGCGGCTGGGCAGCGAATGGGATGCGGCCGATCTCAGCCAGGAAGCCTTTCTGCGGCTGTTGCGCAATCCCGAAGTGCTCGGTGAACTGCAGGAGCCGCGGGCCTATCTGGTGACCATCGGCAAACGCCTGCTGATCAATTTCCAGCGGCGCAAGAGCCTCGAGCAGGCCTACCTCGATGCCCTGATGGCATTGCCCGAAGCCTGCGTGCCGTCGCCCGAGGAGCGTTGGCTGCTGCTGGAAACCCTGCAGGCGCTGGACGAGCTGCTCGATGGCCTGCCCGCCGCGGTGCGGCGGGCCTTCCTGCTCAGCCAGCTTGAGGACCTCACCTACCGCGAGATTGCCGAACGCCTGCACGTCTCCGAGCGCACCATCAAGAGATACATGGCGCAGGCCTACGAGCATTGCCTGCTGGCGGAGTTGTGCTGAGCGGCCAGGACCGGCGGCGACGGGCGATCCGCGACGCCGCGGAATGGCTGGCGCTGCTGGAGTCCGGCGCAGTCGGCGAGCGCGAGCGGCAGCAGCTGCAGGCGTGGCGCCAGGCCCATCCCGAGCACGAGCGCGCCTGGCAGGCGGCCCTGCAGCTGCAACAGCGCTTCGCCGCGGTGCCGTCGCGGCTGGCCATGGCCAGTCTGCAGCCGGCCGAGCGCACTCGGCGTACCGCCCTGCGCCAGTTGCTGGGCCTGGCGGTGGTGGTACCGACCGGCTGGTGGCTGAGCCGGGAATTGCCGCTGGACGCTTGGACCGCCGATCTCAGCACCGCCACGGGCGAACGCCGCAGCTTGACCCTGGCGGATGGCAGCCTGCTGCAACTCAATACCGCGACCGCCGTGGACCTGGATCAGACCCGGCGGCGCCTGACCCTGGTGCGCGGCGAGCTCTCGCTGCGCGTACCCGGTACCCAGGCGCTGACGCTGGATACCCGCTTCGGCACCCTGACGGTGGAACAGGCCGAGGTCTGCGTACAGCAGGACGATGAAGGCTGTGACGTGCGCGTGGTCAGCGGCAGCGTCGAGGTGCGGCCGCTGATGGGCCTCGGCTTGGCGCTGGGCAAGGGCCAGCAGTTGCGCCTGAGTACCCTGGGCATCGGCGCCATCGAGCCGTTTTCGCCGACCCTGCTGAGCTGGCGCCAGGGCGTGCTGATCGCCCAGGACCAGCCCCTGGGCGAATTCCTGCAGCAATTCAGTCGCTATCGTCCTGGCCTGCTGCGCTGGGATCCCGCGGTGGCCAATCTCAGGGTCACCGGCAGCTTTCAGCTCGCCGATACCGACCGGGTACTGACGCTGCTGGCCGCGACGCTGCCGGTGGAACTGCAGTGGCGTACCCGCTTCTGGGTGACCCTGATACCCCGTTCGGTCGCCGTCTGAAAAGTCTGTCCCCTTTTTCGTACCTGTCGGTCATTAACGGCATAGGACAACCAAAAGGAGGGGGATTCGATGGTGACGTTGGTATTGCGTCCGTTGCTGCGCACGGGCTTGCTGGTGGCGTTGAGCGGTACTCCCTGGTGGGCCGCTTCGGCCCTGGCCCAGGAGGCGGCCCGCCGGCATTACGAGATTCCCGCGGGCAGTCTCGCCCAGGCGCTGACGCGCTTCGCCGCGGAGTCCGGCGTCAACCTGGCGGTGGATCCGGGACTGGTGGGCAAGCGCGCCAGCGCTGGGCTCAACGGCGACTATGGGGTGGAGGAGGGCTTCAGCCGGCTGCTGGCCGGCTCGGGGCTGCGGCTGCAGCCGCTGGGTGAGCGTGACTTCACCCTGGCGCCGGCCCCCCAGGACAGTGGCGTCCAGGAGCTGGCCAGTACCTCCATCGTCGCCTCCAGCCTGCAGGCGGACGACGCCCCCTACGCCGGTGGCCAGGTCGCGCGGCAAGGCTCCCAGGGGTTGCTGGGCCATCGCGACTTCATGGACACGCCCTTCAGCCAGACGTCCTACACCGCCCAGACCGTGCAGAATCTTCAGGCCCGCACCCTGACCGACCTGATCGCCAGCGATCCCTCGGTGCGCTCCACCAATCCGTCGGGTGGTCGCTTCGAGCAATTCACCATCCGCGGTTTCAGCCTGTTCAACAGCGATGTGGCCTACAACGGTCTCTATGGCGTGCTGCCGACCTATTCCATCGACATGGAGATGGCCGAGCGGGTCGACATCCTCAAGGGGCCGAGCCAGCTGCTCAACGGCATCTCGCCCCGCGGCAGCGTCGGCGGCGGCATCAACGTGGTGCCCAAGCGCGCCACCGACCAGCCCATCACCGAAATCACCGGCAGCTATGCATCCGACAGCCAGGTGGGCGGGGCCGTGGATATCGGGCGTCGCTTCGGCGAGGACAATCGCTTCGGCCTGCGCTTCAACGGTGTCAAGCAAGCGGGCGACACCACCTGGGATCACCAGCACGTCGATCGCCAGATGGGCGTGCTCGGCCTGGACTATCGCGTGGAGCGCCTGCGCCTGGGTCTCGATCTCGGCCACACCGAACGCGACACCGACGCGCCCCAGGAGCGGGTGCT
This sequence comes from Pseudomonas sp. MOIL14HWK12:I1, assembly GCF_000510705.1. Taxonomy (NCBI): domain Bacteria; kingdom Pseudomonadati; phylum Pseudomonadota; class Gammaproteobacteria; order Pseudomonadales; family Pseudomonadaceae; genus Pseudomonas; species Pseudomonas sp. MOIL14HWK12:I1. Next base: position 1,528,256 of record NZ_KI783307.1, on the reverse strand, counting down.
GGTGGGGGCCAACGCCCGGGTACCCGATGCCGACGACGTGCGCCACAACTATGCCCAGCGCTGGACCCGCGCCCAGACCAAGGACACCTTCGGCGCCCTGCGTGGCGAATTCGACGTCGACGACTCGCTGATGGTCTATGGCGCCGTGGGCGCGCGCCGCAGCGATCATGATTTTCTCCGCCACAACGTCTCCATCACCAACAACGCCGGCGATTTCAGCGTCCAGCCGCGCGACTTCACCCGCGACGAGAACGTGCGCACCGCCAACCTGGGCGCGCGCAAATGGCTGCAGACCGGACCAATCAGCCACGAACTCAACGTCAGCGCCGACTACTTCTACATGGACTTCGAGAACGGCGGCGGTCGCTACGCCAGTGGGCCGAGCAACCTGTACAACCCCAGTAACCTGCCCGCGCCAGGTGTCCAGACCCGCTCCGACGGCAAGGACTACACCGAGAATCGCTTCAGTGGCGTGGCCCTGGCCGACACCCTGGGCTTCTTCGACGATCGCCTGCTGGTCACCCTCGGCGCCCGCTGGCAGCGGGTCAAGGTGGACGACTGGTCCGACGGCGTGAAGCAACCCACCGCCTACGACGAGGAAAAGGTCTCGCCCTCGGCGGGCGTGCTGTTCAAGGCCACCGAGCGGCTGTCGCTCTATGCCAACTACATGGAAGGCCTCAGCCAGGGCAAGATCGCGCCGTCCACCGCGCTGAACGAGGACGAGATCTTCCCGCCCTTCATCAGCCGCCAGGCGGAAGTGGGGGCCAAGTACGACTTCGGCGCGGTGGCCGTGACCGCCAGCGCCTTCCGCATCAAGCAGCCGGCCTACGAGACCAACGCCACCAGCCGCGTCTTCGGTCCCAACGGCAAGCGCGTCAACGACGGGGTGGAGCTGAGCGTGTTCGGCGAGCCGCTGGCCGGCTTCCGCGTGCTCGGCGGCCTGATGTACATCGACAGCGAACTCAAGGACACCGTCGGCGGCTCCTTCGATGGCAACCGTGCCCCGGCCACGCCCAGGCTCAATGCCAACCTCGGCGCCGAACTGGACATCCCGGCGGTGCCGGGCCTGACCCTGACCGGACGGGGGATCTACACCAGCTCCCAGTACCTGGACCAGGCCAACAGCAAGGAAATCGACGCCTGGCATCGCTTCGACGTGGGCGCGCGCTACGCCTTCAAGGTCGACGCCACCCGCGTGACCCTGCGTGCCTCGGTGGAAAACGTGATGAACGAGCGCTACTGGGCCTCCGCCGGCGCCTCGGACGACAGCGAACCGGGCCTAACCATCTCCACGCCGCGGACCCTGGTCTTTTCCACCACCCTGGCGTTCTGAGCTGGCGTTATCCACCCCTGCGCAAGGCGTGTCGCCGCCCGGCGCAGGGGCGACTTCCGCGCATCGCCAACGAGGGGCAGAACGGTGGCCCCTCAGGCGTCATTCATCGACAGGAGTGAGCGGCGTACAGAGCGGGAACAGCTGCCTATCAGGCGTGTTGACACGTGATTTCAAGGGCGGACCCGCCGGGCGTTCGGGCCCTTTATCGCCCGCATTTTGGTGAAAGTGGCGCGACTTCAAAGACTCGATCTTTTTCGGGAATCGCGGTTGAAGGATGAGAATGAAACTGATTATCGTTTACAAAGATAAACGTCCAGAGGTCTGACGCCATGCTTCAACCATCCCTCAGTCGCGATACCGCAACAGCCGACAACGCCTTCTTTCTCGCTCGCCAGGCACGCTTCGAATCCAGGGTCCGCAGCTACCCCCGCAAGCTGCCGCTGGCCATCGCCAAGGCCGCCGGGGTCTGGGTGACCGACGTCGAAGGCAAGACCTACCTGGATTGCCTGGCCGGAGCCGGCACCCTGGCCCTGGGGCATAACCATCCGGCCGTCACCGAGGCCATCACCGACTTTCTCGGCAGCGGCCTGCCCATGCACAGCCTGGATCTCACCACGCCGCTCAAGGACGCCTTCAGCGAGCGCCTGTTGGGCCTGCTGCCGGGCCGCGCGGAAGACTACTGCCTGCAATTCTGCGGTCCGTCCGGTGCCGATGCGGTGGAGGCGGCGCTGAAGCTGGCCAAGCGCGTCACCGGACGCAGCAACGTGGTCGCCTTTTCCGGGGGCTACCACGGCATGACCCACGGTGCCCTGGCGGTGACCGGCAATCTCTCGCCCAAGCAGGGGGTGGCCGGGCTGATGCCCGGAGTGCAATTTTTGCCCTATCCCCACGAGTACCGCTGCCCGCTGGGGCTGGGCGGCGAGCAGGGCGCCGCGGCCCTGGCGCGCTATCTGGAAAGATTCTTCGGCGACGTGGAGAGCGGCGTCTGCCGGCCGGCGGCGGTGATCGTCGAGGCGGTGCAGGGGGAGGGCGGCGTCAATCCGGCACCGGTGGCCTGGCTACGGACCCTGCGCCAGGTCACCCGGGAGCACGGCATCCTGCTCATCGTCGACGAGGTCCAGACCGGATTCGGCCGCACCGGCGCGCTGTTCGCCTGCCAGCATGCCGGCATCGAGCCGGACATCCTGGTGCTGTCCAAGGCCGTGGGCGGTGGCCTGCCGCTGGCCCTGCTGGCGATTCGGCGGGAGTTCGACGCCTGGGAGCCCGGTGGCCATACCGGCACCTTCCGCGGCAACCAGCTGGCCATGGCCACCGGGCTCGCCACCCTGGAGGTCATCGAGCGCGACGGCCTGGTCAGCCATGCGGCCCAGCTCGGGGGCTGGCTCAGGCGCCATCTGGAGCGGCTACGCGAGCGTTTCCCCGCGATCGGCAATGTCCGCGGGCTGGGGCTGATGCTGGGCCTGGAAATCGTCGAGGCGGGTGGCGCGGCGGATGCGCTCGGCAGCCTGCCGGCCGATCCCGCCCTGGCGGCGGCCATCCAGCGCCACTGTTTCGCCCAGGGACTGCTGCTCGAACGCGGCGGCCGGGACGGCAACGTGGTGCGGCTGCTGCCGCCGCTGATCCTCCAGGAAAGCCATTGCCTGGTGCTGCTCGAACGCCTGGAGGCGGCCCTTGTGGCGGCCCTGGCCGAGCCCCGTGGCTGAGCACAAGGCACCACCCGAGTGCCGTGACACCGGATCGCCCGCAGGGACGCGCAACCTCTTGGACACTGCCATGACTTCTCTAGAATCCACGCTGCTTTCCCGCATCGTCACCGAGCTGGCGTCTTCCCACGCCCTGATGAATTGCCTCATCAAGGAATTCGCCCTGCCGGAACGGTGCCTGTCTTATGCCTGGCCGGAAGACCGGCGCGGTATCGCCCCGGCCAACTATCTCGGCTGGTTGCAAGACGGCGGCGTGCCCCTGCTGATCGCCTTTCCCGGCGACCGCCAGTTCTTCCTCGTCGTCGATCGGCAGGATGAACTCGGCAGCCAGCGCTATCTCTCCGATATCTATGTCCGGCGCGGGGATCAGGCCTGGCATTGCCCGGACTTCGCCGCCTTCATCGATTTTCTGCTGGAGGCCTGCGAAGAACTCGCCGGCGCCCACAATGGCGAATTGCTGCATCAGGTCCTGCAGAGCCAGCACCTGACCGCGGCCATCGTCGACCACGCGCAGGTCTCGCGCCATCCCGCGCCGCTCAGCGACTACCTCGCCAGCGAGCAGGGCCTGTGGTTCGGCCATCCCAATCACCCGGCACCCAAGGCACGGCGCTGGCCGGAGCCCCTGCCGGCCGAAGCCTATGCTCCGGAGTTGCACACCAGCACCCCCATGCACGTGCTGGAAGTGCCCCGCGCCGGGTTGCAGGTGGCCGGCAACGGCCTGAGCGACGCCCAGGTGCTGCAGGGTTTCGTGGACCAGGCGCAGGCCGCCCCGGAGCGGGCGCGCATCGTGCTGCACCCGGTCCAGGCGCAGCTGTTCCTCGGCGATCCCCGGGTCCGGGCGCTGGTCAGCCAGGGGGTGATCCGCGACCTCGGCGCCAGCGGCGCCCTGGCCAATCCCACCGCCTCCATGCGCACCTGGTACCGCCCAGGCCATGCCTTCTTCATCAAGGGCTCGCTCAACGTGCGCATCACCAACTGCGTGCGCAAGAACGCCTGGTACGAACTGCAAAGCACCCTGATCGTCGACCGCCTCATGCAGCGCCTGCAAGGGCGGGTGGCGGGGCTGGACATGGTGCGCGAGCCGGGTGCCCTGAGCTGGGCGCCGCCGGCCGCCAGTGCCGAGGACGAGCGCTGGTTCCGCGAGCAGACCGGCGCCATCCTGCGCGAGAATTTCTGCCTGGAGCATGGTGCCGACTGCTGCCTGCTGGCCGGCACCCTGTTCGCCCGCGACACCCGCCTGCAGCCGTTGCTGCAGGACTTCCTCAGCCGCTGCGGTGGCCAGCCGGTCAGCGACGAAACCCGGCTGGCCTGGTTCCAGGACTACCAGCGACTGCTGCTGGGGCCGGTGCTGCGGCTGTTCTTCGAGCACGGCGTGGTGCTGGAGCCGCACCTGCAGAATTGCGTGCTGGTGCATGACAACGGCCGGCCCGTCCGGCTGCTGCTGCGCGACTTCGAAGGCATCAAGCTGACCGATACCCTCGGCGCCGAGGCGCTGGACGCCCACGTCCAGTCCCGGGTGCGCCAGTCGTTGCTCTACAGTCGCGACCAGGGCTGGCGGCGCATCGCCTATTGCCTGTTCGTCAACAACCTCGCCGAGGCGGTGCTGGCGCTGAGCTGGGAGCGTCCGCACCTGGCGCCGCGCCTGTGGCGGCAGGTGGAAGCCGAGCTGATCGCCATCCGCCGGGACCTGCAACGCGCCGCGCCCGAGCTGGATGCGCTGATCGCCGGCCAGCCGATTCCCTGCAAGACCAATCTCAAGGTGCGCCTCGCCGCCCAGGCCGATCGCCACGCCGGCTACGTGCAGTTGCCTTGCCCCTGGGGCGCGGAGGTGCGTCATGGCTGAGCTACCTGCCGCGGTCCGCGCCGCCCTGGTGGAGGCCCAGGCGCAGTCCGGCGATCCGCTGGCGGCCTTCGTCTACGACCTCGACGCCCTGCGACGGCACGTCGCCGCGCTGATGGCCGAATTACCCCCGGGCGTGGAGCTGTACTACGCCATCAAGGCCAACAGCGAGGCGCCGATCCTGGCGGCCCTGGCGCCGCTGGTGCATGGCTTCGAGATCTCCTCCGGTGGCGAGATCGATCGCCTCGCCGCCTGCCCGCAGCGCAAGCCGTTCATCTTCTCCGGTCCGGGCAAGCTGGATTCCGACCTGCGCACCGCCCTGAGCGCCGGGGTCGAAGCCATCCACCTGGAGAGCCTCGGCGAGATCCAGCGCCTGCAACGCCTGGCGCTTTCCCTGGGACGGCCGCAGCCGGTGTACATCCGCATCAATCCGCAATTGCCGGCCGGGCTGACCAGCACCCTGGCCATGGCCGGCACGGCGACGCCCTTCGGCTTCGACGAAGCCGATCTGCACGCCGCGGTGGCGGCGGTAGAGGCGGCCAGCCACCTGCAGCTGCAGGGCTTCCATGTGCATGCCCTGTCGCACCAGCACTCGGTGGAGCGCCATCTGCAACTGCTGGACTTCTACCTGCAGCGCTGGCCGCACTGGCGCGGCCTGGCCCGGCGCCCGGAAAGCGTGGTGCGGCTCAACGTCGGTGGCGGCATTGGCGTGGATTACCGTGAAGGCCGGCGATTCGACTGGGCGCGGCTGTGCGGGCACCTGCGCGCCCGCTTGGCCGAACAGGCGCAGCCGCCGCTGATCCGCTTCGAACCGGGACGTTTCCTCGCGGCCTTCTGCGGCTACTACGCCATGGAGGTGCTGGATACCAAGACCAGCCACGGCCAGCACTTCCTGGTCTGTCGCGGCGGGACCCATCAGTTCCGCCTGCCGGTGGCCCAGGGGCACGATCATCCGGTGCTGCACCTGCCCCGCGAGGGGCGGGCGACCGCGACTGGAGGCAAGGCCTGGACAGTGGTGGGTCAGCTCTGTACCCCCAAGGACATCCTCAGCCGCGGCCAGCCGCTGGGTGAGGTCCGGGTCGGCGACCTGCTGGTGCTGCCCCTGGCCGGCGCCTATGGCTACAACATCTCCCACGCGGATTTCCTCTGCCATCCGCGCCCGCGGCAGCTGTTCCTCGCCGGCAACGGGAGTGTCCCGGCGTGAGCGTTGCGATCCCGCGGGTCTGGGTGGCGGTGAACGTGCTGCTGGGCACGGTCACCGTCAGCCTGGCCAATACCGCGCTCAATCCGGCGCTGCCGGCCTTCATCGCCGCCTTCGACCTGGGGCCGCTGCTGGCCAGCTGGATCGTCGCCGGCTTCATGGTGGCCATGGGCATCACCATGCCGCTGACCGGCTTTCTCGCCGGGCGCATCGGGCGGCGGCGACTCTATCGCCTCGGGCTGCTGGCCTTCATCGCCGGCTCGGCGCTGGGCGCCCTGGCCGATTCCATCGCCGGCGTGCTGCTGGCGCGCATGGTCCAGGGGGTGGCCAGCGGCCTGATGATTCCCCTGGCACTGGGCATCATCTTTTCCGTCTATCCCAAGGAGGAGCGTGGCCGGGTGACCGGCTGGTGGGGTGGGGCGGTGATGCTGGCGCCGGCGGTGGGGCCGCTGTGCGGCAGTCTGCTGCTGGAGGTGTTCGACTGGCGCGCCCTGTTCCTGCTCAACGTCCCGGTGGGCCTGCTGGCCCTGGCCATGGGGCAGGTGGTGCTGCCCGCGGATGGCCCCCGCGAACGCAAGCCCTTCGACCTGGCCGGCTACCTACTGATCGCCAGTGGCCTGGGGCTGCTGCTGGTAACCCTCGGCCGGCTGCGCGAGCTGGCGGCGCTGGCCGACCCCCTCAATCTGCTCGCCCTGGGCGCCGGACTCCTCTGCCTGCTGGCCTTCGTCCGGCTGCAGCTGCAGCGCAGCCATCCGCTGCTGCCGCTGCGCCTGTTCGCCCTGCGCGGCTATCGGGCCAGCGTCATCATCGCCGTGGTCCAGGCGGTGGGCATGTTCGAATGCCTGGTGCTGCTGCCGCTGCTGGTCCAGCTGGTGCTGGGCCACAGCGCCCTCTGGACCGGCCTGGCGCTGCTCTGCACGGCCCTGGCGGCGGCGCTGTTCGGCCAGGTCGGCGGTCGCCTGCTCGACCGCCGCGGACCCCGCGGGGTGATCGCCACCGGGCTGGCGCTCAGCGGTCTCGCCACCCTGGCCCTCGGTGTGGTCGGCAGCCATGCCGGGCTGGCCTGGATCTGCGCGCTCATGGTGCTCCGCGGCGTCGGTCTGGGGCTGTCGTACATGCCGGCCACCACCGCCGGCCTCAACAGCCTGCCGGATGCCCAGGTCACCCAGGGCGCGGCCATGAACAACATCGCCCGGCGCCTGGTGTCCTCGGTGGCCGTGGTGGCCGCCTCCCTGTGGCTGGAACTGCGCCTGGGCGGCGCGGCCGGCTGGGGCCCGCGCCAGGCCGCCACCGGCGTCGCCATACAGGACGCCTTCATCGCCACCGGCCTGTTCATCCTGCTGGCCCTGCCCTGGGCCTGGCGCTTTCCCGCTGCTCAACCCCTTTCCGTTCGGAGGTACTCATGACCGCTCAGCTTTCACTCCCCGCGCAGTCCTGGCCATCGCCCGCCGACGCCGCTCTCTATCGCCAGGTCGAGCAGCGCGTGGTGGCGCAGTTGCTGCAGACGCTGATCTACGAAGAGGTGCTCAGGGCCGAGGTCCAGCCGGTGGCCGAGGGTCTGGCAGCGTATCGCCTGGCCGGTACCGCCGCCGATGGCACACCCGTGCAGTACCTGGGCTATGCGCCCGCCGCTGCCAGCTTCGGCCTGATCCGCCTGGATCCGCAGCGCCTGGTGCGCCAGGACGCCCAGGGGAGCCGCGCGCCGACGCTGCACGAGACCCTGGCCGAATTGCTCGGCGAGCAGAGCGACTCGCCGCTGTGGCCGCGCTTCGTCCAGGAGCTGGAGCAGACGCTGCTCAAGGACCTGCAGTCGCGCCGTCAGGATTATCGTCCTGACCGCCCGGCCCACGAGCTGGACGTGGACGCCCTGGAGCGGCACTTCATGGACGCCCATGGCTATCATCCCTGCTACAAGTCGCGCATCGGCTTCTCGCTGGCCGAGAATCGCCGCTACGGACCGGAATTCGGTGAGTCGATCCAGCTGGTCTGGCTGGCCCTGGCGCGCGCGCGGGCCTCGGTGGGGCACTCCCGCCGCCTGGACTTTCCGGCCTTCATCGCCGCGGAGTTCGGGGTGGAGCGCTGGACGGCCCTGGCCGCCGAGTGGCGCGAACAGGGTCGGTCGTTGGACGACTATCAGTTGATCCCGGTGCATCCTTGGCAATGGGAGCAACACCTGGCCGCGCTGTTCCAGCCCGAGCTGGTGAGCGGCGAGTTGCTCTACCTGGGCACCTCCCGCGACCAGTACGCGGCCCAGCAGTCCATCCGCCCCCTGGCCAATCGCAGCGCGCCCGAGCGGCCCTACGTCAAGCTGGCGATGTGCCTGACCAATACCTCCAGCACCCGCATCCTGGCGCGCCACACGGTGCTCAACGGCCCACTCATCACCGACTGGCTGCAGCGCCTGATCGCAACCGATGCCACGGCCCGCGACCTGGACTTCGTGGTGCTCGGCGAGATCGCCGGCGCCGCCTACGACAGTCGTGCGTTGCCGGTCAGCCGGGCGGGGCAGGTCTACGGCACCCTCGGCGCCGTCTGGCGCGAGAGCATCCACGCCTATCTGCGCGCGGATGAACAGGCGGTACCCTTCAACGGCCTGACCCAGGTGGAGAATCGCTACGGCCAGGGCGCGCCATGGCCCTTCGTCGCCGCCTGGATCGAGCGCCACGGCCTCGACGCCTGGCTGCGGCAACTGCTCAAGGTCACGGTGACGCCCCTCATGCACATGCTCCACGCCGAAGGCATCGGCATGGAGTCCCATGGCCAGAACATCGTGCTGATCCACCGCGACGGCTGGCCGCTGCGCATCGCCCTCAAGGACTTCCACGACGGCGTGCGCTACGCCGAGCGCCACCTGGCGCGCCCGGAATTGCGTCCGACCCTGGAGCCCTTGCCGGCGAGTCATGCGCGGATCAACCGCAATTCCTTCATCCTCACCGAGGACGTGGCGGCGGTGCGCGACTTCACCTGCGATGCCTTCTTCTTCATCGCCCTGGGCGAGCTGGCGGTGTTCCTGCGTCAGCACTTCGCCCTGGCCGAGGCCGACTTCTGGCAGGCGACCGCCACGGTCATCCTCGACTACCAGCGCGCCCATCCCCAGCACCGGGACCGCTATGCGCTGTTCGACGTCTTCGCCCCCACCTTCGAGGTGGAGGAGCTGACCAAGCGGCGCCTGCTGGGTGACGGCGAGCGGCGCTTCAAGGCGGTGGCCAACCCCCTGCATCCCTATCGGCCCGCCGCATGCTGAGGCGCAATCGACTCAAGGCCGCCCTGGCGGCCGGTACGCCCAGCCACGGCCTGTTCGCCTCGCTGCCCACGCCCGCCAGCATCGAGCTGATCGCCGAAGCCGGCTACGACTTCGTGATCATCGACATGGAGCACGTGCTGATCAATCCGGAAACCCTGGAGAACATGATCCGCACCGCCGAGAGCTACGACCTCACGCCGCTGGTGCGGGTGCCGGACGCCGAGCCCAAGCGGCTGCTGCGCCTGCTCGATGCCGGGGCCCAGGGGATCGTGCTGCCCTGCGTGGAGGACCCGGCGGTGCTGGCCGCCGCGGTGCGCGCCTGCAAATACCACCCGGAGGGCGAGCGCAGCCTCAACGCCGGTCGCCCGGGCTCCTTCGGCAAGACCAGCCTGGCCGACTACGTGAACCGCGCCAATGCGCAGATCCTGATAGTCGCCATGATCGAGAGCGCCGCGGGCGTCGCCCGGGCGGCGGAAATCGCCGCGGTGCCGGGGGGGGACCTGCTGCTCGAAGGGGCGGCGGACCTGTCGCAGTCCCTCGGCCACCCCTGGCGCCTCGCCGATCCCGAGGTGCAGGAGGCCCTGCGCCAGACCTGGGCCGCCGCCCAGCGGCAGGGCACACCCTACTGCGCCATCCCCCGGCAGCCGGAGGACCTCGACCTCTGGCGCGCCCGGGGCGTCACCACCTTCGTGCTCGGCGACGAGCGCGGCATCGCCTTTCGGGCCCTGCAGGCCCGCCTGACCGCCCATTCCTGCGGAGAATCCCCATGAACGCCCAGACCCTCGCCACCGACCTGATCCTGCAGGACCTGTTCGACTGCCTGCTGGCCGAAGACGTCTTCGCCCCCATGCCTGTGACCCTGGCGGCCGCGACCACGGAACATCCCGCCGCGCTGCAGCCGGCCGCCCCGGAGGAGCGCCTCTGGGAGTGCTGCTGCGATCCCCGCGAGCAGCGTTTCATCGCCGCGCGGGTGCGCCCGGGCATTACCCAGGCCTGGGTGAAGGTGCCCGGTACGCCGATCCTGGCGCGCCAGGGCGACGCCTGGAGCACCCTCACGCCGGAGGCCTTCGTCTCCCTGGTGTTCGCCGAGGCGGCCGCCGATCCCGAGCAGGCGCGGGGCATCGCGCTGTTGCGCGAGACCCTGGCCACCAGTCTGCGGCAGACCCGGCTGTCCCTGGAACAACCCCTGGTCCCGGGGCCGTTGCTGGAGGGCGACGGCCAGGCCGCCTTCCTGCAACTGGAACGCTGGGCGGCCCTGCGGGATCGACCCTATCACCCCCTGGCCAAGGCCAAGCTGGGGCTGAGCGACACCGACTACCAGGCCTATCAGGCCGAATTCGGCCAACCCGTGCGCCTGGCCTGGGTCGCGGTGCGCCGCGATCAGCTGCTGTGTGGGGAGGGCGTGGTGGCCGATTCCCAGGGACCGGCGCCCGACTTGCTGACCCCGGCGGCGCTGGCCGAATTGCAGGCCGAATTGCAGCAGCGCGGCCTGGCGGCGACTCACGTGGCGCTACCGGTACACCCCTGGCAACTCGCCGAGGGTCTGCCGGGTCGGCTGGACGAGGCCTTCGCCAGCGGCGTCTGCCAGCAGCTGGACTACGCCGGCGCTCGCTGCCACGCGACCTCGTCGCTGCGATCCATGCTGATGGAGGAGGGCGCGGGCGTGACTCAGCTGAAGTTGCCCATGGCGGTGCATTCCCTGGGCGCCTCGCGCTACCTGCCGGCGGTGAAGATGATCAACGGCTCGCGCAGCGAAGCCTTGCTGCGCCAGGCGCGGGCCCTGGACCCGGTGCTCGCCGAGAGCCTGCACCTGTGCGACGAGTCTCGCTGGTGGGCCTTCATGCCACCGGCAGCGACCCTGTTCGACGAGGCACCGCGGCATCTATCGGCCATGGTGCGCGGCTATCCCGCGGCGCTGCTGGCCGATCCCGATTGCCGCCTGCTGCCCATGGCCGCGCTCGGTACGCCACTGCCGGGCAGCCGTCGGCATTTCTTCGACGACTGGCTGGCGGCCCGGGCGCTGGCGCCGACCCCGGCCAATGTCCAGCTGTTGCTGGGTGAGCTGTGCCACAGCTTCATCGATCTCAACCTGCGGCTGTTCCGCCTCGGCCTGCTCGGCGAGGTGCACGGGCAGAACGCCGTGCTGGTCTGGCGCGCCGGACGCATCCAGGGTCTGCTGCTACGCGACCATGACTCCCTGCGCCTGTACGTGCCCTGGCTGGAGCGCCAGGGGCTGGCCGATCCGCAGTACCGGATCAAGCCCGGTCATGCCCAGACGCTCTATCACGAGCATCCGCGCGACCTGCTGTTCTGGTTCCAGACCCTGGGCATCCAGGTCAACCTCAGGGCCATCTTCGAGACCGTCGCGAGCTGCTACGCTGTCCCGCTGACCGCCGCCTGGACGCTGCTGCGCGAGGTGCTGGAGGAGCGCATCGCGGCCCTGGACTTCGACGCCGAGGCCCGGGCACTGCTTCGGGAGACGCTGTTCGAGGCACCGGACTGGCCGCAGAAGTGGCTGCTGCGCCCGATGATCGAGCGGGCCGGTGGGCCCGGCAGCATGCCGTTCGGCAAGGGCAGGGTGGTCAATCCCTTTCATCAGGTGAGCCATGCCCCCTAGTGTTTCCTCAGTAATAACCCGCCGCCGGCTCCTCGGGCTCGGCGGCGTGCTCGCCACCGGCCTGGCGCTGCAGCCGGGCGTGGCCCGCGCGCAGCCAACCCGTGTGGCCACGCTGTTCCAGGGCGCCACCGACAGCGCCGTGGCCCTGGGGCTCAGGCCCTGCGGGGTGGTGGAGTCCTGGAGCGAGAAGCCCGTCTATCGCTATCTACGCCCGGCGCTTGCGGGGGTGCCTTCGCTGGGCCTGGAAACCCAGCCGAGTCTGGAGGACCTGGCACTGCTGGCGCCCGACCTGATCGTCGCCTCGCGCTTTCGCCATGGCCGGATCGCGCCGTTGCTGCAGCAGCTGTGCCCGGTAGTGATGCTGGAGGAGGTCTTCGAATTCAAACAGACCCTGCTGGCCCTGGGTACCGCCGCGGGGCGTGGAGCGGACGCCACGGACCTGCTGCAGGCCTGGCAGGCGCGCATCCTCCGTCTGCGCGAGGCGCTGCAACGCCACTACGGCGCCCAGTGGCCGCCGACGGTGGCGGTGCTGGACGTGCGCGCCGATCACCTGCGCAGCTATCTGCCCGACAGCTTCGCCGGGCGGGTACTCAGCGAGCTGGGCTTCGCCTGGCCGGCGGCCAGCCAGGGCAGCACCGCGCCCTCGATCAAGCTGACCTCGCGGGAAAGCCTGCCGGTGGTGGAGGCCGACGTCTTCTTCGTCTTCCTGCGTGCCGACCAGGCCGCGGTGCAGCGCAACTACGCGAGTCTGGTCCAGCACCCGCTCTGGCAGCGCCTGAGCGCGCCCCGGCGCGGGCAGGTCTGGCGGGTCGATGGGGTGGCCTGGAGCCTGGGCGGCGGCATACTGGCGGCGAATCTGCTGCTGGACGACATCCAGCGCGTCCTGGCCGAACAGGGGGCCGCATGAGCGCACCCCTCAGACTGCTGCTGCTCGCCCTGGCCCTGGCATTGATCGCCGTGCTGAGTCTCTCGGTGGGCGCCCGCTGGATCGCGCCCACTAGCGTAGTGGCGGCCCTGGTGCAGGATCCCTCGCTAGGGCTGGATGCAACCCTGGTCAACACCACCCGGCTGACGCGCCTGCTGGTCGCCCTGGTGGTGGGCGCCAATCTGGCGGTGGCCGGCGCCCTGATGCAGGCCATGACGCGCAATCCCCTGGCTTCGCCGGGGCTGTTCGGCATCAACGCCGGCGCCACCTTTGCCCTGGTGCTGGGCATCACCCTGCTGGGCCTGTCCAGCACCGAAAGCTGGATACTCTGCGCGCTGCTGGGCGCGGCGGTGGCCGGCAGCCTGGTATGGACCCTGGGCAACCGGGGCCAGGCGCGCCTGACGCCGCTGCGCATCGTGCTGGCCGGCGCCGCCCTGGCGGCCCTGTTCACCGCCTTCAGCCAGGCGCTGCTGGTGATCAACCAGGAGGGCCTGGACAGCGTGCTGTTCTGGCTGGCCGGTTCGGTGGGGGAGCGCAACCTCACCACGGCTGCGCCCCTGCTGGTGTTAAGCCTGCTGGCCCTGGCCGCCGCCGTGGTCCTGGCCGGGCAGCTCGATGTACTGGTCGCCGGTGATGACCTGGCCCGCGGCCTGGGCCAGCCCATCGGGCTGATCCGGTTGCTGGCCGGGGTGCTGGTGATCTGCCTGGCCGGCAGCGCCGTGGCCCTGGCCGGCAACATCGGCTTCATCGGCCTGATGGTGCCGCACCTGGTGCGCGGACTGTTGGCCCGCGCGCGACACGAGCATCGCTGGCTGGTCCCCGGCTGCGCCCTGGGCGGGGCCCTGCTGCTGGTGCTGGCCGACAGCCTGGCGCGGGTGGTGATCCTGCCCCAGGAGGTGCCCGTGGGCATCATGACCGCGCTGTTCGGCGGGCCCTTCTTCATCCATCTGGCGCGTCGAGGAGGCCGTCATGGCCGCTGAGATCGTCTGGCGGCTCGGCCGTTTCTCCCGCCGCCTGGCCCCGGCCACCCTGGGGCGGCTGGCCGTCGCCGCGCTGGTGGCCCTGGCGGCCTTGCTGCTGTGCCTCTGCCTGGGCAAGGTCTGGTTGACGCCTACCCAGGTGCTGGCCGCCTTGGCCGACGACGCGCATGGTGGCCTGAGCTTCATCGTCATGCAGCTGCGCCTGCCGCGGGCATTGCTGGCCGCCCTGGTCGGCAGCGCCCTGGCGGTGTCCGGCCTGCTGCTGCAGGGCCAGGTGCGCAATCCCCTGGCCTCGCCGGACCTGCTGGGCATCACCAGTGGCGCCAGCGCCGGGGCGGTCTTCTATCTGGCGGTTCTGGCCGGCAGCCTCGGACCGCATGGCCTGCCGCTGGCCGCGATGCTCGGCGCGGGCCTGGCGGCGCTGCTGGTCTATGGCCTGGCCTGGAACCATGGCGCCTCGCCGCTACGCCTGGTGCTGGTGGGGGTAGGGGTGTCGGCCATGCTCGCCGCGGCCACCACCTTCCTGCTGGTGTTCAGTCCGCTGACCACCACGCTGTCCGCCTACGTCTGGCTGACCGGCAGCGTCTATGGCGCCAGCTGGCCGGAGGTGCGCGCCCTGGGGCTGTGGTGGCTGGTCCTGTTGCTGCCGCTGGCGGCCCTGGCGCGCCACGCCGTGCTGGCGCAACTCGACGACGACCTGGCCCGCGGCCTCGGGGTGCGCCTGCAGCGGCAGCGCGCGGCCTTGCTGGCGCTGGCCGTGGCCCTGGCCGGCGTCGCCATCGCCTGGGGGGGCGCCATCGCCTTCGTCGGGCTCATCGCGCCCCATATCGCCCGCCGCCTGCTGCCCGCGGGTTTCGCCGCTCAGGCGCTGATGGCGGCCCTGGCGGGGGCGTTGCTGGTGATGCTCGCCGACCTCCTGGGTCGTACCCTGTTCCTGCCCCTGGATCTGCCGGCCGGCATCTTCGTCGCCGCCCTGGGGGCGCCCTTTTTCCTCTACCTGCTGATCCGGCAGCGTCCCTGAAGGAGTCCTCATGGCAACCCTGGCCAGCCGCGGCCTGACCCTCGGCTACGGCACCCAGACCATCATCGAGGCCCTCGACCTCGAATTACCGCCGGGGCGTGTCTCGGTTCTCATCGGCAGCAACGGCTCCGGCAAGAGCACCCTGCTCAAGGCCTGTGCCCGGCTGCTGGAACCGCGCCAGGGCCAGGTGCTGCTCGACGGCCAGGACATCCACCGGCAGTCCACCGCCGCCCTGGCCCGGCAACTGGCGGTCCTGCCACAGACCCCGGTGGCGCCCGAGGGCATCAGCGTGCGGCAACTGGTGAGCCTGGGCCGCTATCCCTACCAGAACTGGATGCGCCAATGGTCGGCGGACGATGCCACGGCGGTGGACAAGGCGCTGCGCCTCACCGACCTGCTGGCGTTGGCGGAGCGACCGGTGGACGATCTCTCCGGTGGTCAGCGCCAGCGCGCCTGGATCGCCCTGACCCTGGCCCAGGACACCGATTGCCTGCTGCTGGACGAGCCCACCACCTACCTGGACCTGGCGCACCAGATCGAGGTGCTGGACCTGCTGCGCCAGCTGAACCGGGAGGAGGGCAAGACCATCGTCATGGTGCTGCACGATCTCAATCTCGCCTGCCGCTACGCCGATCACCTGGTCGCCGTCCATCAGCGTCGTGCCTTCGCCCAGGGCGCACCCGCAGAGGTATTGACGGAAGCCCTGGTACGCGAGGTGTTCGCCCTGGAATGCCGGATCATCGCCGATCCCTATTTCGGCACGCCGCTGTGCATTCCCTTTGGTCGCGAGGTACCGCCATGTGCCTGAGGCCCGCCCTCGACAGCGCCCAGCGGGACGAGCTGCGTTCTACCTTCGGTCTGCGCGAAGCCAGTGAGCGCGACGGGCAGCACAGCCAGCCGGTGGCCGCCTGGCTGGACGCCGCACGCTGCGCCGAGTTGCTCGACGACCTGGCGGAGCGGATGGCAGCGCCTACCCGGCGGGTCGCGGCGTCGCTGTTGACCAAACGGCTGGGCTTTCTCACCACCGGGGTGGCCTTCCAGGCCCTGTCGGCCTATGACCGGCGCCTGGACCTGACGCCGGGCAATGTCTGGATCGAGGATGGCCATGTCCAGGGGCGCTGGCGATCGGCCCTGCCGCTCAGCGATACCCGGCCGCTGCCCGCCCTGGAGGATCACGCCACGGCCCGAGCACTGCTGGCCCGCACCCTGTTCGGCGAGCTGCTGCGGCCGCTCTGGGAGACCCTGGCGCGGGTTGGCCGCGTCTCGCCCCGCATCCTCTGGGAGAACGCCGCGGTGCGGCTTTATTCGCTGTACGACCGGCGCCTCGCCGAACTGGAGGATCCGGCCATTCGTGCCCGCTGCGCCGAGGATTTCGCCTGGCTGCTGGCGGCGACGCCGGCGGAACTTGGGCTGGAGACCAATCCGCTGGCGCAGTTCCGCCGGCCTGCGACGGCCAATACCCTTGGGCGCCCCGTTCGCTTCCGGCGCACCTGCTGCTTCTACTACCAGGCCACGGCGCCCGCCGAATACTGCAGCAACTGCCCGCTGATCCGCCCCCGGGAGGCCGCATGCCCGGCCCCCTGAGCGAGCTGCCGGCCGAACTGATCGCCGGCTACGCCGAGGTAGCCGCCTCGACCCTGGGCCATCTCGGGCGCACGGGCTATCTGCCCGAACTCAAGCCGGTGGTGGCCAATACGCGTCTGCTGGGCCGGGTGGTGACGGCGCGCATTCCCTTACCCCATGGCGCCCTGTTGCGCGAGGCTCTGATCGCCAGTCGCCCGGGCGACGTCCTGGTGATCGAGGCCGTGGGCGATCCCCACTGCGCCTGCTGGGGCGAATTGCGTACCCTGGCCGCCCTGATCAAGGGCCTGGCCGGTGTGGTGGTGAATGGCGCCATCACCGACGTCCAGGCGCTTCGTCAACTCGGCCTGCCGGTCTTCCATCGCGGTATCAGCGCCGTCACCACCCAGGGTGGCGAGGCGCTGGGCGAATTGAATGTCGAACTCCAGCTCGGCGAGACCCGCGTTTGCCCCGGTGACCTGGCCCTCGGAGACGACGATGGCCTGTTCGTCCTGTCGCCCGCGCAGGCCGCAGCCTTGTTGCCCGGTGCGCTGGCCAAGGAGGCCGCGGACCAGGCGCGGCGTGCGCAGCTGCTGCAGCGGCTGACCGAAGGGCGCTGACGCCACTACTCCGGCTTGGTGCCGATCTGCTCGCGCAAGAGTTGCAGATAGCGCCGCGCGCCCAGGCCCTGGGGGCGATTCTTGATCCAGATGACGTCGATCCAGCGGCGGATCTGGCTGGCCATGTTGTCGAATCGCACCTGTTCGAGCAGGCCGGCGGCGATCAGCGGCCGCACCAGCGGGTGGGGCAGATAGGCCCAGCCCAGCCCGGCCTGCACCAGGTCCAGCGTCGCCAGGTAGCTGTCGGTCAGCCAGACCCGTTGCGACAGCACGATCTGCGGGTCCGAGGCATTACGGTCGCCCCCGGCCACCACGATCTGGCGGGTATCGGCCATCAGCGTTTCGCCCAGTGGCCGATCCTGGCGGGAGGCGGGATAGCCGGGCGCGGCCACCGCCGTGAGCAACTGGCTCCCAGCCTCGGCGAAACCTTCCAGCGCGTTGATGCCCGGGCGCTCGAAGATCAGCGCCATGTCCACGCTGCCCTCGTGCAGCAGGCGGATCGCCTCGGCGCGGGCGGCCGAGCGGATCTCGATTTCCAGCGCCGGAAACTCCTCGGCGAGGGTCATCAGCGGGCGGCTCCAGGCGCCGGTCTGCAACTCCGGCGCCATCACCAGCACGAAGCGCCGCTCAAGGCCTGCGTGCAATTGCAGAGCATGGGCGTCGAGCAGCGTGAGCTGGCTGGCCACCTGCCGCGCCTGGGGTTCGAGGGCGCGCGCGGCGGGGGTCGGCAAGGCCTTGCGGGTGGCGCGATCGAACAGCACCAGGTCCAGCTCGGCTTCCAGTTGGGAGATCGCCATGTTCACCGCGGAGGGCACCCGCCCCAGGACGCGAGCCGCGGCGGAAAAGGAGCCCTCGTCGATCACGGCGAGAAAGACCCGGAGTGTTTCGCTGGTAAAGGCCATGGTTGTCAATTTCGCTGATAACGATCGTCTTTTTGTATCAGCCAGACCGGCTTAGAGTCCAGCCAGACCACAGCGGAGACAGCCACATGAGCGAGTCGATGGCGGGCCAGGTGGCCCTGATCAGCGGTGCCGGCAGCGAATCCGGTATCGGCATGGCGATCGCCCGGCGCCTAGGCGCGGCGGGGGCGCGGTTGATCGTCACCGCCAGCAGCGCCCGGATCGCGGAGCGGGTGGCGGAGTTGCGCGCCGCCGGCTTCACCGCCGAAGGCCGGGCGCTGGATCTCACCGAGGAGACGGCCGTTGGCGAGTTCTGCCAGTGGGCCGAGGCGCGCTGGGGCCGTATCGACATCCTGGTCAACAATGCCGGCATGGCCATGCAGGGCAATCCCGAGCCTCTGGTCGAGGTGGCGCGGATGACCCTGGCCGACTGGAATCTGACCCTGGCGCGCAACCTGACCACGGCCTTCTTGCTGACCCGCGCCGTGTTGCCCGGCATGCAGGCGCGCGGCTATGGCCGCATCGTCCATGTCAGTTCCGCCACCGGCACCCGGGCGGGCATTCCGCAGGCCGCGGCCTACAGCGCGGCCAAGGCGGCCATGGTCGGCATGAACATGAGTCTCGCGCTGGAGGTGGCCGGGCAGGGCATCACGGTCAACGCCGTGGCGCCCGGCTGGATCGAGACCGCCTCCAGCCTGCCGGAAGAATTGCAGGCCGCGACCCGGGTGCCCGTGGGCCGCGCCGGTCGTCCCGCCGAGGTCGCCGCAGCGGTGGCCTTCCTGGCTTCGCCCGAGGCCAGCTACATCACCGGGGAATACCTGGTGGTGGACGGTGGCAACAGCCGCATCGAAAACAAGGGGGCCTGACATGCAGCCAGTCGTGCTGATCAGCGGGGTTTTGGGGGGCATCGGCCAGGCGGTGCGTGCGCACTTTCTGCAGGCCGGCTGGCGGGTCTTCGGTACCGATCTCGATGGCGCGGCCCTGGCGGCGCTCGAGGCCGAAGGTGGCCTTGCCGGCCAGCACGCCGCCGACCTGCGCCAGGCCAGCGCCAGCCGGGAGGTGGTCGCCAGCGCCCTGGACCGCCTCGGTCGGCTCGACGCCCTGGTCAATTGCGCCGGTGTCTGGCGCGAAGGCCCAGCCGAGACCTTCAGCGAGGAAGACTTCGACCTGGTGCTGGACGTCAATCTGAAGGCCAGCTTCTTTCTCTGCGCCGCGGCCATTCCCGCGCTGCGGGACACCCGGGGCGCCATCGTCAACCTGAGCAGCGATGCCGGTCGCCAGGGCAATCGCAATGCCGCCGTCTACTGCGCCAGCAAGGGGGCGGTGACCCTGATGACCAAGGCCCTGGCCCTGGATCTGGCGCCCAGCGGGGTGCGCTGCAACAGCATCTCCCCCGGCGATGTGGCGACGCCCATGCTGAGCTTTCAGGCCGAGCGCTATGGCGACGGCAATCCCGCCGCCTACCTGCAGGACCTGTTGGCCAAGTATCCGCAAGGTGAAGCGGCGCGCTTCATCCAGCCCGAGGAGGTCGCCGAGCTGGCCTTTTTCCTGTGCCAACCCGCCGCCCGCTCCATCACCGGCGCGGACCTGGCCATCGATTGCGGCGTCTCGGCCGGGCACTGAGCCCGAGCCGATTCGCCCTCCACCCCAAGAGGAGTCCGAAATGACCACCAGTGGTATCAGCGAAGCCGCCGTGCAGAGCTTTGTCGCGGCCGAACGCGAGCGCTTCCTGGCGCGCAATCCCAAGTCCCTGGCCCTGGCCGAGCGGGCCCGGCACTCGCTGTTCGGCGGTGTACCCATGCACTGGATGAACGACTGGTCGATGCCCAGCGCGCTGTTCGTCAGCCATGCCCAGGGCTCGCGCTTCCATGACGTCGACGGCCACGAGTACGTCGACTTCTGCCTGGGCGACACCGGCAGCATGTTCGGCCATTCGCCGGCGCCCATCGCCCGGGCCCTGGCCGAGCAGGGCGCGCGCGGGCTCACGACCATGCTGCCCGGCGAGGATGCCGTGGTCGCCGGGGAATTGCTCGCCGAGCGCTTCGGCCTGCCATTTTGGCAGGTGGCGACCACCGCCACCGACGCCAACCGCTATGTCATCCGCTGGGCGCGCGCCATCACCAATCGCAAGATGCTGCTGGTGTTCGACGGCTGCTACCACGGCACCGTCGACGACGTCATGGTGCGCCATCAGGAGGGGCGTACCGTGCACCGCGGCGGCCTGATCGGCCAGGCCCACAACCTGGCCGAGACCAGCCGGGCGGTGCCCTTCAATGACCTCGCGGCGCTGGAGGCGGCACTGGCGAAAGGCGACGTCGCCGCGCTGATCTGCGAGCCGGCCATGACCAACATCGGCATGGTGCTGCCCGCCCCGGGGTTCATGGAGCAGGTCCGCGCCCTGACCCGGCAGTACGGCACCCTGCTGATCATCGACGAGACCCATACCCTGTCCACCGGTCCCGGCGGCTGCACCCGTGCCTGGAATCTCCAGCCGGACTTCATCACCTTCGGCAAGCCCATCGCCGGGGGCGTGCCCTGTTCGGCCTATGGCTGCAGCCACGAGATGGCCCAGGCCATGCGCCTGGCGCAGCAGCATGCCAGCGAGACCAGCCACGGCCATGTGCACAGCGGCATGGGCACCACGCTGTCGGCCAATGCCCTGGCCATGCGCTGCCTGCGCGTCAGCCTGGAAGAGGTCATGACCCCGGCCGCCTATGCACGGATGCTGCCGCTGGCGGCGCGACTGGCCGCCGGCCTGCGCGAGGTGATCGCCCGCCATGGCCTGGCCTGGTCGGTGACGGAGCTGGGCGCCCGCTGCGAATTCCAATTCTGCGCCACGCCGCCCACCACCGGCGCCGAGGCGGAAGCCGCCTTCCACGACAGCCTGCAGCAGGCGCTGCACCTCTACCTGATCAACCGGGGCATCCTCATCACCCCCTTCCACAACATGACCCTGTGCTGCCCGGATCTCGAAGCGGCGGACGTCGACCGCCTGCTGGCCACCCTCGACCAGGCTCTTGGCGAGCTCCTGGCGTTGCCCAGCGCCCGGGAGTGTCAGCCATGAACTTCGCCGACGCCCAGGAAGCCCGTGACTTCCTCGCCGCCCACCCCGAGGTGCGCAGCATCGAACTCATGCTGATCGACGCCAATGGCGTGCCGCGCGGCAAGCTGCTGCACCGTGACGAATTGCTGGCCATCTACGAGGAGGGCCGGCCGCTGCCCAGCTCCATCCTGGCGCTGACCCTGCAGGGGGAGGACGTCGAGGCCACCGGCCTGGTCTGGGAGGTCGCCGATGTCGACTGCTGGACCTATCCGCTGCCCGGCAGCCTGACCCTGCAACCCTGGCGCAGCACCCCGACCGGCCAGGTGCAGGTGAGCATGCACCCGACCCAGGGCCTGCCGGCCACCCCCGCCGATCCCCGGCATGCCCTGGTACGGGTGATCGAGCGGCTGCAGGCCGACGGCTTCCAGCCGGTGATGGCGGTGGAGCTGGAGTTCTATCTGCTCGACCGCACCCGCGACGCCCAGGGCCGGCCGCAACCGGCGCTGCAGATGAATGGCGTTCGACCCGGCTCGCCGCAGGTCTATGGGGTCTACGAACTGGAGCAGCTGCAGCCCTTTCTCGACGACCTCTACGCCGCCTGCGAGGTGCAGGGCCTGCCGGTGCGCACGGCCATCTCCGAATACGCCCCCGGCCAGCTCGAATTGACCCTGCTGCACCGCGTCGATGCCCTTCAGGCCATCGACGAGGGCATTCGCTACAAGCGCCTGGTCAAGGGGGTCGCCAACCGCCACGGCCTGCAGGCCTGCTTCATGGCCAAGCCGTTCGGCGACCAGGCCGGCAGTGGCCTGCACCTGCACGTCAGCCTCGCCGACGCCGCGGGCAACAACCTCTATGCCAGCGAGGATCCGCAGGGCACGCCACTGCTGCGCCACTCCATCGGTGGCATGCAGCACCGGATGCTGGATGCCCTGGCGATCTTCTGTCCCAACGCCAACTCCTACCGCCGCTTCCAGGCCAACAGCTATGCGCCGCTGGCCAAGAGCTGGGGGGTCAACAACCGCAGCGTGTCCCTGCGCGTACCCGGCGGTCCGGCCAGCAGTCGCCACATCGAGCACCGCATCTGTGGCGCCGATGCCAATCCCTATCTGGCGGCCGCGGCCATCCTCGCCGCCATCCATGAGGGCATCCGTGATGAACGTGACCCGGGGCCGGCCACTGTCGGCAACGGCTACGAGCAGGCCACGGACTTCCTGCCCACCGACTGGCTGACCGCGCTACAAGCGCTGGAGCGCTCCAGCTGGATCCGGGAGGCACTGGGGGAGCGCTTCATCGAGGTGTACCTCGCCATCAAGCACGCGGAGTACCGGCAATTCATGGCCGAGGTGGGCGAGCAGGACTGGCGCTGGTATCTGACCCACGCCTGACCCCGCGCTTCAGAACGCCAGGCTGGCCTGCCAGCGCCGATCCCGGGTCGAGGGCCGCCGGTGAAGCCGCTCGTCCAGCAGCGCCGCGGCCCTGGCGTGTTCACCCCCGCGCAGCAGGGCGACCAGCAGGGTGTCTTCGATGACCTCGCGCTGGGCGCCACTGCCGCCGATGCGGGCGACGTCCCCGCGCAGCGGTTCCAGCAGCCGGGCGCAACCTGGGTAGTCCTCCTCGGCAAAAGCCAGCAGGGCGCGGCAGAGCAGGGGGACTACCGGTCCGGCGGCCAGGCCGCCGTCGCGCAGGCGGCTTTCCAGTCCAGCGATACGGGCTTCGACCGCCAGACGATCCCCGATCGCTGCGGCGATCAGCGCCATATGGACGTCGGCGAAGGCCAGTCCCGGTTGCTGGAACAGCCCCTCCGCACTGGCGGCGGTGGCCTGCCAGAGCTCGGCGGGCACCTCATGGCCATAGAGTCCCAGGCGCCAGAGAAAGGAGGCGTTGTCGCTGACCCGATTGAGCGGGCCGGCGGTGGACGCCGCCGGCGCCACGAAGCGCTGATAGAGGTCCAGCGCGCCCTGGCTGTCGCCCTGTTCCAGGGCCACCAGGGCGCCATGCCAGGCGATATGCCCATGCAGGGTGCCGTGGCGCGGATACTCGGGCAGCCAGCCGGCGATCAGGGCCTGCGTGGCCTGGCTGTCGCCGGATTCGTGCAGGACATGGGTCAGGGCATGGGCCGCATTGACGTTGTGGCGGCGCAGCTCGAGCGCCCGCTCGGTGAGCACTCGACCGCGGACCACATCGCCGTTCTCGCCATGGGACCAGCCGCGGTAGGTCAGGAACCACCAGTCGTCCGCGGCGAAATGGCGGGCATGGCGTTCGCAGAGGTCGACCCGCGCCTGGTCATGATCGGCCCGCCCGGAAAACGCCAGCAAGCCAAAGGCCCCCAGAGGCAGGCCAAGGATCAGGATGTCGCGTGGCCAGCGCTCGGCATGTTCCAGCGCGCCCTGCAGCGCCCGCGCGCCTTCCCCGCCGATCAGTCGCCGCAGGACCTCGACATGGCTGCGCTCGCGCTCCGTGCCAAGCCGCTCGACCAGCCGCTGCGCCCGCGCGATGGTCTCCCGGGCCGCGCCGGCCTGGTTGTCGATCAGCTGCAGCCGCGCCCGTGCTGCCAGCGCCAGCGCGAAATCAGGATCGGCCGCGATCGCCTCGTCGAGCGCCTCGGCTGCCCCGGGCCAGAGCGACAGCAGCAGGTCGACGCCGGCTTGATAGCGCTCGGCGGCGTGGGCGGAAGGGGTGGACAGGGGGAGGTCGTAGCGGTCGGTGCAGGAGAGAGGCATGAGGGTGTTTCGATCTTCAAGCGAGGAGGCGCCACTGCCCAGCAACGGTCAGCGGCTTCGAACACCCTAGATAGCAGGCGGCCACGGGTACGGCTAGCGCCCGCGGCTCATGGCGGCTTGAGAGAAGCTCATGAACGGCAGACGGGTGCGTCCGTCCACCGCTTGCACAGCGGCGGCTAGAAGCGGCGCGCTGCGCGTCCTGGGATACGGTGGCTTCGCCGCCTGGCCCGTCGCCCGACCTAAACGGCGCTGCGACTTGCCAACCACGCCCGCCACCCACCATGGTCGGTAATGTCCTCGGCGCCGGCCAGGCCGTAGGGCTCGCAGATGAAGCCGGTTTCCCAGCTGCCATCGGCCAATTCCACCTTGCCCAGGCCGAGCGGGGCGGGGATGCCGGTGAGAAAGCTGCCCAGTTCGCTGCTGGGCAGCTCCCAGACTTCCACCTCGATGGCGGCGCCGTCTTCGGCGACCCGGACCATGCCGGGACGGAGCGGCGGGCCGCCGGCCAGGGCGTGGAGGCGATAGTGCGGCGCGCTCCGGGTCAGAGCGAGGCGTCGGCCGCCGCGGGCGAGCAGCTGGCCGTTGAGGGGCAGTCCCTGCAGATGGGCGCCGCAGACCACCAGGCGGGCACGGTCATGGCGGGCGGGGCGCGCCGGCAGGCTGGCGCCTGGGTGGGCGCCGCCGACCAGGGGTAGGCCCTGGGCTTCCTGCAGGGCCGCGGCCAGGCTCAGCAGGTACTGGTCGGTGAAGACCCGGCCGAACAGCGTCACGCCCCAGGGCAGTCCATTGGTCATGACACCGGCTGGCACGGCCACCGCGGCGTAGTCCAGCAGGTTCATGAAGTTGGTGTAGTAGCCCAGGTCGGCGTTGCGGGCGACCGGCTCGGCGGCCAGTTCGGCCAGGGTCACCGGCCGTGGATAGGTGGGGGTGAGCACGCAATCCAGCTCGGCCAGCAGGGCATCGCACTGGGCTTTCAATGCCTGCAGGCGATAGCCGGCGCGAAAAGCGTCCACTGCCGTGGTGCCGGGCGCCTTTTCCAGCACGGCGCGAATCACCGGCAGCACCGCGTCCGGCTCGGCCTCGATCAGGTCGCCGGCCACGCTGTAGCGCTCGGCCACCCAGGGACCCTCATAGAGCAGGCGCGCGGCTTCCAGAAAGGGCGCAAGATCCAGCGGCACGGCTTCGCCACCCAGGGCTTCCAATTGCGCCTTGGCGGCCGCGAACAGCGCCGGGCTTTCCGGGCAGCCGAGGAATTCCAGCTGGGTCGGGACGCCGAAGCGAAAGGGCCGCGGGCGGCCGAAGGCACTGGCGTCGTTCCACTGCGGATTGGCGCGGCTGTAGGGATCGCGCGGATCGAGGCGGGCGGTGAGCGCCAGCAGGGTGCTGGCTTCGGCGGCGGTGGCGGTAAAGAAGGTCACGCAATCCAGGGTCTGGCAGGCGGGCACCACGCCGGCGGTGGACAGCAATCCCTTGCTGCCCTTGAGGCCCACCAGGTTGTTCAGCCCCGCGGGTACGCGCCCCGACCCGGCGGTGTCGGTGCCCAGGGCGAAGCTGGCGACGCCCAGGGCCACGGCCAGGGCCGACCCGGCACTGGAGCCGCCGGAAGGATAGTCCGGGTGGACGCTGTTGCGGCAGGCGCCATAGGGCGAACGGGTGCCGTTGAGGCCGGTGGCGAACTGGTCGAGATTGCACTTGCCGAGGGGCACGGCGCCCAGGGCGACCAGCTGCTCCACCAGGGTCGCCGAGCGCTCGGGCACATAGGCATAGGCCGGGCAGGCCGCCGTGGTGGGGATGCCGGCGAGGTCGATGTTGTCCTTGATGGCGAAGGGGATGCCATAGAGCGGCAGCTCGGCGGGATCGCGGTCATCCAGGGCGGCGAGATAGGGCTCCAGCTCGGCCGGGGTCAGCAGGTGGATGAACAGCCGGTACTCGGGATTGAGCTGGGCGGCTCTTTCCAGCAGTTCAGCGATGAGGACTCGTGGTGTCTGGGTACCGGCGGCATAGGCGGCGCTCAGGGTGTCGAGGCGCAGATCGAATGTCATGGTGACTTCCTTCACGTCTTGTCGATGACCAGCAGGCGCTGGCCGGCGCGGATCGGCGAGCCGGGCTGGACCTGCAGGTCGTGGATCCGGCCGCTGCAGGGGGCGAGCAGCGGGATTTCCATCTTCATGGACTCCAGGATCAGCAGCGGCTGGCCGGCTTCCACCTGATCGCCCGGTTGCACCTGGGCCTGCCAGAGATTGCCGGCCACCGGACTTTCCAGGGCCAATTGGTGGCTGGCGAGGGGGGCGTCTTCGGTGGCTTCGACGGCGGCTTCCTGGCTGTCGAAATGCGCCTGGCCGGAGTCGATCCAGCGTTGCCGCTCCGCGGCGAAGGCGCTCTGCTGACGCCCGCGAAAGGTGGCGATGCCCTCGGCTTCGCGGGCCAGGAAGGCCTGGTAGTCGGCCAGGGACAGTTCGCTCTCTTCGATGCGCAGGGGTACCCGTCCCAGGGGGAAGTCGGCGCGGATGCGCAGCAATTCTTCCGCCGAGACTTCATAGAAGCGGATCTGATCGAAGAAGCGCAGCAGATAGGGTTGGCCGTGGAAGGCCTCGACTTCGCGATAGCGATTCCACATCTGCAGGGTGCGCCCGACGAACTGGTAGCCGCCGGGGCCTTCCATGCCATAGACGCACAGATAGGCGCCGCCGATGCCCACCGAATTTTCCGCGGTCCAGGTGCGCGCCGGGTTGTACTTGGTGGTCACCAGCCGGTGGCGCGGATCCAGGGGGGTGGCCACCGGTGCACCGAGGTAGACATCGCCGAGGCCCATCACCAGGTAGCTGGCGTCGAAGATGATGCGCTTGACCGCCTCCAGCGACTCCAGGTCATTCACCCGGCGGATGAACTCCAGGTTGCTCGGGCACCAGGGGGCGTCCTTGCGCACCGTGGTGGTGTATTTCTCGATGGCCAGGCGGCAGGCCGGATCATCCCAGGACAGCGGCAGATGGACGATGCGCGAGGGTACCCGCAGGTCCTGGGCATCGCCCAGCGCCTGCCAGCAGCGACTGACCGCCGCCAGCAACTCGGCCAGGGGCAGGGCCTCGGGCTGGTAGTGCACCTGCAGCGAGCGGATGCCCGGGGTGAGCTCGCACAGCCCGGGCAGCGCCAGGGCGGCCAGCGCCTGCATCAGGCCATGGCCGCGGAAGCGCAGGGCGAGGTCCAGCTCCGGTGGGCCGATCTCCAGCAGCAGATGGGTATCCCCGGACAGCCGCGCCACCAGGCGCTCGGCGCCCTGGCCCAGGTCCAGCACCACGGGATCGCCGCGCTCGGGCGCGACGGCGATCTCCGCCTGCGGCTGCAAGCTGCTTTCCTCGGTCAGGCGTGCCAGCTGCAGACGCCGTGCGGTGGCCAGGTCCACCGGCAGGAAGCGCACCCGGTCACCGGCCTTGAGCTGGCCCAGTTGCCAGAGGTCGGCTTCGATCACCGTGACCGGGCAGACGAAGCCGCCCAGGCTGGGGCCGTCCGGGCCAAGGATGACCGGCATGTCGCCGGTGAAGTCCACGGCGCCGACCGCATAGGGATTGTCGTGGATGTTGGAGGGGTGTAGACCGGCTTCGCCACCGTCTTCGCGGGTCCATTCCGGCTTGGGCCCGATCAGGCGCACACCGGTACGACTGGAATTGAAGTGCACCTCCCAGTCGGTGGCGAGAAAGAGGTCCAGATAGGCCGGGCTGAAATAGTCCGGTGCACCATGGGGGCCATAGATGACGCGCAGGGTGCGGGTCTCGGCGAGTTGGGTGGTCAGGGCGGCGGGTAGCCGGGCCTCCGTGTGTGCGTCGGTCAGCGGGTGCAGGTGCAGCACGTCACCGGCGCGCAGGGCGCGGCCACCGTGGCCGCCGAATTGACCGAGAGTGAAGGTGCTGCGGCTGCCCAGGTATTCGGGCAGGTCCAGACCGCCTTTCAGGCAGAGATAGCTGCGGGCGCCG
Source organism: Pseudomonas sp. MOIL14HWK12:I1 (assembly GCF_000510705.1). Classification (NCBI taxonomy): domain Bacteria; kingdom Pseudomonadati; phylum Pseudomonadota; class Gammaproteobacteria; order Pseudomonadales; family Pseudomonadaceae; genus Pseudomonas; species Pseudomonas sp. MOIL14HWK12:I1. The sequence goes on along the minus strand of NZ_KI783307.1, from coordinate 1,500,582 downwards.
GCGCCGCTGATGGCGCCCAGTTGCAGGATGGCACCCGCGGGTACGCGAAAGACGCTGTCCATGGCCTGGGGCTGGTCATCCAGCAGTATCGGCAGCGCCGCGCCGGTGACCGCCACCACGGCCTCGGTGTTGAACTTGAGGGTCGGGCCGGCCAGGGTGATTTCCAGGGCGGCCGCGCGGGCGTCGTTGTCGAGCAGGCGATTGCCCAGGCGCAGGGCGCGGTCGTCCATGGGGCCGGAAGGGGGAATGCCCACCGACCAGTAGCCGAGGCGTCCGGGGGCGTCCTGCACCGTGGTCTGGGTGCCGGCGCTGAGCACCTCCAGGGTGGTGGCCTGGTAGGTCAGGCCTTCCAGGCAGCGGGTCCAGGGCTGGCCGCTGGCGAAGGGCGCGGCGGCGAGGATCTGCCGCAGGTAGTCGCCGTTGGTTTCCACGCCATAGAGCCGGGTTGCGGCCAGGGCCTGGTCGAGACGCTGCCGAGCCGAATCCCGGTCCGGGGCCCAGGCGATGACCTTGGCCACCAGCGGATCGAAATAGGGCGGGATCTCGCAGCCGGCCTCGACCCAGGTGTCCAGGCGCAGCGCCCGGCCCTCCGCCGGTGGAAAGTCGACCTGGGTCAGCAGGCCCGGACTGGGCTGGAAGTCGCGACCCGGGTCTTCGGCATAGAGGCGCGCCTGGATGGCATGGCCCTGGGGCTGCAGCCCCGCGGCGAGGGTTGCCAGCGGCGGCAGGTCGCCGGCGGCCAGTTCGATCATCCAGCGCACCAGGTCTACGCCCCAGACCTGCTCGGTGACGCCGTGCTCGACCTGCAGGCGGGTGTTCACCTCGAGGAAGTAGAAACGGTCGGCGGCGCTGTCGTAGACGAACTCCACGGTACCGGCGCTGCGATAGCGCACCGCCCGCGCCAGCTTCAGCGCGGCGGCGCAGAGGGCCTCGGCCATGCCGGCCGGCAGGTTGGGCGCCGGGGTTTCCTCCAGCACCTTCTGGTTGCGGCGCTGTACCGAGCAATCGCGCACGCCCAGCGCCAGGACCTCGCCCTGGCCATCGCCGAACACCTGCACCTCCAGGTGCCGCGCCCGCTCGATGTATTTCTCCAGGAAGACGCCAGCGTCGCTGAAGTTGTTCTGGCCCAGCCGGCGCACGGCGTCGAAGGCCTCGGCGAGTTCAGTGTCCGTACGGCACACGCGCATGCCGATGCCGCCACCGCCGGCAGTGCTCTTGAGCATCACCGGATAACCAATCGCACGCGCGGCCGCCAGGGCCGCCTCCAGGGTCTCCAGCAGCTCGGTGCCCTCCAGCAGCGGTACGCCCTGGGCGCGCGCCAGGGCCCGCGCCGTGTGCTTGAGTCCAAAGGTGCGCAGCTGCTCGGGGGTGGGACCGACGAAGGCGATGCCGGCCGCTTCGCAGGCTTCGGCGAAGGCGGCGTTCTCGGAGAGGAAGCCATAGCCGGGGTGGATGGCCTGGGCGCCGCTCTGGCGCGCGACCTCGAGCAGCTTGGCGGTGTCCAGGTAGGTGGCCGCGGCGGCGCCTTCGCCCAGGCTGAAGGCCTGGTCGGCTTCGCTGACATGGCGGCTGGCGCGATCGGCTTCGCTGTAGACGGCGACCGCGGCGACGCCCAAGTCGCGCAGGGTGCGCTGGATGCGGCAGCTGATGGCGCCACGGTTGGCGATGAGCAGGGTGGTGAACATTCGAGGCGTCCTCGAAGGCGGCGGGCCGTCCCGCCAGATAAAAGCTCTCGGGGTCGTCCCCAAGAGGCCGCGCGAGGGCGGTGGGTCAGTCGGCGTCTAGCGCTTGCCGCGGTAGCCGTAGCGTCCGGCGCGGACTTCACACAGCCGATAGAGGTGCGGCCGCAGCCACTGCCAGAGCTGGCGTACGCGGGTCAGTCCCATAGCAGCACCTCCGCCGGGGTGGGATTCCAGCCGTTGCAGGGATTGTTCAACTGCGGGCAGTTGGAGATCAGCAGGATGACGTCGGTCTCGGCGCGCAATTCCACGTACTTGCCGGCGCCGGAGATGCCATCGGCGAAGGTCAGGCCGCCATCCGCGGTCACCGGCACGTTCATGAAGAAGTTGATGTTGGCGCCGATGTCGCGCTTGCCCAGGCGCCCGTCATGGCCACCGGCGCAGAGGAAGTTGTCGCGGCAGCTGTGCATCTGCCGGCGGTCCAGGGCGTAGCGCACCGTGTTGCTCTCCTGGGAGCAGGCGCCGCCCAGGGTGTCGTGGCGGCCACAGGTGTCGGCGACGATGGTCAGCAGCGGATTGCCCAGGTTGGAATAGAGCACGCTGCCGGTCGACAGATAGACCCGGCCCTGGCGCCTCAGGGTGCGCTGGGGATCGTAGCGTTCCTGGGGATTGGCAGCGGCGTAGAAGAGGGTGTCCACCGCCTGGTTGCCTTCCAGGTCATGGATGCGCAGGGTCTGGCCGGCCTTGACCTCCTTGAGGTAGGGCGCTCCGGCCGGCAGGACGGCGCGGTAGCTGGCATCTTCCGGGCGTTTGGTGCTGGCGATCAGATTCATGGCGGGGCCTCAGAGGAAGTAGCGGGCGGTGTTCTGGAAGGCGCGCTCGTTTTCCGGGCGCGAGGTGCGGCAGCGATCGGCCGCCTCGGGCGCGGCGCGCAACTGGGCGAGATCGACCGGGCGTGGTGCATAGACCGGATCCGGGTCCAGCGGATGCTGCAGGGCGGTCAGCACCACCAGGGTGTTCATGGGCGCATACAGCTCGACCAGATCGCCGGCGCGGGAGTTGCCGGGCACGAAGGCAAAGGCGCCCTCGGTATCCACGTCCACCCGGCTGAACAAATTCAGGGTCATCAGCAGGTCTTCCAGCCCCAGGCCCCACTTGGCCAGCTCCACCAGCAGGTTGTCGGTGCCGTTACGGTGGAAGCCGTTGCGCAATTCTTGGTAACGCCCCGCGCCGTATTTTTCGGCCACCTCGGCGGCATTGGCCACGCCGCCGAAGCTGTCGTGCCAGCCGCAGGTGTCGCGCACCACGGCCGCCAGCACCCGTCCCATGTCGGAATAGAGGCAGTGTCCGGCGGTGAGACGGGCGGTGTGCTGGCCCTTGAGGGTATCCGGCAGATTCAGCCGCTCGCTGCGGTCATCGGCATTGAACAGCAGCAGGCTGACATTGGCGCCGCCTTCCACGTCGGTCAGGCGCAGGGTCTGGCCGCGGCGCAGGATGAAGGAGGCGGTACCGCCGCCGGGGACGCGTTCCTGGTAGAGCAGTTCTTCAGTCATGGGCAACCTCGTCAGATAAGGGCCGGCCGCGTCCCGGCCGCATGTACGGGCGGGGTCTTGGCGGTCAGGGGCAGGTCGTAGGTGATGCGGGCGCCATAGGCACCGGGGGCTTGTGGGTCCTGGCGGACCTTGTCGAACACCAGCACCCGGGTGGCCAGGCTGAAGCCCTCGTGCAGGTCATGGGTGACCATGAACACCGTGAGCGGGCGCTCGTGCCAGAGCTCCAGCAGCAGGGCGTGCATGTCCTTGCGGATGCCGGGGTCGAGGGCGCCGAAGGGCTCGTCCAGGAGCAGGATGCGCGGCCGGACGATCAGCGCCTGGGCGATGGCGAGGCGCTGCTGCATGCCGCCGGACAGCTGCCCCGGGTACTTGCCCAGCGCCTGGCCCAGGCCGACGCGCTCGAGCAGGGCGGCGGCCTGTTCCCGGGCCTGGCGCTTGGCCGTACCCAGCAGCCGGCCGAGCAGCGGGGACCTGGGCAATTCCAGGCCCAGGGCGACGTTGTCCAGCACGCTCAGGTGGGGAAAGACCGAATAGCGCTGAAAGACCACGCCCCGCTCGGGATCAGGTTCCGCTGACAGCGGCTGACCATCGATGCGGATCTCGCCCCGGCTGGGGCGCTCCTGACCGAGTAGCAGACGCAGGAAGGTGGACTTGCCGCAGCCGGAGGCACCGACCAGGGCGCAGAATTCGCCTTCGCGCACCTGCAGATTGAGGCCTTCGAGCACCACCTGCTCGCCGTAGCGTTGCCAGAGATTGCGGACCTCGATCATCAGCGACCCTCCCCGTACCAGGGAAAGGCGCGTCGCGTCAGCAGGCGCAGACCGGCGTCCAGCAGCCAGGCCAGCAGGGTGATCCAGGCCACATAGGGCAGGATCACGTCCATGGCCAGGTAGCGCCGCACCAGAAAGATGCGATAGCCCAGGCCATCGGTGGCGGCGATGGCCTCGGCCGCGATGAGAAACAGCCAGGCGGCGCCCAGCTGCAGCCGCAGGGCGATGAGCAGGCGCGGCAGCAGTTGCGGCAGCACCAGGCGCAGGATCACCGTCCAGCTGTTGGCGCCCAGGGTCTGGGCCTTGATCAGCAGCTCGCGGGGCAACTCCCGGGCACGCTGGTCGAGCTCACGGATCAGCACCGGGGTGACGCCCACCACAATCAGCATCACCTTGGCCAGTTCGCCCAGGCCGAAGACGATGAAGAGAATCGGCAGGATCGCCAGGGGCGGGATCATCGAGAGCACCGTCACCAGTGGCGACAGCGGCGCGCCGACTAGGGGCAGGCTGCCCGCGGCGATGCCCACCACCAGGGCGATCAGCGCGGCGATCCCCAGGCCCAGCCCCAGGCGTTGCAGGCTGGCCAGGGTGTCCTGCCAGAACGGATAACCCCCGGTGCGCACGTCGGCGGTAAAGGCCAGGCGCTGCACCGCATCGGCCATCTGCGCCACGCTGGGCAGCAGCTTGTCGTTGGGGTTCTCCGCCAGCCGGGTGGCCGAGCCCACCAGATAGAGCAGGGCGAGCAGGGCGAAGGGCAGCAGGACCAGCAGGAGCCGGCCACCCCGATCGGGATGCCGATTGATGAAGCGCATGGGCGTCGTCCTCGCGGCGGTACTCAGAGCTTGCCGTCGGCGGCCAGCTGTACGAAGGTCGGATCGAAGCGCAGCTTGAGATTGCCCGCGTCCCCGCTGGTCTTGCCGCCCGGATAGGCGATGCCGATGGCCTCGGCGCTGGGCGCGCCCTGGCCCAGTAGGCCGTGTTCGAAGGAGAAGTGGGCGATACGCTGCATGGTGGTCGGCAGCGCGGGGTTCTTGACGAAGGCCAGGGCCTCGGCGGGCGTGGCGAACAGCCGGGTCTTGTCCAGCTGCGCCTGGAAGCCGGCGAGATCGGTGCCCGAGGCCTTGGCCATGGCCTCCAGGGCGGCCTTGCCCTTGGCATCGTGGGCCTGCATCAGTGCCATCATCTCGAACCAGGCACCGGTCAGCGCCTTGCCCAGGGCGGGGTTATCCTTGAGCGTGGCGGTGTTCACCACCAGCATGTCGAGGATTTCGCCGGGAATCTTGCTGGAATCGAACACCTCGGTGGTGTCGGGCTGGGCCTTGACCTCGGCCAGCAGCGGATTCCAGGTCACCACGTTGCGCACGTCAGGCGTCTGGAAGGCGGCCACCATGTCGGCATCCGAGGTGTTGACTGTGGTCAGGTCCCTTTCGCTCAGCCCCACGCTCTGCAGCGCCCGCGCCAGCAGGTAGTGGGAGACGGAGAATTGCACGAGGTTGACCTGCTGGCCCTTGAGGTCGGCCAGGGTCTTGCCCTTGCCCTTCATCACCACGCCGTCGTTGCCGTTGGAGTAGTCGCTGACGATCAGCGCCGTGCTGTCCACGCCGCCCGCGGCCGGAATGGTCAGGGCGTCCATGTTGGTCATGGCGCAACCGTCGAACTGGCCGGTGGTGTATTGATTGATGGATTCGACGTAGTCGTTGAGCTGCACGACCTCGACGTGGATGCCGTATTTCTTGGCCCACTTGTCGATGATGCCCTGGGCCTGGGCTTCGCCCCAGGGCATCCAGCCGGCATAAATCGTCCAGCACACCTTGAAGTCGTCGCGCGGCGCCGCCTGAGCGGTGGCACCAAGCAGCAGGGAACAACCGAGAACGAGCGAGGCGAGCAGGGGATGGCGCATGGGACCTCCAATAGGATGGACGACGGGACAGGAGCACGCGACTGGCGCTGTGTCTCCCGGGCTTTTGTCCCGCCGTGTAACCCCATCAGAGGTCGACGACTCTCGGACCAGACACCCGCACGAGCGAGTCGGAACCCTAGTCATCCATTGCAGATTGTGGTGCATCAAACCGGCTGACCGGTGCTCCTGCACGCTATGGTCTTTGCCAGATGCGTGCCAGTTGCCTCCAGGCCCCGTGCCATGCTGGTTTTTTGCCATGACGGCGCTGCGCTACCGGCCGCGCCGCCCCGTTGCAGTGCATCGTAGTGGCTTGATGCACCGCTTTGACTCAGCGCCCCAGCGCCGCGATCAGCGCGTGGCGGAAGGCATTGACCGCCGGTGGCAATTCGCGACCCGCCATGCTCTGCAACTCGATCCGCCGTGCCGCCAGGCCCTCGTCCAGCAAGGGCAGGGCCACCAGTTGACCTTCGCGCAACCGGCTGCGCAGGCTCAACTCGCTGAACAGGCCGACCCCGGCGCCCAGCGCGGCGAAGCGATAGAGCGCCTGCATGTTGTTGCTCACCAGCACCGGCTCGAAGGACAGGCCCTGGACGCCACAGCAGATGTCGAACAGCTGGCGGATCGTCGTGTCCGGCGTCGGCAGCGCCAGGGGATAGGGCTGCAGATCGACCAGGGCCAGACCGGTGCGGCTAGCGAGCGGGTGGTCGGGAACGACGATCGCCTTGATGGCGCCACTCAGGGTGGCCTCGACGCGGATATCCGGCTCGGGCCTCAGGCTGAAGGTCAGCCCCAGATCGGCATCACCTTCCTGGACGCGGCGGGTCACCACGGCGGGGGCGCAGACCTCCAGGGAAAAGTGGATGCCGGCGTAGCCCTGGCGAAAGGCGGCGATCACCTCGGGCAGGAAGTCCAGCGAAAAGCCTTCGGTGGTGGCCAGGCGCACCTGACCGCGGCGCAGGTCGGCCAGGCCGCGCAGTTCGGCCGCGACCTGTTCGCTGGCCAGCTGCGCTTTTCGCGCATGCACCGCCAGACGCTCGCCGGCGGCGCTGGGCACCACCCCGCGAGCACGGCGTTCGAGCAGCGGCGTCTCCAGTTCGCGTTCCAGCTTGGCGATCTGGCGACTCACGGCACTGGCCGCGACATTGAGCCGTTGGGAGGCTTCGCTGATCGAGCCGCAACGCACCACCTCGAGGAAATAGCGCAGGGCGGTGGACTGGATTCCATAGGGCTGCATGGAGCCTCCTTTGCCGAAAAGGCATGGCTTGCATCTAAATATTCTGCTTGTGGCATGGGATGGCAAGACCTAGAGTCGGGTCAAGAGACCAATAACAGGCTTCAGCAAGAACTCCTTCCCCGCGCTTCGCGGACCTGCCTTTGACCAACCACCGCCCCGGAGACAGACGGCATGGGACTCAAAGGTTTCGCTTGTGGCATCGCGTTTTCCCTCTTCCTGGCCCAGGGCCAGGCCTTCGCCGGCAAGGCCAACGACACCTTGGTCTACGCCTCCGACACCGAACCCGAAAACGTCAGCCCCTATCACAACGATGCCCGTGAAGGCGTCATCCTCGCCCACCTGGCCTGGGACACCCTGATCTACCGCGACCCCCAGACCGGCGAATACAAGCCGATGCTGGCCACCCACTGGCAGCAGGTCGATCCGCTGACCCTCGACTTCGATCTGCGCCAGGGCGTGACCTTCCACAACGGCGATCCCTTCACCGCCGATGACGTGGTCTTCACCTTCAACTACGTGGCCTCGCCCGAGGGCAAGGTGGTCACCCAGCAGAACGTCAACTGGATCAAGAGCGCCGAGAAGCTGGGCGAATACAAGGTCCGCCTGCATCTCAAGCAGCCGTTTCCAGCCGCGCTGGAATACCTGGCCAATCCCTTGCCCATCTATCCCGGCAAGTATTTCCAGAAAGTAGGCCTGGCGGGCTTCGCGCAGAAGCCGGTGGGAACCGGGCCCTATCGCATCGTCGCGGTCACCAGCGGCCAGGGCGTCACGCTGGAACGCAATCCCGACTACTTCAAGGACAGCCCCCAGGGGCAGCCACGCATCGGCCATATCCAGTTCCGCGTCATTCCCGACGCCGAAACCCGACTCGCCGAACTCATGACCGGCGGCATCGACTGGGCCTGGCGCGTGGCGCCGGACCAGGCCGAGCAACTCAAGGCCGCGCCCAATCTCACGGTGGAAAGCGGGGCCAGCATGAGGATCGGCTTCCTCAGCATGGATGCCCAGGGCGCCTCCAGCCCGGATTCGCCCTTTGCCAAAGCCGAGGTGCGCCAGGCGGTCAACTACGCGATCAACCGCAAAGCCATCGCCAGTCAGCTCATGGGGGGCGGCAGCCAGCCGCTGCAGGTGGCCTGCTATCCGGAGCAATTCGGTTGCGACGCCAAGGCGGTGCCGGGCTACCCCTACGACCCGGCCAAGGCCAAGGCGCTGCTCAAGGCCGCCGGCTACCCCAACGGTTTCAGCACCGAGATCTTCGCCTACCGCGACCGCGACGTGGTCGAGGCGCTGATCGGCGACCTGCGCGCGGTGGGCATCGATGCCAAGCTGCGCTATCTGAAATACGCCGCGCTGCGTGACCAGCAGCGCGCCGGCAAGGTGCCCATGGCCTTTCTCGCCTGGGGCTCCTTCTCCATCGCCGATGCCTCGGCGGCCACCGGCGTCTATTTCAAGGGCAATGCCGACGACGTGGCCAAGGATCCCCAGGTGATCGACTGGCTCAAGGTGGCCGACACCGCCATGGACCCGGCCGTGCGCAAAGAGAACTACCGCAAGGCGCTGCAGCGGATCGCCGAGCAGGCCTACTGGGCGCCGGTGTTCAACTATTCCATCAACTATGCCTTCACCTCGGACCTGGCCTTCCAGCCCTATCCGGACGAGTTGCCGCGATTCGCCCTGGCCCACTGGAACTGATCCGTCCCGGCGCCCCGCACGGGGGCGTCTCTCGCCGAGGAGCCGAGCATGTCCGCATACCTCCTGCGCCGCCTGGGTATCGCCCTGGCCGTGGCCTTTACCGTTTCCCTCATCAGTTTCTTTCTGCTGCACCTATCCGGCGATCTGGCCACCGCCATCGCCGGCCCCGAAGCCACCGCCGAACAGATCGAGGTGGTGCGTCATCAACACGGACTCGATAAACCCCTGGCGACCCAGTACGTCGAGTGGGTCGGGCAGTTGCTGCGGCTGGACCTGGGGCAGTCGTTTTTCTTCCAGGAGTCGGTGCGGGATCTCATCGCCAGCCGCCTGCCCATCACCCTGACCCTGGGCGCCATCGCGCTGCTGGTGGCGCTGCTCATCGCCATCCCGCTCGGGGTGCTGGCCGCGGTCAAGCGCGACACCTGGATCGACCGCCTGGCGCTGACCCTGGCGACCTTTGGCCAGGCGATGCCCAGCTTCTGGTTCGCCCTGGTGCTGATCGTCGTCTTCGCCGTGACCCTCAAGTGGCTGCCGGTTTCCGGCAATACCAGCTGGCAGCACTTCATCCTGCCGGCGATCGCCCTGGGCTACTACGCCACCCCCTCGCTGATGCGCCTGACCCGCGCCGGGATGCTCGACGTGCTGGGCGCCGACTACATCCGCACCGCCCGGGCCAAGGGCCTGAGTCCGGCACGGGTGCTGTTCAAGCACGCCCTGCGCAATGCGCTGATCCCGGTGGTGGCCCTGGCCGCGGTGGAGTTCGGCTTCATGCTGGGCGGCTCGGTGGTGATCGAGGCGGTGTTCTCGCTGCAGGGCATCGGCCAGCTGGCCTGGGACGCCATCGCCCGTAACGACTTCCCGGTGGTGCAGGCCATCGTCCTCTTGATCGCGTTGATCTACATCGTGCTGACGCTGCTGGCCGATCTGCTCAACGCCTTGCTCGACCCGCGCATTCGCGTGCGCTAGGAGGCCCCATGACCGTCGCCAATCCCTTCGTGCTCGACGACTATCTGCCCCCACGGCCGACCCTGGGTCGCCAGCTGCGCCGCTGGTTCGGCCACCGCGGCTTCGCCCTCGGCGCCGTACTGCTGGTCATCATCGTGTTCGCCGCCCTGGCCGCACCCTGGCTGGCGCCCCACGACCCCTATGCCCAGGACGTGATGCAGCGGATGAAACCACCGGTATGGATGGCCAAGGGCACCTGGGCCCATCCGCTGGGCACCGACAAGCTCGGCCGCGACTACCTGTCCCGCCTGCTCTATGGCGCACGCATCTCGCTGTTCATCGGCCTGGCCGCGGCGCTCATTTCCGGCGCCATCGGTACCCTGCTTGGGGTGCTCGCCGGCTATTACGGTGGCAAGGTCGATGCCCTGGTGAGCTACCTGGTGACCACCCGCCTGGCCCTGCCGGTGGTGATGGTGGCCCTGGCCGCCGCCTCCCTGGTGGGCGGCTCGCTGAAGGTGGTGGTGATCCTGCTCGGCTGCCTGCTGTGGGATCGCTTCGCCGTGGTGGTGCGCGCCGCGGTGCAGCAGATCCGCGACGCCGAATACGTCGCCGCTGCCCAGGCCCTGGGCTGTTCGCCCTGGCGGGTAATCGTCGGCGAGATCCTGCCCAACCTGCTGGGCGCGCTGATCGTGGTGATCACCCTGGAGATGGCCCACGCCATCCTGCTGGAGGCGACCCTGTCCTTTCTCGGCGTGGGCGTGCAGCCGCCGTTGCCGTCCTGGGGCCTGATGATCGCCGAAGGCAAGCCCTACATGTTCTTTTCGCCCTGGGTGATCGCCATCCCCGGCGTCGCCCTGATGCTGCTGGTGCTGGCCATCAACCTGGTTGGCGACGGCATCCGGGATCTGGCCGCGCCCAGCGGGCGCAACTAAGCGGAGGACTGACCATGGCACTGCTCGACGTTAAAGACCTGCGCATCGACATTCCCCTGGGGGACGACACCCTGCACGCCGTGCGCGGCCTGGACCTGCAGGTGGAGCGGGGCGAGATGCTCTGCCTGGTGGGCGAATCCGGCTGCGGCAAGTCGCTCACCTCCCTGGCGCTGATGGACCTCCTGCCGCGCCAGGCCCGGCGCCAGGCGGCGCGCCTGACGCTGGGCGAGCACGACCTGCTGACCCTGGGTGAAAGGGGCATGCGCGACCTGCGCGGCAATCGCCTGGCGATGATCTTCCAGGAGCCCATGACCGCCCTCAATCCGGCCTACAGCATTGGCGACCAGCTTGCCGAGGTGCTGCGGCGTCACCGCAGGCTGGACCGCAAGGCCGCCTGGGCCCGCGCCGAGGCCATGCTGGAAAAGGTCGGCATCAGCAACGCCGGCGAACGCCTGCGCCAGTATCCGCACCAGCTCAGCGGCGGACTGCGCCAGCGGGTGGTCATCGCCATGGCGCTGCTCTGCGAGCCGGACCTCATCATCGCCGACGAACCCACCACGGCGCTGGACGTCACCATCCAGGCGCAGATCCTGCACCTGCTGCGCGACCTGCAGCGGGAATTCGGCACCGCCATCGTCTTCATCACCCACGACCTGGGGCTGGTGGCGCGCATCGCCGACCGGGTGGCGGTGATGTATGCCGGCCAGATCGTCGAGCAGGCGCCGGCCGCCGAACTCTTCGCCGCGCCGCGACACCCCTATACCCGTGGCCTGCTGGCGAGCATCCCGGTACCGGGTCGGACCCGTCCCGGGCAGCCGCTGGGCGCCATTCCCGGCCTGGTACCCAGTCTGGTCGGCGAGCAGCACGGCTGCGCCTTTCGCAACAGATGCCCGCAGGCGGTGGCGGCCTGCGCCGACAGCGTGCCCTTGCTGGAGGAGGGCGCGCACCTGGCGCGTTGTCATTTCGCCCTGCCCAGCGAACCCCTGCGCCGGGTCGGAGGTGTGCGATGAGCCGCGAGATCGCCCTGGAGCTGTGCGACATCCGCCGCGAATTCACCCTGGGTCGCGGCCTGTTCCGCCCGCCCGCCACCCTCAAGGCGGTGGATGGCATCTCGCTGCGACTCTATCGCGGCGAGACCCTGGGGCTGGTGGGGGAGTCGGGGTGCGGCAAGAGTACCCTGGCCAAACTGCTGCTGGGGCTGCTGGCGCCCACCAGCGGCGACATCCTGGTGGGTGGCGAGCACCTGCGTGGGGTGGACCGCAAGCGCATGGCCCGGCACATCCAGCCGATCTTCCAAGACCCTTATTCGTCGCTCAATCCGCGCAAGACGGTGCGTCAGATCGTGGCGCTGCCGCTCCAGGTGCATGGCCTGGGCACGCCAGCCGAGCAGCAACGGCGGGTCGCGGAGATGCTCGACGTGGTGGGCTTGCCGCGCCGCGCGGCCGACAGCCATCCCGGTCAGCTCAGTGGCGGCCAGCGCCAGCGGGTGGCCATCGCCCGCGCCCTGGTGATGCGCCCGGACGTGCTGATCTGCGACGAACCCACTTCGGCGCTGGACGTCTCGGTGCAGGCGCAGATCCTCAACCTGCTGCTGGAACTCAAGCGTGAATTCGGCCTGACCTATCTGCTCATCAGCCACAACCTGGCGGTGGTGGAACACCTGGCCGACCGGGTGGCGGTGATGTACCTCGGCAAGATCGTCGAGGAGCGGGAGCGGGCGGCGCTGTTCGCCCAGCCGGCGCATCCCTATACCCGAGCGCTGCTGGACGCGGTGCTCACCCCCGATCCAGCGCTGGGGCTCCCGGCGCTGGGCCTGGGCGGCAGCTTTCCCAATCCCATCTCGCCGCCCAGCGGCTGCGCCTTCCATCCCCGCTGCCCGCGCTGCTTCGGCCCCTGTGCCGAGCGCTATCCGGAACGCGAAACCATCCCCGGCGGCAGCAAGCGCTGCCACCTGCCCGAACCCGCCTGACCCCGGAGTCCGTCATGACCAGCCGTACCCATGCCCTTGAGCTTGCCGCCGCGCACTTCGACAGCGGCGCCTTCCGTGCCCGGCTCGCCACCGCCGTGGCCCATCCCACCGAAAGCCAGGAACCCGAGCGCCAGGCGGAGCTGCAGCGCTACCTGGATGACTTCATCGCGCCCTACGTGGCCAGTCTCGGCTTCACCAGTCTTCGCCTGGACAACCCGGTCGCCGGCAAGGGGCCCTTGCTGATCGCCGAGCGGATCGAGGACCCGATGCTGCCGACCCTGCTCAGCTATGGCCACGGCGACGTGGTGCGCGGCGATGCCAGCCGCTGGCGCGAAGGCCTCGCGCCCTGGACGCTGGTGGAGCAGGGCGAGCGCTGGTACGGGCGCGGTACCGCCGACAACAAGGGCCAGCACCTGCTCAACCTGGCGGCGCTGGAGCAGGTGATCGCCGCGCGCGGCGGACGCCTGGGCTACAACGTCAAGTTGCTGCTGGAAATGGGCGAGGAGATTGGCTCGGTCGGCCTGCGCACCTTCTGCCAGGAGCAGCGCCAGGCCCTTACCGCCGACCTGTTCATCGCCTCCGACGGTCCGCGGGTCTCGGCATCCAGGCCCACGCTGTTCCTGGGTGCCCGGGGCACCTTCAACTTCGACCTGCACCTGGACCTGCGCGAAGGCGGCCATCACTCCGGCAACTGGGGCGGGCTGCTGGCCAATCCCGGGATCATCCTCGCCCATGCCCTGGCCAGCCTGGTGGATGCCCAGGGCCAGATCCAGGTCGCGGGGCTCAAGCCCACCGAGCTGCCCGCATCGGTGCGCCGTGCCCTGGCCGACATCGAGGTGGGCGGCGCGCCGGGCGATCCGGCCATCGATCCCCACTGGGGCGAGCCCGGGCTGACCCCGGCCGAACGTGTCTACGGCTGGAACACCTTCGAACTGCTGGCCTTCACCACCGGCAATCCCGAGGCACCGGTCAATGCCATTCCTGGCACTGCCCGTGCCCACTGCCAGATCCGCTTCGTCGCCGGCTGCGACTGCACGACCTTCATTCCGCTGATCGAGGCGCACCTGGCCGAGCGGGGTTTCGCCGCGGTGCGCGTCACCCGTGCCAAGGACGAGATCCTCCACGCCTCGCGGCTGGACCCGGAGAATCCCTGGGTGGACTGGGCCCTGACGTCCCTGACCCACACCCTGGGTGAAAAGCCCGCCTTGCTGCCCAATTTCGGCGGTGGCTTGCCCAATGACATCTTTGCCGACATCCTCGAACTGCCCACCCTCTGGGTACCCCATTCCTATCCCGCCTGCTCCCAGCACGCGCCCAACGAGCATCTCCTGGCCCCGGTCGTGCGGCAGGGGCTGCAACTCATGGCCGGGCTGTTCTGGGACCTGGGCGATCGCTGGAGCCGCAGCTGATGTCCCTTGCCAAGACCGCCGCCCTGGAGTGGCTCGCCNCCCAGCGCGAGCCGATGACCCGCCTGCTGCAACGCCTGGTCGATACCGATTCCAACAGCTATGACAAGGCCGGCGTGGATGCCGTCGGTGCCGTGCTCACCGCCGCCCTGGCCGAGGATGGCATCGAGGTCGCCCGGACGCCGGTGACCGACTTCGGTGACATCCTCGCCGCCCAGGTGGGGCCTGCCACGGGCGCCGCGGTGCTGCTGCTGGGCCATCGCGACACCGTCTTTCCGCCGGGCACCGTGGCCAGCCGCGGCTTCACCCAGGATGCCCGCCAGGCCTACGGCCCCGGTGTCGCGGACATGAAGGGTGGCCTGGTGGCGAGTTGCTTCGCCTTGCGCGCGCTCAAGCGTGCCGGCGAGCTGCCATTCCCGGTACGGGTGCTCTACACCGGTGACGAAGAGATCGGCTCCGGCACGGCGCGCCCTCATCTGGAAGCCGCGGCGCGCGTGGCCCGGGCGGTACTGAACTGCGAGCCCGGACGGGTCAGCGGCAACGTGGTCAAGGCGCGCAAGGGGGGCGCCAGCCTCACCATTAAGGTCAGCGGGCGGGCGGCTCATTCCGGGGTCAACCACGCCGAAGGCGCCAGCGCTATCCAGGCCCTGGCGCTCAAGGTGATCAAGTTGCATGCCCTGACCGACTACGGGCGCGGCATCACCACCAACGTCGGCCTCATCGAGGGCGGCACCTCCAGCAACACTGTCGCGCCCAGCGCCACCGCGCGCCTGGACGTGCGCTTCGTCGCCCTGGCCGACTGGCCCGAACTGCAGGCGCGCATCGAGGCCATCGTCGCCGAAGAAGAGCTGCCGGGAACCCGGGCCAGCGTCACCATCACCGGCCTGTTCCTGCCCATGGAAGAGCACCTGAGCCGTGACTTGCTGGCGCTCTACCAGCGCGAGGCGCAGGCAATCGGCTTCAGCGTGGAGGGGGAGTTCACCGGTGGTTGCGCCGATTCCGGCTTTACCGCAAGCCTGGGTGTGCCCACCCTCTGTGGCCTGGGCCCGGTCGGTGGCAAGGTGCATACCGATGCCGAATTCCTGGTGCTCGACACCCTGGTTCCGCGCACCCAGGCGCTGGTCGCCACCATCCTGGCTCTGGCCGTAAAGGCCTGATCCTCTTGCCAGTTTCCGAAACAGGTGCGACTACCAGCCGGCGAGGGCCTCAATTGGCGGCTTTAGGCTCTGTACGAAAAATGCCTGTGCTTGGTGATGCTTCGTTGAAAAAGGCTTCGCTTGACCTTCGCTCGGCGATTTTTCGTACAGAACCTAGATTTTCGAAATTGCGGCGACTGTTAGTGGCAATTCACGCGACGGCCCTAGGATCTGGTTGTAATAGCTGAGACTGCCTGCAGAATTTTCCGTGAACAGTTTAGGAGTTTAGGGATTGCCTTTAATAGTGTGAACAGCTCGAAGGCCTGCTATCGACCCAAAGCTGCCGTTGGCGGTCGACCCGTAGCTGACCTTCGGCGAGGGCGGTAAACGACCAGAAGCAGGTTATACGGGTGCTGTTCTTCGGCTAGGCCGGCAGTTGGCAGATCACCTGCCTGCAGGTGAGGGCCGAAAAAATCGCGGTGGCCTAGATGACGAGTGGCTGACGCCTGCCTACGATCATATCCCTTACGACCATTTCCTTAGCTTGCTGATCTCCACACGGCGCGTCGCGGCGTGACCGCAGAGCTCGTTGCAGAGGTCGGCCGCGATCGCGCCCATCGAACAGATGTCCAGAATTGCGAGCAACGGACCTTCATAGCTCGTGGTCCTGTCAGTTATTACGTCGCAGACGGTGAGGATCCTATCGTCAGGATTGGTCTCGCTTCGTTCGAGCATCACCTCGAAGTTTGATGGGAAGAACGCCTCCACGTAGGAGGTAAGACTGAATTTATTTACTTGATGACTCATTTTTACCTCCACGTGCGACTTACCTAGCTTGGCAAAGGAGGGTACGTTTCGGTCAAGCGTAAGCGGATCGGATTTTCACCGAACTTTTGCCTTTGTCTTCAGACAACCGGTAATGGTGGCCACTGAACTGTGCACCGATTACCCCTTCCCATGCAGAGCATATATCGTAAACATGGGAGACAACGATGTCAGATATTCGAAGACCAAGAATTGATGCAGGAGCAGCCCCGGAAGACCTTCCGCCTACGCTTGAAGAGACTCAGGCACGGAACGCTCAGATCCGCTTAACCAAAATTGCAAAGCTCCGTCAACAAGCGCTTTCCGACCGCTCGAAGGCGGCCGATAGGAACGAGAAAGTGAATCCCTAACAATAGGGACCGTCGGTAATAGTGGCCACTGAACGAGCGTGTGTTTTCCACTTCCAAGCTTATGAGGCCATTTTCGGCCTCAATGTGAGGTGGTAAATGATCACTACGTCCAGAGTCTTCCAACGCTTCAGTTCGCCGATTGCGCCGGCCATGATAGTGAGATCGCTATTCGGGATTGACGCGGCTATCGCGGGTTCTCGTTTCGCGCAGGCTACTGAGCCTGATGCGGTTGAACCCTTGGACCCTGACCAGGCCGACCCAGCAAATCAGCCTGATTCCGATTTGGACGCTCCGGAAGATCCGGTGACGGGCGATATCGACGACCAAGAGCCAGCGCCTCGCTAGCTTAATTGCAAACCAAACAAAGCCCAGCCATTGCGCCGGGCTTTTTCTTTTCTAAAGTAAAAAATGGATCCATCTGACTGGGGCGGTGAAAATCTGGTTAGATGGGGCACGGCCGGCGGCATTGGTTTGGCCTGGGATCTTAACCAACTCTGCAAGTTCTTCTCCCGCGTCAATGCCGGTGTAACTAACGGCCACGCCGAGAATGACATCCTTGATCGCTGCAGTGTTTCGGGGCTACCTCTGCTTGAACCAAGATTTTCGCTAGAGAACCGGCTATTCAAACCTCAGTGAATGACCTTAAGCCTATTCAAGTCAAGCTCAAGTATGCGGACTTTTTCGAGATTCTCCGCGTAACGCTGGAACAGGATTTCTAAAACGGCCCTATCAGCTGATAATTTCAGTTATTCGATGCTGATTTTTTGCCGGGTGAGATGTTCGACTTCTCTGGTGCCAACGTACAATTTTCTTGCTTCGCTCATTTTTCAATTCCATTGGTAGTTGCCGGCATACCAGCACCATAAGGAGGTTTTTACGTGCCAGTAGCAAGATGCTTTACTTTGAATATCATGCCTTAGCTCGCAAAGTCTGCCGAGTTAGCTCCTCGCCGTGTTAAATTTGCGCAAGCGAAACGATAATGAGAAAATCCCAAAATTAAGCGATGCACTTCGCATTTTAGGTCGCGACTACCGTCTCGCTAGGTCTCTTGAGGTCTTGCGTCAGATTCCAATAGAAAGCGAAACGCCTTTAAAACGGTCTCTTGTCGTTCTTGAATTTCGACAATGCATAGACCCAGCATATTGCGAAGAGCTTCGGTATCAGCTGTTCCATGACATTCATAAATTTGACGTAGTAGCTGATTAATGGCGTCTTGTTCCGCTGAGTACCGCTCGAGCAGCTCTATTCCGTGCTTTCTATCCAGCTCTTTCATGCCACGCTCCTATAGTGAAAATCGCTACGATAACCATTCATGAGAGATAGTATCTATGGCAATATCACGTTTTCGCTCATCTGATGAGCGGTGGATAACAGTCTATCTTACCAGGTGTCTTCTCATTATAGCCTTTGGTTAGATGAGCGGAAATCGAAATGGACGACCTCCGACAGGCGCTGTCTGCGTTAGACCCACCTATAAAGCATTTTATTGAGTATAGGAATAGTGGCATGCTTTTGACGCTGTTGGATATTGAAATTTACGCCAGTGTCTTCAGATTCATCACCCCTCGAACCATGCGAAGCGCAGAGGCCCTGAACCTGACAATACTTTACGCCATCAATGAATTGCGGGTTAAAGGCTCACATCTTCCACTAGATGCAGATACAGTAATTATCAAAGCCTGAGCTATACTAGCGGTCATCTAACATTGAAGCGCTAACGGCGAGCTGGAGATTACCCGCATATGCCTGGATGGCGGCATATTCTGGCAAGTCTATGGCGCAGATATATTTTCCGACACACTCCACTTATTGCCAGGCTGTATTGGGTTCGTTGACTTAAATAAGTCTGTCTATGGGCTGTGGGTTTTATTACACGATAGGCGAACTTCTTCACTGTTAGCTTTTTTCCTACCTGTCCGCTTTCGACCGATTTTAATCCAGTGATGAAGGACTGCTATTGGCCGGATAGCGACGGCCCCGCAGCCGTCGCTAGGTCATGCGGCTATACCTCCGTCTGTTCGGCCATCTCCAGAGCGTCGTCTACCTCGATGCCAAGGTACCTGACAGTGCTTTCCAGCTTCGTATGGCCCAGTAAGAGCTGTACGGCCCTGAGGTTCTTTGTCCTGCGGTAGATCAGCGAAGCCTTGGTTCGCCGCAGGGTATGGGTTCCGTACAAGGCTGGATCCAAACCAATCGCTGTCACCCAGGCTTTGACGATCCGTGCGTACTGTCGGGTGGAAATATGCTCGGAGTGGGCAAGCCTACTTGGGAACAGGAAGTTCTCGCTTCGAAGCTTTGCATGGCGTATCCAAGCCTCCACCGCTGAGCGTGTCTGCTCTGTGATCTCAAATTGCACCGGACGATGAGTTTTTAGCTGCATCACGATAGCTCTCGGTGAGACGTGCTCCCCGTGGGCTATGTCCCGCACGCGCAGTCTGGTGAGGTCGCAGGCGCGCAGCTTGCTATCGATCGCCAGGTCAAAAAGAGCCAAGTCCCTGGTTTTCTGCGCAAGCTGGAGTCTGACGCGGATAGCCCAGATGTCCCTAATCCGGAGCGGGGCTTTCTGACCAACGAGCTTTCCCTTGTTCCAAGGCTCGTGGCTAACGACTGCTATCGCTTTCATGGCTTGTTCTCCTCAGTAAGGGAGTACAAGCATGGGCCATACCATGGGACGGAGTTATCCGACCCATCATCCGGCCGCCGAGGCGGAAACGGCCAGAGGCTACCGCTCATTGCAAGATGAATACGGTTAAATGCACTAGAACGGCAGCAGAAGCGAAGCGGCAGCTACTGATGCCTTAGAGCTTTTCCTCGCGGCGACTGCGAAGGTACTGATAGCGCAGCGGTTCTACTTCGGTATGAATCGCTGCTTCATCGAGACCGGCAAAATTATTCGCCTTGAAGCCAGCCTTCGACCACGTCGGAGCCGTGCTCAGCTTTCCAGGCTTTTAGGATCTTGTGGTTGCCGCCCTTGGTTTCGATGACCTCACCGGATTCGGGATGCTTGTAGCGTTTCAACTGGCGGGACCGGCGCTGCTTTGCTGCCAGCGTAGATTTGCTCTTGCGAGCAACGCTATTGGTGGTACCGGCTTCGGTGTCGAGAATGGCGATGACGTCACGAAGCGACTTTTTGTGTTCGCCTAGCAGAGCGCGCAGTTCCTTTTCGAACCTGAGCTCTTTCTTAAGACGCTCGTCGTTGTTTAGCTGCTCCAAGCGCTGCTTCAATTCTAAAATAGCGACTTCTATCTGGCGGTATTCCTGAATCAGGGGCACTGTGATCTCCTCAAGATTATTCGGTGGCTGCCGTTATAGCTTTTCTAGCTGTAAACGGCCAGAGCAAGGATAAAATAATTTTCTGGCGTTTTTTTTGTGGACGGTATTGCCGGCCAGCAGTGGACTCCGATAGGTTGAGTTTAGTCTGGTGCGCTGGATCGCTGGCCTGATCAGCGTGTCCAACCCCAACTCCGGAACGTCTCTCACAATGTGTTTTAAGTTAACACGATTTTCTATAAGTGTTACATAGCATGCTTTGCGTACTCGCGCTTAAGCTCTAGCATTACAGCTAATCGCTCGTGAATAGTTTTCGGCAACCGAGCATTAGCTAGACATAGCTTCATTTCATGATTTTCTATAATTTATCTTTAAGCTTCGTCCTTACGTACTCTGAGACGGCGGTTCACGAGCATTACTACGGCGTAGGTCCGTCCGCTTTAGTCCCGATGAGCGATAAGTCAGTACACGCTAGGTTATGATGGTCTCGTGTGCTGAGACGGACGGTCGGGAACGATGCCTATCAGGTGCTATCAGACTGCCATTGAAGGCAGCTCTTGCAGGGACAGTCACCATGGATCGTGTCGTCGCACAGATCTCTCAGTCTCTCAACTGGGATTATCTCATCGCACTGGAAAGCAGCCTGAAAGCGCGTGGCGTTATGACTACAAAGGTCCAGGCTGAGTTGGATCATCATGCGTTCACTCTGGCCCGCCGCTACTTGGTGAAAAAGGGCCGGCTTGGTGCAGGGCCGTTCTCGGCCGCGGAGGAGGAAATTCTCGAGGTCCTC
Source organism: Pseudomonas sp. MOIL14HWK12:I1 (assembly GCF_000510705.1). Taxonomy (NCBI): domain Bacteria; kingdom Pseudomonadati; phylum Pseudomonadota; class Gammaproteobacteria; order Pseudomonadales; family Pseudomonadaceae; genus Pseudomonas; species Pseudomonas sp. MOIL14HWK12:I1. The sequence continues at coordinate 1,480,131 of NZ_KI783307.1, read as the reverse complement.
GCCGAGGCGGTAACGACGTTGCGGCGCTCGGGGCGCTTACCGCACAACATCATCAAGAGCCTCTGCTTCGGCGGACTCATCGCCGCAGTGCAGCGTAGCGTCTCTCACGCTGGTCTGCTCAGGTGTCGCACCGATTTTGAGTCCGATGCGGTGCTGCGGAGTGTCTTCGAAACTATCGTCAATCGCCATCCGACCGCGTTCAGTGCCGAAACCGTGGAATTGGCCGGTCTGCGCCTGGTGTAGGCCGCGCGCTATCGCAGGCGCTTGGATGGTAGGTCGCCGCCAGTCGGAACAGGATGCCCTGAGCTCGATCGTTCGCTAGCAAACGCCGAGTAGACTACTAGTTATCTCATGGGGACCGACGCAGGCAGGCTAAAGCTGGGCATTTCGCTGGGGACCGTAAGGTGCCTACGCCGCCGAGTACCTACCCGGAGATCACCAGGACTGACGCCGGTGTTGGCGTTGAATCTTGGGAGTGATCGGCAATCCTGCTCCCGTTGCTATCACCCTGCTCCCGTTCTGCAACGAGACTGCGGAAGCCGCTGTCGTCAAAGGAGTCGTGCATGAATTCCCAAGCACAAGCCCGCGCTGAATCGCGCCGTCGCCTCGATGCTGCCAGGGTGAAGGTCGAAGCTGAGCTGTCCAAGTCGCTGCGATTTCGTAAGCGCCAGACCAACCCGTTCTGGATCCTTTTACCTGTGATCGGTGGCATTGCCTTTGCGGCCTTCATGGCGTGCTGGGCCCAACTGATGGTGTGACCGGGACGTGAGCAGCCCTGGCGAGGGCGCCCGATGCAGGCAGCTGATCTACAGGAGTACCGCATCCGGTGTAGCCCCTTGATTGCCTCAGCAGCGCCCGGCTCTTTCCCAGGTTCCCTCGCGCGCCGGTGGGAGCCTGTGGGCGGCGGGCGTTCAGTCACCCATCGAAGCCCGCTTTAGACCGATGGTGATAGTGGCCACTGAACGGCGGGCGTTGCGACCCTTCTGATCTAGGGCGAATCCCGCTTATAGGAGAATACAGATGTCCAATGAATCTAACACCCGGATAGATGCCGGAGCGAAACGGGAAGATCTGCCCCCAACGCTGGAAGAGACACAAGCCAGGAATGCAGCGCTGCGTTTGGAAAAAATGGCAAAGCAGCGCCAGCGGGATCTGTCAGATCGCTCGATAGCAGCTGACAAGAACGAAAAGTTGGTTCCCTGATTTGCGGCCGAACGAGATGGCTCTGGTATTACTGGTTACACGTCAATCCTATCAGTTGTTATCCATAATAATGGGTTTCACTGCCTTGCTGGTCATCTCGGCTACATTCATCATCTCGTGAATGGATCTCCGCCTGGGGTGTTGGTAAGTGCACAAGGCGATTACGATATGCTGCATGGAATCTTTTTATCTCAAAGCCGGCGGATCTTCTGAGCCTGACCAGGATAGCGCCGATTCGTCGAGTCCAAGACTACTGCAGATGATTGACGCGCCAGCCAGGCCTTGTCCCGCGATCGACTATTCACCGAATAGCCTCGCAGTATGTAGCTAATATTCTGCTGCCTGTCGCAATGACCAGCGTCGGATGATCTAGCTAAAAGCGATCGAGGTCTCGTCCCCAGATGCCGCAACCCAGTTTGCCGCTTGCGTCACTGAGTGAACGGAAATATGCGTAGCCTATTGTCTCCATTTCTGTCCTTATAAAACAGTTACCAAATGATGTGAGCGTCGCGCGCAGGTAGAGGTCACAGGCATCAACTATGGGCAGGCTGGGTAACACAGGCGTGGCGGTGACAAACTGAAATTATTGTCGATACCCATTTTCCAGCGCCTAGGGCACGGTGGTGGCATGGGCGAAGGGAAGCACCTTTGGTAAACCTGGGGCTCCTGCTCTGCAAAAGGCATTAGATACGAAACATGGTGGCAATTCGCTTCTGACTGAAAAAGCAGATAAACAGTTAAAGATGACGCGTAAAGGTACGGCATTTGGATATTGGGTCCTAGGGACAGGAGGCTCTTATGCATACGTTTTCTTGAGTTTTCGCTGATAAACGCTTTAAAAAGTAAGTCTCCCCAACGTCATGTTGGCCAATGGTATTGCTTGGGATTTCCTGATTTTTAACTATGTCCTTTGCTGGGAGCGTCCACTGTCCTGCATTGTGGTGGTCCTGAGTTTTGAATGCTTGATCCGAGGGCAGTGCTTGTTGAGCTTCGGTGTTTTGAATTATTACTGTGCTTAATGCGCGCGTATGGTTTTTGGGAGGTGGCATGCCAAATGAGTCAGCTGCTGTAGAGGGTGTATTGTATTTTCTGCTGATCGGCGTTGTCCTGCTTGTGTTGTTAGCCACTCTTGTTTTTGATTTTTGGTGAGCGGCCCTTTTGAATGCTTCACGTGCCTATCTCCCTAGGACGTGATGCCCCTTTCTGCGGTTTTCCGTGGTTACGAGTCTTTCAAGCGTTCTGAGTAGATGTTGATTGTGGAATGATTATTTTACAGAGGGGTGTAGAACGGCAGCCTCAGGTGAGCGCCTGATGCCACCTGTGATAGCTGCACTGAAACCTGCTTGCCGGTCAGAGGTGTGATGGACGTTAATCTGATGGTCGTTTCCACGAAGGCACGAGCCGCTAAGTTTGCAAAGAGTATTGGTTCGACGTCGACTGTATTCAGTGTTTCGCATTTTCCTGACATTAGTTTCGCGTTGGCTGCACTTAATGCCGGAGGATTAACCGATGTCATCGTCCTAGTGATGACAAGGCGCATCCTGAAGCCTACTAAAATCCTCGGCCTCTTAAATGCTGCCGCTAACAACAATCCTCCCATTCCTGTTGTGGTGGTAGGCGCTGAGTCCCTGCGAGCACGAGTAGATTTTGCCCTCAAACAAGGCGCATATCTCTACATAAGCGACGAGGTTTCCCATCCCAGCGTCTTGGTGCAAGCCTTACAAGACGTCTGGATCAAGTCTGAAGGCTATCGCGTGCGCAGTAGCGCTCTGTCCAGGGCACAGATCACCCTGGACTCCATCAGTGATGGAGTGATAGGTACCGACAGCGCCGGAACGATTGAATACATAAACCCCGCTGCTGAGAAGCTGACTGGCTGGCCGAAAGAGTTGGCAAAAGGAAAACCGGTTGGCGATGTTATGAAAGTCACGCTCGATGGGGCATTCGGCGATATCCCTCATCCGGTGGAGCTGGCGCTGAGCAAGCGCGCACCTACAGGATTATGTGCAGGCGCTGTCCTGCTGAGGCGTAACGGTGGAGCCATAGACATCGAGGACTCCACCGCGCCGATGATCGATGAAACAGGCGCTGTAACAGGGGCGGTTATCGTTTTCCACGATGTCTCGATGGAGCGAGCCATGAAAGCCAAGATGACGTATCTGGCGGAGCACGATCAGTTGACCCATCTCCCCAATCGCCTTTTGTTCCGCGACAGGGCCGCGCAATCCTTACGATCCGGCGTCAGAAATCAGTCAAGCGTCGCGATATTCTTTCTGGATCTAGATAATTTCAAGGGGATTAACGATTCCTTCGGACACTCCGTGGGCGATAAACTTTTGATTTCCGTTGCCGCTCGCTTGTTGGCTTGTGTGCGGGAAGAGGATACGGTAAGTAGACAGGGAGGAGACGAGTTTTTAGTGTTGCTCGCAGGGCTTAAAAGTCGTGAGGCAACCGAGCGGGTTGCGCAAAAAATAATGTCCAGCTGCAATGAACCTCATCTGATAGATGGCCATGACATCCATATCACGATCAGCCTGGGGATAGGATTCTCTCTGCGAGAGCATACCGATATAGATGCGCTTATTGCCCAGGCTGATACGGCTATGTATCGGACAAAACAGAATGGCCGAAACGGTTATACCTTCTTTAGTGATGAGATAGGCGCGCAGGTACAAGAACAGCAGAAAATCGAAGAGGGCCTTCGGCGGTGTATCGATCTTGATGAGATCAGGCTTGTTTATCAGCCTAAGATTGATCTTTCAAGCGGTGCGGTAGTCGGTGTCGAGGCGTTGATGCGATGGACCAATAAATCTCTAGGAGAGGTTGCGCCGACTCGCTTTATTCCTGTGGCGGAGACGACGAGACTGGTGATAGCGCTAGGTCGATGGGCCATAAAGGAAGCCTGTACGCAAATAGGGCAGTGGAGATCTCTTGGTTTGGGAGATATCAAAATTGCTGTCAATGTGTCGGCATTAGAGTTGGAGGACGACGCCTATGCCGACTATGTCTCCACGGTGTTGAGTGACTGCAAGTTAGATCCTGGTCTGTTGCAATTGGAAGTGACTGAAACGGTGTTCATAAAGGACTTGACTAAATGCGTGGTGAGGTTGGAGCTGCTAAAAGAAGCCGGTGTTTTGCTTGCGCTCGATGATTTTGGTACCGGCTATTCGAGCTTTTCATACTTGACCCGTATGACCTTTGATTTTTTAAAAATAGACAGATCGTTTGTTCACGATATCGAATTGGATAGCGGAAGAGTGGCGGTGGTCGGTGCCATGCTTTCGATGGCGAAAAGCCTTGGTTTGACGGTGATAGCGGAAGGTATAGAAACCTCTGCTGAGGCAGAGTTTTTTATAAATAGCGGATGCGATCAGGCTCAAGGATTTTTCTTTAGCAAGCCGCTGGAGGCTATGGATATGCCCGACTTCCTTCGTCAACAGCGCTCAACTGCAGGTTAATGCCGGCTGGCAACACTCTCTATAGAATGCTGAATGCATTGACACGGGCTCGGAAAAGCCAGGCTGGATGCTCCATGAGCCTTTTGCCTACGGTATGTTGCCCTTCATCCACCTTTCAAGAGCAGCCCGCGCGTCAGTTGCGTGTCGGTAGATACGACAGCAAACGATCGGTTTCCTTTTTCACCACGGCATAGCATTCGCAACTCAGTTGTTCGAGTCGGGTGCGGTCAAGCACGGTGATGTGCCCGCGGCTGTATTCGATCACGCCTTGGCGTTGCAGTTTGCCCGCTGCCTCGGTAACGCCTTCGCGACGCACGCCAAGCATGTTGGCGATCAATTCCTGGGTCATGTTCAGTTGATCACCAGGCAGCCGATCTAGAGACAACAACAGCCAGCGACACAGCTGCTGGTCTATCGAATGGTGGCGGTTGCAAACAGCGGTCTGCGACATCTGGGTGATCAGGGCCTGGGTATATCGCAGCATCAGTACCAGCATGTCGCCATGCAGGTCGAATTCTTCGGTCAGGCGCTGACCTTGCAGACGATACGCATAGCCATCGCTCTGCACTACGGCACGACTGGGTGTGCTCTCGCCGCCCATGAACAGCGAAATCCCAACCAAACCTTCATTACCCACCACCGCGATTTCCGCAGAGGCGCCGTTTTCCATCACATTGAGCAGCGAAACGATAGCGTCGGTGGGGAAGTACACGTTGCGTACCAACTCGCCAGATTCATAGAGCACCTGGCCCAGCGGCAGATGGACGAGCTCTAGGTGCGAAGAGAGCCGTTGCTGGACTTCGCCAGGTAGAGCAGCCAACAAACTATTCTGCTGCGGCATGGAGTCTTCGGGCATGGCTTCCCTTCGGCGGTACGGTCGGATTGACCCGTCACTATACGCCTCGCGTCGCCTACGGACGATGCATTGGCGTCAGGCGCTCCTAGGATGAACAGCGTCGCTGCTCGAGGTATCGGCGATGTTGATCAGGCCCTGACCGCGCGCTTGTGCGGACTCGTAGCGAGCGAGCTCGCTGGGCGCCGCCTCGAGGTAGATGACGGTTGCGGAATCCGTCGGCCTGACGTCGCGCCTGGTGACCCGGATGATGTTGCCCGAACTCTGTGAAACGACGAAATAGGCGAGCATGACTGCTTCCTCTTGGCTGTTTGAGCAATCTTCTTAGTACCGCGCGCCCCAAAGAGTTTGCGAATAGCTCTCGCGCCTTCGCGGGGCTGGTCGCAGCGTTGGTGTCCGCAAGACCAGTCCTGAGTTAGGTGGGTCTTCGGCCCCGTGCGGTTCCTTCGGCATAAAGGTGCGGCGTTACTTGCTGCCGCTGTGCACCGGCCCTTCGTCGTCGAATCCCGTACCTGTTGGCGTGACCGCCCCTGGCGAAGCGGTCGGAGCCCGCTGTCACCTGTATGGCCAGTGCACCTTGACCTGATGCTCCACGCCATCGTCGACCAAGCCTATGCTGTCGCCTGGCACCGTCACGCCGTCCATTTGGATAGCCGCCTGGGGCAGCTCGGTGGGGGAGAGCGCGATGCGGTAAAGGGTGGTGCCGAAACGGTAGTCCAGGCTGAAGGTCGTCCAGTCCGCCGGCAGCAACGGCCGGATGCGCAACTGGGTGCCGGTGCGTTGCACGCCAAGTAGTGATTCTACGATCAGCTGATACATCCAGCCGGCCGAGCCGGTGTACCAACTCCAGCCGCCTCGTCCTTCATGAGGCGGCATGCCATAGACATCCGCAGCCACTACATAGGGCTCGACCTTATAGAGGTCAGTAGCAGTGGTCCCGTGACTGATCGGATTGATCATTCGTAATAATTCCCAGGCCCGAGAACTGTCCCCTAGCTCAGCGAACGCCATGCCTGCCCAGACGGCTGCATGGGTGTACTGGCCACCATTCTCGCGAACGCCGGGTACATACCCTTTGATGTAACCAGGATCGAGCACACCCTGATCGAAGGGCGGATCGAGCAGCTGCACCAAGCCGATGTCACGCCGCATGAGGTGCTGTTCCAAAGACTCCATGGCCGCACGTTGGCGCTGCTCCGGCGCCGCGCCGGACAGCACCGACCAGCTCTGGGCGATGGAGTCGATGCGGCACTCATCGTTGCGGGTCGAGCCCAGGGGCGTGCCATCGTCGAAGTAGGCGCGGCGATACCAGTCTCCATCCCAGGCATGTTCATCAAGGCTCAGGCGCAAGGTCTCGGCCTGCTCTTCGCAGCGCTTGGCAAAGGCGGCATCGCCCTGGAGCAAGGCGGTGGTTGCGAAGCGGCGTAGCACGTCGTAGCCGAAGAAGCCAAGCCAGACACTCTCGCCCTTGCCCCCTTCGCCGACGCGGTTCATGCCATCGTTCCAGTCGCCGTCGCCCATCAGCGGTAAGCCGTGAACGCCACGCCTCAGGCTGTGCTCAATGGCCCTCACGCAATGCTGGTACAGAGTCTCTCGTAAAGGAGAGCGGCTCGGCAGGTCGTAATAGGACTGTTCACCGCTGTTGAGCGCGCGGCCTTCCAGGTAACCCACGTCTTCCGACAGTACGCTGGCATCGCCCGTGACCATGACGTAACGGCTGGTTGCCCAGGCCAGCCAAAGATAGTCGTCGGAGCAGCGGGTACGCACGCCGCGATCCAGGGGCGGGTGCCACCAATGCTGCACATCGCCTTCGACGAATTGATGGGCGGCGGACAACAGCAGGTGCTGACGAACCGCAGCCGGGTCGGCATGCAGCATGGCCATGCTGTCCTGTAACTGATCGCGAAAACCGAACGCACCGCCGGACTGGTAATAGCCACTGCGGGCCCAGAAGCGGCAGGCGATCACCTGATACATGAGCCAGCCATTGACCAGTACGTCCACGGCCGGTTCTGGAGTCTTGATCTGCAACTTGCCCAGCGTGTCGTGCCAGTACTCGCGTACGCCTTGCAATTCCGCTTCCGCGGTGGCATTGCCCCGCATGCGCAGCACCAGACGCGATGCCAAGGTAGCATCCTGCGCCGCGCCGAGCCGGAAAGTCACACTACGCTTTTCGCCGGGCGCCAGCGGCATATCCACCCGTAGGGCTGCGCAGGGATCGAGCCCTGGGCCGCTGCGCCCGGACAGGTGGAGCTGTGCCATCGCTGCCGGCGCCGCGAGATTTCCGTTGCGGCCGATGAAGTCACAGCGGCCGGCGGTACTGCTGGTGATCGGCATATCGACATCGAAAAAGGCCACCCGGCCTGGAAACTCGATGGAGTAGCTATTGCGTGCGAAGAGCGCACCGCTGTTCGGGTCTGCCTCGCTGACCACATGCATGCAGGATTTCTCGCGAAGATCTCCGAGCACCCAGGCCACGTAACCGGTAATAGAAAGCCGCCGCGGGCGATCTGAAGTGTTAAAGATTTTCAGGTGCGAGAACTTGACCGGATCCCGTAGCGATACGTAGACCCACAATTCGCTGCGAATGCCGTCTTCTTCGTGTTCGAAGACGCTGTAGCCGAAGCCGTGCCGGGTCACGTAGTTGCCCTTGCCAGGACGGGGCAAAGGCGTTGGCGACCAGTAGTGGCCGCTGTCCTCGTCGCGCAGGTAGAGAGTCTCGTCGCCTGGGTCGCTGACCGGATCGTTGCGCCACGGCGTCAGGCGGAATTCGTGGGCGTTTTCATACCAGGTGTAGGCGTTGCCGCTTTCCGAAATCACGCTGCCGAAGTCGGGGTTTGCCAGCACGTTCACCCAGGGCGCCGGTGTGCGGTGGCCAGCCTGCGAGTGAATGACGTATTCCTGGCCATCGGCACTGAAGCCGCCATGGGCATTGCTCAGGATCAGGGATGCATCAGCCAGTGGGATCGCAGCAGTCGGAACGACAGCAGGCAACAGTTTCGCATCGAAAACCGTTAGTCTCGGCTCCGCGCGGCGCCGGTGGACCTGCTCGGCGAGACTGCCGCGCTCATCGCTGAGCACCAGATGAGCGACCGCCAGCATCAGCACGCGATCCTCATCGGAGAGCTGTTGCGCCGGACGCACGAAGATGCCACCTGGCCGATCGATCAAGTGCGCCTCGCTGCCCGAGGTGACCATCTCCATGATCGAGTCCTGCAGATCCTGCCGATAGCCCGCTTGGTCTTCGTTCCAGATCACCAGGTCGACACTGAGCCCTTTGTGTCGCCAGTAGGCGTGAGCCTGCACCAGCTTGCGTACCAGATCGATATGGATAGCCGTGGAAATCTGCAGCAGCACTATGGGTCGGTCGCCCGAGATCGCCTGGCCCCAGAGGCCGCTTTGATTGCGCTGATTGGCCGCGAGGATACTCGGTGCGGCCCGCAGTGAGGGATTGGTATAGATGATGGACGCAGCCATTTGCTCGAACAGCCGTGCCTCGGCGTGGGAGGTGTTGAGCTGGCGTAGTAGCACCTGGCTATGGGTCCAGCTCAGGTCGAAGACACGATCAGCGAGGCGTCGGTCTCGGTACTTGTTGATCAGCTCAAGGCAACCCTCACGGTTGTCACTCACGCCGGTCACCAGGTCGATAGTGGCGATCTGGCCGGGATCGAAGGTGATCCGGCAACGGATGGCAACGATGGGATCGAGCACCGCGCCGGCGGTGCCCGACAGAATCTCGCTATCCATCGCTGCAGGGTGCGTCAGATTCCGCCCGCGCCCGATGAAGCGAGCTCGATCGGTTTCGTAGGAGATCGCCACGATGTCCGCATCGTGCACGGCTAGCACGTGGCACAACCACGGCACCTTTTCGTCACTGGAGCGTGGCCGACGGCTGCACAGAATGGCCTGCAGCGGGGTGAGCAGCTCGCTTTGCACGAACAGCTTGCTGAATGCCGGGTGCAAGGCGTCACCTAACGCGGGGGCCAGTACCACTTCCGCGTAGCTGGTGAGCTCCAGGGTGCGGCGCTGCCCACTGCGATTGCTGATGTGCAGGCGCCGCAATTCGATATCGTCTTCCGGCGAAACGACGATCTCGGTATGGACGTCGAAATCACGTTCGCGGACCCGAAACTCGGCTCTTGCATCGGTGAAGATTGCCTCGAAGCTTTCCGTCTTGCGTAGGGTGGGCTGGTGCGCCGAGGACCAGAAATCACCGCTGTCGACATCGCGCAGGTAACAGAAGGTACCGCCGTCGTCGCAGGTGATGTCCTCCTGCCAACGGGTGACGGCCAAGTTATCGCGGCGGCTGTAGCCGCCGCCGGCATTGCTAATCATCACATGGTAGCGGCCGTTGGATAGCAACTGCACCGCCGGGTGCCGGCGGCCAGGGTCGGTGTAGACCCGTAGCTTGTTTTCACTGGCCCGCGAGACCTGGCCCTCTAGCGAGGCATTGGCGGTGTGCAGGTACTGCGCAGCACTTCTTGGCGCGCGTTCCTGCAGCAGCAGGGATGTGGCCTGGAACTGTGGATTGGCTTGAAAGCGACGCTGCATGGGCCGGTCGAGCAATACATGGGTCAGCGACAGCAGGCTCATGCCCTGATGGTGCGCCATGAACGACTGGATGAGTCCGGCGTTCTGCCCTGGAGGCAGGCGGGCGCTGGTGAAGTCGATGGCTTCATAGAGGCCATAGCGGCCAGCCATGCCCATGCCGGCCAGGCGCTGGAGATTCTTGCAGGCGGCTTCTGGCGCTACCATCAGCGCCAACACCGACGCATAGGGCGCCATCACCACGTCTTCGCCAAGGCCGCGCTTGAGACCCAGGCCGGGCACGCCGAAGGCCCGGTACTGATAGTTCAGTTGTGCATCCAAGGTGCTGTAGCCGGACTCGGATACGCCCCATGGCAGGCCCAGTTGCTGACCGTATTCGATCTGTCTCGCCACCGCCGCGCGGCAGGTCTGGTCGAGCAGGGTGCCGGCATAGTTGGGCATGACCAGCAGCGGCATCAGGTACTCGAACATCGAACCGGTCCAGGACAGCAATACGGGATTCCCGCCGTTGCTCGTCAACAGCCGGCCCAGGGTGAACCAGCTCTCCTGTGGCAGTTGTCCCTGCGCGATGGCCAAGAAGCTGGTCAGGCGCGCTTCCGAAGCCAGGAGATCATAGTAGCCGCCGTCCAGGCGTTGTTCCTCGACGTTGTAGCCAATGGTCAACAGCTCGCGTTGCGGGTTGTAGAGAAAGGTGAAGTCCATGTCGGCCAGGTCGGCCGTGAGATCCGCCAGGCGCAGTGCGGTGGCGATACGCTCGCTGGCATGGGCGATCACCGCACGTACTTGAGACTGTTCGGCAACGGTCCACTGCGTGAAATCCAGCTGCGCCAGTTCATGCCAGCTGGCCGACCCCAGGGGGGAGCCGGGCAGGGTCAGGCTGGCCAACTCGCCGTGGAGATCCTCGCATTGAGCGAGCAATGCCAGTCGCCAGTAGTCGGCTTCTGGAGCCACCCTTAGCGCGGGTTCCAGCGCCTGTGCCTGCACGATCAAACGCTGCAGGACAGTGCTGATACCGTCCAGACCTTCAAGGGGCCGAGCGGCCGCCAGTTCGCTGTGCGCACCGTCGAGCAACTGCTCATCCAGGCCGCTCGCCAGCAAGGCTTCTTGCAGTACGGCAAGGCAGTCCGCCAGGCCAATGCACCAGTTAGGGTTGAGCACCGGCGCGTGCGGCAATTCATAAAGCCCGGATCGCAGCGTCAGTAATAGGCCAGCCAGATTGCCGCTATCCACCGTGGAAACGTAGCGCGGTGGCAGCGGTTGCAGTGTCTGGGTGTCATACCAGTTGTAAAAGTGGCGGCGATGACGCTCCAGCCGCGCCATGCTGGCGAGTGCATTATCCAGTCGCGTGAGCAGACGACCCCCGCTCAGGTAGGCGAAGTCATGAGCCGCCAGGTGGGACAGCAGCGCCATGCCCATGTTGGTCGGCGAGGTTTGGTGGGCGATCACCGCCGTTGGCTGTTCCTGAATGTTGTCCGGTGGCAGCCAGTTGTCCGCAGGGCCCACGTGATCGTCGAAGAAGGCCCAGGTCTTGCGCGTCAGGCCGCGCAGGAATTGCTGCTCCGCGGGAGAAGGCGTGAACACCGATGGGCCACTTGGCTGGCTCAACCGATAGGCGACGGCCGGTGCCAGCAGCCAGGCCAGCAGGAAAGGCGCGGCGATTGCCGATACCCAGGGGGCGTCACCCAGCAGCAAGACGGCAGCCACGACGATGGCCAGCAGGGGCGCCACCCACATCAGCCGATACAGGCCCGGCAGGTCGTTGCGGCTGCTGCGCTCCACTTCGCGGGACGAATTCCATTGCAGGAGATGGCGGCGACTGATGGTCAGGCGCCACAGCGTGCGGGCGATCGCGTCCAGGCTGCTGAAGGTTTCGAAGGGTAGCCACACCAGGCTCAACAACGCCCGCGTTAAATGCTGGGTAGCGCTGCGAAGGACGACCTTCAGGTGCTGGCCGAGAGAGATGTCCTGGGCTTTGTGTAGCAGCTCCAGCGAGGCGCTGATCAGGGGGTGGGTGATCACCAGCAGCAATACGCCAAGACTCCACGCCAGTGCGTGAGCGCTGGCAAACCAACCCCATAGCAATACCCCGAGAAAGGCGGCTGGCTCCAGGCTACGACGCAGGTTGTCGATGATCTTCCAGTAGGCCAGGTGCGTCAGGCGATTCGGCTCCAGGCTACCGTCGGATTTCGGTGTCCAGGGCATCAGCCACGGCAGTAACTGCCAATCTCCGCGTATCCAGCGATGACGGCGTTTGGCGTCGGCGCTGTAGCGCGCCGGATGCTCTTCATAGAGTTGTACATCACTGATCAGGCCGGAATGGGCATAACAGCCCTCGATCAGGTCGTGGCTGAGGATACGGTTTTCGGGAAAGCGGTCCTGGAGGGCATGTTCGAAGGCATCCACGGCATAGATCCCTTTGCCGATGAAGGAGCCGTTGCCGAACAAGTCTTGGTAGACGTCGGAGACGGAGCGTGTGTAGGGGTCCACGCCAGCGTCGCTGCCGAACAGCTGAGCGTACGTGGAGCGAGCGATGCTCGGCAGGCTGATGCCGACACGAGGTTGCAGAATCGCGTAGCCGCTCGTGATGCGTTTCTGGCGCCCATCGAAGCGCGGTTGGTTGAGGGGGTGGCAGATCGCACCCAGGAGCTGCCGCGCCACCTCGCGCGGCAGTTGGGTGTCGGTATCCAGCGTAATGACGTAGCTGATCCTTGGTAGAGCAGAGAGGTTGCCGACGACCAGGGAGAAGCGCCCAGCGCCATGCCCGCGTAGCAGCGCATTGAGGTCCGCTATCTTGCCGCGCTTGCGCTCATGGCCTATCCAGCGCTGTTCCGTGGGATTCCAGCGCCGTGGGCGATGCAGCAGGAAGAACCGTGCCGCGCCGGTTTCCGGATACTTCAGGTTCAGGGCTTCGACCGCCTGGCTCGCGTAGTGCAGTATCGACGCGTCACTCTCGAGGACTTCGCTCTGGGCATCCATGAAATCGGTGAGCAGGGCGAAGTGTAGGTTGGCGTCCCGATTGGCGAGAAAGCGTACCTCCATGCCATCAACCAGTTCTTCCATGTCCTGAACGCTACCGATCAGCGTTGGCACCACGACCAGCGTGCATGCCTCGGGGGGAATGCCGGCGCTGAGATCCAGGCGGGGCAGAATGTCCGGCAGCAGCGTCAGGGTCACCAGGCGGTTGACCAGCGCGATGGCCAGCTGGCTGGTCATTACCACGATCGGCCCGCCAAGCAGCAGTATCGTCCAGAGGCCCCATCCGTCCGCTCTCGACCAGGTGAAGAAAGGCCAGGCCAACAGCACGCTGAGCGCCATGACGGGCACGACGAAGAACGCCATGGGCGCGCCGCGCAGTATCCTGCGGCAGCGCTCCACCAGGGAGCGCCGGGCACCCAGCTGTATTTCCAGGGTGGCCAGCCCCGCACCTACCAGGTAGAAACCGACGTGCCTCTGCACTGGATCCAGTTCGGCTGCGGTGTCGCAGAGCCCGATGGCCGCCTGCGCGATGTCGATCTCGGAATGCGAGCAGCTGCGCGCCAGGCGCTCGATGGCGTGGCGGTAGTGATCGCGAGTTGCGAAATCCATGCGGTGGTAGATGTCAGCTGGGTCTTTGGCCAGCGCTTGTTCGACGCCGCTCATACGTTCGACGAACTCGCGCCAGTCCGCCGCCGATAGCAGCCGCAGGCTGTTGATGCTGTTGCTGATCGACACCTGCTCTGTGGCTTGCAGTTGGCCATCGAGATGAATAAGGCGTTCGACACTTTGGCCAGATTCCGCCAGGGCCTGTTCGACCCAGGTCATCGGCAGAACCAGAGACGAACTTTGGCCTTGTAAACGTCGCGAGAGCTCCGCAACGAAGGCGCTCGTCATCGGCGGCGCAGAGCGTGCGAGATCGGCCACCAGCAGCACTACGCTCTTGGCGTCGTGCTCGGCGGTGGAAATGAAACGATCGGCCCAGTCGTTGGCGAGGTTACGATCGGTCCAGCTAACCATCACCTGTGACGCGACACTCCGAAGATTTTCGATCAAGGCCAGGCGCAACATGATGGGAATGGCCCACAACTCACCCAAAGTCAGGGGCGTTACCGCTTGATAAGCAGTAACGAAACGGCTCAGATTATCGCTGTCGACGCGTCCGTCGCCGTGGGAGATAGTCGCCAGCGCAATGTCATATACCCTCGGCAAGCTGCGAGAAGGCCCATTCTCCAAACCTGGCAGCTCACGGCAGTAGCCTTTGGGCAGATGTTTCTGTGCGGTGCGTATCTGCTCTTCGACCAGATAGAAATTGTCGAGTAGCCACGCGGCCGCAGGCGTTGCGCGTTGATTGGACAGTGCGGCGATGGCCATCGCGTGGCAACTGCTGGCCAGAAGAGCCGCATTCTCAGCAAGGCGGTGAAGCAGGGCGTCTGAGGTGGTATGAGAGCTTAGCTGATGCTGTCGGGCGAGATGAGCGCCGTGAGTGGCCATCTGCTCTAGATTGAACAGCTCCGCACGCAATGCCGGCTCGTACTGGAAGGTGCGTGGCACGGGATGCCACAACCGTTGGATTACTCGAAGCCACTGCCTATCCATGTTTTCCTTAGCATTTAACGCAAAACGCAAAACGCAAACACCAGCGCAGAAATGTCTTCCACGCAGGTTCCGCGTGCACGACGCCTTGAGGCGGTGCGCATCCAGTGTGGAAGTCTAGGGGTGGATGTGTCTGTCTGCTGGCACACATAGCGCTGTGTGCTGTGCCGTAATGGCGGTGGGGCGCTGGTAATTAAGTAGTAACCGCGAACCGCGTGAATTGGTTGACCTCATACGTGAGGTCAGGCCGGAGACGTCGGCGTCCCGATAACGCTGCACAAGGCGGTGAACTTGCCGGGTACTAAGCTGTAGGTGCTGGGCGGCGCGTTTGGGCGTGAGGAAACCCTCGGTCACCCCCTGTATAACCTTGAGGCGATCGACTTTGCATAGGCTCATCGTAATCCGCTCGTAGGCTGACATCCTGATCGCTCCGCACCGGCTGTAAAACCGGTTGGCTAGCCGCCTGGCGTGATCAGGACATATCTATCTATCTGGCTGGATGGCGACTTTACTATTTGGCCCTGACAGGCTTACTGCGCATAAGTATTCATTACGTGAAATCCGCCCCGGTACATTGGCGGGGTTTGGTGGCTAGCCCCCAGGGGTGAGGTGGCCGGAAGTCCCGGGCATTGGACGGCCAAACCCCTAGGGGCTGGCTTGATCGCGAACCCGACCACTACGGAGCGTAGACATGGAAATCAAGGAACTCATCGAACAGCAAGACCAGGAAGCGGCCGCACGAGACGCCCTGCTGGACACCCTGCCCCAGCACGTGCAGGCGGCACTTAACCAGCTGCCCGAAGCGGGACGCCATTATCTGCTGGGTCATGTTCAGGACCTCAAGGCCCCCAACAAGGGCCTGTCGAGAACGCTGCGCAGCGGCATGTTTTTGGGCGCCATTAACTATGCGTTCACCATCCGCCAGTTGGATAACGCCGGCCATCAGTGCCTGTTCGAGTTCGAACATACGCTGACCGCGGCGCCGGCATGAGCCGGGGGACCGTTCCCAAAAACAGCGATCCGCACACCGCCGTCGGCTAGGCTGGCTTGGAGTCCCAATGAAGAACAATTTCTGCGATCTCGACGAAGATGCAATCCGGGCATTACGCGCCAGTAAAGACTCGCACTGCATGACTTGCCCGGCATGCTACTGTCCCCGTTTCGGTACAACGCCCAGAACGGCTTTGTCCACGTCCCCGTGGAGACCTTTAAGGAAGTTACCGCACTCCTGATCGAACTTGCGGTAGCGACGGACGCCCAGACCCGCGACCTGGCCGCCGCGCCCATCGGCCATGGCCAGGCATGATCTGAGACACCCTGCAGGAAGAAGCCCTGAGGGCCTTGGTCAGTGAGAGCGCCACCCGCGAGTTTCTGATACGTCGAGGGCCGGGTGGTGAGGGCTGGACACTAGCCGTCCGCTTGGGGCACGACTGGATCGGCGTGGGCAGCCGCCCCGAGCCGATCCGCGTGTGGACCAGCGTTACCGCGGTCGGCAACTATGCAGATAAGATCGGCGCGTGAGGGTTTGGCGTCGAGCTGTGACCTGTCACGATGCAGCCGCGCGGCACGATTGTTGGTGCCGGTCGAGCACCCAATAGCCTAGCCGTCCCCGCACTGACATCCCCCTGTCCAGGCACTCTTGGGTGCGACTGTGCAGCTACTCATCCCGCGGGCGACCTTTGTAGACCCCTACCGCTTTCGCCTTGGCGATGCTCTGCGCCGCCCTGGCCCTCCGCGTTTCGTAGTCTTTCCGGGCGAACGCTGCCATGAATTCCAAGAGCATCTGGGAAAGCGCCCGCGTCATCCACTCTTGCAGCCCATCACCGCCGGCAGCGGCTGGCCGCAGTATGGCATGGGGCAGCGGTAGGTGGAGGGACACCACCTGTCGACCCGCCCGTGCGATCCGGTCACGTAGCTGGCCCCAGGTTGCACAGTCAAGGCGAGACAGCCGGTGCACCGCCTCCAGAAGCGGACGTCGACAAGCGACCGCTACCGCTCAGATCGCTCAGTGCCTGGGCAAGGCTAATCAAGCGGATGTGCTCAAGGTGGCGGTGATGCTGGTGAGCGGACAGTGGATCGCGGTCGATTCAGACCTGGAAGGCAAGATCGAGCGAAAGCTGCGGGATGAGAAACGCAAGTTCGACAAGCCGCTGCGCTATGACGGCGATGAGTGCGCAGTCTTCCCAGACTTCTGGCTGCCGGACATGCAGCAGGACTTCGCCTTCGAGGTCTTCGGCATGTAAACTGCAAGCGATGTTACCTTTGACCTTGAATGCTGAGCCCTTCCCGCCGTCCATCCTGCCGGCTTCGCTCGCTTGGAGCTCCTTGATGCAGCTGCACGAAGTGAGACATCTCAAAGAAGTTAATACCCGCAGTGATGCGGAGGCAGCTCTTGCCGACGGCTGGCACCTGCTTGCCGTGATGCCAAACCCTCAGGCGGCAGCAGGGTACGGCATGGCCGTCTACGTGCTCGGCAAGAAGTCCGAAAACTGGGAGGAGCGCGCAGTCCTCAGTGCCGAAGACACCGTTATAGAACCCCGTGAGTGACTGCTAACTGCATTAAGCAGGCGCGCCTATCTATGCCAATAGCTTCCTGGCGCAGGAGCCGCAGGGTTAGCATGGGCCAAAGGAAGCCGGCACCGATTGGCGGTGTTGCTGGAACATTCCGGTGACATGGCTGTTCCTCATACCGACATCCGCCTTAGCTAGATACTCGCGGATCCGTGCGTGCAGCCGTTCAATCCTCGAAGGGCGTTTGTGGGCCAGAACTGTCTTCGCCTTGGCGATCTAACCCGCTCGGGTCAGGCGCGTTTCGTAGCCCTTACCGGCAAACGCCGCTATGAAATCCAGGTTCATCTGAGACACTACACGCGTCGTTCATTCTAAGGCTTTATCGCCGCCAGCGGCGGCCGGGAAGAGCAGCGGATGGTTAGCCTGCAGGCCGGCCTTGGCGATCCGCTCGCTTACTGCAGCAGCATTCTCTGTTTGTCCCGGGGCACTGATGTACAGCCGTGATCCTGTGGATTTGCTGACGGACGAGCTCAACCACGTGCGTCAGTGCTTGGGCCAAGAGCAAAGCGCAAACCGCGTCTTGGCGACATCAAAGCCGATGTCCTGCGAAAGGCAGCTAACGGCCAGAAGCGGAGCTAGCCGACGGACGATCAAGACATGTCGTTCGCGGAGCAATCAGAAATCACCCCCGCTGTACGATGCGATAGACAGAGTTATAAGCCGTGATATGACGCCACTCCGCCATACGCAGAATGATTTTCCCGCGTGAGCGGCCGCTTTCAGATAACTCCAGCGCCTTTTTTATATCCGCGAATGGAAACACGCTGTCGATTTGCGGCATAACCTTGCCAGCCTCTACCAACTGCGTGATAGCTTCCAACGCTTTCGCATTGGGGACGGTGAATGATCGTTCGACATGCACGCCAAAGCGCTCGGACTCATCGGCAGGAAACGCTACGATCGTTACCATTGCGCCGTTTTTCTTGAGGGTATGGAACGCCCGCTGGAATATCTCTCCGCCCACGGTATCGAACACGATATCCATCCCTCGAATAATCTGGTCAAAAGGCTCGGTTTTATAGTCAACGAACTCATCGGCACCCAGGCTGCGGACCAGCTCTTCGTTGCGGCCTGAGGCCATCGCGGTGACATGAGCTCCCGTCGCCTTGGCCAACTGTACCGCCAGTGTCCCAACGCTGCCCGAACCATTGGTGATAAACAGACGCTGCCCCGAAACGAGGTCTGCCTTATCGTACATGGCCTGCCACGCGGTTGTGCCAGATAGCGGCAAGGCTGCCGCTTCTTCCAGGTCGAGATTGGAAGGAACGCGGGCCGCATTCTTTGCCTTTACTACGACATATTCGGCGAAGGCGCCCGTGTGAACCATGCCGTAGATGGCCTCCCCCGCCCCAAAGCCGGTGACGCCGGAGCCGAGCTGTTCGATCGTTCCCGCGAACTCACTGCCCAGGTGAATGGGCAGGGTCATTCCCATACGCTGGCCTGCGCCACTGCGAATTTTCCAGTCGACAGGGTTCACGCCTGCGGAATGGACTTTGACAAGGATTTCCCCATCAGCCGGTTTTGGCCGATCAATCTCTTCGATGCCGACGATGTCGTTGGAGCCGTATTCGTTGATTACAGCAGCCTTCATTCTGGTATTCATGTAAGCATCTTTATTAATTGACACCCCGATCATATTTCGATACCAAAGCGATGTAACGCCAATGAACATCGCCGAAACGCCAAACTGATGACGTCCCTTTTTACGATCCATCGCGCTTTCAAAAAACAAGGCGAAAGTCTTCCGCTTCACGCCCACGGCGAGGGACAGCTCACGTTTGCGGCGTCTGGCATCGTTCAAATTCATACCGATCAGGGGATATGGCTGGTGCCTCCGCGGCTCGCGGCATGGATTCCTTCAGGCGTACGCCACCGCATCGAAATCATGGCCGATGCCGAGCTGTGGATTGTTCTGTGCCAGTCTTCCGCTATCCAGAAATGGACGCCCCGAGGCGCTCTTGAACGGTCGTTTGTTTTGCAGGTCACGCCGTTTCTGCGATCGCTGTTCATCGAAGTAGTGTCGGTTGACCCAACTCTGGAAAAGGCCGAACTGATTGTGCGCCTCATACTTCCCGAGCTTGACGCGCTGCCTATGGCGCCGACGTTCCTACCTATGCCGGTAAGCCCGATCGGCCAGCGTGTAGCGGATCTCGTTTTCGCCGATCCCCGTAACCTTATCGGGCTGCAGGAACTAGCATCATTGGCGGCAACATCAGTGCGGACAGTCAGCCGATTATTCCCGCTGGAAACGGGCTTTACGTTCAAGGCTTGGCGTCAGCGGGCAAGAATCGTCCAGGCGATGGAGCAACTCGGTCGAGGCCAGTCGCCAACCAAGGTTGCATTGGAGAACGGGTTCAGCAGCATTGCCGCCTTCTCGCACGCCTTTCGTCAAGTGACGGCAATGACACCCAAGATGTTCATGGCGCCGGATGTTTCCGAGCTATAAGCCTCTTAAAGGTTGCCTTTGTCTGGGCGTGGTCGAACGTCCGATTTGGGTCGGTAGCGGTCGCTTGTCGACGTGTGCTCCTGGCCGATTGCAGTCACTCGCAAATAAGTTAAATCGGGCTCATGGAGGATGGGAAACTCCGACAATGACCGCCGCTGTCCGCAGCACGCTGATCAACGTCGGATCTCGCCAAGGTCACAAATCGGCTCTCGTTTCGCTCAAGATTCTCGCAGCATCCCGCGCAGGAGGCACGCCGAACACCCGTGCATAATCCCGCGTGAATTGCGTGGCGCTTTCATAGCCCACCTCGAACGCGGCGGCCGTGACGCTTTTGGCGCTGGCGACCATGAGGGTTCGGGCCTGTAGCAGGCGAACCCGTTTCTGGTACTGCAATGGGCTCAGCGTAGTGACGGCTTTGAAATGCCGGTGAAACGCCGAGACGCTCATGGCCGCTTTTTGCGCCAGGCTTTCTACTCTGATCGGTTCAGCAAAGTCTCGCCGAATCCACTGAATGGCCAGGCTCACGCGGGCCATGGCAGTGTCCGGTGCGGCGATCTCTCGCAACATCCAGCCATGGGGGCCTTGTAGAACGCGAAACAATATCTCGCGCTCGTACGCTGGGGCGAGCGCGGCAATCGCATCTGGGTTGCCCATGAGTCGAAGCATGCGCACCCAGGCGTCCATCAACTCTGGCGTGATGGCAGCAACCGAAAAGCCGGGGTCGTTTTCGTACCGCCCCATAGGTTTCGGAAGGTCAGCCAGCAATGTAGCGAGCACTGTCGGGTCGAGGGTCAGGCTAACGGCTAGGTAGGGCTCGCCTGTCTCCGCAGCGTGGACAGCCCCTACCGCGGGCAGGTCGATGGACATCACGAAATACGTCGCAGGGTCATACCGAAGGGTGCGGTCGCCCACCGTCATCGTTTTGCTGCCTTGCAGGATCAGGTTGATCATCGGGTCGTAGACGGCAGCGAGCATGTGCTCGGGGATATCGCCCTGAACCATGGCGACTCGCGGAATACCCGTTTCGGTGCGGCGATTTTCGGCCTTGGCGGCCAAGATGCGTAGCTCATTCAGTTGATCTTTCATGGAAGGGATGTTGACCGGAGATCGACGCGCCGTACAAGCAGAAAGCAGAAACAGGCAAGTTTGGAGTAGGAACGGCTGCGTCGGCGAAGCGGTGCGTCGCTACTGTGGTGACTCATTTCATCGACAGCGGAGCACCACATGAGCGTGATTGTCATCACCGGCGGCAGCCGTGGTATCGGTGCCAGTACGGCACGGCACCTTGGCCAGCGTGGCACGGGTGTCATCCTGACTTACAACAACAATCCCCAAGCAGCGGCGGAGGTCGTAGGGAGTATCGAGCAGGCCGGCGGTAAAGCCGTTGCGCTCAAACTCGATGTTGGCAACGTGGGCAGTTTCGAAGCGTTTCGAGAAGCGGTCGTGATGACCTTGAGAGACGTCTGGAACATCAGCACGCTCACTGGCTTGGTCAACAATGCGGGGTATGGCCTATTCAACCCGTTGCAGACGGTCAGCGAAGCGCAGTTCGACGGCCTGTTCAACGTTCATTTGAAAGGTCCGTTCTTCCTGACCAAGGCACTTCTTCCATTGCTGGAAGAGAACGCCAGCATCGTCAACCTGACCAGCGCCACCACCCGCGTCGCCACGGCCGGGGTGGCGCCTTATGCGGCGTTTAAAGGTGGGCTGGAGGTGCTCACACGCTATATGGCCAAGGAGTTCGGTGATCGGCGCATACGGGCCAATGCGGTTTCACCTGGAGCGATTCGAACTGAATTGGGAGGCGGGCTCAACGACGAGTTCGAGGCGATGCTGGCTGGGCAAACCGCACTGGGCAGGGTGGGTGAGCCTGAAGATGTAGCGCAGGTCATTACCATGCTGTTGTCCGAAGACGGCGCATGGATCAATGCCCAGACCATCGAAGTGGCAGGCGGCTACAACATCTGAACAAGCGAGGGCTATGACGTGTTGGATCATGTTTTTCTATCCGTTAGCGACATCGAGCGCTCCATTCGTTTTTACGAAGCGGCACTGTCGCCGCTTGGCATCAACGCACGTCTGGACTACGACGGCAAGAACGGCCCGCCAGGTCATCCGGATCTCAAAGGCTTCGGCGCCAATGGCCGAGTGTTCTTCTGGCTGCGCGAGGGTGTGGTCGAGGGACGGGCTGCTCACGTCGGGTTTGTCGCGAGCAGCAAGGCCGAGGTCAAGGCTGCCTATGCCGCCGCTATGAGCCAGGGAGCCGTTGACAATGGCGCGCCTGGTGCCCGGCTGCATTACGACCCGAATTATTACGCCGCGAACGTGCTAGACCCGGATGGCTACAGTGTGGAATTTGTCTACAAAAACTGGCAGCACGCGCAATGAAGACACTACTGATTTACGGCGCGACGGGTTACACCGGGCGCATGGCCGCTGAGCGAGCGAAAGCACTAGGTCTAACTTTCGAAATAGCGGGACGTACGGTTGATCGACTTGAAGATCTTGCCGCGCAACTGGATGTTCCTTACCGCGTGTTCGCAGCAGATGCTCAGGCGGCAGAGGCGCTGGATGGTATAGACGTCCTGTTGAACTTCGCAGGGCCTTTCGCGCAAACAGCTGAGGCGTTGATGCGCGCGTGCATGCAGGCTGGTGTCGACTACCTAGACATCACGGCCGAGATTAATATCTACCGGCTCGCGGAGCGGCTGGGTGCTCAAGCTGGCGAGGCGGGCGTGATGCTTCTGCCTGGCGTCGGCTGGGACGTTGTCCCCACGGACTGCCTGGCCATGCATGTGGCCCAGCGGGTTGCGGACCCTCATGCGCTGAGCATTGCGCTGCAGGTTCCCGGGTCCATGTCTCGGGGTTCGGCGATGAGCGTCAGCGAAATCATCGGCGCAGGGTTGCTCGCAAGGATCGACGGTGAACTCGTGGCAACGCCTGATGCGCAGTCACGCCAGTTTGATTTTGGCGACGGGCCGGTGACGTGCCAGCCGTTGTCTTTCGGTGATCTGGTGACGGGGTGGCATTCGACAGGCATCCCCAACATCGCGATGTTCGTGCATATCCCGGGCGAGGCTTTTCCCAAGGGCGACTTATCACAACTGCCTGATGGTCCCAGCGTCCATGAGCGGGACACCCATCGGGCTTGCGCGGTTGCAGAGGTCACCGCGGCGGATGGCAGCGTTGCAAGATCCATGATCGAAACGGTGAACGGATATTCCTACACGCCGCTGGCCGCCATTGAAGCTGCGCGCCGGGTGTTAAGCGACGATCGCAAGCCTGGTTTTGAAACGCCAGCTCGCATTTTCGGTGGTGAATTTGCGGAGAGCATTGCCGGAACGACCATCACTGATCGCTGACTTCCGTAGGTAGCGTCTATGCGGGTTGCTCAGAAATTCGTAGCGCCGTCGCGAGTTTCGAACTCGAGGGAAATCAATTTGCCGGCAAGCTGCGCCACTTCCGCCAGGCGCTTGCGAGACATGCCACTGCATGCCGCCGCCGATAGGCCCCGCAGGGTGATAAGCACGTAGTCAGTCAGAACCTGACCGGCTTCCGGGCGGACCTGATCAAGGTAACGGCGTATCGCCTGGTTCCCGGCGTTGCCCAGTTTCTCGGCCATATCGCGGGCGGTCGGATCGTCCGCGCGCATACCCTC
The DNA here is from genome assembly GCF_000510705.1 of Pseudomonas sp. MOIL14HWK12:I1. Lineage (NCBI taxonomy): Bacteria > Pseudomonadati > Pseudomonadota > Gammaproteobacteria > Pseudomonadales > Pseudomonadaceae > Pseudomonas > Pseudomonas sp. MOIL14HWK12:I1. The sequence continues at coordinate 1,456,825 of NZ_KI783307.1, read as the reverse complement.
GGTAATCAGACAGCCACGCAAAGCCCGGTCTCGCCCGTACTGCTTCGCAGCGGTAATCAGCAGTGCGGTCAGTGCTTCTGCGGGCGGTCGATCCGGTCCCAGCAGCCTGTCCATAGGCAGCGCGCTTTCACTGGCGTAGCGATGCATCGCGCGCTCGAACAGCTCGGCTTTGCTGCCATATGCGGCGTAAAAGCTCGGCGGCTTGATGTTCATGGCCTCGGTCAGGTCGGTCAGGCTGACCGCGTCGAAGCCGCGCTGATGAAATAGCGCCTGTGCGATGGCTATCCCTTGCTCACGGTCGAAGGGAGGGCGGCGCTGCCGGTTTTTCTCGTTCATGGCGATCTCGTTCCTGTCGGTTTGATTAATGTAGCGATCACTACAAGAGATTTCAATCACAGATCGATGGTCAGGCTTATATAGCAGTCACTAAATATGTTGCGCCCGGGTGTCTGTCTATGTAGTGTTCACTATATATTCACCCGCGCAGGTATTTCCCATGTTGTTTGAAAACAAGGTTGTTCTGGTCACTGGTGGCTCTTCGGGCCTGGGTTTCGCCATCGCTGAAGCCTTCGCCAGCCAGGGCGCTAAGCTGGTCATCACCGGGCGCCGCCAGCCTCAGCTCGACGAAGCCGTTAAGAGCCTCGGCGAGAACGCCTCTGCCGTATGCGCGGACATTTCGAACCTTGGTGACCTGACCCAGCTGTTCAGCCACATCAGCGGGGTGCATGGCCATATCGACGTATTGATCGCCAATGCCGGGACGGGTGAAATCGAGCCCTTGGGCGCAATCACCGAAGCAGGTTTCGATCGGCTCTTCACGACCAATGTCAAAGGCACGACCTTCACTGTGCAAGGCGCGCTGCCGTTGATGGGTAAGGGGAGCAGCGTCGTCGTCATCGGCTCGACCGCCTCGATCAACCCCGGCCCCGGCCTGAGTGTCTACGGAGCCACCAAGGCCGCGCTCCGTTCGCTGGTGCGCAGCTGGGTTCTGGATATCAAAGGATCCGGTGTACGCATCAACCTGCTCAGCCCTGGCCCTGTGGACACCCCGTCCCTGCGCAACGTTCTGGGTGAGAACGCGCAGGAGGTGATCGATGCCCTTAGCGAGAAGAGCACACTCGGTCGGATCGGCCAGGCATATGAGATCGGTCAGGCCGCGCTCTTCCTGGCGAGCGATGCATCGAGCTATGTCAATGGAGCTGAGCTGTTCGCCGATGGCGGTGCATCTCAGGTTTGATACTCACATGGAGCGGCCCCGCGCTGTCAACGACGCGCTCTACCAACCTGCCGACTCATGAGCGTTTATGGAGATACTTGATGAGCAACTTTGCTGGGTCAGCAATCGATCATGTAGGCCTCGGGGTTTCGGACATTTCGCATGCTCAAGCCTTCTACGAACCCGCGCTTAGGCCACTTGGGATTAAGTTGCTGATGAGCATCAAGGCCGATCCGCCAGCTTCAACACCTCGACGACTGGGGTTCGGCTATGAAGGAAAGCCGTTTTTATGGTTGCATGCTGCGCTTCCCCCCAGTCACGGGACGCACATAGCTCTGATCGCAGAGAGTCGTAACGCGGTCGATGCGTTCTATGCGGCCGCCATCGCCGCTGGCGGACAAGATAACGGAGCGCCCGGCATCAGGCCCCATTACCACCCCAGTTACTACGCGGCGTATGTGCTAGGTCCTGAGGAAGTGAATCTGGAAGCGGTTTGCCAGCTAACTGCTTAGTGCTGAGCCTCGCACCCCTTTCAATCGAGTCACAGCTAGGACGGCCCTTGATCAACATGCTGTTCCCTTGTTTCACTTGGGACATGCAGAAGCGCTTCAGACTCGAACGGGTGCTACCTCATTTCTGCGGACAGGTTTGGCTTGGATACGGCTACTGCCGAATGGCTGTTTTTGGAGTAATGATCTGTCTGCGGAATATTTAGGCGTTCGTTTAAAGGCAGCTTTTGGCCGACTGCCGCCCTACGCGAAGGTCTGCAATGGATCGATTCCTGTCATTAGCTGATTCCGGTTTAGGCATCCCCAAAATTTCACAACAATTTCGGAAGCCGACACCGCTCCTGAACGGGCGCCGCTCTGCGCCCGTCCCTCCTTAGCCGCCACCCGCCTAATCAGATGGGCAACAATCCATCGGTCTTGATCTCGTTCAGCACGAAAAAGGTGCGCACCTGGCGCACGCCGGGTAGGGCGATCAGCCGCTCGCTGTGCAGGCGATTGAAAGCCGCAATGTCCTTGACCCTGAGCTTGATGAAGTAGTCCACGTCGCCGGCCACCAGGTAGCACTCCAGCACCGGGGGCAGGGCGCGGGCGGCCGCCTCGAAGGCCTGGAAGGATTCGGGGGTCGACCTGTCCAGCACCACGCCCACCAGCACCGCGGTCTCCCGTTGCACCGCCTTGGGGTCCACATGGGCCCTGACACCGGTGATGACCCCGCTCTCGAACAGCTTGCGCGTGTGGTTCCAGCAGGCGCTCGGGCTCAGGGAAACCTGGCGCGCCAGCTCGGCATTGCTGAGCCGTCCGTCCTGTTGCAGAGCGCGCAGGATCTTGCGTTCGACCGAGGTGAGTTCCGCAGCTTCGCTCATCGAAAGATTCTCCTTGAAAAGTGGTTTCTGGAAGAACGTCTATGGGAGGAAATCGGGGTAGCCAAAAGGAAAGCAGATTTCGTACCGCTCATTCGAAAGCACCTTTTTCAACGTTTTCCCTAGCATTGAAAGCGTTCTCTCACCACTGGAGTCGCTGCTATGTCCCTGGATCTCGAAAAGCGTTTTCCCCGCGTCAAGCTCGGTTATTTCCCGTCGCCCCTGCACAAGCTGGAGCGCATGTCGAAGGACCTCGGTATCGAACTCTGGGCCAAGCGTGACGACGTCTCCTCCGGTCTCGCCTATGGCGGCAACAAGGTGCGCAAGCTGGAATGGCTGGCCGCCGATGCCCTGGCGCAGGGCTGCGATACCCTGGTGTCCATCGGCAACATCCAGTCCAACCACACGCGCCAGGTCGCCGCCGTCGCCGCGGTGCTGGGCATGAAGTGCCGGCTGGTCCAGGAGGAATGGACCAAGTGGGAAGACCCGGTCTACGACAAGGTCGGCAACATCCTGCTGTCGCGGCTGATGGGCGCCCAGACGCTGTTGGAAGGCGAGGGCTATTCCACCGCGGTGAAAGCCACCTGGGAGCGCGCCCTGGACGAGGTGCGGCGTGAAGGCGGCAAGCCCTACGCCATTCCCGCCGGCGCCTCGGACCATCCTCTGGGGGGCCTCGGCTATGCGCATTTCGCTGACGAGCTGGCGGCGCAGGAGCGCGACCAGGGCCTCTTCTTCGATACCGTAGTCACGGCCACCTGTACCGGTTCGACCCAGGGCGGCATGGTGGTGGGCTTTCGCGCCCAGGAGCGCGAGCGTCGCCTGATCGGTATCGACACGGCGGCGGACGCCGGGATGACCCGCGCCGCGGTGACCAAGATCGCGCGCAACACCGCCGAGATGATTGGCCTGGACAAGGAGATCCGCGACGAGGACGTCATCATCGAGCCGCGTTTCTGCGGCCCCGACTACGGCCTGCCGGATGGCCCCACCGTCGAGGCCATCCGTTACACCGCGCAGATGGAGGGGATGCTCACCGACCCGGTCTACGAGGGCAAATCCATGGCCGGGCTGATCGCCATGGCGCGCAGTGGCGAGATCGCCAAGGGCAGCCGGGTGCTCTATGTTCACCTCGGGGGCGCACCGGCGCTCAACGCCTATCACAACGCCTTCGCCTGAGCCCAGGCTTCGACCGGTCACGAGGAGGTCCAGCATGACGAGCCAACCCTGGACAGCGGTAGACGACCTCCGACCGGCCGTGGCGCTGGTCATCCTGCATGGCGATCTCGACCCCGCCGTGACGGCTGAATTGCGCAGCGGCTTGCCCGGTTGCAGCGACCTCCCGGTGCTGCAACTGGAGGACGCCGTCGGGTTGCACGAGGAGTGGCTGGCAAAGGGTCCATGCAGCCGGATCGTGGGGTTGTTGTCCCGGCTGGGCGGTGACTGCCTGCTGCTGGCGGTCGAGCCGGAAGGCTTTAACGAGCTGGAATGGCTGGGATCGGTCGCCGGGCAACGCCTGCAAAGGTTCACGGGCGGCACGCCTACGGGCGAGCTGATCGCTCGCCTGCAGCAGCTCAGACGCGAGCGGCTGCTGGAGGTGTTGCCGCTTTGAGCGTAGCCGTCAGCAGCAGGTCCGTCAGGCCAGCCGCTCGACCTGTTCGGCGATCAGCGCCCTGATCGCCCGCAGGCAGCGCAACTCGCCGGCGAAGACTGCCCGCAACTCCGGTCGCGTGGCGGCCAGAACCTGATTCTCCCGCTCGGTCTGTTCCAGCAACTGCTGAGCCTGGGAGGGCAGGCGCTGGCGCAGGCGTTGCAACTGGGCCGCAGCCGGCGAGCGCTTGATACCCAGCACCTCGGCGGCATCCAGCAATCGCTCGCGGTCGATGGCCGCCAGCCGGTTTTCACCCAGGATTGGCCAGGCGAGGGTGGTTGCGTCCGGCCAGCGCTGCTGGTCGAAGGCGCGACTCTCGTATACGGCCGTACAGAGCAGGTCATAGCAGGGCGCCAGGGCGAGTCCCCGCGGTGAGACCAGAAAGCTTAGATTCTTCAAATGGGCATCGGTATTGCCCACCAGCACGTTGAACGCCAGCCAATTGAACAGCCGCGTCCGGGTCACGGCGGGCGCCTCGCACAGCCGTGCCAGCTCGGCCAACCGTTCCACGCTGCCTGCCTGGTACTTGAAATGACGATCCAGCCCCAGCACCTGGCAGGCGTCGATGCCATGGCGTCGCTGCCAGCCGCCCGGGGTGCGGACGCGGTCGAAGCGCTCGATCAGATAGACCGGCTCGGGGACGTAGCGGCGCTCGACGGCAGGAACGATCAGCCCGGCCATACCCGCCAGGCGCATAGTGAACCATTCGTTGATCACCGAATGGGCGAAGGCCTCGTGGGGATGGTCCGGCTTGAGGATATGGGTCGAGGGCAGGGCGCCCACGGGTTCCTGCAGCCCCTGCTCATCAAGGATCACCGCCAGCTTGTGCTGGGCGCCGGCCAGCGACATGCGCTTGTGCGCCTCGTGGGTCAGTGGCAGCTGCGGCATGGCCTTGATCCGTCGGGAGAGGTCGGCGTCGCTCAGGGGGCGGCGATCCCCCGGTGGCAGGCGCTGGCCTTCGGCGAGCAGGGTAAGGGAGCCGGCGGACTCGGCGCCGTACCAGTTGAGCAGGGCGAAGGCATCGGCGGCCTCCAGGCGCGCATCCTGGGCGAGCAGTTGCCGCTGGCCTTCCTCGGGTAGCAGGTTGTCGAAGTACCACTGCACCGGTCGCTGCGAACTGCCATCGATCAGCGGCTCTGGCTGCAAGGGCAATTGCGGACAGAGTCCGAAGGCCTGCCAACCGGATTCGTACTGGAACGACCAGATACCGTTCTCGTCAGCCAGCCGACCCACCAGCTGGTCGTCGATCCAGGCCAGGAGTTCACGCCTCATGGTGTCCGGGTATCCGGCTGGGCTTCCACCTCGGGGGGCAGATCCACGATCAGGCGCACGCCCAGGCCTTCCAGTACCTGGAACAGCTTGCCCCACTGGACGGTTTCGCCGCCGCGCTCGACCTTGCCGAGAAAGTTTTCACTGACGCCGAGGCTACCGGCGGCGTCGTCCTGGCGCAGGGCCTGGGCCTTGCGCGCCTGGCGAACGAGGGCACCGAGGTCGGCGGCATTTTTGAGTAGCACCTGCATGATTTATCCTCACGAGTGTGAGGATCAGGCTAACGCCAAAGGGATAGCCGGTACAATCCTCAAGGTCGTGAGGATTTTAGCTATTCAGACGGTTATACGGATCGAATCCTTTCGCTCGTGAGGATTTATCCCTGCAATCATCGCCGCGCACCCAGCTGCTGGGGCGCCAGGAAGGCGCTGTGGAAGTAGCTGCGAAAGGCCTGCATGGCCGGCGTCAGCGGATGCTCCCTATGCCAGGCCAGCCCCACGCTCATGGGCGTAATGGGCTCCACCAGGGTGCGGGTCTCCAGCCGCTTGCCCTCCAGCGACCAGGGCCGATAGACCAGATCGGAAAGAATGGCGACACCGCTGCCGTTGGCCACCATGCTGCGCACGGCCTCCACCGAGCTGGTACGCAACCGCACCTGGGGCTCATGACCGGCCTGGCGCCAATAGCGCATGGCGCTCTGTTCGGCCTCGTCGACGGTGAGCAGGACATAGGGCTCGCGGGCGACATCGGCCAGGCTGACGTTGGGTCGATCGCGCAAGGGATGGCCACTGGGCAGCCAGAGCCGGCGTTCGGAATTGAAGAGCGTCTCGGAGACGATGTCCTCGTGGGTCAGGTTGGCGGTCAGCACCACCGCCATGTCGATGCGCCTGTCCAGCAGCGCCTCTTCGATGGCCTGGCGCTCCTGCTCGTGTACCGCCACCGTCACCTCGGGATAGAGCTGTGCCAGGCGTTGCAGGTGGTGGGGGAGGAAGTAGCCGATCACCGTGTAGCTGGCGGCAATGCGCAACTCGCCGCTGGCGCGGTGGTCGGGCAGGGCGCTGCTGAGGGCGTCGTCAACCCCGCGAAGAATGCCATAGGCATGGTTGAGGAAATGCCGACCGGCATCGGTCAGCGCCATCCCTTGCGCCGAACGGACGAACAGACTGGTGCTCAGCAGGCCCTCCAGTTCCTGGATGGCGCTGGTCACCGCCGACTGGGAAATGTTCAGGTGGATGGCCGCCTGGGAGATCTGCCCCAGTTCTGCCGTCGCGGTGAAATAACGGAGTTGGCGCAGGGTGAGGGCCATGGCGACTGTCCTGAGGTATCGATTTTTCCGAACACTAGGCTTTGGATAATAAATCTTCCCAAGGGGGCAGGGCAGTCCTAAGGTCGAGGACAACGCACCGCTGCCAGGGAATACCGCAATGATCGAGGTGGATTTCAATTCCGACATGGGCGAGGGCTTTGGCGCCTGGACGCTGGGCGACGGCGTGGACGACCAGCTGCTCGACCTGGTCAGCTCGGCCAATATCGCCACCGGCTTCCATGCCGGCGATCCCGGCCTCATGCAGCGCACCGTGCAGCAGGCCAAGGCCCGCAACGTGGCCATCGGCGCCCATCCGGGCTATCGCGACCTGGTGGGGTTCGGCCGTCGGCCCCTGCAGATGCCCGCCGACGAACTGGTGGCCGATATCGTCTATCAGCTGGGCGCCCTGCGTGAATTCGCCCGGCTGCATGGCCTGCGGCTGCAGCACCTCAAGCCCCATGGTGCGCTGTTCATGCACCTGGCCCGGGACGAGGCGGCGGCCCGGCTGCTGGTGGAGACGCTGCAACGCCTCGAACCCGGGCTGCTGCTCTATTGCCTGCCCGATTCCGCCACGTGGCGAATCGGTCGCGAGCTGGGCCAGCCCCTGGTACGCGAGTTCTATGCCGACCGGGACTACGACGCCAGCGGCTCCATCGTCCTGGTCCGGCGCATGGGCGCGCTGGATCCTCAGGCGGTGGCCGACCGGGTGCTCAAAGCCTGCCAGCAGGGACGGGTCGCCACGGTGGAGGGGGGCGAGGTCGAGGTGGCCTTCGAATCCATCTGCCTGCACAGCGACACCCCCGGGGCGCTGGGCCTGGCCCAGGCCATCCGCCAGCGCCTGGAGGCCGCCGGCATCGCCATCCGCGCCCCGGGCGCCGGCTAGTTTCCATGCGGACACCGGCGCCAAGACGCCGGGTCCTCCTGCCCTTAGTTACGCCTGCCTTTCCGACAACATTGCCTAGAAGAGGAATCGTCATGGCCGAACATTCGGTGCTCTCGCCCCTGCCCGGAACGTTCTATCGCAAACCCACGCCCGATGCGGCGCCCTATGCGGATGTCGGGGAAACCGTCACCGCCGGCACCGTAATCGGCCTGGTCGAGGTGATGAAGCAATTCTCCGAGGTTCACGCCGAGGTCGCCGGGACCCTGACGGCCTTCGCCGTCGAGGACGGGGATCCGGTCGAGCCGGGTCAGTTGCTGGCCACCCTGAACGGAGCCGCCTCGTGAATACGACAGGGGGCGGCATCCGCCGTCTGCTGGTGGCCAATCGCGGCGAGATCGCCGTCCGTATCCTGCGCGCCGCCAAGGCGCTGGACATCGAGACGGTACTGGCCTGCAGCGAGGCTGACCGGGATTCGCTGGCGGCGCGCCAGGCCGATGCCGTGGTGGTGATCGGCCCGGCGCGGGCGGATCGCAGCTACCTCAATATAGAGGCTCTGCTCACGGCCTTGCGAGACAGCGGCGCCGATGCGGTGCATCCCGGCTATGGCTTCCTGGCCGAGAACGCCGCCTTTGCCGATGCGGTGGAGGAGGCCGGTGCCATCTTCGTCGGCCCTTCGGGTGACATCATCCGCCGCATGGGCGACAAGGCCGAGGCGCGGCGCACCGCGCTGGCGGCCGGCGTCCCGGTGGTACCGGGCTCTGCCGGCGAACCGGCCGATATAGAGGCCGCCATAGCGGCAGCCGCGACGGTGGGCTATCCGCTGCTGATCAAGGCATCGGCCGGAGGAGGAGGCCGGGGCATCCGCCTGGCGCGCGACGCCGCCGAGCTGGCGCGGGAGTTTCCCATCGCCCAGCGTGAAGCCCAGACCGCCTTTGGCAGCGGCGCCCTCTATCTGGAGCGCTTCATCGAGCGCGCTCGGCATATAGAGGTACAGATCCTTGGCGATGGCCAGCGCGCCGTGCATCTGTTCGAGCGCGAATGCTCGCTGCAGCGGCGCCGGCAGAAGCTCCTGGAAGAGGCGCCATCGCCGGTCCTGAGCGCCGCCCAGCGCGAGACCCTTTGCGCCAGCGCGGTACGCCTGGCCGAAAGCCTCGGCTATCGTGGCGCCGGCACCCTGGAATACCTGTTCGACGAAGCCCGCGGCGAGTTCTTCTTCATCGAGATGAACACCCGCATCCAGGTGGAGCATCCGGTCTCCGAGATGGTCACCGGCATCGATCTGGTCCAGGCCATGTTGCGCATCGCCGGAGGTGAATCCCTGGGGCTGCGCCAGGAAGACATCCATTTGCAGGGCGCCGCCATCGAGCTGAGACTCAACGCCGAAGATCCGGCGCGCAATTTCTTTCCCAGCCCCGGGACCGTCGAGCAGCTCGCCTGGCCGCAGGGTCCGGGCATCCGCGTCGACAGTCATCTCTATGCAGGCTACCGAGTGCCGCCTTATTACGACTCGCTGCTGGCCAAGCTCATCGCCCATGGCGCCGATCGCGGCGAGGCCCTGGCCCGTGCTCGCCAGGCGCTGGACCAGTTGCGTCTGACCGGCATGGCTACTACCGCCAGTCTGCATCGCCGCCTGCTGGACGAACCTTGGGTGATCGAAGCCCGCTTCGACACCGGTACCCTGGAACACTGGTTGGCCGAGGAGATTCCCGCATGACGACTGCGATCCGCTATAGCTTCGGCGGCGACGAGCACCTGTTCGTCGAATTGTCCGAAAGCATGTCCCTGGAGGCGTTTTTCCGTGGCCTGGCCATGACCCGTGCGGTGCAGGCGCTGCAACTGCCCGGCATCCACGACATCTGCCTGGCCAATGCCTCCTTCCAGATCCGCTTCGATCCCGATGTCCTGCCGCCCGACCGGCTGCTGGCCGCCGTCCAGGGCGTGGAAGACCAGGCGGTGGCCGAGCGCCAACTGGCCACGCGGCTGATCGAGATCCCGGTGCTCTACAACGATCCCTGGACCCACGAGACGCTGATGCGCTTTCGCGATCGCCACCAGGATCCGACCGCTACCGATCTGGAATACGCCGCGCGCATCAACGGCCTGGCCGATGTCGAGGCCTTCATCGAGGCCCACAGCGGCGCGCCCTGGTTCGTCTCCATGGTGGGCTTCGTCGCCGGATTGCCGTTCATGTTCCAGATGGTCGAGGCCGAGCGGCAGCTGCAGGTCCCCAAGTACCTGCGACCCCGCACCGACACGCCCAAGCAGACCCTCGGCCACGGCGGCTGCTTCGGCTGCATCTACTCGGTACGAGGCGCCGGCGGCTACCAGATGTTCGGCGTGACGCCGGCGCCCATCTACGAGCCGGCCCAGCGCCTCGATTACCTGCAGGACCACATGGTGTTCTTCCGGCCCGGCGACATCGTCCGTTTCCGCGCCATCGACCGCGCCGAATACGACCGGATGCTGGCCGAGGTAGAGGAGGGTAGCTTCACCCTGAATATCCGTCCGGTGGACTTTTCCCTGGACGCCTTTCTCGACGATCCCCGTGGCTATCCGCGCACCCTGATGGAGGAGCCGGCATGATCAAGGTACTCAAACCCGGCCTGGCCACCTCGATCCAGGATCTCGGTCGCGAAGGCTACTACCACCTGGGCATCCCGCCGTCCGGGGCCATGGACAGCTATGCCTTGCGCGCGGCCAATCTGCTGGTGGGCAACGCACCCGGCGCCGCCGCCCTGGAATGCACCTTGCTCGGCCCGGAGCTGCACTTTACCGAAGACGCCCTGGTTGCCCTGAGCGGCGCGCGCATGACGCCACGCCTGGACGGCGCCGAAATGCCACTGGACGAAGCCTTCAGCGTGCGCGCCGGCCAGGTGCTCAAGTTCGATTACCTCAAGGCCGGCGCCCGTGGCTATCTGGCCGTGGCGGGCGGTTTCGCCGTGCCCGAGGTGCTGGGCAGTCGCTCGACGTACACCCTGGGCGGCCTCGGTGGCTTCCAGGGCCGAAGGCTCGCCGCGGGTGACGAACTGACTGTCGGAACCCCGGCGACAGGCGCCAAGCCTGGCGTCCGGTTGCCAGTCGACCTGGTGTCGGCTTGCGGTGGCGAGGTGACCCTGCGGGTCGTGCCGGGTCTCTATCATCACCGCCTGACTGCGGACGCCGCCGAGGCGTTCTTCGCCGATACCTGGACGGTGGGCTCCGAAGCCGATCGAATCGGCTACAGATTCAAGGGCGGCCGGCCGTTGCAATTCACGCCGCGCGAACAACCCTTTGGCGCCGGCTCGGATCCGTCCAATATCGTCGACAGCTGTTATCCCATCGGCTCGATCCAGGTACCGGCCGGCCTCGAACCCATCGTCCTGCACCGAGACGCCGTGTCGGGTGGCGGCTACGCCATGATCGGCACGGTCATCAGCAGCGACCTGGATCTGATCGGCCAGCTGCAGCCCAACCAGAAGGCGCGATTCGTGGCGGTAACCCTGGAAGACGCGCTGGCCGCACGGCGTGTGTACAAGGAGCGCCTGCAGCGACTGGAGCAGCTGTTGGCGAGCTAGGGACTCGATGGCAGCGGTGATCAGTCGAGAGATCCTGAAGGCGTCGTTCGCAACGGACGCGTTTTCAGGATCGTCATGCAAGGAGATCCTGATCGCTGATCGACAGGGCCAGGGTAGGGAAGCCGGAGTCGAAGCAGGTGGCCGAATCAGGGATAAGGTTAAAGGCTGGAGGGGATGGCAAAGGGCAGTTGTCAGTCTAGGTCCATATTCAATTTAACATAATATACATTATGCGAAGTTATGGTTATGGAGCGCTGCACCGAGCTGTCTGCCTTTTCACGCTGGCGGCTTTCTGAAATCCGCTACCGCCTTGCCAGTTTGCCAGACATGACCGCTTCAGGAATTCAGATCGCCGCTTACCGCACACCTGCAGCGCAAATTCCGCAGCGGCCGTTTGTACAAGCTGGCGCCGACAGCTTTAATCGGATGGCGTCCGTTCCCGGAGCTCTTTCCCGATGGTCGCGCCTCCGCCTGTGTCACCACGCGCGAATGTCCTGGGTTTCCAACAAGTATTCCATCCCGAGGAGTTTTGAATGGCTTATCAAGCCGCTTCCGATCGCTACGACCGTATTCCTTACCGCCGCGTGGGTCGCAGCGGGCTCGTGCTGCCGGCGCTGTCGCTGGGCCTCTGGCACAACTTCGGCGATACCACGCCACTGGATCGTCAGCGCGCCTTGCTGCGCACCGCCTTCGATCTGGGCATCAATCATTTCGACCTGGCCAACAATTACGGGCCGCCCTATGGCAGCGCCGAGATCAATTTCGGTCGGCTGCTGCGCGAAGATTTCGCCGCCTACCGCGATGAACTCATCATCTCCAGCAAGGCCGGCTGGGACATGTGGCCCGGGCCCTATGGCCAAGGTGGCGGCTCACGCAAATACGTGCTGGCCAGCCTCGACCAGAGCCTCAAGCGCCTGGGCCTGGATTACGTCGACATCTTCTATTCGCACCGTTTCGACGAACACACGCCACTGGAGGAAACCGCCAGCGCCCTGGCCACCGCGGTCCAGCAAGGCAAGGCGCTCTATATCGGCATCAGTTCCTATTCGGGGACCAAGACCCGGGAAATGGCCAAGCTGTTGGCCGACTGGAAGATCCCGCTGCTGATCCACCAGCCGGCCTACAACCTGCTCAATCGCTGGATCGAAAAGGATCTGCTGGATGCGACCGAGGAAATCGGCAGCGGCGTGATCGCCTTTACGCCACTGGCCCAGGGCTTGCTGACCGACAAGTACCTCAATGGCGTTCCGGCCGAAGCCCGGGTCAATCAGCCCGGTGGCCAGTCGCTGCAGCAAGGCCATCTGTCTGCCGAGAACCTGGCCCGGGTCCGCGCCCTGGATGCCATCGCCAAGCGCCGCGGCCAGAGTCTGGCGCAGCTGGCCCTGGCCTGGACCCTGCGCGATCCGCGCATCACCAGCGCCCTGATCGGCGCCAGTCGGCCCGAACAGATCGTGGAAAACGTCGCGGCCCTAGACAACCTGAGCTTTACCGCCGAGGAACTGGCCGAGATCGACACCCATGCGGTCGAAGGCGACATCAACCTCTGGGCCAAGCCGTCCAGCGCGGAATAAGGCTGTGTTCGGCGTATCTGGCGCTCCGGGGCCAGGTACGCCTACCTCTATGAGCGCCTACCGGCCCAGGGCATGACCACCCTCGCCCGCCCTCACCCATGCGGCTGCTGACGCCGGGTTCCGATCTGCTCCTGGCGATACTGACTGGGCGTCCGTCCGGTCTCGTTGCGGAAATGCCGGTTGAAATTGGACAGGTTGGAATAGCCCACCTCGAAACAGATGGCGGCGATGGACAGCTCCGCCTGCAGCAGCAGCCGACAGGCTCGCTGGATGCGCAGCTTGCGCGCCAGTTCGATGAAGCCGTGGCCAGTGACCTTCTTGAAAAAGCGTGAAAACCCCGCCTCACTCATGCCGACTCGCCTGGCGATCACCGGCAGCCGGATATCCTCGGTGAGTTCGCTCAGCAGATAGTCGAAGGCCTGATGCACCCGTGCGGAACTGCGGGCATCCAGCGCCGGCGCATAACAGGCACTGGCCAGGACGAGCCTCTCGCTTCCCGGCGCCCGGGACAGTAAGCCCAGCAAGGCGAACAGCCTGAGTAGCCGCTCGGCGCCCTGGGCCTGGCCGATCGCCTCGATCAAGGCAGCCGCTTCGCGGGCCGTGTCGCCGCTGAACTCCAGGCCGCGTCGGGCCTGTTCCAGCAACGGCAGATAATCGCCCAGTTCCGGCGCCACGGCGCTCAGCGAGCGCAACAGTTCGCCGTTGAACTGGATGACCACGTCACGGCCAGCGAGCACCTCGCCGGGTGGTAGATCACCGATCCAGTCGTGCGGTAGATCCGGCCCGATCATGGCCACATGACCTGCGGCAAAGGGCCCGACATAGTCGCCGGCCAGCAGCCGGCCGCTGCCTTGGCGGATCAGGTGGATCTCGTATTCCGGATGATGATTCCAGCGCGCCAAGGCGTAGGGATAGTCGTGCTCGTACCAGCGAAAGCTCTGGTCGGGCGCGGCAAGGATCACTTCCAGCTCTGCCGGCCGCGCCTCGAGGAAGGCGGTCGCCTTCATGATGCACCTCTGCTCGTTCTTGTAGGCCCGCACCGGCCGGCCTGGCTATCGATGCTTTTTTGACATCGGTGCGCTCGGCGATCTAGGTCAAAAATGTATCGATAATCGGTCAGTGCCAGGTTAGCCAGCGGCTTGGCCCTGCTGTTGTAATCCTCTCCAGCTGCGCTGTCGAGATCAGATTTATATCGGCGGCCAGTCATTCATAACAACAACAAGCTGCCCATCGTGGCAGTCACGGAGAGAAGAAGATGAAGCGCCCTATCGCCTTGCTGCTGTTGGCCGGTCTCGGGTTGACCGGTATTGCCCAGGCCGTCGAATCGGTCACCGTTGCCACCGTCAACAACAGTGACATGGTGCGCATGCAGCGGCTGTCTCAGGTGTTCGAACAACAGCACCCCGACATCAAGCTCAACTGGGTGGTGCTCGAAGAAAACGTGCTGCGGCAGCGGCTGACCACCGACATCACTACCGGTGGTGGCCAATTCGATGTCCTGACCATCGGCACCTACGAAACCCCGCTCTGGGGGGCCAAGAACTGGCTGGAGCCGCTCGACAACCTGCCTGCCAGCTATGACGTCGAAGACATCTTCCCGGCAGTCCGCCAGGGGCTGTCGGTCAACAACCATCTCTATGCCCTGCCGTTCTATGGCGAAAGCACCGTCACCTACTACCGCAAGGACCTGTTCAAGGCCGCCGGCCTGCAGATGCCCGACAAGCCGACCTGGTCGCAACTCGCCGCGTTCGCCAGCAAGCTCAACCAGCCGGACAAGGAGCAATACGGCCTCTGCCTGAGGGGCAAGGCCGGCTGGGGGGAAAACGTCGCGCTGCTCAGTCTGATGGGCAACGCCTTCGGCGCGCGCTGGTTCGACGAGCAGTGGCACCCCGAATTGACCAGTCCCGAGTGGACGGCAGCGGCCAACTTCTATGTCGACAACATGAAGAAGTACGGCCCGCCCGGGGCTTCCAGCAACGGTTTCAACGAGAACCTGGCCCTGTTCAACAGCGGCAAGTGCGCGCTCTGGGTGGATGCCAGCGTCGCCGGTTCCTTCACCACCGACAAGAGCCAGAGCAAGGTGGCGGACGAGGTCGGCTTCGCCGCCTCGCCCCATGAGGTCACCGACAAGGGCTCGTCCTGGCTGTATGCCTGGTCACTGGCGATCCCGGCGAGCGCCAAGCACAAGGAGGCGGCCAAGACCTTCATCACCTGGGCGACGTCCAAGGAATACATCCAGCTGGTGGCCGAGCAGGATGGCATCTCCAACGTCCCGCCGGGCACTCGCCAGTCCACCTACAGCCAGGCCTACCTGAGCGCTGCGCCCTTCGCCAAGATCACCCTGGAGATGATGCAGCACGCCGACCCGGCCCATCCCTCGGCCAAGCCGGTGCCCTATGTCGGCATCCAGTACGTGACCATTCCCGAATTCCAGGCCATCGGCACCTCGGTCGGCAAGCTGTTCTCGGCTGCCCTCACCGGCCAGATGAGCGTCGAACAGGCCCTCAGCGCGGCCCAGACCTCGACGACCCGCGAGATGAAACGCGCGGGCTATCTCAAGTAATCCCTTTCTACCCCAAGAAGCCGACCGCGCGGTCGGCTTCTCTCGATTGGAGCCAAGACCATGAACAGACTGGAAGGAAAAAGCACCCTGATCACCGGTGCCGCGCGCGGGATCGGCAAGGCCTTCGCCCAGGCCTACCTCAGGGAAGGCGCGACGGTGGCCATCGCCGACATCAACATCGAAAGAGCCCGCGAAACGGCCGAGGAACTGGGCGAGCGTGCCTACGCCCTGGCCATGGACGTCACTGACCAGGCCTCCATCGACACGGCCATCGCCCAGGTGGTCGCTACCGCCGGCAAGCTCGACATCCTGGTCAACAATGCCGCCCTGTTCGACTTGGCACCCATCGTCGAGATCTCGCGGGCAAGCTATGACCGGCTGTTCGCCATCAACGTGGCCGGCCCCCTTTTCACCCTGCAGGCCGCTGCCCGGCAGATGATCGCCCAGGGGCATGGCGGCAAGATCATCAACATGGCCAGTCAGGCCGGTCGCCGCGGCGAAGCCCTGGTGGCCGTCTATTGCGCGACCAAAGCGGCGGTGATCAGCCTGACCCAGTCGGCCGGCCTCGGCCTCATCAAGCACCGCATCAACGTCAATGCCATCGCCCCGGGCGTGGTCGATGGCGAGCATTGGGAAGGTGTGGACGCCCTCTTCGCCCATTACGAGCAACGACCGCTGGGCGAGAAGAAGCGCCTGGTCGGCGAAGCCGTGCCCTACGGCCGGATGGGAACCGCCGAGGACCTGGTCGGCATGGCGCTGTTCCTGGCGTCCAGTGACAGCGACTTCGTGGTGGCCCAGACCTACAACGTCGACGGCGGCAACTGGATGAGCTGATCGCCGCGCGGTCAGCTCAGGTCGTGCAGTTCCTTGACGATCGCCGGCCCGATCTGCAGGTCGGCAAAGCTGACCTCCAGGCCCTCGCGCTGCGGCGAACAGCAATAGGGCCCGACCTGCAGCGCCGCGCCCTCTTCGCTCGCGAAGCGGCACAGCCGCAACAGCGGCCAGGTCTGGCCATCCAGGGAATACTGGAGGCGCAGCACCTCGGCGTGCAGCGTCATGCGCAGCCAGAATCCCCTGACCGCATCAGGCATCGGCCCGAGGGCCCAGTCGGAATGCCCCAGGGTGAGGACGCTGCCCAGATGGGCGATGCCATCGTTGATCTCGAGCCCGGTCTTGCACCAGCGCTCGCTGCCCTGCCGCACCATCAGGCCGGCCTGGTCGTACAGCTCGGTAAAGGTCCCGGTGATCCGCACCTGCACGGTGAAGTCCGCGCCGGCCGCATAACCCCGGAAATGTCCGCTGTCACGTTCGAAGCCGTATTGGGTCTTCTGCCAGAAGTCGGTCTCGCGATCGGTGCTGATATGCAGCAGGCCGTCCGTATCGGACCAGCGCGTCGGCTCGTTCAGCCAATGGGCAGGCAGGGTCTTCGCAAGGGTCATGACAGGTATCCATGGCGGATGGGCTGCGCTCACGATAGATCACGGATGCCCGATGCGCCAAAGCCAGACGGTAAATCGTACTGCGAGGACCACGAGCAGAGTGCTGAGCGCTGTGCCAGGGGCCATTACCTGCCCTCCAGCGACTTTTTTGCAGGCATGAAAAAAGGGAGCCCTGAGGCTCCCCTGTTCAAGTACGTCTGCTGTCCTCTTGTTTTTGTTGTCGGACGTCGACGTCATCGATCTTTAGTACGCCCCACCAACGACGTGGGAAGTGAACAGATTACTTTGGTTGCTCTGGAGCGTTCCAAAATGATCGGTTCGCGAGCCTTGGCCGTCTTGTTCTTGTTGTGGGCGGTTAGCGGCGCATCTTGTTGTTCTTGTGCCAGTAATAAAGCACTCGCCGTGCCAACATTCATAAGTCGTTGAAAATGCTGGGCTTCGCTGATTCGAGGCTGGCGTGCAGGCAACTGTTGCGGAGGATTTCGTTACCTTTTCACTCGGCCATGAAGGATCTGGTTACGACATCCACCCGCTCGGTAACGTCATCGGGGCTCAGCGACTGTAGGTCGAGCGCTTGAGCGTCGCTTCGTTGTTGCGCTGGGCGGCGGGCCGTTCCGGGTTGTCGGTGGGCAGATACAGCAACCGCGTGGCCAGCACCTCGCGACGCGGCTTGATGTCGGGTCGCAGTGCCCCGCGCTGAGTCCGGTCGAAATCGCGCAGATCGACGACCTGCATGCCGTCCTGAGCCGGTACCACGAACACCGGCAGGTTCGCGTGGATCATGGCGTCATAGCGACTCTCCTCGCCGAACCAGAGCATCGCCCGCGGATGCGGCGCGATCTTCTTGTGGCGGACCAGGATGTCATCGTCCGCCATGCGATTGAGCGCCTGGTGTTCCTGCCATTCCGGGGTGCGATCCAGGGCGATCCGCTCCCGGTCGGCACGGGCCATGGCCAGGGTCTTGAGTTGCTCGCGCACCTTGGCCACCTTGACCCGCTCTCCTCCCGCGGTGTGCCCGGCCCAGGTAAAGGTCAGCTGCCGGACCGGATCGGGAAAGCCATGCACCTTGCGGGTCAGCTGCTTGGTATTGAAGGCGCCACCCAGGGCCTTGCGCATGATGCGGGGCCGCGCCTCCGGCGCCAGCTCCAGCTCCAGGCGTGTCTGCTCGATCGCCGCGCTGAAGGCGGCCTTGCAGCTATTGATGGCCAGGATCTCCTCCATCAGCGGCTCGGCCAGGGCGATATAACCGGGCAGTCGGCTGACCGTACCCGGTGCCTGGCCGGGTTGCAGATGGAAGGCCAGTAAGGCATCACGGGTGAGTTCCACCGCGGCGCTACCCTCGAAGGACTCCGCCGCGATGTGGTCAGGCACCCGCTGCTGGGCCAGCAGCGGCAGCCGCCAGACCCGGGCAGCTATCACCTTCCCGGGCCAGCGTTCATTGAAGATGGCGATGCTCCGCTTGAGGTCTTCGAACGCGCTCTTGATGTCTTCGTGCATGGCCAACTCCAACCTGATATCCACCAGATTGTAGCATTTACAAGAACTTGGGCCTCTTCTTGATAGCTGTGCAGAGGGTTATCATTAAATGTACCTATACTATAGGGGTGGTATTGCTATTTAGGGGCTGCAGCTTCTGGGTAAATTGCGGACGGCCGTCCTGATCCCTGAGGGTGACTTGCAATTCGGCGGTCTTGCCGTCGATCTCCACCTCCCCGAAGAATTGAAAGTTGCTCAGCGGTGAGGTGTTGGCCTGGGGCGGCGCCTTCTGGAACACCACCTCGGGCCCGAAGGTGGCATCCAGCGGGTTGGGACCGAAGCTGCCGGCGTTCAGCGGCCCCGCCACGAATTCCCAGAAGGGT
The DNA here is from genome assembly GCF_000510705.1 of Pseudomonas sp. MOIL14HWK12:I1. Taxonomy (NCBI): domain Bacteria; kingdom Pseudomonadati; phylum Pseudomonadota; class Gammaproteobacteria; order Pseudomonadales; family Pseudomonadaceae; genus Pseudomonas; species Pseudomonas sp. MOIL14HWK12:I1. The sequence continues at coordinate 1,438,148 of NZ_KI783307.1, read as the reverse complement.
TCGAAATCCTGGAAGGCCGCCCTGTCCGGGTGATAGTGGTGCGCGGCGCAGTAATGCACGTCCGCGGTAAGCCAGACGGTATTGCGGATCCCCTGCCGGGCAATGAAGCGCAGCAGGTCGGCCGTTTCCAGCTCGCGCCCCTTGGGGGCTCCGGGATCGCCATTGGCGATCGCCTCCCAGCGCGCCTGGCCCTGTGCGTCCTTGCCATCCGGGACCTGCAGCCCGATGGGCATATCGGCCGCGATCACCTTCCAGGTCGCCTTGGACGCCTGCAGCTCCTTTTTCAGCCAGTCGAGTTGCTCCTGACCCATAAAGGCGCCCTGGCCGCCCTCCTCGCTACCCAGATTGCTGTCATTGCCGGCGCGATAGCTGCGCATGTCCAGCACGAAGACATCCAGCAGGGGGCCATAGGCGATCCGTCGATAGATGCGCCCTGCCCCGTCGGCCGAGACGCCCCGCATGGGCGCGTATTCCAGGAAGGCCTGGCGGGCCCGACCGCTCAGGACATTGATGTCCTTGACCCGGTAGCGATCGTCCAGCGTCTTGCTCGGCGACCAGTTGTTGGTGGTCTCGTGGTCGTCCCACTGCCACACCTGGGGCACCTCGGCGTTGAATCTCTTCAGGTGGGCGTCCATCAGGTTGTAACGATAGTTGCCGCGGAATTCGTCCAGGGTTTCCGCCACCTTGCTCTTGGCCTCGGTGGTGAGGTTGCGCCAGATGCGTCCCTCTTCCACCGTCAGCTGGGCCGGGACCGGGCCGTCGGCATAGATGGTGTCACCGCTGTGCAGGAAGAAGTCCGGCCGCCGCTCGCGCATGGCGTTGTAGATGCGCATGCCGCCGATGTCGGGGTTGATGCCAAAGCCCTGCCCTACGGTGTCGCCGCCCCAGACGAAGCGGATATCGCCGCGCTGACTGGGCGCCGAGCGCAGGTGGCCGATGACGGGCTCGCTGAGCGCGCCGCTGTCTACGTCTTCGAAGCGCACGCGGTAGAAAATGTGCTGATCGGCCGGCAGCCCGGACAGGTCGATGCGGGCCGTGTAGTCCTGGGCCGCCGTGGTGACGGGGCCTGCCGCCTTGCGCAAGGAGCGAAAGCTCTCCTGGGTATCCCACTCCACCAGCAGCCGCGCCGGACGATCCGTCCGACTCCAGATCAGCGCCTGCCCGCCGGTGACATCCCCCGCCTGGACCCCATCGGGTATTCCCGGGCGCCCTGCTGGTGCGGCCCAGGTTCGCTGGCCCAGTGCGGGCAACAGCAGCGTGGCACCCAGGCCTTGCAGAACGCGACGACGATCGGGACGGATAAGGGACATGGCAACGGCCTCTGGCGGAAAAAGGCTAGCACTACCCCGCCTTGATGACCTGTTCGTGACAATAGGGGTATTAGGTGAAAGCCACGGTCCCTATAGGGGTGGTATTAAAGTACGGGTGCTTTGGCCTGGGCGGTCTGAAATGGCATCATGGCGCCCCCATTACGATCCGCCGTTGTGGCCGTCGCGAAGTTGCTTGGAGCCCCCATGTCCGCCAGACCCTACATCACCGTCACCCCGCCCAACGTCGCGCTGCATGGACGGGTCGCCCCACCCGGTTCCAAGTCCATCACCAACCGCGCCCTGCTGCTGGCAGCGCTGGCCAAGGGCACCAGCCGCCTGACCGGCGCTCTCAAGAGCGATGACACCCGGCACATGTCCGAGGCGCTGCGGCAGATGGGTGTCACCGTCGACGAACCCGACGCCACCACCTTCGTGGTGACCAGCTCCGGGCGCCTGCAGCAACCGGAAGCACCGCTGTTTCTCGGCAATGCCGGCACGGCGGTGCGCTTCCTGACCGCGGCGGTGGCCACCGTTGACGGCGCCGTCACCCTGACCGGTGACGCCTATATGCAGAAGCGGCCGATCGGTCCCCTGCTGGAGACCCTGAGCGCCAATGGCATCCAGGTGGAGGCGCCGAGCGGCTGCCCGCCGGTGACCGTTACCGGCCAGGGCCGTCTCACCGCGCGCCGCTTCGAGGTGGATGCCGGCCTGTCCAGCCAGTATGTCTCCGCCCTGCTGATGCTGGCCGCGCTCGGCAGCGAACCGGTGGACGTCGCCCTGCGCGGCAGCGACATCGGTGCCCGCGGCTATGTCGACCTGACCGTCGAGGCGATGCGCGCCTTCGGCGCCCAGGTCGAGCAGCTGGACGCCGCCACCTGGCGGGTCGCCCCGACCGGCTACGTCGCACGGGATTACTTCATCGAGCCGGACGCCTCCGCCGCCACCTATCTCTGGGCGGCCCAGGCCCTCACCGGCGGGACCATCGACCTGGGGGTGGCCGACGACGCCTTCACCCAGCCCGATGCCAAGGCCCACGACCACATCGCCGCCTTCCCTCGACTGCCGGCGGTCATCGACGGCTCGCAGATGCAGGATGCCATTCCTACCCTGGCGGTCCTGGCAGCCTTCAACGAAACCCCCGTGCGCTTCGTGGGCCTGGCCAATTTGCGCGTGAAGGAATGCGACCGGGTGGCGGCGTTGCACGACGGCCTCAACGCCATTCGCGCCGGTCTCGCCAGCGTCGAGGGTGACGACCTGCTGGTGGCGGCCGACCCTGCCCTGGCCGGTACCCGGACCGATGCCGTGATCGAGACCCACGCCGACCACCGGATCGCCATGTGCTTCGCCCTGGCCGGCCTGAAGGTGGCAGGCATCCGCATTCTGGACCCCGAATGCGTCGGCAAGACCTATCCTGAGTACTGGAATGCCCTGCGCAGTTTGAACGTCCAGCTGAGCGAGGGTATCGAAGCCTAGGTAACGCCCGTCACACGCCCGCTCGCTGAATGGAATCCCCGCATGTCGACCTCTCTGCTCGAACAGCAGGCGCTTTTGCAGTTGACCTCCCACGCTCTGGTCATCACCGACCGCGACGGGCGCATCGAGCGTTGGAACCGCGGGGCAGAACTGCTATGTGGCTGGCCGGCCAGCGAAGCCCGGGGCCAGCGCTTCGCTGATCTGCTGACGTCGGGTCGGGACGCCGCCTTCCTGACCACCGCCCTGCATCAGGCGCTGGTCGACGAGCACGGCCAGGGCGCCGGCTGGATCACGGTGCAGGGCGGTACGCCACGCTGGGTGGAGATCGCCACTACCGCTCTGAAGGACGCCGAGGACCCGCTCGGCTTCGTGCATGTGCTGCAGGACGGGACCGATCAGCTGATAGCCGAGGAGCGGGTGCGACTGGCCCAGGAGGTCGGGCGCGTCGGTACCTTCGAGCTGTTACCCGGCGAGGCCCGACTGCTGGTGTCCTCGGGGTTCTGCCAGCTGTGGGGCTTGCCGGTCAGCCGCAGCTATCCCCTGGAAGAGCTGATCCGGCAGCTGCATCCCGACGACGTCTCCAGCCTGCGAACCCTGACCGCGGCGCCGGACGACGACGCCCTCGACTATCTCGAATACCGCATTCGCCGTGCCGACACCGGCGAGGAGCGCTGGCTCGGTCGGCGCGGCCAGTTGATGACCAGCCAGGGCGGCGGCCGCTATCTGGGCGTGTGCTACGACATCACCGAGCGCAAGCTCAACGAAGCCGCCATCACCGAACGCGATCTCTGGCTGCAGGAGCTGTACCACGGCATGCGCGAGGGCTTCTACATGGCCCAGGCGATCCGCGATGCCGCTGGCCGGATGGAGGATTTCCGTTTCCTGGAGGTCAATCCGGTCTTCGCCACCCTCACCGGCATCCCCCTGGATCAGGTCCTGGGGCGGACGCTGCGCGAATCCCTGCCGCAGCTGGAAGCCGACCTGCTGCCCGCCTATGTCGACTTCATGAACGGCGATGCCGAATTCACCCAGTTCGACATCCTGCTGCACCTGCAGCATGAACACTGGTACGAGGTGCGCGCCCACAAGCTGCCGGGCGATCGTTTCGCGGTGCTGTTCATCGACATCAGCAATCATCGCCGTCAGGCTCAGGAGCTGGCCCGCAACGAGGCGCAGCTGCGCGCCATCATCAACTCCATCGACCAGATGGTCTGGGCCACCCGCCCCGATGGCCACCACTTCTATTTCAACAACCGCTGGTACGAATTCACCGGAGTGCCGGAAGGCTCCACGGAGGGCGAAGGCTGGGCCAACGTCTTCCACCCGGACGACCAGGAGCGCACCTGGAAGGTCTGGCACCACAGCCTCAGCACCGGCGAGCCCTACCACATCGAATACCGCCTGCGGCATCGCTCCGGGCGCTACCGCTGGGTGCTCGGCCGGGCGCAACCGGTGCGTGACGCCAAGGGCCGCATCGAGCAATGGTTCGGCACCTGCACCGATATCCAGAGCATCGTCGATGCGCGGGAGGTCCTCACCCGTTCGCGCCAGGAGCTGGAGCAACAGATCGAACTGCGCACCCGCGAGCGTGACCGGATGTGGCGCATCAGCCATGACCTCATGGTGATCTGCCGCGCCGATGGCGAGGTGAAGACGGTTAACAGCGCCGCTACCCGCCTGCTGGGACGGCGTGAGACCGATCTGGCCAGCATCCAGCTCACTGAACTCATCCATCCCGACGATCAGCGCCAGGTCTTCGATACCCTGCGCAGCCTGGGCCGCCAGCAGGGCTCGGCCACTCTCAGGGCGCGGTTGCGTGGCCGCGATGGCAGCTATCGCATCCTCGACTGGACCGCCAGCGCCGAAGACGAGCTGATCTACGCCGTGGGGCGCGACGTCACCGAGCAGCAGGAGCTGCAGGAGCAGTTGCGCCAGGCGCAGAAGATGGAAGCTGTGGGTCAGCTCACCGGTGGCATCGCCCACGACTTCAACAATCTGCTGACCGGCATCATGGGCAGTCTCGACATGCTGCAGCGGCACCAGAAGGCCGGTCGCCAGGACAAATTCGACCAGTATCTGCACTCGGCGCTGACCTCCGCCCAGCGCGCGGCCGCCCTCACCCAGCGGTTGCTGGCCTTTTCCCGGCGCCAGGCGCTGGATCTGCAGCCCATTCACGTCAACGACTGCGTGCGCTCCATGGAGGAGCTGCTGCTACGCAGTCTGCGCGGCGATATCGTCCTGCAGCTCGATCTGGACGCCGGACTGTGGCAGGCGCTCACCGATGCCCACCAATTGGAAAGCGCCCTGCTCAACCTGGTCATCAATGCCCGCGATGCCCTGCCCCATGGCGGCACCGTCCGCATCGAGACGCGCAATGTCTATCTCAGCGACAGTGGCAATGGCCTGGACGCCGTGAGCGCCGGTGACTATGTGGCGCTGCTGGTGACGGACAACGGCACCGGGATGCCACCCGAGGTCATGGCACGCGCCTTCGACCCCTTCTTCACCACCAAGCCCATCGGCCAGGGCACCGGCCTGGGGCTGTCGATGATCTACGGCTACGCCAAGCAGTCCAAGGGGCATGTCCGGCTCGACTCCCTGCCCGGCCAGGGCACGACCGTGGGCCTCTACCTGCCCCGCTACCTGGGCGCCGATGTGGAACCGCCGCGGCTGGCCTCCCCTACGGTCACCGCTCATAGCGCCGGCAAGACCGTGCTGGTGGTGGAAGACGAACCCGTGGTCCGGCAGATGGTGGTGGATCTGCTGCGCGAACTGGGCTACGCGACCCTGCAGGCCGAAGACGCGCGCGGCGCCCTGCCGTTGCTGGAAAGCGGCCGTCTCATCGACCTGCTGCTGTCCGATGTCGGCCTGCCGGGCATGAACGGTCGCCAGCTGGCCGAGATCGCGCGGCAGCGCCGGCCCGGCCTCAAGGTACTGTTCGCCACCGGCTATGCCGAGGGGGCCCACTTGGAAGGCTATCTCGATCCCGGCATGACCCTGATCACCAAGCCCTTCAATCTCGACGCCCTGGCCACGCGTGTCGGCGAAACCCTGGCAGCCGATCCCCTGCCCCTCAGCTCGGCGGCTGTTGGCCCGCAAGACGGCGATAACTGAGCGGACTCTGGCCGGTGCCGCGGCGGAAAAAGCGGGCGAAGTAGGCCGGATCGGCAAAGCCCAGGGCATCGGCGATCTCGCCCACCGATGCCTGGGTGTAGGTCAGGGTGCGGCGCGCCTCCAGCAGCAGGCGCTGGTGCACGATGGCCAGCGCCGAGGCACCGGCCATCTGCCGGCAGAGGCCGTTCAGGTGTACTCCCGAGATCCCGAGCGCCGCCGCGTAGCTCCCCAGGCTCCAGTGCTCGCGATAGTGCTGCTCCACCAGCGCCAGAAAGCGTCCCAGGTGCTGTTCGGCGCGTCGTGGCAGGGTCGCGCCCTGTTCGGGCCGATGCTGCCGCAACAGCCAGATCGCCAGGCTGTCGAGCAGGGCTTCGAGCATGACCTCGCGACCGGGCTTGTGGCCCTCGTATTCGGCGACGAGCTGACCGATCAACTGGTCGATCCAGGGGGCGTCGGGTCCGCTCAGGTCCAGGCACCCGGCCGCCAGGAACAGTCCCTGCCCGGTCCTCTGGCAACGCTGCTTCAGGCGCTCCACCTGAGGTACCGGCAGAGTGACCACGAAGCCTTCCACGGAAGGCTCGAATTCGAAGGCATGCACGCACAACACCGGCAGCACCACCAGCAGCGGCCCGGTCCTTTCGCCCTGCCAGTCTTCCAGCTGCAGGCGCACCCCGCCCTGGCGCACATAGAGCAGCTGCGCGAGATCCGCATGACGATGGGTTTCGATATGCCAGGCATGCAGCCGACTGCGACTCTCGATGGTTTCGCAGTGCAGCAGGTCCGGCGCTGGCCAGGCCTGGGCCTCGCCATACAGCTTGAAGATGGGTGGCAAGGCAGTGGTCATCGTCAGTCCCTGGGCGATAGCCGCACGAATCATTGAAAAGTACCAGAAAGTATCGCAAAGGTCGCTGTCGATACCGGCGAAAACCGTCCAAAAATACCGGAGCCCCATAATAAACGGCGATCACGCCAGACAAGAGGACAGACTCCATGCGCACCCAAGTCGTCATCATCGGCGCGGGCCCTTCCGGACTGCTGCTGGGCCAGCTGCTCACCCGCTCGGGTATCGACAACGTCATCGTCGAGCGCCAGAGCGCCGACCACGTACTCAGCCGCATCCGTGCCGGCGTGCTCGAACAGGGCACGGTCGATCTGCTACGCCAGGCCGGCGTCGCCGGGCGGCTGGAACAGGAAGGCCAGGTGCATGAAGGTGTGGAGTTCGCCATCCACGGCCAGCGCGAGCGACTGGACCTGAACGATCTGCTGGGCGGACGCTGCGTCACCGTCTATGGCCAGACCGAGGTGACCCGCGACCTGATGGCCGCCCGCCAGGCCAGCGGCGCCCCTACCTTTTACCAGGCCAGCGAGGTCCAGCCCCACGAACTCAAAGGCGAGCGCCCTCATGTCACCTGCCAGGTCGCCGGTGAGACGCTGCGCATCGACTGCGATTACATCGCCGGCTGCGACGGCTTCCATGGCGTTTCGCGCCGCAGCATCCCGGACGGCGTGCTCACCGAATACGAGCGGGTCTATCCCTTCGGCTGGCTGGGCTTGCTGAGCGACACCCCGCCTGCCGCCGACGAACTCATCTACGTCAATCACCCACGTGGCTTCGCGCTATGCAGCATGAGGTCCGCGACCCGCAGTCGTTACTACCTGCAGGTGGAAGCCGGGGACGCGGTGGAGAACTGGTCGGACGAGCGTTTCTGGGCGGAACTCAAGGCGCGCCTGCCGGCCGAGACGGCGGCCCAGCTGGTGACCGGTCCCTCGCTGGAAAAGAGCATCGCCCCGCTGCGCAGCTATGTGGTCGAACCCATGCAATACGGCCGGCTGTTCCTGGTCGGCGATGCCGCCCATATCGTCCCGCCCACCGGCGCCAAGGGACTCAACCTGGCCCTGGGCGACGTGCGCAATCTGCACCTGCTGCTGGAACGCGCCTATCGCAACGGCGACGCCAGCTGCCTCGAACGCTACTCGGCGCTCTGCCTGAAGCGGATCTGGGCGGCAGTGCGCTTCTCCTGGTGGATGACCACCGCCCTGCACCGTTTTCCGGATACCGATGCCTTCACCCAGCGGGTGCAGGACGCCGAACTCCAGGCGCTGCTCGATTCCAGAGCGGGTCGCACCACTCTCGCGGAAAACTACGTCGGATTGCCCTTCCCCGCCCTGGATTGATCGAGGTCGCCCGCAGGTGGTGACGGCTGCGCGTCTGATGCATGATGGCGCCCCCGTTCCACCTGGCGCCCTACCCTCATGCTCGAATTCGCCCTGGACCCCATGACCTTGACGCTGCTCGCCGGGGTCGCCTTCCTCGCCGGTTACATCGACGCCATCGCCGGCGGGGGCGGCCTGCTCACGGTGCCGGCGCTGCTGATGGCCGGCGTGCCGCCCCATCTGGCGATCGGCACCAACAAGCTCAGCTCGACCTTTGGCAGCGCTACCGCCGCCTACACCTTCTACCGCCGCAAGCTGTTCCATCCCCGTCAGTGGCGGCATGCGCTGCTGGCTACCGCCCTCGGTGCGGGGATCGGCGCCCTGGTGGCCCACCATCTCTCCGCGGACTTCCTCAATCAGCTGCTGCCGGTCGTGGTGTTCAGCTGCGCCCTCTATCTGCTGTTCGGCGGCACGCCCAAGGCACCGGTGCTCAGCGATGCGCCCGTGCCGCAACGGCGCCAATGGCCCCAGGGCCTGACGCTGGGTGCCTACGACGGCCTGTTCGGGCCTGGTACGGGCGCCTTCTGGACGGTCAGCAGCCTGCTGCTCTATCCCCTGGATCTGCTCAAGGCCAGCGGCGTGGCGCGCACCATGAATTTCGTCAGCAACGGGGTCGCCCTGGTGATGTTCATCGCCCTGGGACAGGTGCTCTGGGTGCTGGGGCTGACCATGGGTCTGTCGCTGACCCTCGGGGCCTACCTGGGCGCGCGCAGCGCCATCGCCGGCGGCGCCAAGTTCATCCGCCCGGTGTTCATCTGCGTCGTGCTGGCGCTGACCGTCAAGCTAATCTGGCAGCACTGGTTCAGCGCCGCCTAGGCGCTCGACCCGATAGCAATCGATCAGAAAGCGCGAGATGGAAAAGGCCAGCGGCAGCGTCGGCAACTCGCGCAGGTGGAACCAGCGGGCATCTTCGATTTCATCCGGTTGGCACCGGATGTCGCCGCCCAGGTAATCGACGTGATAGCCCAGCATCAGGGAATGCGGATAGGGCCAGTTCTGGCTGCCCTGGTAGCGCAGGTTGGTGACCGAAACGCCCACCTCTTCCATGATCTCCCGGTGCACGCAGGCCTCCGCCGACTCGCCCGGCTCGACGAAGCCGGCCAGGGTGCTGAAGACCCCGGGCGCGAAACGGGGCGACCGCGCCAGTAGTACCTCGTCGCCGCGCGTGACCAGGGCGATCATGCTCGGCGACAGGCGCGGATATTGGGTGAGCTGGCAATTCGGGCATTTGAGGCCGCGCTGGCCATCGAGGGCGAAGGTGCGGGTACCGCACTGTCCGCAGAAGCGATGCTGGCGTGCCCAGGTCCCGATCTGATTGGCATAGCCCAGCAACTTGAACAGCGCATGGGGCGATTGCAGCATCAGCGGCCGCAAGGGTTGCCAGACGCAGCCCTCGATGTTCGGCGGGGTGTCCAGTTCGAGCAGGGTGACCGGCTGGGCCTGCCACTGGCCAAGGCCGTGGCGCTCTCCTTCGAATCCCTGCACCCGCGAATCGTCGCTGGCGAAGAGCACGTCCGCACCCGAGGTCAGAAACGCCTGGCCGCTATGGACGACCAGCCAACCGCCAGAGGATTGGGCGGTCTGGAACCAGCCGGGCTGCCAGGCACTCATGCCGCAGCCGACGTCCAGCCCAGGGCGCGAATGCTTTGCGCGGCGATATCGAGGATTTCCGGGGTACCGTCCTGACTCTCGGTGCCACCGCTTTCGACAAAGAATTCGATGCTGCTGAGGGCATCCGCCAGCACCTCGAGGGTCGCCGGCTCACAGGCCTGGCCGCCTTCGATCAGGCAGCGCTGGATGTAACCGGTGCAGGCACGCACCAGCTCGGCCGCCCGGGGATTGCCCAGGAAGAACAACGCCCCGCGGACGGTATCCAGCAGCGCGGGCACGGTGGCCAGGTGCAGGGCGTCGCCCCGCGAATCAAGGAAGGCACCGATGGCGCGCTTGGCGTCGGTCAGGCCCTTGTAGGCTTCCCGATGCAACAGCGCCTGGGCTTCGCCCAACTGGTAATTGGCGACACTGACCTGGACGCCATCGGCTTCCAGCGGCACGTCGATCAGCGAGCCCTGCCCTTCGGGCTGGCCCAGCAGACTTTCCACCAGCAGCAGGGCATCGGCCAGGGGCGCGAGATCGTCCAGCACCAGGGACTTGTCGCGGAACTGGGAGATGTTCGGCAGGCACTGCTGCAGGACCTGGCCGGCATTCTCCTGGCCAACCATCTCCAGCGTCTTGCCGAGCAGGCCGACCTGGACATACAGCCGGGAGAAGTTGTCGGAGCGTGGCAGCCGATTCTGCTCGGCGCCGTTGCGCAACTCGGTTTCAATGAGATCTATCAGGTCCTTGACCGTCTCCAGCTCTTCGCGGATGGCGGCCGACAGCGAATGCATCACGGCATGGCCCGGACCGGCGAGACGCTTCTTGCCGGCTTCGAGCTGGGCGTCGGTGAAACCGAGTCGCTCGAAACCGTAGGCATTCATGACTTCCTGTGGATGGGCGCCCTCGACACCGGCCAGCGCCAGCAGATACAGCAACTCCTTGAGAGTGCTGCGCGCGGGCTCGTGCAATTCGTTACCCAGCATCTGGCGCAATTCGCGATCGACCCGGGCGAACAGCTGCTTGCGTTCACGGGTGGCGGTCAGGCGACCCTGGGCGAAGCCCTCGACGGTAGCCGCGGCGACCCAGGGCAGGTAGCCGCCGACCTGATCGTGCAGCAGCGCCGCGGAGCGCTCTAGCGCCCGCGCCATCAGGCGCAGACTGGCCACGCCATTGACGTCGCGCAGGAAGCCCAGCAGGCCGACCTGGTACATCTGGCGCATCCGGCGTGCCTGGGCCTGACGCTCGCGCAGGCCAAGGCGCGTGGTGGCGCTGATCAGCGGGCGCTGATCGAGGCGGACGCTGAAGAAATAGCTTTCCGGGAGTTCGGGTTCGCCGCCCGCCAGGCGCAGGGCATTGATCGCCGGCAGCAGCAATTCGGGCATCTCGTCCTGGCCGCTGCGCAGCTGTTCGAGATAGCGGCGCAGGACATGCAGCCCACGGCAGATCGCCATGAGGTGCTCGTCATGCTCGGGACCGGCGCCGGCCGGGATGTCGTTGGCAATCTGCAGCGTCTGATGGGCGAGCAACTGGGCGCCTGCCAGCTCGATCAGCGTCAGGGCGCCGCGAATCTGGCCGATACTCTCGACCGCGCGCTGCAACAGGCTGCTGCAGTGCCGCTCGACGATGAATCGTTCAAGATGGGATTCAGCTTCCTCTATGGTCGCGAACAGCTGTTCGCGGACCAAGCTCAAAGCTCTTGCTCCGGTCACCATAGTGCCTTACGCCTCCTGCGCCATTACAACCTCGCCAACGCCATTTTAAAACGGGAAGAAAGGCTTGCTATTCCAACTGGAGCCTAGGTACCTGCGTCTTCCTGACCGGGCCACACTAATCATTCCAGGCGGACGGGGATTCGACCTCACGCCACGCCAGGGAACCTTGCTCTGGAACGCTAGACCTGTAAATCCACAAAAGCGAAGCGATAATTCCGAATCGTCATATGATTTTCAGGAACCAAGAAAGTTCCGCGCAATTCGAAATTCGAGGCTTCATGCGGGCTCAAATGACCAGCCTGCAGCATCTTAGTTGAACGATAGCTGAAAATTGTGAGGTCTTTCAGCTTATTCGGACGAACGCGAACGCCCGGTCAGGCACTGACCGGGCGCTGGGGAGAAGGGAGGAAGGCGTTATTCGGCTCCGGCGCCCGCCAGCCAGAGCGGGGTCCGGCCACAGCTCTTCTCGATGGCCGCCATCCGCGCCGCATGGGCATCGAGATCAGCGCTGCTGGCGTTGATCACGCGCGTGCGCTGGCGATCGGCCGGCAGCCGCCTGATCGGCACGACGTAGTTGCCATCGCCATTGCCTTCCTGGCCGTGCGCGGCCAGCGACAGGCTGGTCTGGCCACCGGTCATGGCCAGGTAGACGTCGGCGAGGATCTCGGCGTCCAGCAGGGCGCCGTGCAGCTCGCGGTTGGAGTTGTCTACGCCATAGCGCTTGCAGAGCGCATCCAGGCTGTTACGCTGCCCGGGATGCCGACCACGCGCCATGACCAGCGTGTCGAGCACCGAGCAGTGCTGGGTGATGTCGGCCCGCTCGGGATGGGCGCCCAGCCGGGCGAACTCCATGTTGATGAAGCCCACGTCGAAGGGTGCGTTGTGGATGACCAGTTCGGCGCCTTCGATGAATTCGAAGAAGCTGTCGGCGATCTCGGCGAAGCGCGGCTTGTCGGCCACGTATTCGTCGGTGATGCCGTGGACCGCGATGGCGCCTTCGTCGATCTGCCGATCCGGATTGAGATAGACATGGAAGTGCCGCCCGGTCAGTCGCCGGCCAATGACCTCCACCCCACCGATCTCGATGATTCGATGGCCATCGGTCACCGGCATGCCGGTGGTTTCGGTATCCAGAACTACGTATCTCATCGCTAACCTCTTGGCTGGTTACGCCTTGGCGGCCTGCTTGGCCTGCCGGACTTCATCGACACCGCGGTTGGCCAACTGGTCGGCCCGCTCGTTCTCGGGATGGCCGGTATGGCCGCGCACCCAGCGCCACTCGACCTGATGGCGCTGAACCTGCTCGTCCAGGGCCTGCCACAATTCGGCATTCTTCACCGGCTGGCGCGCGGCGGTCTGCCAGCCGCGCTTCTTCCAGTTCACCAGCCACTGGGTGATGCCCTTCATCACGTACTCGGAGTCGGTGGTCAGGCGGATCTGGCAGGGGCGCTTGAGCGCCGCCAGCGCCTGGATGGCCGCCATCAGCTCCATGCGATTGTTGGTGGTGTTGGCTTCGCCACCCCAGAGCTCGCGCTCCGCACCCTTGAATTTCAGCAAGGCACCCCAGCCGCCCGGGCCGGGATTGCCCTTGCAGGCGCCGTCGGTAAAGACCTCGACGATGTCGTCACTCATTGGATTCACTCGATTCGCGGCGGCTGATCTTGGCCACCGGCATGGGCACCAGCTTGCCACGCGGTTCCTTGCGCGCCTGGGGCACGGGGCGCAGGCCGAACATCAGCTTGCGCGCCGACAGCAGATAGAAGCCCGCCCCCGCCGCCTGTTCGCAGTTGGGTTCGGCCTCGCCCTGCTCCATCCAGGCCAGCCGCTGCTGCCACTTGGGGGATGAAAGCGGCGGACGATAACACCCGAAGCGACGTTTCTCCAGCGCGAAGCCCAGTACCGAGAGCCAGTCGCCGACCCGGCTGGGGCCGAAACAACGGGCCTTGCGCAGGGCATCCCGGGCCAGGTAATGGCGCATGCCCCAGAGGCTCCAGGGATTGATGCCCACCACCACCAGATGCCCGCCCGGGCGCACGCTCAGAGCCGCTTCGCGCAACAGCCGATGGGGCGCCAGGGAGAAGTCCAGACCGTGTTGCAGGAGGACCACGTCGGCGGCGTGCTCACCCAGCGGCCAGGCGCCCTCCTCGCAGACGATGTCGACATCTCCCAGCGGCGGACCGATGCGCACCGCATGGCGGAGCTGGCCGCAATTGGCCGGCGCCTCGGGGTGCGGACCGTAATGGATCAGATAGCTGCCGAAGTGACGCTTGAGCTCTTCATCGATCAGCACCCGCTCCTGCTCCAGCAGCAACTGGCCCAGCGGGCCGGCCAGCCATTCCCGTGCCGAGCTCATCAATTTCAGCCAGCGCGGATCGACCTGGGCGGAGAATTCATCGTGCATCGTCTGGTCCTCTCATACTGAAGCCTAAGCCCTTCCACCGACTGCTACCCTAGGGGCCAGCCGTCCGACCAGAGAGCCCATCCATGTTCGACATCCTTCCGCTGCCCGCTTTCAACGATAACTACATCTGGCTGATCAAGGACGCCGCGACAAGACAGGCGGTCGTGGTCGATCCCGGCGATGCCGCCCCTGTCCTGGCCTGGCTCGACGCCCATCCGGACTGGCGTCTCTCCGACATCCTGATCACTCACCATCATAACGACCACACCGGTGGCATCGCCGCCCTGAAGCAGCGCAGCGGCGCCCGGGTCAGCGCGCCAGCCGACGAGCGCATCGCCGCGGTCGATCTGCCGCTCACCGACGGCCAGCAACTGGAGGTGCTGGGCGCCCGCTTCGAAGTCCTGCGCGTGCCTGGCCATACCGCCGGCCATATCGCCTTCCATGTCCCTGGCGAGCGGCCCCTGCTGTTCAGCGGCGATACCCTCTTCTCGGCCGGCTGTGGCCGCCTCTTCGAAGGCACGCCCAGCCAGATGCTCGGCTCGCTGCAGCGCCTGGCCGAGTTGCCGGACGCCACCGAAATCTACTGTGGCCATGAATACACCCTGAACAACCTGCGTTTCGCCGAGGCAGTGGAGCCGGACAATGTCGCGGTCCGGGAGGCCCTGGCCGAGACCCGGCGACTCAGGAACGCCGAGCGCCCCACCCTGCCCTCCAGCCTGGGCCGCGAACGCCAGATCAACCCCTTCCTGAGAACCGGCGAAAGCAGCGTGCGCCAACGCCTGCAGGAAGAACGCGCGGTGCCGGCCGAGGCGTCGGAGGATACCTATTTCGCCGCCTTGCGCGGCTGGAAGGACACGTTCTGACACCTATTGCCCAGATCCTGCCAGAGCGCTGAAACCCAGGGTTTTCGGTCGTCGTACAGGTCACAGGCCAAGGGGTTGTTCCTTGACCCCCCGGGATGCGGTTCCTAGAATCGCCCATCCTTCAGCTCCCGGAAAGCCCAGACCGATGCCGCCAGCGACGCCGAAAACCCGCGAAATAGACGTGCTGGCCACCTCCTTCAAAGTCTCGGCGCTCTGCCTCGCCGTCTTCCTCGCCGGCTGTCAGAGCAATCAGCAGCCCGACAATCGTGCCTACCAGGCCGATCTGCACATGACGCCCAGCAAGATCCAGCGCCCGCCGGAATGGCTGCGCAAGGCGCCGACCGCGGCAGCGACCAGTGGCGACATCTGGGACCGGGTACGGGACGGCTATCAGTTGCAGGGCGCCGGCGACAACGGCACCAACCCGCGCATCGATCGCCAGCGCCTCTGGTACGCCAGCCACGAAGCCGCCCTTGCGCAGTCCTGCAGTCGTGGTGCGCCCTATCTGCATTACATCGTCGAGCGCCTGGAAGAGCGCAACATGCCGCTGGAACTGGCCCTGCTGCCGGTGGTGGAAAGCTCCTTCAACCCCAATGCCCTCTCACGCAGCGCCGCCTCCGGGCTGTGGCAGTTCATCCCCACTACGGGGAAGTACTTCAATCTGCGCCAGACCCGCTTCTATGACGGTCGCCGCGACATCACCGCCTCGACCAATGCCGCCCTGGATTACCTGAGCAAGCTGCACGACATGTTCGGCGGCGACTGGCTGCTGGCGCTGGCCGCCTACAACGCCGGCGAAGGCACGGTCAGCCGCGCCATCGAGCGCAACCAGTCGCTGGGCCTGCCCACCGACTACTGGAATCTGTCGTCGCTGCCGCCGGAAACCCAGGACTACGTGCCCAAGCTGCTCGCCGTCTCCCAGATCGTGCGCAACCCGGACGCTTACGGCCTGGCCCTGGAATCCATCCCGGACGAGCCCTACTTCGAAGTGGTGGACATCAAGCAGCACCTGGACCTGGCCCGGGTGGCCGAGCTTGCGGACCTGGATGCAAACGAACTCTATCGCCTGAATCCCGCCTACACCCAGCGCGTCACCATGGACGGCCCCAAGCACCTGCTGGTGCCGGCGGAAAAGGCCAAGCGCCTGGTTGCGACCCTGCCCAACATCACCCCCGACGCCGTGGTGCAGTGGCAGGAATACCGGGTGCGCCGCGGCGATACCATGCGCAGCGTGGCCAAGCGCAATCGCGTGAGCGTCGAGCAGCTCGCCGCCCTCAACAAGCTCAGTAGCAGCAGCCGCCTGTCCGCAGGCCGGGAATTGATGATCCCGCGCCGCGAGACCGGCAAGACCACGACACCGCTGGAAACCATCGCCGTGGCCGAAGAGCCCGTGGTGCGCACCTACAAGGTCCGCACCGGCGACAGCCTCTGGTCCATCGCCCGGGCCAACGAGGTGGAGCTGGCCGACCTCAAGCGCTGGAACGATCTCGGCAAGCGCGGCCTCAAGGTCGGCGAGACCCTGAAGCTGCACGGCACGGGCAGCAGCAGCGCCTCCGCCGTGGCGATGCCGGCGTCCTATACCGTCAAGACCACCCAGGCCGCCGCCAAGGCGACCAAGACCGCCAAGGCCGCGCCCACCTACTACAGGGTCAAGGCGGGCGATTCGCTCTACCAGATCGCCAAGCGCTACAACATCGGCGTGCAGGCGCTGCAGGACTGGAATCCGCGCATCGCCTCCGCCCTGACCCCCGGTCAGACCCTGACGCTGTTCCTCAACTGAGGCGCGACCGCTCACCGCAGCGGTCAACCAGCGCTTTTGTCCCGGGTATCGACCTGCTACCTTACCGCCCCACCCGTGCCTGACCCCTAGCGGAGTCAGGCCAAGATCTCGCTCTGACCTGCGCAGAGCCCTGCCCAACCCGGACCTCAGCCCAAGGCTGCTGCCCGGGAATCAACACAGAAGAGGAAAAAACCATGGGATTTCTCGCCGGTAAGCGCGTTCTCATCGTCGGCGTCGCCAGCAAGCTGTCCATCGCCTCCGGCATCGCCGCGGCCATGCACCGCGAAGGCGCCGAGCTGGCCTTCACCTACCAGAACGAGAAGCTCAAGGGTCGCGTCGAAGAATTCGCCGCGGGCTGGGGTTCCAATCCCGAGCTGTGCTTCCCCTGCGACGTTGCCGACGACGCCCAGATCGAAGCCGTGTTCGCCGAGCTGGCGAAGAAGTGGGATGGTCTGGACTGCATCGTCCACTCGGTCGGCTTCGCCCCGGGCGACCAGCTGGACGGCGACTTCACCGCCGTGACCACCCGTGACGGCTTCAAGATCGCCCACGACATCAGCGCCTACAGCTTTGTCGCCCTGGCCAAGGCCGGTCGCGAGATGATGCGCGGCCGTAACGGCAGCCTGCTGACCCTGTCCTACCTGGGCGCCGAGCGCACCATGCCCAACTACAACGTCATGGGCATGGCCAAGGCCAGCCTCGAGGCCGGTGTCCGTTACCTGGCCGGCAGCCTCGGCCCGGAAGGCACCCGCGTCAACGCCGTGTCCGCCGGTCCCATCCGCACCCTGGCCGCCTCGGGCATCAAGAGCTTCCGCAAGATGCTGGCCGCCAACGAGCGTCAGACGCCCCTGCGTCGCAATGTGACCATCGACGAAGTCGGCAATGCCGGCGCCTTCCTCTGCTCCGACCTGGCGTCGGGCATCAGCGGCGAGATCCTCTACGTCGACGGTGGCTTCAACACCACCGCCATGGGTCAGCTGAACGACGACGAGTGATCGCGGCAGCTGCCTGATCACTGCGAAGGGCCGGCAATTTGCCGGCCCTTTTGCGTTCAGGTATCGCTACGCACCTGGGCGTGGCTGATCAGCGCGAAGATCAGGCTACCGCCGACGATGTTACCGGCCAAGGTCGGTCCGGCAAAGGTCAGCAGGAAATCGCTCCAGCTCGCCTCACCTGCAAAGACCAGATAGGCCACCTCGACGCTACCCACCACGATGTGGGTGAAGTCACCCAGGGCCATCAGGTAGGTGATGAGCACGATGATCCAGATCCTGGCGTTCTCTGCTGCTGGCAGCATCCAGACCATGGTAGCGATCATCCAGCCCGACACTATGCCCTTGGCAAACATCGCCGAGGCGTCGTTCTCCATGACATGGGTGCCGATTTCCAGAAATTTCGCGTCGGTCTTGGCGTCGAACAGCGGCAGGTGGAGTACCACATAGGCCACCAAGATGGTACCGATCAGGTTGCCCACCAACACGATGCTCCACAGCCTGGCCAGACGGCCAAAGTTGTGCAGCGTTGGTTCGCTCATCACCGGCAGGACTGCCGTAAGCGTGTTTTCGGTGAACAGCTGCTGACGAGCCAGGATCACCGCCAGAAAGCCGGCCGAATAGCCAAAGCTGGCAATAACCTTGCTGTAGCCACCCTCGGGGAGGTTGGCATTGAGCAATCCCATCGCCATCAACGACAGGCCCATGGTCAAACCGGCCGCTAGTGCCGACCAGAACAACGCCGCGATCGTCCGCTCCAGTTCATGATCACCCTGGGTGCGGATGATCTCGTGGAGAACCACCGCGCGAGGCAGCTGACTCTCGCCGACATCCTCCTCTTCTTCACGACTCAGCTCCGGATCTTCCGGAGTGGATTCCTGGGTCTGTCGGGGTTCTTCGCCCTGCTCCTGGTCTCTCTTCATCAGACGGCCTGCTCGTCCCAGAGAAGCTCATCGTTCTCGCCGATTTCCGTCACCCGATTGAGCGCGGCATCAGCGGCTTCTTCCGCTTCCGAGGCCAGATCGAAATGCCGTTCGGTAGCGACCTTGTGAAAGGTCGGGCGGGCGTCATCGCGCCGCGCCTTGACGGCGATGACCGCTTCAAAACCCTGTTCAGCCGGAACGGCAGACGAGATCGCTTCGTGATGATCGAAATGCTTGATAGCCATGGACGCCGATGTCTCCAACCTGAGGCGACCGGACTGGTCGCACCTGATCAATAGACTGCCCAGGCAGGAAAACGATCTGTGGCGATGGCGAGGATCAGGCGCCGAGCAGCTTCTGCACCTGGAGGTGGAGACGCTCGAGCGAGAAAGGCTTGGTCAGCAGCGGGACCTTGCCCAGCAACGGCGAACCGGTGTCGATGATTTCGGCGGGATAGCCGCTGATGAAGAGGACCTTGAGGTCGGGGCGCAGCTTGAGCGCCGGCTCGGCGATCATCACGCCGGACACGTCGTCGGGCAGACGAAAATCGGTGATCAGCAGATCCAGCCGTGGCCGCCCGGCCAGGATCCGGAAGGCTTCGAGCGACGAGGGGGCTTGCAGGACGGTGTAGCCCAGTTCGGAAAGATAATCCGCCAGAATCATCAAAATCTGCGGCTCATCCTCGACGACCAGGACAACCTTGCTCTGTTCCGCACTCACCATCTGACCCCTGTACCCACACGCTCGGCTCCCTTGGACACAAGGGGACTGTAAAGTTCCATTCTAGACGCAGGTTCAGGGTCGCCGGCGGTGCCAGCGACCCTTCGACCTTACTGCTGTTGCTTCTGGCCCTGCTCGTTGAGCGTGGTCTTGCCAGCGCCGGTAGCAGCGCCTGCGCCCTCACCGGTCTTCTGACCCGCCGGGGTGCCCATACCGGCGCTGTTGGCCTTCGGCGGATTGCCTGCACCTTCGGTGGCGAAGGCAGCGCCACTGGCGGCGATCAGACCAGCAAACATCAGGGCAGAGATTTTCTTCGCGTTCATGGTAGGACTCCGGGTTGATTGGACACTGTTTAGGCAGGCCAAGCGCCGATTCGTTCTCTACCGGATGCCAGTGGCGATGTAACGGGATACTAAAGACAGTCTGGCGGGGGTGCCAGCGCCGAGCGGGCGTGCCAGAGGCCCTGCCGCCGCTTGGAGGAGTGCCGCGTGGCGGGTAGTAGTCAGGCTATTGCAGCGCAGCTGACCTGGGGCAAAGATGCAGCGGGAGGCTGCGCGCCCTTCCCGCCCGGGCTAGGCGCGAACGGCGCGAAGTTGCCAGGTCAGACGGCGAATTCCCGCACCACGCGATTCAGTCCGGTGGCGAGCTTGGAAACCTCGGCGCTGGCGCTGGCGGTCTGGGTGGCTCCGGTCGCGCTCTGGGTCGCCAGGTCGCGGATGCTGGTGATGTTGCGATCGATCTCGCGGGCCACCTGGGCCTGCTCCTCGGCGGCGGTGGCAATGACCGCATTGCGGTCGTTGATCTGGGAGATGGATGCGGCGATCTGTTCCAGGGACACATTGGCCAGCTGGGCGACCGAGGTGGACTCCCCCGCCAGTTGCTGACTCTCGGCCATGGCCTTGACGGCCAGCGACGAATCGCTCTGGATGGCGCCGATCATCTGCTCGATCTCGCGAGTCGACTGCTGGGTACGATGGGCCAGCGCCCGCACCTCGTCGGCGACCACGGCGAAGCCACGGCCCTGCTCGCCCGCCCGGGCCGCCTCGATGGCCGCGTTCAGCGCCAGCAGGTTGGTCTGCTCGGCGATGCCGCGAATGACCTCGACCACGGCGTTGATGTCCTGGGCACGGGAGGACAGGGCCTGGATCTGCTCGCTGGTACTGGCCACGTTCTGCGCCAGTGCCTCGATCGACTGGACCGTTCGGGTGACCTTGTCCAGGCCATCGCTGGTCAGGGTCTGGGTTTGCAGCGAGGTGCTGGCCGCATCGGCGGCGTTGCGCGCGACCTCCTCCACCGCCGAACTCATCTCGGTCACGGCGCTGGCAGCCTGATTGACCTCGTCGTTCTGCCGCACATAACCGCGCCCGGCTTCATCGATCACCGCGGTCATTTCTTCCGCTGCGGACGCCAGCTGGGTCGAGCTGTCGGCGATATGGGAAAGGGTGTCGCGCAGATTGCCCTGCATCTGGGCCAGCGCCTGCAACATCCCCGCAGCCTCGTCACGGCCGACCACGGTGATGCGCTCGGTGAGGTCCTTGCGCGCGATCCGCTGGGCGATGCGCAGGGCTTCGCCCACCGGCAGGGTGATGCTGCGGATCAGCAGCGCGGCCAGCACGACGGTGGCCGCTATGGTCAGGCCGATCAGCCCATAGACCCAGAGCAGGCCGTTGGCATAGGTGGCACCGGCCGCCTGCCCAGCGGCCTTGGCACCGCGCTCGTTGAAAGCGTTCAGCTCGGCGATGGTCTTTTCCAGCGCGTTGGTGAGCGGACGGATCGAGGTGTTGATCAGGGCGATGGCGCCTTCGTTGTCACCCGCGCGCAACTTGGGTTCGAAGGTATCCAGCAGTGTCCGGTAGCTTTCGGCGCCCTTGACCACGGCGGCGTACAGCTGGCGATCTTCAGCGTCGGCCACGGTCCTTTCGTAGTCCTTGACCGCGGTGAAGAAGGCCTCGCGATAGCCGGGGAAGGCCGCGACGGTCTGGGCCCGCAGCTGCGGATCCGGCGTGGTGGTGGCCCTGAGGCTTTCCAGGCGCAGCCGCAGCAATCCGCCACTCATCTTCGCCGCCAGCTGGTTGCCCGGCAGCCAATTGGTCTCCACCTCCTGTTCCGCATCGTACAGCTTGCCCATCTGCACCACGGCGACGCCGCCGAGGGCGAAGACGATCAGGACGATCATGGAAAAGAACAGCACGGCGCGGGGCGCAACGTTCAGGCTGCGAAGATTCATGGGTGGGCATCCCTGATAAAATGACTATTAGGGATATCGGCGCAGCGGTGCCCCCTTAAGCCAGGGGCGACGGACGGCCGCGAACCGCTTGCCAGCGGTTGCGGCGTCCATTTGGAGGACGGTAGCGTCAGAGCAATTGCAGCGGATAGTCGAGGATGACCCGTAGCTGATTGACCGAACCGCCGGTGGATGGCGAGCCGCGGTGCCAGGCCTGGCGGACCCGGATCGACAGCCCCTTGACCGCGCCCGACTGCAGCACGTAGCGACCCTCCAGGTCGATTTCGTGCTCGTGGTCGTCGGCGCCATAGAGCCCGCGATAGGCACTGTTGGCCGGCAGATCACGGCCATCGATACCACTGCCCTCAAGGTAGCGGGTCATGAGGCTGAGGCCGGGCACGCCGAGCGTCTTGAAGTTGAGATCGTAGCGCGCCTGCCAGGAGCGCTCGCCCGGGGCATTGAAATCGGAGAGCATGACGGCGTTGGCCAGGAAGATACCGCCGCCGAGGCGGTCGTTGTCGCCCAGGGCCACATAGTCGAACGGCGTATCACCATGGATCTGCTGCCAGCCCAGGGTGAAGGTGTGCGGCCCCTGGCTGAAGGCGGTGGCCAGGCTATAGGAGGTATTGTCGACGGGACCCGCCTTGGCCGCTCCGGTATCCCGCGTGCGATAGAGATTCGCATCGAAGGTCAGCGCCTGGGTGCCGGACAGCGCCTTCACCAGATTCAGGTTGCCGTAGTACTGGTTCCAGATGTCATCCAGCTGCGCCGCATAGAGCGACAGGCTGACGCCCTTGACCGGGCTGTACTTGCCACCGGCGAAATCGATGTGGTCGGCGCGCTGCCGTGCGTATCCGGCCCAGAGATCCCCGTTGCGGTTGGTGCTGACCTGATCGGTGGAAGAGGTGAAATGCCCTGCCTCCAGCAACAGATCCGTCACGTCGTTACTGAGCAGGCTCCAACCCGTGGCGGTCTGCGGCAGCAGGCGACTGGTGCTGATGGCGAACACCGGCGCCGTGGGCGCCTGTTGCCCATAGCGCACCACGGTATTGCCCAGACGCAGCTTCAGCGCAGCGCCGGCACGGGAATATTCGTCAGCCGGCTCGTTCCCGGCATGGACGGGCAAGTTACCGGTGCCACGGCGCCCCGGGCCGGCATCGAGCTTGAGGCCCAGGTAACCGAAGGCATCGATCCCGACCCCCACCGGGCCCGGCGTGAACCCTGACTGATAGTCCAGCAGGAAACCCTGAGTCCAGTCTTCCTGGTTCGCCCGTCCGTTGGCGCGGTCACTGTTGAAGTAGAAGTTGCGTACCGTCAGCACCAGTTTGCTGTCGTCAACCAAGCCCTCGGCGAAGGCTGCCTTGCAGCCAAGCAGCAGCGTACAGCCGCCCACCACCCCAAGCGTCCAGGGGCCGAAGAATCGGCTGAAACTGGTCAAAGGGCTATTGGATATAGCTCCTTTCTGATAACGCGAGCTTTGCATAACTTCCCCTATTCATTGTCGGCGACTACTAGTGGTTGAAGACGCGCAGCCAGACGCGCGCCGGAGAGCAAAGCCGCACCGGCGAGGCTTGATATGCGCGTTGAAGAGAGCCCGCACTCCCCAGTACGGACTCTAAAATCAGGTCATGGCGCTGGCGAATCGACTACCAGAAAGAAAAGACTGCGGATATAAGAATCATCAGTTCCTTAGCGCCAAAAAGCGGAGTTGCAGGCTGACTAATTCAGCCCTTCGCTAGAACTTGAGGCCCTTGTCAAAATGGGCCACATAAACTTTTGTACTCTTGCCCAACCAAGGGTGTAGAAATCAGTCGTCACATGAACTTCATTGCTAGAGCGTTCTCTTGTACGGACACCGCCTTGCAATCGCCTGGCGCAGTCGATTGCAAGAGGGGCACGTCTACACGGGATGCATAATGCTGCTTTTTCTTTTCAGCATGCGTCAAGTAATAAGGCGCTCTTTCACTCAAAATTCAAATTTGGACATTTGAGACACCAAGGCTTTTAGCGCCAACAGCCGCCGACAACCAACTAGCACTGACGATAAAAAGCGGACGTATTATAAGAATGCCTTAATTGAACAGTGGAAACTTACGAACTTCGCAGTGGACGCCCCAACCAAACAAAGGTCGACGAAAAACCTAGATCAAGTCGCCCAGTGGTTGTGCCGCCAACCGAGATTCCGCTCTAACTGACCCAAAGCGCATTACCGGCAACTTGCAATAAAGTAATACCAAGTTGAATCTGCGGCGCTCGAAGCAGGGTGTGGCCACCTCCTGCCCGCTACCCAGGGCTGTTAGCCGCGGCCGTTGCACGCAACACGCGACTGTGGCCGCCGGGTGTCAGGAGGCGCTCTTGGCTGGGAGGGTGAAGCCGGCGCCAAGGGATGCCGGCGAAAACCCTATTCCTGAGCGGTGGAGACCACCTCCATCTCCCTGGAACGGGATTGCCGATCCACCAGACTCCGCGCAAGCGCCGGATCTGCCAGGTGGATGCGCCGATCGGCGACGGCGTCCACCAAGTCTTCGTCATGGCTGACCAAGAGGATGGCGGTTCCGGATTCATCGGCGGTTTCAACCAGCAGCTCGATCATCTCCTTCTGGGTGATGAGATCCAGCCGCGAGCTCGGCTCGTCGGCAAAGATCAGCGCCGGATCGAGCAGGAGCACCCGCAGCAGGGAAAAGCGCTGCAGCTCACCGCCGGAAATATTGCCGGGCAGTCGATCCAGCAGGCGCTCGTCGAGGCGCAGGCGCTGCATCAGCCGACCGATGCGCGTCGCATCCAGCCGATGCAGTCGCACCAGATCCGTTAGCAGTTGACGGATGGTCGCCGAGGGCGCGAAGGCGGCCACCGGATCCTGATGCAGCTTCTGGAAGGCGAAGCGACCGAGCCCCGGCTGACGGCGGATCGTCCCGGCGCTGGGCGCGGCCAGGCCGAGCAGGATGTCGCCCAGGGTCGACTTGCCACAGCCCGACGGCCCGGTCACGCCGAGGATTTCCCCGGGCCGGACGGTAAAGGACAACTCCTCGAACAGCTGCCTGCCACCGCGCTGGGCGGCGAGCCCTTCCACCGCGACCACGGCTTCGCCGGTAAGGGGCCGCGACGGACGTCTTGGCCACTGAGCGGGATCGGCGGCCAGCAGCTGGCGGGTATAGGCATGCTGCGGCCGGCCCAGCACCTGCTCGGCCGTACCGGCCTCGATGACCTGCCCCTTGAGCATGATCATCACCTCGCCACCCAGCCGGCGCGCCACTTCCAGGTCGTGGGTGATGATGAGCAGGCTGCCGCCTTCGGCGAGCATGGCCTTGAGCAGGTCGATGACCTCGTCGATGCGGTCGCGATCCAGACCCTTGGTGGGCTCGTCGGCGATCAGCACCGGCGAGCCGCCGGCATGGGTGGCGGCGAAGGCCAGGCGCTGGGCCATGCCCCCGGACAGCTGGAAGGGATACTTGCGCTCGGCGCCGGCCAGGCCCAGCCGCGCCAGATCCGCGCTGGCCCTGTCGCGGGCTTCGCTACGACCGAGGCCGACCACCTGGGTATAGGTCTCGGCGACCTGGGACAGCGCCTGCATGGTCGGGTCCAGGCTCAGCCAGGGTTCCTGGGGCAGCACCGCCAGCCCCCTGCCCCAGTGCGCCCGGCGACCGGTCTGGCGGCCTTCTTCGCTGAAGCCGTCCGCCAGGCCTATCTGCCCGTGGGCCTCTAGCCCCGCTGGCAGATTGCCGACGACGCCCTGGGCGAACAGGCTCTTGCCCGAGCCGGTCTCGCCGATGATCGACAACACCTGACCCGGCGCCAGGCGGATGGACAGCGGTTCCACCAGCTGGGTATCAGCGGTACGGATCTCCAGCGCCGTGGTGGTGAGCAAGGCGGTCATGGCTTGCGGCCTCCGGTGATGAGCAGCAGCGACAGCACGGTCAGGAAGATCGCCAGGATCGGCAGACCTATGACCAGCGGCGCCTCGGCGTAGTAGGGCAGCAACTCGGTGATCATCAGCCCCAGCTCGGCGGTGGGCGGGCGTACGCCGATGCTGACGAAGCCCAGAGCGGCGATGGCCATGATGGTCGAAGCCGCGCCAAAGGCGGCGATGGTGAGGAGCACCGGCGCCAGCTGCGGCCAGAGGTGGCGGCGGACGATGTAGACGGGCCCGAAGCCCAGCAGCCCGCTGGCGGCCACCGCCGGCGAGGCCAGCACGGTACGCGCCAGCGCCCGGGTCATGCGGAAGTACTCCACCCAGAGCACCAGGGCCACGGCGCTGTAGAGGGCGACGAAGGAGCCGGGAAACACCGCGACGATCAGCAGCACCAGCAGCAGACCCGGCAGGGCCAGGAACAACTCGGCGAGACCGCCGAGCAGCTTGTCGACCAGCCCGCCCTTCCAGGCGGCCAGGATGCCCAGCAGCACACCGGGAATGGCAGCGGTGCAGACACTGATGAAAGCCAGGCCCAGCGAGAAGCGGACGGCGACCGCCAGCCGCGCCAGCATGTCGCGACCCAGGTGATCGGTGCCTAGCGGATAGGCGCTGCTGGGCGCCGCGAGGATCGCCGCATAGTCCTGACGGGCGATGTCGCCCGGCCAGAGCAGCGGCGTGAGGATGGCGAAGGCGATCAGGGCCGCCAGCAGACCCAGGCCGAGCCCACGCGCGGAGGATTTGACCGGAGGCGCCGCCGAAGCGACGGTAGCGTCGAGATTCATGAGGCTCTCCCACGCGGATCGATCAGGTGGTTGGCAAGATCGACCAGGGTATTGAGGATGACGAACAGCAGCCCCATCGCCAGGGCGGTGCCCTGCACCATGGGCACATCGCGCTGGACGATGGCGTGGACCAGGCCGTGGCCGATGCCCGGCCAGGCGAACAGCGTTTCCACCACCACCACGCCTTCGATGAGATACACCAGCTGCACGCCCAGGTAGGTCACCACCGGCACGCCGATATTGCGCAGGCCGTGGCGCAGGAAGACGCCGGCGCCTCTCAGGCCCTTGAGGCGGCCGAAGCGGTAGTAGGCGGATGCGGCCACCTCCACCGTGGCATCCCGGGCGACCCGCGACGACACCGCGGCCAGTCCCAGCGCCAGGGTCAGCGTGGGCAGGACGCTGTGCCAGAAGGTACCGTGACCGGCCGCCGGGAACAGTTGCCAGGAGATGGCGAACAGCAGCACGAAGATCACGCCCAGGACGAATTGCGGCAGCGCGCGGATCGCCGTGGTCAGCACCAGCAGGCCGCGGTCCAGCAGGCCGCCCGGGCGCAGACCGGCCATCACGCCCAGCGGCGGACCCAGCAGCAGCGACAGGCACACGGCGCCGATGGCCAAACGGATGGAGCTGCCCAGTTCGTGGGCGACGACGTCCATCACCGGCTTGCCGGAGACCAGCGAGTGACCGAGATCCAGGGTCAGCAGATCGCCGATCCAGGCGAAGAAACGCCACAGCAGCGGCTGATCCAGATTCAGCTCGGCCCGCACCGCCTCGGCCGCGGCGGTATCCACCAGGTCATAGCCGTAGCGTCCGGCGGCGATGCGGTAGGCGGCATCGCCCGGCAGCAGGTTCATGAACAGGAAGGTGAGACCGCCCACCAGCAGGGCGACCAGGCCCGCCTGCAGCAGGCGAAAGGCGAGCAGCCGGGTCATTGGGCCCACCGCAGCGTGCTCAGGCCAAAGGTGCGCTCGAAGGGATCGATGGCAGCGCCTTCGACGGCATTGGAGACGGCCATCGTCTGGCGGTACCACGCCACCGGAATCACCGGCAGGTCCTTTTGCACCTGGGCCATGGCGGCATAGCGCTGGCGCTGTTGCTCGGCCGGATCATCACTGGCCAGCAGCGCGGCCAGGGCCTGGTCGAAGGCCGGATTCTTCCAGCCCAGCGGCCCCCATTCGGCGCCGCCATGGCTGAAGTCATTGAGCAGAGTGACCAGGGGATCCGGCACCAGGGCGAAGTTGCGGCCATAGAGCGCCAGTTGCAGCGACCCATCGTTGTGCGCGGCCGGGATGGCGCTGGAGTTCTGCACCGCGACCTCCACGTCCACACCCACCTCGCGCAACTGTGCCTGCAGGGCGGTGGCGATCAGCGGCAGCTCGGGTCTATCAGAGTAGGTCAGCAGCTTGAGCCTGAGTGGCGTGCCGTCCTTTTGCAGGATGCCATCGGCGCCGGGGGTCCAGCCCTGCCTCGCCAGCAGCTTGCGTGACGCCGCCGGATCGTAGGCGAGCGGCGCTAGCGCGGGGTCGTGCCAGGCGGGCACGTTCTTCGCGAACAACTGGGTCGCCCCGGTACCCGGCGCCCGCAGCACGGCGGCAGCGACGCCGTCGCGCTGGATGGCCAGGCTGAGCGCCTGCCTGACCTCGACCGGCGCCGTGGCACCGGCGCCGGAGTTCGGGGTCAGCAACACCACCCGCGGCACTGGCTCGATCAGCACCTTTAGGCTGCTGGAGCGCTTGAGGCGGGCGATGCTGGGCGGGTCGAGCTGGAACACCAGCTCGGCATCGCCGCTTTCCGCCATCAGGGTGCGGGTTTCACCGCGGCCGGCGGCCAGGTAGGTTGTCCGGGCGATCTCCGGCTTGGCGCCCCAGTAGCCTTCGAAACGCTCGGCGGCCAGGCGCTGCGGCGGTTCCAGCAGGGTCAGCCGGTACGGCCCCGTGCCGATGATCTTCTGCACCTTGCCTTCGGCATCATAGGCGGCCGGCGCCAGGATATTGGTGGAGGAATGCGCCAGCAGTGCCAGCAGGGGCTTGAAGGGTTTCGCCAGGCGGATTACCACTTCGTTGCCTTCGGCGGCGACCGACTCGATGCCCGCCTGCTTGAGCACCCCCGGCTTGCCCCGCGCCGCATCGAGAGCAGCCGCCGCTGCCTTGGCCGTGAGCGCGCTGCCGTCATGGAAGGTCACGCCCTGGCGAAGGGTGAGCCGCCAGGTCAGGCCATCCGCCGATTCGGTCCAGCGCTCTGCCAGCCCGGGAATCGGCTTGCCCTGGGCATCGGCTTCGAGCAGGGTCTCGGTGATCTGCATGCGCTGGAAGACGAAACCGGAAATCGACGGGTCCAGCCCACCGATCTCGAAGGGGCCGACCACGTCGAAGACGCGTTCCTCGGCGCTGGACAGCGGTGGCACGAAGGCGACCAGGGTCGCAAGGGCCGAAGCGGTCAGCACCAGGCGAAGGGAGCGGGATACAGGCATGACAGTCCTTAGCAGAGCGAAAGCGCCGATACCCGCCGCCGACAGCTGGGCATCGGCCAAGCCAATGAAGGCGCACGTTATATCATAACGTTTTCGTGAGAATCCAAGGCCAGCTGGTGATGGCAACATCTTGAAACAGCTGGAGAATTTGCTGAGGAGCTTCGTCAGAGAGTGACGCCGAATTCACCTGGCCGAAGGCTCGGGTGAGCGCCATTGGAGGCATACGGAGTCGTGCAGGAAGTCGAGTGCAGTCTGAGTGCATGGACCGGACGGCCCCTGGCCGCCCTGCCCTGCGCTGCCAATCTTTGCTCAGGCGGCCACGTTCAAGGTGCTGCCCGTGGCGGTGCTGCCGTTGCTGCCAATGCTCTGGTACTGGCGCAACACCGCCTGGACCAGTTGCGTGTAGGGGCTCGACGCGTCCTGAGTGCTGGAGTCGGCCTCGCTGTCCCCTTGCCCGCTCGCCCCCTGCGGTGGCGGTGGCGGCGGCATGCGCGGAGGCGCTGAACCGCCCAGGCCGGCAACGCCGGCATCGCTGGAATCACCGGATTGCTCGGTGCCCCTCTGCCCCTGAGGCCCACCCGGCGGCGGCGCGAAGGCCGAGGCGAATTCGCTTTCGCCGACGCTGCCATCGCCATCCTGGTCGAGCATGCCGAGCAGCTTGTCGACGTCGATATCCCCGCTCTCGTCGGTATCCGTCTGGGTATCGCTCGCCGCGCTGGCGGCGGTGGTGAGTTCGCTCTTGCTGATGGAGCCGTCGCCATCGCTGTCGAGCTTGCCGAACAGCTTCTTCAACGGATTACCGTCTTCGCTGCCGCTGACGCTACTGCCGGACGCTGTCGCGCCAGTGCCTTTGATCGCGCTGGCACTGCTGTAGTAGCTGGAGTAGCCACTGCCTATTCCGCTGATCATGGATGTCTCTCCCGGGAAATGCGGACATCAGTGTTCCGCGCCTCCCAGTATCCGCCGGGTAGATGTCGGCCGTTTGGTCACTTTGTATGCCGGGCGATACATCAGGGGCGGGGCAGCACCACCTGGCAGGTCAGGCCGCCGCCGGGGGTTTCGCCGAGGGTCAGCTCGCCGCCCATGTGCGCCGCCGCTTCCCGGGCGATGGCCAGCCCCAGTCCGGTCCCACCGGAGGATCGGTTGCGCGACCCCTCAAGGCGATAGAAGGGTTCGAACACCGCTTCCCGATACTGGGCCGGTATGCCCGGCCCGCGGTCGAGGATGGAGATGATCAGCCGCTCCGGCTGCTCGCTCAGGCGGATCTCCGCCTGGCCGGCGTAGCGCAGGGCATTCTGCAGCAGATTGCCCAGGCAGGAGCGCAGCGCCATGGGTGCCACCTTCAGCGGCTGGCAGCTGCCCTGGACGGCGACCTGGGCGCCCTCCTCGGCCGCGTCTTCGGCCATGGCCTCGACCAGCGCCTGAACGTCGCAGAGGATGGGCCGCTCCTGGCGGTGCTGTTCGCGCAGGTACCTCAGGGTACCGTCGAGCAACTCGATCATGTCGTCCACGTCCTGGCTGACCCGGGCGTGCAGGCGCGGATCGTCGATGTCCTCGATGCGCAGCTTCACCCGCGCCAGGGGCGTGCGCAGGTCATGGGAGATGGCCGTGAGCATGCGCCCGCGCTGCTGGAGCTGTTCGAGCAGGTGCTGGTGCATGCGATTGAGCGCCCGTGCGGCCTCGCGGGTCTCCCAAGGCCCGGTGACGGGAATGGGCGAACCGTCGAGGTTGTGACTCAGGTGCTCGGCGGTCTCGGTCAACTGGCGCAGCGGCCGGGTCAGCAACCGCGCCCCGAGCCAGGCGGCGATCACCAGCGAGCCCAGCTGGAAGATCAGCGGGCCGCCGAGAAACCACTCGATTTGCCGCCACACGCCGGGTTCCCGGTGCGGGAAAGGCCCGGGCGGCGGTGGCCGATCGAAGCCGGCCTCGCCCTCCATGGGCGGCGGCGGGGGCGGCGGTCGCTCGCCAAGGCCATGCCGAAACCAGAAAAAGGCCAGCAGATGGCCCAGCAGGATGGCCAGCAGAAAGACCGCAAACAGGCGGGCGAACAGGGTATCCAGGCGGCGCACGGCTAGTGCCCTATCTGCCTGGCATCGAACAGATAGCCTTCGCCGCGCACGGTCTTGATCAACTGCGGCGCCCGCGGATCATCACCCAGCTTGCTGCGCAACCGCGATACCTGCAGATCGATGCTGCGATCGAAAGCCTCGATCGCCCGCCCACGGGTCGCATCGAGCAGTTGCTCGCGGCTCAGCACCTGGCGCGGCTGCTCGATGAAGACCCACAGTAGCCGTACCTCGGCATTGGACAGGGGCACCATCACCCCGGCCGGCGAATGCAGCTGGTGCAGGACACCATCGAGCTTCCAGCCATCGAAGCTGACACTGGTCCGCGGCGCCTTGCGCTGAGGCACGCGGCCATCCTGGGTCCGCCGCAGCACCGACTGGATCCGCGCCACCAGTTCTC
This sequence comes from Pseudomonas sp. MOIL14HWK12:I1, assembly GCF_000510705.1. Taxonomy (NCBI): domain Bacteria; kingdom Pseudomonadati; phylum Pseudomonadota; class Gammaproteobacteria; order Pseudomonadales; family Pseudomonadaceae; genus Pseudomonas; species Pseudomonas sp. MOIL14HWK12:I1. The sequence goes on along the minus strand of NZ_KI783307.1, from coordinate 1,407,198 downwards.
GGGGCTCGAAAGGTTTGGCCATATAGTCGTCGGCGCCCAGCTCCAGGCCGATGATGCGATCCGCCGGCTCGCACTGGGCGGTCAGCATCAGGATGGGAATGCCACTGTCGCGCCGCAGCGAACGACAGAGGGAAAGCCCATCCTCTCCCGGCAGCATCAGATCCAGCACCACCAGGTCGAAGGCCTCCTCCGCCAGCGCCCGGCGCATCTCCAGGCCATCACCCACCCCGCGGGCATTGATGCTGAAACGCGCCAGATAGCCGCAGATCAACTCGCGGATCGACGGATCGTCATCCACCAGCAGGATGCGCGAGGTCCAGCGCGGGGATTCGGATGACAGCGACATCGGGGGTACCTGAACAGTCGGACGATCTGGACGTGCATGCTAGCCGCTCAGCCTGCAGGGCAGCTACGGCCTGGCATGTAGGCTTGTGTAAAGGTGGTCAAGAGCCGGATACGGAGCTAGAGCCTGCCAGGCAGCCAACCACCCGCAGTCGAGACGCCGTAGGCGCACGACGATGATCGCGATTGCGAAGCCATTCGTTCGATGGTACATCGGACCCAGCGCCCTCTAGAGGGCTGGGAGATTGACGCCGTCAGGATTCGCGCTTCAGCGCTCAGCGAAGTGCGGCCCTTAGCGGACAAAAACAAAAACTGCCGTGCCTTCTTTCGGAACGCCATCCTTGACGAGCAGATCAGCCGTATCGGCCAGCCCTGAAACGAACCCGGAGCCCGTCGCGCTCAATGTCCTGCTGCAGGCCTGCGGCCAGGGCAATCGCCTGGCCTTCGAAACGCTCTACCGCGTGACCTCGAGTAGGCTGTTCGGCGTATGCCTGCAGTACGTGGGCGATCGCGCGGAGGCGGAAGAGGTCCTGCAGGAGGCCTATACCGCCATCTGGCTCAAGGCCGGAACCTTCGACGCCACGCTTTCCGGCGCCCTGACCTGGATGGCGACCCTGGCACGACACAAGGCCATCGATCGCCGCCGCGCCCAGCATCGACACGAGCCGCTCGAAACCCTGGCCGAGTGGCCGGCAACCCAGTCCGTCGCCGAAGACTTCGAAGCCCATCGCCAGCGTCGCCAGATCGATCTCTGTCTGAAAACCCTGGGCAAGGACCAGCAGACCTATATCCGGGTCGCCTTCTTCGAGGGCTATTCCTATGCCGAACTGGCCGCCCGCCACCGCATCGCGCTCGGCACGATGAAAAGCTGGATTCGGCGTGGCCTCCTGCAACTGCGAGCGTGCCTGGGCCTATGAACGACGACATCCCTCCTAACGACCGGCACGCGCTGCTCATCGCGGAATACGCCCTCGGCGTACTGTCCGCCGAAGAACGCCTGGAGGTTGAAGAACTCGTGCGGCGGGAGCCTGTCTACCAGGCGCAGCTGGCGGCCTGGCAGCGGCATTTCGCCGACTGGCTCGATGAGTTTCCGGTCATCGAACCACCGGCTCGCGTCTGGCACGGCATCCAGCAACGGCTTTTTCCGACGGAACAACCGGCACCCGAGCCGATCCGCCGCTGGAACGACCCGCGCCTGTGGCGCTGGACGACCGGGCTGGCACTGGCCGCTGCCCTGGTGCTGGCGCTGCTCGTGCTGCTGCGCCCGGTCCAGGTCGCGACGCCCGCCCTGCTCGCCCGCCTGGAACAGAGTAACGGCAGCCTGGCATTCAGCGTCACCTTGCAGGCGAACGGCCGGCAGCTGCTGTTCGTGCCCGCCAGCAAAGCGGATTGGCCAGGCAGGAGCGCCGAGGCCTGGATCATCACGGCGGATGGCATACCCCATTCGCTCGGTCTTCTCCAGGACGCCACGGCCGTGACCCTGGCCGTACCCGCGGGACTCGCACCGGCACTAACGCCTGGAGCGGTACTGGCGGTCTCCCTTGAACCGCGAACCGGCTCGCCGACCGGCGCGCCCACGGGACCGGTCATCGCCCAGGGAAAAATAATCGCGCTGTGATGCATCCGTTTGCCGGGCCGCTCCGTACATTCATCACCCTCATCCGGAGGGCTGAAGAACTCAGGAGACGTACCATGCACACCTTGCTCAAGCGCATCGCCATCGTAGCCAGTCTCGCGATCCTAGGTGCCACCGCCCCGCTCAGCTTCGCCGCCGATACCGTCATGGTCGGCGGCGCGCCCATGTACCCGTCCAAGACCATCGTCGAGAATGCGGTCAACTCCAAGGACCACACCACGCTGGTGGCGGCCGTCAAGGCGGCCGGTCTGGTCGACACCCTCAACGGCAGCGGTCCCTTCACCGTCCTCGCGCCGACCAACGAAGCCTTCGCCAAGCTGCCGGCCGGCACCGTCGATACCCTGGTCAAGCCCGAGCACAAGGCCGACCTGACCAAGATCCTGACCTACCACGTGGTGCCCGGCACCCACACCGCCAAGCAACTGATGGCCGAGGCGAAGATGCACGGCGGCATGACCAAGCTGAAAACCGTCCAGGGCGAGGACCTCACCGTGAAGCTGCATAACGGCAAGCTCTGGCTGGTCGACGCCAAGGGCGGCAAAGCCGCCGTCACCATCGCCGACGTGATGCAGTCCAACGGCGTGATCCACGTGGTCGATACCGTGCTGATGCCGAAGTAACGGGCAGGCGGCGTGCGGACACCGCTGAGGGGTGTCCGCTTCTACTTAGCGAAAGGCCGCGTGGCAATTGCGCCTATCCTTCGTAAGCAATGCTAGACCGCATGCTGACTACTCAGGTGCGCAAGGCGCGTCTGCACCCTTCTGAGGAAGCTGCTGTGATCCAGGAGCTGCTCGACACCGCCACCGGCCAGCTGCGCACCCTCGGCCGCGACCTGGTGCAGGACGCCACCTACGCCCAGGCGCGCTACCAGATCCTGGTCGACGGCAAGGACATCAGCGCCCTCATCGCGCCGCGGCTGATCAGCCTGGACCTGACGGACAACCGCGGCCTCGAGGCCGACCAGCTGAGCCTGGTGCTATCCGACCACGACGGCCTGCTGGCCATCCCGCCCCGGGGCGCCAAGATTCGCCTCTGGCTGGGCTGGTCAACCACCGGACTGATCGACAAGGGCAGCTACATCGTCGACGAGACCGAGCACAGCGGCGCCCCCGACGTGCTGAGCATCCGCGCCCGCAGCGCCGATCTCCGCAAAGGCCTCAAGACCAAACGGGACCAGAGCTACAGCGCCACCACCCTGGGCGCCGTGCTGCGCGTCCTGGCCGCGCGCCAGGGCCTCACCCCGCTCATCGCGCCCGACCTCGAGGCGCAGCAGGTCCTGCAGCTGGATCAGACAGGGGAATCGGATGCCAACCTGCTGACCCGCCTGGGCGAGGACTATGACGCGGTGGCCACCGTGAAAGCGGGCCGGCTGCTGTTCCTCCCGGCCGGCGGCGGCAAGTCGGTCAGCGGCGCCGACCTGGGCCACGTCACCCTCACCCGCAAGGACGGCGACCAACACAGCTACCTGCAGGCCGACCGCGAGAGCTACGACGCCGTCCGTGCCTTCTACTACGACGTCAACAGCGCCAAGAAGCAGGAGGCCATAGCCGGCGGCGGCGATAACGTGAAGGACCTGCGCCACACCTACACCGACCAGCTCTCCGCGCTGCGCGCCGCCCGGGCCGAGTGGAACCGCCTGCAGCGCGGTACCGCCACCCTCACCTACCAGCTCGCCCTGGGCCGCCCTGAGCTGATGCCCGAACTCACCTACACCCTGCAGGGCGTGAAGGCCGAGATCGACGCCATCATCTGGTACGGGGGGAACGTGCAGCACAGCCTCACCGCGGACGGCGGCTACACCACGCGCCTGGAGCTGGAAGCCAAACTACCGGAGGACCTAGTCGCCGACCTGGTCGACGAGATCCAGGGCGACTACACCGGCATCATCGCCTACTACCGCGATCCGAAGACCGGCAAGGAGCACACCCTCACCGCAGGCGGCCAGAGCAAGCCGCGGCGGCTGCGGCATTTATATGCCAGTAAAAATATCGCTAAGCGTGCAATTGCAAGGGAAATAGCTAAACTAAAGCAAGATAGATAAAACCCCTCAAATCAAAGAGAACCCCATGGAAGAATTCAACTTAACCTACGTCTTATTGATACCGAGAGAAAGTGGGCGGAACTCACTGTTTCAGGGTTTTTCTCTCGGACTGACCGACCCCCTTATCTCAAAACTACTTCACAGCATAACTCTATTTCCAAACAACATCCTTGAGATTTTCTCTTCATCCAGAGCCATTACTGAAATGAGGCGTAGAGGCGCTCAAAAAACCATAATCCCAATATACTCCGATTCTAATTTTAACAAATTACCAAGCAACATAAACTCCCCCTGCACAGTAATTTTCTGTAGTGCAAGCCATGTAGCAGCAGCAAAGAATATTGCATCAAGACTTCAATATAGCCCAATCATAGCCTCACCCTCTAATGACCCATCTTGCCTCGACATAAGAAATTTTCCTGCAAATTACTTTATATACTCACTAGACAAAGCCCTGAAAGATAACTTCCTAGAGAACGTCAAGCAAGACAAGATCACCCATAATTTTTTTTCTGGACTAAAACTAAGAAAACCACACCTCAGAAATCTTAGAAAAAAAAGCTATATCTCTAACAATACAAGAGCCAATGAAGAAATACTGATCAGCCTAGGATACAAGTTCAAAGGCCAAAGCCCAATATCAGGTGACAGACAGAACTATATAAACGCGATATCGACATCTGCAGACAGAGCAAGAAAAAAATCGGGAATAACTTAGCCCTCAACCAATCAGATCTAATAATTTACTCACCCTCAATCTATGCTCACCTGTTAAATCTAAACGATCCATTTTGGAAAAAAATGGCCAGGAATCTGGACAGTTCGTGGAAGCGTAGCTTCGTGACCAAAGGAATTATTAAAAATCCCGACTACTCCGGCATAAACATGGAACTCCCTGACCCTAGCTTTAATCCATACCAAGATCCATGGATTGCTGCGATACTGACGCAAAGACAGCATGAGCTATACCTAAACTCTTTAATCATATCTTGCCTAGCATCAAATCAGTTAGCGCCTGCAATACGACTACCAAATTCAGTAAATTTTAACGACAATATTCTGTCCGAGCTTGAACTTCATCTTGGAAAAGATAGCCGCAAAAGCGAGCGCATAGCCAAAGAACGATTCTCCGAGCTGCAGAGCAAATTCTCAAATGAGCTAGGACCCAAGTTAATTAAACAAATAAAAACCGCTCAATCGTGCCTAATTTGCTCAAATGCGCCTCTTGAGTGGTTAAAAATTAATGATTTGCCACTAATGATCAGCCATTAGATATCAAAAATACCTGTGACACCAGGAAATCTTTTTGTACACCTTTCACTAATCAGGCCAACCATTAAAATTCAACTTCCACAATTGTTCGACGTGCTTATAATTAGATCTTTCAAAGACTCGGACCCTATAAAGCATACGCTTGAAGTGGCCTTGGATTTTTGGGCAAAGAAATATAAAAACATAAAATACAAACTTATCGACGTGACTTGTAAAGAGGATGTGGAACAAGCTATTCGAGGCTTCCGAGGAAAGATAGTCATCTTCGACTGCCATGGTGGGCATTCAGGAAACCAGGACTTAAGTTGGCTTCAAATCGGAAAAGAAAAACTAGATACCTGGAGTCTAGATATTGCGTTGCCTCCCATCGTCATGCTGAGCGCATGTTCCACTGCACCTATAACAGGGTCGCATGCAAATGCTGCAAATGGCCTTTTTAATTCAGGCGCTTATTCAGTAATAGGGACCTTCCTCCCTGTCAATTCAATTGCGTCCGCAGCAATGATTGCGAGAATTCTCTATAGAATTGATACCTACCTGCCAATGCTAGGAAACACTCTGACGAAAGAGATCACTTGGAGGATGTGCATTAGCCATTTTTTAAAAATGTCCTTTACAACAGACCTCCTGCGATCGCTTTTATCACAAAAGCGCATAAACCAAGACGCCTATGAGACTATCCATATCAATGCGAACATGCTTATCAACTCGTACCAAAAAAATTGGTTTGAGCTTTTTTGTGAAAACTTACACTCTGTGTCCGGCATAAAAAAAGCGGAACTAATAAAGCAAATATCTGAGAAGTGCCACACATTTGAAACCATCTACTATACGCAACTAGGACGACCTGAAAACATTATCATCCAGTTAGAGTCCCCTTCTACTTCGGACCGTTGATACCAGACCACCTCATTCCTCGAGTAGAATTCTTTAACTTCCGTCATAGAACAGGGGAGTTTCATAAGGAGGTCAATTGACTCCCGGATGCTCAGTCTATTTCGCAGCAGCTAACTTACCCGCGGCAACTCCCCCCACCGTGTCGTATACCCCCGCGACAGTAACTCCCGCCGCATCTGCCACCCCGGATCGGCGGGCACGCGCCCCACGTGCAGCGCCGCCCGCCCATACCGCGCGTTGATCCGGTCCACCACCTGCATCAGCTTGCTGGGTCGTCCCTGCCTGGCCGGGGCGAAGAGGTCCGGCGTGAACTCGTCGGTCTGCACGATGCTGCCCAGCACCACGGCGCACTTCGAGTAGGCGTAGCCCTCGCGATAGATGGGGTCCAAGCCGGCCAAGGCGGCCTGCACCAGGATGCGGGTGTCGTCGGTCGGGTGCGCGAGCTGGATGCCCAGGCTGCGGTAGTAGCGGCGCTCCTCGGGTTCGTGCTGGCCGGTCTGCACGCTGACCAGCAGCGTGGAGCACAGCGATCCCTGCTCCCGCAGCTTCTCGGCCGCCCGGGTCACGTAGGTGGCCATGGCTTCGCGCAGCGCCTCCAGGCGATAGACCCGGTGCCCGAACATCCGCGAGCTGATGATCTCCTTCTTCAACGGCGGCGCCTCGTGCAGGCGCATCCACTGCTCGCCGCGTAGCTCTCGCGCCGTCCGCTCCAGCACGCGAGAGAATTCCTTGCGCACCATCCTCAGATCCGCCCGGGCCAGGTCCTGGGCGGTGGTGATGCCGAGCCCCTGCAGGCGGGTGGTCAGCTTGCGGCCCACGCCCCACACGTCACCCACCGGTGCCAGCGGCAGCAGGCGTCCCTGCCGAAGCGCGTCGGTGAGATCCACCACCCCGCCGGTCGCGCGCCAGGTCTTGCCCGCCCACTGGGCCAGCTTAGCCAGTGTCTTGGTCGTCGAGATTCCCACGCCAACCGGAATGCCGACCCAGCGCCGGACCCGCGCCTGGATCCCCCGGCCGAGCGCGTCGAGGTCGCCCGGCATACCGGTGAGATCCGCCCAGCATTCGTCGATGGAATACACCTCCAGGTCCGGCACCATCCCCTGGATAGTGCGCATCACCCGATTCGACACGTCGGCATAGAGCTCGTAGTTGGAGCTGAAGACGGCCACGTTGTGCTGCCGGAGGAAGGCCCGATTCTGGAAGTACGGCACGCCCATACCGATGCCCAGGGCCTTCGCCTCGCGGCTTCGGGCAATCACGCATCCGTCGTTGTTCGACAGCACCACCACCGGACGCCCTTTCAGCTCGGGCCGGAACAGCCGCTCGCAGCTGCAGTAGAAGGAGTTGCAGTCGATCAACGCGTAGACGCTCATGGCCGCAGGTCTCGCATCAGGAAGTCCACCACGCCCCAGAGCTCCACCTCGCCCACCAGGTCGAGCGTACGCGGGTGTCCGTCGCGCCCGATAGTTGCCAGCAGCTGCTGCCGCTCCTGGCTGGTGAGCACCGTGCATAGGCGGTGCTCACAGTCGGCCACCACGATGACCGCACGCCCCGGCTCAACATCGCCGGCACGGTCCACGACCAGGACGTCCCCCTGGTGGATGCTCAGCCCCGCGAGGGCCTCGCTGTTCACCAGCCAGAGCCAAAGGTTGGGCGCACCCCAGCCAATCGCCTCATCGATCGAGAGTGGCAGCTGCGCGTGATCCTCGGCCGGGCTTTGGAAGCCGGTGATCTTCAACCGCGCCTGGGACAGCGCGAGCTGGGCGAGTCTGCGACCCCGTGTCTGGAAAGCGTCCATGGTGGCACCTTGATACTGTACATTTAAACAGTATAGATGGCAGCATTAGAAATGGGTCAACAGACGAAGCGACGAGCGGTACTGCTAGTATAGAAATGGATTCGAAATCGACTACAGTGGATGACTGTCGCCTTGCAGAAGCTGGGTGAATCGATGCGATAGGACGGATACGAGATTTTGAGAACCCAACGCGGCACCATTACCGACAAGCGCAATGTCGAGACCATCACGGGAAATTTTCCAGTCGATTGCGGCACTTCCATGCCAGCAACGCCGACGTAGAAAAGCTATCGTCTTAGCAAAAGGCAGAAGGAATATTCTTCTGCCACGATAGAGTTTTATTCCAGACCTAGAACAATGGAGTGTTGGATGTCTTTTGATTTCGCACTAGTACAGTACCCACCGTCTCAATCTTCCGCCCTGCCACCCTCAAAAGGGTATCTCGTCTACGATCGCTGGGATGACTTTCATTTTAAGACTCTATTCACGCTGTACATTACAGACGCCGAAGCAATACTGTATGAAATCGGCGAGGTAAAAATTGGATATATAAAACAACCTCAAGGATGGTCGAAAGATGCAATACCGATATCATTTCGTTCGCTCGGGCAAGAGTTTTTCTCTTTAGGCCAAGACACCACCTACTATGCAAATATCAATAAGAGCTTGGCGCAAAATCTTCGCGACACCGTACTATCGTCACTCCAAGATATAGTGTTCACAGGAAAAGACACCCTAGAACTTTCATCACACGCAGTATTTCGAGACTCACTAACCAGAAATATAAGCCTCCAAACTATAAAAAACCAATTTTCCAGAGTTCTCGAGGGGCACGCCGAACTGACAAAATTTGACTTTTGCTTCAGATTGCCGTCAGCAGAAAACAGAGCCTCATTCTCACTGAGCTTCGCAGTAGAGCCTTACTCAACGCCACCAACGAACATTCATGCGCTGATAGGCAGGAACGGAATAGGAAAAACAAACCTGCTTAACGAGATGATTAGCTCTGCACTATTATTAAGCGAATCAAATGGAAAATTTTGCATTGAGATTTGGCCAGAGCTATACCAACTCATACCTCCCGAATACTTTAGCAGCGTCTCCTCCGTATCGTTCAGCGCTTTCGATCCCTTCAGTCCGCCTGCGGATAGGGAAATAGGAGTCAAATACCATTATATCGGACTCAAAGATAGAGATGGTAAAGGCACAGACCCTGATGAGTTACCACTAAAAAATAAGAAAAAACTTACAAACGATTTTTGGAAGAGCCTCATAGTCTGCTTTTCGCTTCAACACAAAAAGAAATTATGGTTTGATGCTTTAGAAATGCTGGGCATTGATTTTGACTTTTCTGGAATAGATCTTGACCAGTTAGCAGATGAAACAAACAAATCTAGTGTCGCGCTTGCCGCCAGCCAGTACTTTCGCGGACTTAGCTCAGGGCACGCGATCGTACTCCTAACCATAACCAAGTTAGTGGAAACTATCGAAGAAAAAACATTAGTTCTAATAGACGAGCCTGAGGTTCATCTACATCCGCCACTACTATCCGCATTTATGCGCGCTTTATCAAGAATCTTAGCGCATAGAAATGCAATAGCAATTATCGCCACGCATTCCCCTGTTGTGTTACAAGAGATGCCTTCCACATGCGTATGGAAGTTGTATCGCTCGAATCTTGCTTCGAAACAGGAAAGGCCAGCAATCGAAACTTTCGGCGAAAATGTTGGAATACTCACGAGAGAAGTTTTTGGATTAGAGGTCGAGCAATCCGGATTCCACGCATTACTACTTGAATCGATTAACACTGGAAAGAGCTACGAAGAAATTGTAAGAGAATACAAGAATCAACTGGGGTTTGAAGCAAAAACAATACTAAAAGGCCTCATTTATAATAGAGACGCAGGGGACGCAGATGATAAAGATTAACTCGCCAATATTTTCCAGGACGGAAATTTTTGATTCATGCATGGCGGGCATCGGCGACCCTAATCTCCAAGATCTGTATCGTACACAGTTCAACAACCTAAGCATTGAGTGCGACATATATCACCAGCTTGCACAAAGTGAACAGCTTTTCCAGTACCCCGCCAGCAATGAAAATAACGACACCGCGATACTCGGGCGGATTACCAAGTCTCAACTGAAAAACCTATATACTCAATACTTATCCGCAAAAGAAAAGCCCGCAAGAAGATACTATGACCAGATCAAACTTAGCGCACCACAAAACATATGCCCTTATTGTGGCATAGGCGAAGTAAAAACTTTAGATCATTATCTACCAAAAGCAAAATTCCCGATATTTTCCATCTATCACAATAATTTGGTCCCCGCTTGCAGAGACTGTCAGTCGGAAAAAATGACGGACTACGCTCAAAACCACACATCACAGACGCTCCATCCATACTATGATCGTGCCGAATACTTTTCGGCCATGTGGCTTTTCGCCGATATCAGTGAGAACAGCTGGCCCTCAGTAGAGTATCGCGCTACTCCTCCTGACTATTTAACTACACCAGTGAAGCAAAGAATCATAACTCATTTCTCAGAGTACAATTTGGCAGATAGGTACAGCGTGCAAGCAGGACCAGCACTTTCAGATTTATTTTTTATATTAAAACCAATGCGAGGCAATAAAAATCTTATAAACGATCATTTACTAAGTACTGCCGTTGCAATGCGACAAGCGCACATTAATTCATGGCGCGCAGCTCTATATGAAGCGCTAGGCAACAATGACTGGTATTGTCGAGAAGGGCACACACAATCTCCAATTTAAAACTTTTCACGACATTAATTACTTGAAAAAATGAGATAGATGCGTTGAAACCACCCGCAGCACCCTCCCTATCTGGATCACTTCACCCCTAGCCTGACATCAGTTTCCATAGAGGGTGAACGCCTACGCGTCAGTGGCCCGCTGACCCGGGCCAGGTCCAGCACGAGCAAATAGACCCGCTGCTGATCATCTCGAGATAGCACCCTCACAGCCTCCAGCAGTTGCGCCTCGTACTCACTGGCTGCTGAAGGCATGGGTTTTCGACTAGAGACCATCGAAGGGGCTTGCTTGAGCTGTTCCATAGGTACTGCACACTCCTTATTACTGTATGCAAAGACAGTACATTTTGTGATGCAGTTCGCCAACCGCCGAAAGCCACCTGAAACAAAAAGCCCAGCGCGTGGCTGGGCTTTTTGTTTGGGGAAAGGCCGTCAGGTCTTGTCAGAATCTAGGCCGCCATCGGCCGCCGCCATCGCGAATACCATGCGGCGAATGGTTTCCTTGTTGTAGTCCGAAACAGTTCGGAAATACCCCAGGAGCTCCTGCTCCGCCTCATTAAGCGATGACTCTGCTACAGCGGCTTTCTGCCCCGTAACGACGTATCCAACATCGACGCCGATCCCAGCAACACCTAACAGATACGCCGTGTCCGGGTACCGTTCACCGCGCTCATAGCTGCCCTGCGTGTTGCGATTGACCCCGCCCGCCTGCGCGAAGTCACCCTGCGTATAGCCGAGCCGCAAGCGCTCATCGCGAAGTCGATCTCCTACCTCTCGTGCAGGGGATTCGCCCGATGAACAATTTTTCAAGCACTACCCCTTTACGCGACCATTTTATTGGTCATAATAAAACTCGAATGAACACGTTTGAACACACAGGAACACTATGCCCGCCCCTCTGACTCCCGAGCAAGCCCGCGCCCAGCTGGATCGAGCGGGCATATCCATCGCTGAGTTCTGCCGTACTCACTCGTTGAACAAGAATTTGGTCAGCGACCTTCTCAACGGCCGCAAGAAGGGCCGCCGTGGTGAGTCTCACCGCGCAGCCGTCCTACTCGGCATCAAGCAGGGCGAGATCCCAGCCACCACTGCGGCCCAACACTAGGGCCGCCTGGCCCAGGGAGAAACTGGAAGATGAAACGCCCTGCCCTAGAGACCCGTCGCCAGGTCATCAGCGCCGTGATCTGCGCCTACCCCGGCGGTCGTGAATGCGCCGCCGCCCGCCTTGGCCTGCCGCTCAAGAAATTCGACAACCACGCCTACGAGACCGCCGGCTGCCGCCCGCTCAATGACCAGCAGATCCTGCTGCTGGAGCAGGAGACCGGCACTACCCACCTTGTGGATTACCTGGCCGCTCAGTACGGCGGCTTCTTCGTGCGACAGGCCGAAGTAGGCGATCTGGACAACCTGGACCTTTACGCCCGCTCGGTGAAGACCGCGGTCAAGCGCGGCTTGGTGGACCAGATCATCGGCCAGGCGCTGGAGGACGGCGTCATCGATGAGCAGGAAGTCGTCCAGATCCTTGGCGCCCACCGCCGGCACCTGGCGGCGCGCGAAGAAGAGGTCTGGGCGGTGATCACGCTACACGCGGCGCGAGGCAGCGGCCGCAAGCACTAGCCACAAGACACCCCCTGAAAGCCTGCCAGGACGGCGGGCACGAAGTCGGCGCGGAGCGCCAGAACCCGGCTAGGCCGGAGCCGCTACAGGCGGCAGGGAAGAGAGATGGCGTTATTCACGAAACAGAAGAAGGGGCAGTTCTGGTGCTGCTTCTGCGGTGCGCCCCTGGTCTGCCGGACCAGTTGGTTCGCCCACGTATTCCTGCGCCAGCAGGTATTCCAGTGTCACTTCGCGCCCTGCAGCGCGTCGTTCTACGCCCACACCGAGCTGACCCACCTGGCCAGCCCCAGCGGCCTGCCCAACGCGCCGGCGTGCGAGCTGCCGCCCAGCACCAGCCACCTCAACGCCATGGCGCAGAAGGTGTACGCCAGCAATCTCGCCATCCGCGAACAGCAGCTCGGTCTGCTCGACGACCAGGAAGAAGCCCAGCAGCACGCCAAAGAGGACATCGCATCGTGACTACCGCCAACCTCCCCGCTAACTACCTCGACACCATGCAGGCCGCTGCCCTGACCTACCTGCGCCGCCATGAGTGCGAGCATCTGAGCCACAGCCAGGCGCTGCTCACCTGCGCCGCCGAGCACCTGCAGCTGATGGGCGTGCCCCAGCACACCGCCGAACGCCTGGTGACCCGCGCCCACGACCAGCTCGAAGCCCTCAAGGGGCATCGCTTTCTGGACATCGATTCCAGCACCGGCGACGTCGTCGTTCTGGTCAACCCGGCCACCGGCCTGCGCTACCGCATCCCGGTCCAGGAGATCTTCGACGCCCTGATCGACGAAGACCCCGGCACCCAGCGCGCCACCCGCTAACCCCCTGACCACCTGATCCATGCCCGCCTTGCGTGGGTATGGGTGAACTGCGCCTTTTTGCAGCGAGACCCAACATGCCGAACACCCTTCCCGTCCAGATCGAGCTGCCGCCGGCGGTCGCTGAAACCTTCGCCCGCTGGCTCCAGGGCCGCGCCGACTACACCGTCAACCAGCACTGGAACGAGCCCCGCTACGTCCGCATCAAGAACACCAACAAGCGCCGCGCCGCCATCCTGCGCCGCTTCCCCTCCATGCTCGCCGCCCACCAGACCGCCACTCAGATCCGCGCTCAGCTCGCCCAGGTGGAGTGCTGAGCATGTACGCGATGGATCACCAGCTCCGCGCTGACGTGCTGCAGCGCCTCGAGGGCGACCTCGGCATGCGGCACATCGCCGGGACGAGCTACATGCGCAAGGGCGAGTGTCCAGCCTGCCACAAGCGCGAGCTGTTCACCGATCACCGCGCGCCCTGGGTGCTCAAGTGCGGCCGCGAGTCGAAGTGCGGCCAGACCTGGCACGTCAAGGAGCTCTACAGTGACCTCTTCGAGGACTGGTCCGAACGCTTCAAGCCCACCAGTGACGCCCCGGCCGCGAGCGCCGATGGCTACCTGCAGTTCGCCCGCGGCTTCGACCTGAGTCTGATCAAGGGCTGGTACAGCCAGGAAAACTACTGGGACCGTGCCCAGGGCATCGGCTCGGCCACCGTGCGCTTCGCCCTAGCCAAGGGCGGCTATTGGGAACGGCTGATCGATCGCCCCTCGCGCTTCGGCAAACAGAAGGCCCGCTTCCAGCCCGGCGCCAGCTACCGCGGCGCCTGGTGGTGCCCGCCGAGCCTGGATCTGCAGACGGTCCAAGAGCTCTGGATCGTCGAGGGCATCTTCGACGCCATCGCCCTGACTCACCACGGCATCGCCGCGGTCTCGGCCATGAGCAGCAACGCCTACCCCGAGCAGTCCCTCAAGGACCTGGCCAGCACGCGCCAGGGCAAACTGCCGAAACTGGTCTGGGCCCTGGACAACGAACCCGGCGCCCACCGCTACACCCGCCGCTGGGCCCGCCAGGCCCGCGAGCTGGGCTTCAAGTGCGAGGCCGCGCAAATCCCGCAGCCGGCCAGCCGCAAGGTCGATTGGAACGACCTGCACCAGCGCTGGGCCTTCGAGCAGGATCACGCGAAGCGCGAGGAATGTCGTGACCACGACCTCAAGGAGTCGCGGTACCACGGAGCCCTGCTGCTGGCCGACACCGCCGCGGAGAAGGCGGTGCTGATGTACGAATGGCGCGAGCGCCACGAATTCCACTTCACCTTCGGGAGCCGGCTCTACTGGTTCAAGCTCGACCTGGAAAAGTACAACAAGGCGCTCACCCACATCGAGGAGTCTGAGCGCGACGAAGACCGCGAGCTGACCACCAAGCAGCAGCGCGACAAGGCCATGCGCCTGGCCGGAAACGTGGTGGAGATCGCCAACTGCGCGCCTCAGGCGCTGTACTTCCAGCGCAACGAGGTCACCGACGAATCCTGGTACTACTTCCGCGTCGAGTTTCCCCACGACGGCGCCCCGGTGAAGAACACCTTCACCGGCGCCCAGGTCGCCGCCGCCAGCGAGTTCAAGAAGCGCCTGCTCAGCATGGCCGCCGGCGCCGTCTTCACCGGCAGCGGCACCCAGCTGGATAAGATCATGAAGGACCAGCTCTTCGGCCTGAAAACCGTGGAGACCATGGACTATGTCGGCTACAGCCGCGAGCACGGCTGCTATGTCTTCGGCGACTTGGCGGTGCGCGACGGCCAGCTGCACCAGGTCAACGACGAGGACTACTTCGACTTCGGCAAGCTGCGCCTCAAGACCCTGCAGAAGACCATCGGCCTCAAGCCCAACCCCGCAGCCGCCGGGGACTACCGCAGCGACTGGCTGCCGCTGCTCTGGACCTGCTTCGGCGCCAACGGCTTGACCGCCCTCACCTTCTGGTTCGGCTCACTGTTCGCCGAGCAGATCCGCGCACGCTACCAGTCCTTCCCTTTCCTGGAAGCCACTGGCGAGGCCGGCGCCGGCAAGACCACCCTGCTGACCTTCCTCTGGAAACTGTTCGGCCGGGCCGGCTACGAAGGCTTCGACCCGTCCAAATCCTCCACCGCTGGCCGCAGCCGCGCCATGGGCCAGGTCGCCGGCATGCCCATCGTCCTGATCGAGGGCGATCGCAACGACCCGGAGAAGGCCCATGCCAAGAGCTTCGACTGGGACGAACTGAAGGACTTCTTCGGCGGCGGTACCCTGCGCACCCGCGGCATGAAGACGGCGGGCAACGAAACCTACGAGCCGCCCTTCCGCGGCACCATCGCCATCAGCCAGAACGCCCCGGTCAGCGCCTCCGAAGCCATCCTCACCCGGATCGTGAAGCTGCACTTCACTCGCCCGGTGCTGACCGACGAGAGCCGCGCCGCGGCCGACACCCTGAGCCGCATGGACGGCGAAGCCCTGAGCCATTTCCTACTGCTGGCCACCCGCAAGGAGGCCGAGGTGCTGGCCCGCTTCCACGAGCTCTTCCCGCAGTACGAGGCCAAGCTCCGCCGCTTGGGCGACACCTGCTTCTGCTGCGGCACCCGCATGACCGGTGAGAGCCACCGCTGCAGCAGCTGCCAGAGCGACCTGGTCGGCCACCTGCGCATTGAGCGGATCGTGAAGAACCACGCCATGTTCCTCGCCCTGCTCGACTGCCTGGCCCTGGTGGTGGCCATCCCCGAGGACATGGTCCGCCAGACCCAGCGCACCATCGTTCGCATAGCCCTGGAACGCCAGGCCGCCATCAGCGCGGATAACCCTGTGGTGACAGAGTTCTGGCAGGTCTACGACTACCTCGAATCCATGAGCAGCGACCCCGTCGTCAACCACAGCGATGACGACCGCGCGATCGCCATCAACCTCAACGAATTCATCGAGCGCGCTGCCGAGCACCGCCAGCGCCTGGCCGACCTGAGCACCCTGCGCGAGCTGCTGAAGGACAGCCGCCAGTTCCGCTACCTGGATAACAAGGTCATCACTAGCCGCCTCCGCAAGAACCAGCGGCGCGCCAACCCCCTGGACACCCGCCCGGACAAGGTCCGCTGCTGGGTCTTCGCCAACCCGGCAGGTCCTGCATGACCGCGACCAGAGTTTCGTCCCGCGCTGCCCACGGCGCGCAAACAAAAAAGCCCGGGAGAGCGGCAACTCCCCCAGGCCCTACCACCAACCCTTGGAGAACCATTATGCAAATGATCCAGAGCAGCAGCACTCACCAGCCTATCACGGCCCACCCCACCCTGGTCCGCCGCTGCAAGGCCACCGCTCTGCTGGGCGAGGCGCTGATCCGCTACCAGGTCAGCAACAACCTGGGCGATCGCATCCACCTCCTCGCCCTGGCCAGCATGGCCAACGCCCTCGGCGCCCTGACTCAGCAGGACGCCGACATCATCAACCAGACCCTGGATCGCACCGGAGACGCCCATTGAACACGACGTTCCTACTCATGGCTCAGTACCAAGGTGCGGCGGTCATTCCGCTGGAGCGCCTCTGCACCGACTACTTCAGCCACCTGACGCCGACGAAACTCCGCAGCAAGATCGTCGCCGGCGCCATCGACCTGCCGCTGGTGCGGATCGAGAACAGCCAGAAGGCCGCCCAGGGCGTGCACCTGAGCGACCTCGCGCGCTATCTGGACCTGCAGCGCGAGCGGGCCGTCCGCGAGAACGACAAGCTGCACAACCGGGCACGCTAGCCCGGGACGCGCGCCCCGAGCACCACCGGCGCCGCGATAACTCTCTGCAGCCAGGGCCATCCCGCATAGGGATCGCCCTGGCCTCTCAGGTGCGTATAGCGCCGCATCGAATTCCAGTCGCGATGGCCCGACACGCTGGCCACCCGCGGGATGTCCCAGTCCATCTCGAACAGCCGGCTCACCCCGTCGTGGCGCAGGTCGTGGAAGCGCAGATCCTGCAGCTCCAGGAACTGGCAGGCCCGGGTGAAGGAAGCCGATATGGAGTCACCGTTGTAGGGGAAGATCCGCTCGCACTCGCGCGGCATCGACTGAACGATGGCCCAGGCCTCATCCGGCAGATGGCACCAGACGTGGTTGCCGATCTTCTGCCCGGGGTTCTTCATGTCGCGCACCAGCACCGCCTGCCGGCGTTCGTCCAGGTCGTCCCAGCGGATCCGCGTGATCTCCTCCTGGCGGCGGGTGGAGAAGATGGCGAAGGCGATCACCTTGGGCATGTTGATCGACGCCGGCCGGCGTCGCTGCATCTCGAAGAAGTGCTCCATCAGCAGGTCCAGCTCCTGGAGCTCCGGCCGCCGATCGCGCTCCTTGCTCTTGCTGACCATGCCCATCTTCTTCAACACCCGGCGGGCATCAGCCATGGCGTGAGGATCGATCTCGTAGCCCCACGCCGGCCGCGCGATCGACAGCACAGCTGCCAGGTGCGAGAGGTCATTGCCCACCGTCTGCGCCTGCACCGCGCCGCCCTCGGTGCCCATTCGCCACTGCCCATACTCCACCAGGCGCTGGCTGGTGAGGTCGCGGTCCTGCAGGTCACCGAGCCAGGTCTCGCCGATGGCCTTCAGCGTCGCCTCCTTGGTCCGGCCGAGGGCGCCGCCATACTGCTCCAGGTACCTGGCGATCATCTGACTCACGGTCGCCCCACCGCGCGCGGCCCGTTCCAGCGCGCCAGGTTGCGCCAGTTCCGTTTCCCGTTTTTTCACCCACGCCTGGGCGGTCTGCTTCCGGTCGAATGTTTGGGTTTCCTGATAGACTCGGACTCCATCCCGCATGATGCGGACCTGGGCCGTATAGCCCGTGCTGCCATCCTTCCGGCGGCGTGACGTTATCGTCCCCATTTCGATTTGCTACATCCCTGATTGCCGTTGCTACATTGTAGCAACGCACCTCTGAAATCAGGCTGAAATGTAGCAAAACGGGCCAAGAACAGACGTACCCAGATGCTTGCCGAAACCGCTTCAAACCCTGCAACCACGCGCCCTGAGCCGTCCCGCCGCTTCTCCGTGGCGCCCATGATGGACTGGACGGATCGTCACTGCCGCTATTTCCACCGCCTGCTGTCCCAGCATGCGCTGCTCTATACCGAGATGGTCACCACCGGCGCCCTGCTGCATGGCGACGCCCAGAGATTCCTGCGTCATGACGAAACCGAGCATCCCCTGGCGCTGCAGCTGGGCGGCAGCGTGCCGGCCGAACTGGCCGCTGCGGCGCGGCTGGGTGAGCAGGCGGGGTATGACGAGATCAACCTGAATGTCGGCTGCCCCAGCGACCGGGTGCAGAACAACATGATCGGCGCCTGCCTGATGGCCTATCCCGAGCGGGTGGCCGACAGCGTCAAGGCGATGCGCGATGCCGTGGCCATTCCGGTGACGGTCAAGCACCGCATCGGCATCTCCGGGCGGGACAGCTACGAGGCCCTGCGGGACTTCGTCGGCCAGCTCACCGAGGCCGGTTGCCGCAGCTTCACCGTTCATGCGCGCATCGCCATCCTCGAAGGGCTGTCGCCCAAGCAGAATCGCGAGATCCCGCCGCTGCGCTACGACGTGGCCGCGCAGCTGGTGCAGGATTTTCCGGATCTTGAGTTCATCTTGAATGGCGGCATCAAGACCCTGGACACCTGCCGCGAGCAACTGGAGGTGTTCGATGGGGTGATGCTGGGTCGCGAGGCCTATCAGAATCCCTACCTGCTGGCCGAGGTGGACGCGGCGCTCTACGGCTGCGACCGTCCGCAACAGACCCGCCACGACGTCATGCTGCAGCTGCGGCCCTATGTCGAGGCGCATCTGCAACAGGGTGGTCTCATCCACCATGTCACTCGCCATATCCTGGGCCTGGCGCAGGGCTTTCCCGGCGCGCGGCGCTTCCGTCAACTGCTGTCCACCGATCTGCATCGCAGCCCTGAACCGCTGCGCCTGTATGACGAGGCCACTGAACTTCTCAGGGGCCACTGAGTCACGTCTCCACGATGTCCATTCGCTAACCGAAGGAAAGACCTGCCATGAGCAAGCTGGAACAACTCAAGCAATACACCACGGTCGTCGCCGATACCGGCGATCTGGACGCCATCGCCCGCCTCAAGCCCTACGACGCCACCACCAACCCCTCGCTGCTGCTCAAGGCTGCTGCCCTGCCCCGCTACGAAGAACACCTGCAGGCCGCCTTCAGCGGCGCCAATGGCGACATCGGCCTGGCCTGCGATCGCTTCGCCGTGGCCGTCGGTGGCGAGATCCTCAAGCTGATCCCCGGTCGCATCTCCACCGAGGTGGATGCGCGCCTGTCCTTCGACACCAGCGCCACCCTGGATCGCGCCCACCGCCTGATCGAACTGTACGAGAAGGCCGGCATCGGCAAGGACCGCGTGCTGATCAAGATCGCCTCCACCTGGGAAGGCATCCGCGCCGCCGAGGAACTGGAAAAGGAAGGCATCCAGACCAACCTGACCCTGCTGTTCTCCTTCGCCCAGGCCGCCGCCTGCGCCGATGCCGGCGTATTCCTGATCTCGCCCTTCGTCGGTCGCATCTACGACTGGTACAAGAAGGCCGAAGGTCGTGACTACGAAGGCGCGGAAGATCCGGGCGTGAAGTCCGTGACCCGCATCTACCAGTACTACAAGGCCAATGGCTACGACACCGTGGTGATGGGTGCCAGCTTCCGCAACCTGAACCAGATCGAGCAGCTGGCCGGCTGCGACCGCCTGACCATCAGCCCCGAACTGCTACAGCAGCTGTCGGAAGCCCAGGGCGACCTGCCGCGCGTGCTGACCGCCGACAGCAAGGGTGGTGAGCCCAAGCAGCAGCTGAACGAGGCGGCCTTCCGCTGGGCGCACAACGAAGACGCCATGGCCACCGAAAAGCTGGCCGAAGGCATTCGCCAGTTCGCGCGCGATCAGGAAAAGCTGGAAGTGCTGCTGCCCGGCAAGCGCTAAGAGCTGACGCGGTCAGTGCCTTTCGAGGGCACTGACCAGATCGCGAAAGGCATTGCGGTTGGATTCATTGAGGCCCATCAACACTCGATGGGCTTCAAGCACGCGACTGCGCACCTCGGCTTCGGACTGGTCCTGCGGTGGCAGGTCGGTCAGGCAATCCGGGCAAGGCAATACGGTCTCGACGATATTGAACACCTGATCGAAACCCATGGAATCCAGCAGGCGCAGGATGTCCGGGTTGTTGGTAGTCAGCATGGGCAGCAGCCCGATGCGCTGCCGCGACAGGATCGACAGCTTGGCCAAGAGGCCCAGGGTGGTGCTGTCGATGCTCTGCGTCTCGGTCAGATCGATGACGATGGACGAGAAATTCAACGACGAGAAGATGTGCTCGATGGTCGCGTCCAGCGCCGAGCAGAGGGTCAGACGCACCTCGCCGGTAAACTTCAGGACGAAGGTGCCATCCTGCTCGGCAAATTGGATTTTTCCGGTGCTCATGCCAGGTTCCTGCTCAACACCAGCAAAGCGATATCGTCGGGCATCTCGGTGACGGATGCCAGATCCAGGGCTTCGCTCAGGCCTGCCAGTGTACCGCCGGCGCGGCGGACGTAGTCGGGCAAGCTGTGTTCTTTCTCTTTCAAATTGTCTCCCGGCAGCAGGTCGAAGATGCCATCCGAAAAGAGGGTTAGGCTGAAACGCTCGGGCAGATCCATCTGGTGGTCATTGTAGGTCGCCTCCTGGAACAGGCCGACCGGCAGGCCCTTGCCGACCAGGAACCGCGTTTCTTCCGGGGTATGCAGGACCGGCAAGGGCAGATGGCCACCGATGCTGTACGCCAGGGTACCCGTGGTTTCGTCGATGACGCCACCCAGCATGGTCACGTGCTTGCCCAATTTGCAATCCAGTAGACCCCTGTTGATGTGACCGAGCACATCCGAGGGCTTGAATTCGGGCAGGGTGCCGTTGCGCTTGGACTCGTAGAGTAGGCGCGTGGTCATGAACTTGAGCAGCACGGTCACGAAGGCCGAGGACGCGCCATGTCCGGAGACGTCGGCCAGGTAGAAGGCGACGCGGTGCTCGTCGATGCGAAAGTAGTCGACGAAATCGCCGGACAGATACAGCGACGGGATGATCTCGTGGGCGAAGTTCAGCCCCTCGGTTTCCCAGGGCGTCACCGGCAGCATGTTCATCTGCACGTGGCGTCCGGCGTTCTGGTCTTCCTGCAACAGGCTCAGGCTGGCCTGCAGCTCGCGATTGGTGTTTTCCAGCTTGACCCGGTAGCGATCGTTTTCCAGGCGCAGGCGGGCACGATCCAGGGCGCGGTTGACCGAGTGCTCGAGCACCATCAGGTCTTCCAGCGGCTTGATCAGGTAATCGGCGGCGCCCAGGCGCAGGGCTTCCACGACGTCGCTCATGACGCCGGCGCCGGACAGCACCAGCACCGGCGTATCGATGGACAGCTCGCTGATGCGGCGCAGCAGCGTCAGCCCATCGACCTGCGGCATGCGCAGGTCGCAGATGATCAGGTCGGGCTGTTCGCGCTCGAACATTTCCAGGCCCTGCTGGCCATTGCTGGCCTGCAGGACGTTGAAGCCACTGTCTTCGAGATAGTCGGCGAGACTGAGGCGAACCACCTCGTCATCGTCAATGATCAAGAGCGTGGCAGGCGAATTAGACATAGAGGATCCAGGCATGCACCCGAACGGCAAACCGGCGGACAGGATCCGACACGGGCCACGGTGATTACGACACGGCGGAGACACTACTCCCATCCACCGGGGCGTTCAAGCTTGCCAACCGGATGGAATTTCTTTACAGGGTGCCTTTATGGAGTTTATACCTCCAACAAACCGCCATCCATCCTCCCAAGCAGTAGGATTGCCATGAGTACCATCGA
Organism: Pseudomonas sp. MOIL14HWK12:I1; assembly: GCF_000510705.1. Taxonomy (NCBI): domain Bacteria; kingdom Pseudomonadati; phylum Pseudomonadota; class Gammaproteobacteria; order Pseudomonadales; family Pseudomonadaceae; genus Pseudomonas; species Pseudomonas sp. MOIL14HWK12:I1. Next base: position 1,385,160 of record NZ_KI783307.1, on the reverse strand, counting down.
CCGTTCTTACAGTGAGAAGCGCGATTTCATTCGCATGCACGTCGACTCCAAGGCCGTATTGAAGGTCGGCGACGCCTCCTTCGAGGCGCGCTGCGTCGATCTGTCCAGCACCGGCTTCCAGATCGAGGCCGCCACCCGCCTGCAGGTCGGCGACAAGGTGACCGTGCTCATCCCCTCCAACCACGCCGAACTCCCCGGCCTGGAAGCGGACGCCGAGGTCCTGCGGGTCCAGGCCACCGATTCGGGCAAGCAGCTGCTGGGCCTGTCGGTGCTGGAAATGCGCTAGGCGCCCTGGCCAACAAAAAAGGCAGCCTCAGGGCTGCCTTTTTCATTGGGGCCGGGACTAGAAGTCGTCGACCACCTGGCCATCCTTGACCTTGAACTCACGGGTCTGCAGGTAGGCGTTGCGAATGAACACGTACTTGTCGCCAGTGATTAGGCGCTCGGCCTGCAGCAGACCGGCGCGGGTGTCGACGGTGCTGAGGGCGAAGGCACTGTTGCGCACGGCGACATCGTCCACATAGGGATAGGCGCTGGTGTAGCTGTCCGGGATGCGGCCGAGGCCGTCACGCACGCTGCTGGGGCCGAAGAACGGCAGGACCAGGTAGGGACCGCTGTTCGCGCCCCACTTGCCCAGGGTCTGGCCGAAGTCCTCGTCGTTGCGCTGCAGACCGGCCTTGGTGGCCACGTCGACCAGGCCGAGACCGCCCAGGGTGGTGTTCATCAGCAGGCGCGCGGTATCGACCCCGGCGTGCTCGACCTTGCCTTGCAGCAGATCGTTGGCCAGGTTGCGCACATCACCCAGGTTGTTGAAGAAGTTGCTCACGCCGGTCTGCACGAAGCCGGGCGTGAAGCGCTGATAGCCTTGGGCGACCGGCTTGAGGGCATAGGTGTCCAGGGTATCGTTGAACACGAAGATCTTGCGGTTGAAGCCTTCCCAGGGATCGGGATTCTCGGCTTCGGCCGCCATCGCCTGACCGGCAAACGTCAGGGCCGTTGCAAGGAGCGCTCCCCAGACCCTGGAACCACGTCGCTCGACCGTCATCGCTTCTCTCCTCGTTGAACTCAGACGCCTGAAAGGCGCCGATTATAGTCATAGCTTTGCCAGTTTGGCTTAGGGCCAGGCCCAGTCACTCGATCTTTGACCCAACGTTGCGGTCAAAGAGTCCGGACACAGGAGAAACGCCATGACCACCTCTCATCTGCAGGAACAACTCGACCACCTCCGCCACCAGCTGGACCAGGACCCACCCGCCTCGCCCGAGGACCGGGAGGAACTGGAACTGCTGATCCGGGACATCGAATTCCAGCTGGCCAACGAAGACGCCACCCATACCCGGGATGGCAGCCTGGTGGAAGGCGTCAATCTGGCCGTGGAGCGCTTCGAGGTCAGTCACCCGACCATGGCCGGCACGCTCCGCTCGATCATGAACAGCCTGAGCAGCATGGGCATCTGATCACTGCCGGACATAACGCTCCGCGGCGGGCTGGATGGCGTCACTGCTCCGGTAGGGATTGATGTCCAGCCCGCCACGCCGCACATAGCGAGCGAACACGGTCAGCTTCGCCGGCTTGAGCAGCCGCCACAGATCCAGATAGATGCGCTCGACGCACTGCTCGTGGAAATCCGCATGCTGGCGGAAGGCGACCAGGTAGCGCAGCAGACTAGCCGCCTCCAGTGCCAACCCCTCTTCATAATCGATCACCACGGTGCCCCAGTCCGGCTGGCCGGTCACCGGGCAATTCGACTTGAGCAAGTGGCTGTAAAACCTCTGACTATCCCGGGCTTCACCCACGCTCAGCAGTTCAGGCTGCGGGTGGGCGTAGCGATCCAGGCCGATATCCAGCTCATCGACGCACTGGCCATCGGGGCGTTGCACACCACGGGCCGCCCAGTCGTCCAGCGACACCAGGCTGACACCGACGGTCCCCCCGGAAGCGGCGCTCAGGTCCCTGACCAGCACGGCTTCGACGTCGGCCAGGCTGGCGAACGCCGACTGGTTCAGGGAATTGAGGTACAGCTTGAAGGACTTGGACTCGATGATGTTCGGCGAATCGGCGGGAATGGCGAATTCGCCGATGGCCACCACCGGCTTGCCGGACGGCAGCAGCCAGGACAGCTCGTAGCAGGTCCAGATGTCCACGCCGCGAAACGGCAGGCCCTGCCCGTCCAGCCCCAGCTCCGCCCACTTGGGCGCGCGCGGGATCGGATACAGCAACTCCGGGGCGTACTGGCTGACGTACTCGGTGCTTTTGCCCAGGGGCGATTGTTCTACGCTATGCATGACGCTCAGACACTCAATGACGCATGCCGCGCCCGCTCACGAGCAGACGGATGCTGACCAGATAAAGCACGACCACGGCGACCAGCATGAAGGCGATCGCCACCCCGATGCGGATGTCGGACACCCCGAGGATGCCGTAGCGGAAGGCGTTGACCATGTGCAGGATCGGATTGACCAGGGACACCTTCTGCCAGAAGGCCGGCAGCAGGTCGATGGAATAGAAGACCCCGCCCAGGTAGGTCAGGGGCGTCAGCACGAAGGTCGGCACGATGGAAATGTCGTCGAAGTTGCGCGCGTAAACGGCGTTGATGAAGCCGCCCAGGGCGAAGATCGCCGCGGTGAGGATGATCACCAGCAGCATGATGCCCAGGTGGTGCACCTGCATGTGGGTAAAGAACAGCGACAGCACGCTGACGATGGCGGCCACGGCCAGGCCCCGCAGGATGCCGCCCATGGCATAGCCGATGAGGATGACGTGGGGCGACACCGGCGAGACCAGCAGTTCTTCCACCGAGCGCTGAAACTTGCTGCTGAAGAAGCTGGAGACCACGTTGCTGTAGGCGTTGGTAATCACCGACATCATGATCAGGCCCGGCACGATGTACTGCATGTAGGTGAAGCCACCCATGCCGCCGATGCGATTGCCGATCAGGTTACCGAAGATCACGAAGTACAGGACCATGGTGATCGCCGGGGGCAGCAGCGTCTGCGCCCAGATGCGGGTGAAGCGGCGCACTTCGCGATGGACGATGGTCCGCAGCGCCACCAGATTGGCTTGGAATTCGGTACTCATCGGGCAACCTTGGCTAGATTCTTTTCCACCAGGGAGACGAACAGCTCCTCCAGGCGATTGGCTTTGTTTCTCAGGCTCTGCACCTGGATGCCGGCGGCGTCCAGGTGGCGGAACAGGGCATTGACCCCGCTGGCCTTGTCGATGGCCACCTCGAAGGAGTGATCGCCCAGCAGCCGGGTTGGATAGCCTTCCAGTTGCGGCGCCGCCGTCAGCGGCTGGACCACGTCGACGATGAAGGTCTCGACATTGAGCTTCTGCAGCAGCTTGCGCATGCTGGTGTGCTCGACCAGCTCGCCATGGTCGATGATGGCGATGTTGCGGCAGAGCTGTTCGGCCTCTTCGAGATAGTGGGTGGTGAGGATGATGCTGGTCCCCTGCCCGTTCAGCTCGGTGAGAAAATTCCACATGGAGCGGCGCAGCTCGATGTCCACGCCGGCGGTGGGTTCGTCGAGGATCAGCAGGCGCGGCTTGTGGATCAGGGCGCGAGCGATCATCAGGCGCCGCTTCATGCCGCCGGAGAGCATGCGCGAAGGGGTATCACGCTTGTCCCACAGGCCGAGCTGGGTCAGGTACTCCTCGGCCCGCTCGCCGGCGATCCGCGCCGGGATGCCGTAGTAGCCCGCCTGGGTCACCAGGATGTCGAAGGCCTTCTCGAACTGGTTGAAGTTGAATTCCTGGGGCACCACGCCGAGGCAGCGCTTGAGGCCCGCCGGATCCTTGTCCAGGTCGTTGCCGAACACCGAGACCTCGCCGCCGGACTTGTTGACCAGGGTCGAGAGGATGCCGATGGTGGTCGACTTGCCCGCTCCGTTGGGACCGAGCAGCGCGAAAAAATCACCTTCGACCACGTCGAGGTCGATGCCCTTGAGCGCGGTGAAGCCGTTGTTGTAGGTCTTGGTCAGACCACGAATGGAGAGAGCTAGACTCATGTGCCTCCCGGCAAGAACTGATTCGCAAAGAAAAGTGCTACTTCCTATAACCCCGGCAGAGGGCAAAGGTTCGATCCTAGTCGAACCAGACAATGTCGGACAGTGCCCCTATACTGCGCAGCCGCTTTTTCAGGAGACACCCATGGCCACTTCCTATCTCGCCCACCACGTTGCCCTCCTCGCCCAGCTGCGTGCGGTCCTGGCCGACGTCGGCGCGGCCGAGCAGGTGCCCTCGGAGAACCACGCGCTGTTCCTCGACCGCTTCGACGAACTAGTCGCCGGCCTGCCGCAGGCGCCCGAAGAGTACGCCTATCTCGGCCAGGACCTGCTCAGCCAGATCTTCAGCCGCTATCCGCAGATCGCTCATCGGGTGCCGCGCGACCTGCTGTGGTTCTTTGGCGGCGATTGCCTGCACTTCATGCCGGACGAAGAGCTGGCGCTCTACCAGCGACTGGACGAGCGTCGCCACGAAGCGGAATCCCGCGGCGAGGCCTTCGACTGGGCGCAGGAACAGCGCCTGATGGCCCTGCCGGACGACGCCGCGCGCCACTGAAACGCCGAAGGGCTATCGAATCGGTCGATAGCCCTTCGTACCCGCAACACGCGCTATCTCTAGTAGTAGGCGTTTTCGCGGTTGGTGTGGTCGGTGACGTCGCGCACGGCGGTGAGCTCGGGGATCCGCTCCAGCAGGGTGCGCTCGACGCCATCCTTGAGGGTCAGATCGACCTGGCCACAGCCCTGGCAGCCGCCGCCGAAGCGCAGGACCGCGACATTGTCGTCGACGATGTCCACCAGGCTGACCATGCCACCGTGGCTGGCGAGCCCCGGATTGATCTCGGTCTGCAGGTAGTAGTCGACGCGCTCGTTGAGCGGGCTGTCCTCGTTAACCATGGGCACCTTGGCGTTGGGCGCCTTGATGGTCAGCTGGCCGCCCATGCGGTCGGTGGCGTAGTCCACCAGGGCGTCTTCCAGGAAGGGCTGGCTGATGGCGTCGATATAGGCAGTAAAGCTCTTCAGCCCGATGGGCTGGTCATCGGGCTTCTCTTCGCCGGGCTTGCAGTAGGCGATGCAGGTCTCGGCGTACTGGGTGCCGGGCTGGGTAATGAAGATCCGGATACCGATCCCGGGGGTGTTCTGCTTTTCCAACAGGTCGGCCAGGTAATCCTGAGCCGCGTCGGTAATGGTGATGGCGCTCATGGTCACTCCTCAACAGGTGTGACAAGTTTACGCCACCCCACCCCTCGACGAAAGCCCTAGTGAAACAGTCGGATAATCGTCTCAGTCGAGCCGCTGCACGAAGCTGGTCACTCGGTTGCGCCCGTTGTGCTTGGACTCGTACAGGGCCTTGTCCGCCTGCTGGATCATCTGCTCGTGGTTGCCCAGGGGCACCGACAGATCGGTGATGCCGACACTGATGGTGAAGGCGATGGGCGTCCCCAGCACGTCGAGCCGCATGGCCTCGACCGCCTCGCGCAGGCGCTCGGCGAGCAACCGGGCGCCTTCCACCGCCGTGTCCAGCAGCACCACGCCGAATTCCTCGCCGCCGTAGCGTCCGGCGATGTCGGCATTGCGCACATGGGTCTTGATCACCCCGGCCAGCGCCTTGATCGCCTGATCGCCGACGGCATGACCATAGGTGTCGTTGATGCGCTTGAAGTGATCGATGTCGAGCATCATCAGCGCCAGGCGACCGCCATAGCGCTGGTGGCGGGCGAATTCCTCGGTGAGGCGCTCTTCCCAGTAACCACGGTTGGCCAGACCGGTCAGGCGATCGGTCCGCGACAGTTCCTGCAGCTTGTCGTTGGAGAGTTCCAATTGCCGCTTGTTGATGGCGACATCGGTGACGTCGTAGATCACCACGCAGATGTGGGCGATGGCACCGGTGGAATCCCGCAGCGGCAGCAGGGTGACGTTCTGGTACATGAAGGCTTCCACGCCGGTGATCGGCTGGTAGCTCTTGAAGTGCACCAGGTAGGGCCGCTGTTCCCAGATGGAAAAGGCCCGGGTACCCAGCAGCACCACGCTCTCGGCCTTGGCGCGAAACCAGGCCTCGTCGATTTCGGCGAAGACGGCGAACAGCGACTGTTGGCTGACCTCGCTGAGGATCCGTCCGGAATGGTTTTCCATGAAGCTGTTCCAGACCTCGATGCGGTAGTCGAGGTCCAGCACCACCACGCCGACATCGATGTTCTGCACGATGTCCAGCAGCCAGTGGAGTTCGTTGATATCGATCTGTGCCGCCATGCTCAACTCATCAGGTAGCCGATCTTGCGGGTGATGCGCTTCACCGAATCCTCGGTGAACAGCAGCAGCAGATCGAAGTGGACGTTATGGCCTTCCAGGCTGTAGCTGAGTTCGACCGCCAGGGTCTTCTTCCAGCGGGTCTTGTTGACGACGATGAGTTCGTCGATGGACGCATGGTGGCCGAGGATGGTCGGATGACCCTGGGAAAAGCGGATGTCGAACTGCTCGGCGATGCCGGCCAGGCAGGCGCCGATGATGATGCTCGACAGGTCCAGCAGCATCTCGATGTCACCGGACTCCCCTGCCTCGCGCCAGCGCACCAGCTTGGCCATGTCGTCGAATTCGGAGTCGTGGAAGATCAGCAGCGCCTCGCCGGCGATGCCCTCGCCGATATAGCCCTGGCAGACCGCACTGAGGCGATCCTCGCGCTGGGCGTCCACCAGCGTCATGTGCAGCTCGCTGACTTCCAGGATGTTGACGTTGGGAATCGGCAGCTGGACGAAGACATCCAGCGCCTTGGCCAGCAGCGCGCCGGCGCGACCCATGGAAACGTTGACCACCTCGCGGAAGGCGTCGCGGAAGCTCACCTCCAGCTCGGGACGCGCGACCGGTTCCGGCAGTGCCGCAGGGCTGGGGCTATAGAGCCCATGGCGCTCGAGTACCGCGGCCAGTTCGGCGGGATCGGCCGGCTTGCGCAGGAAGTCCAGGGCGCCCAGTTCGCGCACCCGGGCCACCGCCTGCTCCTGGACGTCGCCGGAGACGACGATCACCTTGACCGCCAGGCCTTCATTGCGAATGGCCGCCAGGGTGCCGTAGCCGTCCAGGATCGGCATGGTCAGGTCCAGCAGCATCACCTGACCCAGCCCCTGGCGCAGCGCCGTGAGGGCTTCCTCGCCATTGGTGGCCTGGGTGATGGATACCGCCCAGCCTTCGGGCAGGGAGCGAACCAGCTGCTTGCGCGCCATGTTCGAGTCGTCGCATATCACCAGAGGAATCACGGCCACCTTCCATGACACTGTTTTGACGCACAGTAAACGTCGGTCAATTGCCAGTAAAGCAGCACTTGAAGGCCTTGCCCACCAGACGCGCCAGATCGTCAGACGTTTTCGCCATGAAAGACTCGCCGACCCTGCATGAGCGCTATTCATCATGGACCGTCGCCAATACCGGGGCAGGCGCCGGCTTTTGCTATGCTGCCACCCTTTGTCCAGCGTCTCTTCATCTCTGTGGAATGCCCATGACCGATCGTAGCTCTCGCCTCGCCGCCCTCCGCCACGCCCTCGCGCAGCGCATCCTCATCCTCGACGGCGGCATGGGCACCATGATCCAGAGCTATCGGCTGGAAGAAGCGGACTACCGTGGCGAGCGTTTCGCCGACTGGCCGAGCGACGTCAAGGGCAACAACGATCTGCTGCTGCTGACCCAGCCGAAGATCATCGCCGAGATCGAGAAGGCCTACCTGGATGCCGGCGCCGACATCCTGGAAACCAACACTTTCAATGCCACGCGCGTCTCCCAGGCCGACTACGGCATGGAAGCCATCACCTACGAGCTGAACCTGGCCGGCGCCCGGGTCGCCCGCGAGGTGGCCGACGCCAAGACCCTGGAGACTCCGGATCGCCCGCGTTTCGTCGCCGGGGTGCTCGGCCCGACCAGTCGGACCTGCTCCATCTCTCCGGACGTCAACAATCCCGGCTATCGCAATGTCACCTTCGACGAGCTGGTGGAGAACTACACCGAGGCAACCCGCGGCCTGATCGAAGGCGGCGCCGACCTCATCCTGATCGAAACCATCTTCGACACCCTCAACGCCAAGGCGGCCATCTTCGCGGTCCAGGGCGTGTTCGAGGAGGTCGGCGTCGAGCTGCCGATCATGATCTCCGGCACCATCACCGACGCCTCCGGCCGTACCCTGTCGGGCCAGACCACCGAAGCCTTCTGGAACTCGGTGCGGCACGCCCAGCCGATTTCCGTCGGCCTCAACTGCGCCCTGGGGGCCAAGGAATTGCGGCCCTACGTCGAGGAATTGGCGACCAAGGCCGACACCTTCGTCTCCGCCCACCCCAACGCCGGCCTGCCCAATGCCTTCGGCGAATACGACGAAAGCCCCGCGCAGATGGCGGCGGTGGTCGAGGAATTCGCCGCCAGCGGCCTGCTCAACATCGTCGGTGGCTGCTGCGGTACCACCCCGGCGCATATCCAGGCCATCGCCGAGGCGGTCGCCAAGCATCCGCCGCGCCAGCTGCCCGAGATTCCCAAGGCCTGCCGCCTCTCCGGCCTGGAGCCCTTCACCATCAGCCGCGAGTCGCTGTTCGTCAACGTCGGCGAGCGCACCAACATCACCGGCTCGGCCAAGTTCGCCCGACTGATCCGCGAAGAGAACTACGCCGAGGCCCTGGAAGTAGCCCAGCAGCAGGTGGAAGCCGGCGCCCAGGTCATCGACATCAACATGGACGAGGGCATGCTGGATTCGAAGGCGGCCATGGTCACCTTCCTCAACCTGATCGCCTCCGAGCCGGATATTTCCCGGGTACCGATCATGATCGACTCCTCCAAGTGGGAGGTGATCGAGGCCGGTCTCAAGTGCATCCAAGGCAAGGGCATCGTCAATTCCATCTCCATGAAGGAAGGCGTCGAGGCCTTCATCCATCACGCCAAGCTGTGCAAGAGATACGGCGCGGCGGTGGTGGTCATGGCCTTCGACGAAGACGGCCAGGCCGACACCGAGGCGCGCAAGAACGAAATCTGCGCACGCTCCTACGACATCCTGGTCAACCAGGTCGGCTTTCCGCCGGAAGACATCATCTTCGACCCCAACATCTTCGCCGTGGCGACCGGGATCGAGGAGCACAACAACTACGCGGTCGACTTCATCAACGCCTGCGCCTTCATCCGCGACAACCTGCCCTACGCCCTGACCTCCGGTGGCGTGTCCAACGTCTCCTTCTCCTTCCGCGGCAACAACCCGGTGCGCGAGGCCATCCACTCGGTCTTCCTCTACCACGCCATCCAGAACGGCCTGACCATGGGCATCGTCAACGCCGGCCAGCTGGAGATCTATGACGAGATCCCGGCCGCCCTGCGCGAGCGGGTCGAAGACGTGGTGCTCAACCGTACCCCGGCCGGCACCGATGCCCTGCTGGCCATCGCCGACGACTACAAGGGCGGCGGCGCGGTCAAGGAGGCCGAGACCGAGGAATGGCGTGGCCTGCCGGTGGACAAACGCCTGGAGCATGCGCTGGTCAAGGGCATCACCACCTATATCGTCGAGGACACCGAGGAATGCCGGCAGCAGTGCGCGCGGCCCATCGAGGTCATCGAAGGCCCGCTGATGAGCGGCATGAACGTGGTCGGCGACCTGTTCGGCTCGGGCAAGATGTTCCTGCCCCAGGTGGTCAAGTCCGCCCGGGTGATGAAGCAGGCGGTGGCGCACCTGATCCCCTTCATCGAGGCGGAGAAAGGCGACAAGCCCGAAGCCAAGGGCAAGATCCTCATGGCCACGGTCAAGGGCGACGTCCACGACATCGGCAAGAACATCGTCGGCGTGGTGCTGGGCTGCAACGGCTATGACATCGTCGACCTGGGCGTCATGGTCCCGGCGGAAAAGATCCTGCAGACCGCCATCGCCGAGAAGTGCGACATCATCGGCCTGTCCGGTCTGATCACCCCTTCGCTGGACGAGATGGTCCATGTCGCCAAGGAGATGCAGCGCCAGGGCTTCACCCTGCCCTTGATGATCGGCGGCGCCACCACCTCCAAGGCCCATACCGCGGTCAAGATCGAGCCGCAGTACAAGAACGATGCCGTGGTCTATGTCACCGATGCCTCCCGCGCCGTGGGCGTAGCTACTCAGCTGCTGTCCAAGGAACTCAAGGCCGGCTTCGTCGAGCGCACCCGCGCCGACTACGTCGAGGTCCGCGAGCGCACCGCCAATCGCAGCGCCCGCACCGAACGCCTGTCCTATGAGAAAGCGGTGGCCAACAAGCCCGCCTTCAACTGGCTCGGCTACCAGGCGCCCACGCCCAGCTTCACCGGCACCCGGGTACTGGAAGACATTGACCTGGCAGTCCTGGCCGAGTACATCGACTGGACGCCCTTCTTCATTTCCTGGGACCTGGCCGGCAAGTACCCGCGCATCCTCACCGACGAGGTCGTGGGGGAAGCGGCCACCGCACTGTTCCACGACGCCCAGGCCATGCTCAGGAAGCTGATCGACGAGAAGCTGATCAAGGCCCGCGCCGTGTTCGGCTTCTGGCCGGCCAACCAGGTGCGTGACGACGACCTGGAAGTCTATGGCGAGGACGGCCAGCCGCTGGCCACCCTGCACCACCTGCGCCAGCAGACCATCAAGCCCGAGGGCAAGCCCAATCTGTCCCTGGCCGACTTCGTCGCACCCAAGGAAACCGGCGTCACCGACTACATGGGCGGCTTCATCGTCACCGCCGGCATCGGCGCCGAGGAGCTGGCCAAGGACTACGAGCGCAAGGGCGACGACTACAACTCCATCATGGTCAAGGCCCTGGCCGATCGTCTCGCCGAAGCCTGTGCCGAGTGGCTGCACGAGCGGGTGCGCAAGGAGCACTGGGGCTATGCCGCGGACGAGACCCTGGACAACGAGGCGCTGATCCGCGAGCAGTACAAGGGCATCCGCCCCGCTCCCGGCTACCCGGCCTGCCCCGACCATACCGAGAAGGCCACCCTCTTCAAGCTGCTGGACCCCGAGGCCCGCTTCAACGAGGCCGGTCGCAGCGGCGTCTTCCTTACCGAGCACTACGCCATGTTCCCCGCCGCCGCCGTCAGTGGCTGGTACTTCGCCCATCCCGAGGCCCAGTACTTCGCCGTGGGCAAGATCGACCGGGATCAGGTGGACAGCTACACCGAGCGCAAGGGCCAGGAGCTGGCGGTGACGGAGCGCTGGCTGGCGCCGAATCTGGGGTACGACAACTAGCCTGGCAGACGCCTCAGGTAACAAAAACGCGGCCCTTTTCGCGGGCGTCCCTACTAGGGTGTAGGGACTTCCATCGACGAGGACCGCTTGCCCATGAAAGGCCTTACCCTAGCCGCCGGCAGTCTCCTGCTCGGTTTCGCCACCCTGAACGCCAGTGCCGCGCCCCAGGCGCTGAGTGAAGCTCAGTGGCCCTTCACCGCCACGCCAAGGGCCACCCTGGACGCACCCTGGGCCATCGCCTTCCTGCCGGACGGCACCGCCCTGGTCACCGAGAAAGGTGGCGTCCTCAAGCACCTGAACGTGCAGACCGGCAAGGCCCAGGATATCAGCGGAGTACCCAAGGTGGTCGCCGCCGGCCAGGGCGGGCTGGGCGATGTCATCCTGCATCCGCAATACGCCAGCAACGGGCTGATCTACCTCAGCTATGCCGAGGCCGGCGAAGATGGCACCCAGGGCGCGGCGGTCGCCCGGGCCAAGCTGACCCTGAAGCAGGACGGCAGTGGTTCGCTGGGTGATCTCAAGGTCATCTGGCGGCAGACACCCAAGGTCACCGGCAACGGTCACTATGGCCATCGCATGAGGTTCGGCCCGGACGGCAAGCTGTGGATCACCTCGGGGGAGCGGCAGAAATTCACCCCGGCCCAGGACATGAGCGGCAACCTGGGCAAGCTCATCCGCCTCAACGACGATGGCAGCACGCCGGCCGACAACCCCTTCGCCCAGCAGGGCGGCGTCGCGGCCCAGGTCTGGTCGCTGGGCCATCGCAATCCACTGGGTATCGCCTTCGACGCCCAGGGCCGGCTGTGGGAACAGGAAATGGGCCCCCAGGGTGGCGACGAACTGAATCTGATCCAGCGCGGCGGCAACTACGGCTATCCCGAGGTCTCCAATGGCGACCACTATGGCGGCAAGCCGATTCCGGATCATAACACCCGCCCGGAATTCATCCCGCCCAAGATCACCTGGACGCCGGTGATCTCACCGGCCGGCCTGATGATCTACGCAGGCGACCGCTTCCCCGCCTGGAAGGGCAATGTCTTCATCGGCGGGCTGTCGTCCAAGGCGCTGGTGCGGATCGAACTCAAGGGCGAAGAGGCGCGCGAGGTCGAGCGCTATGCCATGGGCACGCGCATCCGCGACGTCGAGGAAGGCCCCAACGGCAGCCTCTGGGTGCTGGAAGACGGTGCCAAGGCGCGACTGCTCGAATTGCAGCCGAAGTAGCGGCAGGAGTCACCCAGGGACGGGTGACCGCCGGCTCAGCGTAGCTCGGAAGGCGAGCGGCGAACGATCTTGATCGAGTGCTTGATCTCGGGCTTGCGGGTCACGCTGATCGGCCGTTTGGTGACGGTGTCCAGGGTGATGTTCCAGAAGCCAGTGCTCGGTACCGTGATGCGCGCCGGAAAGGTGTCGAAGGCGCCACCGTGATAGGTGTGGCGGCCGCCATTCTTGAAGCTGCGGAAATTGGCATCGTTCATCAGGCGGATGTTGCACACCCCCGAACTCTGGATGACGACCAGGTCGCCCTCGTTGAGATGCTCGCGCTGGTGGATGAACTTCATGACGGGTCCTCGTCTTGCAAAGGACTAGGATAGCATCCCTGCCCTGTCCTATTATCGCCGCCCGCCCTCGACCTGCCCTTTTCCCATGCGTATCTCCGATGTCGTCCAGTTGCTCGCCGATGCCGGCGCCAAGCCCAAGCACAGCGCCCGCATCCTGCGCGCCTGGTGTCAGGGGCTGCCCCTGGACACCGGCACCCGGCGCCAGCAGGCGGAAAATTTCCTGCCCCTGGAGGTGCGCCACGCCATTCCGGCGCTGACCGCGCGACTGGAAGGCCTGGCCCGGGTGACCTCGGAGCACCCGGGCGCCGACGGTTCGGCGCGGATGCTGGTGACCCTCGGCGATGGCCAGGCGGTGGAAAGCGTGCTACTGCCCCGCGATGGACTCTGCGTGTCGTCCCAGGTCGGCTGCGCGGTGGGCTGCGTCTTCTGCATGACCGGCAAGAGTGGCCTCCTGCGTCAGGTGGGCAGCGCCGAGATCGTCGCCCAGGTGGCCCTGGCGCGACGCATCAGGCCGGTCAAGAAGGTGGTCTTCATGGGCATGGGCGAGCCAGCGCACAACCTGGACAACGTGCTGGAAGCCATCGACCTGCTGGGCACGGCCGGTGGCATCGGCCATCGCAACCTGGTGTTTTCCACCGTCGGCGATCCGCGGGTATTCGAGCGACTGCCGCAGCAGGCGGTCAGGCCGGCCCTGGCGCTGTCGCTGCACAGCACCCATGCCGAGCGAAGGGCTCGCCTGCTGCCCAAGGCGCCCCGGTACGAACCCGGCGAGCTGATCGAGCAGGGGGAAGCCTATGCCCGGCTGATCGGCTATCCGATCCAGTACCAGTGGACGCTGCTGGCCGGCATCAACGACAGCCAGGACGAGATGGACGAACTGCTGCGGCTGATGAAGGGCAAGTACGGCGTGCTCAATCTGATTCCCTACAACAGCCTGGAAGTGGACGACTACCAGCGGCCCACTGGCGAGCGCATCGTGCAGATCGTTCGCTACCTGCATAGCCGCGGTCTGCTGACCAAGGTGCGCAATTCCGCGGGCCAGGATGTCGATGGCGGTTGCGGCCAGTTGCGGGCCCGGGCCGAGGTGCTGCGCCCGGTACGGGTCAGCGTCTGACCGATCGTCCTGCGACTGGCCCCGCCCATCAGATCTGGCGGAACGCCAGGCCGGGCGGCCTCTCAGAGTGCACTCGCACCATTCAGAGGGAAGCTTTTTCCATGCAGGATCGCATCAAACGTCACGACCCCTTCATCGCCGGTCTGAAGGAACGCCTGCCCGAAGAGCTGCGCGAATCCTTTACCGAGGAACAGCTGGAAGCCCTCAAGCTGGCCTTCGGCACCCGCAGCTGGGGCAAGCACAGCGTCGATCTGCGCGGCACCGTCAAATTCTGGCACCGCCGTTACTACTTCGTCTTCCTCGCCGGTCGCAACTACCGTCAACTCTCCCGCCTGGAGCAGGAATTGTCCCTGCTCGGCAAAGCCACCGTGCTGGCGGTGATCCTGCTGGCCTGCGGCCTGGTGGGTCTGCTGCTGCTCTATCTGCTCAAGTCGGCGCTGGGCATCGACATCTTTCCCGACTACTCCTTCGGAGTTTGGACCTGGTTCAAGGGTCTATTCGACTAGCACGGATGCTTGACCCTGGCAGGGAGGCTTGCCCCTCGGGAGACCTCCTATGCCCCACCTGAATCGCCGCCGGACCCTTGGCCTGCTGGCTGCCAGTGCCGCCCTGCCCCTGCTGGGCGGCTATCCGCTCAATGCCCTCGCAGCGGGCGACGAATACCTCGCCCTGGTCGAGAAGGAAGCCCCCGGCCTCGGCTTCTATCGCCTGGCCGATGGCAAGCGCGTCGGCAGTCTGGAATTGCCCGAGCAACCCCATGAAATCGTCGCCGACCGCCAGGGCCGCTATGCCTATGTCGGCCAGTATGGCGTCAAGAGCTGGCAGGCGCCCGGCGAAGGCGGCCACCAGGTCAGCGTGATCGATCTCGCCGAGCGCCGGCTGGTGAGAGCCATCGATCTGTCGCCCTATCACCGCCTGCACGGCATGCGCCTGGATGACCAGGGCCGCCTCTATGTGCTGAGCGAGACCGACTCGCTGCTCATCCGCTTCGATCGCCCCGCCACCGCCGAATATCCCAGCCAGATCGTCCCGGTGGGTGGCACCCGCAGCCACTACTTCGTCCTGACCCGTGACGGACGCCGCGCCTACGTTGCCGACACCCTGAGCGGTCTGGTGATCCTGGTCGATGCGCACAATCCCGCCGTGCTGCCGGTGAAGAGGTACCTCGGCCAGGCGCCGGAGGGCTGCTGCCTGAGTCCGGACGAGCGCACCTTTTATGTGCTGGATCGCTTCGCCGGCATCCTCCATGCGCTGGATGCCCGCGACCTGACGCCGATCCGCCAGGTCAAGCTGCGCGGCGAAGCGGTACGGGTAGCCGCCCTGCCCGATGGTCGCCTGCTGGTCTCCAACCTGGCGGACAAGAGTCTCTCGCTGTTGCGGCCCGATACCTTCGCCGAAGTCGCCTACCTGCCCATGGGCAGCGCGGTGCCCGGACTCAACCTCGATCCCCGTGGCGAGCGCCTGTTCGCCGCCCTGGAGGACAATCAGCTGGCGGTGGTCGATCTGCGCAACTGGCGCGAGATCCACCGCTTCGCTACCGGCAAGGCGCCGGATACCGCCGTGGTCTTTCGCGCCTGAGGCTCTGCAATACGGGGATCCGCTGCCAACCAGTCAGCGGATCCGCGAGGCACGAGAATCATCCGCATTTAACAATCCGAATCATTGTGATACAAATCACCGACCTCCGGGCGCCTCTGCGCCCCTTCGCTTCTGTCGGTGATAGCTTTCATGCTCGTTCCCTTTCTGATCATGCTCCGCGAAGGCATCGAAGCGGCGCTCATCGTTGGCATCATCGCCAGCTACCTGCAACGCACCGGTCGCGGCCACTGGATGCCAGCGGTCTGGATCGGGGTCATGCTGGCTGCCGCCCTGTCGCTGTTCGTCGGCGCCGGCCTGCAACTGGCCAGCGCCGAATTCCCGCAGCGTCAGCAGGAGCTGTTCGAAGCGGTGGTCGGCCTGGCGGCCACCGCCATCCTCACCTCCATGGTGTTCTGGATGCGCAAGGCGGCGCGCTCGATCAAGACCGAACTGCACGACTCCCTGGAAAACGCCCTGTCGGCTTCGCGCAACCAGGTCTATGCCCTGATCGGCATGGTCTTCCTGGCGGTCGCCCGCGAAGGCCTGGAAACCGTGTTCTTCCTGCTGGCGATCTTCCAGCAGAGCGCCGGCCCCGGCGCGCCCCTGGGTGCCCTGCTGGGGCTGATCATCGCCATCGCCGTGGGCTATGGCCTCTATACCGGCGGCGTACGACTGAACCTGGGCAAGTTCTTCCGCTTCACCGGCCTGTTCATCCTCTTCGTCGCGGCCGGCCTGTTCACCAACTCGGTCAAGGCGCTGCATGAAGCCGGCCTGTGGAATTCGCTGCAGCAGGTGGTCTTCGACTGGAGTCACGTGCTGCCCGCCGACGGCCCGGTGGGCACGGTGCTGGCCGGCATGTTCGGCTACCAGGACACTCCGACCGTCAGCACGCTGGGCGCCTATCTGCTGTTCCTGGCAGTCACCCTGCCGCTGTTCTTCCGTACCCCGGCGCCGCCCCAGCGTCCTGCCGTGACCACCCCTGCCTCGCTGGAGCGCCCGTCGTGAACCACGCCAACCCCCATCCGCCGAAGCAGGGCTCCCTGGCGCTGCGCCTGGCCGTGATCGGCTCGGCCACGCTGCTGATCGCAGCCGCCGCGGCCTTCTACTATGCCTCGCGCGCCGCAGGCGAGCGTCACGCCACCGTGGCCGACGGCGAAGTCAAGGTCGACATCCTCGCCAATCGCTGCGAACCCAACGCCCTGCAGGTGCCTGCCGGGCCGGCGCGCTTTCGTATCGTCAACCGCTCGGACCGGGCGGTGGAGTGGGAGATTCTCGATGGCGTCCTGGTGGTCGAGGAGCGCGAGAACATCGCCCCCGGCCTCAGCCAGGTCATCAATGCCACCCTGGCCCCTGGCGACTACGCCATCACCTGTGGTCTGCTGAGCAATCCGCGGGGCACCCTGAAGGTACTCCCAACCGCCGCCTCGGAAGCCGCCAGCAAGGCCGGTCCGACCCTGACCCAGTTCGTCGGCCCGCTGTCGGAATACCGCGTCTACCTGAATCAGCAGAGCCGCTTGCTACTGCAGGGTCTCGCCACCCTGCAGCAGGCGCTGACCGCGGGCGATCTGGAGCAGGCACGCGCCGCCTATGCGGCCGCTCGCCTGCCCTACCAGCGCCTGGCGGCGACCGCGCAGCGCTTCGCCGAACTGGACAACCGCCTCAATGCCCGCGCCGACTACTATGAAAAGCGCGAACAGGATCCGGCCTTCGGTGGCTTCCATCGCCTCGAGCAAGGCCTCTTCGTCGGCAACAGCACCCAGGCGCTGGCACCAGTCGCCACCCGCCTCGAGCAGGACGCCGCTGCCCTGCGCGACGCCCTGCTCGGCCAGTCGCTGCCGCCCGAACAACTCAGTGGCAATGCCGCGCGCCTGCTGCACAACCTGGCCAGCACCCGGATCTCGGGTGAGGAAGAGCGCTACAGCCAGCTCGTGCTGCCCGGCTTCGCCGCCAATCTGGATGGCACGCGCAAGGTGATCGAGTTGCTGCGCCCCCTGCTCGGCAAGGGTCATCCCGAGCTGCAGCACCGCCTGGATACCCAGGCCGACGCCTTCGCTACGGCCCTGGGCGATGTCCAGCGTCCCTACTCCACCCTTTCCCCTGACGACCGCCAGCGCATCGCCGCCGCGGCCCAGGCGCTGGCCGATTCCCTCGACCAGGTCGCCCCGGCCCTGGGTCTGGCCGCGACCAAGACCACGCCATGAAGAAGTCCGCTCCCGATCAGCCCAACATCGAACGTCGCCGCCTGCTGGGTGGCCTCGGCGCCGCCAGCGTGGCCCTGGCCGGTGCCGGGCTCTGCCCGATGCACGCCCGGGCGGCCAGCACCGCCGAGGTGACCCGTGCCCCCGGCAGCGCCAATACCCATCAGCGCCAGGCGTTCCTTGGCCTGCACCAGAGCGGCATCGTCACCCCACGACCGGCGGCCGGAATGATCGTGGCCTTCGATGTGCTGGCCAGCGATCGCGAGGACCTGGAACGCCTGCTGCGGACCCTCGACGAGCGCATCCGCTTTCTCATGCAGGGCGGCCCGGTGCCCGAGGTCGACCCCAAATTGCCACCGCTGGATTCCGGCATCCTCGGCCCGGTGGTGACGCCGGACAACCTCACCATCACCGTCTCGGTGGGCGAGTCCCTTTTCGATGACCGTTTCGGCCTTACCGCGGTCAAGCCGCGGCAGCTGCAGCGCATGACCGGCTTTCCCAACGACGCCCTGGAAGCGGACTGCTGCCACGGCGATCTCTGCCTGCAATTCTGTGCCAACACCCCGGACACCAACATCCACGCCCTGCGCGACATCGTGAAGAATCTGCCCGACCTGCTGGCGATCCGCTGGAAGCAGGAAGGCAGCGTGCCGGTGCAGGATCCGCCACCCGGTCAGCCCGCCGAGAGCGCGCGCAACTTCCTGGGCTTTCGCGATGGCTCGGCCAACCCCGACTCCACCGACCAGCAGGCGATGGACCGGATCGTCTGGGTCCAGCCCGGCAGCGGCGAGCCGGCCTGGGCGGCCCAGGGCAGCTATCAGGCGGTGCGCATCATCCGCAATTTCGTCGAGCGCTGGGATCGCACCCCGCTGCAGGAACAGGAAGCCATCTTCGGGCGGCGCAAGGCCAGTGGCGCGCCCATGGCCGGCGGTCACGAGACCGATGTGCCGGACTATGCCAGCGATCCCAAGGGTAAGGTCACGCCGCTGGACGCCCATATCCGCCTGGCCAATCCCCGCACCGCGGAGAGCCAGCGCAACCTGATCCTGCGCCGCCCCTTCAACTACTCCAACGGTGTGCGCAAGAACGGCCAGCTCGACATGGGCCTGCTGTTCATCGCCTACCAGGCCGACCTGGAACAGGGCTTCATCGCCGTGCAGAAGCGGCTGGATGGTGAGCCCCTGGAGGAATACATCAAGCCCATCGGCGGCGGTTACTTCTTCGTCCTGCCGGGGATCACCGATGCCAAGGACTACCTCGGCCGCAGCCTGCTGGCCGCCGCATCGCTTTAATACCTCGACAGGAGAAGTCGAATGAAACGCTCGTTCCTCGCCATTGCCCTCGGTCTGGCCCTCGCCACGCCGGCCTTCGCGGCCAACTCGCCGCTGGATCTGGTCGGCCCCATCTCCGACTACAAGATCTATGTCACCGACAACCTGGCCAAGCTCACCGAGCAGACCCAGGCCTTCACCGCGGCGGTCAAGCGCGGCGACCTGGCCACCGCGCGCAAGCTCTATGCGCCGACGCGGGTCTCCTACGAGCAGGTGGAGCCCATCGCCGAGCTGTTCAGCGACCTGGACGCCGCCATCGACTCCCGCGAAGACGACCATGAGCAGGGCGTGAAATCCGAGGACTTCACCGGCTTCCACCGCCTGGAATACGCACTCTTCACCCAGAACACCACCGAGGGCCAGGGTCCCGTTGCCGACAAGCTGCTGGCCGACGTCAAGGACCTGCAGGCCCGCGTCGACGGCCTGACCTTCCCGCCGGAAAAGGTGGTGGGTGGCGCTGCGGCGCTGATGGAGGAAGTGGCGGCGACCAAGGTGTCGGGCGAGGAAGAGCGCTACAGCCACACCGATCTCTACGACTTCCAGGCCAACGTCGATGGCGCCAAGAAGATCGTCGACCTGTTCCGCCCGCAGATCGAGAAGCAGGACCAGGCCTTCGTCGCCAAGGTCGACAAGAACTTCGCCACGGTCGACAAGATCCTGGCCAAGTACAAGACCAAGGACGGCGGCTTCGAGACCTACGACAAGGTCAGCGAGCGTGACCGCAAGGCCCTGGTCGGTCCGGTCAACACCCTGGCCGAAGACCTCTCCACCCTGCGCGGCAAGCTGGGCCTCAACTGAGGCCCGCGGTGGGCGGTGTCCGGCGCCGCCCACCCACTCTCCGCTTATCGCCGGAATAGATTTATATATAAAGAAACATCGCTTTTAAGCATATAGACCTGCTGCTATCGTGCACGGCCTAGAAAAGTCGCCAGAGCGCCCCCGGGGTGCCCAAGACTTCGATCACGCGCAGCCGTGCGCGCCGCCTGACAGCAGGATGACCATGTACGTTTACGATCAGTACGATCAGCGGATCGTCGAAGAACGTGTCGCCCAGTTTCGCGACCAGACCCGCCGCTTCCTGGCCGGAGAGCTGGGTGGCGAAGAATACCGCCCGCTGCGCCTGCAGAACGGCCTCTACATCCAGCGCTATGCGCCCATGCTGCGGGTCGCCGTGCCCTATGGCCTGCTGAACACCACCCAGGTGCGCAAGTTGGCGCAGATCGCCCGTGACTACGACAAGGGCTACGCCCACATCAGCACCCGGCAGAACTTCCAGTTCAACTGGCCGGAGCTGGAAGACGTCCCCGAGATCCTCGCCGAGCTGGCCACCGTGCAGATGCACGCCATCCAGACCAGCGGCAACTGCATCCGCAACACCACCACCGACCAGTTCGCCGGCGTCGCCCACGACGAGCTGATCGATCCGCGCCCCTGGTGCGAGATCATCCGCCAGTGGTCGACCTTCCACCCCGAATTCGCCTTCCTGCCGCGCAAGTTCAAGATCGCCGTCAACGGCGCCGCGCTGGATCGTGCCGCCATCGAGGTGCACGACATCGGCCTGGAAGCGGTGCGCAACGAGGCCGGCGAACTGGGCTTCCGCGTGCTGGTCGGCGGCGGCCAGGGCCGTACCCCCCACACCGGCGAATTCATCCGCGAATTCCTGCCCTGGCAGCACCTGCTCAGCTACCTGGAAGCCACCCTGCGGGTCTACAACCGCTACGGTCGCCGCGACAACAAGTTCAAGGCGCGCATCAAGATCCTGGTCAAGGCCCTGGGCGCCGAGGCCTTCGCCGAAAAGGTCGAGGCCGAATGGGCCCACCTCAAGGACGGTCCCATCACCCTGACCGACGCCGAGGTCGCGCGGGTCTCCGCCTTCTTCGTCGATCCGGCCTATGCCGAGCTGCAGGACCAGGACGAGGCCCTCGCCCGCCTGGACGCCGAGCACCCCGGCTTCGCCCGCTGGCGCCAGCGCAACACCTTCCGCCACAAGCGTCCGGGCTATGTCGCCGTGACCCTGTCGCTCAAGCCCACCGGCGTGGCCCCCGGCGACGTCACCGATCGCCAGCTGGACGCCATGGCCGACCTGGCCGATCGCTACAGCTTCGGCGAGCTGCGCACCTCCCACCAGCAGAACGTCATCTTCGCCGACGTGCGCCAGGACCAGTTGCTGGAGCTGTGGCACGCGCTGCGCGAGCACGGCTTCGCTACCCCCAACATCGGCCTGCTGACCGACATGATCTGCTGCCCGGGCGGTGATTTCTGCTCCCTGGCCAACGCCAAGTCGATCCCCATCGCCGAAGCCATCCAACGCCGCTTCGACGACCTGGACTATCTGTTCGACATCGGCGAACTGGACCTCAACATCTCCGGCTGCATGAACGCCTGCGGCCACCATCACGTCGGCCACATCGGCATCCTCGGCGTGGACAAGAAGGGCGAGGAGTTCTACCAGGTGTCCCTGGGCGGCGACGCCGGCCGCGACGCCACCCTGGCCAAGATCCTCGGCCCCTCCTTCGCCCAGGATCAGATGCCCGAGGTGATCGGCAAGCTGATCAACGTCTACGTCGAGCAACGCACCGAAGACGAGCGCTTCATCGACACCTACCGCCGTATCGGTATCGACCCCTTCAAGGAGCGCGTCTATGCAAAGAATCATTAAGGGCGACCAGCTGGTCACCGACAACTGGCACCTGCTGCCCAAGGACATCGCCTTCGCAGACGTTCCCAACAGCGACGACGTGATCATCCCGGCCGCCCTGTGGCTGGAGCACGGCCATGCCCTCACCTGCCGCGACGGCAAACTGGGCATCTGGCTGGACAGCGACGAAGAGCCGGAAAGCATCGCCGGCGACCTTGAGCATTTCGATCTGATCGCCATCAACTTCCCGGCCTTCGTCGACGGTCGCGGCTACTCCTACGCCCGGCTGCTGCGCGAGCGCTTCGGCTGGACTGGCGAGTTGCGCGCCATCGGCGATGTGCTGCAGGACCAGCTGTTCTTTCTCAAGCGCTGCGGCTTCGACGCCTATGTGGTCCGCGCCGACCGCGATCCGGAAGCGGCCCTGGCCGGTCTACGCGACTTCAGCGTGACCTACCAGAGCGCGGTCGACCAACCGGAGCCGCTATTCCGCCGTCGCCAGGCCTGATCGCTGGCTTGGACGCAAAAAGAAACCCGCCATGGCGGGTTTCTTTTTGCCTGGCCTTCGCTCAACCGAGATCGACCACCACCCGGCCCACCATCTTGCCGGCGAGGATCTGGCTGATGGTATCGGGCAGTTCCTCCAGGCCGACCTCGCGGGTCAGGCTGTCCAGGTCGTCCAGCTTCCACTGCACCGAAAGCTTGTCCCAGAGCGCGGCCTTGGCCATCAGTGGCAACTCGACGGAATCCACGCCCAGCAGATTCACCCCGCGCAGGATGAAGGGAAAGACCCCGGCTTCGAACTTGGTGCCCGCCGTCATGCCGCAGCAGGCCACGCTGCCGCCGTATTCCAGCGACTTGATGACGTTGAAGAGGATGTCGCCGCCGACGGTATCCACCGCTCCGGCCCACTGCTGATCCAGGAGCGGCTTGCCGACGCCATCGGCCAGGGTCGCGCGGTCGAGGATCTGCCGGGCGCCCAGGCGATGCAGCCACTCCGCGCGCTCCAGCTTGGCGGTGGACGCCGCCACGTGATAGCCGAGTCGCGCCAGCAGCTTGACCGCAAGGCTGCCCACGCCGCCACTGGCGCCGGTGACCAGCACGGTGCCGGCCTCCGGGGTCAGGCCCATCTGTTCCAGTTTCTCGACGCACAGCGCCGCGGTGAGACCCGCGGTGCCCAGCACCATGGCCTCGCGCAGGCCGAGATTGTCCGGGCGCCGGATCACCCAGGCGGCCGGCACCCGGATGTACTGTCCGAAGCCGCCGGGGGTGTTCATGCCGAGGTCATAGCCGGTGACGAGGACTTCGTCGCCCACGGCGAATTCGCCCGCGCTGGACTGCTCCACCACGCCCGCCGCGTCGATCCCCGGGGTATGGGGATAGCGCCGGGTCACGCCGCGGTTGCCGATGGCCGAGAGCGCGTCCTTGTAGTTGAGCGAGGAGTAGCGCACCCGGATCAGCACCTCGCCCGCGGGCAGGTCGTCCAGGGTGCGTGTCACCACCTCTTGCCGAAAAGCACCATGGGCCCCTTCGGTCACCCAGAGCGCCTGAAAATTGCTCATCGCAGAACCTCCGTTGGAGTCTTGTTATGGGGCCGCCCGTCCTATGGACCTCAGCGCCAGCGGGTCGACTCGCCCAGACGCTCCCACCAGGTGGTCACCAGACGATCGACACCGAGACTCGCCGCCATGCCCAGGCGTTCGGGCAGGGATTTCTTCTCGACGAAACGCAGCGAAAAGACCTCGACCACCTGGGCCCGTTCGGCCAGGTATTCGTCGCTGGTACGCAGTTCGTCCACCAGTTGCTTGCCCAGCGCGGCCTGGCCCAGCCAGACCTCACCGGTGGCGACCTCGTCGATGTTGAGCTGCGGCCGGTAGTGGGAGACGAAGTTCTTGAACAGGACGTGGGTGGTGTCCAGGTCGTGCTGGAATTTCTCCTTGCCCTTCTCGTCGTTCTCGCCGAACACCGTGACGGTGCGCTTGTACTCACCGGCGGTGAAGACCTCGAAGTCCACGTCGTGCTTCTTCAGCAGGCGATGGACATTGGGCAACTGGGCGACCACGCCGATGGACCCGAGGATGGCGAAGGGCGCGCAGAGGATGCGATCGCCGATGCAGGCCATCATGTAGCCGCCGCTGGCGGCCACCTTGTCGACACAGATGGTCAGGGGGATCCCGGCCTGGCGGATGCGCGCCAGCTGGGAGGCGGCCAGGCCATAGCTGTGCACCAGGCCACCGCCGCTTTCCAGCCGTACCACCACCTCGTCCTTGGGCGTCGCCAGGGTCAGGACCGCGGTGATCTCGTTGCGCAGGTGTTCGTTGGCCGTGGCCTTGATGTCGCCATGGAAGTCGAGCACATAGACCCGCGATTTGCCGGTCTCGCTCTTGCGCTTGGTCTTCTCGGCCTTGGTCTCGCGTTTGCGCAGGGCCTTGAAGGCCTCCTTGCCCAGCACGCTCTGCTGCAACCTCAGCCGCAGATCGCGATAGAAGTCGTTGAGCTTCTGTACCTGCAGCTGGCCGGCCGAGCTGCGCCGGTTGCGGCCGCGAACGGCGGCGGTGAACAGCAGCACGGCGATGATGGCGACCACCACGGTGACGGTTTTGGCCAGGAAACTGGCATAGTCGGCAAGAAACTCCACGGACTCTCCTAGGATGGCGGCAGCAGTGCCCTGCCCAGCATACCGAGTCGCCCGACCGATAGAAACTCGGCGACTCCCGGGCGGTCTTTCTGCACAGGCCGGCCGTGGGCCGTGATCCGGGCGGGCATGCGCCCGCGCCTTTCAAACAAGCGTATGAATATCCGTTGACAGGCCTCCTGTCGCCCCCTACCCTCGGTCGAGTGCCCTGCCCCTCCGCCTGGAGTGGGCCTCATCGAAAAAGACCACAAGGACCCTCGCCATGAGCGCAGCCGAAGCCATCGCCACCCTGAAGAGCAAGTTCGACCCCTCCGCCGCGGCCGGCCTGGACCTCACCTATCAATTCGACGTCGAGGGTGGTGACAACTACTACGTGGTCGTCAAGGACGGCACCTGCGACGTCCAGCAGGGCGACGCCGCCGACCCGGATTGCACCCTGATCATGGACCAGGCCACCCTGGCCGGCATCGTCAGCGGCGAGACCGACGGCATGCAGGCCTTCATGTCCGGCAAGCTGCGCGTCGAAGGCAACATGATGCTGAGCATGAAGCTGGGCGAACTCTTCCCCAACTAAGCGCCAGTCGTGAAAAAGCCGGGCCATCGCCCGGCTTTTTTGTGCCCGCCGTCAGGGCCGCTGGGGCGTGACGTTGCCCTCCCGTGCAGTAGCGTGGAAAACGGCGCAGCCTGTTCCACTGGGGACTTCGCGGCAAAGGGCCCCCTGACCCCAGCCCTCTCCCGCAGGGAGAGGGGGCTATCCACGCAAGCGTTCAGCTCCATCCGCTCCGGCACGCCGGTGATCGGCCGTCGTGCCTCGCCCAAAGGCGCGCCCACAGCCTCGACAATCCAGAATCTGCGCGGCTTTTTCCTGCTCAGGATCAGGGCCGCCGTGGCGGTGCGGGCGGCGTGAGATTGCCATCCCAGCCACCGCCAAGCGCGGCGATCAGCTGGACGCTGGTGCTGAGGCGACTGCCGAGCAGGGTCAGGTTGGTGCGCTCGTTGCTCAGGGCGGTGGTCTGCAGGGTGACCACGTCGAGATAGCCGATCAGGCCGGCCTGGTACTGGTTCTCGGCCAGTTGCAGGGCGCGGCGCGCGGCATCCAGGGCCTCTTGGCGCACGCCGGCTTCGTCGCTGTAGGTACTCAACTGCACCAGATAGTCTTCCACCTCGCGGAAGCCCGCGAGCACGGTCTGGCGATAACCGGCGACGCTGGCGTCGTAGCTGGCCTCGGCGGACTCCACCTGAGCGCGTCTCAGGCCGCCATCGAACAGCGACAGGGCAAAGGACGGCCCGATCGACCAGAAGCGATTCGGCGTGCTGATCAGGTTGCCCCACTGGCTGGCGCTGTAGCCACCGCTGGCACTCAGGGTCAGGTCGGGATAATAGGCGGCTTCGGCGACGCCGATGGCGGCATTGGCGGCCATGACCTGGCGCTCGGCCTGGGCGATGTCCGGACGACGTTCGAGCAGCGTCGAGGGCACGGCGCTCGGCAGCGGCGGCAACTCGGGAATCGTTTTGACCGCGGCCAGCTGGAAATTGGCCGGGACCTCGCCGACCAGCACCGCGATAGCGTTTTCCAGCTGGGCACGCTGATACCTGAGGTCGATGGCGTCGGCCTGGGTGCTCTTCAGCTGGGTGGTGGCCTGGGCCACATCCGCCGGGGTGACGATGCCGGCGCGGTACTGATTCTGGGTCAGGCGCAGGGATCGCTCGTAGGCGGCCACGGTGGCGTCGAGCAGTCGCTGCTGGGCGTCCAGTACGCGCAGTTGCAGGTAGTTGGTCGCCAGTTGCGTCTGCAGGCTCAGGCGGGTGGCCGCGAGCTCCGCGGCGCTGGCCTGGGCAGAGGCCCGATCCGCCTCCACCTGGCGCCGGACGCGGCCCCAGAGATCCAGCTCCCAACTCACCCCCAGACTGGCGTCGTAGGCGTTGCTGATGGTGCTGGAGCCACCGCTGCTGACGGTGCTGCTGGTGCCATTGGAGTTGCGGATGACGGTGTTGCTGCCCGAACCACCCCCGCGCCCGGAGCGGGTGGCGCCCAGGCTGCTGGAGAGCGTCGGGAACAGCGAAGCCCGTGCTTGGCTGACCAAGGCCAGGGATTGCCGATAGGTCGCCTCGGCCTGGGCCAGGCTCTGGTTGCGCTGGTTGAGCTGGACCATCAGACGGTCGAGGGTCGGATCGTCATAGCGCCGCCACCAGTCGCCACGGATCTCCAGGTCCTTGGGCGCCGCCGCCTGCCAGCCTTCGGCGTGGCGATAGGCGACCGGCACCGTGGTGGTCGGCCGCTGGTAGTCCGGGCCCAGGGTACAGCCGGCCAGCAGCAGAGCCAGGGTCAGCGTCGGCAGGCGCAGGGTTGGGGTCATAGCGGCGTATCCAGGGCAGCGTCGGTACGGATGCCGCGCCAGCGATTGACGCGGCGGCGCAGGCGTTCGAAATAGAGATAGACCACCGGAGTGGTGTAGAGCGTGAGAATCTGGCTCAGCACCAGTCCGCCGACGATCACCAGGCCCAGCGGCTGGCGCATCTCGGCGCCCTCGGTATCGCCGATCAGCAGCGGCACGGCGCCGAGAATGGCGGCCATGGTGGTCATGAGGATGGGCCTCAGGCGCAGCAGGCAGGCCTGGCGGATGCCCTCCTCGGGCGTCAGGCCCTGCTGGCGTTCCAGCTGCAGCGCCAGGTCCACCATCATGATGGCGTTCTTTTTCACCACCCCGATCAGCAGGAACAGCCCGAGCATGGAGATCAGGCTGAACTGGCCACCGGTGAGCTGGATGGCCAGCAAGGCCCCTACCCCGGCCGACGGCAGCGTCGAGAGGATGGTCAGGGGGTGGACATAGCTTTCGTAGAGCACGCCGAGCACGATGTAGACCAGCACCAGGGCGCCGAGGATCATCAGCGGCTGCCCCGACACGGTGCTGGCGAAGATGTTGGCGGAGCCGCCCAGGCGCCCCTGCACATCGCTGGGCAGGCCGATGGCGGCCACGGCGCGCTGCACCGCCCGGGTCGCCTGTTCCAGGCTGACATCCGGCGCCAGGTCGAAGTTGATGCTTTCCGAGGCGAACTGGCCGTCGTGGGTGACGCGGTCCTCGGCGAGGCTGTTGGTGTAGTAGGCGAAGGCCGCCAGCGGCACCTGGGCGCCGCTGGCGGTGATGACCCGCACCTGCTCGAGGACGGTCGGGTCCTGGGCATAGCGCGGATTGATCTCCATCACCACCTTGTACTGGTTGAGCGGCTCGTAGATGGTCGAGATCTGCCGCTGGGCGAAGGAGTTGTTGAGTACCGCGGCCACGGTCTCCATGTCCACGCCGAGGCGCTTGGCCTTCTCGCGGTCGATCTGCAGGGTGATCTGCTGGGTGCTGCCTTCGCGACCGTCCACCGCGGTCAGCTCCGGCAGCGCCTTGAGCGCGGCCAGCACCTTGGGCTGCCAGGTTTCCAGCAGCCCGACGTCGCCGGAGAGCAGGTTGTACTCATAGGACGAGGTGCTCTGCTGGCGCCCGCCGAATCTCAGGTCCTGATCGGCCATGAGGAACAGCTGGGCGCCCGGCACCTTGGGCGCATTGGCGCGGATACGCTCGATGACCTTCTGGGCATCCAGCTGGCGCTCGGCGATGGGCTTGAGGCGAATCAGCATCACCGCGTTGTTCACCCCGCTGCCGGAGCCGGAGCTGCCGACGAAGCCGGAGGCGCTGGCCACCGCCGGATCGGCCAGCAGCGACTTGCGCAGGATCTCGATCTTCGGCTGCATCACCTGGAACGACAGGGCGTTGTCGCCGCGGATGAAGCCGATCAGCTGGCCGGTGTCCTGCTGCGGCATGAAGGTCTTGGGCACCACCACATAGAGCGCCACGTTGAGCGCTATGGTGGCGAACAGACTGAGCAGGGTAAGGCGCCGATGGCGCAGCGCCCAGCCGAGGCTGCGGTCGTAACCCGCCACCAGGCGACGATGGGCGCGCTCGCTGAAGCGCTGCAGGCGGCTTTCGGTGGCCGGGTCATGAGGCCTGAGCCAGCGTGCGCAGAGCATGGGCGTCAGCGTCAGAGACACCACCAGCGACACCAGGATGGCCGCCGCCAGGGTCAGGGAGAATTCGCGGAACAGCTTCTCGACGATACCGCCGATGAACAGGATGGCGACGAAGACCGCCACCAGGGAAACGTTCATCGACAGCAGGGTGAAGCCGACCTCGCGGGTTCCCTGGTAGGCCGCCTTGAGCGGCGCCATGCCGTTGTCGATGTGGCGGGCGATGTTCTCCAGCACCACGATGGCATCGTCCACCACCAGCCCCGCCGCCAGGATCAAGGCCATCAGCGACAGGGTGTTGAGCGAAAAGCCCAGGATGTACATGACGGCGAATGTACCCACCAGCGAGATGGGTACCGCCAGGGCCGGGATCACCGCGCTGCGCAGCCGACCGAGGAACAGCCAGACCACGCCGATCACCAGGAAGACGGCGATGATCAGGGTCAGCTCGGCCTCGTGCAGGGTCGCCTTGATCACCCCGGATCTGTCCATGGCCACTTCCAGACGCGCGCTGGCCGGGACGATGGCTTCCAGCGCCGGCAGGCGCGCCTTGAGCGCGGCGATGGTCTCGATGATGTTGGCGTTGGCCTGGCGATTGACCACCAGCAGCACGGCGCTCTGGTCGTTGTAGAAGCCGGCGTTGTAGCGGTCTTCCACGGCGTCGCTGACCTTGGCGACATCGCGCAGGCGCAAGGCCGCGCCATCCTGGTAGCGGATGATCAGGGGCGCGTAGTCGGCCGCCTTGAACAGCTGGTCGTTGGCCTGGATCTGCCAGTTGTGCTCGTCATTGGCCACCGCGCCCTTGGGCCGGCGCTGGTTGGCGCTGTTGATGGCGGTGCGGACGTCGTCCAGCGCCAGGCCATAGTGCTCCAGCTGCCGCGGCTCCAACTCGACGCGCACCGCTGGCAGGGAGCTGCCGCCGATCTGCACCTCGCCCACACCGTTGACCTGGGACAGGCTCTGCGCCAGCACCGTGGACGCCAGGTCGTACAACTCGCCCTTGCTCAGCGTCTTGGAGGTCAGGGAGAACACCATGATGGGTGCCTGGGACGGATTGACCTTGCGATAGCGCGGCATCTGGCGCATGCCGCTGGGCAAGAGGTTGCGCGAGGCGTTGATGGCCGCCTGCACCTCGCGGGCGGCGGTGTTGACGTCCTTGTCCAGGTCGAACTGGATGATGATCTGGGTCGAGCCCTGGCTGCTGCGGCTGGTCATGGAGCTGATGCCGGCGATGGTGCCCAGGGAACGCTCCAGCGGCGTGGCGACGCTGGAGGCCATCACCTGGGGACTGGCGCCGGACAGGGTCGCCGAGACCGTGATGGTGGGAAAGTCCATCTGCGGCAGGGGCGCCACCGGCAACAGCCGGAAGGCGATGGCGCCGAGCAGCAGCAACGCCAGGCTCAGCAGCAGGGTCGCGACCGGCCGGGCGATGAAGGGCGCCGAGAGATTCACCTCAGGCCGTCCTGCGCCGACCCAGGCGCTCGCCCAGGCTGTCGAAGGCCAGGTAGATCACCGGGGTGGTGAACAGCGTCAGCACCTGGCTGACCAGCAGGCCGCCGACCATCACCAGGCCCAGCGGCTGGCGCAACTCGGCGCCGGCGCCGGTGGCCAGCATCAGCGGCACCGCGCCGAACAGCGCGGCCAGGGTGGTCATGAGGATCGGCCGGAATCTCAGCAAGGCGGCCTGATAGATGGCTTCTTCCGGCTTTAGCCCCTGGTGCCGTTCGGCGTCGAGGGCGAAGTCGATCATCATGATGGCGTTCTTCTTGACGATGCCGATCAGCAGGATGATGCCGATCACCGCGATCAGGCCGAGGTCGTTGCCGGTGAGCAGCAAGGCCAGCAGCGCGCCGATGGCCGCCGAGGGCAGCGTCGAGAGGATGGTCAGGGGATGGATGAAGCTCTCGTAGAGCACTCCCAAGACGATGTACATCACCACCACCGCCGCCAGGATCAGCAGCAGGGTACTGGACAGGGAGGCCTGGAAGGCTGCCGCCGCGCCCTGGTAGTGGGTGTTGATGCCCACCGGCAGGCCGATCTCCTGCTTGGCCGCATCGATGGCCGCCACGGCGGCGCCGAGGGAAACGCCGTTGGCCAGGTTGAACGACAGGGTCACCGCCGGGAACTGGCTCAGGTGGTTGATCACCAGCCGGGTCGGCCGCTGCTCCATCTTCACCAGGCTGGACAGCCGCACCGGCGCGCGACTGGTGTCCGTGGTGGTTTCGCTGGTGGTGGCCGTTCCGGTGCCGCTGCTGCCGCTGGACGAGGTACCACTGCCCGCCTTCACCCAGACCTGGCTGAGGGCATCAGGCCCGAGGCTGTCGGCGGCGGCGCTGGCCAGCACCACCCGATACTGGTTGGCCTGGGTGTAGATGGTCGAGATCTGCCGCTGACCGAGGGCGTCGTAGAGGGCGTCGGTGATGGCCGAGACCTGGACACCGAGGCGCGCCGCGGCGTCTCGGTCGATGGTCAGGTACAGCTGCAGGCCCTTGTTCTGCAGGTCGCTAGTGACATCCGTGACTTCCGGGCGTTGCTGCAGGGCCTGGGTCAGGCGCGGCACCCAGGTGTCGAGCAGATTGGCATCGGGCGAGTCCAGGCTGAGCTGGTACTGGGTCCGGCTGACCCGGTCTTCGACGCTGAGGTCCTGCACCGGCTGCATGTAGAGGGTGATGCCCACCACCTTGGCGACCTCGGGACGCAGGCGGTCGATCACTTCCTGGGCCGTCACGTCGCGCTCGCTCTGCGGCTTGAGGTTGATCTGCATGCGGCCGCTGTTGAGGGTGACGTTGTCGCCGTCGACGCCGATGTAGGACGACAGGCTCGCCACCGCCGGGTCCTGCAGCACCACCTCGGCCAGCGCCTGCTGGCGCTCGCTCATGCCGCGGAAGGAGATGGACTGGGGCGCCTCGGTGATGCCCTGGATGGAGCCGGTGTCCTGGGCCGGAAAGAAGCCCTTGGGCACCAGCAGGTAGAGCACCGCGGTGAGCACGAAGGTCGCGACCGCCAGCATCAGCATCAGCGCCCGGTTGGCCAGCGACCAGCGCAGCGCGCGACCGTAGCCGGCGATCAGCCGCTCCAGCCAGACCAGTCGATGTTCCGCGGCCTCCTCGCGCTTGAGGAGCCGGGCGCACATCATCGGCGTGAGTGTCAGGGAGATCACCAGGGAGATGAGGATGGCCACCGCCAGGGTGATGGCGAATTCGCGGAACAGCCGGCCGACCACGTCCTGCATGAACAGTAGCGGGATGAGCACCGCGATCAGCGAGACGGTCAGGGACACCAGGGTGAAGCCGATCTGGCGGGCGCCCTTGAGCGCCGCTTCCAGGGGCGTGGCGCCCTCTTCCAGATGCCGGGAGATGTTCTCCAGCATGACGATGGCATCGTCGACGACGAACCCGGTGGCGATGGTCAGGGCCATCAGCGACAGGTTGTTCAGCGAGAAGCCGGCCAGGTACATGGCGCCAAAGGTGCCGATCAGCGACAGCGGCACCGTGACCGAGGGGATCAGGGTGGCGCTGAAGCGGCGCAGGAAGACGAAGGTGACCATGACCACCAGCCCCACCGCCAGCAGCATCTCGTGCTGGACGTCGGTGACCGCGGCGCGGATGGTCTCGGTACGGTCGCTGAGCACGGCGATGTCGAGACCGGCCGGCAGGCTTTCCCTGAGGCTGGGCAGGAGCGCCTGGATGCGGTCGACGGTCTGGATGACGTTGGCGCCGGGCTGGCGCTGGACATTGACCAGAATGGCGCCGCTGCGATTGGCCCAGGCGGCCAGGCGGTCGTTTTCCGCGCCCTGGGCGATGGTGGCGACGTCACCCAGGCGCAGGGCGCCGTTGTCGGCGTAGTTGAGGATCAGGTCGCCGTAGGCCTTGGGGTCGCGCAACTGGTCGTTGGCGTCCAGGGTGGCGACCCGGGTGGGACCGTCGAAGCTGCCCTTGGGCTGGTTGGTGTTTTCGCTGGTGACCAGGCTGCGCACGTCGGCCAGGGTCAGGTTGTGGGCGGCGAGCTTGTCCGGATCGACCTGGATGCGCACGGCCGGGCGCTGGCCACCGGCCAGGCTGACCATCCCCACCCCGCTCACCTGGGCGAGCTTCTGCGCCATGCGGGTATCGACCAGGTCGTAGAGCGTGGGCAGCGGCAAGGTCCTGGAGCTGATCGCCAGGGTGACGATGGGCGTATCCGCTGGATTGACCTTGTTGTACACCGGCGGCGCCGGCAGGTCGTTGGGCAGCAGGTTGTTGGCCGCGTTGATCGCCGCCTGGACCTCCTGCTCGGCGACCGACAGGTCCAACTCGAGATTGAATCTAAGGGTAATGACCGAGGCCCCACCGGAGCTGGTGGAGGCCATCTGCGACAGGCCGGGCATCTGCCCGAACTGGCGCTCCAGCGGCGCGGTCACGGCGCTGGTCATGACGTCGGGACTGGCGCCCGGATAGAGGGTGAGCACGCGGATGGTGGGATAGTCCACCTGCGGCAGGGCCGCGACCGGCAGCAGGCGATAGGCCAGCAGACCGGCGATGAGCAGCGCCACCATCAACAGGGTGGTGGCGACCGGGCGCAGGATGAAGGGGCGCGAGATATCCATCGCGGCCGGTCAGCCCTGGGTCTTGCCGGGCTTGCGTACCGCCGGCTTGGCCGGTTCGCTGGGCGCCGCCGAGGCCCCGGTAACCACCTCCACCTCGTTGCCCTCGCGCAGGCGATCGGTGCCTTCGGTCACCACCCGGTCACCGGCGGCCAGGCCCTCGGTGACCACGGTCAGGCTGCCGTCATCCGGCCCCAGCTTGAGGCTGCGCACCTGGATCTTGTTGTCGGCCCCGACCACGTAGGCGAAGGTGCCATTGGAGCCGAACTGGATGGAGGCCGAAGGCACCACCAGCGCCTGCTCCAACACCTGTTCACGCACGCGCACGGTCACGAACTGGTTGGGGAACAGCGCCTCGTCGCCATTGGCGAAGCGGGCGCGGAACTTGAGGGTGCCGGTGGCGGTGTCGATCTGGTTGTCGAAGCTCTGCAGGGTGCCGTCGGCGACCTTGCGCGAACCGCCGCGATCCCAGGCTTCGACCGGCAGGGTCTGGCCGGCGCGGGCACGCCTGAGCAATTCGCCCAGCTGGCTTTCCGGCAGGGTGAAGACTACCGAGATCGGCTGGGTCTGGGTGATGACGGCCACCACGGTGCTGTCGTTGGCGGACAGCAGGTTGCCGCCGTCCAGCTGGCGCAGGCCGACGCGCCCGGCGATGGGCGCCTTGATCTGGGTGAAGGCCAGATTCAGCTTGGCATCGGCCACCGCCGCCTGGCTGTTCTTGAGGGTGCCGCGGTACTGGTTGACCAGGGCTTCCTGGGTATCCAGGGTCTGCCTGGCGATGCTGTCTTCGCGGAACAGCCCCTGGTAGCGCTTCAGGTCCAGCTCGGCGTTGCGCAGCTGCGCCTGGTTCTGCTGCAGGGTGCCCTCGGCCTGTTGCAACGCCACCTCATAGGGACGCGGATCTATGCTGGCCAGCAGCTCGCCGGCCTTGACCTTCTGGCCTTCCTCGAAGGCCACCCGCACCAGTTCGCCAGCGACGCGGGTGCGAACATTGACGGTGTTGAGCGCCGTTACGGTGCCGATGGACTTGCGCACGATGGGAAAGCTGCGCTGTTCCACCGCCACCACCCGCACCGGCGTGGGGCCGGTCATGCCGAAAGGCGAACGCGCGCCCTTGCCGCCAGCGGCCTCGTTCTTCTGGCCGTGCTGGTGATACCAATACCAGCCGCCCGCAGCCACCAGCACCACGAGGACGAGCAGCCACACCAGTCGGCGACGGGAGGAAGAGCGAGGCGAAGAGTCGGACATCGGAAGATACGTACACGCTGGGAAAGGCGGAAGATAAGCAGTAGCGAGACGGCTAACCAGCCCCTTTACCGCGATTTTACCTAAAGCAAAACGGGCAGACACAAAAGGCGCCTGCCCGTTTCGAAGCGCCCACCGCGCAGAGCGGTGGGTTGGCGGCGATCAGCCGAGAACGGCGAGTGCGGCGGCGTAGTCCGGCTCCTGACCGATCTCGGGGACCAGCTCGCTGTGCAGCACCTTGTCCTGCTCGTCCAGCACCACCACGGCGCGGGCGGCCAGGCCTTGCAGCGGACCGCTGGCCAGGGCGACGCCGTAGTTCTGCAGGAATTCGGCACCGCGCAGGGTGGAGAGGTTCACCACCTTTTCCAGGCCTTCGGCGCCGCAGAAGCGCTTCTGGGCGAACGGCAGGTCGGCGGAGATACACAGCACCACGGTGTTATCCAGCTTGTCGACTTCGCTGTTGAACTTGCGCACCGAGGTGGCGCAGGTCGGGGTATCGACGCTGGGGAAGATGTTGAGCACCTTGCGCTTGCCGGCGAGGCTGGCCAGGGTAATGTCCTGCAGATCACCGTTGACCAGGCTGAACGCCGGGGCCTGCTGGCCGACCTGCGGCAGGTTGCCCTGCACCTCGACCGGGTTGCCACGCAAATTGACGGTTGCCATGAACTGCTCCTTTCTCATGAGACGGGACAGGGAGTAAACACGTTTTCCGCACCCGATCAAAGCGTTACGCGTCCTTGCGTCAAAAATCGCGGCGATAGAAGAAATCCAGGGAGTTGGCCAGACCGCTGGCGATCTCCAGATAGAGCCGGCGGGTGAGCTGGTAGCGCAGGGCGACGGTGTTGGCGGAATCGAACACCCCTACCCCATAACGCACCGACAGCCTGTCGGTGAGATTGCCCGAGGCGACCACGCTGGTCTTGTCCCCCGAACCGGCGGTATCCAGCTGGAAGTTCTGGATACCCAATCGCTGCGCCAGGGCGCCGGCGGTGCCGGAGCTGCCGGCCAGGCCGAGGGCCAGTGCCGCCTGACCGAGCACGTTGTTGTCCCCTTCGCTGCCGCTGGAAAGCGGGCGTCCCAGCACTAGGTAGGCCAGCGCCTGCTCCTGGCTCATGCTCGGTTCGGAGAACACCTCGATGCGCGGCTGCTGGGCGAAACCCGAAAGCCGCAGGCCGGCGGTGACGTTCTGCTCCTGCACCACCCGCACGGCTTCCACATCGATATAGGGCTGGGCGATGGGCCCCTGGAAGAACAGCCGTGCGCGTCTCATGGTGAGGCGCTGACCATAGGCGTTGTAGCGACCGTTGCGCAGGTTCAGCTCGCCGCGGGTGTCGAGGTTGTCGCCGATGTGCACCTTGCCAACGATTTCGGCGGACAGGCCGAAGGCATCGAAGGTGAGCTTGTCGGATCCGACCAGCACATCGACGTCCATGGCGATCTGCATCGCCGGCTGCTTGGCCGGAGCCTCCTGGCCGACGATGACGGCATCGTCCGACACCTTGACCGTGGATGGCGGCAGCTGCTGCACCTGGATGCGCCCGCGCGGCACCCGCACCTCGCCGGCCAGGGCCAGGCGGCCGTCCTTCATCAGGATCTTGAGATCGGGCGCCACTTCCAGCTGCGCATAGGGCTCGACATTGACCGGCAGCTTGTCGCCGGTGACCGCCACATTGACGTCCAGGCCGTTGGCCCAGCCTACGCTGCCCCGGATCTGGCCGCGCCCCTGGGTGCCGCTGCGCCAGCCGCCGTCGAGCAGCGCGGTGTCGCCCTGGATGCGGGCGGTCAGGCCGAGGTCCTGCAGGCGCGTCGGCACGCTGCCGCCGCCGATGTCGCCCCCGCTGAGCTGGATCTGGCCGTTTACCCTCGGTTGCAGCAGAGTGCCACCCAGCTCGCCGGCACCGTTGATCTTGCCTTCGAGGTGTTCGATGCCTTCGACGAAGGCCTTGCCTAGGGCCAGATTCAGGCCCTGCAACTGGAAGCGACCGGCCAGCGCCTGGTTCGGATCGCGGGGATCCAGCCGCGCCTGGATATCCAGCCGGCCAAGGTCGGCACTGGTCAGGCGCACCTGGGTGTCCACCTGCTGCGGCTTCAGGGCGCTGGTGACGTCTAAGCTGTCGTAGCTGAAGGTCTGCCACTGGCCAGCGGCGTCGCGCAGCTTGAGGCTGCCACGACCGGCCTGGAGCCGGATTTCGCCATCGGGTCCGGCCTTGGGCAGGCGCAGGTCGACGTCGCCATCGAGGGTGCCCTGCCAGGCCAGTTCCGGGGGCAGCAGCGGTTGCAGACTGGCGAGCGGGAAGGCGCGCAGGTGCCAGGCGAGACGGGTATCGGGCAGCAGTTGCTGATCGTCGCCACAGAGGCTGGCCGCGCCGGACCGCCAGCAGTGCCGGCTCAGTTCCAGACGCCCGTTGGCCAGGCGCTCGATGCGCGCGGGGCTTTGCAGGGTCCAGTTCTGGCCACTGGCGGCAACCGAGCCGCGGGCCAGTTGGCCTTTCCAGTCACCGTTGTCGGCCAGGGTACCGCCGGCCGTGAGCGCCAGGTTGAGCTGTGGCCCCTTGAGCGACAGCTCGGCCTGCTGCTGGCGGCGATCGCCCTGCCCCTGCAGGCGCAGGACGCCGAAATCGCGCCCGGCCGCCTGCAGACCCTGGGCGGTCAGCTCCAGGTTGCCGCGCTGGCGATCATCTAGGGTCGCCGCCAGCGCCAGGCTGCTCATGCGGTTGTCGGCATAGGCGAGCTGGCGCCCGTCGAGGCGCAGCTGGCCAGCCGGCGCCTTGAGGGTTCCGGCCAGATCCAGGCGGCCCTGGACGCTGCCGGACAGATCGGGCCAGAGCTGGCCGAGGCGCCGCAGATCCAGTTGCAGCTGGCCCTGCAGCCGTTGATCGAGGGCGCCCTGTCCCTGGATGCGGTTGTCACCCAGGCGGATGTCCAGCTGCGGGACCTGCCACTGCTCGCCGGCGCCCTTGGCCTTGGCTGCCAGCACGGCCGGCTGGTTGCGCAGCCGACCCTTGAGATCCAGGTCGGCATCCAGCTGCAGGCGGCCATCCTTGAAGGCACCGGAACTGCGCAGCGGACCGGCCAGGCTGCCGGGCAGCTGGGCGACCCAAAAGGCCGGATCCAGGCGGCTCAGATCCAGGGCCACCTGCCAGCTCACGCCCTCGGCGAAGCCCAGGTTGACCTTGCCCTGCGCCCGCCCCTGGCCGGCTTGCAGGTCCAGCGAGGGCAGATTGAGCTGGGTGGTATCGCCGCTGAAGGGGGTGGCCAGGGTGAAGGCGCCGGCCGGACCGGTCGCCGCAGCCTTGAGATTGCCCAGGTAGGCACCATCCCTATAGGCCACCTCGCCCTGCAGACGCTGCAGACTTACCGGGGGCTCCGCCATGGGATACAGCCGGCGCCAGGGAAAGTCGCGCCAATCCAGGGTGGCGTCGGCGGCGAGCCCCTGCTGCCAGTCGATCTGGCCAGCCAGCGCCACACGCTGCTCGGGCGCGGCCTGGAGGCGCAAGGCCGAGATCCGCGCGCCCTTGGCATCGACGCGACCCTCCAGATTCAGGTCCACCGGACCGCCCTCGCCCGGCAGTTTCGCCTGGCCGACCAGGGCGTAGCCCGCAGCCAGATCGCCTCGCGCGGTCAGCTTGAGGTCGTTCAGCCGCAGGGTATCGGGCAGGCTGGCGGCCGCCTTGAAGCCATCGGCCACCAGTTGCAGATCGGCCGGGACGTTGTCCGCCAGCGGCTGCACCGTGCCGGTCAGGCGGCCGGGCAGATAGCCGCTGCTGTCGGCCTCCAGCTGCAAGGTCTTCTGCAATTCGCCGTTCAGCTTGAGCGCCAGCGACCAGGGCGCGGCCTCCGGCGCAGGCAGGCCGAGGGTGCCCTGCAACTGCAGCGGCCAGGCGCCGCTGGGCTGCAACCGGCCGTGGGTATCCAGGGTGATGCCGTGCGCCATGCCGGCCAGGCGCTCGATGGCTATCCCGTCAGCCTGCCAGCGGGCCTGGAGCTCCAGGTCGCGGGCTTGTTCGGCGTCGTTGTAGCGGATCTCGCCGATCCGTACCTCACCTAGCTGCACCCCCAACGGCAAGCCGAGGCTGGGCAACTGGATGGGCCCGCTCTTCTCCGGCGCCGGCTCGGGACTGGGCGCCTGCTCGATGGCGACGCGCGAGGCGACCAAGGTATCGATGCACAGCTGCAGCCTGAGCAGGCAGGCGGGTCGCCAGGCGAATTCGGGTGCCTCGACCGTCACCCGAGTGGCGCCCCCCTCCCAGACCAGCTGCCGGGCCTGCCAATGGCCACCCAGGCGCCCCTGGAAGTCGGTCAGGGTCAGACCCGGCACCCGTTCCAGCACCAGCCGGCTGACGCTGGCGTTGCCCAGCACCAGGGCGAGAAGGAGGATCAGCGCGCCCAGCAGGGCCGCCAGTACGCCGAGGATGACACCGCCTACCGACTTCACAGCTCAGGTCCTATGGAAAAGTGCAGGCGGATACCGCCGGGTTCGTCGAGACCGTGCGCCAGGTCGACGCGGATCGGGCCGACCGGCGAGACCCAGCGCACGCCCACGCCGACGCTGGTCTTGAGTTCGTAGTTGTTGAGGTCGTTGAAGGCGCTGCCCTGGTCGATGAAGGTGGCCAGCCGCCACTTGTCGCGCAGGGGATACTGGTATTCGACCCCACCGGCGACCAGGTAGCGACCGCCCACGTAGTCGCCTTCGTCGTTTTCCGGCGACAGGGTCTGGTAGTCGTAGCCGCGAACGCTCTGGTCACCGCCGGCGAAGAAGCGCAGCGATGGCGGGACCTTGTTGTAGCCATTGGTGAAGTTGCCGCCCAGTTGCAGGCGTCCGAGGAAGCGGTGCCCGTCGCCCACCGTGATCAGGCCACGGGCCAGCGCCGTGGTGTGGATCATGTTGGCATCCGAGAGCAACCCCTCCTTCGCCGCCGAGACGCCGAACTGCAGGCGATAGCCGCGATTGGGGTCGATGCGGTTGTCGCTGCGCAGCAGGGAGAAATCCACCCCAGGCATCACCAGGTTGGAGGTGCCCTCATCGTCGCCCAGCCGATAGCTTTCGTTGCGCCACTTGAGCGAGAGCACCCGCTCCCAGCCGTTGGGAAACTTGCGATGCCACTCGGGCCCCACGGTCAGCAACTGGCTGAGGGAGTCGTCGTTGGCGATCTGCTCGTACTGGTAGCCGCCGGCGAAGCGGAACTTGTCGTTGATCGGGTCCTGCCCGGGAATGTCGTACCAGGTGGCGATGCTCTGGCGTGGCGCCGACAACTCGGCCTCGGCGCCCAGGCTGTGGCCCTGGGGATTGAGCCAGTGATTTTCCCAGGTGAATCTCAGCCGCGGACCGACATCGGTGGAGTAGCCGGGGCCGAAACCGAAGGTGCGCGGCTTGCGCGTGCGCAGAGTGACCGTCACCGGCACCTCGGCGGCGCCTTCCTGCTTGGGATAGGTATCGAGCCGCGCCCCATCGAAGAAGCCGCTGGCCAACAGATTGCTCTGGAAATCGGCGATCAGCTCGGAATCGTAGGGCGTCCTCTGGGCGAAGGGCACCATGCGCTGAAGCAGATCGGGATCGAAGGGCGCATCCCCTTCGAAGGACACCTTGCCGAGGACGAAACGCGGCCCGCTGTCGAACACCAAGGCGATGTCGGCAAATCCGGTAGCGGGATCGATCCGCAGCTGGTGCTGGGTAAAGATGCCGCGAAAGAAACCATACCGTTGCGCCTGATTCTGGATCAGGCTCTTGGCGTCTTCGTAGAGGCCCTGGTTCAGCGGCTGGCCCGCCTTGAGTCCGGCCGGTATCGGCTGGCGAAAGGCGCGCAACTCGCGCGCCGGCCCTTCGATACGGATATCCACGTTGCGCAGCCTGACCGGCTCGCCGGGGCGTACCTCGACCACCAGCCGTGGCGTCTCCCCCGGCTCGACGCGGGTCTCGATCTGCGCATGGTAGTAGCCGAGTGCCTGGGCTGCCTGCTCGGCCTGCCGCTCCGTCGCCGGGCGTAGGCGTTGCAACCCGGCGACATCGCGCCCTTCGACGGAGCCGATATAGGCCTGGATGTTGTCTCGCAAGGCGTTATTGGCAGGCTGGACGCGAACGCTGACTTCGGCGGGTGCCGCCCAGGCCACGCCGTGCAGACAACAAATTCCAATCAGGGCGCGGCGTAGAGCGTTCGGCTTATTCATACAGGGATGCTAACGGGCGTTGCGCTGTGAGACAAACGGGAGTGGCCAGGGTTCGCCCGCCTGCCGCTTCGGCGACAGGCTTTCTGCTAGGCTAGGGCCATCCACCTTTAGAGAGGGCGTTATGAAGGTAGTTTGCTTCAATATCAATGGCTTGCGCGCAAGACCTCATCAACTTTCTGCCATCATCGAACGCTATGAGCCGGATGTGATCGGACTGCAGGAAACCAAGGTCTCGGATGACCAGTTTCCCCGGGCCGAGGTCGAGGCCCTGGGTTATCACGTGCACTACCATGGCCAGAAGGGTCATTACGGCGTGGCCCTGCTGTCGCGCCTGGCGCCCCTGGAGTTGCACAAGGGCTTTCCCGGCGATGGCGAAGAGTCCCAGAAGAGATTCATCTATGGCGTCTTCGCCGACCGCCAGGGTCAGCCGCTGGTGGTCATGAACGGCTATTTCCCCCAAGGCGAGAACATCGCCCATCCGACAAAATTCCCTGGCAAGAGGAAGTTCTACGCGGATCTTCAGAATCTACTTGAAGAGCGCTTCTCGCCGGACACGCCCTTGCTGCTGATGGGCGACTTCAATATCTCGGCCCAGGATCGTGATATTGGCATCGGCGCCGCCAATGCCAAGCGCTGGCTGCGGACCGGCGCCTGCAGCTTTCAACCGGAAGAACGCGAATGGATGCAGCGGCTGCTGGGCTGGGGCCTGCTCGACAGCTATCGCCATCTGCATCCCGAAGTCGACGATCGCTTCAGCTGGTTCCCCTATCGCAGTCGCGGTTTCGAGGACGAACCCAAGCGCGGCCTGCGCATCGACACCATCCTCGCTTCGCGGGCCTTGCGCGAGCGCATCGTCTCCGCCGGGGTGGACTACGAGATCCGCGGCATGGAGAAACCCTCCGACCATGCGCCGATCTGGCTGGAATTGGCGTGAGCGGCTGTCACATCGACGTCATGCGGCATGCCTAAGGTGTCGGCCTCGCCTTTAGGCTCGAGGCCGACCCATGAATTGCTCCGCCCCGGTATTCCGCCGCGCCTTTCTGCGGCGAGCGGTGCTCGCGACCCTGCTTCCTCTGCTGCCCTCACCCCTGTTGGCCAGCGAATCCACGACCA
Organism: Pseudomonas sp. MOIL14HWK12:I1; assembly: GCF_000510705.1. Taxonomy (NCBI): domain Bacteria; kingdom Pseudomonadati; phylum Pseudomonadota; class Gammaproteobacteria; order Pseudomonadales; family Pseudomonadaceae; genus Pseudomonas; species Pseudomonas sp. MOIL14HWK12:I1. The sequence continues at coordinate 1,343,794 of NZ_KI783307.1, read as the reverse complement.
TCCTCCTGCGCCTGCAGGGCTCCAACACCATCAATGCCCGGCTCGGGCCACGTCTGGTCGCGGCCCTGCTCGCCGAACGCGGCTATCGGGATCCACAGGTGGTGCCCACCGCCGTCATGGACGAATGGCACCTGATGGCCCGAGCCCCGCAGGGCAATACCGTGGCCGTGCAGATCGCGGCCCATGGCTCCAGTACCGGCTTTACCGCCCTGGCCGCGGGCGCGACCGATCTCGCCGCGGCCTCGCGCCCCATCACCGATAGCGAAGTGAGTGCCCTGGCCAATCTGGGTGACCTGCGCAGCAAGGAAGCGGAATACGTCATCGGCCTGGATGGTCTGGCGATCATCGTGCATCCCGGCAATCCGCTGCGGGAACTCGATTTGCAGCAATTGGCGCAGGTCTTCTCCGGCGACGTTGGCGACTGGCAGCAGCTGGGCGGCACGCCCGGCCCGATCCGGATCTATGCGCGGGATGACCGCTCGGGTACCTACGACACCTTTCGCGAGCTGGTCCTGAATCCGGCCGGCAAACGCCTGAGCGCTGCCGCCCGGCGCTTCGAGTCCAACGAGGAATTGGCGCAGCGGGTGGCCGACGATCCCGCCGGCATAGGCTTCACCAGCCTGGCGGCGGCTGCCGGATCGCCAAAGCTTGCCCTGCGCGACGGTGAAGGCCGCGCCATCGCGCCCAGCGAAGCCAGCATCGCCACCGAAGACTATCCGCTCGCCCGCCGCCTCTTCCTCTATGCACCGCCGGCTCAGCGTTCGGACTGGACGCGGAGCCTGCTGGAATTCAGCCAGACCCCGGCGGGCCAGGCGGTGGTGCAGCAAAGCGGCTTCGTCGCCCAGCGCATCGAGCCCCTGACCATAGGCGACACCCGCGGCATGCCTCCGGCCTACAGCGAGCTGGCGCGCCGGGCGCAGCGCCTCACGGTCAACTTCCGCTTCACCGCCGGCAGCGCACGCCTGGACAACAAGGCACTGCGCGATGTCGAGCGGCTGGCCGCCTTCATGCGCCAGCCCGAGAACGCCAACCGGCAGCTGATCCTGGTGGGCTTCAACGATGCCACCGAGGATCCGGCACGGGCATCTCTACTGGCGCGCCTGCGGGCCACCGCGGTGGCCACGGCGCTGCGCCATCAGCAGGCCTTCGCCAGCGAAGTGCTCTCCCTGGGCGACCAGTTGCCGGTTGCCGGACTGTCAGCCAATGGCCGGGTCAAGAACCGGCGTGTCGAGGCCTGGATCCATTAGCGATCGCCTGGCTGATTCTTTGGCAGGAAACGGTAGGAAGCAACGGACGGCGTCATCGCCTTGGTGGGTAGAGGGCAGTTGCCGAGTCACCCTGGATACAGATTTCGACTGCGTTTCGAGCGCTACTCTGTACTTAAAGTGATTTCTCACAAAGTACCTATACCCAACACTAAAATAATCTCTCAAGCTCATGTTTTTGAATGACTTTTAAATAATAAAAGACTCCAATTACACGCGCTCACCGGGATGCTGGCGCCACTCCTTCCAATCCCTGTACGGATTCGCCCGGCTTGATCCCGCGCGCCGCAAACCAGCCGGCCTGGGCCTCCAGCGCATAGCGCGCCGGCGCCCTCGAGCAGTGCCGGGTATCGGTCAGCGGCTGCATCTCGACCGTGTTGAGGATCCTGCCGCTGGCATCGATGAAGGCGGCGGCCAGCGCGCTGGGGGTATCGCGCATCCACAGGCAGCGCTCGTCATCCCCGGCGAAGACGAACAGCATGCCCTCGCGAGCAGCCAGTGGCGGTCGCCCCATCAATCCCTGGGCCCGTTGCGCCGGTGTCGCCGCCACCTCGACGGCCAGGCGCTGCTCACCGATGCGCAATTCGATCCGCTCCGCCGCCCAGCCGGGCAAGGCCACCCACGCGGCCAACAGCAGCAGACCACCCCAGCCAGTGCCTGGCGCCCGCTTCGCTCCCTCTCGAGCGTGGACAAAAAATGTCATCGCATGTGACCTTTACCGGACGAAAGCAATCTATCCCACATTGTCAGACAACCTCTCGAGTCCGATGTCGACCGCCAGCCTACCGCCCGCACCCTCACCCGCTCTGGCCACCCGCATCACCCTGGGTACGGTGCTCTTCACCTTTATCGCCTACCTTACCATCGGCATTCCCCTGGCCGTGCTGCCGGGCTATGTGCACGACCAGCTGGGCTTCAACTCCATCATCGCCGGCCTGGTGATCAGCAGTCAGTACCTGGCGACGCTGTTCTCACGCTCCCATGCCGGGCGCATCATCGACACGGTCGGCGCCAAGCAGTCGGTGCTCTACGGCATGCTCGGCTGCGGGCTCAGCGGCGTGCTGATGCTGGCGTCGGTGCTTCTGCAGGCCTGGCCCTGGGTCAGCCTCGTCGCCCTGCTGCTCGGCCGATTGGTGCTGGGCTGCGCCGAAAGCCTTTCGGGTACCGGCGCCATCTCCTGGGCGATCGGTCGGGTCGGTCCGACCAACACCGCCAAGGTGATCTCCTGGAACGGCGTCGCCAGCTATGGCGCCCTGGCCATCGGCGCGCCGCTGGGCGTGGTGCTGGTGGATACCCTGGGGCTGTGGATCATGGGTGTCAGCATCATCGGCCTGGCCGCCCTGGGCTATCGCATCGCCAAGCCCCGCCCGCCCATCGTCCCGGTCCGCGGCGAGCGCCTGCCCTTCACCACGGTGCTGGGCCGGGTCCTGCCCTTCGGGCTCGGCCTGGCGCTGGGCGGCATCGGCTTCGGCACCCTGGCAACCTTCATCACCCTCTATTACGCCAGTCAGGGCTGGAGCGGCGCGGCCCTGTGCCTGACCGTGTTCGGTTCCTTCTTCATCGGGGTACGCCTGGTCTGCGCCAACGCCATCAATCGCCACGGTGGCTTTCGTGTCGCCATCGTCAGCCTGGCGGTGGAAGCCGTCGGCCTGGCCGTCCTCTGGCTGGCCCCCAGCGTGACCACTGCCCTGGTAGGCGCGGCGCTCACCGGCATCGGTTTCTCGCTGGTGTTCCCGGCGCTGGCCGTGGAGGCGGTGCAGCGGGTGCCGTCCTCCAACCGGGGCGCCGCCCTGGCCGGCTATTCGGTGTTCATCGACCTCTCCCTGGCGGTGACCGGTCCGCTGATCGGGGCGGTGGCCACCCATTTCGGCTATGCCGCGAGCTTTCTCTGCGCCGCGCTGGCCGCGCTGGCAGGCCTGGCGCTCAGCGTTCGCCTCCTCTGCCGTTTCGACGAGTCCTCTCGAGAACAGCCATGACCACGACCGCCCCAGCCGCCAGCTCCCTCGCCGTCACGCTGCGTATCGTTTCCATCGTCGTCTTCAGCTTCCTGCTGTTCCTGGCGATCGGCCTGCCGCTGGCGATCCTGCCGGGCTACGTGCACGACGATCTCGGCTACGGCTCGGTCATCGCGGGACTGGCGATCAGCATCCAGTACCTCGCCACCCTCTTCACCCGCCCCCTGGCCGGCAAGCTGGCCGACAGCATCGGCGCCAAGCGCGGGGTGATCTACGGCCTTTTCGGCTGCGTCGCCTGTGGCGTGCTCACCCTGCTGGCCACCTCGCTGCAAAGCGTGCCTGGCCTCAGCCTGGGCCTACTGATCGTCGGCAGGATCATTCTCGGCATGTCCCAGGCCATGATAGGCACTGGCTGCCTGAGCTGGGGCATGGGCAGCGTCGGCATGCAGCACGTCAGCAAGGTAATCTCCTGGAATGGCATCGCCGCCTATGGCGCCCTGGCCCTGGGCGCCCCCCTGGGCGTGGCCATGGTCGCGGGTCTGGGCCTGTGGAGCCTGGGCGTGGCTATCGCGCTGCTTGGCGCCCTGGGGCTGGCCCTGGCCTGGAACAAGGAGCCGGCACCGGTGATTCCCGGTGAGCGACTGCCCTTTCACAAGGTGTTCTGGCGCATCAGCCCCTTCGGCCTCTGCCTGCTGCTGAGCTCCATCGGCTTTGGCGCCATCGCCACCTTCGTCACGCTCTACTACGCGAGCAACGGCTGGCCCAATGCCGCCTTTTGCCTGACCGCCTTTGGCGCCGCCTTCATCTGCGCGCGACTGCTGTTCGCCGGCACCATCAACAAGCTGGGTGGTTTTCGGGTCGCCCTGGCCTGTTTCGCCGTCGAGACCCTGGGTCTGCTGCTGCTCTGGCTGGCGGTCACGCCGCAGATGGCACTGATCGGCGCGGCCATGGCCGGGTTCGGGCTGTCGCTGGTCTATCCAGCCCTAGGTGTGGAAGCCATCGTCAAGGTTCCCCCGACCAACCGTAGCGCCGCCCTGGGCGCCTATTCGCTGTGCCTGGATCTGGCCCTGGGCATCACCGGTCCACTGGCCGGCGCTATCGCCAATGGCTTCGGCTTCAGCGCCATTTTCCTCTTCGCCGGCCTCATGGCCCTGGCTGGCCTGGGGCTCAGCGCCCTGCTCTATCACCGGGCGCTGCGCGAACGCCCTGACCTGACGCCGGCCTGACCGCAGGTGAAATCGGATGCGCGCCTACAGCGGACCGGGATCCGGAATCGGCGCTGGCGGCTTGGCCGGCTCGGTCAGGTTCTCGACCACTTCGTCGGGGATCTCGGTATCGATCTCCTCGTCAGCCATGTCGGAATCGTTCAGCGGTGCCTGATCGCCACCCAGCCAGAGGGCGAGCGGGGACGTGGTATCGGGCGCGGGAGAAAGAGAAAGGATCATGCCGTGGCTCCTGTGCCGGTCGGTCTCAGAGGTTAGTAGGTCGGCGGCGCCAGATGTTTCATCCTGACGCTTACCGCACGTCGCCCGACTGCCAAGCGGCGTCGCCCCCTTGCCAGAGCCTTCGCGCGAGTCAGCTGCCTGGACCTAGAGGCTCATCCCTAAAAAAGCTGAGTGCTGATCCGGGCCATTGGCCAGCAGCCTGGCCCAAGGCTGACTAGACTTCAGGTATTTCTCCACTCCGGACTGCCTGCCTATGGATACGCCGACCCGCTCCGCCAGCACCCCGAATCTGCTCGCCGTCGTGGCCGAGGACGAACTGCTGCTCCAGGCACTGGTCCGCGAGGTCCTCAAGCAGGAAGGCTTCCATGTCGAGACCTTCGGCACTGCCGATGCCGCCCTGCAGTTTCTCGAGCTGCACTGGCAGCAGGTCAATGTGGTGGTGTCGAACGTGCGGATGCCGGGCGTGATCGACGGCGTCCAGTTGGCGAAGATCGTCAGTGAACGCTGGCCCGCGGTGCCCTTCGTACTGATGTCCGGCTACGCCGGTCTGAGAAATGACATTCCGTCCGGGGTGCCCTTCCTGCACAAGCCGTGGACACTGGATCAGCTGACCGAAGCGATCTGGAAAGTGGTACCCCGGCCTGGCACCCCCGATCCGACCGCCCGCTAGTCCAGCGACACCCGGCCGCCGCCAGCCCCGTACAAAGGACCTCGCAGCTATGACACAATAGGCGGCATGTCGGGCGCCGCCCGCCTTTACCGCAGCCCAGCCAGGCCGCCGCGCTTCGTCGCGACCCCTCGACCCTGCCCGCTGGAGCTCTGCCCATCCGATCGAAACGCCTTGCCCAAGCTGCCCGCCGGCTCGGGCTGCAGGCGAGCTCCGGTCTGAAACCCCTACAGGTACCCCCCCCTTGATCTCCACCGCTAACATCACCATGCAGTTTGGCGCCAAGCCGCTGTTCGAGAACGTATCCGTCAAATTCGGCAATGGCCATCGCTACGGCCTGATCGGCGCCAACGGCTGCGGCAAGTCCACCTTCATGAAGATTCTCGGCGGTGACCTGGAACCCACTGGCGGCCAGGTGATGCTCGAGCCCAACGTGCGCCTGGGCAAGCTGCGCCAGGACCAGTTCGCCTACGAGGATTGCACGGTCATCGACACCGTGATCATGGGCCATGCCGAGCTGGCCAAGGTCAAGGCCGAGCGCGACCGCATCTATTCCCTCCCGGAAATGAGCGAAGACGACGGCATGGCCGTGGCCGAGCTGGAGGTCCAGTTCGCCGAATACGACGGCTACACCGCCGAAGCCCGTGCCGGCGAACTGCTGCTCGGCCTGGGCATCCCCCAGGACCAGCACTTCGGCCCCATGAGCGCCGTCGCTCCCGGCTGGAAGCTGCGCGTGCTGCTGGCCCAGGCGCTCTTCTCCGATCCGGAACTGCTGCTGCTCGACGAACCGACCAACCATCTGGACATCAACACCATCCGCTGGCTGGAAGGCATCCTGGTCGCCCGCAACAGCACCATGATCATCATTTCCCACGATCGCCACTTCCTGAACAGCGTCTGCACCCATATGGCCGACCTGGATTACGGCGAACTGCGCCTGTTCCCCGGCAACTACGACGAGTACATGACCGCGGCCACCCAGGCCCGCGAGCGCCTGCTGTCGGACAACGCCAAGAAGAAGGCCCAGATCGCCGAGCTGCAGCAGTTCGTCAGCCGCTTCTCGGCCAACGCCTCCAAGGCCAAGCAGGCCACCAGCCGGGCGCGTCAGATCGACAAGATCCAGCTGGACGAGGTCAAGCCGTCCAGCCGCGTCAGCCCCTTCATCCGCTTCGAGCAGTACAAGAAGCTGCACCGCCAGGCGGTGACCCTGGAAAACGTCACCCAGGGCTTCGACGGCACCCCGCTGTTCAAGCGTCTCGGCCTGCAGATCGAAGCCGGCGAGCGGGTCGCCATCATCGGCCCCAACGGGATCGGCAAGACCACCCTGCTGCGCACCCTGGTGGGCGAGATGGCGCCGCAGAGCGGCGAGGTGAAGTGGACCGACAGCGCGGACGTGGGCTACTTCGCCCAGGACCACGCCGAGGACTTCGCCGACGACGTCACCCTGTTCGACTGGATGGGTCAGTGGACCCAGGGCGGCGAACAGATGGTGCGCGGCACCCTGGGTCGCATGCTGTTCTCCAGCGACGACATCCAGAAGTCGGTCAAGGTCATCTCCGGTGGCGAGCAGGGTCGCATGCTGTTCGGCAAGCTGATCCTGAAGAAGCCCAATGTGCTGGTGATGGATGAACCCACCAACCACCTGGACATGGAATCCATCGAGGCGCTGAACCTGGCGCTGGAAAACTATCCGGGCACCCTGATCTTCGTCAGCCACGACCGCGAATTCGTCTCTTCGCTGGCCACCCGCATCCTCGACATGAGCGAGGCCGGGGTGGTGGATTTCAGCGGCAGCTACGACGACTATCTGCGCAGCCAGGGTATCAACGGCTGAGGCGAGGTTCGTGTAGTGGGTCGCGACACCCACTACACGAATAAAATAGAGGGTGCCCTAAGCAGTTACCCTAGGTATCATTTCGCACCGAAACGGGTACTCGACCAGGATCGCCGCGATCATCACCTATCGTTTGCGCCGGGAGACCAGGGGTCTCCTGCCACGTCTCGTAACACGTAGCGCCCCCTTCCGGCACGCTCGACGGGTTCCCTGTCGCATCCTGATCTCCCCGCCTGGTACCGGCCTCCGCCGGTCCGCCAGGACCCTTGCTCCCCACTCAACAAATCAGAACATTGCCGGACGGCCGCTGTCGCAACTGACTGCCATGCCCTACCGGTTGCTCACCCCTGCCCGGCCGTTCGCGGTCAGCCCGGGGTTGCCCAACTCGAGGGCGGGCTCCGACGCCCGCTCTCCCTCAGGTGTAAAGCGAGACACTGTCTCAGGAGTACGATGAATGCACAGTGGTAACGAAGAGTCGGATTTCGTTTTCGTCGGCGCGGGAATCATGAGTGCGACCCTGGCGGTCATGCTCAAGGAACTGGAGCCCACGAGCACCGTCGAGGTGCTCGAGCTGCTCGACGTAGGCGCGGCGGAGAGTTCCAACCCCTGGAACAACGCCGGAACCGGCCATGCGGCCCTCTGCGAGCTGAACTACACGCCGGAAAAGGCGGACGGCAGCATCGACATCACCAAGGCCCTCAGCATCAACGGCATGTTCGAGGCCTCCAAGCAGTTCTGGTCCTACCTGGTCGAGGAAGGCCACTTCGGCTCGCCGCGCGCCTTCATCAGCCCGGTGCCGCACATGTCCTTCGTCCATGGCGCCAAGGACATGGCCTTCCTGCGCAAGCGCTACGAGGCCCTCAAGGACCACGCCTGCTTCGACGGCATGGAGTATTCCGAGGATCACGCCAAGCTGCGCGAGTGGATGCCCCTGGTGATGGAAGGCCGGCCGGCCACCGAAGCCGTGGCCGCGACCCATGTGGCCGGGGGTACCGACGTCAACTTCGGCGCCCTGACCATGAGCCTGCTCGGTCACCTGCAGACCCGTCCCGGCACCCAGGTCCGCTACAACCAGAAGGTGGTGGACCTGACCCGCGAGGCCGACCAGCGCTGGCGCCTGACCATCGAGGACAGTCGTTCCGGTGCCACCCGCACCCTGATCGCCAAGTTCGTCTTCCTCGGCGCCGGTGGCGCGGCCCTGCCGCTGCTGCAGAAGTCCGGCATCCCCGAGGGCGCCGGCTACGGTGGCTTTCCGGTGAGCGGCCAGTGGCTGCGCTGCGACGATCCGCACATCGTCGAACGGCACCAGGCCAAGGTCTACGGCCTGGCCGGCGTCAACTCGCCGCCGATGTCGGTCCCGCACCTGGACACCCGGGTGGTGGATGGCAAGAAGTCCCTGCTGTTCGGACCCTTCGCCGGCTTCACCACCAAGTTCCTCAAGCGCGGCTCCTTCCTCGACCTGCCCAAGTCGATCAAGTCGGGCAACATTGGCCCCATGCTCGCCGTGGCGCGGGACAACATGCCGCTGACCCGCTATCTGGTCGGCCAGGTGCTGCAATCCTTCGACCAGCGCGTCGAGGAACTGCGGGCCTTCTACCCGGCCGTGCGCAAGCAGGACTGGCGCCTGGAAGTGGCGGGCCAGCGGGTGCAGATCATCAAGAAGGATCCGCAGAAAGGCGGCGTGCTGCAATTCGGCACCGAGATCGTCGCCTCCGGCGACGGCACCATCGCCGCACTGCTGGGCGCCTCCCCGGGTGCATCCACCTCGGTGTCCATCATGCTGACCCTGGTCGAGCGCTGCTTCCCCAGCCGCTTCCAGAGCGAAGACTGGCAGGCCAAGCTGCGCGCCATGTTCCCGGCCTTCGGTCACAAGCTGGCGGAAGAGCCCGAACTGCTGCGCGAAGTGCGCGAGCGCACCACCCGCGTGCTGCAACTCGACCAGCCGGCCTGACCCCACCGGGATGGCCCACTGGCGGGCCATCCCTGCGCCTGACGTCCCCACCCCGGCAAACCGCCCCCTCTCCTCCTAGGAGAGGGTTGGGGTGAGGGGCTATCGCCCTCCGACGTTTGCCTAATCCCCCAGCGCCGCGCCCTCCCGCCGCGGATCGGCGCCGCCCTGCCAACCTGAGCCCATTCGGCGGATCACCTGGATGCCGCTGGTCATCTCGTCTTCGCGTACCTGGTGCCCACGCTGCTCCAGTGCCTGGCGCAAGGCCGGGGTGGTCTCGCCGCGCTCCAGCTCGGTGGGGCCGTTACGGCTGCCGAAATTCGGCAGGCCCGCAGCCGCCTGGGGATCCAGCTGCCAGTCCAGCAAGCCGACCAGGGTCTTGACCACATAGCCGGCAATCTGCGAACCGCCCGGCGAGCCCAGGGCCGCCAGCAGCTCGCCACTCTGGCGGTCGAACACCAGGGTTGGCGACATGGTCGAGCGCGGTCGCTTGCCCGGCTCCACCCGGTTGGCCACCGGCAGGCCCTTCTCCCGCGGCACGAAGGAAAAGTCCGTCAGCTGATTGTTGAGCATGAAGCCCTTCACCATCAGGTGGGAGCCGAAGTAGCTCTCCACCGTGGTGGTCATGGACAGGGCGCCACCCCAGGCATCCGCCGCCACCACCTGGGAGGTGGAGATGCGCAGCGGCGAGCGATCCGGTGCCCAGGCCAGGGTCGGGCCGGGTGGGACCCCCGGCGCGGCCTTGCCCAGGCTGCGCTCACCGACCTGCTGCGCACGACTGGCCAGATACCCGGGATCGAGCAGCCCCTTGACGTTGACCGGCACCAGCTCCGGATCGGCTACGTACTGGGCGCGATCGGCATAGGCCAGGCGCTCGGCCTCGGCGATCAGGTGCACGGCTTCGGGACGCGGCTCCTGGCCCGCCGGCAGCGCGGTCGGCACTGGCCGCAACGGCGCCAGGGCCCAGGCCGGATCGCGGGCCTCCAGGGCCTGGAGAATGCCCAGGGTCTGGGCCACGGTGATGCCGCCGGCGGGCGGTGGCATGCCGCAGACGCGCCAGCGCTGGTAGTCGGTGCACAGCGGCGTGCGCGTCCTGGCGCGATAGCCGGCCAGGTCCTGAAGACTCAAACTGCCGGGATTGGGGCTCTCCTGCACGGCCCTGGCGATGGCCTGGGCCAGGTCGCCGCGATAGAGCGCTCCGGCGCCCTCCCGGGCGATCACCGCGAGGGTATCGGCCAATTCCGGGTTGCGCAGCCGGGTGCCCACCGGCTTCACCTGTCCCTGGGCATCCAGATAGAGCGCGGCCATCCCGGGTGACTGCTTGAGGAAGGGGTCGTGAAGCAGCTGGTTATGCAGCCGCGGCGACAACGGGAAACCCTCCCGGGCCAGGCGGATGGCCGGCTCGAACAGCACCTGCCAGGCCAGCTTGCCGTGGTCGCGATGCGCCAGCTCAAGGGCCCGCAGCACCCCGGGCACCCCGACCGAACGACCGCCGATCCGTGCCTCCTCGAAGGCCATGGGGCTGCCATCCGGGTGCAGGAAGAGCCTTTCCGTGGCCCCGACTGGCGCGGTCTCGCGACCGTCGTAGGCCTGGACCTTGCGACCGTCCCAGTAGAGCAGGAAGGCGCCGCCGCCAATCCCGGAAGATTGCGGCTCGACCAGGGTCAGGACCGCCTGCATGGCGATGGCGGCGTCGATGGCCGAGCCGCCCTGGCGCAGGATCTCCCGGCCGGCCTCGGCGGCCAGGGGATTGGCCGCGGCCGCCATCTGCCGGGTGGCTGCGCTGGCCGTCAGCCCGGGGCGGTAACCGGAACCGGCCTCGGGGGCCGTGGGCAGGGAGGTCTCGCGAACCTGGCTACAGGCGGCCAGGGTCAGGGACAGGAAAAGGGGCGTGAGGATCGACAGAGGCATTCGCAAGGGGGGCTCCTGGGCAACGGGGGCTTTCGCCCGCCAAGCCTAGCCCATCACCTGCCCCACCGCCGCCTGTCTGACCTCAGAGCGGCAGGTGACGGTGCAGAAAGCCGCCGCAGAGCACATCCAGCCAGAGCAGCTGGTGCAGGGCGACGATGGCGAAGAACACCAGCCGAAAGCTCAGCTTGACGGTCTTGTGGCGAAAGCGCTGCTGGGCGATCAGGGCGCCCGGCCAGCCGCCGAGCAATTCGCCCAGGTGCAGCATGCGCTCCGGCACGCGCCAACCCTTGTCGCGGGCGCGCTGCTTGTCGTGCTTGTAGAGCAGGTAGGTGGTCACGCTGGCCACCAGATAGAGCGGCATCGGCCAGAGCACCCCGCGGCCGAAGGCCAGCGACAGCATACCCAGCAGGGGCAGGATGAAGACGGCGATCTGTAGCAGCGCCAGCATGTCCTGGCGGGCGATGGCGGCGCGCTGCTGATAGGGCGTCAGCGGCGCTGCCCGCTTGGCGGCCTTGGGGGAAGCATTCTGCGTAGACGCACGAGCCGGCTTACGCCGGCTCTGCTGTTCCTTCTCGGGTTTCACCCGGCCGCCTTGGCCGCGTGCCAGTCGATCCAGCCGAATTGCCAGGTGGCCAGGATCAGCAGTCCGAAGACGATGCGGTACCAGCCGAAGACTTCGTAGCTGTGGTTGCCGATGAACTTCAGCAGGGCCTTGACCGCCAGCATGGCGAAAAGGAAGGAGGTGACGAAGCCGACTCCGAACACCAGGACGTCGCTGGCGGTGAACAGGTGACGGTACTTGTACACGGAGTAGACCGTCGCCCCGACCATGGTCGGCATGGCCAGGAAGAAGGAGAACTCGGTGGCCGCCTTGCGCGACAGGCCGAACAGCAGGCCGCCGATGATGGTGGAACCGGAACGCGAGGTGCCCGGGATCATCGCCAGGCACTGGGCGCAGCCGACCTTGAGGGCGTCATGCCAGCGCATGTCGTCCACCTCTTCCACGCGGATGCGATGGGTACGCTTTTCCGCCCAGATCATGATCACGCCGCCGATCACCAGGGCGAAGGCCACGGTGATGGGGTTGAACAGGTATTCGTGGATCAGGTCACCCAGGATCACGCCCAGGACCGCGGCGGGCAGGAAGGCGATGATCAGGTTGCCGGTGAAACGCTGTGCATAGGACTTGCGCGGCAGATCGGTGACGATCTCGAAGACCTTGAAGCGGTATTCCCAGACCACGGCCAGGATGGCCGCCAGCTGGATAATGATATTGAAGGCGATGGCCCTTTCCCCACCGAAGCCGATCAGATCGGCAACGACGATCTGGTGGCCGGTGCTGGAAATGGGCAGAAACTCGGTGATGCCCTCGACGATCCCCAGAATAAGCGCCTGCAAGGCACTCCATAGGTCCATGGTATTACTCCATCCAAGTGAAACATTTGCAGGTAGCCGGAGCTGCAGGCTCCGGCGGCAACGGGGTTCGAACCGTGACGCTCCGCAGGGCATGGCCCTTCGCGGTACCCAAGACAGCACGTGCTGAAGTCAGCGCCCGGCACCTTACCAGAGCGAGACCGGTTGAAGAGACCGATAGACGGCCATTAGGTGCCGTACAATGACGAATTCAATCTTTCCGGATGTGAAGCATGTCGTTTCTGGAGTCGCTCACCACCCTGCTGGGCATGTCGCCCGTGGAGCTGCTGGCCGCCGTTCTCGGGGTGATCGCCGTCTGGCTGACGGTGCGCCAGAACATCTGGGCCTGGCCCATCGGCCTGGTTATGGTGGTGCTCTACGCCTGGATCTTCCTGGACGTGAAGCTCTATTCGGACATGCTGTTGCAGTGCATCTATGCGGTGCTGCAACTTTATGGCTGGTGGCAATGGCTCAGGGGCGGCCAGCAGCACCAGGGCCGCGAGGTCACTTCACTGGCGGCGAAACCCCTGCTGGCCGGTCTGGCCGTTGGTGCCCTGGGCAGCCTGGCCCTCGGCTATCTCATGGGTACCCATACCGACGCCGCCCTGCCCTGGCTGGACGCCGCGCTCACCGGCTTCAGTCTGGTCGCCCAGTTCTGGATGGCGCAGAAGCGCCTGCAGTGCTGGGTGCTGTGGTTCGTGCTGGACGTCATCTATGTGGGCCTCTTCTATTACAAGGGCCTCTACCCCACCGCGATCCTCTATGCGGTCTTTGTCGGCCTGGCGGCCTATGGCTGGCTCGACTGGCGTCGCGCCCTGGCGACCGCGCGATGAAGGTGGTGGTACTGACCGGCCCCGAATCGAGTGGCAAGTCCTGGCTGACGCAGGTGCTGAGCGAAAGGTTCGGCGGTATGCGGGTCGACGAGTACGTCCGCGAATACTGCGAGCGGCACGGTACCGACACCACCCTGGCGGATGTGGAGCTCATCGCCCGCGAGCAAGTGCGTCGGGAAGACCAGGCGCGCGCCGCCGCGCCGCCCCTGCTGCTGCTGGACACCCATCTGCTGAGCAATCTGCTGTGGAGTCGGCTGCTGTTCGGCACCGCGCCCGCCTGGCTGGAGCCGGCGCTGCTGGCCCGCCGCTACGATCTGCACCTGCTGCTCGACCCCCGCGACGTCGTCTGGCAGGACGACGGTCAGCGCTGCCAGCCGGAGCTGACCGAGCGGCTGGCGTTCTTCGCCCATTGTCGAGACTGGCTGCAGGCCCACGGCCAGCCGCTGCTGGAAATCGCCGGCGACTGGCCCGAGCGGCAAAGGGCCGCGCTGGCCGCGGTGAGCCGATTGCTGCACGAGGCCTGACCCGCCGGTAGAATGACGTCCTACACCGGAGAACGCCATGCACGACGACGACGCCTCTTTCGCCGACTTCACCCGCGGGATCCGTCCGCTCAAGCAGGATCGCGCCGACACCGGCAAACCGCGCGCCGACCTGGGCCAGGTCGCCCAGCGCCGTGCCGATGCGACCAGGACCACGACCGCTACCCGGGTCGATGGCCTGAGCGATGCCTTCGTCATCGATGTGGGCGCCGAGGACGAACTCTACTGGGGTCGCGACGGTGTCCAGGACACCCAGCTGCGCCGCCTCAAGGGCGGCCAGATCCCCTTCGAGGGCAGCCTGGACCTGCACGGCATGACCGTGGAGAAGGCCCGGGAAACCCTCTGGGACTTTCTCGCCGAGGCCACCCGCCTGGAAATCCGCTGCGTGCGCATCACCCATGGCAAGGCCGCGCGCCTGGACGGGCGCCGTCCGCTGATCAAGAGCCACGTCAACACCTGGCTGCGCCAGCATCCCCAGGTGCTGGGCTTCACCTCCTGCCTGCCCCGCCACGGCGGTACCGGCTCGCTTTATGTCTTGCTCAAGCGCACCATGCTCGAAGGTCGCGACGAGTGACTCCGCGACTCGGGTGACGTCTCATCCGAGCGCCAACCTCCTTATCGACAAACAGGAACCCAAATGTCTCTCGAACAGCACTACTCCTCGATCCTGACCGGACTCGGCGAAGACATCGGCCGGGAGGGGCTGGTGGACACGCCCAAGCGCGCGGCCAAGGCCATGCAGTACCTCTGCCGTGGCTACAACCAGACGCTGGAAGAGGTGGTGGGCGAGGCGCTCTTCACTTCCGACAACAGCGAGATGGTGCTGGTCAAGAACATCGAGCTGTACTCCCTGTGCGAGCACCACATGCTGCCCTTCATCGGCAAGGCCCATGTCGCTTACATGCCCAAGGGCAAGGTGCTCGGCCTGTCCAAGGTGGCGCGTATCGTCGACATGTTCGCCCGTCGGCTGCAGATCCAGGAAAACATGACCCGGCAGATCGCCGAGGCCATCGAACAGGTTACCGGTGCCGCCGGGGTCGCGGTGGTCATCGAGGCGCAGCACATGTGCATGATGATGCGCGGCGTGGAAAAGCAGAATTCCTCCATGGTCACCTCGGTGATGCTCGGCCAGTTCCGCGCCAGCGACGCCACCCGCGCCGAATTCCTCAGCCTGATCAATCGCTGAGTCGGCTGCGACGTCCGCCATCCTGGAGGGTCGAAGTCTCGAACCTCCAGGAGACCTGCCCGCCATGCCGGACGTCCACAGCCTCACCCTGCTCAGGGCCCAGCCCGAACGCTCCCAGGCGTTAGGCGCCCATCTGCTCGATCTCGCCGCCGTGGCGGTGACCGATGCAGGCTGCCTGGACTACCGGGTGTTCCAGGGCAGCGAGGATGGCGACCTCTGGGTGATCCAGGCCCGCTGGGCCTCGGTCGCCGCCCAGGACGACCACTTCAACCAGCCCCATACCCTCGCCTTCCTCGACGAGTTGCCCAAGCTGGCGGACGAGGTGGATCTGTATCCGCTGGAGCCGAAAGGGCCGACGGCTGAGCTTTGACGAGAGGCTGCCAAGGTTGCGCTAAATCGCGGGTTGTCTTGAGACGGCTCCGTCGTCGAAGCCCAACGAGATAGGCGCCGCGGAGGCAACATCCGTTGAGCTTCGCTGCTCTCAACCCAACCTACGACTTGAGTGATCTGCTACGGCCAAGGTGATCTGCCGATGCGACCCGTCCTGCAAAGGCACCACCGTCGTAGGGTGGACAACGGCGCAGCCTTGTCCGCGAACAGGCACCTCGGGAGGTGCCGGCAGAACGCTGAGGTCAGGTTCGACGCTGTTATCGCGGCCATGGGCCGCTCCTACAGGTATCCGGTGCGCCTGTAGGAGCGGCCCATGGCCGCGATCGAGGGGCCACTCAATACTCCGACAGCGCAAAGCTCGTCAGGGCGAAGGTGGGGATGCCGGCGGCTTCCAGGCGCTTGGAGCCGCCCAGTTCGGGCAGGTCGACGATGGCGGCGGCCTCGTGGACCTCGGCGCCCAGGCGGCGGATCAGGTTGCCAGCGGCGACCAGGGTGCCGCCGGTGGCGATGAGGTCGTCGACCAGCAGCACCGAATCACCGGCGCCGACGCTGTCCTTGTGCACCTCGATCACGGAGTCGCCGTATTCGGTGCTGTAGACCTCGGTCAGCAACTCGGCCGGCAGCTTGCCCTGCTTGCGGAACAGCACCAGCGGCTTGCCCAGTTCATAGGCCAGGATCGGGCCGATGAGGAATCCGCGGGCATCCAGCGCCCCGACATGGGTGAAGGACGCCGAACGATAGCGCTCCAGCAACTCCGCCATGACGGCACGCAGGCCTTCGGGCGACTGGAACAGCGGCGTGATGTCCCGAAAGATCACCCCCGGCTTGGGAAAATCGGGCACGGCGCGGATGAGGGATTTCAGGGCGGATTCGGAAAAGGGCATGGCAGAGACTCTTGGGCGCCGGGCGCCTGGTTGAACACGATTGCACAGTATACCGGGGGCTACAGGGCCAGGGCCAACCTGCCGTCCCCTGGCGCTGAATCGATTCATGTAGTGACTTCCGTTGACAGCTACCAACGAAGCGGACATTCTCGCTTTCGCGCAAACGTTTGCGCGACCACAAGAACCATAAGAATTCGGAGATTCCCCTATGCTGGCCTTTCGCCCTGCCCGCCTGCTGGCGGCTATCGCTCTCACCTCCGCTTCGCTGATCCTGCCGCTCGCCGCCAGTCATGCCACGGCCGCCGAAAAGCCCAAGGTCGCGCTGGTCATGAAGTCCCTGGCCAACGAATTCTTCCTGACCATGGAAGACGGCGCCAAGACCTACCAGAAAGACCATTCCGCCGATTTCGACCTGATCTCCAACGGGATCAAGGACGAGACCGACACCTCCAGCCAGATCCGTATCGTCGAGCAGATGATCGTGTCCAAGGTCGACGCCCTGGTCATCGCTCCGGCCGACTCCAAGGCGCTGGTTCCGGTACTGAAGAAGGCCAGCGACGCCGGCATCAAGGTGGTCAACATCGACAATCGCCTGGATCCCGAGGTGCTCAAGTCCAAGTCCCTGGACATCCCCTTCGTCGGGCCCGACAACCGCAAGGGCGCGCGCCTGGTGGGCGAGTACCTGGCCAAGCAGCTCAAGCAGGGTGACCAGGTCGGCATCATCGAGGGCGTCTCCACCACCACCAACGCCCAGCAGCGCACCGCAGGCTTCAAGGACGCCATGGAAGCGGCCGGCATGAAGATCGTCGGCGTGCAATCCGGCAACTGGGAAATCGACAAGGGCAACGCCGTCGCCGCGGCCATGCTCAACGAATACCCTGACCTGAAGGCCCTGCTGGCCGGCAACGACAGCATGGCGCTGGGCGCCGTCTCCGCCGTGCGCGCGGCCGGCAAGAAAGGCCAGGTGCAGATCGTCGGCTACGACAACATCAAGGCCATCCACCCGATGCTCAAGGACGGTCGCGTCCTCGCTACCGCCGACCAGTTCGCTGCCAAGCAGGCCGTGTTCGGGATCGAAGCCGCGCTCAAGCTGGTCAAGGGCGAGCCCACCGGTGCCAAGGACGGCGTGATCGAGACCCCGGTCGAACTCGTCACCCAGCCCTGATCCGAGGAGAGCCCCCATGTCGTCCGAGGTCATCCTCAGCGCCCGTGGCATCGGCAAGACCTATGCACAGCCGGTACTCGGCGGCGTGGACCTGGAATTGCGCGCCGGCCAGGTGCTGGCGCTCACTGGAGAAAACGGCGCCGGCAAGAGCACCCTGTCCAAGATCCTCTGTGGCCTGGTGCAACCCACCACCGGCGAGCTGAGCTTTCTCGGCCGACCCTATGCCCCGGGCAGCCGCCGCGAGGCGGAAGCCCAGGGGGTGCGGATGGTCATGCAGGAGCTCAATCTGCTGCCCACCCTCACCGTGGCGGAAAATCTCTTTCTCGACCGCCTGCCCCGGCGGCTGGGCTGGATCGACCGCCGCCAGCTGCGCGAACAGGCGCGGCTGGCCATGGCCCAGGTCGGCCTGGAGTCCATCGATCCGGATACCCCCATCGCCGAACTGGGCGTGGGTCACCAGCAGATGGTGGAAATCGCCCGCAACCTGATCGGCGATTGCCGGGTGCTGATCCTCGACGAACCCACCGCCATGCTCACCTCGCGCGAGGTGGAGCTGCTGTTCGAGCAGATCGAGCGGCTGCGTGCCCGGGGCGTGGCCCTGGTCTACATCTCCCATCGCCTGGAAGAACTCAAGCGCATCGCCCAGCAACTGATGGTGCTGCGCGATGGCCGCCTGGTGGCCGATGCGCCCATGGCGGAGTACGCCACCGACCAGATCGTCAGCCTCATGGTCGGCCGCGATCTCGGCGAGCACCTGGACATGGGCGAGCGCCGGTTCGGGCCGCCGCTGCTGGAGGTCAAGGGCCTGTCGCGCGCCGACAAGGTCCAGGACGTCTCCTTCAGCGTCCGCGCCGGGGAGATCTATGGCATCTCCGGGCTGATCGGCGCCGGACGGACCGAATTGCTGCGGCTGATCTTCGGTGCCGATCGCGCCGACTCCGGCGCGGTTCACCTGGCCGGCAAACCGGTCGACCTGGCCTCGCCGGCCAAGGTGGTACGCCAGGGCATCGCCCTGATCACCGAGGACCGCAAGGGCGAAGGCCTGCTGCTCAGCCAGCCCATCAGCGCCAACCTGGCCCTGGGCAACATGGCCAAGGTTGCCCAGCAGGGCCTGGTCAGCAGCGCCCGTGAAGCCGCCCTGGCCGAGCGTCATATCAAGGGCATGCGCATCCGCTGCAACGACGGCAGCCAGCCCGTGGGCGAACTTTCCGGGGGCAACCAGCAGAAGGTGGTCATCGGCCGCTGGCTCGAACGCGACTGCCAGGTGCTGCTGTTCGACGAACCCACGCGCGGCATCGACGTCGGCGCCAAGTTCGAGATCTATGGCCTGCTGGCCGAACTCACCCGCCAGGGCAAGGCCCTGGTCGTGGTCTCCAGCGATCTGCGCGAGCTGATGCTGATCTGCGATCGCATCGGCGTGATCTCCGCCGGCCGCCTGGAAGCCACCTTCGAACGCCATGACTGGGATCAGGAGCGGCTGCTGGCCGCCGCCTTCGCCGGCTATCGCTCCCGCGAAGCCCTGCTGGAAGAACCTGTCCCGCCGCAACCCCTTTCTCAGGAAGCCATTCGATGAGCAGTCTTCCCGTCACCTCCTCCCGGCGCGCCTTCGGCCTGGGCCTGGGCACCTACGTCGGCCTGGCCGCTGCCCTGCTGGCCATGATCGTGCTGTTCTCCCTGATGAGCAGTCACTTTCTCTCCTATGCCACCTTCACCACCCTGGCCAACCAGATCCCCGATCTGATGGTGCTGGCGACCGGGATGACCTTCATCCTGATCATCGGCGGCATCGACCTCTCGGTGGGTTCGGTAGTGGCCCTGGCCGCCGCCGTGGTCAGCGTCGCCACCCTGGAATGGGGCTGGGGCATCCTGCCCGCCGCGGCCCTGGGCATGCTCTGCGCCGCCCTGACCGGCACCCTCACCGGCAGCGTGACCGTGGCCTGGCGCATCCCTTCCTTCATCGTCTCCCTGGGCGTGCTGGAAATGGCCCGGGGCGCCGCCTACCAGCTGACCGATTCGCGCACCGCCTACATCGGCGATGCCTATGCCTGGCTGTCGACGCCCTTCGCCTTCGGCATCTCGCCCTCCTTCGTCATCGCCCTGCTGGTGATCGTGGTCGCCCAGTTGCTGCTGACCCGCTCGGTGCTCGGGCGCTACCTGATCGCCATCGGCACCAACGAGGAAGCGGTGCGCCTGGCCGGGATCAATCCCAAGCCCTATAAGGTCATCGTCTTCGCCCTCATGGGCCTGCTGGCGGGCCTCGCCGCGCTGTTCCAGATATCCCGCCTGGAAGCCGCCGATCCCAATGCCGGCGTCGGCCTGGAGCTGCAGGTGATCGCCGCCGTGGTGATCGGCGGGACCAGCCTCATGGGCGGTCGCGGCTCGGTCATCAGCACCTTCTTCGGCGTACTGATCATCTCGGTGCTGGCCGCGGGCCTGGCCCAGATCGGCGCCAGCGAGCCGACCAAGCGCATCATCACCGGCGCGGTCATCGTGGTCGCCGTGATCCTCGACACCTACCGTAGCCAGCGCGCCAAGAGCAAGGGCTGATGGCGACCATCAAGGATGTCGCCGCCCGCGCCGGCATCTCCTACACCACCGTCTCCCATGTGGTGAACAACAGCCGCCCGGTCAGTCCGGGCGTGCGGGAAAAGGTCGAGGCGGCCATCGCCGAACTGGGCTACGTGCCCAGCGGCGTGGCGCGCTCCCTGCGCAGTCGCGCCACCGGCACCTTCGGCGTGCTGGTGCCCAATGCGGTCAACCCCTACTTCGCCGAGCTGGCGCGGGGGATCGAGGATCACTGCGAACGCCAGGGCTACAGCGTCATCCTCTGCAATTCCGATGACGACGCCGACAAGCAGCTGCGCTATCTGCGGGTGCTCAAGGAGCGCCGGATCGACGGCCTGGTGGTCGCCACCGTGGATGGCGATCCGCGCTTCGCCCGCGCCCTCGCCGGCCTGCGCATCCCGCTGGTGCTGGCCGACCGGCCGCTGGATGGCGTCCAGGCCGCGCATATCCGCATCGATCACCACCAGGGTGGCCTGCTCGCCACCCGCCACCTGCTGCAACTCGGTCATCGGCGCATCGCCTGCATCGGCGGCCCGGCCGACTCTCCCGTCGCCAGCGAGCGCATCACCGGCTACCAGCAGGCCCTGGCGGAGGCCGGTATCGCCCCTGGCGCCATCCAGCGCTGCTCCTTCACCGCCGCCGCCGGTCATGCCGCAGCCCGCGAATTGCTGGCCCGGGCGGAGCGCCCCACCGCGATCTTCGCCGGCAACGACACCATCGCCCTGGGCGTGCTGCGCGCCGCCGCCGAACGGGGCCTGAGCGTCCCCGGCCAGCTGTCCGTAGTGGGCTTCGACGACATCGAACTCAGTCGCTATCTCTACCCGGCCCTGACCACCATCGGCCAGTCGATCCGTGACCTCGGCGAACGCGCCGCCCAGCTGCTGCTGGCGCGCCGCGAGACGGTCGGCAGCCCTTCCACCCACGACATCGCCGTACCCCGGCTGGTGCTGCGCGAATCCACCGCGGCGCCCTCTGCTCTGGAGACCTCCCATGCACCCTGACGTCGTCGTCATCGGCAGCCTGAACATGGACCTGGTGGTGCGCACCCCGCGCCTGCCCAAGGGCGGCGAGACCCTCGCCGGCCATACCTTCACCACCGCACCCGGCGGCAAGGGCGCCAACCAGGCCGTGGCGGCCGCGCGCCTGGGCGCCCGGGTCGCCATGATCGGCTGCGTCGGCGCCGATCCCTATGGCGACTTCCTCACCCGCAGCCTGCTCCAGGAAGGCATCGACTGCCAGGGCGTCTCGGTGGCGGCCGAGGTGCCCACCGGCATCGCCTCCATCCTGGTGGACGACCAGGGCCAGAACGCCATCGTCATCGTCGCCGGTGGCAACGGCGAACTGTCCGCCGCTCATCTGCAGGCCCAGGAATCCGTGCTGGACCAGGCCAAGCTGGTGATCGCCCAGCTGGAGGTCCCGCTGGCTACCGTGGGCGCCGCCCTCGCCCGCGCCCATGCGCTGGGCAAGACGGTGATCCTCAATCCGGCGCCGGCCACCGGACCGCTGCCGGCCGAGTGGTACGCCCATATCGACTACCTGGTGCCCAACGAAAGCGAAGCCAGCCTGCTGACAGGCCTGCCGGTGGACACGCTGGAGCAGGCCGAAGCCGCTGCGCGCCAACTGGTCGCCGCCGGCGCCCGGCAGGTGCTGCTGACCCTGGGCGGCCAGGGCCTGCTGCAGGTCTCCGCCGACGGCTGCCAGCACCACCCGGCCACGCCGGTCAAGGCGGTGGACACCACGGCCGCCGGAGACACCTTCCTGGGTGGCTTCGCCGCCGGCCTGGCGGAGGGTCTGAGCGTCTCGGCGGCCATCGCCCTCGGCCAGCAGGCCGCCGCCATCGCCGTCACCCGTCCGGGCGCCCAGCCCTCCATCCCCAGCCGCCAGGAGCTCGCCCGGTGAAGAAGACCGCTCTGCTCAACATCGCCCTGTCCCAGGCCGTCGCCAGTCTCGGCCACGGCGACCTGGTGGTCATCGGTGACGCCGGCATGCCGGTGCCGCCGGGCACGCCCCTGGTCGATCTGGCCGTGACCCCGGGCGTACCGGATTTCCTCAGTGTGCTGCAGGCGCTGATCAGCGAGATGCAGGTGGAAAGTCACCTGCTCGCCGAGGAAACCCTCGAGGTCCAGCCCCCGGCCCTGGCCGAACTGGAGCGCCTGAACGCCGACGGCGCCCTGGGCAGCCGCCGCCTGGTTTCCCATGACGAGATGAAGACCCTGTGTCGCCAGGCGCGGGTGCAGATCCGTACCGGCGAGTGCCAGCCCTACACCAACCTGATCCTGGTGGCCGGCGTCACCTTCTAGCCGGCGGCCCTGCCCAGCAGCTGCCGGGTCGCCTGCAGGTCCAGCGGCCGGGCGAACAGATAGCCCTGGGCATGGCGGGCGCCCATGTCCTTGAGCAGTTGCAGTGCCTGGGCGTCCTCGACGCCCTCGGCGACCACATCCAGGCCCAGCGACTCGGCCATGCGCACGATGGCGCGGACGATGGCGACACTGCGCGTGCTGTCGCCCAGACGCAGCACAAAGGATTTGTCGATCTTGAGGCCGCGAAAGCGGTATTCGTGGACATAGCCCAGCGACGAGAAGCCCGCGCCAAAATCGTCCAGCACCACCGAGACCCCGTGGCGATCCAGGGCCTCCATGGCCGCCTTGGCACGCTCGGGCTCGGCGACCAGGGCCCCTTCGGTCAATTCCAGGCAGATCCGTGACGGCGCCACACCGTACGCGGCGAGGATGCTCAGCACCTCGTCGGCGAATTCCGGCTGCACGATGCTGTAGCTGGAGCAGTTGACGTGCACCACCGGCCAATGAGCCTGGGCGGGCTCGGCCAGGGTGGCGGCGATGCGCGTCAGCATGTAGGTATCCAGCCGTCCGATCAGGCGCAGGCCTTCCAGCTCGGGGAGAAAGGCCCCCGGCGCCAGCACGCTGCCATCGGGCTGTCGCCAGCGGATCAGCGCCTCCAGCGCCGCCACGCGACCGGTGCCGACCTCGATGATCGGCTGGAAGAAGGGCTCCAGTTCGTTGCCGTTCTTCAGCGCCTTGCGCAGCGCGCCTTCGCGCACCACCTGGTCGGACACCACCTGGCGCAGTTCCTGGTTGAACACCGCGAAGTTGTCGCGGCCGCCCTGCTTGACCCGGTACATGGCCGTGTCGGCATCGCGCAGCAGGTCATCCGGCTGGCGATGCAGACTGGGATCGGCCACCACGATGCCGATGCTGCAGGAGGCGAACAGACTGTGGTCGTCGATCACCAGTGGGCGATCGAAGGCGTCGATGATGCGCTGGGCAATGGCCACCGGTGAATCGAGGCCGCCACCGGGCACCAGGATGGCGAATTCGTCACCCCCCAGCCGCGCCAGCAGGTCGGTCTCCCGCAGGCAGCCAGACAGCCGCTCCCCCGCCGCCACCAGCAGCAGATCGCCGAAGGGATGGCCGAACTGGTCGTTGATGCGCTTGAACCTGTCCAGGTCGAGAAACATCACCGCCAGACCGGCGCCGTCGCGCTCCAGCGCCGTCCAGAGTTCGCCCAGGCGCTGCTGCAAGAAGCTGCGATTGGGCAGCCGGGTAAGGGCATCGTGATTGTTCTCGTACAGCAGTCGGGCATTGGCCGCATCCAGGGCCCGGGTGCGCTCCTGCACCCTGACCTCCAGGGCCTGGCGCGACTGCTGGATGGCTTCCGCAGCGCTGCGCCGGGACAAGGCGGTATCGATGTGGCGCGAGACGAAGGTCAGCAGCTCCTGGTCGCGCTGGCTGTAACGGACATCCTCGCGATAGCTCTGCACCGCCAGTACGCCGCGGACCTGCTTGCCGTCATAGAGCGGGATACCCAGCCAGGAACAGGCTTCCGGGGTACCCTCGACCGGGGTGATCTCGCCGCGCTCGATGAGCAGGCGGGCCTTGTGCCGATCAATGATGCAGGGTCGCCGTTGGCGGATGGTGTATTCGGTATAGCCGCGGCTGCCGCGCCGGGCGACGGGGGCCGCGGTACGGCGCTCATCGGCGAAATAGGGAAAGCTCACCTCGCCCGAGGCGTCGTCGTAGAGGGCGATGTAGAAGTTGTGGGCATAGAGCAACTCGCCGACGACGCGGTGCAGCCCCCCCAGCAATTCCGGCATGTCGGTGCTGGCGCTGGACAGCTCGGCGATGCGGAACAGCGCCGCCTGCAGCTGCTCGGCGCGTTCGCGCTCGGCGATCTGCTCGCGCAGCCGGGCGTTGACCTCCGACAGCTCCTGGGTGCGCTGGCCCACGGTGGCTTCCAGATCCTCTCGCCGGAGGATGCGGTCCAGGGCCATGGCGACGTCGCGGGCGATGACCTGGAACAGCGCCTGGTCCTCGGGGCCGTAACGGCGCTCGCGGTCGTAGACCTGCAGGCTGAGCACGCCGAAGGTGCGATCGGCGCCATCCTTGAGCGGGATGCCCATCCAGAATTCGGGCACGCTGCCCTGGCAGTAATAGGGTCCGTTGGCCTGGGCGGCCTCCATGGCCTCCTTGGGCAGCAGCAGCGGCTCGCCGTGCATGAGCACAAAGGCGGTCAGGCTCGGCTGCTCCCTGTCCAGCGGCTCGAAGGAACCCGGCGCTGGCGGGCTCTCGTCGCGCTGATCGAAGTAATAGGGATAGTGGATCCGATCGGCGTCGGGATCGAGCAATGCCAGGCAGAGGTTCTCCGCATCGATCAGGGTCACCAGCAACTCATGGGTGCGCTGCATGAACAGCTGGCGATCCAGGGTCGAACTGGCCAGGTAGGTGATGTCGTAGAGCACCTGCTGGATGGCCTGGGCCCGCTGCAACTGCAAGCGCTGCAGCACGAAGCCGAATCTCAGGGCCAGGGCGGCGAAATCGGTATGGCCATCGGGACGGGCGAGCAACCAGCCCAGCGGGGTCGGGCCACTGCCGGTGGGATAGCAGCGGAGCGAGGCCTGGGCGGACAGCTGCGCCAGCTCCTCGTCCTCGAGCAATTCCGGCCAGCCACCGGCGTCATTTCCGGTGGCCATGCAAGACCAGTGGCCACGGCGCTGGTACCAGGCCCAGTCAGCGCCCGCAGCCGACGCCCGCAGTTGCGCGATGATCTCGTCCGGCTCCAGCCCCGGCACGTTCGGATCCGGCCAGCGTGCCTCCGGCGACCTGACCGGGCCTACGCCTGGCAGCTGTTCCTCAGCCCCTTTCATGCTGACTCCTTCCCATGCATTCGCCGGATCCTGACACAGATGTCCCTGGCTTCGGCAAGTACGGAATGAACGGTTTGCTCGAGGGGGTGAACGGCAAAGATATGACTAAAGACGCTATTTGGCTAATACAAGAGTTGTACAGCCGACAGGCGCCCGTCCAACAACTCGGCGTTCCAGACAATCCCCTGCCGCTGGGCTTGTAAAACAAAAAGCCCAGGGCTTCCCCATCGATCCGAAAGGCCACCATGAGCCGAATCTCTGGCTAGGCCAGGGCCACTAATAAGCAGACAGAACGCAATCTGGCGGGGCGCTGCAGCCCGTTGTCGCCACTCTCCACGAGCAGGAGTTTTCCATGACCGCTTCCAAGCAAGACAACCTCATCGACTGGCTGCGCGATGCCCATGCCATGGAGGAACAGGCCGAGAAGATGCTCTCCGCCCAGGCCGCGCGCCTGGAGCACTATCCGCAGTTGCGCCAGCGTATCGAGCAGCACATCCGCGAGACCCAGGAACAGCGGCAGGTGATCGAAGGCTGCCTGAGCCGTCACGGCAGCAGCCCCTCGACCCTCAAGGACATGGGCGGCAAGTTGATGGCGCTGGGCCAGGCCATCGGCGGCGCACCCATGAGCGATGAGGTCATCAAGGGGGCCATCGCCGGCTATGTCTTCGAGAACATCGAAATCGCCACCTACACCACGCTGATCGCGGCCGCTGCCGAGATCGGCGACAGCGAAACGCAGCAGGCCTGCGAACGCATCCTCGAACAGGAGAAGGCCATGGCGGCCTGGCTGCTGGAAGACCTGCCCGCCACCACCCGCGCCTTCCTGGAACGCTCCGCCGACCCCGATCTGACCGCGAAGCGCTGAAACGCCCGAGTTATACCGTGACTAGCCCCTGGAGGTTACATGTTCGTCCATAACAAGCGACTGCAATACACCGTGCGCGTGTCCGAACCCAATCCCGGTCTCGCCAACCTGATGCTGGAGCAATTCGGCGGTCCCCAAGGCGAACTCGCCGCCGCCATGCGCTACTTCACCCAGGCGATAGCCGAGCTCGACCCGGGCCGCAAGGACATGCTGTTCGACATCGCCACCGAAGAACTCAGCCACCTGGAAATCATCGGTTCGATGATCGCCATGCTGAACAAGGGCGCCAAGGGCGACCTGGCGGAAAAAACCCAGGAAGAAGCGGACATGTACCGCTCCCTGACCGGTGCCGGCAATGACTCCCACCTCACTCAGATCCTCTACGGTGGCGGCCCGCAACTGATCAACTCGGGCGGGGTGCCCTGGACCGCGGCCTACATCGACACCGTCGGCGAGCCGACCATCGACCTGCGATCCAACATCGCCGCCGAGGCCCGGGCCAAGATCGTTTACGAGCGCCTGATCAACGTCACCGACGATGCCGGCATCAAGGACACCCTGAGCTTTCTGATGACCCGCGAGATCGCGCACCAGAAGTCCTTCGAGAACGCGCTGCACTCCATCCAGCCCAATTTCCCCCAGGGCAAGATGCCACCGCGGCCGGAATTCGCCAGCGTCTACTACAACATGTCGCAAGGCGAAGGCGATATGCGCGGTCCCTGGAACCAGGGTCAGGACTGGGAGTTCGTGGAACAGCCCAGCCCCGCCGTGGACGGCGGCGACGGCCTGGCCAGCGTCAAGCTGCCGCCGATGCAGGCCAAGGCGGTCGAACAGCTCGCGACCCGCACCATGTCGGATCCGAATGCTGCACCGGTAACGGGTGCCGATCTGGGCGCCGGCCTGGCCAAGCAACTCGACAAGAACCGTCTGGAAGAGTGATGTCTAGGCGACGGCGCCCATCGGGCGTCGTCGCCCTCCCCTCGGCCCGATGACCTTTCGTCGGCCCGCTTGCGCGCGCTGCGCTTCCGCACGAACCTGGCCAATTGCCATCGGTCCTACTGCCGTCATCGTAGTAGGGAAAGCCCTGATGGAAGATTATCTCCTGGCGTTCGCCATGGTCGCCCTGACCGCCCTGTTCATAGGTCTCACTACCGTCGGTCTGGTGGAATTCACCTGATGGCGCTTTGCCGCCTTTTGCGCTGAACATTTGTCCGGCGGCGCAGTCTGCCGCTGTGCATTGATGCCATCACGTTATATGACGTAGCCAGGGACGCCACCATGAAACGCCACGCTTACGCCTTAGCCCTCGTTGCAGCCGCTGTCTGCAGCGCACCCGTTTTCGCCATGGACCAGGATGCCCTGCAGTTCGAGCAGGCCAGCATGGTCGCCTTCAAGAGCTGCGCGAACAAGGCGGTGATCGCCGGAACCCGCATCGGCGATACGGCTCGCTTCTCCGATACCGACAGCTGTGTCGTCCAGGCACTGTCGCAGATCGAGCCGGCCTATCAGAAGGCCCTCACCTCCCTGCAGAACAACGGCACCGCCCGCCGCTGCCTGCAGACCTACTACAGCAACTGGCTGACGCTGATGAAATCCCTGCCGGAGCTGCAGTCCAAGCCGCCGTCCTCCGTGCTGCTGACCGCCAACGGTGGCGAGCGCCGCCTCAACCAGTACTGGCAGTTCGTGGTCAGCGCTCGCTGATCACGTCCGAGCGTCCCGCGGGGAGCCCTGGCTCCCCGCTCGCGTTTCAGCCGATGGCGATATGCCCCGGCTGCGCCGCTACCCGCGCCAGCCAGGCCTGGATGGCCGGATAGTCGTCCAGGCTGAAGCCGCCTTCGTGGGCGACGTGGGTGTAGGCATAGAGCGCGATATCGGCGATCGAGTAGTCCTCGCCGACCAGGAAGGGCGTGCGCTGCAACTGCTGCTCCATCACCCGCAAGGCCTTGTAGCCGCGCACCAGGCAGACCTCGTACTCCTCCCGGCGCTCCGCCGGCAGCCCTTGGTAGAGCTGGATGAAACGCGCCACCGCCACATAGGGTTCGTGACTGTACTGCTCGAAGAATTGCCACTGCAGCACCTGGGTCCGCAGCCGCGGCTCGCTGGGCAGGAAGCGCGTGCCGTCGGCGAGGAAGTTGAGGATGGCATTGGATTCCCACAGGCAGGTGCCGTCTTCCAGCTCCAGCACCGGAATCTTGCCGTTGGGATTCTTCGCCAAAAAGGCTTCGCTCTGCGTCTCGCCAGCGAGGATATCGACCTCGTGCCAGCGATACTCCAGGCCGAGCAGGTGCAGCATCAGCACCACCTTGTAGCAGTTGCCGGAACGACGATCGCCATAGACCTGATACATCTCACAGCTCCTTGTCATGGGGGGGTGGCTTCCCGGATCACGCTGGCCAGGCGCGCAAGGCCCGTATCCAGCCGTTCGGGCAGCACATGGCTGAAATTGAGCCGCAGCAGACCGCGGTGACGATCCGGTTCGGCGAAGAATGGCTCGCCCGGCATGAAGGCGACGTCCTGCGCCAGGGCGGCATCCAGCAGCGTACGGGTATCCAGGGGCGTTTTCAGCCGTAACCAGAAGAACAGTCCACCCTGGGGAATCTGCCAGTCGGCGATGTCGCTGAAATGTCGCGTCAGCGCCCGCGCGAAGCCATCGCGACGCTCACGGTAGAAGGCCCGCACCTCCTCCAGGTGCCGGGCATAACGCTCACTACCCAGCCATTGCAGCACCTGCCACTGGCTCATGCGGCAGGTGTGCAGATCGGCCGCCTGCTTGAGCGCCCGCAGGGGCTTGAGCAGTTCAGGCGAGGCGATCAGGTAGCCCACGCGCAGGCCGGGCAGCAGCGTCTTGGACAGGCTGCCGGTGTGGATCCAGGCGCTGCGCCGGAGTTGGCCGCACAGCGGCCGCGCCGGCGCGCCGTCATAGCTGAGTTCGCGATAGGGCTCGTCCTCGACCAGGGTCACGCCATACTCGTCCAGCAGGGCTGCCACCGCCGCACGGTTGGCTGCGGAATAGCGCACCCCGGAAGGATTCTGGAAGGTCGGGATCAGATAGGCGAAGGCCGGGCGTTGCTCTTCCAGGCGCAGGCGCAAGGCCTCCAGATCCAGGCCCTCCGGCGTCAGGCTGACCTCCAGGCACTCGGCGCCAAAGAACTGGAAGCTCTGCAGCGCCGCCAGGTAGGTCGGGCCCTCCACCAGCACCGGGGTGCCGACGTCGAGATAGAGCTTGGCGATCAGATCCAGGGCCTGCTGCGAACCCGTGGTCACCAGCACCTGGTCCGCCGTGCAGTCCAGGCCATAGGCGCGGGCCTGGGCGGCGATGGCCTCGCGCAGCGCCGGCTCGCCCTCGCTCATGCCGTACTGACCCAGGCCGGCCGGCATCGTGCTCCAGTCCACCGCTGGCAGGCAGCGCTCGGCCGGCAGTCCTCCGGCGAAGGACATCACCTCCGGGCGCTGCGCCGCTGCCAGGATGTCGCGGATCAGGCTGCTCTTGAGTCGGGTCACCCGTTCGGAAAATGCCATCTGCCCTCCTGTGGCCCGTGGCCTGGTAATGAGTCAAACTACTTGACCGACCCTAATCCACTCCGGAAAGACAAGTCAATATGCTTGACCTAAATCAGACCTCCCAGCAGCGCCTGGTCATGGAGACCTTCTTCTTCGGTTACCAGGCGTTCACCGCCAAGGCCGACGATATGCTGGCGCGGCGCGGCCTGAGCCGGGTCCACCAGCGCATCCTGTTCTTCATCGCGCGCGAACCAGGGCTGAGCAACAAGGCGCTGCTGGAGGTGCTCAACGTCAGCAAGCAGGCGTTGAACATTCCGTTGCGGCAGTTGCTGGAAATGCAACTGGTGGCCATGGAGACGGATGCCGCGGACAAGCGCAAGCGACGGCTATCCCTGACCCGGGGTGGCGCCGCCCTGGAGCAGACCCTGAGACGTGAACAGATGCGCTTGGTGCAAGCGGCGCTGGCGTCGGCGGGAGCGGACGCGGCAGAGGGCTGGCTGGCGTTCAATCAGGCCCTGGCCGGCCGCCAGGAGAGCGAGGCCGAAAGCCAGGACAGTTTGACCCCTTCGGTCGACTCCTAGAAACTGTACCGCTGGTTCGTGGCCTCGGTGTACGGATACCGGCCCGAGCGGCCTGGCTAAGCTGGCGCAAAGCCCAGAGATGCCCCTCATGACCGTCGAACTGCTCTCCGCCTTCATGCTCTTCGCCTTCGTCTCCTCCGCCACGCCCGGCCCCAACAACATGATGCTGCTGGCGTCGGGAGTGAATTTCGGCTTTCGGCGGACCCTGCCGCACATGTTCGGCATCAGCCTGGGCCACATGCTGCTGGTCATCTGCACCGGCCTCGGCCTGGGTCAGCTGTTCGTGCTCTATCCGCCGCTGCAGATCGCCTTGCGGGTCCTTGGCGGCGCCTACCTGCTGTATCTGGCCTGGAAGCTGGCCACCGCTTCTGCCCCCACACCGCGGGAGTCGGGCAGCGGCAAACCCTTCGGCTTCTTCCAGGCTGCGGCCTTCCAGTGGGTGAACCCCAAGGCCTGGGTGATGGCCATCGGCGCGGTCACCGCCTATATTCCGGCCGAGAACTTCACCGCCAACCTGTTGCTGGTTGCCCTGCTCTT
Source organism: Pseudomonas sp. MOIL14HWK12:I1 (assembly GCF_000510705.1). Classification (NCBI taxonomy): domain Bacteria; kingdom Pseudomonadati; phylum Pseudomonadota; class Gammaproteobacteria; order Pseudomonadales; family Pseudomonadaceae; genus Pseudomonas; species Pseudomonas sp. MOIL14HWK12:I1. The sequence goes on along the minus strand of NZ_KI783307.1, from coordinate 1,313,146 downwards.
CGCCCTGATCAACCTGCCCAGCGTCAGCCTCTGGACGCTGTTCGGCATGGGCCTGCGCCGTCTGCTCAGCAGCCCTGCACGGCTGCGGCTGTTCAACTGGAGCATGGCCCTGCTGCTGGTGCTGTCCCTCTATCCCATCCTGTTCGGCCATCACTGAGGTTTTTCGATGCACGCGGCTCCGCAACGCCTTTCCCCGCTGGCCGATACCTCGCCCGCCGCCGTGGTCGCCGGCTTCGTCGCCATGCTGGTGGGCTACACCAGTTCCCTGGTGCTGATGTTCCAGGCCGGCCAGAATGCCGGCCTGAGCAGCGGACAGATCTCCTCCTGGATCTGGGCACTGTCCATCGGCATGGCGCTGACCACCATCGGCCTGTCGCTGAAATACCGCACCCCCATCGTCATCGCCTGGTCGACCCCGGGCGCCGCGCTGCTGGTCACCAGCCTGCCGTCGGTGCCCTACAGCGACGCCATCGGCGCCTTTGTCCTCTGCGCCGTGCTGCTCGCCCTCTGCGGTCTCACCGGCAGCGTCGACCGCCTGCTGCGCCGGGTCCCGCCGGCGCTGGCCGCCGCCCTGCTGGCCGGCATCCTCTTTCGCATCGGCATCGAGATCTGCACCGCGGTCCAGAACCAGACCGCGCTGGTGCTGAGCATGGCCCTGGCCTACCTGGTGGCCAAGCGGTTGTGGCCGCGCTATTGCGTGCTGGTCGCCCTGGTGGCTGGCCTGCTGCTGGCCGCCGGGCTGGGCCTGCTGGACTTCCACAGCCTGCGCCTGGAGCTGGCGGTGCCGGTATGGACCACCCCGACCTTTTCCCTGGCCGCTACCATCGGCATCGCCATCCCGCTGTTCGTGGTGGCCATGGCTTCGCAGAACATGCCCGGTATCGCCGTGCTGCGCACCGATGGCTACGCGGTCCCGGCCTCGCCGCTGATCGCCACCACCGGCCTCGCCTCGCTGCTGCTGGCACCCTTCGGCTCCCATGGCATCAACCTGGCGGCCATCAGCGCGGCGATCTGCACCGGTCCCCAGGCCCATGAGGACGCCAGCAAGCGCTATACCGCGGCGGTCTGGTGCGGACTCTTCTATGGCATCGCCGGGCTGTTCGGCGCCACCCTGGCAGCGCTGTTCGCCTCGCTGCCAGGCGAACTGGTGATCTCGGTAGCCGCCCTGGCGCTGCTCGGCTCCATCATGAACGGCCTGCACGGCGCCCTCGCCGACCCCGGCCAGCGCGAACCGGCACTCATCACCTTTCTGGTCACCGCCTCGGGCCTGACCCTGGGCGGGATCGGCTCGGCCTTCTGGGGCCTGGTCGCCGGTCTTTTGGCCAGTTTGCTACTGACCGCACGCCGCCGTTAGAACCCGCGCCCCTCCTGACGGGTCGGAACTGGATCCTTCCCGTCAGGAGAACACCATGTCCCGTACCAATCGCCAATTCCTGCTCGCCAAACGCCCATCCGGCGAACCCACCGCCGACACCTTCGAGCGCGTCGAGCAGCCGATCGGCGAACCCGGCGCCGGTCAGGTGCTGATCAAGAATCTGTACCTGTCCCTCGACCCGGCCATGCGCGGCTGGATGAACGAGGGCAAGTCCTATATCAAGCCCATCGGCATCGGCGAGGTCATTCGCGCCCTGGGCGTCGGCGAGGTGGTGGCGTCCAACCACCCGGACTTCAAGGTGGGCGATACCGTCAATGGCATGCTCGGCATCCAGGACTATTACCTGGGCGAGCCCCAGGGCTTCTACAAGGTGGACCCCAGCAAGGCCAGCCTGCCCCAGTACCTTTCCGTGCTCGGCATGACCGGCCTGACCGCCTACTTCGGCCTGCTGGAGGTCGGCGAGCCCAAGGCCGGCCAGACCATCGTGGTCTCCGGCGCCGCCGGCGCGGTGGGCAGCATGGTCGGCCAGATCGGCAAGCTCAAGGCCTGCCATGTGGTGGGCATCGCCGGTGGCGCGGAGAAATGCCGCTATCTGATCGAGGAGCTCGGCTTCGACGCCGCCATCGACTACAAGGCAGAACCGGACCTCGCGGCCGCCCTGCAGCGCGAGTGCCCCAACGGTATCGACGTCTATTTCGACAACGTCGGCGGTCCGACCCTCGACGCGGTGCTGGCGCAGATCAATTTCCGCGCACGGGTGGTGCTCTGCGGCGCCATCAGTCAGTACAACAGCGACAAGGTGCAGGGCCCGCAGAACTATCTGGCGCTGCTCAGCAACCGCGCGCGCATGGAAGGCTTCATCGTGCTCGATCACGCCGCTCGCTATGCCGAGGCGCAGAAGCAGTTGGCGATCTGGCTGGCCGACGGCCAGCTCAAATCCCGCGAGCATGTGGTGGAAGGTCTGGATACCTTCCCCGAGACCCTGATGAAGCTGTTCTCCGGCGAGAACTTCGGCAAGCTGGTGCTCAAGGTGTAGGCCCCGCGTCGGAAAGTCGTCACGAGCGGGTCGCGAAAGCGACCCGCCTGGCCTTCAGGCGTCAACTTACAGACGGCCAATCGCCACCATACGCCTAAGTCATTGATTTTAATGGCGCTGAAAGACTGGCACGCTTCTCGCTGTAGAGGGACTATCCGCCAAGGAGAACAGGCATGGTCCCGCCCTCGTCCAACACCATCAATCTCGATCGCGCTCGCCAGCAGCGCAACGCCAACCTGGCCGCCCCCGCCCGCGACAGCGATCCGGCTGTGCTGGGCGCACTGCGTCAGCGGCTGCTCAGCGTCCTGCAGACCTCGCTGGAGCTCGAACGGGTCCTGCAACTCTTCCGGCAGGAGGTTGATACCCTGGTGGACCTGCCCGGCCTCACCTACCGACATGCCGCGGAAGACGTGGCCATCGGCCTGGGCGAAGAACAGGGTCATCAGGTGCACTATCACCTGAGCCAGGGGGACCTGCGTCTGGGCGATCTGACCTTCTACCGTCAGGAGCGCTTCCAGGACAGCGAACTCGGGGCGCTGGAATACCTGCTCGGCAGCCTGCTGTTTCCCCTGCGCAACGCCCTGCTCTACCGCGAGGCCCAGAACAACGCCCTGCGCGATGCCTTGACCGGTGTCGGCAATCGCAGCGCCTTGGATCGTGCCCTGGTGCGGGAACTGGAACTCGCCCGCCGCACCCAGCAGCCGCTGTCGCTGCTGATGCTGGACCTGGATCACTTCAAGCGCATCAACGACAGATTCGGCCACAGCGTCGGTGACGACGTGCTGCGCCAGACCGCCCGCACCCTCGGCAACAGCCTGAGAAGCATGGACATGGTCTTTCGCTTTGGCGGCGAGGAATTCTGTGTACTGCTGTCGGCCACTGGCCATGAAGCGGCGCATATCGTGGCGGAACGCCTGAGAGCGGCGGTGGAGGCCCAGTCGGAGACCGCCGGTGCCATCCCGTTACCGGTCACCCTGAGCCTGGGCCTGGCGACCCTGCGCGACGTCGAGTCTCCGCGCTGCCTGCTGCTGCGCGCGGATCGCGCCCTCTATCAGGCCAAGGCCGAAGGCCGCAATCGATTCTGCAGCCTGGCCTAGCGGTCGCCTGGGACCAGGCGACCTCTCTGCTTAGCGGCGACCGCCCTTGCCGGTACCGCCGCCACTGGGACCACGACGCGGGGCGATGCCCGGCGAGGTACGGCCCTTGCTGACCGGCTTGCGGCCCATTTCGCTGGGACGCTCGGCCACGGCCGACCCCTGGGGCTTGCCGGTCTTGCCCGTCTTGTTGAGCTTGTTGCGCGAACCCCGACCGGCATCGATCGGCCGCGCCGTCTTGCGCTGCTGACGCTCGAGCTTTTCCTTAGTCTTGCCGCCCATGGACGGCAGCGCCACCGGCGGCAGGCCGACTTCGCCCGCGAGGATGTCGATCTCCCCCTGGGTCATCTCGCGCCAGCGCCCGACCGGCAGATCGCTGGTCATGAACACCGGACCGAAACGTACGCGCTTCAACCGGCTCACCACCAGGCCCTGGGATTCCCACAGCCTGCGGACTTCGCGGTTGCGGCCTTCCATCACCACGCAATGGAACCAGTGGTTGAAGCCGTCGCCTTCCGGCGCCTGCTGGACATCGGTGAAGCGCGCCGGGCCGTCTTCGAGGATCACCCCGTTCTTCAGGCGCAGCAGCATCTCTTCGGTCACCTCGCCCCGTACCCGTACCGCGTACTCGCGGTCCATCTGGTAGGACGGGTGCATCAGCCGGTTGGCCAGTTCGCCATCGGTGGTGAACAGCAGCAGGCCGGTGGTATTGATATCCAGGCGACCGACATTGATCCAGCGGCCCTGCTTGGGCTTGGGCAGGCGGTCGAAGACGGTGGGTCGGCCTTCGGGATCGTCACGGGTGCAGATCTCGCCTTCGGGCTTGTTATAGATCAGCACGCGGCGTACCACTTCCTCGGCCTGGTCGCGCTTGAGCAGGCGACCGTCCACCGCGATGGCGTCCTTGGGCATGACGCGCAGGCCCAGGGGCGCGACCACGCCGTTGACCTTGATGCGGCCTTCGCCGATCCAGGCCTCGACGTCGCGACGAGAGCCGACGCCCAGGCGCGACAGCACCTTCTGCAGCTTTTCGCCAGCCGGCGCGGGTGCGCTTTCTTCGAGGATTTCGTTTGGGGGATTCTTGTCGAGGGTCATCAGGCACCTCCCGGTGTAGTGGACGACAAAGGCGCCACGGAACGGGCGCCAGGAAAAAGACAGGGGCGCATGATAGCGCCCCTGCTCGCGCCAGCCTAGCGAGTGTGGTGTCTCAGAAGTTGACTGCACAATTTTGGCGGCGCTTTTTCGGCTATGGCGGCGTTGCCACTCCTCGCCATAGCCCTGCTATGACTCGTACCGGCGCCTAGCCATAGCCAAAAAATCACTCGCCAATTCTTGCGCGAACTTCAGAGACACCGCACTAGCCTGGCGGGTGACGGATGGCCGCAGTGTCAGTCCAGTGTGGCCAGGGCGTCGCGGCACAGCTGCTCGACGCGGTTCCAGTCCTTGGCCTTCACCACGTCGCCGGGCAGCATCCAGCTGCCGCCGACGCACAGCAGGTTGGGCTGCTGGAAGTAGTTCTTCACGTTGCCCGGGTTGACGCCGCCGGTGGGGCAGAACTTGAGTTCGGCGAAGGGACCGGCAAAGGCCTTGAGCGCATCCACGCCGCCATAGACGTTGGCAGGAAACAGCTTGAAGCGGCGATAACCCAGGCGGTAAGCCTGCATGATCTCCGAGGGCGTGGCGATGCCGGGCAGCAGCGGGATGGGCGCCGATACCCCGGCCTGGAGGATCTCCTCGGTGGTGCCCGGGGTGACGATGAACTGGGCGCCGGCCTCGACCGCGGCGTCGAACATCCGCACGTCCAGCACGGTGCCCACACCGACATCCAGCTCGGGACGTTCCTGGCGCAGCAGGCGCACCGCGTCCAGCCCGTGGGCCGATCTCAGGGTGATTTCCAAGGCGGTCAGTCCCCCCGCAGCCATGGCGTCGGCGAACGGCAGCACGTCAGCGGGATCGTTGATCACGATCACCGGCAGGATCCGCGCGCGGGCGCACAGGGCATCTAGGGTCGCGATCTTGTTCTGCATGTCCAAAACTCAACTCCTCGTCAGGGGCACCAAAAGACGACCAGGGGTTCGCGCAGGAACGCCTTGATCGGAGTGGCCAGCTCGTCGCCCTCGGCCAGAGCGGTTTCCAGCACCTGTCGCTTGCCTGCGCCCTGGATGGCGAGGATCTGTTGCCGCGCGCGGCTCAGGTAGGCACGGCTCAGAGTGATGCGGGTCTGGGGCGCGGACGGTGCCACGCCGAGAAAGCTGAGGCGCTCGCTGGCCGGGTCCAGGGCCTCTTCCAGGCCGGGACTGCCGGGGAACAGCGAGGCGGTATGGGCGTCGTCACCCATGCCCAGCACCAGCACATCGGGCGTCGCCAGGGCGTCGCGCAACCGGGCTTCGGTCAGGGCCATGCCCTCTTCCGTGGAGCTGGCCGGGCTGTAGAGGTCGACGAAGCCGGCCGCGGCGGCAGGCCCCTGGAACAGGTGCTTGCGCAGCAGACCGGCATTGCTGTCCGGATGGTCAGCGGGTACCCAGCGCTCGTCCGCCAGGGTCACCAACACCCTGGACCAGTCCAGCTCGGCCTGGGCCAGGCGCTCCAGAAAGGGCACCGGACTGCGACCGCCGGAGACGATCAGCAGCGCCCCGCCGCGGGCCGCCAGGGCTTCGCGCAGCGCGGTGGTAACGGTCTCGGCCAGCGCCGCGGCGTGGGCGTCGCGGTCAGGCAGTTCGCGCAGGGTCACGCCCTGCCCCAGATCAGACGTCGCCATACCAGGATCTCCCGTCTCGTGCGATCAGTGCGATGGAGGTCAGCGGACCCCAGCTGCCGGCGGCATAGGACTTGGGCGAATCGCCCATCTTCGACCAGCCATCCATCAGCTGGTCGCACCATTTCCAGGCCGCCTCGATCTCGTCCTTGCGGACGAACAGCGACTGGTTGCCCTGCATGACTTCCAGCAGCAGTCGCTCATAGGCATCCGGCGTGCGCAGGTGCTTGAAGGTCTCGGAGAAGTTGAGCTGCAGCGGACCGCTGCGCAGCTGCATGCCCTTGCGCAGGCCCTGATCCTTGCTCATCACCTGCAGCGAGATGCCCTCGTCCGGCTGGATGCGGATGATCAGGCGGTTGCTGATCAGGCTGCGCTGCTCAGGAGCGAAGATGTAGTGCGGTGGTTCCTTGAAATGGATGACGATCTGCGAAAGCTTCTGCGGCATGCGCTTGCCGGTGCGCAGGTAGAAAGGCACGCCGGACCAGCGCCAGTTGCGGATGTCCGCCCGGATGGCGACAAAGGTCTCGGTGCGGCTCTCGGTGTTGGAATTGGGCTCTTCCAGATAGCCCGGCACCGGCTTGCCGTCGCTGTAGCCGGAGGTGTACTGACCCAGGACCACCCGGCTGGCGAGCTGGTCGGCGGTGATGGGCTCCAGCGCCTTGAGCACCTTGACCTTCTCGTCGCGGATGCTGTCGGCGGAAAGATCCGCCGGTGGATCCATGGCGGTCAGGCAGAGCAGTTGCAGCAGGTGGTTCTGCACCATGTCGCGCAGCTGGCCGGCCTGGTCGAAGTAGCCCCAGCGACCCTCGATGCCGACCTTCTCGGCCACGGTGATCTCCACGTGGGAGATGTAGTTCTGGTTCCACTGGGTCTCGAACAGGCTGTTGGCGAAACGCAGGGCGATGAGGTTCTGGACGGTTTCCTTGCCCAGGTAGTGGTCGATGCGATAGACGCGGTCTTCGGGAAAGAAGCGCGCCACCGCATCGTTGACCACCTTGGAGGATTCCAGGTCGTAGCCGATGGGCTTTTCCATCACCACCCGGGTGCGCTCGCACAGGCCGACGGCGGCGAGGTTCTCGCAGATGGCGCTGTAGACCAGCGCCGGGGTGGCGAAATAGGCGATCAGCGGCGACGTCTCACCCACATCCTCGGCAAGTCCCGTATAGTCTTCGCGATTGCGGAAATCGATGGCGCGATAGCCGAGACGACCACGCATCCGGGTCCATACCGCTTCGTCCCAATCGGCCTTGGGCACATAGTGGCGCAGGCGCTCCTCGATGTGCTCCAGCTGCTTGACCCCATCGCCCTGGTCACGCGCCAGCGCCATGATGCGGGTATCCTCGTGCAGCAGACCTTCACGATCCAGCTGATACAGGGCAGGGAAAAGTTTGCGCAGGGCCAGATCGCCCAACGCGCCGAAGATTGCCAGGGTACAGGGTAGAACTCGGACGCCAGCCATAAATATTCGTTCTTTTACTTAAAGTTTGAGATATTCCAGCACCATCATAGGGGAGCCGGGGCGATTCGCGTAGTCTTTATATTAAAAAATACGGCGCAGGGGTAAGCCCGGCCCACACCTTTTATAGCCTTAGGATAGAGGCACAACAACCACTAGGAGTTCTCATGGATCGTGCCAGCACCCTGCTGCAAACCATCCAGACCCGTATCGGCGAACTCAACCGCGCAGAACGCAAGGTCGCCGAGGTCATTCTGCAGAATCCCCGGCAGGCCACCCGCTACACCATCGCCGCCCTGGCCCAGGCGGCCCAGGTCAGCGAGCCCACCGTCAACCGCTTCTGCCGTTCCCTGGGCGTGAGCGGCTATCCGGAAATGAAGATCCAGCTGGCGCAAAGCATCGCCAGTGGCGCGGTCTATGTCAGCCAGGCGGTGGAAGCCAACGACGAACCCGAGGCCTACGCGGAAAAGATCTTCAGCAGCACCATCGCCTCGCTGGACAGCGCCCGCCAGCGCCTGGACGCCCGCACCGTGGATCGCGCGGTCGATCTGATGATCCAGGCGCGGCAGATCCACTTCTTCGGCCTGGGTGCCTCGGCGCCCGTGGCCCTCGACGCCCAGCACAAGTTCTTTCGCTTCAACATGGCGGTGTCGGCGCATTCGGACGTGCTGATGCAGCGGATGCTCGCCTCCATCGCCAGGACCGGAGATCTCTTCGTGATCATCTCCTACACCGGCCGCACCCGCGAACTGGTGGACGTGGCCAAGCTGGCCCGCGACAACGGCGCCTCGGTGCTCGGCCTCACCGCCAGCAACACCCCGCTGGCCAAGGTCTGCACCCACAGCCTGGACATTCCGCTGCCGGAAGACACCGACATCTACATGCCCATGACCTCGCGGATCATCCAGCTCACCGTGCTGGACATCCTGGCTACCGGGGTCACGCTCAAGCGCGGCGTGGACTTCCAGCCGCACCTGCGCAAGGTCAAGGAAAGTCTGGTCGCGACCCGCTATCCCTCGGAGCCCGACCAGGGCTGACGCGCGCTGCCCGTTCGTGTGCTCCAGTCCCCTGGAGCACGTCGTCCTTCAAATATCGTCGCGGTGGCTGAACAGGTCCCAGGTCGACATGAACAGCGCGGCGATCAGCGGGCCGATGACGAAGCCGTTGAGGCCGAACAGCGACATGCCGCCGATGGTGGAGATCAGCACCACGTAGTCGGGCATCTTGGTGTCCTTGCCGACCAGGATGGGGCGCAGCAGGTTGTCCACCAGGCCGATCACCACCACGGCGAAGACGATCAGGATCACACCCTTGATCACCGCTCCCGTGGCCAGGAAGTAGATGGCCACCGGTACCCAGATCAGCGCCGAGCCCACCGCGGGCAACAGCGAGAGGAAGGCCATCAGGGTGCCCCAGAGCACCGCGCCCTGCACACCCAGCACGCCGAGGATGAAGCCGCCCAGGGCGCCCTGCACCACGGCCACGATGATGTTGCCCTTGACCGTGGCGCGCACCACGGCGGTGAACTTGGCCATCAGGCTGCGCTTGTGCATGTCGCTCAGCGGAATGGCCTTGCGGATCAGCGCCACCAGCTGCGAACCGTCGCGCAGCAGGAAGAACAGCAGATAGAGCATCACGCCGAAGCCGATCAGGAACTGGAAGGTGCCCTGCCCGAAGCTGAAGGCCTGGGTGGCGACCCACTGGCTGCCCTGCATGGCACCAGCGGAGAGCTTCTGGCGGATGCCGTCCAGGTCACCGGCACCAAAGCGCTGCAGGACGCTGCGTACCGAATCCGGCAAGGCGCCCCAGATCTGTTGGTAGTACTGGCCGAAGTTGAGCTGACCGCTGCTGATCTGCTGATACAGCAGCGAGCCTTCCTGGACCAGGGAAATGGCGATGAACACCACCGGCAGGATGACGATGAGCAGGATCACGAACAGGGTGCAGAGCGCCCCGAGGTTGCGCCTGTTGTTGAAGCGGCGGACGAACCAGCGCTGCAGCGGGGCGAACAGGATGGCGAGGATGGCGCCCCAGAACACCGCCCCCAGGAACGGGGTGAGGATCCAGACGAAGGCCAGTGAGACCACCACCAGCAGGATCAGGAACGTCTTGTTTTCCAGCCGAGCACTTTTCATTGGCTTTCGCGATTCCAAACAAGGATGACAGGCCTTGCTTAGAGCCTCGGAAGCCGTGGGGTTCCCGTGAGCACCCCCAACTCGACCTGAAGAGGCGCGCCGGAGAACCCGACGCGCCGGCGATCATACACGGAACTGGCGAACCAATCCGTCCAGCCGCTCGCCCAGACCGACCATGCCGGCAGTACTCTGGGCACCCTGTTGAGCCCCCTGGGCCATGCTGTCCACGGCACCGGCGATGGTATGGACGCTGCGATTGATCTCCTCCGCCACCGCTGTCTGCTCTTCCGCCGCACTGGCGATCTGGGTGTTCATGGCATTGATGGTGGCGATCAATTCGCTGATGGCAGCCAGGGCTGTCCCCGCCTGCTCGGCCTGGGCCGTAGTGGCCTCGCCCATGCCTCCCGAGCGCTCCATGGCACCCACCGCACGGCCAGTGGCCTGCTGCAGACGATCGATCATGCCCTGGATTTCCTGGGTGCTCTGCTGCGTCCGGCTGGCCAGCGCGCGTACTTCGTCGGCGACCACGGCGAAGCCGCGACCGGCCTCACCGGCCCGAGCCGCTTCGATGGCAGCGTTGAGTGCCAACAGATTGGTCTGTTCGGCAATGGCGCGGATCACGTCCAGTACGCCGACGATGGCGCCGACGTCCTGCTTGAGGCCATCGAGGGAGACGCTGCTCTGGCGTACCTCCTCGACCAGCTCGTGGATGCGCGCCACGCTGGTGGCCACCGTCTCCCGGGCCAGCCGGCCCTTCTCCTCGGTCTGGCGGGTGGCTTCGGAGGCCCGCAGGGCGCTGCTCGCCACCTCCTGTGCCGCGGCGGACATCTGGTTGATGGCGGTCGCCACCTGATCGGTTTCGCTGCGCTGACGCTGCATGTCGCGATCGGTGCGCTGGGCCTGCTGGGCCACATCGTCAAGCAGACCGGTGAACTGGTGGGTGATGTCGACGACCTGGGCGATGGTGCCCTGGATGCGATCGACGAAGCGATTGAAGGCAGCGGCGAGTTCACCGATCTCGTCACGCCCGTTGACCGGCAGGCGGCGGGTCAGATCACCCTCGCCGGCGGCGATGTCATCGAGGTTCTCGCGAATCTGCGCCAGGGGCCTGAGGGTCCGGGCGGCAAAAAGTTGCGCGGCGATACCTATCACCACCAGCAGCACGCCGGAGGTACCGAAGATTAGCCAGAGCTGGTCCTGGGTACGCTTGGCGACCTGGTCGGCCACGGCGGCGACCTCGGCCTCCACGCCATCCAGGTTCACCGCGGAACCGATCACCAGATCCCACTTGGGCAGGTAGTCGGTATAGGCGAGCTTGGGCACCAGCACGTCCTTGTTGCCCGGCAGCGAAGAGCTGTAGCGACTGAAATGCGAGCCATCCTTGCCGACCCGGACCAGTTCCTGGTTGAGGTAGACGCCGCTGGGATCGCGATTGTCCTTGAAGCTCTTGCCGATCCCGGCCGGGTCGTTGCCCTTGAACAGGCGGACCACGTTGGAATCGTAGCCGAAGATATAGCCATCCTTGCCGTAGCTGATGGCGGACAGCAGGCGGATGGCCTCCTGGCGCGCCTCGGTATCACCCGCGGCGGCCTTGTCGTACAGCGGCTTGACCACGGTCATGGCCGCTTCCACGGTGTTCTGCAGGCCGTTGCGACTCTGCACCATCAGCCGCTCGCGGGCATCGGCGACGTCCTTGAGCGCCTGCTCGTGCAAGACCCAGTAAGACAGACCACCCAGCACGAGCGTGAACAGGCAGACGGGCAGGACCGCCAGAAAGGTGACTTTAAGTTTGAGGCTCACGAGGTTCTCCTTGATTGCAAGAGCTGATGCCGTTATCGGCATCGCGCTGCAGAACTTGACCGAGAAGTCACCTCGTAGACGCTGTGCGCACCGGCGCCGGAAGGCGGATGACCACCGCCAGCCCACCCAGCCGGGAAGTCTCAAGGGCGAGGGTTCCACCGCAACCTTCGACGATGTCCTTGGCGATCCCCAGCCCCAGGCCATGACCGGCCACCGCCTCGTCCAGCCGGGAACCCCGCTCGAGGATGGCCTCGCGCTGCGCCTCCGGCACGCCGGGTCCGTCGTCCTCGATCCTGATCAGATAGCCCTCTTCCCGCTGCGCCACCTCCAGCCGAACCTGCCGATCCGCCCACTTTCCGGCATTGTCCAGCAGGGTACCGAACAGCTCCAGCAGGTCTTCCCGGTCCCAGGGCAGGCGCAGTCCTTCGGGCAGATGGCAGTCGAACCGCAGGTGCTCGCCATGCAGGCGATTGAGCAGCCGGCAGAGCTCGCGCAGTTCGGCGGCATCCAGATGAGCGCCTGGCAGGGCCTCGCCGGCTAGCCGGGCGCGGCGCAACTCCCGCTCCAGCCGCTGGCGGATACGCGCCAGTTGCTCGCGCAAGACCTCGCGCTGCTCGGGCAGTGCCTGGAGCTCGGGACGCTCGGCCAGGCTGGTGAGCACCGCCAGCGGCGTCTTGAGCGCATGCCCCAGGTTGCCGATGCCATGCCGCGCGCGCTTCAGGCCGTCCTCGGTATGGCGCAGCAAGGCGTTCATCTCCTCCACCAGCGGCGCAAGCTCGATGGGCACGCCGGCGTCCAGCGTCGAACGGCGCCCCTGATGCAGCTGGGCGATCTGCTCGCGCACCTGGTCCAGCGGGCGCAGTGCCCGGCGCACGATCAGCCGTTGCAGCAGAAGGACCAGCAGCAGGGTCGCCAGCCCCAGCAGGGCACCGAACGCGAGGATGCGCGTCAGGTTGGTCAACAGCGGGTTGTAGTCGTCGGCCACCACGACGCTTACCGTCTGGCCATAGCGCTGGTAGTCAGCGCGGTAGGTGAGCAATCGCTGGCCGCTGGGGCCGTCCGCCAGGGTCTCGCTCAGGCCACTCCTGGGCGGCGCTTCCAGTTGCGCGTCCCACAGGGAGCGCGAGCGCCAGCGGATATCCAGCGCCGGGATCTCGATGAGGAAATAGCGACCGGACAGCGGGCGGGTGTAGAGGCTGCCCAGGCGGCCCTCGTCCAGTTGCAGGCCATGGGGCCCACGTACCAGGGCGGCGAGCAGATTTTCCGTCTCGCCGCGCAGCCCGGTCTCCAGATAGCGGCGCAAGGCGTGGTCCACCAGCCAGGCGCCCCCGAGGACCAGCACCAGGCCCGCCACCAGCAGAATGGCCACCAGCCCGACCCTGAGGCGGGCCTGGATGGACCTCAATCGACACCGCCCAGGCGATAGCCCTGGCCGCGCCGCGTCTCGATGACTTCGCGCCCCAGCTTGCGCCGCAGGTGATTGACGTGCACCTCGATGACATTGGAGTCGCGCTCGCTCTCGCCGTCGTAGAGGTGGTCGTTCAGGCGCGTCTTGGAAAGGATCTGCCCGGGATGCAGCAGGAAACAGCGCAGCAGACGGAATTCCGCGGCGCTCAGGGAGATGGTTTCGCTGCCACGCACCACGCACTGGCGCGCCTCGTCCAGCGCGAGTCCGGCGGCCTGCAGGAGCGGCTGGTTGGCCACGCCGCGAACCCGCCGCAGCAAGGCGGCGATGCGCAGGCCCAGCTCTTCGGGGTGAAAGGGTTTGGTGAGGTAGTCGTCGGCACCGGCCTTGAGACCGTCGATGCGCTCCGCCCAGCTGTCGCGGGCGGTCAGAATCAGGACCGGCGTCGCCAGCGCCTTTGCGCGCCACTCGCTGAGCACCTCGAGCCCTGGCCGCCCCGGCAGGCCGAGATCGAGCACGATGAGGTCATAGGGCTCCTGAGCACCCTGCCAGGCAGCGTCGCGGCCATCGGCGAGCCAGTCCACGGCATAGCCCTGGCGGGCAAGGAACGCCGAAATTTCGTCGGCCAGGGCGACATCGTCTTCCACCAGCAACAGGCGCATCTAGTCGTCCACCTCGTCCTTCATGATGGCGCCATCCATCGCGCCAATTTCCAGTTCGCGGACGACATCGCCGACGAGGATCTCGATCTCGTAGCGATACTGACCGTCTTCTTCTTCCAGTTCGGCTTCCAGCAGCCGAGCCTGGGGATAGCGTTCGTTGACCCGCTGCAAGAGGGTCTCCAGCGGGCGGATAACCCCCTCCTTGCGCAGCTTGAGGGCCTCGTCCTGATCCAGGTCGCGGGCCTGGATCAGCGGCGAGACGCTGCCGAGCAGCAAGAGTCCGGCGAGGACAACGGTCAGTCGTCGCGCTGATCTTTCAGGACTTCGCCGGTGGTGGCGTCGAGTTCCAGATCCCATTTCACACCTTTGGGGTCACGCAGTTCCAGTTGATAGATGTAGCGACCGTATTCTTCTTCCAGTTCGGTCTCGTGGGTGGTCGAGCCCGGATGCTTGGCGATGGCGGCCTGGTTGAGCACCTCGAAGCTCTTGATCTTGCCGCTGTCACGCAGCTTGAGGGCTTCGTCGGGGCCGAGATCGCGGGCCTGGGCAACGCCCATACCGGTGAGCAAGAGGGTGGCGGTCGCAAGGGCGGTAAGCTTTTTCATGGTGATGCCTCTGGTTGCTGTCTGAACGGTTTCCAGAGTAGCCATCGGCCATTAATCGAAACTTAAACGCCGCTTAAGCCAAGCTTAATCGGATCGGACCGCGCCAGATCGCTTCGGTATCCAGGACCTCGCCCTTCTGCGTCACCCGTAGTTGGCCTGCGCGAGCCAGCTCCCGTGCCACCTCGCGCAGGGGCTCCATTAGTGGTCGCCAGTCCGCCGCAAGGTCGCGCGCAACTTCCGAAGGACAGAAGGTGGTCCCTGGGCGGCGCGCCCGTGCCTTGGCCAGCAAGGCTTCGCGCAACTGTGCGTCGGTCGGCTCGAGCGCTGTCATGAGAACCGGGTCCTGTTTCCTGGAGTCCACCGTTTCGACCAGGAAATCGTCGGTGCAGTCATGACCTCTCGCTCGAAACCCTCCAAAGTAATGCAACGCCTCGCCCAGACCGACCTGCCCATCTCCGCCGATGAGCGTGACGACACCGGTACCGCCCTCTGCACCCCCCTGCCGCCCGACCTCAACTACGTCGACGACAGCCAGCCGGGTCTGAGCCGGCGCAAGCTGCGTGGCAAATGGGCCTACTTCACCCCCGCTGGCGAGCGCATCCGCGACCAGGCGGAAGTCGAGCGGATCAACAAGCTGGCCATCCCGCCGGCCTATACCGACGTCTGGATCTGTCCGGACGCCAACGGCCATCTGCAGGCCACCGGACGCGACGCCCGCGGTCGCAAGCAGTATCGCTACCACCCGCGCTGGCGCGAGATCCGTGATACCGACAAGTACGAGCGGATGCTGGCCTTCGGGCAGGCCCTGCCCAAGCTGCGGCAGCGGGTGGAAGAGGATCTCGCCCGCCGCGGCCTCTGTCGGGAAAAGGTCATGGCCACGGTCATCAGCCTGCTCGACGCGACGCTGATCCGGGTCGGCAACGCCCAGTATGCCAAGAGCAACAAGTCCTATGGCCTTACCACGCTGCGCAACCGGCACGCCGAGGTGCATGGCAACACCATCGCCTTCCACTTCCGCGGCAAGAGCGGGGTGGAGCACGACATCAAGGTCAGCGATCCGCGGCTGGCGCGCACCGTGAAGAAGTGCCTGGAGCTGCCCGGCCAGCACCTTTTCCAGTATGTGGACGGTGATGGCGAACGCCATACCGTGACCTCGTCGGACGTCAACGCCTACCTGCACGAACTCACCGGCGCCGACTTCACCGCCAAGGACTATCGCACCTGGGCGGGCAGCGCCCTTGCCCTGGAAGCCTTGCGCGAATTGCGCTGCGAGACCCAGACCGATGCCAAGAAGGAACTGGTGGACATGGTCAAGGCCGTTTCCCGCACCCTGGGCAATACCCCGGCGGTCTGCCGCAAGTGCTACATCCATCCCGGGGTGCTGGATGCCTTCCTCGCCGGTGACCTCTGCACCCTGCCCAAACCGCGCAAGCGCAAGGGGCTGAAGGAAGAAGAGGTGCTGCTGCTCAACTTCCTGCAACGGCTGGAAGAGCGGATGGCGGAGACCCAGGCGGCCTGACAGGGTCGCGCCCTTCCCTGCCTCTTGCTTGGGGCAGGGAACATTCTGCGGCAAAACCCGACCCTGCTGGCCTAGCGTGATTCATCCCGCGCGCCCTGATGACGCTACTGCACTTGTTATGTTATAACTTTTGCACGTTATCCAAGGCTCGATCATGGCATCCCCGCGCGCTTCCCTTCTACTGCTCTCCGTACCCGCCCGCCTGCTGCTCGCCAGCATTCCCCTGGTCGCCCTGTGGCTGGCCGTGCTCTGGGCGGTCGCCCTGCCATGAGCGCGGCCATCGAACTCCAGGACCTGACCCTGGCCTATCAGCGACATCCGGCCATCCATCATCTCAGTGGCTGCTTCCGGACCGGCAGCCTCACCGCCATCGTCGGCCCCAATGGCGCCGGCAAGTCCACCCTGCTCAAGGCCATCGCCGGCACCCTGAGACCCGTCAGTGGCCGGGTCAGCCGCGCGGTGCCGCAACGCCGTCTGGGCTACCTGCCCCAGGCCGCCGAGATCGACCGCAGCTTTCCCCTCAGCGTGCTGGAAACCGTGGTGCTGGGCGCCTGGCGCGGCCTGGGCCTCTGGCGCGGGGTGACCGCCGCCCACCGGGAGGAAGCGGCCAGGGCGCTGCAGGCGGTCGGTCTCGAAGGCCTGGAGGACCGCCTGGTCGGCGCTCTCTCGTCCGGGCAATTCCAGCGGGTACTGTTCGCCCGCCTGCTGTTGCAGGACGCTCCCGTGCTGCTGCTGGACGAGCCTTTCACCGCCATCGATGCGCGCACCACCGCAGACCTGCTGACCATCGTCCGCCGCTGGCATGGCCAAGGCCGCACGGTGATCGCCGTGCTGCACGATCTGGAGCAGGTTCGCCAGCACTTTCCCGAGACCCTGCTGCTGGCCCGGGAAGCCATCGCCTGGGGCGACACCGATCAGGTGCTGGTCAGCGAGCATCTGGCCCGCGCGCGCAATCTCGCCGAACGCTGGGACGCCAACGCGGCGGTCTGTGAACGCGCATGACTCTCTATCAATTCCTCGTCGAACCCTTCGTCGAATTCGGCTTCATGCGCCGCGCCCTGGTGGCCTGCCTGGCCCTGGCGCTGGGCGCCGGTCCGGTGGGTGTCCTGCTGATGCTCAGGCGCATGAGTCTGGTGGGCGATGCCATGAGTCATGCCGTGCTGCCAGGCGCAGCCCTGGGCTTCATGGTCGCCGGGCTGTCGCTGCCGGCCATGGGCATCGGCGGGATGCTCGCCGGCCTGCTGGTGGCCGGTCTCGCCGGCCTGGTCAGCCGCTTCACCAGCCAGCGCGAGGACGCCAGTTTCGCCAGCTTCTATCTGATGTCCCTGGCCGCCGGGGTGCTGATCGTGTCACTGCACGGCTCCAGCGTGGATCTGCTGCACGTGCTGTTCGGCACCATCCTGGCCATCGACGCCACGGCGCTCTATCTGGTCGCCGGCATCGCCACCCTGTCGCTGCTGGTGCTGGCGGTGATCTACCGGCCGCTGGCGCTGGAGTGCTTCGATCCGGGCTTCCTGCGCGCCGTGGGTGGTCGCGGTTCGCTCTATCACCTGCTGTTTTTGCTGCTGGTGGTGCTCAACCTGGTCGCCGGCTTCCAGGCCCTGGGCACCCTGATGGCGGTGGGTCTGATGATGCTGCCGGCCACCGCGGCGCGCTTCTGGGCCAACAGCCTGCCCGGGCTGATGGCGGTAGCCAGCCTGATCGCCAGCCTCAGCGGCCTGATCGGCCTGGTGCTGTCCTACCACCTTGGCTGCGCCTCGGGTCCGGCCATCGTCCTCACTGCGGGTGGCTGCTACCTCCTGTCCCTGCTGTTCGGTCGCCTGGGTCTCTACCGGCGACTGCGCCCCCGCCCCCACCTCACCCACTGAAAGGAGTCACCATGAAATCCCTGTTCTCCCTGGGCGCTGCCCTCCTGCTCGCCGCTGCCGGCCAGGCCCAGGCCGCACCGGTCAAGGCCGTCGCCACCTTTACCGTGATCGCCGACGTGGTCAAACAGGTCGGTGGCGATCAGGTGCAGGTCTCCTCCCTGGTCGGTCCCAATGGCGATCCCCATGCCTATGAACCGACGCCCACCGATGCCCAGGCGCTGAAGCAGGCCGATGTGGTGTTCATGAGCGGCCTGCACCTGGAAGGCTGGATGGACCGCCTGATCAAGGCCTCCGGCCAGGCGCGCCCGCCGGTGGTGCTCAGTGAGGGGATCAAGACCCGCGAGATGGCGGAAGACGAGGATGAACATGGCAACGCGGACCATGATCACGACCATGGCGGTATCGATCCCCATGTCTGGAACAACCCGCTGAACGTGGTCGTCTACACCCGCAACGTGGTGAAGGCGCTGTCCGCGGTGGATCCGGCGGACGCGGCCACCTTCAAGGCCAACGGCGATCGCTACATCGCCGAACTGGAAGCCCTGGATCGCTATGCCCGCGAGCAGATCGGCCAGGTACCCAAGGCCAAACGCAAGGTACTGACCTCCCATGATGCCTTCGGCTACTTCGCCGACGCCTATGGCGTGACCTTCATCTCGCCGCTGGGGCTATCGACCGAAGCCGAGGCGTCCGCCCAGGACGTCGCCAAGCTGATCCGCCAGATCAAGCAGGAGCATGTCGCCACCTACTTCTTCGAGAACTCCAACGATCCGCGCCTGGTACAGCAGATCGCCAAGGCCAGCGGCGCCCAGCCGGGTGGCGAGCTGTACGTCGAAGCCCTGTCTCCGGCGGACGGCCCGGCGCCCACCTATGCCGCCATGTTCCGCTACAACGTGGATACCCTGGTCAAGGCGATGAAGGGCGGGCATTGAGGCTCTCTGGTAGGTTGGGTTGAGTGCAGCGAAGCCCAACAGAACGAGGCTCGAGTTCCCCGATGTCGGGCTTCGACGATGGGACCGCCTCAACCCGACCTACGCCGCACCGGTGGCTAGACCACCGGCACCTCCTCGAGGTGAAGGTATTCCGCGCCCAGGCGCCGAGCCAGTTCCCCTGCCCGTCCCAGGCGCAGTGGTCCCAACTCGATATCCAGCACCCGGATGGGACAGTCCGGTAGGGCCAACCCCTCCAGCTCACGCAGACGTCCATCGGTGACCAGCAGCAGCTGGCATTCCTCGCCGGGGTGTTGCCGCCGACGGCTCGTCAACCAGGCCTGAGCTTCCACCAGTCCCGCCAGCAAAGGCGTTCCGCCTCCCGCGCCCAGCTGCTCCAGCCATGCCTGAAGGGCCTGCCCGCTACGCTGGCCCTGGAAAGACCATTCGGGTCGCGCCCCCGCCGTCTGCAGGACCGCGACCCTGACCCGCTGGCGATAGGCCTGCTCGAACCAGTCGGCCAGCAGCCCCTTGGCCTGGGCCAGGGCACCGTGGCGGCGGGTGGACGCGGAGTGATCGAGGATCACCAGCCAAAGCTGGGCCGGACGCTGCCGGCGTGGTTGCCGGAGGAGATCACCCGCGCGACGGGGACGCCCGCGGAGCAGCGTCGGCACCCAGGCAACAGGGCCTTCGGTACCCGGCGAACGCGCGCCCTGGCGACCGCCTGCGGCCTTGCCCGTCCCGCTTCGGGCATCGCGATCCAGGGTGCCGGATGATCGGATGCCTAGGGCTTTTTTGCCCCGCCCAATCGGCGTCTGGGACCCGTTGCAGTGGGCTCCGGCGCCAGGGCACCCCAGCTATCGCCCTCGCCCTGCGCGGTCTCGGCATCCCCCTGCTCCTGTTGATCGCCAGGCTCTCGCTCCAGAGTAGTGGGAGTCAAATCATCCTGTAGGGGTGGTATTAATGAGGGACCATCCGCCAGTTCGCGGCGCCGATGGCGCAAGGCGAATTCGGCCACGGCGGCGATATCGGCGTTTTCGATCGCCGTGGCGCCGCGCCAGGCCGCATGGGCGCGCGCCGCGCGTAGCCAGACCAGGTCGGCGCGCAGGCCATCGACACCGGCCTGGTGGCAGCCTGCAGTGATGGCCTCCAGGGCGGCATCGTCCAGTGGAATGTCGGCCAGCCGTGTACGGGCCACAGCGCAGCGCTGACGCAGTTCCCCCTGCGCCGCTTCCCACTGCGCAATGAAGGCTGACGGATCGCTGTCGAAGGCCAGCCGCCGGCGCAGGATCTCCGCCCGCTCCCGGGGGGCCGGCCGGCTGTCCAGCGCCAGGGCGAAGCCGAACCTGTCCAGCAACTGCGGACGCAACTCGCCCTCCTCCGGATTCATGGTGCCCACCAGCAAAAAGCGCGCGGCGTGCTCATGGGAGATGCCGTCGCGCTCCACCCGGTTGACCCCACTGGCCGCCACATCCAGCAGCAGGTCGACCAGGTGATCCGGCAGCAGATTGACCTCGTCGACATAGAGCACGCCGCCATGGGCCGCCGCCAGTACGCCCGGCGCGAAGCGCGCCCGGCCTTCGCCCAGCGCCGCATCCAGATCCAGGGTGCCGACGATGCGCTCTTCGCTGGCGCCCAAAGGCAGGGTGACGAAGGGACCGCCGCCGAGCAGATCGGCCAGGCCCCGGGCCAGGGTCGACTTGGCCATGCCCCGGGGACCTTCGATCAGCACACCGCCGATACGGGGATCGATGGCATTCAGGCACAGCGCCAACTTAAGGCTGTCTGCGCCGACCACGGCGGCCAGGGGAAAGACAGGGGCGGTCATCTCAGGCTTCATCCATATCCATCAGCAGCTGTTCGAGGGCTTCGCGGTAGTCGCCCGGCTGTTGCCAGAGACCGCGCTGCTGGGCCTCCAGCAGGCGCTCGGTCATGTCGCGCAGGGCCTCGGGGTTATGGCGCTCGACGAAGTCACGGGTATCGGCGTCGAGCAGATAGGCATCGGCCAGTTGCCGGTACTGGTGATCCTCCACCAGTTCGGTAGTGGCGCCGAAGCCGAACAGGTAGTCCACGGTGGCGGCCATCTCGAAGGCCCCCTTGTAGCCATGGCGCTTCATGCCGGCGATCCACTTGGGATTGGCTGCCCGGGAGCGCACCACGCGGCCCAGCTCTTCCTTCAGGGTGCGGATCTTCGGCAGATCGGCCTGGGCATGGTCGCCGAAGTAGCTGGCGCGCCGTTGGCCGCTCAGGGTCTCAGCGGCGGCCAGCATGCTGCCCTGGAACTGGTAGTAGTCGTTGGAATCGAGCAGGTCGTGCTCGCGGTTGTCCTGGTTCTGCAGTACGGCCTGCAGCCGACCGAGGCGGCGGGAGAAGTCATCTCGAGCGGCGGTGCCCTCATCCTCGGCGCCATAGGCGTAGCCGCCCCAGTTGAGGTAGGCCGTGGCCAGTTCGCTGCGATCCTGCCACTGGCGTTCTTCCACCGCGCCCTGAACACCGGCGCCATAGGCACCGGGCTGGGCGCCGAAGATGCGCCAGCCGGCCTGACGCCGGGCGAGGTCAGCAGCGGTACCGGCCGCTTCCAGGGCAGCGCGCTCGTGGCGAACCTGGGCGGCCAGGGGGTTGAGATCGTCCGGCTCGTCCAGGGCAGCGACCGCCTGGACCGCGGCATCGAACAGCCGTACCAGACCACCGAAGGCATCGCGGAAGAAACCCGAGATGCGCAGGGTGACGTCCACCCGCGGACGATCCAGCAGCGACAGCGGCAGGATCTCGAAGTCTTCAACCCGGGCGCTGCCGGTCTGCCACACCGGGCGCACACCCAACAGCGCCATGGCCTGGGCGATGTCGTCGCCGCCGGTCCTCATGGTCGCCGTGCCCCAGACCGAAAGACCCAGCTGGCGCAGGTGGTCGCCCTCCTCCTGCAGATGACGCTCCAGCAGCAGATTGGCCGACTGCCAGCCGAGCCGCCAGGCGGTCATGCTCGGCAGGTTGCGCACGTCCACGGAAAAGAAGTTGCGCCCGGTGGGCAGGACATCCAGCCGCCCGCGACTGGGCGCGCCGCTGGGACCGGCCGGCACGAAGCGCCCGTCCAGGGCCGCCAGGAGGCCGACGATTTCAGCGGGGCCACAGCCGTCCAGTGCCGGCGCCACCTGGGTGACCAGGTGTTCCAGCACCGGACGGGTCGCCGGCAATTCGTCCAGCGCCAACGGCAAGGGCTCGGCATCGACCATCGCGGCGACCAGCGCCAGGGCCAGCAATTCCAGGCGCTCCCGGGTATCGCCCAGGGTGCGCCAGGGTTCGGCGGACAGCGCCGCCAGGCAAGCCGGGCGCGCCCCTTGCCAGGGCTCGCCCAGGTCGGCGGCCAGGGGATCGAACTCCAGCTGCAGATCCTTGGCCAGCGCCCGCAACAGACTGGCATTGCCGCCCTGGGCATCGCCACGGGGGATGCGCAAGAGCGCCACCAGGGTATCGCGACGCAATTGCCCGGTCGGGGATTCACCGAACACATGCAGGCCGTCGCGGATCTGGGATTCCTTGAGATCGCAGAGATAGGCGTCCAGTTGCGGCAGCCAGCTGTCCGGATCGTCGGTGATCACCAGCCCCAGCTCGCGATCCAGCGCGGTCTCGCGCACCAGTTGCAGGATCTCGCCGCGCAACTCGGTGGCGCGCCGCAGATCCAGCAGGCTGGCGTCATAGTATTCGTCGGCCAGGCGCTCCAGATCGCGCAGCGGCCCGTAGCTCTCGGCTCGGGTCAGCGGCGGCATCAGGTGATCGATGATCACCGCCTGGGTGCGGCGCTTGGCCTGGGCGCCCTCGCCCGGGTCGTTGACGATGAAGGGATAGACGTTGGGCAGCGGTCCGAGAATGGCGTCCGGCCAACACTCCGCCGACAGCCCGACGCCCTTGCCCGGCAGCCACTCCAGGTTGCCGTGCTTGCCCAGATGCACCACGGCCTGGGCGCCATAGGCCTCGCGCAGCCAGAAATAGAAGGCCAGGTAGCCATGGGGCGGCACCAGCGCAGGATCGTGGTAGACCGCCGCCGGATCGACGTCGTAGCCGCGTGCCGGCTGGATGCCGACAAAGGTCAGGCCGAAGCGCACCCCGGCCACCATGAGCCGACCGCGACGGTGCATGGGATCGGTCTCGGGTCCGCCCCAGCGCTCGGTCACCGCCTGCTGCAGGCTGAGCGGCAACCCGGCGAACAACGCCTGGTAGTCCTGCAGCGCCAGACTCTGCAAGGCCGGGCGCAGATCGCGCAGGGCGCTGTCGTTGGTCACCCCACCGAGCAGACGCTCGATCAGGGCGGTGCCGCTGTCCGGCAGGTTGGCCACCGGATAGCCGGCTGTCTGCAAGGACTGCAGCACCGCGAGCGCTGCCGCCGGGGTATCCAGGCCCACGCCATTGCCGATGCGGCCGTCGCGGGTCGGATAGTTGGCGAGGATCAGGGCGATGCGCTTGTCCGCCGCGGGACGCCGCGCCAGCTCGATCCAGTTGCGCGCCAGGCGGGCGACGAAGGCCATGCGCTCGCCATCGGCCTGGTAGTTGACCACATCGCTCTGGCTGCGCTCGCAGCGCCAGGCCAGGCCCTTGAAGCTGATCGGCCGGGTGATGATGCGCCCGTCCAATTCCGGCAGGGCGATATGCATGGCCAGGTCGCGGGCACCCAGACCCTGGGGATTCTCCAGCCAGCGTTCGCGATTGTCCTGGGCGCAGATGGCCTGGAGCACCGGCACGGGGCGACGGAACGGCGTCAGATTCGGCCGCTCCGGACTGGACTGGGCGAAGCCGGTGGTATTGAGGATCAGCGCGGCGTTGATCTCGTCCAGCAGCCGCTCCACCTCCTCCAGACAGGCCGGCTCCTTGAGACTGGCTACGGCGATAGGCAACGGATTCAGCCCTTCGGCGGCCAGCTGTTGGCAGAAGACGTCGACGAAGGCGGTGTTGGCCGACTGCAGATGGGTGCGATAGAACAGCAGCGCCGCGGTCGGCCAATCCGGTCGCCAGTGCTGGCGCCAGCCGTCCAGACCCAGGCCTTCCGGCTGATAGACCGCCACCCGCGGCAATTCCCGTGGCGGCTGGTAGGTGTACGGGGCACCCAGGCATTCGGCCGCCAGGCAATGCAGGAAATCCTGGGCATTGCCCAGCCCTCCTTGGCGCAGATAGCGCCACAGCCGTTCGGCCAGCTCCGGGGCCACCGTACCCAGGGCCATCAGCTCAGGATCGGGCCGATCGCAGCCGGGTACCGCGATCAGGGTCAGCCCCCGCGCGGCCAACTCGGCCAGCCGTTCCATGCCATAACGCCAGTAACCCTGGCCGCCGTGCAGGGAGATGAACACCACCCGAGCCTGGCTCAGCACCTCCTCGACATAGAGGTCCACCGAGGCGTGGTTCTGCAACTGCATGGGATTGGCCAGGCGCAGACTCGGATAGTCCTCGTCCAGGCTACGGGTCGCCTCCGCCAGCAGCGCCAGGTGCGAATCGCCACTGCAGAGCACGACGATCTCACCGGGCGTCTGCGCCAGGTGGGCGATGCCGTCGTCGGGGACGAAGCCGCCCGGCTGGGTACGCAGCAGATGCATCTGGCGTCAGGCGACCGCGGCGCGCAACTGGGCGGTGATGGCCGCCTGGTCCAACTCCTGGCCGATCAGCACCAGCTGGGTGCTGCGAGTCTCATCGGTCTTCCAGGGGCGGTCGAAGTGCTTGTCGAAGCGGGTGCCGACCCCCTGGACCAGCAGTCGCAGCGGCTTGCCGGCGATGGCCGCGAAGCCCTTCACCCGCAGCACACCATGGGTCTTGACCACCTCGGCCAGGGCCGCCAGCAGGGCCGCCTCGGCCACCTCGGGCAGCTGGACGCCGAAGGAGTCGAATTCGTCGTGATCGTGGTCTTCATGACCTTCGAGGTCATGGTGGGTGGGACGGCTGTCGATATGGGCCTCGGATTCGGCCTGCAGCCCCAGCAGAACCGACAGCGGCAGCACGCCGCGACTGGCTTCCACCACCTTGACCGCCGGCGGCAACTCCTCGGTGACCTCGGCACGTACCCGCGCCAGGGCCTCGGCATCCAGGCCATCGGCCTTGTTGAGGATCACCAGATCGGCGCTGGCGAGCTGGTCTTCGAACAACTCGTGGAGCGGCGATTCATGGTCGAGGTTGGGGTCCTGGCGGCGCTGGACGTCCACCTGCTCGGGATGGGCGGCGAAGGTGCCGGCCGCCACCGCGGGGCTGTCGACCACGGTGATCACCGCATCCACCGTGCAGGCGTTGCGGATCTCCGGCCACTGGAAGGCCTGCACCAGGGGCTTGGGCAGGGCCAGGCCACTGGTCTCGATGAGGATATGGTCGATGTCGCCGCGGCGGGCTACCAACTCCTTCATCACCGGGAAGAATTCTTCCTGCACGGTGCAGCACAGGCAACCGTTGGCCAGTTCGAAGACGCGGCCCTGGGCCTCTTCCTCGGTACAGCCGATGCTGCACTGGCGCAGGATTTCACCGTCGATGCCCAGCTCGCCGAATTCGTTGACGATCACCGCGATGCGGCGGCCTTCGGCGTGGTCGAGCATGTGCCGCAGCAGGGTGGTCTTGCCGGAACCGAGGAAGCCGGTGACGATGGTGACGGGGGTCTTGGCCAGGGTTTTCATGGGCTGCCCTTAGAGAGAAAGCGAAAGAAGACGGGCAGGCATGCCAGGCGCTCGCGCCGCGGCGAGGCCCCAATGGCAGCCCGGATCACCCCGCCCGGTTGCGTGTTCGAAACGTGGCGAGGCAGGTCTCCTGGCTCGCGGCGCCCGGCTCCGGCCTTCCCGCGTGAGCAGTGGCCTGGTGGAGAGGCTAAAAACGCCGCTTACAGTTGCGGGGGCAGCCGCGGTGTCGCACCGCGTTCCCTTTCAAGCTCTTGCCGACAAGAGCACCTCGGAACGCGACAGGCTACGAGCGCCCCGCCGGGGTGTCAATCGGCCAGACTTGACCGGCGGACGAGGCGCGTGGTCTGCTCGCCGCTGCTTCAGGTGTCGCGACTCCGCCAAGGGTCGCGGTGAAACGGGAAGCCGGTCCGAGTCCGGCACTGCCCCCGCAACGGTAGACGAGCGCAGGATCACAGAGCCACCCGGCCGGCAAGTCTGGGGAAGGCGATCCTGGTAGTTGCAGCCTGCAACCCTCGTGAGTCCGGAGACCGGCCTGCTGCTTTCAAGCAACCCGCGGTGGGCGGTCGTGCTGGACGGCGGCCGCCTGCGGCTCGCTGCCTCGGCGCGTCCCTGCCGCTTCGACTCCGAGGCCCTGCCATGACCGCTACCCGCTCGACCACCGCCCTGCCCCAGACCAGTACCCGCACCCAGCGTCTGACCGCCACCCTGCTCGCCTGCCTGCTCGGCCTGGGCCTGGTGCTTCTGGCCGGTTTCTCCCATGTCGAGGCGCTGCACAACGGCGCTCACGATACCCGCCATAGCGAAGGCTTCCCCTGCCACTAAAAGGAGTTCGCCATGTTCCAGCGTATTGCCTTCAGTGCCGGCGTGGCCGGCCTCCTTGCGGCCCTGTTGCTGAGTGCCCTGCAAAGCCTGTGGCTGACCCCGCTCATCCTCCAGGCGGAAACCTACGAGGTCCAGACCGAGGCGCCCGCCATGGCCGGACAGCATCATCATGGTGAAGAAGCAGCCTGGACGCCGGCGGATGGCTGGCCGCGAACCCTGTCGACCTTTGGCGGCAACCTGGTGGTGGCGGTAGGCTTCGGCCTGATCCTGGCGGGCCTGTTCAATCTAAGAGGCCCGACCCGCCTGCACCAGGGCCTGCTGTGGGGCCTGGCCGGCTATGCCACCTTTTGCCTGGCGCCCAGCCTCGGCCTGCCGCCGGAGCTACCCGGCACGGCCGCGGCGGATCTCACCCTGCGTCAAGCCTGGTGGCTGGGCACTGCCGGTGCCACTGCCGCGGCGCTCGCGCTCCTGGCGTTCACTCGCCATCCCGGCTTCAAGATCGCCGCCCTCGGGCTGCTGCTCATTCCACATCTGCTGGGTGCGCCCCAACCCGTCGCTCAGGCGAGCCTGGCACCGGAGGCCTTGCAACGGCACTTCCAGATCGCCGTGCTGGCCAGCAATCTGCCGTTCTGGCTGCTCCTGGGACTCGCCTGCAGCTGGCTGTTCCATCGCCAGGCGCCTCAGGCCTGATGGCGCTGGTCCTGGGCCTGGGTTGCCGCCGGGGCTGTTCGGTGGAGGAGCTGACCGCGCTGGCGCTGGCGGTGCTGCAGGAGGCCGGCTGTGACCCCAACGCCCTCACGGCGCTGGCGACGGTGGACCGCCGTGTGGAGGAAAACGCACTGCAACACCTGGCCCAGCGCTGGCAACTGCCCTTGCAGGGCTTCTCCGCCGAACGTCTGGCGCAACAGGAGGGTATCGCCGCGCCGAGTGCGGTCGCCTTGCAACACACCGGCAGTCCCAGCGTGGCTGAAGCCGCGGCCCTGGCCGCGGCCGGTGAAGGCGCCCGGTTGCGGGTCGGCAAGCGCAAGAGCGCGGCCGCGACGGCAGCGCTGGCTTACGCCTGAGCGACCTCTTCCGCGTCGGTGTCTCTGACCCGGGCGCGGACGTGGATGGGGCTGAAGGGCTCGTTCTGCACCAGCTCCACCAGGGATTCCTTGACCAGCTCGAGGATGGCCATGAAGGTCACCACCACCCCGAGCCGGCCTTCATCCAGGGTGAACAGCGCCACGAAGGGTACGAAGGCGCCATCCTTGAGGCGCTCCAGCACCTGACTCATGCGCTCGCGGGTGGACAGCACCTCGCGGGTCACCTGGTGACTCTCGAACAGGTCGGCGCGGCGCAGGACCTCGCCCATGGCCAGCAGCAACTCGCCCAGCTCCACCTCGGGCAGGAGCTTGCGCGCCCGCGCCTCGGGCGCCGGCAAGCTGGGCACCACGAAGTTGCGTCCCTCCCGCGGCAGGTCGTCGAGGTCCTCGGCGGCCTTCTTGAAGCGCTCGTATTCCTGCAGCCGGCGGATCAGTTCGGCGCGCGGATCTTCCTCTTCGGCCTCCAGGCCTTCGGCGCGCGGCAGCAGCATGCGCGACTTGATCTCCGCCAGCATGGCGGCCATCAGCAGGTATTCGGCGGCCAGCTCCAGTTGCACCGCCTTCATCAGCTCGACGTAGCTCATGTACTGCCGGGTGATCTCGGCGACAGGAATGTCGAGGATGTCGATGTTCTGCTTGCGGATCAGATAGAGCAGCAGGTCGAGAGGCCCCTCGAAGGCTTCGAGAAAGACCTCCAGCGCATCCGGCGGAATGTAGAGGTCCTGGGGCAGTTCGGTGAAGGCCTCGCCATAGACCAGCGCCAGGCGCAGCTGCTCGGGTTCGAGCAGCTGGGGGTCCAGGGCTTCGCTCATGCTTCGATCATGAAGGGCGTGGGATCACCGGCACCGACGCGGATCACTTCCGGCTCGTCGTCGGCCAGGCTGATCACGGTGGAGGGCTGCAGGCCACCCGGACCGCCCTCGATCACCAGGTCGACGAAATGCTCGAGACGCTCGCGGATCTCCCAGGCATCGCCCAGGGCCTCGTCATCCCCCGGCAGGATCAGGCTCACGCTCATCAGCGGCTCGCCCAGCGCCTCCAGCAGCGCCAGGGTGATGGGATGCTGGGGCACCCGCACGCCGATGGTGCGCCGCTTGGGATGCAGCAGCATGCGCGGCACCTCGCGGGTGGCGTTGAGGATGAAGGTATAGGGTCCTGGTGTGTAGGCCTTGAGCAGGCGAAAGGCGCTGGTATCCACCTTGGCATAGATGCCCAGCTCGGACAGATCGCAGCACACCAGGGTGAAGTTGTGCTTGTCGTCGAGCTGGCGGATGCGGCGGATACGCTCCACCGCGCTCTTCTCACCGATACGGCAGCCCAGGGCATAGGACGAATCGGTGGGATAGGCGATGACACCGCCGGACTGGATGATTTCCACGGCCTGACGAATCAGCCGCGGCTGGGGATTCTGCGGATGAATCTCGATGAACTGGCTCATTGGGGTTCCCGATTCTGAGGGTACAGCGGTTGACTGAAGCGCGCCCAGAGGGGCGGCAGATCTTCGGGCAACGGGCGGTACATCCCCAGCTCCGACCAGTCGGCCGGCGCATGGAAATCGCTGCCCGCACTGACCATCAGACCGAATTCCCGCGCCAGAATTGCCAGGGTGCCGACCTGCTCCGCCGGCTGCACGCCATTGACCACCTCGATGGCGTGGCCACCGCCGGTGACGAATTCTCCGATCAGCTTGCGCAGCTTGGTGCGGGTGAAGCCATAGGCCAGCGGGTGGGCCAGACTGATCCATGCCTTGGCGCCCTTCAGGGTCGCCAGGGTCTCGGCCAGGGTCGGCCAGTGCTGCTTGACGTCGCCGAGCTTGCCGCCGCCCAGCCACTTGCGAAAGGCATCGCCGCGGTCTTCGACGAAGCCCGCCTGCACCAGGTATTCGGCGAAATGCGGCCGGGCCGGCGCATTGCGACTGTCGCCCAGGGCCAGCTGCACCGCCCGGGCGCCGTCCAGGGTGCCGGGCATGCCCTTGGCCGCCAGCCGCCGGTCGATTTCCCGGGCGCGTTCCCAGCGTCCCTCGTGCAGGGCTTCCAGCGCAGCGTTCAATTCGGGCGCCTCGGGGGCGAAGTTGTAGCCCAGCACATGCAGGGTCGCCCCACCCCAGGTACAGGACATCTCGATCCCGGGCAGCAGGCGCAGACCCAGGCCGTCCGCGGCTTCCAGGGCTTCGGCATAGCCATCCAGGGTGTCGTGATCGGTGATGGCCAGCAGTTGCACCCCGCGCTCGTGGGCGCGTCTGACCACCTCGGCGGGCGCGAAGGCGCCGTCCGACGCGGTGGTATGACAGTGCAGGTCGATACGCATGGCTTTCTCCTCCGGCTTCATCAGGTATTATGCCGCGATGCACTGCTATCGGCTGCGTTAATGAAACAATTCATCGATTTCATCCCCCTGCTCCTGTTCTTCCTGGTCTACAAGCTCGATCCGCGTCCGCTGGAGTTCGCCGGGCACGCCTTTACCCTGGGCGGCATCTTCAGCGCCACCGCGGTGCTGATCGTCGCTTCCCTGGTGGTCTACGGCGCGATCTTCGCGACCCAGCGCCGGCTGGAGAAGAGTCAGTGGCTGACGCTGATCGCCTGCCTGGTGTTTGGTGGCATGACCCTGGCCTTCCATAGCGAGACCTTCCTGAAGTGGAAGGCGCCGGTGGTGAACTGGCTGTTCGCCCTGGCCTTCCTGGGCAGCCATTTCATCGGCGAAAAGCCGCTGATCCAGCGCATGCTGGGCCACGCGGTGCGCCTGCCAGCCCCTATCTGGACGCGGCTGAACGTCGCCTGGATCGTCTTCTTCATCGTCTGCGGCTGCGCGAATCTCTACGTGGCCTTCACCTACGAAAGCTTCTGGGTCGACTTCAAGGTCTTTGGCAGTCTGGCGATGACCCTGGTGTTCATGCTCGGTCAGGGCCTCTATCTG
Organism: Pseudomonas sp. MOIL14HWK12:I1; assembly: GCF_000510705.1. Classification (NCBI taxonomy): domain Bacteria; kingdom Pseudomonadati; phylum Pseudomonadota; class Gammaproteobacteria; order Pseudomonadales; family Pseudomonadaceae; genus Pseudomonas; species Pseudomonas sp. MOIL14HWK12:I1. The sequence goes on along the minus strand of NZ_KI783307.1, from coordinate 1,283,049 downwards.
GCGCGCCATCTGCAACCCATGGATGAACCGCGAGACTGATCTCATGAGTCAGATACTGCTGATCGATGACGACCAGGAACTGTGCGACCTGCTCGGTGCCTGGCTGAAACAGGAAGGCTTCGAGGTCACCGCCTGTCATGCCGGTAGCGACGCCCGCAACCAGTTGCGCGAGGCGACGCCGGACGTGGTGGTGCTGGACGTGATGCTGCCTGACGGCAGTGGCCTGGAATTGCTCAAGCAGCTGCGCAGCGATCATCCGCAACTGCCCGTGCTCATGCTATCGGGACGGGGCGAACCCCTCGACCGGATCCTCGGCCTGGAGCTAGGTGCCGACGACTACCTGGCCAAACCCTGCGATCCGCGCGAACTCACCGCGCGCCTCCGAGCCATCCTCAGACGCAGTCATCCGGCCCAGCCTGCAGCCCGCCTGCAGCTGGGCGACCTGTCGCTGAGTCTGGCGCGCGGCGTCGCCAACATCGGCGAAACCGAGATCACCCTGACCCTCACCGAGAGCCGCATCCTCGAAGCCCTGCTACGGCAACCGGGCGAGCCCCTGGAAAAGCAGGCCCTGGCCCAGGCGGCCCTGGGCCGCAAGCTGACCCTCTATGATCGCAGCCTGGACATGCATGTCAGCAATCTGCGCCGCAAGCTCGGCAGCCATGCCGACGGTCGTCCGCGCATCCTGGCGCTGCGGGGCCGCGGCTACTACTACAGCGTCTAGCCCACCGCGCAGCCTTTACCCCCTCTTTACCCCCGCTGACCGCCACTGACTCCCCCGCTCCTAGACTGGGCTCATCCGGTGTTGCACCGGTCATCCCAAGGAGATTTCCCGATGCGCAAACTCATGCCCGCCGTGCTGTTCGCCGCCCTGCTGCCGACCCTGACCCTGGCCGCTACCCAGGACAGCACCGACATCACCCCGCCGCCCCACGGCAAGCTGATGGATGGCGGTCCGCGTGGCGATGGCCCTCTGCGCGGCCTCAAGCTGACCCCCGAGCAACGCGAGCAGGTCGGCAAGCTGATGGGCGAGGAACGCCGGCAGCAGCGCGAGATCGTCAAGAGCTACCTCGACAAGCTGCCCGAGGATCAGCGCAAGGCCCTGCACGATCAGCTGGATGGCAGTCGCGACAAGACCCGTCAGTCCATTCGCGCCCTGCTCAAGCCCGATCAGCAGAAGCGCTTCGACGAAATGGAAAAGAAGCGTGAGGATCGCGCCAAGGAGTGGGCCGAGTTCCAGCAGTGGAAGCAGGACCACAAGTCCTCCTGATCCCCGATCGCTGCGCCGATGGTCCTCGGCGCAGCGTCTGACCAAGAACCTGCCAAAGTCTCGCGAGCTAGAGACAAACAAGGCGAAAATGCCTGAGGAAGCGGAGTTTACGAGTGGTAAATGAGCATTCCGAAGGCATTTTCAACGCCGTTTGGCCGACGCGCAGCAGACTTTGAGCAGCTTCTAAGGCGACTGCATGGTTTTTCGTTCCCTCTTCTGGCGCATCTTCGCCACCTTCTGGCTGGCCATCCTGTCCGCGGTCGGCCTGACCATGCTGCTCGGCCACCTGGCCGACCAGGATTCTTGGATCCTCGCGCAGCATCCCGGCCTACGCGATCTCCCCGAACAGTGGGTGCAACGTTATGAAAACGACGGTCCCGCCGCCGCCCAAGGCCTGCTCGAACAGCGCAAGGGCCGCTACGGCATCGATGTGCTGGTGCTGGGCGAGAACGGCTCGCCCCTGGTGCGCGGCACCCTGCCACCGCGCATCTTCGACCAGGATCTCGACCAGCCGCAGCGTCAGCAGCGCCCCGGTCCTGGCGCCCGCGACCCCAACCGGCCGCTGCCCTGGCGACGCCTGACCGACGAATACACCAGCCCGAGCGGCCAGACCTACCTGTTCATCTACCACCTGCCCACCCCCGAACTGGGCGCCTGGCGCCGCCAGAGCCTGTTCTGGCCGGTCGGCATGCTGGCCATCGCCACGGTGGTGCTGACCCTGTTCAGCCTGCTGCTGACCCTCAGCCTGACCCGTCCGCTCAATCATCTCAGGCGTGCGGTCCATGATCTCGGGCAGACCGCCTATCAGCAGGACACCCTCGCCCGCCTCGCCCGCCGCAAGGACGAACTGGGCGTGCTGGCCGAAGACTTCAATCGCATGGGCGCCCATCTGCAGCGCCTGATCGACAGCCAGCGGCAGCTGCTGCGCGACGTGTCCCACGAGCTACGCTCCCCGCTGGCCCGCCTGCGCATCGCCCTGGCGCTGGCCGAACGCTCCGATCCCCATGACCTGGGCAACATGTGGCCGCGCCTGACCCTGGAATGCGATCGCCTGGAAACCCTGATCGGCGAGATCCTCGCCCTGGCTCGCCAGGAAGCGGATCCCGGTCCGCCCGAGCAGCTGGAATTGCACCCGCTGCTGGAAGGCCTGGTTGAGGATGCCCAGCTCAGCGCCCCGCAGCAGCGGGTAGAGCTGGACGTTCCCGCCGCCCTGCGACTGGACGGCTGGCCCGATGTACTGGAACGGGCCCTGGACAATCTGTTGCGCAATGCGCTGCGCTTCAACCCGCCCGCCCTGCCGATCGTCATCTCGGCGACCGCCGCCGCGGGCGAGGTGTGCATCCAGGTGCGTGACCATGGCCCCGGAGTCAAGGTCGACGACCTGCCCCGGCTGGGTGAGCCCTTCTTCCGCTCGGATCAGCAGCAGGCCACCGGCTATGGCCTGGGGCTGGCCATCGCCCGCCGCGCCATCCAGCGCCATGGTGGCGAGCTGCACCTGAGCAATCACCCGGACGGCGGCTTTCTCGCCACCGTCACCCTGCCGCTCAGACCGGTCCTGACCAATGGCTGACCTGGCCGCTCAGATCACGCGGCGCCGGGATCCGCGGCGCCATCTCCGGCGTGCCCAGGTAGATGTAGCCCACCAGTTGTTCGTCCTCGGCCAGTCCCAGCCCCTGCAGCACCCAGGGATCGTAGCTGAACTCACCGGAACGCCAGACCGCACCCAGGCCCAGGGCGAAGGCCGCGTTGACCAGGCCGTGGGCGACGCAGCCGGCGGTGATGATCTGCTCCTGGACCGGCACCTTGGGGTGTTCCTGGGGCGTGGCGACGACGGCGATCACCAGGGGGGCCCGCAGCGGCATGCGCCGCGCCTTGTCCAGGGCCGCCGCATCTGCGTCGGGCTCGCGCCGGCGCAGGGCATCGGCATAGAGCTCGCCGAGCGCCGTGCGGCCGGCGCCGCTCACCAGGATCAGCCGCCAGGGGCGCAGCAGCTTGTGGTCCGGCGCTCGGTCCGCGGCGCGCAGCAGGGTCTCGAGTTGCGCGGGCGTTGGGCCCGGTTCGATCAGGCGACCGACCGAGGCGCGATTGCAAAGGGCTTCGAGGGCATCCATAGCGTCTCTCCTGTAAAGATGCCGCAGTGTACCCCAGGGACGACTGCCGAATTTGGCTGTCACAGCAGCGGAATGGCTGACATTCTTGGCCGCTACCGGGGCGGTCGGCTAAGATCGCGAATGCTAGAAAACCCGGCCGCTTTCATCGTCGCGAACGGATTTATCCCGACCTCTCGCCTTTTTCGAAACGGACCCGACAGATGAAGTTTGCGCTCAACCGGTTCCTCGCTGCGTCCGGTGACAGCCTGGGCGTCTACTACGCCCGGGTATTCGCCTATCTGATCGCCGCCGCCAGCGTCACCGCCGGGTACTACACCCAGGCCGATGCGGTGGGCCTGTGGCTGATCCCCTATGCCCTGCTCTACCCCCATGTGGCCCAGACCCTGAGTCTCAAGCTCAGACGCGATCGCGGCGCCCAGACCGATATCATCCTCGCCGCCCTGGACGCCATCCATGTCGGCATGGCCGCGGTGGTGTTGCGCTTCCCGCTGATGCCCACCCTGATGCTGCTGTTCATGCTCGGCTATACCAGCATGCTGCGCGGTGGCCCGCGCCTGCTCGGCCTGTGCCTGCTGTTCGCCACCAGCGCCGCGGCGCTGGGCAGCGCCACCTTCTTCCAGGGTGTCGACCTCACCAGTCCGCTGCTGGTGGCGGTCACCAGCGTGGTGGGCACCATGCTGCACCTCTGGGGCACCGGCTACTTCCTGCATCGCCAGCGCAAGCGCCTCATCCAGATCAACGACGATCTCAAGCGCGAGCAGGAAAAGTCGGCGATCCTGGCGCACAACCTGGCCAAATACCTCTCGCCCCAGGTCTGGGAGTCCATCTTCACCGGCAAGCAGCACATCGCCCTGGGCACCCAGCGCAAGAAGATCACGGTGTTCTTCTCCGACATCAAGGGCTTCACCGAGCTGTCCGAAGAACTCGAGGCCGAAGCCCTCACCGACATGCTCAACAACTACCTCAACGAGATGTCGAAGATCGCCGTCAAATACGGTGGCACTATCGACAAGTTCGTCGGTGACTGCGTGATGGTGTTCTTTGGCGACGCCAACAGCCAGGGCGCCAAGAAGGACGCCGTGGCCGCGGTCTCCATGGCCATCGCCATGCGCAAGCACATGAAGGTCCTGCGCCAGCAGTGGCGCAGCCAGGGCATCAACAAGCCGCTGGAGATCCGCATGGGCCTGAACACCGGTTACTGCACGGTCGGCAACTTCGGCTCCAGCACGCGCATGGACTACACCATCATCGGTCGCGAAGTGAACCTGGCCAGCCGCCTGGAGAATGCCGCCGATGCCGGCGAGATCCTGATCAGCCACGAGACCTACTCGCTGGTCAAGGAAACCATCATGTGCCGCGACAAGAGCTGGATCACCGTCAAGGGCTTCAGCAAGCCGGTGCAGATCTATCAGGTGGTGGACTTCCGTCGCGACCTGGGCGCCTCTCCCAGCTATGTCGAGCACGAACTGCCGGGCTTCTCCATGTACCTGGATACCAACAACATCCAGAACTACGACAAGGAGCGGGTCATCCAGGCGCTGCAGCTGGCAGCGGAAAAGCTCAAGGACAAGGTAATTCTTTAAAGCGACCGCAGACCCTGCGGCCGCATCTGGACGTACCTCGGCGCCCTTGGCTGGGCGCAACCAGACCGCCAGCGCAGGCGGCATTCGGACTGCTGCTCGGTAGGATGCTGATATATCGCTGACAGCCACCAAGCACAGCCAAGCCTGCCCTCCCTTGGCAATACTTATTGCCGCCCACCAGATCGCATCTTTGCTCGGCGAAGAGGCAGCGGTCTGAGCTGAAGCGAACGTGCTGCTGCGGCCCCGCTGGAAAGGCCTAGGCCTTCGATACCCAGGCTGCCCTGCCCCTTCCGGGAGCATTCGACGCCGAAGACTTATCTGTGACTCCAGGACGAGCACCCCCAGTGATGAGGCATCTCCCTTTGTGCCGCTGGCGAACCGGCCTATCCCGATTTGCAGGAAAGGCAGCCGGGCGGTGATCAGCCTTGACCAGCGTATCTTCGCGTCACAGGGTACCGATGCTGGCAAGGTGCAGCCCAACCTCCTGAGCAACTTCCACAGTGGGCCTTCGATAGCGCCCCGTAGCCCCTCCACGCAACGTGGAATCTCGCGAAGCGACTTTAATAAGCCATGAACATGCCAGCAGCATGATTTCCAAAGAAATACTATCAGCATATCAATTTTCGGCCTGCTTACTACATGCATGCCAATACCTATCGCGCGGACCGGCGTATCTTCGTTATATGAACTAGCCTAACCAGGCCAAGCCGCCAACCACAGGTATTTCAGAAAAACGCAGCAGTAATCAGGAACATCCACTACAAATCACCACCCAAGCAAGAACTATAAATTAAGCAGAAGGCGCGTACACTCACCCGCACCCTTAGCACCGGCACCCGACCACCACATACGAATACCGTCATCTTATAATCCGACAATATATAACTTCCTAACCGCCTCTCTTGCCACCCACTATTTTTTCGCCAAACATATACTCTTCATTTACTGCCGAAGGCCATTTATCATGGAATTCCAAACAGAAGAGCCGTCATCCTTTTCCAACCTGGAAAGCCCCGTAGAAGTCTATACGGAGTGGGATCCCCTGGAGGAGGTCATAGTTGGCATAATGGATGACATCCGCGTACCTGAATGGGATACCGGTCTGAGAGCCATCATACCCAGAGAGTCGAGCGACTTTTTCCAGACATACTCTGGACAGCGATTTCCGGAAGAGCTGGTCATCAAGGCCAGACAGGAAGTCAATACGCTGGCCAGGATCCTGGAAGCCGAGGGCATAAGAGTAAAACGGCCAAACGAGTTCAATCACCATCAGCCCATAGTGACTCCCCATTTCACTACAGGTGGCACCTTCTACTCCGCCATGCCAAGGGACTGCCTTTTCGCAATCGGCAAAAAGATCATTGAAGTGCCCATGGCCTGGCGCAGCCGTTACTTCGAGACCTTCGCTTTTCGTGACATCCTGAACGATTACTTTAGCAGAGGTGCTGACTGGATCTCAGCCCCCAAGCCGATGCTGAAAGACAACATCTGGAAAAAGGATTATGACTTCGACCAGGAGATTCCATTCAACTCCATAATCACCGAGGTGGAACCGCTATTTGACGCGGCCGACTTCATGAAGATGGGCCGCGACATCATCGGCCAGCGTAGCCATGTAACGAATAACAAGGGCATCGAATGGCTGCGCAGAACCCTCGGATCGGATTATCGCATCCACATCTATGAGTTCGAAGAGCCAGGACCCATGCACATCGACACGACGATACTGCCGCTGGCGCCAGGCCGCGTACTCGTCAACAAGGGCTGGGTACCGCAGATTCCTGACATCTTCAAAGATTGGGAAATCCTGACTCCGCCGCCGTCCAACCTGCCCGACGACCATCCTCTTTACATCACTTCCAAGTGGATTCACATCAATGTGCTGATGCTGGACGAAAGAACGGTGGTCGTCGAGCAGGACGAGGAGGCTCTGATCAACGCCTTCCGCCAGTGGGGTTTCAAGACCATCCTCTGTCCCTTCAAGCACTTTCAGACCTTCGGTGGCTCCTTCCACTGTGCCACGCTGGATGTCAAACGGCGCGGAAGCCTGAAAAGTTATATCTGAAGACTTCCGGCGCCCATCTGGAAATAGTGGGGCGCTCTAAGCGCGCAGGGCCCGAGGCCCTGCGCGCACCAATAGCCGCAAGCATAACAGGATTTGGAAATGCAGCTCGAACATACGGTACTGATCGTTTCTTCCGACCTGGATGTCGCCTTGAACGTAGCGGCGCTCAAGGCGAAGTATGACCTGCAGACCTGGAGTTTCGTCTTCCTGCTGGAGGATTATCTGGGCGAGGCGCGAGAGGAATTGGAACGCCCGGAAAACTTTCTCGTCTCTGACTTCGCCATTGCCACCGAGGTAGAGGCAGCGCTTGATAAGATAGCTCGCCACTACAGCATTTCTACCGCGGTGGCTTTCGACGAATTTTCGCTCTACGTAGCCGCTTCAGCAAATGAGCGCTGGCAACTTCCAGGCATCACCCGAGAAGAGGCGCAAAGGTTTCGCGACAAGAAAAAAATGAAAGAGATCGCTCAGCGCGCAGGAATCAGGACCGCCAGAGAAATAACGCTCGATGAAATCAAGCTTGGGCAGGTGCAGTTTCCCATCATCGTCAAACCGCGTTCGCTGGCGGGCGCTCAAGGCGTCCGGATCATTACCGAAGCAGACGAAATGTCGTCCATCGATATCGATTCGAACCCTGAATATCAGGATATGAGCAAACATCAGTATCTTATCGAAACCTATAATCCAGCCTGCATCTACCATATTGATTGTATCGTCCGTAAAGGAACACTGGCCTTCCTATCGGTCGGCGAATATCTAGGCAAACCCATGGATTTCCTGCAGGAAAAACCGGTCGGCGTGATAGCGGTTCCCGAGGAGATGATCGAGGATATCTGGCGCCATTTTACCGAATCCGTGATAGCCGCCTTTGACGCGCCTGACGGGGTCTATCACATAGAGGCCTTTGCTGGCGCAGAACTACTGGAAATCGCCTATCGACCTGGCGGCGCGGCCATTGTCGAGATGATAGAGATGGTCTACGGGCTGGACCTGAAGCTAATCCATCTCGCGGCACAACTGGGCCTGGATCCTTCAGTCGATATCCAGCGGAGGGCCCAAGCCTTTGGCTATATGACCTTTCCTAAAAAGCACCTTTCCCTCACACCGCTTTACGTCACAGAGGTGGCCTTACCACCCCTGGAAAATCTGCCAACGCTTAGCACCCATTCGATACCCAAGGCCGGCGACGTCGCTTCGGGAGAATTCTACTGCTACAAGGACTCGCTGGGCTCATTCGTCTTTTGCGGCGATCGCGATCTCGTGCTTCAGGACATCGACTACCTGAACAGGCATTACAGCGTCGCTGTGGCCGCTGAACCGTAGATAGCGGCCTGGGACCGCTGCTCCCATAGATATCCGCCACGACCAAAGGCCCCGTTCATCATGAGAATTGACCAGCCCAACACCCTATTGATCATTTCCTCCGAACTGGATGTCGATGAGGTGGTCGCCAGACTCAGGGACACCTATGAGCTAGCGCGATGGACATTCGTCTACCTCCTGGAGGACCTGTTGGGCCAGGCTGGAGCGGAATTGATGCGGAGCGACACCTTCCTGGTCCGGGATTTCGCCGTCCATGGCGAAATTGACAGCGTCCTTGGTCGAATCGCCGACACCTACGCCATTACCGCAGTCCTTCCCAATGACGAATTCGCGGTGCACGTCGCGGCGTGGGCCAACGATCGCTGGGGCTTGCCAGGGCTTACGCTCGATATGGCTGTGCGGTTTCGCGACAAGAAGCGGATGAAACAGATCGCCCAGCTGTTCAATATACCCACCGCCAAGGAAGTCACCTTCGACGAGCTGAAAAGCGGCGCGGCGACCCTTCCGGTCATTCTGAAACCCCGATCGCTGGCGGGCGCCGTGGGGGTCAGGATCATCACCGATGCCCGCGAGCTCTCCGGCCTCCCCCGCGATACGGGTGACAGCTACCAGGACATGAGCGAACACCAGTACATCATCGAAACCTATAACAGCCAGCCTCTGTATCAACTCGATGCCATCGTTCTCGGCAAGCAACTGGCGTTCCTCAGTGCCGGTGAATACCTGGGGAAACCCATCGACTACCTTGCCGAGCAACCACTGGGGTATCTCTCAGTTCCCCAGGAGGATCTCGAGGCGCTCTGGCGTCCCTTCGCCGAACGAGTGATAGCTGCGTTCGATTGCCCTGACGGGGTCTATCACATCGAAGCCTTCGGCGACGCAGGCGCTGGTTTGGAATTGCTGGAAATCGCCTTCCGCCCGGGCGGCGGACATACGACCGAGATGATAGCGTTCGCTCATGGCCTGGACCTGCGCCTGCTTCACCTCGCCCTGCAACTCGGCCTCTGTGAATCCCTGCAGACCAGCCGCCGCTGCGAAGCCTGGGCCTATATGATGTTTCCGAAAAAGCACCTGTCCCGCGAAACGCTCCATGTCTCCCACCTGACGCTCGCAGCGATCGAAAGCCTTTCGACATTGAGCATGAAGACCCTACCGCGTCCGGGAGACATAGCGTCGGGCGCCTTTTTCTGCCACAAGGATGGCCTGGGTACTTTCGTATTCTGTGGGGAGCGGCGAAGAGTCGCTGAAGACGTCCAGTACGTTCTGGAACATTACCAGGTACATCTCGCTGTCAGAGGCAGCTAGCCCTTAGCAGCGCTCGCAATCCGCGCTCCTCTCACCGTTCTCGCCTGAGACCGTTCCCGTGGATTTGGCGACCTACCAGTCCCTTCGCAGGCGCCGGGAAACGGCGACCCGTAGCGTATACGTGCGTGAGTACAGGGTTGGTCTTACCAGGCTTCCAGCGCAACAAAAAGGCCCCGACGCCTTGCAGCGCCGGGGCCTCTTATCGCCAGGCAAAAGCCTAGGGATCAATCCTCGCGATAGCGACGCAGGCGCAGGGCCTTGCCGGCTACGCGGGTGTCCTTGAGCTTGGTCAGCAGACGCTCCAGGCCTTCTTCGGGCAGCTCCACCAGGCTGAAGGAGTCACGGATCTGGATGCGGCCGATGGCCTCGCGATCCATGCCGCCTTCGTTGATGATGGCACCCAGCAGGTTCTTGGCGGCGACGCCATCACGGGCGCCCAGGGCGGTGCGGCAGCGCACGCGGCCTTCCGGCAGCGGCTGCATCGGACGACGCTCGCCACGGTCCGGACGCTCACCACGCTCGGGACGATCGCCCCGCTCGCTGCGCTCGCCACGGGGACGATCGCCACGGCCGGCGCCGGGGGTGAGCGGCTGCTCGCGACGGACCGACTCGATGTCCAGGGCGCGGCCGCTGGTCAGCTTGGCCAGCAGGGCCGCGGCCAGGGTCGAGGGATCGCACTGCAGACGCTCGCACAGCTCCTGACGCAGGGCGCCATGGGTGGTGTCGGCATCGGCCAGCAGCGAACCCACGCCATCGGCCAGGCGGGAGATACGGGCTTCCAGCACGGCTTCGGCGTCGGGCAGGCGGATCTCGCCGACGCGCTGACCGGTGACGCGCTCGATGACCTGCAGCATGCGGCGCTCGCGCGGGGTGACCAGCAGCAGCGCGCGACCTTCACGACCGGCACGGCCGGTACGACCGATACGGTGCACGTAGGATTCCGGATCGTAGGGCATGTCCACGTTCAGGACGTGGGTGATGCGCGCCACGTCCAGGCCGCGAGCGGCGACGTCGGTGGCGACCACGATGTCCAGCGAACCATCCTTCAGCGACTCGATGGTCTTCTCGCGCTGGGCCTGGGGCATGTCGCCGTTCAGGGCGCTGACGCGATAGCCCTGGCGTTCCAGCAGCTCGGCCAGGTCCAGGGTCGCCTGCTTGGTGCGCACGAAGGCGATCAGGGCGTCGAAGTTCTCCACTTCCAGCAGGCGCAGCACCGAGGCCGGCTTCTGGTCGGCGTGGACCATCAGGTGCGCCTGCTCGATGCGGGCGACGGTCTGGGTCTTGGCCGCGATGCGGACGTGTTGCGGCTCCTTGAGGTGACGCTCGGCGATGGCGCGGATCGACGGCGGCAGGGTCGCCGAGAACAGCACGGTCTGGCGGGATTCCGGCATGGCTTCGAAGATGAATTCGAGGTCATCCATGAAGCCCAGCTTGAGCATCTCGTCGGCTTCGTCGAGCACCAGGTGCTGGACGGTGGCCAGCAGGTTGTCGTCGCGACGCAGGTGGTCGCACAGACGACCGGGGGTGGCGACCAGAACCTGGGCGCCCATGCGCAGGGACTTCAGCTGCGGGCCCATGGGCGCGCCGCCGTAGAGGGCCACGACCTTCACGCCGGGCATCTCGGTGGAATAGGTTTCGCAGGCGGTAGCCACCTGCAGGGCCAGTTCACGGGTGGGAACCAGCACCAGAATCTGGGGTTCGCGGCGGGACGGGTCGAGCTTGGAGAGCAGCGGCAGAGCGAAGGCTGCGGTCTTGCCGGTACCGGTCTGGGCCTGGCCGATCATGTCGTGGCCGGAGAGAATCACCGGGATGGACTGCGACTGGATGGGCGACGGCTCTTCGTAGCCGACGGCCTTGATGGCGGCGAGGATGGCGGGATTGAGATTGAGCGCAGCGAAACCGCTGGTGTCCTGGGTCATTGTCTTGCCTCGTGTGCTTCGCAAAGACCCCAAAGCCAAGAGCTGCGCTTATCCGAATGACCGAAGTCGCCCAGGCAGCCAAGGTGTGAGCTTTTTGCGAAATAGCGGATGAAAAAGGGGTGAAGCGTCTAGGATTGTTCGCCGTCGGGCGAACGCACGACCGGTGTGGCCATGGCGGCGGACCGGGAAAATGCAGTTCCTGAACGGAAGGTCAAAAAGACCGGGGCGAATGATACCCGAACCCTGGACATTTCTCCAGAGAACCTTGGTCTACTTTTGTGGTCAGGTTGCCGCACGCAGGTTGTCCAGATAGGCCTCCACATCGAACCCTATCCGCGGGGTCAACTCCCGGGCGCGCTGCCGCGTGCCCGCCTCGTCCAGCTCCTGCTCCAGACTGGCCGGCACCAGCAGGATGACATTGCCCTCGACCACCGGGCACTCCCAGTAATGATGGCGGAACAGGCCGCGCAGCAGTGCGGCGCCCAGGGGCTTGCCGTCGGTGGCGCTCCACTGGTTGATCATCAGCCAGCCGCCGGGGTTGAGCTTGGCCTGGCAGTTTTCCAGGAAGCGCCAGGCCAGATGGGCACTGGACGGACCGACATCGGTATAGAGATCGACAAAGATCAGATCGGCAGGCGCCGCGCTGTCGAGCAGGTCCAGGGCATCGCCGATGCGGATGGCCAGGCGCGGGTCCTCGTCGAGGCCCAGATGCTGGCGTGCCAGGCGCGGTACCGCGGGGCGCAGCTCCAGGGCTTCCACCGCCTCCAGGGGCAGCCACTTGAGGCAGGCCTGGGTCAGGGTGCCGGCGCCCAGGCCGAGAAAGAGCGCTCGCCGCGGCTGCGGGTGGCAGAGCGCGCCCAGCAGCATGGCGCGGTTGTAGTCGTATTCCAGCCAGGCGGGGTCCGCGGTGAAGACGCAGCTCTGTTCCACCTCCTCGCCAAACTCCAGGAAGCGATAAGGCCCCACCTCCACCACCCGGATCCGGCCATGGTCATCGACGACCTCTTCCAGCAACACTTCCGTCTCGACCATCACCACCCTCCTCTATAGCCGTCCATGGTAGCCGCGATGGGCACTGTCTATCGAGCCATGCCGCCGCTATCGGTTACCATGGACGGCTTCATCGCACCCTCAGAGAGAATCATGTCCGCGCCCTGGAGCCCCACCAGCTGGAGAGGCCTGCCCATCCAGCAACAGCCCGAATACCCCGACAAAGCCCGTCTCGCCGATGTCGAGCGCACCCTGGCCGGCTATCCGCCGCTGGTGTTCGCCGGCGAAGCCCGCGAATTGCGCCGGCAGTTCGCCGAGGTCACCCAGGGCCGGGCCTTCCTGCTACAGGGCGGCGATTGCGCGGAAAGCTTCTTCGAATTTTCCGCCGGCAAGATTCGCGACACCTTCAAGGTGCTCCTGCAGATGGCGGTGGTCATGACCTTCGCCGCCGGCTGCCCGGTGGTCAAGGTCGGCCGCATGGCCGGCCAGTTCGCCAAGCCGCGTTCCTCCGGCGACGAGGTCCAGGACGGCGTCTCCCTGCCAGCCTACCGTGGCGACATCGTCAACGGCATCGACTTCACCGAAGGCAGCCGCATCCCCGACCCGCAGCGCCTGATCCAGGCCTACAACCAGTCCACCGCGACCCTCAATCTGCTGCGCGCCTTCGCCCAGGGCGGTTTCGCCGACCTGCACCAGGTGCATCGCTGGAATCTGGACTTCATCGCCAACTCGGCCCTGGCCGACCGCTACCACCAGCTGGCGGACCGCATCGACGAGACCCTCGCCTTCATGCGCGCCTGTGGCCTGGACACCGCACCCCAGGTCAAGGAAACCAATTTCTTCACCGCCCACGAGGCGCTGCTGCTCAACTATGAGGAAGCCTTCGTCCGCCGCGACAGCCTGACCGGTGACTGGTACGACTGCTCGGCGCACATGCTCTGGATCGGTGACCGCACCCGCCAGCCCGACGGCGCCCACGTCGAATTCCTGCGCGGCGTGAACAACCCCATCGGCGTCAAGGTCGGTCCTTCCACCACCAGCGAAGACCTGATCCGCCTGATCGACACCCTCAATCCCGAGAACGATCCGGGTCGCCTCAACCTCATCGTGCGGATGGGCGTGGGCAAGGTCGGCGACCACCTGCCGCGCCTGATCCAGACCGTCGAGCGGGAGGGTCGCCAGGTGCTGTGGAGCTCCGACCCCATGCACGGCAACACCATCAAGGCGTCCACCGGCTACAAGACCCGGGATTTCGCCAGCGTGCTGGGCGAGGTCAAGGAATTCTTCGGCGTGCACCAGGCCGAGGGCACCTACGCGGGCGGCATCCACATCGAGATGACCGGCCAGAACGTCACCGAATGCATCGGTGGCGCCCGCCCGGTCACCGAAGACGCCCTGTCCGATCGCTACCACACCCATTGCGACCCGCGCCTGAATGCCGACCAGTCCCTGGAATTGGCCTTCATGATCGCCGAGACGCTCAAGGGCATTCGCCGCTAAGGCAGAGAGGGCGCGGCGCGCCCTAGTGCCGCGCCACCGCCTCGCGCAAGACGTCCGCCGGCCCGTGCAACTGCAGGTCGGCGAGACCGAGCCAGTCGGCCAGGGCACGCAACTGCCCCGCCAGGGCGTCCAGCCCCTCGTCATCCAGCCCCGCCGCCTCCAGATGCACGGCATGCACCGCCAGCCGTGACTGCGCCCGCTCAGCGCGCAGATCCACCCGCGCCGCCAGCCGCTCCCGGTAGAGAAAGGGCAGCACATAGTAGCCATAGACCCGCTTGGACGCCGGCGTGTAGATCTCCAGTCGATAGCGAAAGCCGAACAGCTGCTCGGTGCGCTCACGCTCCCAGACCAGCGAATCGAAGGGCGACAGCAACGCCGCGGCGCGCACGGGGCGCCCGTGACTGGGTGTCTCGGCGACATAGGCCGGCTTCGACCAGCCCTGCACCTGGAGGGACTGCAGACTGCCCTCCTCCAGCAATTCGGCGAGGCCCTGGCGGGCTTCGGCCGGACTGAGACGGAAATAGTCACGCAGCTGGACCTCGCTCGCCACGCCCAGGGCACGGGCGCTGCGAAGGAGCAAGGCGCGGCGGGCGGCTTCGGGCGCAACAGCCGGCGCCGCGAGGATCTCCGCCGGAAGCACCCGCTCGGGCAGGTCATAGAGGCGCTCGAAGCCGCGCCGCCCGGCCACCGTCACCTCACCGGCGGCGAACAGCCACTCCAGCGCCAGCTTGCCCGGACTCCAGTCCCACCAGGGACCGGCCTGCTCGACCCGCTTGGCCAGGCTGCCGGCGCCCAGGGCACCGCGCTGCACCACCGCCTCCAGGGTCTGGGCGACGACCTGCGGCTGTTCGACGGCGAAACGCGCCAGCTGCCGATAGATGCCGATGCCCTGGCGCGCCTGATCGCGCCGCCAGCGCAGCTCGGCCCAGACCTCGGCCGGCACCAGCGAAGCCTCGTGGGCCCAGCATTCATAGAGCTGGCGCTTGCGCCCCTGGCCCCAGGCCAGGGCATCGAAATCGGCGAAGGCATAGTGGCCGAGACGGCTGAACAGCGGCAGGTAATGGGAGCGCACCAGCGCATTGACCGAATCGATCTGCAGCACGTTCAGGCGTGCGGCCTGGCGATACAGGGCGGCGGGACCCGCGCCACCCTTGGGTTGATTACCGAAACCCTGGGCGCGCAAGGCCAGACGCCGGGCCTCGCGCAGGGAAAGGCTGTCCATCCGAGCTCCTGAAAGAGGAAGGGATCTTTCACCCTAGCAGGATCGGCGGCGGCGCTCCTCCGCGGGCTGCTGCCAGAACGGCTTGTCGGCCTCCTGCCAGGCATCGGCGCGACTCAGGCCGAGGTCGTGCAGCGCGTTTTCATCCAGCCGATAGAGCGCTCGGCGTTGGCGGGAAAGCTCTATCGCCCGCCGCAACCAGGCCCAGACCTGCCGCAGACGAGAGGTGACGCCCGCAACACCAGGGGAACGCCCGGACGAATCTCGGTGAGCTATGAGCTGAGCCATGGTGCATCTCCTTCTCCAGAGGGTATGGCTCAAGTCTGGAAGCCGGCTTAACATCAATCCAACGAATCTTTCTGATGCGATCCATTCACCGAGCTGATGCCATGAACTACCCCAGCATAGAGACCGATCTGCTGCGCACCTTTGTCGCCATCGCCGATCAGGGCGGCTTCACCCGCGCGGCCGAGGTGGTCAACCGCACCCAGTCGGCGGTGAGCATGCAGATGCGCAAGCTGGAAGAGGACGTGCTGCAGCGGCGACTGTTCGAGCGTGACGGCCGCCAGGTGCGTCTGACCGCGGAAGGCCAGGTCCTGCTGGGCTTCGCTCGGCGGATCCTCAAGCTGCATGGGGAGGTGATGACCACCCTGCGCGAGCCGCACATGGTGGGGACGGTGCGCATCGGCACCCCTGACGACTACGTCATGAGGTTCATTCCGGGCATCCTTGCGGGCTTCGCCAAGGCCTACCCGCTGGTGCAGGTGGATGTCCACTGCGAGCCCACCGCGGGTCTGCTGCAGCGCCAGGATCTGGATCTGACCATCGTTACCCGCGAACCGGGCAACGAGATCGGTCTGCCGTTGCGGCGGGAACGCTTCGTCTGGGCCGAGGCACCCGGGTTCGACATTCACCAGCGCGATCCGCTGCCGCTGGCGATGTTCAATACCTCCTGCTTTCTCAGCGAATGGGCCCGCCGCGCCCTGGACAATCGCGACCGTGGCTATCGCCTGGCCTACAGCAGCCCCAGCCTTGCCGCGCTGCTGGGCATCGTCAAGGCAGGCCTGGCGGTCACCGCGCAGCTGGAGAGCCTGCTGCCGAGCGAATTGCGCCGGCTGGGAGAAGCCGACGGCATGCCCGACCTGCCCTCCTGTTCCATCGAACTGCTGCGTAATCCACGCAGCGCCTCGCCGATCATCGACACCCTCGCCGAGCATATCGCCGACGGCTTTCGGCAGTAGTCAGCGCAGCGCCAGTAGCACCGCGCAGAGCAGCAGAAAACCGCAGAACAGCAGACGCAGCAGCCGTTCGGGCAACTGGTGGGCCAGCTTCACGCCCCAGCTGACGCTGAGCAGGCCGCCGATGGCCAGGGGAATGCCGACGCTCCAATCCACTTCGCCATGCCAGGCATAGCTGGCCAGGGTGACGCCCGTGGTGGGCAACGCCATGGCCAGGGACATGCCCTGGGCCGCGACCTGGGTCAGCCCCATCACGCCCGCCAGGATGGGCGTGGCGATCACCGCCCCGCCGACGCCGAACAGCCCACCGACCAGTCCCGCCACCAGCCCCAGCACGCCAAGGCCCAGACGGCTCGGCGTGGTCAGCGGTGGCTGGCCACGGCGATAGAGTTGCCAGAGGTTGTAGAGCACAAGGAGCAGCAGGAAGCCGACGAAGCCGTGGCGCATGGAGCGGGCGTCCAGGGAGACCGCCAGTGCCGTGCCCACCAGGGCCGAGACCATGCCCGCGCCCGCTAGCAAGGCGGCGCGCTGCCAATCAATGCGGTTGCGCTGGTTGTACTTGTAGACCGACAGCAGCACGTTGGGCACCACCATCACCAGAGCGGTGCCCTGGGCCAGTTGCTGGTCGAGGCCGAACAGCAGCGCCAGCACCGGAATGGCGATGAGGCCACCGCCGATGCCGAACAGCCCACCCACCACACCCAGCACCGCCCCGAGGACGACATCGATCAACAAGGTAAACAGCGATTCCACGGCAATTCTATCCAGCGGCGAACGGATTTGGAGAGACCGGCCAGGCCGGCCTGCGGCGAAAGCCCAGACAGCAAAAAGCCCGGCAAGCCGGGCTTTCTGGTCGAGACGCCTGGTTTAGACCTTGGCGCGCGACTTGTACTCGTTGGTACGGGTGTCGATCTCGATGTGGTCACCGATATCGCAGAACTCGGAGACCTTCAGCTCGTAGCCGTTGTTCAGGCGAGCGGTCTTCATGACCTTGCCCGAGGTGTCGCCGCGAACGGCCGGCTCGGTGTAGGCGATCTGGCGCACGATGGTGGTGGGCAGTTCGATGGAGATGACGCGGTCGTTGTAGAACACCGCTTCGCAGACGTCGGTCATGCCGTCTTCGATGAAGGCGATGGCTTCGCCCAGGTCGTCCTTCTCCACTTCGTACTGGTTGTAGTCGGCGTCGACGAAGACGTACAGGGGATCGGCGAAGTAGGAATAGGTTACTTCCTTGCGATCCAGAATCACCGGCTCGAGCTTGTCGTCGGCGCGGAAGACGGTCTCGGTCGCGCTGCCGGAGAGCAGGCTCTTCAGCTTCATCTTGACCACTGCAGCGTTACGGCCGGACTTGTTGTATTCAGCTTTCTGGATGACCCAGGGAGCGTTATCGATCATGGCCACTTGGCCGGCACGGAACTCTTGTGCGGTTTTCATGCGGTTATCCGTATGGATGGAAGAACGGGATTTCGAGGCGCCATATGATAGCCAATCTGTATGGAAATGCACCAGGCTGGCGGCAAGATCGCTGTGAGAAGCCATCCGATCGCTCCAGTCACGCGCCAGCAGACGCCAGTTTTCGACCTGCGTATCCAGCGCCGACCAGGCCGCAGCCAGGTCGCCACGACCGTTCCAGGCCAGCCACAGGGCACTGACCGCCGCGCCCAGTTCAGGAGTCCCGGACGCCACATAGCGCGCCAGGAAGGCCTCGAGCTTGACGAAGTGGGCGTCCTCTTCCTGCGGATAGATGTGCCAGACGAAGGGATGCGCCGCCCACTGCGCGCGGACGAAGGAGTCCTCGCCGCGGATGGCATTGAAGTCGCAGCACCACAGCAGGCGGTCGTATTGCTGCTGGGAGACGAAGGGCAGCACCTGCACCCGCAGCGCGCCACGGCCGTGGCTGTCGCCGGCCTTGAGCCAGTCGACGCCCAGCCAGGCGGCGACGTTGGCCAGCACCCGCCCCTCCGGCACCAGCAGGCAGGTCGGCCGGTTAGCGGCGCTCAGGGCATCGAGCCAGTCGATCAGCGCCGGATTCTCGTAGGCGAACAGCGAGAACAGGCGCTCGCCCGGCTGCCGGCGGACGCCCAACCCGGCAAGAAAATCGTCCCGCGTCGCGACCGCCTGCTGGAAGCCGTCCCGCTGCTCGAGCAGGTCGCGCTCGCGCAGCAAACCGCCGACCTTGGCGGTAAAGCCGGGAAAGAAGAAGTACTTGTTCAGCCCGGTGGGCTGCAGCGACGGCAGAGCATGACAGCCTTCGATCCACTCCTCGGCGCTCAGGTATTCCAGATTGAGCCAGAGCGGTCGCTCGGCGCGCCCCGCCATGGCGGTGATGAAGCCTTCCGGCAACTGGCAGGCGAAAGCTTCCACCACCACGTCGCCCGGCTCGGCCGGCGTCCAGTCGGCATGCCAGAGGCGTACCTCGACCCCGCGATGCCACTGCTGCTCGGCCGTGCTATCGACCCCCGGCTGGATCCGCGCCAGGGGATAGAGGTCGTCGATCCAGAGGCGGACCTGCTGTCCATGCTCGGCGACCAGCTGATGGGCCAGACGCCAGGTGATACCCGCGTCCCCATAGTTGTCCACCACAGTGCAGAAGATGTCCCAGGCTGCCATGCCATACCTCTAAGTCATTGATATCGAATCGTGTTTCGCTTCAGCCAGCGGGTGATGCGCGGCAGATTCCAGTGAACCCAGTCACACCGCGCCCCCAGGCGGGTCGGTAGTATCCGCGCTTTTTCGGACGGATTCTCCATGTCGTTGCGCCCCGCCCTGCTGTTCTGCCTGAGCCTGGCTTCCCTGAGCGCCCTGGCGACACCCCAGCCGCCCCGCACCTTCAGCGAAGCCAAGGTGGTCGCGACCAAGGTCTATGCCAAGCAGGGCGTGGACTTCTATTGCGGCTGCCACTACAGCGGCAAGACCGTGGATCTGAAGAGCTGCGGCTACGTCCCGCGCAAGAGCGCCCAGCGCGCCAGCCGCATCGAGTGGGAACACATCGTGCCAGCGTGGGTGATCGGTCACCAGCGTCAGTGCTGGCAGAAAGGCGGGCGTAAGAACTGCACGGCCAGCGATCCGGTGTACCAGAAGGCCGAGGCCGATCTCTTCAACCTGGTGCCGGTGGTCGGCGAGGTCAATGGCGATCGCAGCAACTTCGCCTTTGGCTGGCTGCCGCAGAAACCCAGCCAGTACGGCGCCTGCCAGATGGTGGTGGACTTCAAGGCCAAGACCGCCATGCCGCGTCCGGAGATCCGCGGCATGGTCGCCCGCACCTACTTCTACATGAGCGATCGCTACGGCCTGCGGCTGTCCAAGCAGGACAGCCAGCTCTACACCGCCTGGACCAAGCAGTACCCGCCCGAGGCCTGGGAGCGCCAGCGCAATCAGCGCCTGGCCTGCATCATGGGCCATGGCAATCCCTACGTGGGCCAGACCAAGGCCTGCAAGTAGCGCGACTCAGGCAGCGGTTGGAATACCGCTGTGGAATCTCAGCTCGCCATCGCTGGAGGTGATCAGCTCCACTTCCAGGGCGCGGACCTCGGCGATCTTGGCGTCGACGTCGTCGCGCTCGCCATAGAGGTAGGCGAGCTTGAGATAGTCCTGGAAATGCCGGGCTTCGGAGGCCAACAGGCCGCTGTAGAACTTGCCCAGCTCCGCGTCCAGATGGGGCGCCACCGCACCGAAGCGCTCGCAGGAGCGGCATTCGATGAAGGCACCGATCACCAGGCTGTCGGTCAGCTTCAGCGGCTCATGGTTGCGGCAGAGCTTGCGCAGGGCGCCGGCATAGCGTGCCGAGCTGACGTTGCGATGCTCGATGCCGCGGCGCTTCATGATCTGCAGCACCTGTTCGAAGTGGCGCAACTCTTCGCGGGCGATGCGCGACATCTTCCAGGACAGTTCGGCGCGATTGGAATAGGTGAACAGGTAGTGAAAGGCGGCGCCGGCGGCCTTCTTCTCGTTGTTGGCGTGGTCCTGCAGCAGCGTCGGCAGATCCTGCAGCGCGGCCTCGACCCAGGCATCCGGCGTACGGCAACCGAGGAATTCGTTCATCTCGGGCAAGGACATCAGCGTAATCCCGTGCAAAAGCCGCGCATTATAGAGAAAGGCGCGCGCCTGGGCAGCGCCGCTCGCCTGCTGACGCTCAGACGCGGCTGTCGACCCCTTCGAGCAGGAAGCGCGGGGCGATGTAGCGGTCGTAGTGGGCTTCGGAGAGCAGAAAGAATTCCCGGTCGATGGCGTCGCGCAATTCGGCCAGCGGGCGCTCGCGAAATTCCGGCAAGAGGCGCACCCCATAGGCGTCCAGCTGCTGGATATGGCGCGCACCCCGGGCCAGCAACTGATAGGCCCAGCAATACTCGGACTGATCCGGCCGGAAGCGGATGCTGCGCTGCTGCAACTGCTGGCGCAACAGCGCAGCATCGAAGACATCGACCTTGGCCGACACCACCTGCACCAGCAGCAGCTCCAGGCGCGCCCAGACGGCGCGACGCTCCTCTTCGCCGTAGAGATTCCAGTTCACCACCTCGTGGTGGAATCTCTTGCAACCACGGCAGACGTGGTCGCCGAACATCGTCGAGCACAGGCCGACGCAGGGCGTCTTGATGACAGGAGCGGGCATGGGCGGCAAGCCTTGGAGCAAAACGCCTAGTCTAGCCGGAAACGGCAACGACCGGCGCGGGTGGCCCGCGCCGGTCGTGCAGAACCTCAGGTCAAATCACACCGCGGCGACGCCGCGGCTCGGCAGCGGGCTGGCGCTGCGCCGGCTCAGGGCATAGAAGAACAGCCCGCCGAGGAAGCAGCCGGTGAACCAGGCGAAGTTGGCGATCGGCTTGAACCAGGGCACGAAGGTGAAGCACAACCCGATCAGGGCCGCGGCCACCAGCGCCTGGACCGCGACCCAGTTGACGCCACCGCTGTACCAGTAGGCACCCTGCGGGGAATCGTCGAACAGGGCATCGACGTCGATCCGGCCCTTGCGCAGCAGGTAGTAGTCCACCAGCAGGATGCCGAACAGCGGGCCGATGCAGGCGGCCAGGACATCCAGGGTGTAGTGGATCACCTCGGGGTTGTTGAACAGGTTCCAGGGGGTGATGAAGATCGACGCCACGGCCGCGATCATGCCGCCGGCGCGCCAGCTGATCTTGCTTGGCGCCACGTTGGCGAAGTCGAAGGCCGGCGAGACGAAGTTGGCGACGATGTTGATGCCGATGGTGGCGGTCACGAAGGTGAAGGCGCCCAGCAGCACCGCGGTGGTGTTGTCGATGCGGGCCACGGTGGCGATGGGGTCGTGGATCATCTCGCCGAATACCGGCAGGGTGCCGGATACGATCACCACGGTGACCAGGGAAAAGGCAAGGAAGTTGATCGGCAGGCCCCAGAAATTGCCGCGCCGGACATCCTGCATGGAGCGGCAGTAGCGACTGAAGTCACCGAAATTAAGCGTGGGCCCGGAGAAATAGGACACCACCAGAGCGATGGCGACGATCACCTGGCCAAAGGCCGCCCAGCCGGTCAGCTGCTTTTCCGCCAGGGTGAAGCTGATGTTGCTCCAGCCGGCGCGCCAGACGATCCAGGCGGCGAGCAGGAACATCACCGCATAGACGGCAGGGCCGGCCCAGTCGATGAAGCGGCGGATGGACTCCATGCCCGCCCAGAAGACGCAGGCCTGCAGGAACCAGAGGGTGAGGAAGCCGCCCCAGCCCATATAGGAAAGACCCAGGAAGCTGCTGTCGCCATAGACCGCCAGCGCGGGAAAGAAGCGCAGCACCACGATGACCAGGGCGCTGGAGGCCAGGTAGGTCTGGATGCCGTACCAGGCGACCGCGATCAGGCCACGGATCACCGCCGGAATGTTCGCGCCGAAGACGCCGAAGGCCAGCCGGCAGATGACCGGATAGGGAACGCCGGCCTGCTGGCTGGGCCGGGCGACCAGATTGGCGACCACCTGCACGATGCAGATCCCCACCAGCAGCGCGATCAGTACCTGCCAACTGGCCAGCCCCAGGGCGAACAGGCTGGCGGCGAAGACATAGCCGCCAACGCTGTGCACGTCGCTCATCCAGAAGGCAAAGATGTTGTACCAGCTCCATTTCTGCTCGACCGGGCCGAGGTCTTCGTTGTACAGGCGCGGGCTGTAGCCCGGGGGAATCTGCTGGTTCATTAATCGCCTCCTCCGTGGTGGCGGGCACCTGCATACGGCGCCCGCCTTGTTTTGTATACAATCCACCAGGCAGAGAACGTGCCAGCTACCGAAAAATGTCCTTAACCTCCTGGCTCGATAGAGAATTTTGAGGAAAAGAGGCTCTAACCCAGGCCTGCAGGCGTTACCGCAGATGCACTTCTCTGGGGCGTTTGGTGGCAGACAGGCGCTACCTTGGCGCACGAGGCGGAACGCATTCGCCCATCGTCGTCGCCCGAGACTTTGTATACAATTCAGGCAAATCGCCGGAGTCAGCCCATGAGTGCAGTACCCTCGCCGCTCGCCGTTGCCGCCTCGCCCCGGGACGAACGGATCTACCAGGACATTCTCGAAGCCATCGTCGAGCATCGTCTGACCCCGGGCACCCGGCTGCCGGAAGACACCCTGGCGGAAACCTTCGGCATCAGCCGCACCGGCATTCGCAAGGTGCTGCAGCGGTTGGCCCTAGAGCGGCTGGTGACCCTGCGCGCCAATCGCGGCGCCCAGGTCGCCCAACCCAGCGCCAAGGAGGCCCAGGACATCCTCGCTGCGCGCCAACTGATCGAACCGGCGCTGATGCCCCTGGTGGCCGCCCGCGGCGACAGCGCCCAGCTCACGCCCCTGCGGCAACTGTGCCTCGAAGAGCACGAAGCGCAGCATGGCGGCCGCCACAGCCTGGCGATCCAGTTGTCCGCGCGCTTTCACGTCGAACTCGCCGCCCTGGCCGACAATCAGGTGCTGACCGAACAGGTCGCCCAATTGGCCAGTCGCTCTTCGCTGCTGATCGCCATCTATGGCTCGCGGCACAGCCTGGGCTGCGATTGCGGTCAGCACGAAGACCTGCTGGACCTGCTCGCCCGCGGCGACGGCACGGCCGCCAGCGAGTGGATGGCGCAGCACCTGCGCCTCATCCGCGAATCCCTCCGGATCGACCGGCCCACGGCCGCCGAGCCCGATTTCCGCAGCATCTTCAAACGCAGCTGAGGCTCCCATGCAGATTCAGGTCATCAATCCCAACACCAGCGCCAGCATGACCGCCAAGATCGGTCGCGCGGCCCAGGCCATCGCCCGACCGGGCACCACCATTCTCGCCAGCAATCCGGACGCCGGTCCGGTGTCCATCGAAAGTCACTACGACGAGGCCGTGGCCGCGGTCGGGGTGATCGAAGAGATGCGCAAGGGCGTCGAGGCAGGCTGCGTGGCCCACGTCATCGCCTGCTTTGGCGATCCGGGCCTGCTGGCCGCGCGGGAAATGGCCCAGGGGCCGGTACTGGGCATCGCCGAGGCCGGCTTTCACCTGGCCAGCCTGCTGGCCACCCGCTTCGCGGTGGTGACCACCCTCACCCGCACGCGCATCATCGCCGAGCACCTGCTGCAGCGTTACGGCTTCGCCGAGCTGTGCACCTCGGTGCGCTGCATCGACCTGCCGGTGCTGGCCCTGGAAGCCGCCGACGACAGCCTGATCGAACTGATCGCCGCCGAGGGCCGCCGCGCCCGTGACGAGGAAGGCGCCGGCGCCATCGTGCTCGGCTGTGGCGGCATGGCCGATCTGCGCGAGGCCCTGAGCGAAGCCATCGGCATTCCGGTGATCGAAGGCGTCAGCGCCGCGGTCAAGCTGGCCGAATCCCTGGTCGACCTGGGCCTGGGCACCAGCAAACACGGTGACCTGGCCTACCCCATCGCCAAACCCTTCAGCGGACGCTTCGCGCACCTGGGCCGGTAGCAGCCTGCGGCCAAGGTCTAAACAGCCGACGCAGCGATGCGACAACGCGGCGCTTAACTTCGCTCGAGGCTTGGCGTAGAATTAGGCAGCCTTATAGGCGCAATGTCCGATACGAAGCTGTTTTCAAAGCGTCACGAGCAAAGTATCCGGCGATCCGGCAGCGGCGGCCTCATCAACCGCCCTGCTGCCGATCAGCTCTCCAGCAGCCGGCGTAAAACTTTGAAAACAGCTTCCAGCGGAATGCGTCCGGCGCGACGGCGGTCCTGCCCGCAGCCTCCCCCGTCTTACCCTGCCGGATACATTTCGGGGCGCCAGCCCCCGGACGCAATATTGGACCACTGATGAGGGTCAACCTGTGCTTGAAGCCTATCGTAAACACGTAGAAGAGCGTGCCGCCCAGGGCATCGTGCCCCAGCCGCTGAACGCCGAGCAAACGGCCGGTCTGGTCGAACTGCTGAAGAATCCCCCGGCCGGCGAAGAAGAATTCCTCGTCGACCTCGTTACCAACCGCGTGCCGCCGGGCGTCGACGAAGCCGCCTACGTCAAGGCCGGTTTCCTCTCCGCCATCGCCAAGGGCGAAGCCCAGTCCCCGCTGATCTCCAAGCAGCGCGCCACCGAGCTGCTGGGCACCATGCAGGGCGGCTACAACATCGCCACCCTGGTCGAGCTGCTGGACGACGCCGAACTGGGCGCCGTGGCCGCCGAACAACTCAAGCACACGCTGCTGATGTTCGACGCCTTCCACGACGTGGCCGAGAAGGCCAAGGCGGGCAATACCCACGCCAAGGCCGTCATGCAGTCCTGGGCCGAGGGCGAGTGGTACAAGAAGCGTCCGGAAATCGCCGAGAAGTACACCCTGACCGTGTTCAAGGTGCCGGGCGAAACCAACACCGACGACCTCTCTCCTGCGCCTGACGCCTGGTCGCGTCCGGACATCCCGCTGCACGCCCTGGCCATGCTGAAGATGGCTCGCGACGGCATCGTGCCCGAGCAACAAGGCAGCATCGGTCCGCTGAAGCAGATCGAGGAAGTGCGTGCCAAGGGCTTCCCGGTCGCCTATGTAGGTGATGTGGTCGGTACCGGTTCGTCCCGTAAGTCCGCCACCAACTCGGTGCTGTGGTTCTTTGGCGACGACATCCCCTACGTGCCCAACAAGCGCGCCGGTGGTTTCTGCTTCGGCTCCAAGATCGCCCCGATCTTCTACAACACCATGGAAGACGCCGGCGCCCTGCCGATCGAATTCGACGTGTCGGAACTGGAAATGGGCGACGTCATCGACGTCTATCCGAAAGCCGGCAAGGTCACCCGCCACGGCAGCGACGAGGTGCTCGCCACCTTCGAACTCAAGACCCCCGTGCTGCTGGACGAAGTCCGCGCCGGCGGCCGTATCCCGCTGATCGTCGGCCGTGGCCTGACTGAAAAAGCGCGTGCCGAACTGGGCATGGGCCCGTCCGACCTGTTCAACAAGCCGGACCAGCCGGCCGAAAGCAGCAAGGGCTACACCCTGGCACAGAAGATGGTCGGCAAGGCCTGTGGCGTCGCGGGCGTACGTCCCGGCACCTACTGCGAGCCGAAGATGACCACCGTCGGCTCCCAGGACACCACCGGTCCGATGACCCGTGACGAACTGAAGGACCTGGCCTGCCTGGGCTTCTCCGCGGACCTGGTGATGCAGTCCTTCTGCCACACCGCGGCCTATCCCAAGCCCATCGACGTCAAGACCCACCACACCCTGCCGGATTTCATCCGTACCCGTGGCGGCGTGTCCCTGCGTCCGGGCGACGGCATCATCCACAGCTGGCTGAACCGCATGCTGCTGCCCGACACCGTCGGCACCGGTGGCGATTCCCACACCCGCTTCCCGATCGGCATTTCCTTCCCGGCCGGTTCCGGCCTGGTGGCCTTCGCCGCGGCCACCGGCGTCATGCCGCTGGACATGCCGGAGTCGGTCCTGGTGCGCTTCAAGGGCAAGATGCAGCCCGGGATCACCCTGCGCGACCTGGTGCATGCCATCCCCTACTACGCCATCCAGAAGGGCCTGCTGACCGTCGAGAAGAAGGGCAAGAAGAACATCTTCTCCGGCCGCATCCTCGAGATCGAAGGCCTGGAAGACCTGACCGTGGAGCAGGCGTTCGAGCTGTCCGATGCCTCCGCCGAGCGTTCCGCCGCCGGTTGCACCATCAAGCTGTCGCCCGAGTCGATCACCGAGTACCTGCAGTCCAACATCACCCTGCTGCGCTGGATGATCGAGGAAGGCTACGGTGACCCGCGCACCCTGGAGCGCCGCGCGCGCGCCATGGAAGCCTGGATCGCCAACCCGGAACTGCTCGCCGCCGATGCCGACGCCGAATACAGCGAAGTCATCGAGATCGACCTGTCCGAGGTCAACGAGCCGGTGCTGTGCGCCCCGAACGATCCGGACGACGCCCGCCTTCTGTCCCAGGTGGCCGGCGACAAGATCGACGAGGTGTTCATCGGTTCCTGCATGACCAACATCGGTCACTTCCGCGCCGCCGGCAAGCTGCTGGACAAGGTCAAGGGTTCGATCCCGACCCGCCTGTGGCTGTCGCCGCCGACCAAGATGGACCAGCACCAGCTGACCGAGGAAGGCTACTACGGCATCTACGGCAAGGCCGGTGCGCGCATGGAAATGCCGGGCTGCTCGCTGTGCATGGGCAACCAGGCCCGCGTGGCCGCCAACGCCACCGTGGTCTCCACCTCCACCCGCAACTTCCCCAACCGTCTGGGCGACGGCGCCAACGTCTACCTGGCGTCGGCGGAGCTGGCAGCGGTGGCCTCGATCCTGGGCAAGCTGCCCACCGTCGAGGAGTACATGGAATACGCGAAGAGCATCGACAGCATGGCCGCGGACGTCTACCGCTACCTGAGCTTCGATCAGATCGCCGAATTCCGTGAAAGCGCGGAAAAGGCCCGCATCGCCGCCGTCGAAGTCTGACGTAGCGTTCGGTACTGAAAAACCGCCCCTCGGGGCGGTTTTTTTATGGGGATTTCGCCGTAGGGTCGACAACGCGAAGCTTGTCCACGTAGCCGTCGGGAGAGGCCTTGATGGCTGTCGGTGGAAAAGGCTGCGCCGTTTTCCACGCTACGCGGGCAGCGGCATAGGCGCTGGTCTTAAGCGCCTGTTAACCCGGGTGCCGTTACCTTCGGCGCTCCAGCACGCCTCGGGTACCTGCCATGAAACGTCTTGCGGTCATCATCCTGTCATTTTTCCTGCTCGCCCTCAGCCAGGTAAGCCTGGCGGCGGGTTGTATCAAGGGTGCCGTGGTCGGCGGGGTGGCCGGGCATGTCGCCGGTCACCATGCCATCGCCGGTGCGGTGGCCGGGTGCGTCATCGGCCACCATCTGGCGGCCAAGGCCAAGGAGGAGTCGCCGCACACCCATGGCTGAACGGCCGTCCGCCACCTACTACCGATTGCTTGGAGGTCATCCCGATGCCGCGCGCTCTGCTCGCCCTGCTGGTGTCTCTGGGTCTCTGGAGTGCCGCTACCCTGGCCGCGGAGCCGATCGCTACCCGCTCCCTGGCGGCGGCCTATGGCGGGCGCCTGAAGATCGGCGCCGCCATCGAACCCGATCAGCTCGCGGGCCCCGACGGGGCGCTGCTGGCGCAGCAATTCGGCAGCCTGGTGGCCGAGAACGCCATGAAGCCCTTGCGCATCCATCCGCAGGAAGACCGCTATGTCTTCGGGCCGGCCGATGCCATCGTCGCCTTCGCCGAGCAGCACGGCTTGGCGGTGCGCGGCCATACCCTGCTCTGGGGCAGCCACACCCCGGACTGGTTCTGGCGGGGTGCCGATGGGCAGCCGGCCACCCGGGAGCAGGTGCTGCAGCGCCTGCGAGCGCATATCGCCACGGTGGTCGGCCACTACCGCGGGCGAGTCTATGCCTGGGACGTGGTCAACGAGGCCATAGACCCCAACCAGCCCAGTTGCCTGCGTGACGATCGCTGGCTGCAGGTGGTCGGTCCGGACTATCTGGCCGAGGCCTTTCGCGCCGCCCATGCCGCCGATCCCCAGGCGCGCCTGTTCATCAACGAATTCAACACCCACGAGCCCGCCAAGCGCGACTGCCTGGCGCGGGTGGTCAAGGGCCTGCTGGCCGAGGGGGTGCCGGTGCAGGGCATCGGCCACCAGACCCATATCAGTATCTACTGGCCAGCGCTGGCGGCCATCGATCAGTCGCTCACCACCTTCGCCAAGCTGGGGATGGAAAACCAGATCACCGAGCTGGACATGAGTCTCTATCAGCACCACGACTACCACCCCGTACTCGGTCTGCCGCAGCGGCTGGACCTTCAGGCCGAACGCTATCGCGACTTCATGGCCATGGTCCTGAGGCACCCCGAGGTGAGCGCCGTGACCTGGTGGGGCGTGGCCGACGACCACAGCTATCTGAACAACCCGCCCGGCGTACCGGGAGACGACCAGCCGCTGCTATTCGACCGCCACCAACGGCCGAAACCAGCCTACTGGGCCGTCCTGCATCAGGCGCCCCACCCGTAGCCTGGCGGCTGGCAGGCTCTGGCATGCGGCTTGTCCACGGAAGATTTGCACGAGGCAGCGAACCCCCGGAGCGCCGCCAGGTCAATTGTTACAGGACATTACTTCGCACCCACGAGAGGTCGCCACCATGAAGCTCCTGCCTACCCTTGCCCTGTCTGCTCTGCTGCTCGGCGCCAGCCAAGCCACCTTCGCCGCCGGTTGCGTCAAGGGCGCCGTGGTCGGCGGCGCCGCGGGTCATGTCGCCGGTGGTCACGGCGTTGCCGGTGCCGCCGCGGGCTGCGCCATCGGGCACCACGAGGCCAACAAGAAGGCCAAGGAAGAACAGCAGGCCGCGCCCAAGCAATAGTCGCAAGGCCCCGTCAGCACTGGCGAGCGGGGCCGATTTAACGCTTTCTTTACGCCCCGCCACCGCTCCCCGCCTCGCTTCTTTACACCCCTCCTCCCGACAATTTCTCCACGCGGCAACGGCCGTCTCTGGAGAACTCGCGATGACCCCCTGGAATCTTCTGGCCCTGCTCCTGGCACTGGGTCTGTTCGTCTATCTGCTGGCGGCGCTGTTGCGCGCCGGCCGGTCCTAGGGAGGCGGCATGGACAGCCAAGCCGCGTTCCTGATCCTGGCCTTCCTGGCCCTGACCTTTCTTCCCGCGCCCTTCCTGGGGCGCTACTTCTACCGCGCGCTGGAAGGCGAGCGGACCTGGCTGACCTTTGTCGGCGGGCCCCTGGAGCGCCTGACCCTCAAGGTGGTGGGCACCGATGGCCGTGGCCAGGACTGGCGCACCTATGCCATTGCCCTGGTGCTGTTCAACCTGCTGGGGATCATCCTGCTGTTCGCCATCCTGCTGCTGCAGGGCGAACTGCCGCTCAATCCGCAGCACCTGCCCGGCTTGGAATGGACCCTGGCGCTGAACACCGCCATCAGCTTCGTCACCAACACCAACTGGCAGGCCTACAGCGGCGAAGCCTCGCTGAGCTACTTCAGCCAGATGGTCGGCCTGGGCGTGCAGAACTTCGTCAGCGCCGCGGTGGGCGTCGCCGTGCTGGCCGCCCTGGCCCGCGGCATCACCCGCCGCAGCGCCCAGGAGATCGGCAATTTCTGGGTCGATCTGTTTCGCGCCACCTTCTATGTGCTGCTGCCGCTGTGCGTGCCCCTGGCGCTGCTGCTGATCTGGCAGGGCGTGCCCCAGACCTTCGCCGCCTATGTCGATGCCACCACCCTGCAGGGCGCCAGCCAGACCCTGCCGCTGGGCCCGGCGGCCAGCCAGATCGCGATCAAGCAGCTGGGTACCAACGGCGGCGGCTTCTTTGGCGTCAACTCGGCGCACCCCTTCGAGAACCCCACGGCGCTGAGCGATCTGCTGGAGCTGTCCGCCATCCTGATGATTCCGGCCGCGCTGGTGTTCAGCTTTGGCCACTACGTCAAGGATCGGCGACAGAGCTGGGCGATCTTCGCCGCCATGTTCGGCCTGCTGGTGGTCGGCGGCGCCGTGGCCATCGGCGCCCAGAATCACGCCAACCCCGCGCTGGCCGGTTTGTCGATCACCCAGGGGGCGTCCCTGGAAGGCCTGGAGACCCGCTTCGGCGGTACCGCCTCGGCGCTCTGGGCGACGGTGACCACCGCCGCGTCCAACGGCTCGGTGAACGCCATGCATGACAGCCTGGCACCCCTGACCGGCCTGATCGCCCTGTTCAACATGATGCTCGGCGAGGTGATCTTCGGCGGCGTCGGCGCCGGCCTCTACGGCATGTTGCTCAATGTGCTGATCGCCGTCTTCATCGCCGGCCTGATGGTGGGTCGTACCCCGGAATACCTGGGCAAGAAGCTGGAAGCCCCCGAGGTACGGCTGCTGGTGGCGACCCTGCTGGTCATGCCGCTGGGCGTACTGGTGCTGGGCGCCATCGCCGCCAGCGTTCCGGCCGGCGTGGCCGGGATCGGCGCGACGGGCCCCCATGGCTTCAGCCAGCTGCTCTATGCCTACACCTCGGCCACGGCCAACAACGGCTCGGCCTTTGGCGGCTTCAGCGCCAACACCCCCTTCCACAACCTGATGCTGAGCCTGGCCCTGCTGATCGGTCGCTTCGGCTACATCGTGCCGATCCTGGCCATCGCCGGCAGCCTGGCCGCCAAGCGACCCGTGCCGCTCGGCCCCAACAGCTTTCCCACCCACGGCCCGCTGTTCGTCACCCTGCTGGTGATCACCCTGCTGCTGGTGGGCGGCCTGACTTTCCTGCCGACGCTCGCCCTGGGGCCGATCGCCGACCATCTGCAACTGTTCGGAGTCCGCTGAAATGGATGCCCAGACCCACACCCTGCCCACTCCTACCCCCGGCACCCTGTGGCGCCAGGCGCTGCGGCAGGCCTTCGTCAAGCTCGACCCGCGCCAGCAGATCCGCTCGCCGGTAATGTTCGTGGTCGAGATCACCGCGCTGTTTTCCACGCTGCTGTGCCTGGCGCCGGACAATGGCGTGAGTACCGGGGTGGCGGTGCAGATCACCCTCTGGCTGTGGTTCACCCTGCTGTTCGCCAACTTCGCCGAAGCCCTCGCCGAGGGGCGTGGCAAGGCGCGTGCCGACAGCCTCAAGGGCATCGGCCAGAATCTCGCCGCCCGTTTGGAGGAAAACGGCGAGCACCGGATGGTGCCGGCCAGCTCGCTGCGCAAGGGCCAGATCGTGCGGGTGGAAGCCGGCGAACTGATCCCCGGTGACGGCGAGATCATCGAAGGCGTGGCCGCGGTCAACGAGGCGGCCATCACCGGGGAATCGGCCCCGGTGATCCGCGAATCCGGTGGCGATCGCTCGGCGGTCACCGGCAACACGCGGGTGGTGTCGGACTGGATCCGGGTGCGCATCACCGCCAACCCCGGCGAGTCGACCCTGGACCGCATGATCGCCCTGGTGGAAGGCGCCAAGCGGCAGAAGACCCCCAACGAGGTCGCCCTGGACATCCTGCTGATCGGCCTGACGCTGATCTTCCTGCTGGTGGTGGTGACCCTGCAGCCCTTCGCCGCCCTGGCGGGTGGCGAGCTGCCGCTGCTGTTCCTGGTGGCACTGCTGGTGACCTTGATCCCCACCACCATCGGCGGCCTGCTCTCGGCCATCGGTATCGCCGGCATGGATCGCCTGGTCCGACTGAACGTGATCGCCACCTCGGGGCGCGCCGTGGAAGCCGCCGGTGACGTCCATACCCTGCTACTGGACAAGACCGGCACCATCACCTTCGGCAACCGCCGTTGCAGCGCCCTGTACGCCACCCCCGGTATCACGCCCAAGGGCCTGGCCGAGGGAGCCCTCTATGCCTCGCTGGCCGACGAGACCCCGGAAGGCCGCTCGATAGTGGAGTACCTGCGTAACCTGCATCCGCTGGAAGAGCCGCCGCGCGCCCAGGTTACCCCCATTCCCTTCAGCGCCGAGACGCGCCTGTCGGGCATCGACTGGCAGGGCCACGAGTATCGCAAGGGTGCGGTGGACGCCGTGCTGATGTTTCTCGGCCAGACCCGCGCCGACCTGCCGGAGGTATTGGCCCGGGAGATCGAGACCATCGCCAAGAGTGGCGGCACCCCGCTGCTGGTCTGCGGCGAAGGCCGCCTGCTGGGCGCCATCCATCTCAAGGACGTGGTCAAGCCGGGCATCCGCGAGCGCTTCGCCGAGCTGCGTACCCTGGGCATCCGCACCGTGATGGTGACCGGCGACAACCCCCTGACCGCCACCGCCATCGCCGCCGAGGCCGGGGTGGACGACGTCATCGCCGAAGCCACGCCGGAAAAGAAGCTGGAGCGCATCCGCAGCGAACAGGCCGAGGGCAAGCTGGTGGCCATGTGCGGTGACGGCGCCAACGACGCCCCGGCGCTGGCCCAGGCCGATGTCGGCATGGCGATGAACGACGGCACCCAGGCCGCCCGCGAGGCCGCCAACCTGGTGGACCTGGATTCCGACCCCACCAAGCTGCTCGACGTGGTGCAGGTGGGCAAGGAGTTGCTGGTGACCCGCGGCGCCCTGACCACCTTTTCGGTGGCCAACGACGTGGCCAAGTACTTCGCCATCCTGCCCGCGCTGTTCGCCGGCATCTATCCGCAGCTGAACGTGCTCAACGTAATGCACCTGGCCAGTCCGCAGAGCGCCATCCTGTCGGCCATCGTGTTCAACGCCCTGATCATCGTCGCGCTGATTCCCCTGGCGCTGCGCGGAGTGCGGGTCAAGGCCGCCAGCGCCGCCGCCCTGTTGCGCCGCAACCTGCTGATCTATGGGCTGGGCGGCATCGTCGTGCCCTTCGTCGGCATCAAAGCTATCGACCTGGCGCTCGGCGCCCTGGGTCTGGTCTGAGGAGACCGCCATGCTCATGCAATTGCGTTCCGCCGTGCTGATGCTCCTGTTGCTCAGCGCCCTGACCGGGGGCGCCTACCCCCTGCTGGTGACGGTGCTCGGCCAGGTGCTGTTCGCCGACCAGGCCGGCGGCAGCCTGATCCAGCGCGCCGACGGCAGCGTGGTCGGCTCACGCCTGATCGCGCAGAAATTCAGCGGCCCCGAGTGGTTCCAGCCGCGCCCCTCGGCTGGCGACTACGCCACCGTCTCCAGCAGCGCCAGCAACCTCGCGCAGTCGGCACCGGCGCTGCGCGAGCGGATCGAGAAGGCACTGCCCGAGGTCCAGGTGACCGGCCAGGGCCCGGTGCCCCAGGAACTGGTGACCACCTCCGCCAGCGGCCTCGACCCGGACCTCACCCCGGCCGGCGCCCGCTATCAGATCGCCCGGGTCGCGGCCGCGCGCGGCCTGGCCCCGGAACGCCTGCAAGCCCTGGTGAACGAACAGACGCGCACCTCGCGCTTCGGTCCGGCAACGGTTAATGTCCTGCTCCTCAACCTGGCCCTGGCAGACCTGAGCAAATGACCGACAGCACCGGGCGCGCCGAAGCGCTGCTCGCCGAACACCGCGAAGGCCGTGGCCGCCTCAAGGTCTTCCTGGGGGCGGCGCCCGGCGTGGGCAAGACCTACGCCATGCTGCAGGCGGCCCAGACCGCCCTGCGCCAGGGCCGCCGGGTGCGCGCCGGGATCGTCGAGACCCATGGGCGGCGGGAGACCGCCGCCCTCCTCGCCGGCCTGCCGCAGCAACCGCTGCGGCGGGTCGAGCACCGCGGCCTCAAGCTCAGCGAACTGGATCTGGAAGGCCTGCTGGCCGATCCGCCGGAGCTGGTGCTGGTCGACGAGCTGGCCCACAGCAACGCCCCCGGCAGTCGCCATGCCAAGCGCTGGCAGGACGTCGAAGACCTGCTCGCCGCCGGCCTCAACGTCTACACCACGGTCAATGTCCAGCACCTGGAAAGCCTCAATGACGAGGTGCGCGACATCACTGGCGTCCAGGTGCGCGAGACCGTGCCGGACCAGGTACTGCTCGATGCCGATGACCTGGTGCTCATCGACCTGCCACCGCGGGAATTGCTGGAGCGCCTGCGCGAGGGCAAGGTCTATGTGCCCGAACAGGCGCGCGCGGCCATCGATGCCTTTTTCAGCCAGACCAATCTCACCGCCCTGCGCGAGCTGGCCATGCGCACCGCCGCCGCCCAGGTGGATTCGGCGCTCGCCCTGAGATACCGCCAGCAGGGCCAGGCCGCCCCGCCGCTACTGGGTCGCCTGATCGTCGGCGCCGGCACCGCACCTTCGGCGGAGCGCCTGGTGCGCCATGCCAGTCGCCTCGCCGACCAGCGCCACCTGCCCTGGACCCTGGTCCACGTCGACACCGGCCAGCCGCTGGACGACGCCGCCCGCGCCAACCTCCAGGCCAGCCAGCGCCTGGCCGAACGCCTGGGCGGCGAGGTGCTGACCCTGCGCGACAGCGATCCGGCCCGCGCCCTGGTCCGCCATGCCCGCGACCAGCGCGCCAGCGTGCTGCTGATCGGCCGCGGCCGGCCGCGCGGCTTCAGCTTGCGGCGCCGTCTGGCGAGTCGCCTGCTGCGCCTGGCCCAGGGGCTGGAGATCGCCATCCTCGATCTGGATCGCGACGCCCCGCCCGCCGCCCGCCCGCGCCGGTCCATCAAGCCCGGACCCTATGGCGCCGCCGTCCTGGCGACCGCCGTGGCCGCGGCCATCGCCGAAGGCCTATCGGGACTGCTGGAACTGCCCAATATCTCGCTGATCTTTCTGGCCGCCGTCCTGCTGGTGGCGGTACGCAGCAGTCGCGGTCCGGCGCTGTTCTGCGCCCTGCTGGGCTTTCTCGCCTACGATTTCCTGTTCATCCCGCCGGCCTTCTCGCTGACCATCAACCGCGAGCAGGACGTCCTCACCCTGGCCTTCTTCCTGTTGATGGCCCTGCTCACCGGCGACCTGGCCGCCCGTCAGCGGCGCCAGCTGCAGGCGCTGCGCCGGACCCAGCGCGAGACCCTGGCGCTGCTGGACTTCACCCGCCAGCTGAGCGCTGCCAGCGATCGTCAGGCGGTGGCGAGCGTCACCCTCAAGCAATTGGGCGACGCCACTCGCCACGTCTGCCTGCTGTTGCCGGAAAAGGCGGGGCAGCTGGTGAGCCAACCGGGCGATCTGCACCTGGCCGACAACGAACGCATCGCCGCCGAATGGGCCTGGAAGCAGGAAAAGCCGGCGGGTCGCGGCACCGATACCCTGCCCTCCGGCGGCTGGTGGTGGTGGCCGCTGCTCGGCGAGGGCGGCAGCCTGGCCGTGCTGGGCGTACGGCGTGACGACGGCCAGCCGCTGGATCACGCCGAGCGTCGCCAGCTGGCCAGCCTGGCGCAGCCGCTGGCCCAGGCCCTGGCCCGGGTCCGCCTCAGCGAGGATCTCGAGGCCGCGCGCCTGCACGGCGAGACCGAACAGCTGCGCAGCGCCCTGCTCGCCTCGGTGTCCCACGACCTGCGCACACCGCTGACGGTGATGCGCGGCTCCATCGATGCCCTGGCGACTCTGGGCGAAGCCATACCCGCCAGCGATCGCCGGGAGTTGCTGGACGCCACCCGCCAGGAGGCCGAACGCCTAGACCGCTATATCCAGAATCTGCTGGACATGACCCGCCTCGGCCACGGCAGCCTGCAGCTGGCGCGGGACTGGGTCGACCCCGGCGACATCCTCGCCAGTGCCCTGCAACGCCTGCAGCCGCTGCTGACGGGATTGCGGGTAGCCACCCGGATCGAGCCGGGTCTGCCGCTGCTCTGGGTTCATCCGGCGCTGATCGAACAGGCGCTCGTCAATGTACTGGAGAACGCCATCCGCTTCTCCGCACCCGGCGGGCGGCTGGAGATCAGCCTGCTGCGCCAGGGCAATGAACTGCAGCTGGCCGTGGCCGACGAAGGCCCGGGCATTCCGCCCGAGGATCGCACGCGGATCTTCGACATGTTCTATACCGCGGCGCGCGGCGATCGCGGTGGCCAGGGTACCGGTCTGGGTCTGGCGATCTGCCAGGGCATGGTTGGCGCCCATGGCGGACGGGTCAGCGTGGAAGACGGCCTGGACGGTCGCGGCACCACGATGCGCATGCACCTGCCGCTGCCCGCTCCTCCGGCGGCATAAGACTGGCTCATGCGGCAGCCGCAGCGGCTATGATGACGCCCTCTCGTGTGGAACCCGTTCAGATGCCCGCTCACGTCCTCGTCATCGACGATGAACCCCAGATCCGCAAATTCCTGCGCATCAGTCTCGCGGCCCAGGGCTACCAGGTCAGCGAAGCCGCCACCGGCACCGAAGGCCTGGCCCAGGCGGCGTTGGGCCAGCCGGACCTGGTGATCCTCGACCTGGGTCTGCCCGATCGCGACGGCCAGGAGGTGCTGGTCGAATTGCGCGAATGGTCCGCGGTGCCGGTGCTGGTGCTGTCGGTGCGGGCGGACGAGCGCGAGAAGGTCCGAGCCCTGGATGCCGGAGCCAACGACTACGTGACCAAGCCCTTCGGTATCCAGGAATTCCTGGCACGCAGTCGCGCCCTGTTGCGCCAGACCTCGGCCACGGCGAGCCAGCAGGTGGCGGCGCTGGAGGTTGGCGATCTTAAAGTGGATTTCGCCTATCGCCGGGTCACACTGGGCGGCAGCGAAGTGGCCCTGACGCGCAAGGAATACGCCGTGCTGGCCGCCCTCGCCCAACATCCGGGACGGGTGGTGACCCAGCGGCAATTGCTGATCGATATCTGGGGCCCGACCCATGCGCAGGACAGTCATTATCTGCGCATCGTGATTGGCCATCTCCGACAGAAGTTCGGGGACGATCCGGTAGCACCGCGCTATATCGTCACGGAGCCCGGCGTGGGTTATCGCCTGCGCGCCGAAGGTTAGCCTTGCTGGGCTGAATGCCGCTTATCCAGTGCGGAAACAAGCCGCCTTCGCCGTTATCCGCGCACCCTAGACCCTCTGCATAAGTCTGAATGGCACTGGCCTTTCTTATGAGCCTAGAGGCGACTAAAAGATATGATGAATGCGGGGGTGATTGCAGCTAGAGCAGCTGCCTGGAACATATTCGTCCCTGGTAAGGACTTGAAGAGGGCGGAAGTGCGCGAGGTGAAGAGGCTGCAGCGGTGGGAAAAGATTCCAGTCGGTAGACTCGCCTTGCACGGCTACCGACTGCAATCCCGTCGAGACGTTACTGCAACCAGCCTTCCACGGTATCGGCGCCGTGTTCGGCTTTCCAAGCCTTGAGCAACTTGTGGTTGCCGCCCTTGGTTTCGATGATTTCGCCGGTCTTGGGATGCTGATAACGCTTGGTGCTGCGCGGACGACGCTTGCCTGCCGGCTTTTCCGGGTGCGGCGTCTGCGCCTTGTGCTTGGGGGCAGCGTTGGGATCCAGGATGCCGATGATATCGCCCAGGTTCATGTGGTATTCATCCATTAGGGCCTGGAGCTTACTTTCGAATTCGATTTCTTTTTGCAGGGAACTGTCCTGCTTGAGATCTTCGAGCAGCTGCAATTGGGCGCGAAGTTGCTCTTCGGCGGCACGGAATTCGGCGAGACGGGACATGGGCACTCCTGAGGGCTATTTGAAAAAGCGGGTGGAAACTTCGCCCGCAGGCGAAAGTTGCACGCGACAATAAAGGATTGATGCCCCGGATGCCAGCGACAAGTAATCCTTTTGAAAAAATAGAGGCCACTTCTTGTGTCTGCAAGTTTGAATATTAAGAAAATCTTAAGCCAGGCCGCGGATTGGCGCCAACAAGGTCTTGCGAGGCCTCTTCGCAAGTTACCCGGTAGTAACCGAAGCCATCAAAGAACAGCCAGCCAAGTAAGAACGCTCAACTAAACTGCATAATCATGCAGAAGTTGGCAAAACTTCCGGGCTTGGACCTGGCTAGACGCTCTGGCATGCGCCTCAGGCCGAGGCGTCTAGGTCTGGCTGGGCTTCGGGCAGGGGCTGCCAGTTGAAGGTCTGGGCTATTACCCGGCGGTATTCGGTATCTATGGCCACGGGCGTGCGCCGGATATAGTCCCGCGCATGGGCCTGCCGCTCGTGATCGAGGGTGCGCAGATAGTGGAGCGCTTCCGCCGCTGTGGGCATGCGCTGATTCAGACCACCACTGCGCGGCGGCAAGGCCGTCCAGACCACGGCGTCGACGCCCTGCTCCGCGGCCCAGGCGGCGATGCGCGGCTGAAAGGGCGAATGCGGACCACTCGGCCAGCTGCCGATGCAGTCGGGCTGCTCCACGGGAACGCCTTCGCGCTCGCGCAAGGCTTCGCGGGCCTCTACCAGGGTGTCTACCGCGAGATAGGCCCAGAGCACCTGGACTTCGGCCACGCCCTCGCAGATGACCGTGGCCAGTTCGCCGCTGTCGCCCTCCCGGGCGAATTCGATGGGCAACCTGGGGCCGTCCTCGAACCAGTCCGAAGCGACCGGCAATTCCGCCGCCTTCCAGATCAACGAACCCCAACCCAGACAGGCGATCTTCATGGCCGCTCCTGCGCATCGATGATAGCCATTGGAGGCTGACGAAGCGTTGGGGTTTCCCGGCGGCAAGACTTGGCGACAAAAGTGCAGGACGAAAAAAAGCGGCCACGAGGGCCGCTTCTTTCGTTACCCGCAAGGCAAGCCTCGCGGGTGGTAGGTGGCGCAGCGGACGGGACTCGAACCCGCGACCCCCGGCGTGACAGGCCGGTATTCTAACCGACTGAACTACCGCTGCGCATGGAAGCCTTGCGGCATCCTGCTGGCACTTGCCGAGAACCTGTTCAGCGGGGTTCTCTGCACCAGCGGCCGCTAAGATACTGATTTATCAGGGAAGAAACAACAGGCGTAGCGAAAATATTTCTCGCCGTGCACAGCCGGCGGCGTCCCCCGTCTCGTTCAGGCCGCGGCGCCAGCGGCCTGCTGCCTGAGCAGGCCGAGAAAGCCTTCCAGGGCCGCGCTGGGTACCTGCCCCGTGCGCAGCAGGATACCGAAGGGCGTCAGGGGTTCGGTGATCTCCAGGTCGAGCGAGACCATCAGCCCGGTACGCAGGTGATCGCGCACCACCGCCTCGGTCAGCACCAGGATGGCGTCGGTGATCTGTACCAGCTGCAGCATGGCGAACACCGAGCCGCATTCGATGACGTCCGCGGGAGGTGGCAACTGGCGCCGGGCGAAGGCGGCCTCCAGCGCCACCCGGGCCGGACTGGCTTCGGGCTGCAGGATCCACGGCCACTCGGCCACCAGTTCGGCCAGATCGGGCGCGGCGCGCCCGGCCAGCGGATGCCCGGTGCGCACCACCACCGCCAGGTGCTCGTTGCCCAGGGGCTCGAAGGTGAAGCGACCGAGATCGGCCGGCTGGGTGAAACGGGCGATGGCCACATCGATCCGCTCCTGCTCCAGCAGCTCGGTGAGCTGGTCGCTGGTGTCGCCGAGGATGCGTAGCTGCAGGCCCGGCTGGCGCGCCTTGCTCTCGGCGATGGCCCGTACCACCAGATCGGGCAAGGCGCCCATGATGGCGCCCACCGCCAGATGCCCATAGCCACCGGAGCGCCGCGCATCGAGGTCTTCGGCGCAGCGATCCAGGCCATTGAGGGCGCGCCGGGCGAACTCCAGGATCTCCGCGCCCAGCGCCGTGGGCTTCAGGCCGCGCGCCTGGCGTTCGAACAGCGCGCAGCCAAAGGCTTCCTCGACGTCCTGCAGCATCCGCGTGGTGGCTGGCTGGGACATGTGCAGGGCTTCCGCGGCGCGGTGCAGATTGCGGGTACCGGCCAGGGTCACGAGCATCAGCAGGTGCTTGTAACGCAGGCGACTGAACAGCGCGCGGGCATGAGGAGAAGCGTTCATTAACGGCGTCCTGATGGGGCGAGCGGCGGCGGGTCCTGCAGGGCGGGAAGGCTCTGGCCAAGACCCGCGCGCGAATCGATACCTTAAGGGTATCGGTCCTAAACAAAAAGCGATTATCCAGGCATTGCAACTGCGACTACCTTGAGCCGTGGCCGAATCACAACAACAAGAGAGATCGCCATGCACACCACCCTGTCACCGGGGCTGGTCGCCAAGGTCACCCGGCGCCTGCTGCCCTTCCTGCTGCTGATGTACGTCATGGCCTTTCTCGATCGGGCCAACGTGGGTTTCGCCAAGGTCGCCTTCCAGGCCGACACCGGCATCTCCGACGCGGCCTTCGCCTTTGGCGCCGGGGTCTTCTTCGTCGGCTACGCCTTTCTTGAGATTCCCAGCAACCTGATCATGCACCGCGTCGGCGCCCGGCTGTGGATGTGCCGGATCATGGTCAGCTGGGGTCTGATCTCCGCCGCCATGATGTTCGCCCACACGGCGACGGCCTTCTATGTGCTGCGCTTCTTGCTCGGGGTGGCCGAAGCCGGCTTCTTCCCAGGCGTCATCCTCTACCTCACCTACTGGTTCCCCTCGCGCTACCGCGCCCGGGCCCTGGGTTTCTTCTACTTCGGCGCGCCCCTGGCCTTTATCTTCGGCAGTCCGCTGTCGGGCCTGCTGCTGGAATTCGACGGCTTCGGCGGTCTGCACGGCTGGCAATGGATGTTCCTGGTCGAAGGGCTACTGGCCAGCCTGGTGGGTGTCTGGGCCTGGTTCTACCTGGACAATCGGCCGCGCGATGCCCGTTGGCTGAGTGCGGAAGAAAAGCAGACGCTGCAGCAGGCGCTGGACGCCGAGGACGCCGCCAAGCCGCACCACGGCGGCCTGCTGCGCCTGCTCGGTCAGCCACGCATCCTGCTGCTGTGCAGCATCTACCTGCTGATCCAGGCCAGCGTCTATGGCGTGGTCTTCTATCTGCCGACCCAGGTGGCCGGGCTACTCGGGCAGAAGGTCGGGCTGCTGGTCGGCCTGGTCTCGGCGATTCCCTGGATCTGCGCCCTGCTCGCCGCCTGGCTGATCCCCAGCTGGTCGGATCGCACCGGCGAACGCCGGCGCACCGCCGCCGCCACCCTGGCCATCTCCGGTCTGGGCATCGCCGCCTCGGTGACCTTCTCGCCGCTCTATGCGCTGATCGCCCTGTGCTTCGCCGCCGCCGGCTTCATCGCCGTGCAGCCGCTGTTCTGGACCTTTCCGTCCGACCAGTTGCGCGGCAGCGCCGCCGCGGGCGGCATCGCCCTGATCAATACCTGCGGCGCCATCGGCGGCTTCATCGCGCCCCTGGCCAAGCGCTGGGCCGAGGTGACCTTCGCCCACCCCGGCGCCGGCCTCTATCTGCTCGCCGGCACCACCCTGGTCGCCGCCGCCCTGATCCTCGGCCTGCGCCGCCGCGACCAGGCCGATCCCCAACCCCAGCTCACGCCCAGTCATTAAGGGAGCCTCGCCATGACCCTACCCACCATCAAGCAGGTGCGCGCCTACACCCTTCGCGGCGGCGGCGCCGACTACCACGACCAGGGCGACGGCCACTGGATCGACGACCACATCGCCACGCCCATGGCCAAGTACCCGGAATACCGCCAGAGCCGGCGCAGTTTCGGCATCAATGTGCTGGGCACCCTGGTGGTGGAAGTCGAGGCCAGCGACGGCACCGTGGGCTTCGCCGTCACCACCGGCGGCGAGCTGGGCGCCTTCATCGTCGAGCGGCATCTGGCGCGCTTCCTGGAGGGTGCCAAGGTCACCGACCTGGAAAAGATCTGGGACCAGATGTACCTCTCCACCCTCTACTACGGGCGCAAGGGCATCGTGCTCAACACCATCTCCGGGGTGGATCTCGCGCTCTGGGACCTGCTCGGCAAGCTGCGCCAGGAGCCGGTGCACCAGTTGCTCGGCGGCGCCGTGCGCGACGAATTGCAGTTCTATGCCACCGGCGCCCGGCCGGACCTGGCCAAGGAGATGGGCTTCATCGGCGGCAAGTTGCCGCTGCAGCATGGCCCGGCCGAGGGCGAGGAAGGCTTGCGCAAGAACCTGGAGGCCCTGGCGACCATGCGCGAACGGGTCGGCGACGACTTCTGGCTGATGCTCGACTGCTGGATGAGCCTGGACCTCAACTACGCCACCCGCCTGGCCCAGGGCGCCCAGCAATTCGGTCTCAAGTGGATCGAGGAGGCGCTGCCACCGGACGACTACTGGGGCTATGCCGAACTCAAACGCA
Source organism: Pseudomonas sp. MOIL14HWK12:I1 (assembly GCF_000510705.1). Taxonomy (NCBI): domain Bacteria; kingdom Pseudomonadati; phylum Pseudomonadota; class Gammaproteobacteria; order Pseudomonadales; family Pseudomonadaceae; genus Pseudomonas; species Pseudomonas sp. MOIL14HWK12:I1. The sequence goes on along the minus strand of NZ_KI783307.1, from coordinate 1,240,661 downwards.
ACGTGCCGAAGGGCATGCTGGTCACCACCGGCGAGCACGAAGCCACCCGCTGGGGTTTCCGCCTGCTGCTGGAGATGGGTTGCTGCGACATCCTCCAGCCCGACGTCGGCTGGTGCGGCGGCCTCACCGAGCTGATCCGCATCTCGGCCCTGGCCGATGCCCACAACGCCCTGGTGGTTCCCCACGGCTCCTCGGTCTACAGCTACCACTTCGTCATCACCCGCACCAACAGTCCCTTCGCCGAGTTCCTGATGATGGCGCCCAAGGCCGACGAGGTGGTGCCCATGTTCCATCCGCAGTTGCTCGACGAACCCGTCCCGGTGCGCGGCCGCATGCGCGCCTCGGCGCTGGATCGGCCCGGCTTCGGCGTGCGCCTCAATCCGGAGTGCGCCCTGGAACGTCCCTATCGCCACTGAGGCCTTGCCCAGGAGGGCTGGATGAAAGCGACCCAAGACACCCTGGCGACGCCCCTGCCGGATGCGCGCCCCGCGGCGACGCCGCTGCCACCCAAGAGCGCCCGGCTCAAGCGGGTCCAGGTGATCGCCCTGGCGCTATTGGTGCTGGCCGGCTTCGTCAACTACCTGGACCGCAGCACCCTGGCCATCGCCAACCAGACCATCAGCGGCGAACTGGGCTTCACGCCGACCGAGATGGGCCTGCTGCTGTCAGCTTTCGCCTGGGCCTATGCCTTCGCCCAGCTGCCCATCGGCGGCCTGCTGGATCGCTTCGGCGCGCGCCTGACCCTGGGCCTGGGCATCTGCCTCTGGTCCATCGCCCAGGGCGTGCTCGGGCTGCTCAGCAGCCTGCACCTGATGATCCTCGCTCGCGTCGGCCTGGGCATTGGCGAGGCGCCGCAATTCCCGGCCGGCGCCAAGGTGGTCAGCGAGTGGTTCAACGTGCGCGAGCGCGGCCTGCCCTCCGGCATCTTCAACCTCTCCTCCTCCCTGGGGCCGGCGATCTCCCAGCCGATCCTCACCGCCCTGCTGCTGTGGCTGGGCTGGCGGCAGATGTTCATCGCCATGGGTGTACTGGGCATCGCCGTGGCGGCGCTCTGGTACCTGAGCTATCGCGATCGGGTCCAGGTGGCGCTGGACGCCGCCGAGCGGGCGCACCTGGACGCCGGGCTGCCACCCCAGGACGCCGGCCAGCGACTGACCTTCGCCGACTGGCTGGGGTTGTTCCGCCGCCGCCTGACCTGGGGCGTGGTGATCGGCTACGTGGGCATCATCTACATGCTGTCGCTGTTCCTGACCTGGCTGCCGGCCTACCTGGAACGGGTCCATCACCTGTCCCTGTCCCAGGCCGGTTGGGTCGCCAGCCTGCCGTTCCTGGCCGGCGCCTGTGGCGTGATCGGCGGCGGCCTGCTGGTGGATCGCCTGACCCGCAGCGGGCGCAGCCTGGCCTTCAGCCGCAAGCTGCCGATCTGCGGCGGTCTGGCCGCAGCCGGGCTGTTCGCCCTGTGCAGCGCCGGGGTGACCGGCATCGGCAGCGTCATCCTCTGTTTCAGCCTGGCGCTGTTCAGCCTCAACGTGGCGGTGGCCGGCACCTGGTCGCTGGTCAGCGTCGCCGTGCCCTCGCACCAGGTCGCCTCGCTGGCCAGCATCCAGAATTTCGGCGGCTACTTCGGCGGCGCCTTCGCCCCGGTCATCACCGGCATGATCGTCCAGCAGACCGGCTCCTTCGGCCTCGCCCTCGGCATCGCCGCCGCGGTCGCGGTGGCCGGTGCCCTGAGCTACGGCCTGCTGGTGCGCCTGCCCGACACCCCTTCCTGATTCCTCTGGAGACCACCGTCATGGACCTGCCACGCAATCCCTTCAAGGCCCGCCTCACGGGCAGCGATACCCTCTATGGCCTCTGGGCCGGCTTCGCCACCGGCTATGCCGCCGAGATCGCCGCCAGCACCGGCTACGATTGGCTGCTGATCGACGGCGAGCACGCGCCCAACACGGTGCCGAGCATCCTCGCCCAGTTGCAGGCGGTGGCGCCCTACCCCACGGCGCCGGTGGTGCGCTGCGTGACCGGCGATGCGGTGCTGATCAAGCAATTGCTGGACATCGGCGTGCAGACGCTGATGGTGCCCATGGTGGAGACCGCCGACCAGGCCCGCGCCCTGGTGCGGGCCATGCGCTATCCCCCGGATGGCATCCGCGGCGTCGGCGGCGGCCTGGCCCGCGCCACCCGCTGGGACGCGGTGCCCGACTACCTGCACAACGCCCATCGCGAGCTGTGCCTGATCGTCCAGGTGGAATCGCGGCTGGGCAGCGACAACGTCGCCGAAATCGCCGCGGTGGACGGGGTGGACGCCGTCTTCGTCGGTCCGGCCGATCTCTCCAGCGGCCTCGGCCATGCCGGCAATCCGGGCCATCCCGAGGTGCAGGCGCGCATCCGCGCCGCCATCGACGCCACCCGCGCCGCCGGCAAGGTGGCCGGGATCCTGGCGCCCCAGGAAGACGATGCCCGGCGTTATCGCGACTGGGGTTGCCAGTTCGTCGCCGTCGGCATCGACATCAGCCTGTTCCGCCAGGCAGCGCTGGCCAACCTGGCCCGCTATCGCCCCCTCGACGCGCCCCAGGCGCCCTCTCGCACCTACTGACCCGGAGTCCGCCATGGCCGATCTGCCCCTTTACCAGAACTACATCGACGGCCGTTTCCTGCCGGCCGCCGAGGACTTTCTCGTCCACAACCCGGCCACCGGCGAGGCCCTGGCCCGGGTGCCGGCCTCCAGCCGCGACGACGTCGACCAGGCCATCGCCGCCGCCCGCCGCGCGCAAAAGGCCTGGTCCCGCAAACCGGCGATCGAGCGGGCCGGCCATCTCAGGCGCATCGCCGCCAAGCTGCGCGAGCAGGCACCACGACTGGCCCAAACGATTGTCGCCGAACAGGGCAAGATCCACGGTCTGGCCGAGGTGGAGGTCAATTTCACCGCCGACTACCTCGACTACATGGCCGAGTGGGCACGGCGCATCGAAGGCGAGATCATCACCAGCGACCGACCCGACGAGCAGATCTTTCTGCTGCGCAAGCCACTGGGCGTGGTGGCCGGCATCCTGCCCTGGAACTTCCCCTTCTTCCTGATCGCCCGCAAGCTGGCGCCGGCGTTGCTCACCGGCAACACCATCGTCATCAAGCCCAGCGAAGAAACCCCGATCAATGCCCATGAATTCGCCCGCCTGGTGGCCGAGACGGATCTGCCGCCCGGGGTGTTCAACCTGGTCAGCGGCCCCGGTTCCGTAGGGGACCAGCTCAGCGCCCATGCTGGCATCGACATGGTCAGCTTTACCGGCAGCGTCGCCACCGGCTCGCGGATCATGGCCGCTGCCGCACCGAATCTGACGAAGCTCAATCTGGAACTGGGCGGCAAGGCGCCGGCCATCGTCCTGGCCGATGCCGACCTGGACCTGGCGGTCCGCGCCATCCGCGACTCGCGCATCATCAACACCGGGCAGGTGTGCAACTGCGCCGAGCGGGTCTATGTGGAGCGCGCGGTGGCCGAGGACTTCATCGAGCGCATCGGCCGCGCCATGGCCGCCACCCGCTATGGCGACCCCCAGGCCGACACCGGCGTGGAGATGGGACCGCTGATCAACGCCGCCGGTCTGGACAAGGTGGCGGCCAAGGTCGACGTCGCCCTCGGCCAGGGCGCGCGCCTGGTCACCGGTGGCCGTCGTGCCGACCTGGGTCGCGGCTTTCACTTCCAGCCCACGGTGCTGGCGGACTGTCGCGCGGACATGCCGATCATGCGCGAAGAGATCTTTGGCCCCGTGCTGCCGATCCAGATAGTCGATGATCTCGACGAAGCCATCGCCCTGGCCAACGACTGCGAATACGGCCTCACCTCCTCCGTCTATACCCGCAGCCTGGGCAAGGCCATGCACGCCATGCGCGAGATCGACTTTGGCGAGACCTACATCAATCGGGAGAACTTCGAAGCCATGCAGGGCTACCACGCCGGGGTACGCAAGTCCGGCATCGGCGGCGCCGACGGCAAGCATGGCCTCTATGAGTACACCCATACCCAGGTGGTCTATCTGCAGGGCTGAGTAGCGCTGCCCGGTCCCCTGCCTGGCCTGCCCGGGCCGGTTCGCTCGAATGTTCTTGGGCGAACGCGGGTCGAAACAGCTGCAACCCAAGACCAGGCAAGGGCCAAGGGCCCCAGGGAGACCAGATGCAGAACTACCACATCCTACCCACCGACACCGGCTGGGAATTCAAGGAAGAGCATGGCGATCGCGCCCTGCTGAAGGCCTCGACCAAGGACGCCATCGTCCACCAGGCCGCGCAATACCTGGACGGCAAGACCGGCAGCGTCAAGATCCACACCGCCGATGGCCGCATCGAGGAAGAGCGCACCTATCCACGCAGTGCGGATCCGGCGAAATCCAAGGGCTGAGGTCGAGGCGCCTTGCCCCGCTACCCCGCCGCCGACACCAGGAACTGCCGAAACGCCTGAGCGCCACTGCCCAGGCGTTCCTCGGGACTCCAGATCAGGCCCAGCTCCATGGGCGGGATGGCATCGGCCACCGGGCGGGCTTCCAGCTTGCGGCCTTCGAGCGACCAGCCGCGATAGAGCATGTCGGAAAGGATGGTCACGCCGAAGCCGTGGGCGACCAGGCCGCGCAGGGATTCCATGGACGAGGTCTTGAACACCACGTTGGGTTCCAGGCCTGCCGCGCGCCAATAGCGCAACGTGGAGGTCTCGCCTTCGTCCACCGTGGCAAGGATGTAGGGATAGGGGGCGATATCGGCCAGGGTGACGCGCTCCGGCGCCAGCAGCGGATGGGCGCTAGGCAGCCAGAGCTGACGCGGCGAGCGCATCAGCAGATGACGCTCGAAAGGCTGGGTGGCGTCGACGTTGGAGATGACGGTGAGGCCCAGCTCCAAGGTGCCGTCGGTGATGCCGGCTTCGATACTGGGTCGGTCCATGTCGCGCAGGTCGATGTCGATCTGCGGATAGCTGCGCTTGAAGCGCGCCAGCAGGGTCGGCAGGTAGTAGCCGAGCACCGCATAGGAGGCGCCGACGCGGGCCTGGCCGGTCAGCGCATGACTCTGGAACAGCGGCTGGCTGACGGCGTCCTGCAGGGTGTCGAGGATGTGCCGGGCATGGTGATAGAACTGGTGCCCCTCGGCGGTGAGCTTCACCCCATGGGGCAGGCGCTCGAACAACCGCACGGCGAGCCTCGCCTCTAGCTGACTGACCGCCGTGGTGACTGCGGACTGACTGACGTTGACCGCGCTGGCGGCCAGGGAAAACTGGCTGTTCTCGGCGGCGGCGACGAAGTAGCGCAGCTGCCGCATCGAGATGTCCTGGTGCAGTGCCATCTGATTTTCCAATACCTGGATTCTATTTTTATCGTTTCACGATAGCGCATTTCTCCTCCTAGACTCAGAGGCACAGGCGCGCCGCCTTCCTCTCGCGGTCGCCATGACAAGAACAATGAACAGGAGGACGGACCATGAGCGCCCTGGCGCCCGCGTTCCGCACCCGCGCGTCGAGCGCACCCTTGCCCAGCCGTCGGCGGCCCTGCCCGACGTCCTTGCGGCTATCGCTTTCGGGCCACCCCCGCGCCTGGCCGATGACACAGCCCCGCCCTGTCCCTTTCCGCTCCGCACCGTGCCTGGCGGCCGCCCTGCGCACGCCTGTTCGGCTGACCGCTCGCACCCGACAATCCCAACAACAGGTGACCCCATGAGCTACCCGAGTCTCAACTTCGCCCTGGGCGAGACCCTCGACCTGCTGCGCGATCAGGTGCGCACCCTGGTCGCCCGCGAGGTGGCGCCCCGCGCGGGCGAGATCGATGCCAGCAACAGCTTCCCCATGGATCTCTGGCGCACCTTCGGTGACCTGGGGCTGCTCGGCATCACCGTGGGCGAGGAATACGGCGGCGCAGGACTCGGCTACCTGGCCCATGCGGTGGCCATGGAAGAGATCAGCCGCGGCTCGGCTTCGGTGGCCCTGTCCTACGGCGCCCACTCCAATCTCTGCGTCAACCAGATCCACCGCAATGGCAGCGCCGCGCAGAAGGCCCGCTACCTGCCCAGCCTGGTCAGCGGCGAGCACGTCGGCGCCCTGGCCATGAGCGAACCCAATGCCGGCTCGGACGTGGTCTCCATGAAGCTGCGCGCCGAACGCCGCGGCGATCGCTATGTGCTCAATGGCAGCAAGACCTGGATCACCAACGGACCCGATGCCCACACCTATGTGATCTACGCCAAGACCGAACCGGAAAAGGCGGCCCATGGCATCACCGCCTTCATCGTCGAGCGTGACTGGAAGGGTTTCAGCCGTGGCAGCAAGTTCGACAAGCTGGGCATGCGCGGCTCCAACACCTGCGAGCTGTTCTTCGACGACGTGGAGGTGCCGGAGGACAACGTGCTGGGCCAGGTCAATGGCGGGGTCAAGGTGCTGATGAGCGGCCTGGACTACGAGCGGGTGGTCCTCGCCGGCGGCCCGGTGGGCATCATGCAGGCCTGCCTGGACGTGGTGCTGCCCTATGTCCACGACCGCAAGCAATTCGGCCAGAGCATCGGCGAATTCCAGCTGATCCAGGGCAAGGTGGCCGATCTCTACACCGGCCTCAACGCCAGCCGCGCCTATCTCTATGCCGTGGCCCAGGCCTGCGACCGCGGCGAGACCACCCGCAAGGACGCCGCCGGGGTGATCCTCTACACCGCCGAGAAGGCCACCCAGATGGCCCTGGAAGCCATCCAGATCCTCGGTGGCAACGGCTACATCAACGAATACCCCACCGGCCGCCTGCTGCGCGACGCCAAGCTCTACGAGATCGGCGCCGGCACCAGCGAGATCCGCCGCATGCTGATCGGCCGCGAGCTGTTCAACGAAACCCGGTGAGGACGCCTTCATGACCGTGCTGACCTCCACGCTGAACCGGCGCACCCCGGACTACCAGCGCAACGCCGCCGCCATGGCCGAACAACTGGCCCGGCTCGACGGGCTGCTGGCGCGCATCCGCGAAGGCGGCGGGGCCAAGGCCCAGGCGCGCCATACCGCGCGCGGCAAGCTGCTCCCCCGCGCGCGCATCGATCTGTTGCTGGACCCAGGCTCGCCCTTCCTGGAAATCGGCGCCTTGGCCGCCCTCGACGTCTACGAGGAAGAGGTACCGGCCGCCGGGGTGGTGGCCGGCATCGGCCGCATCGAGGGCGTCGAGTGCATGATCATCGCCAACGACGCCACGGTGAAGGGCGGCTCCTACTATCCGCTCACGGTAAAGAAGCACCTGCGCGCCCAGGCCATCGCCCTGCAGAATCGGCTGCCCTGCCTCTATCTGGTGGATTCCGGCGGCGCCAACCTGCCGCGCCAGGAGGACGTCTTTCCTGACCGCGAGCACTTCGGGCGGATCTTCTTCAACCAGGCGACCATGAGCGCCCAGGGCATCCCGCAGATCGCCGTGGTGATGGGCTCCTGCACCGCCGGTGGCGCCTATGTGCCGGCCATGAGCGACGAGACCATCATGGTGCGCCAGCAGGCCACCATCTTTCTCGCCGGCCCGCCGCTGGTGAAGGCCGCCACCGGCGAGGTGGTCAGCGCCGAGGAACTGGGCGGCGCCGATGTCCATTGCCGGACCTCCGGCGTGGCCGATCACTACGCCGAAGACGATGCCCATGCCCTGGCCCTGGCCCGGCGCTGCATCGCCAACCTCAACTGGCGCAAGCTGGGCGACTTGCAGCTGAAGACGCCTATGCCGCCCCTCTACCCGGCCGAGGAGTTGCACGGTCTGGTGCCGGCCGATCCCAAGCAGCCGCTGGAGGTGCGCGAGGTGATCGCGCGGCTGGTGGACGGCAGCGTCTTCGATGAATTCAAGGCGCAATTCGGCACCACCCTGGTCTGCGGCTTCGCCCACCTGCACGGCCATCCGGTGGCCATCCTCGGCAACAACGGCATCCTCTTCGCCGAATCGGCGCAGAAAGGCGCGCACTTCATCGAACTGGCCTGCCAGCGTCGCATCCCGCTGCTGTTCCTGCAGAACATCACCGGCTTCATGGTCGGCAAGAAATACGAGGAAGGCGGCATCGCCAAGCACGGCGCCAAGCTGGTCACCGCGGTGGCCTGCGCCCAGGTACCCAAGTTCACCGTGATCATCGGCGGCAGCTTTGGCGCCGGCAACTACGGCATGTGCGGTCGCGCCTACGATCCACGCTTCCTGTGGATGTGGCCCAACGCGCGCATCGGCGTGATGGGTGCTGAGCAGGCGGCCGGGGTGCTGGTGCAGGTCAAGCGCGAGCAGGCCGAACGCGCCGGCGAGGCCTTCGACGACGAGGAGGCGGCGCGGATCAAGGCCCCCATCGTCGAGCAGTACGAACGCCAGGCCCATGCCCACTATTCCAGCGCGCGGCTGTGGGACGACGGGGTGATCGACCCGGCCCAGACCCGCGAGGTCCTTGCCCTGGCCCTGTCGGCCAGTCTCAACGCCCCTCTCGAGCCGACGACCTTCGGCGTCTTCCGGATGTAGGCCATGACTGACTTCCACACCCTGGAACTGATCCGTGATCCACGCGGCTTCGCCACCCTCTGGCTCGATCGCCCGGATCGCCACAATGCCCTGGATGCGCAGCTGATCGCGGAGTTGGGCAGCGTGCTCGCCGAGATCGCCAGCGATGGCGAGCTGCGCTTTCTGCTCCTGCGTGGCCGCGGGCGGCACTTCTGCGCCGGCGCCGACCTCGCCTGGATGCAGGCCTCGGCCCGCCTGGACGCCGCCGCCAACCGCGCCGACACCGAGCGCCTGGCCGAGGTGATGTATCGCCTGCAGGCCTTGCCGATGCCGACCCTGGCGGTGGTCCAGGGCGCGGCCTTCGGCGGCGCGGTGGGACTGGTCAGCTGCTGCGACCTGGCCCTGGCCGCGGGAGACGCCACCTTCTGCCTGTCGGAGGTGCGCATCGGCCTGGTGCCGGCGGTCATCGCGCCCTTCGTGACTCGCGCCCTTGGCGAGCGCATGGCGCGGCGCTACATGCTCGGCGCGGAGCGCTTTTCCGGCGAACGCGCCGCCGAACTGGGCCTGGTGGCCGAGACGGCGCCGGCTGCCGACCTGGACACCCTGGTCGAGGCCTGGATCGCCCGGCTGCTGGACAACGGGCCCCAGGCATTGCGCGCCTGCAAGCGGTTGCTGGACGGCGCAGGCGCGGGCGCACCCCGCGCCGAGGTGCGCTCCTTCACCGAGGGCCTGATCGCCGAGGTACGCGTCACCCCCGAGGCCCAGGAAGGCCTGCAGGCCTTTCTGGAGAAACGTCGTCCCGCCTGGCAGGAGACCTCGCCATGACCTTCGACCGTCTGCTCGTCGCCAACCGCGGCGAGATCGCCTGCCGGGTGATGCGTACGGCCAAGGCCCTCGGCCTGGGTACCGTCGCCGTGCACAGCGCCATCGATGCCGACGCCCGCCATGTGCGCCAGGCCGATCAGGCAGTGGACCTGGGCGGGACCAAGCCGGCCGACAGCTATCTGCTGGGCGAGCGCATCATCGCCGCGGCCCTGGCCACCGGTGCCCAGGCGATCCATCCGGGCTACGGCTTCCTGTCCGAGAATGCCGCCTTCGCCGAGGCGGTGGCCGCGGCAGGGCTGGTCTTCGTCGGCCCTCCCGCCGCCGCGATCCGCGCCATGGGCAGCAAGTCCGCGGCCAAGGCGCTGATGACCGATGCCGGGGTGCCCCTGGTGCCGGGCTATCACGGCGAGGACCAGTCCCTGGCCACCTTTCGTGACGCCGCGGCGCGCATCGGCTATCCGGTCCTGCTCAAGGCCACCGCCGGCGGCGGCGGCAAGGGCATGAAGATCGTCGAGCGCGAAGCCGACCTGGCCGAGGGCCTCGCCTCGGCCCAGCGCGAAGCGCTCTCGGCCTTTGGCGATGCGCGGATGCTGGTGGAGAAATACGTGCTGCAACCGCGCCATGTGGAGATCCAGGTGTTCGCCGATGCGCACGGCCATTGCCTCTATCTCAACGAACGCGACTGCTCCATCCAGCGCCGCCACCAGAAGGTGATCGAGGAGGCGCCCGCGCCGGGTCTCACGCCCGAATTGCGCCGGGCCATGGGCGAGGCGGCAGTGCAGGCGGCCCAGGCCATCGGCTACGTCGGCGCCGGCACCGTGGAATTCCTGCTCGACGCCCGTGGGGACTTTTTCTTCATGGAGATGAATACCCGGCTGCAGGTGGAGCACCCGGTCACCGAGGCCATCACCGGCCTGGACCTGGTGGCCTGGCAGCTGCGCGTGGCCGCGGGCGATGCCCTGCCCCTCACCCAGGCCCAGGTGCCGCTGCACGGCCACGCCATCGAGGTGCGCCTCTATGCCGAGGACACCGACCAGGGCTTCCTGCCGGCCTCGGGCACCCTGCAGCTCTATCACGAGCCCGCGGCCGGTCCCGGGCGACGAGTGGATAGCGGCGTGGAGGAAGGTGACGAGGTGTCGCCCTTCTACGATCCCATGCTGGCCAAGCTGATCGCCTGGGGCGACAGCCGCGAACAGGCGCGCAAGCGGTTGCTGGCCATGCTCGAAGACACCGCGGTGGGCGGCTTCGCCACCAACCTCGCCTTCCTGCAGCGCCTGCTCGCCCATCCGGCCTTTGCCGCGGCGGAGTTGGACACCGGTTTCATCGAGCGGCATCAGGCGGCCTTGCTGCCCGCACCCGCAGAACTGCCGGAGGCCTTCTGGACCCTGGCGGGCCAGGCCTGGCTGGCGACGCTGCCCGCCGCTGCCGATCCCACGTCACCCTGGGCGTTCCGCCAGGGCTGGCGCCTGGGCGGACCACCGCGCATCGCGCTGCGCCTGGCCTGTCGTGGCGAGGTGCGCAGCCTGAGCCTGGTCGACCCGCTGGCCGTCGCATTGAGCGGTGATCGGCTCCACTGGCAGGTGGACGGCGTTCGCCACAGCGCCCGCCTCCATCGCCGCGGGCCGACGCTGTTTGTCGAATGGCAGGACCGTTTCGAAGCCGTCACCTGGGCCGATCCGCTGGCCGAGGTCGCGCGCCAGGCGGATGCCGGTGGTCTTACCGCGCCGATGAACGCCAGTGTGGTAGCCGTCTCGGTGGCCGTCGGCGACGCCGTGGAAGCCGGGACCCCGCTGGTGGTGCTGGAGGCGATGAAGATGGAGCACAGCATCCGCGCGCCCCGTGCGGGCGTGGTGGCGGCGCTGTTCTGCAGCCCGGGCGAGCTGGTGGCCGAGGGCACCCCCCTTATAGAACTGGAGGAGGTGGCACCATGAGCGAGGCCCTGCCGTCCCGGGTGCGGCTGGTCGAGGTCGGACCCCGCGATGGCCTGCAGAACGAGCCCCAGGCGCTGGGCATCGCCGAGCGCATCCAGCTGTGCACGGCGCTGATCGCCAGTGGCATGCATCATCTGGAGGTGGGCAGCTTCGTCTCGCCACTCTGGGTGCCGCAGATGGCCGGGACCGCCGAGGTGCTGGCAGGACTCGGCCGGCCCGAGGGCGTGGTGCGTTCGGTACTGGTGCCCAACCTGAAAGGTTTCGAAGCCGCCCTGGCGGCGGGGGTGGACGAAATCGCCGTGTTCGCCGCCGCCTCGGAGGGCTTCTCCCAGCGCAACATCAATTGCTCCATCGCCGAGAGCCTGGCGCGCTTCGTGCCCGTGGTCGAGGGCGCGCGGGCGGCGGGCATCCGGGTGCGCGGCTATGTATCCTGCGTGCTGGGCTGCCCCTACGATGGCGAGGTCGCAACCAACCAGGTGGCGAGCGTGACCCGCGAACTGCTGGAGCTGGGCTGCGCCGAGGTCTCGCTCGGCGATACCATCGGCGTCGGCACCCCGGGTCGGACCCGGGCGCTCTGGCAGCGGCTGGGCCGGGAGGTGCCGCTCAGCCAACTGGCCGGGCATTTCCACGACACCTATGGCCAGGCCCTGGCCAACGTCTACGCCAGCCTGCTCGAAGGCGTCGCGGTGTTCGACAGCTCCGTCGCCGGGCTCGGCGGCTGTCCCTATGCCCAGGGCGCCAGCGGCAATGTCGCCAGCGAGGACCTGGTCTATCTGCTGGATGGCCTGGGCATAGCGTCCGGCGTCGACCTGAAGAGACTGGTCGAGGTCGGACAGAACGTTTCCGCCCTGCTCGGTCGCCCCAATCAATCGCGGGTCGGCCGCGCCCGGGCAACGCGAGCGGTCGACTAGCCGGGGCTCCGGCGGGCGCCCATGGCAACCGCCGGGGCTTGCTCTCATAATGGCGGCCTCTCTCATCCAAGGACCCGCTTTGGCCAGGAAGTCCCGACGCGAAATCGCCCAGCTCGATGGCACCACCGAGCTGCCCCTCACCGTGCGCGAGGTCGCCCTCGCCGCCGGGGTGTCGCCCATTACCGTGTCCCGGGCACTGCACCGCCCGAGCCTGGTGAGCGCCGCCACCCGCGAGCATGTCCTGGCCGTGGTCAAGGAACTGGGCTACGTGCCCAATCTGCTGGCCGGCAGCCTGGCCTCCAGCAAGAGCCGGCTGGTGGCCATCCTCTTGCCCACCATCGCCAATTCCATCTATGCCACCGTGGTGCAGGCGATCATGGATCGCCTCACCGAGGCGGGCTACCAGGCGCTGATCGGTCCGACCGGCTATTCGCCGGAAAAGGAAGAGGAACTGCTGGAAGCCATCCTCGGCCGCCGCCCCGATGGCATCGTCCTCACCGGCACCCTGCACACCCCGGCCAGTCGCGCGCGGCTGGCGGCGCTGAACATCCCGGTGGTGGAAGCCTGGGACCTGAGCGCCGAGGCCCTGGACATGCAGGTGGGCTTTTCCCACGAGCAGGTCGGCGTCGCCCTGGCGGAGCACTTCGTCGCCCGCGGCTATCGCCGCTTCGGGGTGATCTCGGTGGACGATCCTCGCGCCATGCGCCGCAACCTGGCTCTGCAGGCCCGCCTGGTCGAACTGGGCATCCCCGAATTGCCCATGGAAGTGCTGCCCCTACCCGCCACCTGGGAAGTCGGCCGCATCGGCCTGGCGCGCCTGCTGGAACGCCCCGAGCCCCCGCAACTGGTGCTGTGCAGCTCCGACACCCTGGCCCTGGGTGTGGTCGCCGAAGCCAGCAGCCGCGGCCTGCGCATCCCCGAACAGCTGGCGGTGGTCGGCTTCGGCGATACCACCAACGGCCGCTTCGCCACCCCGGCGCTGTCCACGGTCAGCGTCAACGCCGATGCCATGGGCCAGCGTGTCGCCCAGGCGCTGCTCGACCGTCTCGCGGGCGATCAAACTGCGGTAAGCCTCGACACCGGTTTTGCCCTGATCGAGCGCCAGAGTTCCTAGCCACTTTTTTGCGCCCAGCCACAGATTTAGCAGTTGAATGATAGCGTTATCTGTTTAATGATAGCGCTATCGTTGTCAGACGACTTACAACCTAAGCCCGCTACACGATGTCAGCCCGCACACAAAAACAAACCAGTGGGAGCTCTCCATGCACGAAACCAAGCAGACGCGCGTCCGCTATCTGATCCTGTTCATGCTGTTCGTGGTGACCACGATCAACTATGCCGACCGCGCCACCATTTCCATCGCCGGCTCCGCCCTGCAAAAAGACCTCGGCATCAGTGCCGTCTCCCTCGGCTACATCTTCTCCGCCTTCGGCTGGGCCTATGTGCTCGGCCAGATCCCCGGCGGCTGGCTGCTCGATCGCTTCGGGTCGAAGAAGGTCTATGCGGCGAGCATCTTCACCTGGTCGGTGTTCACCATGCTGCAAGGCTACATCGGTGAATTCGGCATCGGCACCGCGGTGTTCCTGCTGTTCGCCCTGAGATTCATGGTCGGCCTGGCCGAAGCGCCCTCCTTCCCCGGCAACGCCCGCATCGTCGCCGCCTGGTTCCCCACCAAGGAGCGTGGTACTGCCTCGGCCATCTTCAACTCGGCGCAGTACTTCGCCACCGTGCTGTTCGCGCCGCTGATGGGCTGGATCGTCTACCACTTCGGCTGGCAGCACGTCTTCGTGGTGATGGGCGCCCTGGGCATCGCCTTCTCGGCGGTCTGGATGGCGGTGATCTACAGCCCCCGCGAACATCCCCGCGCCAACAGCGCCGAGGTCGAGTACATCGCCAGCAACGGCGGCCTGGTCGACCTGGACACCCCCGGCAAGAAGAGCGAAGGTCCGAAGTGGAGCTACATCGGCCAGTTGCTGACCAATCGCATGATGGCCGGCATCTACCTGGGCCAGTTCTGCATCAACGCCCTCACCTACTTCTTCCTCACCTGGTTCCCCGTGTACCTGGTGCAGGAACGCGGCATGACCATCCTCAAGGCCGGCATAATCGCCTCCCTGCCGGCCATCTGCGGCTTCATCGGCGGCGTGCTCGGCGGGGTGATCTCCGACTGGCTGCTGCGTCGCGGCAGCAGCCTGAGCGTGGCGCGCAAGACCCCCATCGTCGCCGGCATGCTGCTGTCGATGAGCATGATCCTCTGCAACTACGTCGACGCCGACTGGATGGTGGTGGGCTTCATGGCCATGGCCTTCTTCGGCAAGGGCATCGGTGCCCTGGGCTGGGCGGTGGTCTCCGACACCTCGCCCAAGCAGATCGCCGGCCTCTCCGGTGGCCTGTTCAACACCATCGGCAACCTGTCGTCCATCACCACCCCGATCATCATCGGCTACATCATCGCCGCCACCGGTTCCTTCAAGATGGCCCTGGTGTTCGTCGGTGCCAATGCCCTGGTGGCCGCCATCAGTTACCTGTTCGTCGTCGGCGAGATCAAGCGCGTCGAGTTGCGCGGCGTGCCCACGCCGCCTGCCGAAGCCCCGCTCGCCGCTGAAACCTCTCGCTGATCGCCAAGGAGCCCGACCATGACCCAATTCAACGCCACCCCCGCCCTGCACACCGGCACCCCGGTGGTCACCTCGCTGGAAGTCGTGCCCGTCGCCGGCCAGGACAGCATGCTGCTCAACCTGAGCGGCGCCCATGGCCCCTACTTCACCCGCAACGTGCTGATCCTCAAGGACAGCGCCGGCCGCACCGGCGTCGGCGAGGTGCCCGGCGGCGAGAGCATCCGCCAGACGCTGGAAGACGCCCGTCAATTCCTCATCGGCCAGCCGCTGGGGCAGTACCAGCGCATCCTCGGCCAGGTCCGCCAGGCCTTCGCCGGTCGCGATGCCAGCGGCCGTGGCCTGCAGACCTTCGACCTGCGCATCACCATCCACGCCGTCACCGCCCTGGAAGCCGCCCTGCTCGACCTGCTCGGCCAGCACCTGGAGGTGCCGGTGGCGGCCCTGCTCGGCGAAGGCCAGCAGCGCGACGCCGTAGAGATGCTCGGCTACCTGTTCTATGTCGGCGACCGCAACAAGACCACCCTGGACTACCGCAGCGAAGCCGAGAGCGACGACGCCTGGTTTCGCGTGCGCAACGAAGAGGCCCTGACCCCCGAGACCGTGGTGCGCCTGGCCGAGGCGGCCTATGACCGTTACGGCTTCAAGGACTTCAAGCTCAAGGGCGGCGTACTCAGCGGCGACGCCGAGATCGAGGCGGTCACCGCCCTGGCCGAGCGCTTCCCCGAGGCGCGCGTGACCCTGGACCCCAACGGCGCCTGGTCGCTCAAGGAAGCCATCCGCCTGTGCCGCGACCAGCACCACGTCCTGGCCTATGCCGAGGATCCCTGTGGCGCCGAGAACGGCTATTCCGGACGCGAGGTGATGGCCGAATTCCGCCGCGCCACCGGCCTGCCCACCGCCACCAACATGATCGCCACCGACTGGCGCCAGATGGGTCACGCCATCCAGCTGCAATCGGTGGACATCCCCCTGGCCGATCCGCACTTCTGGACCCTGCAGGGCTCGGTGCGGGTGGCGCAGATGTGCAACGACTGGGGCCTGACCTGGGGTTCGCACTCCAACAACCACTTCGACATCTCCCTGGCCATGTTCACCCACGTCGCCGCCGCGGCGCCGGGCAAGATCACTGCCATCGACACCCACTGGATCTGGCAGGACGGCCAGCGCCTGACCAGGCAACCGCTGGAGATCAAGGGCGGCCTGGTGGCGGTGCCGCAGCAGGGTGGCCTGGGCGTGGAGCTGGACATGGACGCCCTGGCCCACGCCCACGAGCTGTACAAGGCCAAGGGCCTCGGTGCGCGCGACGACGCCATGGCCATGCAATTCCTCTCGCCCAACTGGACCTTCGATAACAAGAAGCCCTGCCTGGTGCGCTAGGCCCTTCGGCCCGCCAACAGCGCCCGCTCCGGACTCTCCGGGGCGGGCGCTGTTTCCGTTCCTGCGTCCGACACCTGGAATTACACCTACTGATAGCCTGCTAAGCGTTCGTTAAGCTCACCGGATGGACACTGACCCCAAGGTATCTCGCAACCCTGCCCGATACCCCCGCGGTTCCAGTTACTTTCGTATCCGGGAGAAGCACATGAACCTCAATCGTCGTATCGCCAAGAGCCTCCTCGTCCTGACCATCGCCTCGGTGTTTTCCACCGCCGCCCTGGCCGACACCCGACCCGACATCGCCACCCAGCAGGTCGCCACCCTGCCAGCGATCTCCCAGCAGGGACAGCAGGCCTTCATGGACGTGGTCGCCGCCCGCCAGGACCTCTTCGAGGCCCATGTCGATCAGGCCAAGCAGCACCTGGCCGCCGCCGAGAGCGCGCTGCAGACCGCCCAGACCGACAAGACCGCCTACCTCAAGTCGGCCAGGGACCTGCGCGGTCAGGACGGCAAACTCATGCAGGTCTCCGCGCAGGACGCCAAGGCCACGTCCTGGCTGCCGATCTGGAGCGGCATGGCGCTGCGTGACGACTATGTCGCCACCCCGGCCAAGAACCAGGCCGTGGTCCAGGCCAACGAGAAGATCCAGCAGGGCGATACCAAGGCCGCCGGCGAGATCCTCAAGGTGGCCGGCGTCGACGTCGACTACTCCACCGCCGTGCTGCCGGCCCAGGAAACCCTGGATCTGGTGCACCGGGCCAATCAGGAGCTGGGCCACGAGCAATACTGGCAGGCCAACCTGACGCTCAAGCAGGTGCAGAACAGCCTGAGATACGACAACGCCAATGTCGACGTGACCCCCACCGGCTGGTTCTCCAAGACCACCACGGTGTTCACTCCGGTCGACAAGACCTGAGCCGGTCGCGGCGGCCTGATGCAGGTGGGATCGTTAACTTCAGCGTAACGATTCCGCCTTCAGGTTGATTGAACGCCAGGGAGGCGAGGTCTAGGGTGACTCCACGACAGGTGATTCGTGGAGACTCCAATGACAACGACATCCCACCCACCGGCTCGGATCGCCAGGCGCCGCGGTGACAAGCAGCAGCGCCTGGACCGGGTGGCCGCGCTGGCCGATGGCAAGGTGCTGCCCACCGCATCCATCGTCGCGGCCCTGGAACAGCTGCTCGCCCCCGGCGACCGGGTGGTGCTGGAAGGCAACAACCAGAAGCAGGCCGATTTCCTCTCCCGCAGTCTCGCCCAGGTCGATCCGGCCCGGCTGCATGACCTGCACATGATCATGCCCAGCGTCGGTCGCGCCGAGCACCTGGATCTCTTCGAACGCGGCATCGCCCGCAAGCTGGACTTCTCCTTTGCCGGCACCCAGAGCCTGAGGATCAGTCAGCTGCTGGAAGACGGGTTGCTGGAAGTGGGCGCCATCCACACCTACATCGAACTCTATGCCCGGCTGCTGGTGGACCTCATCCCCAAGGTGGTGCTCAGTGCCGGCTTCATGGCCGACCGCGCCGGCAACATCTATACCGGCCCCAGCACCGAGGACAGCCCGGCGCTGATCGAGCCGGCGGCCTTCAGCGACGGCATCGTCATCGTCCAGGTCAACCAGCTGGTGGACGACGTGTCCGAGTTGCCGCGGGTCGACATCCCCGCGGACTGGGTGGATTTCGTGGTGGTGGCCGACCGGCCCTTCTATATCGAACCCTTGTTCACCCGCGATCCGCGCCATATCAAACCGGTGCATGTGCTCATGGCGATGATGGCCATCCGCGGCATCTACGAACGCCACCAGGTGCAGTCGCTCAACCACGGCATCGGCTTCAACACCGCGGCCATCGAGCTGATCCTGCCCACCTACGGCGAGCGCCTGGGCCTCAAGGGCAAGATCTGCCGGCACTGGACGCTCAATCCCCATCCCACCTTGATCCCGGCCATCGAGAGCGGCTGGGTGGAAAGCGTGCACTGCTTCGGCACCGAGCTGGGCATGGAGGGCTACATCGCCCAGCGCCCGGATGTCTTCTTTACCGGTCGCGACGGCTCGCTGCGATCCAACCGCCTGCTCTGCCAGCTGGCCGGTCAGTACGCCGTGGACCTCTTCATCGGCGCCACCCTGCAGGTGGATGGCGATGGCCATTCCTCCACCGTGACCCGCGGGCGCCTGGCCGGCTTCGGCGGCGCGCCCAACATGGGTCATGACCCCCGCGGCCGCCGGCATCCCACCCCGGCCTGGCTGGACATGCGCCAGGCGTCCGGCGACGGCGCTCCGGCGCTGCTGGAGCGCGGCAAGAAGCTCGTGGTGCAGATGGTCGAGACCTTCCAGGAAGGCGGCAAGCCCACCTTCGTCGACACCCTGGATGCCGTGGAGGTGGCGCGCAAGAGCGGCATGCCGCTGGCGCCCATCATGGTCTATGGCGACGACGTGACCCATCTGCTCACCGAAGAAGGCATCGCCTATCTCTACCGCGCCCGCTCCCTGGAGGAGCGCCGGGCGATGATCGCCGCCGTGGCCGGGGTCACCGCCATCGGCTTGCGCAGCGATCCGGCCGAAGCACGGCGGCTGCGCCAGGAAGGCCTGGTCGCGCTGCCCGAGGACCTCGGCATCCGCCGCACCGACGCCAGTCGCGAATTGCTCGCCGCCAAGAGCATCGGCGAACTGGTGGAATGGTCCGGCGGCCTCTATCAACCCCCGGCCAAATTCAGGAGCTGGTGATGCCCGCCCTCGCCCGTCTTGCCCCGTCTCCCGCCGAACGCCTGGCCGACCTGGCCGTGACGGCCCTGGTCGACGAAGCCGAACTCTCACCCAAGCCGGCCCTGGTGGATCGTCGCGGCCAGGGTGCCCACCAGGACCTCAGCCTTGGCCTGATGCTGACCTCCGCCCAGGCGCTGAGGCCCTGTTTCCAGGCCATGGCCGAAGCCGCCGAGCTGGGGCTGCCCGCGGCCGACTTGCGCCGCCTGATCGGCCGCCTGGGTCGCGATGGCGAAGCCGCGATGCTGAGCGTGACCGGTGGCGTCAACACCCATCGCGGCGCCATCTGGGCGCTGGGGCTGCTGGTGACGGCGGCCGTGCATGGGCGTCCTGGCTCTGCTGAGGCCTTGTGCCTTGCGGCAGGTCGCCTGGCTAGCCTCCCGGATCCTGATGCTCCCAGCACTCTGCCGAGCCATGGCCAGCGTGTCGCCCAGCGCTATGGCGTCGGCGGCGCTCGGGCCGAGGCGGCCGCCGGCTTTCCCGCCATCCACCAGCGCGGCCTGCCGCAACTGCGCGCCAGCCGCCAGGTGGGCGCCGGCGAGCAGAGCGCCCGCCTGGATGCCCTGCTGGCGATCATGACCCGGCTGGACGACACCTGCGTGCTGCACCGCGGCGGCCTCGCCGCCCTCGGCGCCATGCACCAGGGTGCCCAGGCGGTACTGGACGCCGGTGGCAGCGCCAGCCTGGCCGGGCGCCGCCAGCTGCTGGCCCTGGATCGGGAGTTGCTGGCCGCCAATGCCTCGCCCGGTGGGGCCGCCGATCTGCTGGCCGCCACCCTTCTCGTCGATCGCCTGGAGCCACGGCTCCCTGGAGACCTCTGATGGAACATTTCAGCTGCAGCTATCCGGCCAGCCAGCGCCGCCGGTGTCGGGCCCTGGTGGGTTGCGTCGGCTCGGGGGATCTCGAAGTCCTCCTCGAACCCGCCAACGCCGACTTCACCCTCAGGGTGACCACCTCGGTCAATGGCAGCGAACCGCGCTGGCGCGCCCTCTTCGACCGGCTGTTCGCCGCCCGTAACGACCTGCCGGCCCTGACCCTGGACATCCACGACTTCGGCGCCACCCCCGGCGTGGTGCGCCTGCGCCTGGAGCAAGGTCTGGAAACCCTCGACCTGGAGGAAGCCGCCCATGTCTGAAGCCACCCTTCCCGACGTGCAGGAATTGCTGCACAGCCGCAGCTTCGTCGAACTCGGTGCCCGCGAACGGGCGCGCACGGTGCTCGACGCCGGTAGCTTTCGCGAGTTGGTCGGGCCCTTCGAGCGGCTGATGTCGCCCTGGCTGCCCAGGCAGGGCATCGTCTGCCAGGCCGATGACGGCGTGGTGGTGGCCAAGGGGCTGATCGACGGCCAGCCGGCGGTGGTCTGCGCCATCGAAGGTGCCTTCCAGGGCGGCAGCATGGGCGAAGTGGGCGGCGCCAAGATCGCCGGGGCGCTGGAATTGGCCCTGGAAGACAACCTCGCCGGCACCCCGACCCGCGCCGTGCTGCTGCTGGAAACCGGCGGTGTACGACTGCAGGAAGCCAACCTGGGGCTGGCGGCCATCGCCGAGATCCAGGCGGCCATCGTCGCCTTGCGCAGCCACCAGCCGGTGATCGGTGTCATCGCCGGCAGCGTCGGCTGCTTTGGTGGCATGTCCATCGCCGCGGGGCTGTGCAGTCAGCTGATCGTCACCCGCGAGGCCCGCCTGGGCCTCAACGGACCCCAGGTGATCGAGCAGGAAGCCGGGATCGAGGAATACGATTCCCGCGACCGCCCCTTCATCTGGAGCCTGACCGGCGGCGAGCAACGGGTCGCCACGGGCCTGGCCGATGTCTTCGTCGCTGACGACAGCGCCGCCGTGACCGCCGCCATCCGCCAGGGCTTCACCCGGGGCGTTGCCGGCGCCTTACGCAGCCAGCAGGCCGAACACTATCTGACGCGTCTTGCCGATCTCGACACCCGTCCCCAAGCGGACGCCGCCGCGGTTCGCCACCTCTATGCCGGAGACCAGCCATGAGCACCCAGCCTTCGCAACGCGGCCTGACCTGGTTCCAGGCCTTGGCCGGTCAGGGCGAGGCCGTCACCGGCCTGCCCGCCTCCCTGCGCGTCGCCGACTTCGAACTGGCCGGACGCCCCGCGCGCTGGATGGCGGTGGTAGCGGATGCCGAAAATCCCTTTCCCCGCGCCCGTCAGGGCGAGGTGGGCCTGCTGGAGGGCTGGGGCCTGGCCCGGGCCATCCAACAGGCCATCGCCGAGGATGGTGGCGCTGAGATGAAACGCACCCTGATCGCCCTGGTGGACGTGCCCAGCCAGGCCTATGGGCGCCGCGAGGAAGCCTTTGGCATCCACCAGGCCCTGGCCGGGGCCGCCGGGGCCTATGCCGAGGCGCGTCTGGCCGGGCATCCGGTGCTGGGCCTGCTGGTGGGCAAGGCCATGTCCGGCGGCTTTCTCGCCCATGGCTACCAGGCCAATCGCCTGCTGGCCCTGCGCGATCCCCAGGTGCAGGTGCATGCCATGGGCAAGGCCTCGGCGGCGCGGGTCACCTTGCGTAGCGTCGAGGACTTGGAACGCCTGGCGGCCGACATTCCACCCATGGCCTATGACCTGGACAGCTATGCCTCCCTGGGCCTGCTCTGGCGCCAGCTGGAAGTGGCTCAGCCCGACCAGCCCTTGGCCGAAGCTGTGCAGCAGGTGCGCCAGGCTCTGGCCGACGCCCAGGCGGATGTCCTGGCCAGCGGAGCCACCGATCTCAGGCTGCGGCTGGATGGCGCCAATCGCGCGGCCTCTCGCGAGGTGCGCGAACGCCTGCGGGCAGGATGGAACGCGTGATGAGCGGCCGGTCGATGGGAGCCCAATACAGACCCCACGACCTGCTCTGGGGCCTGACGCCGGATGGCCTCCCGCCGGAAGCCCCGGCCTGGGCGGTAGAGGTTGTCCAGGCCGGCCTGCCGGTGGTGGTCCGGCGGGCTGCACCCGAGGCTGACCGCATTCCGGTCGGCCTGCGCGGCACCACCCGCGCCGAACGGCTGGCGGCCTTACTGGAGCCTTCTGCCGTGAGACGCCAGATCTCACCCGAGGCCCTGAGAGTCTCCACGGATTGCCGTGACCTGCCCGTCTTCTCGACCCTGGCCTTTATCGAACCGCTATTGGATGACCTGGGGCTGTCCTGGGGACCCACCGGCGCCGCGGGTTATGAATTGGCCTCAGGCTGGCCGGCGCTGCACGCCGGGAGCGATCTGGATCTGCTGATCCGCTGCGCAACCCCGCTGTCGCGCGACCAGGCCCGGGCCTTGCTGACGTCCCTGCAGGGGCAAGCGCTTTGTCGTCTGGACATCCTGCTGGAAACTCCGCTCGGCGGCGTGGCCCTGGCCGATTGGGCCGGAAACGCCCCACGCGTGCTGCTCAAGACCGCCGCCGGTCCCCATCTGGTAGGCGATCCCTGGCCGGAGGCGCATGCCGCATGAGTACCCTCTTCCAGTTTCCCGGCCAGGGCGCCCAGCGGCCCGACATGCTGCACGCTCTGCCCGACGACGCCGAGATCCGGCGGACGCTGGCGGAAGCCGCCGAGGTGCTGGACACCGACCCCCTGAGCCTGGACTCTGCCCAGGCCCTGGAACACACCCGCGCCGTGCAGCTCTGCCTGCTGATCGCCGGCGTCGCCACGGCGCGCCTGCTCTTGAGCCGCGGCCCGGCGCCGCAACTGGTGGCCGGGCTGTCCATCGGTGCCTATGCCGCCGCGGTGGTGTCCGAGGCCCTGGGCTTCGCCGATGCCCTGCGCCTGGTGGCCCGCCGCGGTGAATTGATGCAGGCGGCCTACCCGTCCGGCTACGGCATGCTGGCGATCCTTGGCCTGGGGCGCGGTGCGGTCGAGAAGCTGGTCTCTGACCACCAGCGTCCTGACGCGCCGCTGTACCTGGCCAACGCCAATGCCGAGCAGCAATACGTGGTGGCGGGGAGCGACGCGGGCCTGGCCACGCTGGCCGAGGCGGCGCGCGCCCAGGGCGCGGCGGCGGCCAAGCGCCTGGCCATGAGCGTGCCGTCCCATTGCCCGCTGCTGGCGGAGGCTGCCAAAACTCTTGCCCAGGCCTTCGCCGGCGTCGAGCTGCGCGCGCCGCGCCTGGCCTATCTGAGCGGTACCTCGGCACGGCGGCTGGTGCGCGCCGAACAGCTGCGCGACGACCTGGCCTTCAACATGGCGCGGCCCATCGAATGGCACGCCACCCTGGAAGCCGCCCGCGAGCGCGGCGTGCGCCTCGCCATCGAGCTGGCGCCGGGCAGTGTGCTCACCCAACTGGCCAGGCGCGTGCTGCCCGCCAGCGGTGTTCTGGCCTGGCAGGATACCCACCCCGACACCCTGGACGCGCTGCGGCGCGAGGAGGCGGCGCGACTGGACTGAGCTTTTCGCACGAGTCGGCCGCCCTCACCCCGGCCCTCTCCCAGAGGGAGAGGGGGTAAGAGCGGGAGCCGTGCCAGGCTTACACCCAACCTACAGGAACAACGGAGACCTTCAGACAGGGCGGCTGCCCTCACCCCAGCCCTCTCCCTCAGGGAGAGGGGGCAAGAGCGGGAGCGCTGCCCCAGGCTTCACCCCACCCCAAGCACAACCGAGGACAACAACAATGATCATCTACGGTGTAGCGCTCCTGGCCGTCTGCATGCTTGCAGGCGTCATCATCGGCGACTTCCTGGGCGTCCTGCTCGGGGTCAAGTCCAATGTCGGCGGGGTGGGCATCGCCATGCTCCTGCTGATCTGCGCCCGGCTCTACATGGAGCGGCATGGCGGCATGAGCAAGGAATGCGAATTCGGCGTCGGCTTCTGGGGCGCGCTGTATATCCCGGTGGTGGTGGCCATGGCGGCCCAGCAGAACGTGGTCACCGCCCTGCACGGCGGACCGGTGGCGGTGCTGGCCGCCGTGGGCGCCGTGGGGATCTGCGGCTTGACCATCGCCCTGATCAGCCGCAGCCATCGCGGCGAACCGCTACCGCCACTGCCGGACGCCGCCGTGGCCCCCGCGCCAGCGGTCACTCATGCCGCACCGGTCGGAGGTCGCTAGGATGAACGACATCGTCACCAAAGCCCTGCAACACAACGGCCTGGTTGCCGCCTTCGCGCTGATCGGCCTGATCATGTGGATCTCGGTGATCCTTTCGCGCCGGCTGACCTTTGGCCGGGTGCACGGCTCGGCCATCGCCATCGTCATCGGCCTGGTACTGGCCTGGGTCGGCGGGACCGTCACCGGCGGCCAGAAGGGCCTGGCCGACCTCGCGCTGTTTTCCGGTATCGGCCTGATGGGCGGCGCCATGCTGCGCGACTTCGCCATCGTCGCCACCGCCTTCGAGGTCCAGGCCACCGAGGCGCGCAAGGCCGGAATGATCGGCGCCGTGGCCCTGCTCCTCGGCACCGTGCTGCCCTTCATCGTCGGCGCCGCCGTGGCCTGGGCCTTCGGCTACCGCGACGCGGTGAGCATGACCACCATAGGCGCGGGCGCGGTGACCTACATCGTCGGCCCGGTGACCGGCGCCGCCCTGGGCGCCAGCTCCGACGTCATGGCGCTGTCCATCGCCACCGGCCTGATCAAGGCGATCATCGTCATGGTGGCGACGCCCGCGTCGGCGCGGCTGCTGGCGCTGGACAACCCGCGCTCGGCGATGGTCTTCGGCGGTCTGGCCGGCACCGTCAGCGGCGTCACCGCGGGGCTCGCCGCCACCGACCGCCGCCTGGTGCCCTATGGCGCCCTCACCGCCACCTTCCACACGGGTCTGGGCTGCCTGTTGGGGCCGTCGCTGCTGTTTTTCTGCGTGCGGGCGCTGGTGGGCTAAGAGCAACTGGTAAACCTGCTGCGCGTCCGCCAGACGGGCGCGTGCAGTGCTCGGAATCCTCATGTACCGCTCGTACACTCGTGCGCGAGCCCGGTCCGCTTCCTGCGCACCGCGCGCACCCGCCTGACAGCCGCTCGCTACGCTTTACTAGCCGCTCTAAGAACGCGCGTACATCCGGCATTCGGCGACGAAGGCCAGCAGATTGGGATCGCGCTCGCGGCTGCGCAGGAAGACCGCGCCGATGCGCTGCTGCAGCCGGTAGCGCGGGGCCAGGGGCAGCAGCTTGAGGCGGTTCTGGTAGACCGCCTCGACCCGCCCGGGCAGCAGGGCGTAGCCCACCCCGGAGCTGACCATGCTCATCAGCGAGAAGATGTCGTTGACCTGCATGATCACCTCCGGCTCGAAGCCGGCCTGGGCGAACACCTGGCGGCCGTCGCGAAAGGTGGCGAAGCCCTGGGTCAGGGTCACGAAGGGCACCCCGGCGAGATCGCGCAGGTCCACCTCGGCCTGGTCGGCGAAGGGCGAGTCGCTGGGCGCGGCCAGGAAGATGTCGTCGCTGAACAGCTCGACGCTCTCGCAATCGGCATCCACCACGGCGTCGTCCAGGGCCACCAGCATGGCGTCCAGCTTGAAGTCGCGTAGCTGCTCGGCGAGATCGGCGTTGGAACCCAGCACCAGGTCGATGTTGAGTTCGCTGCGCCTGAGCTTGAGGCCCATGATCAGCTGGGGCACGGTCTTGACCGTCAGCGAATAGAGCGCCCCCAGGCGAAAGCGATCGGCCGAAAAGCCCGCCGCCTGCCGGGTCAGCCGCACCGTCTCCGCCAGGTCCTGCATCAGTCGCTCGGCCCGCGCCTCCAGCACGAAGGCGCCGTCCAGCGGCGTCAGGGTACGCCCCTCGTGCTTGAACAGCGGACAGCGCAGGGCGTTCTCCAGCGAGTGGATGGCGCGGTGCACGCTGACATGGCTGGTTCCCAGCTCGGCGGCGGCCCGCGCCAGGTTGCGACTGCGCATGAAGGCCAGAAAGATCTCCAGCTTGCGCAGGGTGAGGTCATCGGTATCGGACATGGCGGCCAGCGGGCGGTGAGAGACAGTTGATCACCTTGCCCGGATGGGCGGGCGGCGTCGAGGGCTGCGGCCCGGACTGGCCGTGACCGCCCTCACCCCGTACCCTGCCCTGGCATCGTCCCGGGTCTGAGATCTATGCAACTGGAATGGCTGGAAGACTTCATCGAACTCGCGCGCACCCGCAGCCTGTCGCGCGCGGCGGAAAATCGCTTTGTCACTCATCCAGCCTTCGGTCGGCGCATCCGCGCCCTGGAAGACTGGTGTGGGGCGCCCCTCATCCGTCGCCAGCAGCCCATCAGCCTGACCCCTGAAGGTCTGCTGTTGCTGGAAACGGCACGGGAGGTCGTCGACCGATTGAGCGAATGCCGCTCGCTGTTTCAGGGTGCCGCCCTGCAGCGCGAACAGCCGATCCGTATCGCCACTGGCCGGACCCTGGCCAGCGACTTTTTTCCGGAGTGGTACGACAGCTTGAGCGTACGGTTCGGCGAGTTTCCCGTCTCGCTCATCACCAGTGGCGCCCAGGAAGCCATCGGTCGGCTGGCCGCAGGCGATGCCGACCTGATGCTGATCTTCAGCAGTCCGCTCACCGAGCGGTTGCTGGACCCTGCACGTTTCGAAACCCTGGTCATCGGTCAGGACGAGCTGCTGCCGGTCTGCGTACCGGATGGGGACGGACAACCGCGCTATCGACTGGAAGACGGCGCCGCTGCGGTGCCTTGGCTGGCCTTCGCGCCGTCGCTGGCACTGCGCGGCGTACTGGCTCGGCACCTCTCCCGGCTGCCGAGTAAGCTGGCCATGCGCATGATCTACCAGGCCGATTCCTATCCGGCCATCCACCAGATGGCGCGCCGTGGACACGGCCTGGCCTGGCTGCCCCGCATGGTGGTGCGCGAGTCCCTGACCCAGGGCAGTCTGGTGTTGGCGGGATCGACGGGGCTGATCGCCACCTTCGATATCTGCCTGCATCGCTTGCGCGGTCCGCACGATGAACGCCTCGAGCATATCTGGCGAACCCTTGCGACGAGCGCCCCATAGCGGTGCACGACAAAATAATCAGCACCTGAACCCAAAGGGACAAGCACGGCCCTGAGCACCTGTGCCTGGTCGGCCCAGGCCTGTGCCGAAACGGCAATTGAGCCGGTGCCTGGGATTGACCCAAGGTAAAGCCTCAATCGTGAAGGCGCTGCCACCCCTGGCGGCGCTCCACCAAGGGGAACCCGGTCATGTCGCACTCCATATCGACCCTTGCCAGCGCCGAGGCCGCCACAGCGGCCCGGCGTGGCTCCTGGAAGGAAATCTGCGCGGCCGGCATCGGCAATGCCCTGGAATTCTATGACCTGCTGATCTACGGCTATTTCGCCGTGATCATCAGCCGACAGTTCTTTCCAGCCGAGAACGAAACCACGTCGCTGCTCCTGAGCGTGGCCACCTTCGCCATCTCCTTCATCATGCGGCCGCTAGGCGCCGTAGTGCTGGGCTCCTACACCGACCGTCGTGGCCGCAAGGCCTCGCTGACGCTGTCCATCGCCCTGATGATGATCGGCACCCTGTTGATGACCTGCGTGCCCACCTATGGCCAGATCGGCCTGCTGGCTCCGCTGATCGTAATCGTCGCACGGATGCTGCAGGGCTTCTCCAGCGGCGGCGAATTCGGTGCCTGCACAGCCTTCATGGCCGAGAACGCCACCGAAGGTCGCCGCGGCTTCTTCGCCAGCTGGCAACTCTCCACCCAGGGCCTGGCCACGGTGTTCGCCGCTGGCGTCGCGGCGGCCCTGAGCTATGTGCTCAGTCCGGCGCAACTGGATGACTGGGGCTGGCGACTTGCCTTCGGCATCGGTCTGCTGATCGGTCCCATCGGCCTGTACATTCGTCGGCAGATGGACGAGACCCCGGAATTCAAGGCGTTGGCCCGCCGCGAGGGCCCGGAGCCGACCCCGGTACGGGATCTGCTCAAGGCCGACTGGGCCGTACTGCTGCTGTGCATCGGCGTGGTGTCCGGCGCCACCGCCTTCAATTACGTGCACAAGCTGTACATGCCCACCTATGCCATGAAGCAGCTGCACATCGCCGCCACCTCCTCCTTCCTCGGTGCCTTCATCACCGGCCTCGCCATCATGCTCATGTCGCCGGTGTTCGGCATCCTCTCCGACCGCTTCGGCCGGCTGCGGGTACTGGGCATCGCCATGACGCTGGTAGGGCTTTCTTCCTATCCGTTGTTTCTGCTGCTCAATGCCCTGCCTTCCATCACTACCCTGCTATTGGTGCAGGCACTGGTGGGCGTCCTGATCGCCGCGTCCTTGGGTCCCATCCCGGCCATGCTCTCCGACGCCTTCCCCACCCGTACCCGCGGCTCAGGACTGTCACTCAGCTACAACTTTTCGGTCACGGCATTCGGCGGCTTCGCCCCGCTGGTGGTGACCTGGATGATCAACAGCAGCGGCGACAACCTGGCGCCCAGCTATTACGTGATGGGCACCGCTGCCCTGAGTCTGATCTCCATCCTGGCGCTGACCCGCACCCGTCGCCATACCCCGGTTTGATCCCCCACCGGGGCGCGGCCCCGGTCTGCCTACCCTTAGGAGTCTGCCATGACCACCCTCGCCCAGATCCGTGCCGGTCTGCCCCGCTATCCCATCGAGGTCGAATTCCCCGACATCGAGCGCTGGAAGACCGGCAATACCGGCATCGATTATGTGCACAGTTTCGACAGCGGCATCGAAGGTCCCCACGTCGCCATCATGGCCCTGACCCATGGCAACGAGGTCAGCGGCGCCATTGCCGTGGATGAGCTGCTGCGTCGTGGTATCCGGCCAAGCCGGGGCAAGCTGACCCTGGCCTTTGGCAACGTGGCCGCTTACCAAGCCTTCGACCCGGACGACATAGACGCCACCCGCTACCTGGAAGAGGACATGAATCGCGTCTGGCTGCCTCAGCGGCTCCAGGGGCCGGCAACGACGGCCGATCTGGCCCGTGCACAGCAGTTGCGTCCGTTGATCGACGAGGTGGACTGGCTGCTGGACATCCACTCCATGCACGAGCATTCCGCACCGTTGATGATGACTGGTCCGTTGGAAAAGGGGCTGCGCCTGGCTGCCCAGCTGGGCACTCCGGAATTCGTCATCGCCGACGAAGGCCACCAGAACGGCCGGCGGCTGCGCGACTTTGGTGGCTTCGGCCAACCCAACAGCCAGAAGAACGCCCTGTTGATCGAAACCGGCCAACACGTGCTGGCCGTGAGCCGGCAGATCGCCCTCGACTGTGTCGCCCGCTTCCTGCTGCTGGCGGAGGTGGTGGAAGAAGCCGCGGTGGCCGACCTGCTGCAGGTAGCCAAGCCAACGCGCCAGCGTTTTCTGCGGGTGACCGAAGCGATCGTCGCCGACACCCTGGACTTTCGTTTTACCCAGGACTTCAAGGGTCTGGAAACCATCCCCGAAGCAGGTACCCTGATCGCCACCGATGGCGAGCGCGAGATCCGCACTCCCTATCCGAATTGCGTGCTGATCCAGCCCTCGATCCGCCACCTGGGTAGCGGCGTCACCGTCGTGCGCCTGGCGCGGGAGCTGGGTGAAGACGAAGTGCCCCGTTGACGTAGTGGGGCGCTGGACTGCGGCGCCGCCGAGTGCGGTCCGCAGCCCTACTCCCTACAACCAACCCTTGATCTGCTGGCAGACCGCCGTGGTGGAGATGCCGTAGCGGTCGTGCAAGGTCGGCAGCGCCCCGGCGTCGAGGAAGGCGTCGGGCAGCGCGATCTGGCGGAAGGTGGGCGTCACGCCGTTGCGCAACAGGGTGGTCGCGACGGCCTCGCCCAGGCCACCGATCAGCGAATGGTTCTCCGCCGCCACCACCAGCCGCCCCGACTTGCGGGCTTCCGCCAGGAGGGTGGCTTCGTCCAGTGGCTTGATGGTCGGTACGTGCAGCACCGAGACGTCCACGCCATCCGCGGCCAGGGCCTCGGCGGCCTCCAGGGCGCGCATGGTCATCAGGCCGGTGGACACCACCAGCACGTCGCGTCCGGGGCGCACCACCTGGGCCTTGCCGAGCTGGAAGCGGTAGTCGTAGCGATCCAGCACCAGGGGCACGTTGCCGCGCAGCAGGCGCATATAGACCGGCCCCTGGTGGGCGGCGATGGCCGGCACCGCCTGCTCGATCTCCAGGGCATCGCAGGGGTCGATCACCATGAGGTTGGGCATGGCGCGAAAGATCGCCAGGTCGTCGGTGGCCTGGTGGCTGGGGCCGTAGCCGGTGGTCAGCCCGGGCAGGCCGCAGACGATCTTGACGTTGAGATTCTCCTCGGCGATGGCCATGCAGATGAAGTCGTAGGCGCGTCGCGAGGCGAACACCGCATAGGTGGTGGCGAAGGGCACGCAGCCTTCGCGGGCCATACCGGCGGCGGCGCTCATCAGCAGCTGCTCGGCCATGCCCATCTGGTAGAAGCGCTCGGGATGGGCCTTGGCGAAGATGTGCAGGTCGGTGTACTTGGCGAGGTCGGCGGTGAGGCCGACGATGTCCTGGCGCTGTTCGGCCAGGGCCGCCAGGGCATGACCGAAGGGAGCCGGTCGCGTGGGCTGGCCCTCGGCGGCGATGCTGGCGATCATCGCCGAGGTGGTCAGGCGTGGCTTGGTGGCGGTGGTAGTCATCAGAAGTCCCTCCCGGCATCCAGGGCGTCGAGGGCCAGGGCCCATTCGTGCGCCTCGACGCGGATGAAGTGAGTCTTGTCGCGGGTTTCCAGGAAGGGCACGCCCTTGCCCATGCGGGTATCGCAGAGAATGATCCGGGGCTGCGCGCCCGGGTGCTGGCGAGCCCGGTCGAAGGCGGCGACCAGCGCCCCGCGGTCGTTGCCGTCGACGCGCTGGACGAACCAGCCGAAGGCCTGCCAGCGCTCGGCGAGGGGCTCGAAGGCGAGGATCTCGCGGCAGTGGCCGTCGGCCTGCTGGTTGTTCACGTCCACCAGGGCGATGAGATTGTCCAGTTGCCAGTGGGAAGCCGACATGGCCGCTTCCCAGGTGGCGCCTTCGTTGAGTTCGCCATCGGACAGCAGGTTGTAGACGAAGGATTTCGACTGCTTGCGCTTGAGGCCGAGGCAGGCGCCCACGGCGATGCCCAGGCCCTGGCCGAGGGAACCGCCGGTGATCTCCATGCCGGGGGTGTAGGCGGCCATGCCCGACATGGGCAGGCGGCTGTCGTCGCAGCCATAGGTCTCCAGTTCTTCCTGCGGCACGATCCCGGCCTCGATCAGCGCGGCATAGAGGGCGATGGCGTAGTGGCCGATGGACAGGTAGAAGCGATCGCGCCCTTCCCATTCGGGCGCCTGCGGCTGGTAGCTCAGAGCATGGAAGTAGGCGACCGCCAGGACGTCGGCGACGCCCAGGGCCTGGCCGACATAACCCTGGCCCTGGATCTGGCCCATGCGCAGGGCATGGCGGCGGATGTTGTGGGCGCGCTCGGCCAACGAGAGCGTTGTGGGTTGTGGCGAAGAAGCGGTCATGATCTGTACCTCGATTAGCGATTGACCAGGGCGGCGGGAATGCGCAGGACCAGCGTGGCGCCGATCACCAGCACCCCGGTGATGAGGAACATGCCGATGGCACTGGAACCGGTGCTGGTGGTGATCCAGCCGATCAGGTAGGGCGAGCAGAAGCCGGCCAGGTTGGCGAAGCTGTTCACCGCGGCGATGCCGGCGGCGGCGGTGACCCCGCCCAGCAGCGTGGTGGGCAGCATCCAGAACAGCGAGGATGCGGAGAGGATGCCGGCCGCGGCCAGGCACAGGCTGAGGATCGACAGGGTGACGTTGTGGCCGAACGCCGCCGCGAGGCTGAGGCCGCAGGCGCCCAGCAGCATGGGAATCACCAGGTGCCAGCGGCGCTCGCGGTGCCGGTCGCCGCTGCGCCCGGCCAGCAGCATGGCGACGATGGCGCACATATAGGGCAGGCTGGTGAGCAGGCCGATATGCAGCGGATCGGCGACCCCCGAATTGCGCACCAGGGTCGGCAGCCAGAAGGTGATGGCGTACTGGCCCATGACCACGCAGAAGTAGATGGCGGCCAGCAGCCACAGCCGGCGATCACGGATGAAGTCGCGCACGCTGGCGTGCTCGGTCTTGTGCTGGTTGTCCTCGGCCAGTTCCTTCTGGATCAGCGCCTTTTCCTCGTCGTCCAGCCAGGTCGCCTGGTGCACGCCGTCCTTGAGATAGCCGAGCACCATCAGCCCCACCACCACCGTGGGGATGGCTTCGATGACGAACATCCACTGCCAGCCAGCCCAGCCGTGGACCCCGGCGAACTGATTCATGATCCAGCCCGACAGCGGTCCGCCGATCATGCCCGACAGCGGAATGGCGACGAACCAGAGCACCGTCATGCGGGCGCGGCGGTAGGAAGGAAACCAGTAGGTGAGATAGAGCAGCAGGCCCGGCGCCAGGCCGGCCTCGGCTACGCCGAGTAGGAAGCGCAGCAGGTAGAACTGCCAGGCCGTCTCGACGAAGGCGAACATCCCGGAAAGGATGCCCCAGGTGATCATGATGCGGGCGATCCAGCGGCGGGCGCCGACCTTGTGCAGGATGATGTTGCTGGGCACCTCGCAGAGAAAATAGCCGAGGAAGAACATGCCGGCGCCGAGGCCGTAGACGGCTTCGCTCAGGGCCAGGTCGTTCATCATCTGCAGCTTGGCGAAGCCGACGTTGACTCGGTCCAGATAGGCGCAGAAGTAGCACAGCATCAGGAAGGGCATCAGCCGCCAGGCGGTCTTGCGATAGGCGTTGGCGCGCGCTGAGGTGGCCGCTGCCAGGGTGAGCGTAGTCATGGTCTGATCTCTTGTTGTTATGGACGCCGCAGACGTGGCGCCCTTGTCGATGCAGAGCGTTGAAAACGAGGGGGCGATCAGTGGATCAGCATGCCGCCGTTGACGTCCAGGGTGACGCCGGTCAGGTAGCCGGAGAGATCGCTGGCCAGGAACAGCGCGGCATTGGCAACGTCCCTGGGCTCACCGAGGCGACCCAGGGGGATGCCGTCGATGATCGACTGGCGGCGCTCGTCGTGCATCAGCCCGCCGGTGATATCGGTCTGGATCAGGCCGGGGGTCAGGGCATTCACGCGGATGCCGTCCGGTCCGAATTCCCGCGCCATGGCCCTGGTCAGGCCCAGCACCCCGGCCTTGGCGGCGCTGTAGTGCGGACCGCCGAAGATGCCACCACCACGCTGGGCGGACACCGAGGACAGGCAGACGATGCTGCCACCACCCTGCTCGCGCATGGCCGGGATCACCGCCTGGGACATCAGCAGGGTGCCGCGCAGGTTGACGTCGAGGATACGGTCGTAGTCGGCGCGGCCGATCTCCAGGGTCTTCACCGGCTGGGTGATACCGGCGTTGTTGACCAGCACGTCGAGGCGACCGTAGTGGGCGAGCGCCTGGTCGACCGCGGCCCTGACCTGGGCCTCGTCGGCCACGTTGGCCGCCAGGCCCAGGTGACCTTCGCCGAGGCTGGCAGCGGCATTCCGCGCGGCGCTGGCATCGAGGTCGAGGATGATGACCCGCGCGCCCTGGGCGGCAAAGGCCTGAACGGTGGCGCGGCCAATACCGCGGGCGGAGGCGGCGCCGGTGACGAGGGCGATCTTGTCTTGCAGCAGCAGGGAATGCAGGGGCATGACGCTATCCTTCTTGTTGTTGTGGAGGGCTGTCGCTGAGGGCCAGAGTGCCCTCGCCCCAGGGCCCCAGCAACGCAGCCTGCGTCAGACCGTGCTGAATAAAATTCATGCCTGCGGCTTGGCAGTCGGGTCTTACCACTTGAGAATCGACCTCGAACTGGCCACAGGACCCGCGACTCATGGATTCCGGCAAGACGCTTTCCCTGCCACCCCTGAAAGCCCTTCAAGCCTTCGAGCAGACCGCCCGCTTCGCCAACGTCGCCCGCGCGGCCGAGCAACTGGCGCTGACGCCCTCGGCGGTCAGCCATCAGCTGGCCAAGCTCGAAGCCCTGGTGGGGCGCGCCCTCTTCGTCCGCGGCGCGCGCGGCATGACGCTGACCCCGGCCGGGGAGCAATACCTCGAAGACGTCAGCGAGGTGCTGCATCGGCTGGCCATGGCCACGGATCGCGCCGCCAGCGATGCCGGCCTGGAATGCCTGCGCCTGCACTCGGCGCCGAGCTTCGGCCTGCTCTGGCTGATGCCACGGCTGGAACAGTTCCGCCAGAGCCATCCCGACCTGCAGATCAATCTCTCCTGCTCCTACGAATCCCTGCATTTCAGCCGCGACAAGGTCGACATCGACATCCGCCACGGCCTGCCCAGCTGGCCGAACCTGGAGATCCGCACCCTGCAGCGCGAACGCCTGGCGGTCCTGGCCGCACCGCAGTTGCTGGAAAAACGTCCGATCCAGTCGCCGGCGGATCTGCTGCACAGCGAGCTGATCCTGTCCGAGGCCACCCTGATGAAGTGGCCCAACTGGTTCGCCCAGCAGGGCCTGGCGCTGCCGGAACGCCCCTACACCCTGAGTTTCGATCGCTCCTACATGACCCTGGAAGCCGCCCGCCATGGCCTGGGCTTCGCCCTGGAGAGCACGGTGCTGGCAGCGGACTATCTGGCCCGCGGTGATCTGGTGCGGGTGCTGCCTCAGGATGACGACCTGCCGGTGGCCGCTCACCATCTGGTGTTTCCCCGGGCGCACTCGCGCTACGCCCGGGTGCGGCGCTTTCTGGACTGGCTGCAACAGGAACTGGGCCAGCCCTTCGAGTACTAGAGCACCTGCAGCCGCTCCCTGAGCAAGGCGACGAAGGCCTGGGCCGCCGGGGTCAGGCTGCGCCCGGTGGGGGTCAGGATGCCCAGCGGCCGGGCCAGGCTCTCGCCGCGGACCGGCAGGGCCACCACCGGGGCCTCGCCACCCGCCGATTCCGGCAGCAGGGCCAGGCCCTGCCCGGCCGCCACCAGGGCTAGCAGGGTGCTCATGTAGTTGGCCTCCAGGGCCGCCACCAGGCGCAGGCCGGCGGCGGCGAAGGCGAAGTCCAGGCATTCGCGCACGCTGCTGTCGCGCCCGGTAAGCAGCAGGGGCACGGCGTCGAGTTCGGCCAGGGTGATTTCGGTGCGGCCTGCCCAGGGATGGTCGCGGGGGACGAACAGCTGCAGGTGATCGACGTACAGCGGCTGGAAGTCCAGGCCTACGGCCCGTGGGCGGACGCCGATGCCCAGGTCCACCTGCCCTTCCCTGACCAGCGCCTCGACCCGGCCGGCCACCACGTCCTGCAGGCGGACCTCGATGGCCGGATGACGCGCCTGGAAGGTTTTCAGCAACTCGGGAAAGGGGCCCATGAAAAAGGACGGCAAGGCCGCCAGGGTGATCCGTCCGCGGCGCAGGCCGGCCAGGTCCCGGGCGTGGGTCTGGACATCGCCCAGGTCCACCAGGATGCGCTCCAGGGGGCCGCGCAATTCTTCCCCGGCGGTGGTCAACTGGACCCGCCGCGGGGTGCGCTCCAGCAGTTGCACCTCCAGCCAGGCTTCGAGTTGCTGGATCTGCACGGTGAGCGCCGGGGGTGACAGGTGCAACTCCTCCGCCGCCCGGGCGAAGGAGCCCTGGCGGGCCACGGCGAGAAAGGCCTGCACATGCTGGAGCAGATTCTTCATTTTGTTTTTCTGAACGCTGCTTCGGAAGATTCCAATTTACAGGACATCGGACGTCTTCGAATACTGGACCCACAACAACAAAACCTCCCGTGCGCCCGCCTGCCGCGCCACGGTCCAAGGAGTCCGCCATGCTCGCCCTGCTCGGTGTCGTCACCATTCTCGCGTTGCTCGTTGCGGTCATGAGCAAACGCGTCTCGCCCCTGGTCGCCCTGATCGTCATCCCCATCGCCGCGGCCCTGATCGGTGGCTTCGGCCTGGGCACCAGCGCCTTCATCATCGCCGGCATCAAGGGTGTCGCCCCGGTGATCGGCATGTTCGTCTTCGCCATCCTGTTCTTCGGCATCATGACCGACGCCGGGATGCTCGATCCCATCATCGACCGCATCCTGCGCACCGTCGGCACCCGGCCGACGCGCATCGTCTGCGGCAGCGCCCTGCTCGCCCTGCTGGTGCACCTGGACGGCTCCGGTGCGGTGACCTTCCTGGTGACCATTCCCGCCATGCTGCCGCTCTATACCCGCCTGGGACTGGACCGGCGCATCCTCGCCTGCGTGGCGGCCATGGCCGCCGGGGTCAACTTCCTGCCCTGGACCGGGCCGGTGCTGCGCTCGTCGGCCGCCCTGCACGTGCCGGTGGCCGATCTGTTCCAGCCGCTGATCCCGGTGCAGCTGGTGGGCCTGGCCTTCGTCTTCGCCAGCGCCTGGTGGCTCGGGCGGCGCGAGGAGAAGCGCCTGACCCTGGCCGGCCAGGCGCCGTGGCTGGCCGGCGGTGGCGCCGGTGCCGCGCCGGAGCGGGTGCTCAGCGAGGCCGAGCGTGCCCTGCGTCGCCCGCAGCGCTTCTGGATCAACCTGCTGCTGACCCTGGTGGTGATGGGCGTGATGATCGCCGGCTGGGTCGATCCAGTGGT
Source organism: Pseudomonas sp. MOIL14HWK12:I1 (assembly GCF_000510705.1). Lineage (NCBI taxonomy): Bacteria > Pseudomonadati > Pseudomonadota > Gammaproteobacteria > Pseudomonadales > Pseudomonadaceae > Pseudomonas > Pseudomonas sp. MOIL14HWK12:I1. Next base: position 1,204,416 of record NZ_KI783307.1, on the reverse strand, counting down.
GATGTTCATGCTTGGCACCGTGGCCGCGCTGTGCCTGAACTACCCCTCGGTGGACGCCCAGAAGGCGCGCATCGACGCCCATGCCAAGACCGCCCTGACCATGGCCAGCATCCTCTTCGCCGCCGGGGTCTTCACCGGCATCATGCAGGGCAGCGGCATGCTCAAGGCCATGGCCCAGGTGGCGGTGGCCGGCATCCCCGCCGGACATGGCCAGCTGATCCCGGCGGTGGTGGGTTTCCTGTCCATGCCGCTGAGCCTGCTGTTCGATCCGGATTCCTTCTACTTCGGCGTCATGCCGGTGATTGCGGAGGTCGGCCGCAACCTGGGCGTCGATCCGGTGCAGGTGGCCCAGGCCTCGCTGCTCGGGGTGCACACCACCGGTTTCCCGGTCAGCCCCCTGACCCCGGCGACCTTCCTGCTGGTGGGCCTGTGCAAGCTGGACCTGGCCGATCACCAGCGCTTCACCATCCCCTTCCTGTTCGCGGCCTCGGTGCTGATGACCCTGACCGCCCTGCTCCTGGGAGTCTTCTAGATGAGCCGTCTTCTTCGCATCGGCTGCGGCGCCGGCTATTCCGGCGATCGCATCGAACCCGCCGTGGAACTGGCCGAGCATGGCCGGCTCGACTACCTGGTCTTCGAATGCCTGGCCGAACGCACCATCGCCCTGGCGCAACAGGCGCGGCTGGCCGATCCCGAGGCCGGTTTCGATCCGCTGCTGGAAGCCAGGATGCGCCGTATCCTGCCGCTGCTGAATAAGGCCGGACGGCCGCGCCTGCGGGTAGTCACCAACATGGGCGCCGCCCATCCCTCCGCCGCGGCGCGCAAGGTCGCGGCCCTGGCGCGGGAGCTGGGCGTAACCGGTCTGAAGATCGCCGCCGTGGCCGGCGACGACGTGCTGGCCCAGTTGCCCGCCGACGCCCGGCTGGACAACGGCCAGACCCTGGCCGAACTGGGCGACCGATTGATCTCGGCCAACGCCTACCTGGGCGTGGAAGGCATCGTCCAGGCCCTGCAGGCGGACGCCGATGTCATCATCACCGGGCGGGTGGCCGATCCCTCGCTGTTCCTGGCGCCGCTGGTGCATGAATTCGGCTGGGCGGCAGATGACTGGGAGCGTCGCGGACGCGGGACCCTGGTCGGCCATCTGCTGGAATGCGCCGGCCAGGTCACCGGCGGCTACTTCGCCGATCCCGGCTACAAGGACGTCCCCGACCTCGCCCGTCTGGGCTTTCCCCTGGCCGAGGTGGACGCCGACGGCCAGGCGACCCTGACCAAGGTCGCCGGCTCCGGCGGCTGCGTGACCCCGGCGACCTGCACCGAACAATTGCTTTATGAGGTCCACGACCCGGCGGCCTACCTGACGCCGGACGTGACCGCCGACTTTTCCGGCGTCGCCCTGGAGCAGTCCGCACCCGACCGGGTCGCGGTCAGCGGGGCCCGGGGCAAGCCGCGCCCGGAACAGCTCAAGGTCTCGGTGGGCTATCGCGACGGCTGGCATGGCGAAGGCCAGATCTCCTACGCCGGCCCGGGCGCCGTGGGCCGGGCCAGGCTGGCGGCTGACGTGGTGCGCGAACGCCTGCAACTCTGTGGGGTACCGGTGGAAGAGCTGCGCTGCGAACTGATCGGCTGCGACGCCTTGCACGGCGCCACCTTAGCGGCCCGGGCCAGCGGCGAACCCTGGGAGGTGCGCCTGCGCGTCGTCGGCCGTTGCGCCAGCCGGGCGGCGGCGGTGCAGATCGGCAACGAGGTGGAAACCCTTTACACCAATGGTCCGGCCGGCGGCGGCGGCGCCACCAAGGCGGTCCGCGAGGTCATCGCCGTGGCCTCGCTGCTGTGGCCGCGTGCGGCCGTCACCCCTACCCTGGAGCTGGAGACGCTGCCATGAAATTGCGCGAGATCGCCCACGTCCGTACCGGCGACAAGGGGGACATTTCGAACATGGCGGTGATCGCCTATCGCCGCGAAGACTTCGACCGCCTGCGCCAGGCGCTTACCGCGGAACGCGTCGCCGCCTGGTTCGCCGACAGTCGCCCGGCCGATGCCGCGCCGGTGCGCCGCTACGAATTGCCGGCCCTGGGCGCGCTGAACTTCGTGCTGCCCGGTGCCCTGCGCGGCGGCGTCACCCGCTCGCTGGCGCTGGACGCCCACGGCAAGGGCCTGGGTGCGGCGCTGCTGGATCTGGAGCTGGAGGACTAGAGACGCCGCTCAACCCGGAGTACCGACCCCCGCGCAGGGCAGCCGCGTCAGCAGAACGGTGTCCTTGTCGAGGGGTACCTGGGCACCCTTGCGTCTGAGTTCGTTGATGGCGTGCAGCAGGATCAGATTGACCTGCTCCAACTCACGCATGTCGTCCGCCTTCAGCAGGCGCGACACCCGCACATTGTGATCGGCCTCGATGAGGGTGATCAGCAAGCCGTCGCTGCGCCGCTCCAGCTCGTGGCGCACGGGCGGATCGAGTTGGGCCAAGCGTTCATGCAACCTGTCCATCAGCAGGGCTCCCGGAGGAACGTCACCCTGTTCAGGCTAGCCGCCTCGGTGAAGAACGCAAGGTCTCTATTCGGGGCCTGTCCGCTGACGGGAAATGCCCTCCGTTCACTCGGGCACGGGGGCGTAAACGGATGCGAGGCTGTCATGAAGCTGCCATCCACTACCGGCACGCTGGACCTCTTGACCACCACGCCGTGGCAGATGCCCATCCATGGATACTCGTCCCGCCATCCGCCCGCTCGATCCTTTCGCCGTGCCATCGCAGCGGCTCGCGCTCACTACCGACTCAGGCCACTGCCGCTCCGCCGAGGCGCACGGCCAGCGCATCGCGCTGGCCACCCAGCGGCTGATCGCGCTCGGGCATCGACGAATCCTGCTGGTCACCGCCGGTGAGCCGCCAATCGCCGACTTGCAGGCTCACAGTCAGGTCATGCTGGCGGAGGGGTTGCCCCTGTTGCCCTGCCTGGAGCTCGATCCGGCAGCCATCCTGTGTGGGCCGGAGCTCGCCACCCGCCTGCAAGGCGCTGCTCCGACCGCCCTGCTCTGCACCCAGGCTATCCTGGCCCAGACACTCCAGACCGCCCTCTACCCTGGCGCGCTACGCTCGCTGACCATCACCGGTCCCAAAGCGCGTACCGGGCCAGATAGCGCGTCCTGGCACTAGCCAGGACGTCCACGCCTTAAAAATTCGAACCCCGGATCGTCCGTCCCGCCTGATCGGGCTGCTGCAGATTGCCCGAGGTGGCGGCCTTGGCCGGATTCCAGTCGATCTCGGCGCGCTGGACCGCGGCCGCGGTGAAGCGCTCGTTGAGCTCCGGCGCCAGGCGATGCCCCCAGTAGGCCAGCTTGGCCTTGTAGCCCACGGTGATTTCCTTTTGTGGCTGCAGCAGCGCGCCGACGATGGCCTGCACCGCCTTGTCCGGCGAATCCTTGGTGGGCAGGTCGGCGCGGTGGCCGGTGTAGGTGGCGGCATGGCCCCAGATCGGCGTATCCAGCGCCCAAGGCAGCACCGTCGACAACTGGATGTTCGGCTGGCGTCCACGGCGCAATTCCTGCTGCAGCACCCGACCGAGACTGAGCACCGCAGCCTTGGATGCCGAATAGGACGCCTGGTAGGCGTGGGGAATCTCGCCGTCCACCGAGGCCACGTTGACCAGCCGGCCGTAGCCCTGGCGGCGGAAACGCTGCAGGGCCAGGTGGGTACCTATCGCCACACCCTTCACATTGGTATCCAGCAGGCGCAGGTGGTCTTCCAGGGGCACCTCTTCGAAACGCCCCACCGCCACCACGCCGGCATTGTTGATCCAGCCGTCGATGCGGCCGAAGCGCTGCTCGGCCTGCTCGGCCAGGGCGGTCATCTGCGCCACGTCGGCCACGTCAGTGGGCACTGCCAGGGCGGCCACGCCGAGGGCCTGGACCTCGACCGCCAGGGCTTCCAGCGCCTCGCTGCGCCGCGCCGCCAGCACCAGGTTGGCACCGTGCCGGGCGAGCGCCAGGGCCACGCCGCGGCCGACGCCACTGGAGGCGCCAGTGACAACGATAGTCCGGCCATTCAGCTGCTGGTGATCGATCTGCGGCGAACGCCGGGACGAGGTGCGATTCAGCAGAGCCAGGGCGGCAGGCAGGGCAAGCAACAGCGGCAGGGTACGCATCAGGGGGGGCTTCCTCAGGGTCTGTGTCTGAGGTGTGACTCCTGGGCGACCGCGCTGACGTCCCGCAGCGAGACGACCGGGGCCAGCGATGCCGGCGCCCGCCGTTTCGGTTGTCTGCGGTAACCACCGTGCCAGGGCAGCCCCTGCTGGCCATGACCGTTCGGCGGAACGCCTCAGTCCTCGGACTGGCGATGCGGCATCGCGATGCCGTGCAACTTGAGCCGCCGGTAGAGGGTGGCCCGGGACATCCCCAGCGCCCGGGCGGTCGGAATCGCCTTCCAGCGATGGCGGACAAGGGCCGCCAGGATCGCCCGCCGCTCGGGGCTGTCGATCTCGGGTGGCGGCTCGATGGCCGGCGCGCCGCCGGGCCGCAGACTGGCCGGCAGGTGATCGAGGGTGATGAGGGCGCCGTCGCACAGGGCACAGGCGTAGCGCAGCACGTTGCGCAATTCGCGCACATTGCCCGGCCAGTCATGGGCCAGGATGGCCTCCTGCACCTGGGGCGCCAGCTCCGGCGCCGGACGCTCGCCGCATTCCTCTTCGAGCAGCCGCCGCGCCAGCGCCAGGCGATCGGCACGCGCGCGCAGCGGTGGCAGCTGGAAGACGGCGCCATTGAGGCGATAGAGCAGGTCTTCGCGAAACAGCCCGGCGGCGACCTGCGCCTGGAGGTCGCGGTGGGTGGCGCAGACCAGCCGCACATCCACTCGCCGCGGCTGGGCGCTGCCCACCGGCAGCACCTCGCCTTCGGCTAGCACCCGCAGCAGCCGGGTCTGCAGCGCCAGGGGCATGTCGCCGATCTCGTCGAGAAACAGGGTGCCGCCATCGGCTGCCACGATCAGACCATCGCGACCCTGGCGCTGGGCGCCGGTAAAGGCCCCCGCGGCATGGCCGAACAATTCGCTCTCGATCAGGCTTTCCGGCAGCGCCGCGCAATTGAGGGCGACGAAGGGTCGCCCGGCACGATCGCCACCCTGGTGCAGGCCGCGGGCAAAGACCTCCTTGCCGGTGCCGGTCTCGCCGGTCACCAGGATCGGCAGGCCATGGCGATAGAGCCGCAGGGCGGTCGCGAGCGCCTGGCTGACCCGGGGCTCCTCCTCGGGGTCCGCCGCACGCGGCTCGCGAACCAGCGGGATCACCATCCCAAGACGCTGACGCGGCGCCCGTACCCGGGCGTGGAAATGTGCTTCGCCCAGCCGCAGGGGTTCGCCATGGTCCTCCTGCAACCGCGCCGGTGCATCGCGACCGAAGAGCTCGTCCAGGCGCTGCGGCAGATAGCCCAGCTGAGCGAGGCAGAGTTGCCGGGCCGGGCGATTCAGACCGGTCAGGCGTCCGCTCTGATCCCAGGCCAGCAGCAATTCCGGCTGGGTGTCGAGATAGCTGGCCTGGGCATGGCCGCAGAGCACCCAGTCACCCCGGGCGCTGTGCATGAAGTAGGCATTCTCGATGCGCTGGGCGCTGTCGCGGGTGAACTGCTGGATCAGCAGCTGGCTGCGGCGGTCGTCTGGCGAACGCGGCGCCGAGACGTCCAGTACCCCGAGCAACTCGCCGCTCGGCGCGACCACCGGCGCGGCGGTGCAGGTCAGGCCGGTAAAGGCCACGCGGAAGTGATCGGCCTTGTGCACCGTCACCGGCGCCCGGTCGGTGAGCACCGCGGCGACCCCGCAGGTGCCCTCCTCCTGCTCGGACCAGCAGGTGCCCAGGTAGAGCCCGGCGCGGCGGCATTCGTCGTCCAGCCGATCGCTGACCCGGTAATCCAGGGTATGGCCCTGGGCGTCGGCCAGCAGCACGCAGTAGTCGGCCGACTCGACCCGCGCATGCAGGGCGCCCAGCTCGCCATCGGCGACGCGCAGGAAGTCTTCCGCCGCCTGCTGGTGCTGGCGCAATTCGTAGCGCGAGAGGATGCGCGGGCCGCGCAGGCTGCCCGGGTCGAGTTGATACTGCTCGAAGGAACGACGCCAGGAATCGAGGATGCGCACGGGCGGACTGGCCGAGCGCAAGGGCGCACGCAGGGCCTGGTCGATGGCGCGGGCGTGATAGCGGGCCTGGGTAGACAACATGGGCGTCTCTCCCTGAATTCCGGTCATGGCATGGAAGGCCGGTCATTGTTCTGCCCTTCATTTAGCGCCCCCTGGCCCCGGCCTTCAAGTCCGCCGCGGCCTGAGACGAATCGTCTCAGCGTCTCGCCCTGCCGTCGCAGCCCTGAGACGCCCCAGCGCGACGCGCCCATCCCGCCGGACCTGGCCATCCCCCCGCAAAGCCGCATCCAGCCTGGCCTGTAGCGAAACTATAGCGACCTGGCACCCGCCTTGCTCAGGGCTCTGCGACGCTCCCAAGACAACGACAAGAGGGCCAGACCCATGAGCGCACCCCGGCATCGCCGCACGGCTGCCCTGACCGATGGTCCAGGCCTCGGGAGTCAGCCATGCCCATAACCGTCGGCATCCTGCCCAACCCCGCCTCGGGGCGCGACCTGCGCCGCCTGACCGGTAACGCCGCCCTGACCTCCAGCACCGACAAGGCCGGGGTGGTGATGCGCCTCTTGGCCGCCTTTGGTGCCACCGGGGTGGAGCGGGTGCTGCTGCCGCCGGACATGATCGGTATCGCCGCCGCGGTGCTCAAGGCCAGCGGCAGTCGCCAGGCCCGCGAGCAGCGCTGGCCGGAGCTGGTGTTTCTCAATCTGCCGCTGACCCAGACCGTGGACGACACCCGCCGCGCCGCGCGGCTGTTGCTGGCCCAGGGCGCGGCGGTGATCGCCGTGCTCGGCGGCGACGGCACCCACAAGGCGGTGGCCGCCGAGGTGGGCGACCTGCCGCTCTTGACCCTGTCCACCGGCACCAACAACGCCTTTCCCGAATTGCGCGAGGCCACCAGCGCGGGCCTGGCCGGCGGCCTGGTGGCGAGTGGTCGGGTCGATCCGGCGCTGGCGCTGCGGCGCAACAAGCGGCTACGGGTGGAGGTGCCGGAGCGCGGCATCCGTGACTGGGCGCTGGTGGACGTGGCGGTCTGTCGCCAGGCCTATCTCGGCGCCCGGGCGGTGACCCGGGTGGAGGATCTGGCCGAGGTCTTCACCACCTTTGCCGAACCCTGGGCCATCGGCCTGTCGGCCCTATGCGGTCTCTGGCATCCGGTCGCCCGCAGCGCTCCCCATGGCGGCTGGGTGCGGCTGGAGCCCGAGGCGCCGGCGCAACTGACCATCCCCCTCGCCCCCGGCGTGCTGGCCCAGGCCGGGATCGCCGCCAGCGGCCTGCTGCTGCCAGGCGAGCCACGCACCCTGTCGCTGGCCGCCGGCACCCTGGCGCTGGACGGCGAGCGGGAAATCGAATTCGGCCCCGAGGCGCGTCCGCAGGTGACGCTGGACCTCGACGGCCCCCTGAGCATCGACGTGGAGCGGGTGCTGGAACTGGCGGCGCAGCAGCGCCTGCTGGTCCGCCGCCGGCCCACGTCGGCCCTCGGCAATCCTGGAGAACAATAAGATGAGCGAGACCCCAAGCGTCGAAAACCTGAGCCATGCCTACCGGGTGATGCGCACCATCCGCGCCTTCGAGGAGCGGCTGCACGTGGAATTCGCCACCGGCGAGATTCCCGGCTTCGTCCACCTCTATGCCGGTGAGGAAGCCTCGGCCGCCGGCGTCATGGCGCACCTGGGCCACGAGGACAGCATCGCCTCCACCCACCGTGGCCATGGCCACTGCATCGCCAAGGGCGTGGACGTCTACGGCATGATGGCCGAGATCTACGGCAAGAAGACCGGGGTCTGCCAGGGCAAGGGCGGCTCCATGCACATCGCCGATCTGGAAAAGGGCATGCTCGGCGCCAATGGCATCGTCGGCGCCGGCGCGCCCCTGGCCGCCGGCGCCGCCCTGGCGGCCAAGCTCAAGGGCAGCGACGCCGTGGCCGTGGCCTTCTTCGGTGATGGCGGCTCCAACGAGGGCGCGGTGTTCGAGGCCATGAACCTGGCCTCGGTATGGAATCTCCCCTGCATCTTCGTCGCCGAGAACAACGGCTATGCCGAGGCCACCGCCTCGAACTGGTCGGTGGCCTGCGACCACATCGCCGACCGTGCGGCCGGCTTCGGCATGCCCGGGGTGACGGTGGACGGCTTCGACTTCTTCGCCGTCCATGAAGCCGCCGCGGCCGCCGTGGCCCGCGCCCGGGCCGGCGAAGGCCCGTCGCTGATAGAGGTGAAGTTCACCCGCTACTTCGGCCACTTCGAGGGCGACGCCCAGACCTATCGCGATCCCAACGAGGTCAAGCAGGCCCGCGAGCAGCGCGATTGCCTCATGCAATTCCGCGAGCGGGTGACGCGCTCCGGCCAGCTGCAACCCGCCCTGCTCGACAGCATCGACCAGGAGGTGGAGCAGCTCATCGAGGACGCCGTGCGCAAGGCCAAGGCCGATCCCAAGCCTGGCCCGGAAGACCTGCTCACCGACGTCTACGTCACCTACGCCTGATCGGAAAACAACAAGGAGCGCCACCATGGCCAGAAAGATCAGCTACCAGCAAGCCATCAACGAAGCCCTGGAACAGGAGATGCGCCGCGATCCCACCGTCTTCCTCATGGGCGAGGACAACGCCGGCGGCGCCGGCGCACCCGGCGAACAGGACGCCTGGGGCGGCGTGCTCGGGGTCACCAAGGGGCTCTACCACAAGTTTCCCGGGCGGGTGCTGGACACCCCGCTGTCGGAGATCGGCTACGTCGGCGCGGCGGTGGGCGCCGCCGCCCGCGGCACCCGGCCGGTGTGCGAACTGATGTTCGTCGACTTCGCCGGCTGCTGCCTGGACCAGATCCTCAACCAGGCGGCCAAATTCCGCTACATGTTCGGCGGCAAGGCGGTCACCCCGCTGGTCCTGCGGACCATGGTCGGGGCGGGCCTGCGGGCCGCGGCCCAGCATTCGCAGATGCTCACCTCCTGGTGGACGCACATCCCCGGGCTCAAGGTGGTCTGCCCGGCCACCCCCTACGACGCCAAGGGCCTGCTGATCCAGGCCATCCGCGACAACGACCCGGTGATCTTCTGCGAGCACAAGCTGCTCTATGGCATGCAGGGCGAGGTGCCGGAAGAGTCCTATGCCATCCCCTTCGGCGAGGCCAGCTTCCTGCGCGAGGGCGACGACGTCAGCCTCATCACCTATGGCCGGATGGTGCACCTGGCCATGGACGCCGCTGCCAACCTGGCGCGCCAGGGGGTGTCCTGCGAGGTGCTCGACCTGCGCACCACCAGCCCGCTGGATAGGGACAGCATCCTGGAAAGCGTGGAAAAGACCGGTCGCGCGGTGGTCATCGACGAAGCCAATCCGCGCTGCTCGGTGGCGACCGACATCGCCGCCCTGCTCGCCGAACAGGCCTTCGACGACCTGCGCGCCCCGGTGCAGCTGGTGACCGCGCCGCACACCCCGGTGCCCTTCTCCGACGCCCTGGAAGACCTCTATATCCCCGACGCGGCCAAGATCGAGCGCGCCGTGCTGAAGATCACCCAAGGGAGGCAGGCCGCATGAGCCAGATCCATACCCTGACCATGCCCAAGTGGGGCCTGTCCATGAGCGAGGGCCGGGTCAACGCCTGGCTCAAGGCCGAAGGCGACGCCATCGCCAAGGGCGACGAGGTGCTCGACGTCGAGACCGACAAGATCAGCAGCAGCGTCGAGGCGCCCTTCTCCGGCACCCTGCGCCGCTGTCTGGCGCGCGAGGACGAGACCCTGGCGGTGGGCGCCCTGCTGGCCATCGTGGTGGAAGGCGAGGCCAGCGACGAAGAGATCGACGCCGTGATCGCACGGTTCGAGGAAGACTTCGTGCCCGGTGGCGAAGACGCCGCCGAGGCCGGTCCCCAGGCCCGGCGCATCGAACTCGACGGCCGGCCGCTGCGCTATCTGGAGCGCGGTGAAGGTGGCTTGCCCGTGATGCTGATCCACGGCTTCTCCGGCGATCTGGACAACTGGCTGTTCAACCACGAGGCCCTGGCCGCCGAGCGCCGGGTGATCGCCCTGGACCTGCCCGGCCATGGCCAGTCCGGCAAGACGCTGGCCACGGGCGACCTCGCCGAGCTGGGCGCCGCGGTGCTGGCGCTGCTCGACCATCTGGACATTCCCCGCGCTGTGCTGGTCGGCCACTCCATGGGGGGCGCCGTGGCCCTGCACCTGGCGCAGGTGGCGCCCCAGCGAGTCGCCGGTCTGGTGCTGATCGGCAGTGCCGGGCTGGGTGCGGAGATCAACGGTGACTACCTCGAAGGCTTCGTCGCCGCCACCAGCCGCAACCAGCTCAAGGGCCCGGTCAGCCTGTTGTTCAGCGATCCGGGACTGGTCACCCGGCCGTTGCTGGAGGATCTGCTGAAGTACAAGCGGCTGGAAGGCGTGGACCAGGCGCTGCACCAGCTGGCGGGCAACCTCTTCCCCAATGGCCAGCAGGCCCAGGTGCTGCGCCAGTTACTGGGCGGCGAGATTCCCGCACTGCTGATCTGGGGCAAGGCCGACGCCATCGTTCCGGTCCAGCATGCCGATGGCCTGCCCGCGGCCGTCCAGGTCGAGATCCTGGAGGGCCAGGGCCATATGGTGCAGATGGAAGCCGCCGACCGGGTCAACGCCCTGATCCAGGCCTTTCTGCCCCGTTGCGAACGCTAGAGGAGCCTCGCCATGAAAGCAGCCCGTTTCCATGCCGCCCGCGACATCCGGGTGGAAGACGTCCCGCCACCCGGCGCGCCGGGCCCCACCCAGGTGCTGGTCAGGAACCAGTTCTGCGGCATCTGCGGCACCGACCTGCACGAGTACCTGGGCGGGCCCATCTTCATTCCCACCGCGCCGCACAGCTACACCGGTGGCCAGGTGCCGCAGATCCTCGGCCACGAGTATTCCGGCGTGGTGGAGGCCGTGGGCAGCCAGGTGACCGCGGTGAAACCCGGTGACCGGGTCTCCATCCAGCCCATGGTTTCGCCGCGGGACGACTACTACGGCCGCCGCGGCCAGTACCAGCTCAGCGAACAGCTGGCGATCATCGGCCTGTCGCATCCCTGGGGCGGCATGGCCGAGTACTCCCTGGTGGAGGACTACAACGCCATCCCCATGCCGGACGACCTCAGCACCGCGCACGCGGCCCTGATCGAACCCACGGCGGTCACCGTCTACGCCACCCACAGGGGCGGGGTGAAACCCGGCGACAGCGTGCTGGTGGCCGGTGCCGGGCCCATCGGCCAGTTGCAGGTCATGGCCGCGCGCGCCGCCGGGGCCACTCGAATCTTTCTGGTGGATCTCAACGACAACCGCCTGGAGATGGCCCGGCGCCTGGTGGACGGCCTCATCACCCTCAATCCCGGCAGCACCGATGTGCTACGCGAGGTGCGCGCCCACACCGCCGGTGGCGTCGGAGTGGACGTGGCCTTCGAATGCGTCGGCGCCGAGGCCCCGCTGGGGCTGTGCCTGGAAGCGGTGCGCCGCCAGGGCGTGGTGGTGCAGGTGGGAATGCAGGGCAAGCCGCCAGCGCTGGACGGCTTCACCCTGACCTACAAGGACGTCGACCTGCGCGGCTCCTGGTGCTACTCGACGCTGATGTGGCCCCAGGTAGCGGCTCTGATCGCCAGTGGCCAGCTGCCGGCGGAAAAGGTGGTGACCCGCCATATCGCCCTGGACGACGTGGTGGAACAGGGCTTCGAGGCCTTGCTGGACAAGGCCGGGACCCAGTTGAAGATCCTGATCGAGTTGTAGGCCTTTCCCACGCGGCCGGCCGCGTGGGGTTTTTCTCGCCCTACTGGAAGGTCGTCGCGCTAAAGCTCGGGCGTGCGGTGAGGCGCTGGTGGAAGGCCACCAGCCGTCCGTGCGCGGACCAGTCGATCTGCGGCAGGCGAAAGCTCAGGTAGTCCAGGCCGACGGCCACCAGGTAGTGGCTGAAATCGAGGTCCTGTGCCTCCAGCGCGGACGTCTCCGCCAAGCGCGCCAGCAGCCGGTCGATGGCCGCCAGTCGGCGGGCACCCAGCACCGAGTCATCCTGAGCCGCACCGCCATGCTTGCGGGCGATCACCGTGCCGAAGGCAGCATCGATCAGGCCCTGGCCCAGGCCGGCCAGTTGCAGGCGTTCGGCCGCGAGCGGACTGCCGCCACCCAACTGGTGCAGATGGGCACAGATCAGCAGGGTCTCGCTGAGGGCAATGCCATCGTCGGTGATCAGGACCGGGACCTTGTTGCCCGGGTTGGCTGCCAGCAAGGTCGGATCGTCGTTCCAGGGATCGCTCCACACCAGTGTCAGTCGCTCGCCGAAGCCGGCTTCGAGGGCGGTGACGCGCGCGGCGCGGGCGTAGGGCGAGGTCTGGTTCAGCAGCAGTTGCATGGCGGACTCCGGGACACGGCGGGTGATGAGGGCGCCCGCCAGTGTAGCCGCTGGCGGGGGGCCTCAGCGCGGTCGGGTCACGGTAAGAACCACGGCGGCGATGCGATCGGTATGGGCATAGCCCCCCGTCTCCAGCTCTTCACCGAAGACATCCGGGTCCAGCTCGCGATAGCGCCAGGCCACGTCTTGGTCGGCCAGGCGCGTGCGGACCTCTTCCAGGAAGGGATCGCGCCCCTCGACCATGGCGACGCCGGTATAGAGCAGCAGGGTGCCACCCGGGGCCAGGCGCTCCAGCGCCGTGTCGAGGATGGCCAGCGACAGGCCAGCGCCCAGCGCGCCGCCGCCATGACGATAGGCGCGCTCGCCCGGATCGACCAGATAGGGCGGATTGGACAGGATGAAGTCGAAGTCTCCGTCCACGTCCTTGAGCAGGTTGCTGTAGCGCGCTTGCAGATTGTCGGCTCCGGCCAGCGCGGCATTGACCCGGGTCAGTGCGAGGGCGCGCTGGTTGATGTCCACCGCCAGCACCTCGGCATCGGGCCGCGCCAGGGCGACCAGGATGGCACCGGGACCGGCGCCGCTGCCGATGTCCACCGCCCGGCGGATGGTGCCGGTCTCGAAGCGCAACTGGGCTTCCAGGGCATTGGCATAGCGATAGGTATCGGGGCCGAAAAACACCGCATCGGCTTCTTCGGTGGGATAGGCGGAATGCACGAACAGCTGATCGCCCAGGCTCGATACCCGCACCCGACTGCGCCAGCCGCCGGGCACCGGGGTCAGCAGCTCGGCCGCGGCCAGGGCGTCGACGAGGGACTCCGGCAGCACCTCGCGGGAAAACGGCCGGCTCCAGCCGAAGACGCCTTGCAGATCCCGCGCCCAGGCATTGCCGGGTCGGGCATTGACCCGGGCGTGAGAGGCCGGGGTCGGGGTGATGAAGTGATAGTCGGCTGCACGCAGCGTCTCGACCACCAGCTCCAGCGCCTTGGTCGGGTCCGGGATCGTCGCGGGGTGTTCGGGGTGTTCCATGGCCGTCACGGGCAGGTCCTTAGGTGGCAATCGAAATGAAAAAGGACCCTCACGGGTCCTGGCCTGGGCGTCAGCCCAACAGCGAGACGAACAGCCGCGTCGCCAGCAGGCCGGCGCGGCTGTGATGGCGCGCCGGCGACAGCTGCTCCACCAGCAGCGCCATGGCGGCGGCGCGACTGGGCTGGCTCGCCAGGCGTTGCTCCAGTGCGGCTTCCTCGCTGTCGAAGTCGCTGGTCTGGGCCCTGCTCGCATTGGCCGCCCCGCCCTGCTCCGCTTCCAGCGCCGGGCACAGGCGTTCCTGCTGGCGCTGGCGGGCGCGAAAGCTCACCTCGCGGCGCGGCAGCACGGCCACCCGCTCGCCAGTGGCCTGCTTGCGGGCGCCGTTGTGCACGAAATCGCCGGCGATCCAGTCATGGATCAGTTGCTGCTCGTAGGCGGTGAAGACGCCGAACATCTCCGCGCGTTCGCCCTGGATCAGCCGCCAGAAGCGGCTGTTGGTGGGGTCCTCGTGGCGCTTGATCCAGCCCTGTTCCTGCATCACCTGGAGGAAGTCCGGAATCTGCGACGGATCGTATAGCCAGTCGCTGACGCTGCGCCCGCCGATGCGGCAATAGTCGGAATGCACATAGCGGCCGACGCTGCTCTTTTCCGCCAGCACCTCGATCACCGCCTGCTCCAGGTCGAAGCCGGCGATCACCGAGGTGGTGCTGGCGCCCAGTTCGTTGAGCAGATAACCCTGCACCACGCGCTGGTAGAAGGCCGCGCGGCCTTCGGCGGGCATGGCGTCGTGCACCGCCTGCAGGGCCTTGCGCGCATGGCCGGTGCCGGCGTTGTCGACGGTCACGTGCAGGGTGAAGTAATAGGGGTCGATGCCCAGTTCGTTGAGCTCGTAAGAGGTGATCAACAGGTGCAGCGGCAGTTGCTCGTAGCCCAGGTTGAAACCCAGCACCTCGGGCAGGTAGTGATCGGCGTTATGGGCCAGGGCCAGCTGGATGGCGCCCTGCACATAGTGGTCGTCGCTCAGGTCGGCGAAGTCCTCGCAGCCGTGGCTGGCCAGCAGCTTGCGATAGAGCACCACGTGATTCTTGTCCGGTTGGCCGTCGCCCAGTTCTTCGAGGTAGATCTGGATGGCGGCGCGATAGCGCAGGTCGTCCCAGTGGGCCAGGGTGCCATAGAGCCAGGCGCCATCCACCAGTTTGGTCGGCGCCACGCCGCGCAGGAAATACAGCGCATGGGCCTTGCTGCCGAAATAGCGGCGCGGCGCCCCGGCCTTGCGTGCGGCCAGGTAGTCGCGGTACTGGGCGCCGACCCGGGCGTTGTTCTCCAGCACCCAGGCCTCCAGGCCGTCGGAGTCTTCCGGCAGGTCGGCGCTCATACCGGCTACCGCCTGCAGCTGGTCGTCGAGAAAGAGACGCGCCCGCTCCTGCGCCTGGACACCCGGGTGGTCTATCAGCAACGCCTGGTAGAGCGCCTTGGCGGGTTCGAGAGTGACCGGGTTCGAGGCGGCGTGCTGGCCGGTAACGGCTCTTGTCGTGGTCTGCATGAGGGGCACATCTGGCAGCTGATGAATACCTCGTTCGGCCCATGGGTAAGGCCTTGGTTCCTGGCCAAGCCCACGCCAGGACTGCGCCGCCTCGCTTGTGGCCGTCAAAGGCGCAGGCTCGGGAACATTGCCGTTCGTCGGCGGCCGATGCGCACCGCTTCGCCTGTTGTCATCCAACAAGCCAGGCGACGGGTGACCTGACGAGGGACCTCATTTCCCGCCCTGGCAGGCCGATAGCCTGGAAACCCCATGCGACCGCCAGGCCCTGCCCATGTCCCCCGCCGATTCCGACGTCGATTTGCGCACCCTCCTCGATTCGATCCAGGAGTTCATCGTCGCCAAGGACGGCCAGGGGCGCTGGCTGTTCGTCAATCGCATCGTGCTCGAAGCCTATGCCATGGTCGGCTTCGACTATGTGGGCATCACCGATGTCGAGTTGATCGACCTGTTTCCGACCCATGCCGAGGCCTTCCGCTACAACATCGACACCGACGAGCAGGCCTGGCAGAACGGCGCGCCCACCCAGATCGAAAAGTCCTTCCTGGGCCCGGACGGCCGCATCAACACCTGGGAAGTGGTCAAGACCCCGCACTTCGATGCCCAGGGTGGACGGCGGCTGCTGACCATCGTCAGTCGCAACGTCACCGAACGCAAACTGGCCGAGACCGCCTTGCAGGAAAGCGAAAGGCGCTTCCGGTCACTGGCCTACCTGGACGCCCTGACCGGCATCGCCAACCGCCGCAGCATCCTCGACCAGATCGCCCATTACCGGGCTGGCGCTGCTGGCCACCTGCCCTGCGCCCTGTTCTATCTGGACCTCGACCGCTTCAAGGCCATCAATGACGAATTCGGCCACGAATTCGGCGATCTGCTGCTGGTGGCCTTCGTCGCCCGGGTCAGCGCCTGCCTGCGGGCCGGGGATCTGCTCGGCCGGATCGGCGGCGACGAATTCATCGTCTTCCTGCGCGAGACCTCCGCCGATGCGGCCCTGGCCCTGGCCGAGCGCCTGTGCAGTGCCCTGCAGCGACCCTGGCAGCTGCAGGGCATCAGCCTCCAGACCACCTCCTCCATCGGCATCGCCCATTGCACCGATGGCAGCCTCAATGTCCATGAACTGATCCGCCGCGCCGATGGTGCCCTGTACCAGGCCAAGCGCGCCGGCCGGGCGCGGGTGGTGCTGGCCGAAGCCTAGAGGCGTTCGGTCGGCTGGGCGCGGATCAGGATTTCGCGCTGGCGAAAGGCCGCTTCCAGTTGGCGCCGATAGTCCGCCCACCAGGCCCTGTCCAGGGCCTCGGTCATGACCTCGTAGACCAGCAGCTCGTCGTCCTCGACGCGCTCCGCCTCGTCCTGGCACAGGCCCTCCACCGGCGCCCGGCTGAAGGCGGTCAGCCCGCCGAAGCGCGCCACCAGTTCCTCACGGACCTCCTGGAACAGCGCCCCGGGCAGGCGCTGGCCGTCGTTGTCGTTCAGGGGTAGCAGCAACTGGATGAGGTACATGGCCGTCTCTCCTGGGATCTTTCGCTGCAGACCCCTTGGCACCCCGGACCGGTTCCCGGCCGTTGGTCCTGCCATGCCTGCCTGCCGGTAGGCTGGCAACGCAAAGGCCCTGCCGAGGGGCTCTCGGCAGGGCCTTTCCAGGCGTTCAGCTGGATCAGACCGAGAAGCGACCGACCAGGCGATTCATGTCCACCGCCAGGCGCGAGACCTCATGGGCGGCCGCGGCGGTCTGGTGGGCACCGGCCGAGGTCTGGATCGACAGGTCGCGGATGCTGACCAGATTCTGGTCCACCGATCGGGCGACCTGGGCCTGCTCTTCCGACGCCGTGGCGATGAGGAAATTGCGCTCGTTGATCTCGGTGATGGAGCGGGCGATCTCCTCCAGGGCGGCGCCGGCTTCGTGGGCGATCTTCAGGGTGGCGGTGGCCTCGTCGCGGCTGCGTTGCATGGCCTGCACGGCGCCTTCCGAACCGCTCTGGATGCCGCCGATCATCTGCTCGATCTCGCGGGTGGATTCCTGGGTTCGGTGGGCCAGGGCGCGCACCTCGTCGGCGACCACGGCGAAGCCGCGACCCTGTTCACCGGCCCGGGCGGCTTCGATGGCGGCGTTCAGCGCCAGCAGGTTGGTCTGCTCGGCGATGCCACGGATGACATCGACCACGGTGGCGATGCCTTGCGCCTGTCCGGCCAGAGCGACGATCTGCTCGCTGGTGTGGGACACGGTGCTGGTCAGGGAGTTGATGGCATTGACGGTCTCGGTGACGCGGGCCGCGCCCAGGCCGGTGGAGCGCTCGGATTGCTGCGCCGAGGTCGAGGCCGAGGCGGCGTTACGCGCCACCTCCTCCACGGCGGCGGTCATCTCGTTGACCGCCGCGGCAGCCTGTTCCACCTCGCCGTTCTGGCGCTGGAGGCCACGGCTGGCTTCTTCGGTCACGGCATTCATCTCTTCGGCGGCGGACGCCAGCTGGGTCGAGGCTTCGCCGATGTGGCTGACGGTGTCGCGCAGGGTCTGCTGCATCTGCACCGTGGCCCGCATCAGGTCGGCCATCTCGTCGCGACCCTCTGCCACAACCGACACCCGCAGATCGCCTTCGGCAATGCGCTTGTTGATGGCCAGCACCTGGCGCAGCGGCTGCAGGATGCTGCGGGTATAGAGCACGGCCAGCACCACGGTGAGGACCACGGCCACGGCGGAGATGACCCCGAGCAGCCAGAGGTTACGGCTATAGGTCTGGTTGGCCAGCTCGCCCGCCTGCTTGGCGCCGCGTTGGTTGAAGTCACCCAGGGCGACGATCTTCTCCTGCAGGTCGTTGGTCAGCGGACGGATGTTGGCGTTGACGTAGGCGGTCCCTTCGCTGGCCGGACGCGTCCGGGCGATGGCAACGATCTCGTCGAGCCGGGCGTCGTAGGCCTTGACGCCGGCGGACACGGCATCGGCCAACCGCTGCTCCTCAGGCGAAGCGACCAGGGCCTGATAGGCCGCCACCTCCTTCTGCAGCTGGCCGCGCGTCTGGGCGATGGTCGCCGCGGCGGTCTGCTTCATCTGGTCGTCCTCCGAGGCCACCATGCGCAAGGTCTCCAGGCGCAGACGGAGCACCAGGGTATCCATCTTGGCGGTCTGGGCGATGCTGGCCATCCAATTGGTCTCGACGTCCTGCTCCGCTTTATAGAGCGAATTCAGGCCTACGGCCGAGGTGACCGCCAGGACCAGCAGCAACAGGGTGACGGCGGCAAAACACACGGCCGAACGGGCCGACAATCTCAGGGTACGCATGGAATGACTCCGGGCAGACAGGGCAGATTCACCTCCTTCTGTTCGGCGTCACCGTCCCTTGACTGAATAGCCACCCATCGCCGATCAGCGGTACCCCCTCGATAAGCTGCAGGCTAGAGCTGGCGCGGCCTGCAGCGATATGCACAGGCCCGACGACGGGAGCTCAAGCCTGGCAAAGGACCACTCTAACTCAGGCTAGAATGAGCCTTCTCCACCATCGAAATGCCCATGTCGCCTATCAAGTCCCGCCCTGCGCACCTGGTCCCGCTGCGCAACCGCCTGCTGGCCATCGCCTTCGCCGGGATCGTGCCCCTGGCGCTGATTGCCGGGCTGGGGCTGTGGCTGCTCGTCCATCACCAGCAGCATGAAGCTGAGCAGCGGGCGCTGGAATCCAGCCGCCAGGCCGCCACCACCATCGAGAGCGAACTGCGCCGTTCGGTGACCATCCTCCAGGCCCTGGCCGAGTCGCCCCTGCTGGCGGCGGGCGACCTGGAGGGCTTCGCCACCCTGGTCGAGCGGGTCCTGCCGCTGGCGCCGGGATGGCGCTCGGTGCTGCTCGCCACACCGGATGGCCAGGTGGTCCGGCGCATCTCGACGCAACAGCGTCAACCCGCGGGCTCGCTGGCCGAGCCGGAAAGCTTCGCCGAGGTGGTCGCCCGACGTCGCCCGGTCATCGGTCAGCTGGGCAAGGGGCCCTCCGGCCAGCTGGCCTTTCCGGTAAGGGTGCCGGTGCAGCGCGAGGGTAGGCTGAGCTTCGTGTTGACCGCGGTGATGACACCGGAAAGCATCCGCGCGGCGCGTCTGGCCCGCGCCCTGCCCAAGGACTGGGTGGGCTCGGTATTCGATCGCCATGGCCTGCGCATTGCCCGTACCAGTCTGCATGAGGAAAGCCTGGGCGAGCCCGCCCTGCCAGGCCTGGCGGCGATCCTGATGCAACCGGGCGAGGAAGGCGTCGGCACCGCCCGTACCCGCGAAGGCCGCCAGGTCTATACCGCCTTCGTGCGCCTGCCCGATTCCGGCTGGACCGTGACCACCGCCATCCCCACCGAAGAGGTGACCGCGGCCGCCAATCGCTCCTTCGCCCTCTATGGCGGCGGCCTGGTGCTGTCGGTGGCTTTCGCCTGGGCGATGGCCCTGCTGCTGTCGCGGCGCATCAGCCAGCCGGTACAGGCGCTGCAGGCCGCCGCCCAGGCGCTGGGCCAGCGCCAGCCACCCGTGCTGCCGGACAGTGACGTCCTGGAGATCCGCCAGGTCGGCGAAGCCCTGCTGGCCGCAGCCGACGCCCGCCGGCTGCTGGAAGAGGAGCGGGACGACTACCTGCGGGGCCTGCAGCGGAGTCAGGAACAGTTGCAGCTGCAGGTCGCCGATCTGGAGGTCCTGCAACGGCTCAATCATCGCCTGCTGCAATTGCCCTCGCTGTCGCAACAGTTGCGGGAGATCCTCGAGGTCCTCTGCCACTTTCATCAGACGTCCCTGGGCTGCGTCTCGCTGCTGGAAGACGGCAAGCCGCCGCAGCTGTATTTCGCGCCGGGCTTCGCGGCCGAGGAGCAGGACCAGTTGGCCGCCCTGCAGCCCGCGGACAGCGCCTGTGCCGCCGCCCTGCGCAGCGGTACCCGCGTCGTGATACCGGAGCTGGCGACCGCGCCGGAGTTCGCCGCCCTGGCCACGCTTGGCCGCCGCCTGGGCTTTGCCGCCCTGCATGCCGTGCCCTTGCGCAGTACCCTGCACGGCACCCTCGGCGCGCTCACCGTGCACCTGCCGGAGGCCGGGGAACCCACGCCGCGCCAGCAGCGCCTGGCCGATCTGTGCGCCTCCAAGGCGGCGCTGGTGATCGATCGCGCCCGGATCCAGGAGGCCGCGCTGTACTCGCAACGCCGCCTGCGGGTGGCGCTGGAGAGCTCGCAGGTGTCCTTCGGCATCGCCGTGCCCGCTGCCGAAGGCGGCTTCGTCTGGAACTATCTCAACCCCATCGGCGCCGCCACCCTGGGCCACGACGGCAGCGCGGCGCATCCCAGCCTGCCCTGGGCCGGTCCGCGCATCCTGCAGGCCTGTGGTGAGCACCAGGCCGACGAGGCGGCCTGGTCCGTCGAACTACAGGGCGCCGATGCCAGTGGCACCAGCCGCTGGCTGCAGATCAGCGCCACGCCCTTCGACGGCAACGTGGCGGTCTGGTTTCTCGACATCACCGAGCGCAAGCGCCAGGAACAGCAGCTGCGCGACAACGATCGGCAAAAGGATGAATTCCTCGCCGTGCTGGCCCATGAGCTGCGCAATCCCCTGGCGCCCATCCGCCACGCGGCGGCGCTGATCGCCGCGCCCCAGGCCTCGCTCGAACAGCAACAGCGCAGTTGCGAGACCATCGAGCGGCAGGTGGAACGCATGGGTGCCCTGCTCAATGACCTGCTGGACATCTCACGCATCACCTTTGGGCGCATCACCCTGCACAACGCCTTCGTTACCCTGCAGACGGTGCTCCAGGCGGCGGCCGACGCGGCCCAGGCGCCGATGCAGGACAAGGGTCAGAGCTTCATGCTGCAACTGCCCGAGGCGCCGCTCTGGCTGTACGCCGATACGCTGCGCCTGGAGCAGATCTTCATCAACCTGCTGGGCAACGCCGCCCGCTACACCCCGGCGGGCGGTCGGATCATCCTCGCCGTACAGGCGGGCGCCGAAGAGGTGCGGGTGGAGATCGCCGACAACGGCATCGGCATCGCGCCCGAACGCCTGACCGACCTGTTCCAGATGTTCGGCCAGATCGATCCGCGCCTGGCGGAACGCTCGCCGGGGCTGGGTATCGGCCTGGCGCTGTCCCGCGAACTGGCGCGGCTGCAGGGTGGCGACATCACCGCGACCAGCGCCGGCCTGGGTCAGGGCAGCCGCTTCACCGTGAGCCTGCCGCTGACCGTGGCGCCTCCGGCGACCGTTGCGGAGCCCGTCGCAGCGGCGCCAGCGCTGCCGGCCACCCGGCGGATCCTGGTGGCGGACGACAACCCCGACATCGCCGACACCATCGCCGAATTGCTGGAGCTGGATGGCCACGAGGTACGGGTCGTCTACGACGGCCAGGCGGCGCTCACGCTGTTCCAGAGCTATGGCCCCGACATCGTCATCTCCGACATCGGCATGCCGGGGCTGACCGGTCACCAACTGGCCCGGGCGATCCGCGGGATCCCGGCCGGGCAGGCCGTCAAGCTGATCGCCATGACCGGCTGGGGTCAGGCCCAGGACAAGGCCGAGGCCTTGGCGGCGGGCTTCGATCATCACCTGACCAAGCCGGCCGACATGCAGACCCTCTATGCGCTGGTGGGCGGCTAGGCGGTGACCCGGCGCGCGCCGGCCAGCCGCGTCAGGCCATAGAGCGCGGCGCCGACCAGCAGCATCAGCGCGGCGCGCCACCAGGTCGCCGCGCCCTGCTGGGCCAGGAGCAGCGCACAGGAGGCCAGGGCCAGCACCGGAAAGAGCCAGTGGACGCGGAAATGCGCGTGTTCGACCCGGTCGCGCTTGAGCACCAGCACCGCCAGGTTGGTGCTGATGAACACCACCAGGAGCAAGAGCACCACGGTCTCGGCCAGCACATCCAGGGTGCTGGTATAGGTCAGGGCGATGGCCACCGCGGTGGTGGCGAGGATGGCGACCCCCGGGGTCTGTCGCCGCGGCAGCACCCGACCGAGCACCGCCGGCAACAGCCCCTGGCGGGCCATGCCGTAGGCCAGGCGGCTGGCCATGATCATGGTCAGCAGCGCGCCATTGGCCACCGCGATCAGGGCGATGACGGCAAATAGCCGGGTCGGCACGCCCAGCCCCGAGGCGCCGAGGACGTCCATCAGCGGCGCGCCCGAGGCCTTGAGCTGCGCCACCGGCAGCACCAGCGCGGCGCCCGCCCCCACCAGCATGTAGACGATGCCGGCGATGACCAGGGCGCCAAACAGCGCCCGCGGATAGACGCGGCTGACATCGCGCACCTCCTCGGCCAGGTTGGCCGAGGTCTCGAAGCCGACGAAGGAGTAGAAGGCCAGCAGCGAGGCGCTGAGAATGGCCACCGTGGCCGAGGGCGCATCCACCTCCAGCAGCCGCGCCGGCTCACCCTGCCCCTGGGCGACGAACCAGGCCGCCGCCACGATGACGATCACCAGGCCCGACAACTCGACCAGGGTCATCACCAGGTTGACCGACAGCGATTCCTTGATGCCCCGGGCATTGAGCAGGCCGATGAGCACCAGGAAGGCCAGGCAGACCCAGCCGGCCGGCCAGGGCACCAGCGCCTGCAGATAGCCACCGGCAAAGGCCACCGCCAGCCCCGCGGCACTGGTGACGCCAGCGGCCAGCATCGAGAAACCCACCAGAAAGGACAGCCAGGGCCGGCCGAAGGCGCGTTCGGCAAAGACCGCCGCGCCGCCCGCCCTCGGATACTTGGTGACCAGCTCGGCATAGGAGGCGGCGGTCAGCAGGGCGAACAGCAAGGCGATCAGCAGCGGCGCCCAGATGGCGCCGCCGACCCGCCCGGCGATGGTCCCCGCCAGGGCATAGACACCCGCGCCCAGCACGTCGCCGAGAATGAAGAACAGCAGCATGGGCAGGGTGATGGCGCGTTTGAGCGTGGTGGTTGCAGGGGAAGATTCCGTGGCCATGGCGTGGTGCTCCTGGAGCGGTCGAAGAGACGGACGCGGGCCCTTGCCGAACCCGTCGCGTGCAACCGTAGAGAGCCCGCGCGCCGACCGGGTTCCAGCCCCTGACCGTTCGTCCCCCGGGCCGGACGGTCAGGCGCGCGGGCATAGCGCGATCCTGGGCCCCGGCTGCCGGTCAGCCGCCGCTGCGCTTGCCCTCGTCTAGCCCGGGAGCCCGCGCGAGCGCACCGTTTCGCTGGCAAGCAGCGGTTTTGCCCGGCCACCAGCAAGCCACCGATCCGCCGGGTTTGCCGATCAGCGGCAGGGCCTTTTCGCCCTCGCGGGCCCTTGCCACACTCTCCGACTTTTTGGGTCGAACGACCCTGAAGATCCCTTCCCCCGAGGATGCCCAGCAAGATGAGTGAGGGACCCCTGGCCACGCTGACGCGCGCCGAACTCGAAGCCGAGGTGCTGCGCCTGCGCGCCGCCTTGCAGGAGGCCCTGCCGGACAAAGACGCCCCCCGCCGCCCCAGCAAGGCACGCAGCCGCGCCGTGCTGGAAAGCACCACCCAGTTCGCCATCGTGGTCTGCGACCGCGAGGGGCTCATCACGGACTGGAATCCGGGCGCCGAGCAGGTCATGGGCTGGACCGCCCAGGAGATGATCGGCCAGGATGCCTCGCGCTTCTTCACCCCTGAGGACCGGGCCAACCGCCGTGCCGCGTACGAGATGGCCAAGGCGTTGCGGGATGGCAGCGCCATGGACGAGCGCTGGCACCTGCGCAAGGACGGCCAGCGCTTCTGGGCCTCGGGCGAGATGATGGCCCTGACCGACGACGACGGCGAGCCCCTGGGGTTCGTCAAGATCCTCCGCGATCGTACCGTCGAACACCTGGCGGGCCTGGCGCTC
The DNA here is from genome assembly GCF_000510705.1 of Pseudomonas sp. MOIL14HWK12:I1. NCBI lineage: Bacteria > Pseudomonadati > Pseudomonadota > Gammaproteobacteria > Pseudomonadales > Pseudomonadaceae > Pseudomonas > Pseudomonas sp. MOIL14HWK12:I1. Next base: position 1,180,614 of record NZ_KI783307.1, on the reverse strand, counting down.
AAGGAAACCCAGGAACGCTACCGGTTGGTGGCCGAAGCCACCAACGACGCCATCTGGGACTGGGACTTCAGCACCGGCCAGGTGCGCTGGAACGAAGCCCTGACCACGGCCTATGGCCACGCCCCGGAAGCGGTGGACTCTACCGGCAACTGGTGGCTCGCCCAGATCCATCCGGACGACCGCACGCGGATCGACGCCTCCATCCATGGGGTGATCGATGGCGACGGCCTGGTCTGGACCGACGAATACCGCTTTCTGCGTGCGGACGGCTCCTATGCTCTGGTGTTCGACCGCGGCCGGGTGATCCGTGATGTCTACGGCCGCCCCACGCGGATGATCGGCGCCATGCTGGACATGAGCCAGCTGCAGACGGCGGAAACCGCCCTGCGCAAGAGCGAAGAGCGCTTTCGCGCCATCATCGAGACCATCGGCTCGGCCTTCGCCATCGTCCAGGTCAAGTTCGATGCCGACGACAAGCCCATCGACTACCGCTTCCTGGAGGCCAATCCGGCCTTCGAACGCCAGGCCGGGGTCAATCTGCGCGGCAAGTGGGTGACCGAGTTCGCCCCCAACCTGGAGCAGTTCTGGTTCGACACCTATGGCCATGTGGCCAAGACCGGCGAACCGGCCACCTTCGAGAACTACGCCAACACCTTCGAACGCTGGTTCGACGTGCGCGCCGTGCGGGTCGGCGACCCGGACGAGCGCCAGATCGCCATCCTCTTCAGCGACGTGACCGAGCGACGCAACGCCGAGGAACGGCTGCGCGTCAGCGAGGCCCTGGCCCGGGAGAACATCGAGCGGGTGCAGCTGGCGCTTTCCGCGGGGGCCATCATCGGCACCTGGCACTGGGACCTGCCGACCGACAGATTCACCGTGGACGAAGCCTTCGCCACGGTCTTCGGCCTCGACCCGCAGCTGGGCCGCGAGGGCCTGAGCCTGGCGCAGGTGGTCACCAACGTCCATCCCGATGACAAGGAGGGCCTTGCCCGGGCCATCGAGGTGGTGATCGCCCAGGCCGGATCCTTCGCCCATCAGTACCGGGTGCGCCGCGCCGACGGCCACTACTACTGGATCGAGGCCAACGGCCGGGTCGACCATGCCGCCGACGGGACGCCGCTGCGCTTTCCCGGCGTGCTCATCGACGTCGAGGAGCGCCGCGCCATCGAGGCCGAGCGCGACAAGGCCCTGGCCGCCCTGCGCACCCTCAACGACACCCTGGAGGTGCGCGTGGCCGAACGCTCGGCCGAGTTGATGCAGGCCGAGGAAAAGCTGCGCCAGGCGCAGAAGATGGAAGCCGTCGGCCAGCTCACCGGCGGCCTCGCCCACGACTTCAACAACCTGCTGGCCGGTATCTCCGGCGCGCTGGAACTGATGGAGACGCGCATCGCCCAGGGTCGGCTGCGCGAACTCGATCGCTACCTGGTGGCCGCCCAGGGCGCGGCCAAGCGCGCCGCCGCCCTCACCCACCGGCTGCTGGCCTTTTCCCGGCGTCAGACCCTGGCGCCACGACCGGTGGACGTCAACCAGCTGATCGATGGCCTCACCGACCTCATCCAGCGCACCGTGGGTCCGAGCATCCAGGTCGAAACGGTCGGTGCCGCCGGCCTCTGGCCCGCCCTGGTGGATCCCAGCCAGCTGGAAAATTCGCTGCTCAACCTGTGCATCAATGCCCGCGACGCCATGCCTGACGGCGGCCGCATCACCATCGAGACCGCCAATCGCTGGATGGATCGCGAGACCGCCCGCGCCCAGGATCTGCCGGAAGGCCAGTACCTGTCGCTGTGCGTGACCGATACCGGGGTCGGCATCCCGCCCGAGGTGGCGGCCCGGGTGTTCGAGCCCTTCTTCACCACCAAGCCCATCGGCCAGGGCACCGGCCTGGGCCTGTCGATGATCTATGGCTTCGCGCGCCAGTCGGGCGGCCAGGTGCGGCTCTACTCCGAAGTCGGCCAGGGCACCACCCTGTGCATCTATTTGCCACGTTACCTGGGCGAGGCGCCGGCCGACGAAGACCTGGCCACGCGCCTGGATATGGCCGGCAGCGCCCAGGGCGAGACGGTGCTCATCGTCGACGACGAGCCAACGGTACGGATGCTGGTGGTGGATATCCTCGAAGACCTCGGCTACGCGGTGATCGAAGCCGCCGACAGCCTCACCGGCCTGAAGATCCTGCAGTCCGATGTGCACCTGGATCTGCTGATCACCGACGTCGGTCTGCCCGGTGGCATGAACGGCCGGCAGATGGCCGATGCGGGACGCCAGTCACGCCCGGGGCTCAAGACCCTGTTCATCACCGGCTATGCCGAGAACGCCGCCATCGGCAACGGCCACCTGGACCCCGGCATGGAGATCCTGACCAAACCCTTCGCCGTGGACACCCTGGCGGCGCGGGTGCGCGAGATGATGGGCGGCTAGCCCACCCCGCTAGAAGCTGGCGCCGATCTTCAGCGCCACCGTATAGCCCTCCGCCCGGTTGCGCGTCTCAAACTCCTTGTAGGCGTGCAACCAGATGGCCGGCAGCCCCGAGGCGGGGTCGAAGTAGCTGAGCGCCGGCCCCAGCGCCAGCGTGCGGGCGCGGTTGCCACGGGTCAGGCCGGGGGCGTCGTCGTCGCTGAGCTGGCGGTAGTAGTAGCCGCCAAGTCCCGCCGTCCAGGGGCCGACGTGCTGGCCGACGGCGAATTCGTGGCGGTACTCCACCCCGCTGCGGTAGTCGGTGGCCGAGTTGCGCGCATTGATGTCGACCTGGAAGCTGGACGACAGCTCCAGTCCGCTGGGGCTGATGTAGCTGGCGTTGAAGATCGGCGAGACCGTCCAGTGGTTGGTCCCGGGACTGACCAGGCGATTCTTGTCGTAGTCGCCGGTGGGCGCCTGGATCGACAGCTGGGTGTTGATGCCCACGCCGGGCGCCGGCTCCCAGGCGAGGATCAGCGGAATCAGCTGCAGGTCGGCCGGGCGGAACAGCTCGGCGCTGTCGCTGAACACCCGCTGCCCGCCGGCGTTGATGCCGAGGTCCGCGTCCATGCGAAAGAACACCGAGACCGCGCCGAAGCCATAGCGCGCGCCGAACAGCTGCTGATCGGTCATGCGCAGATAGGCCAGGCCGATGGCCAGGACGTTGATGTTGAAATCGTTGCCATCGTCCCGGCCATGGCTGTCCTTGATCACCCGCGCCTGGTAGTCGCTGAAGCGCATGCCGATCGTACCGACGGGCGTCGACGGCGGCATGAAGCCGGCGCCGAAGTCCTGCACCCCGGCGGCGGTGGTCGGCATGCCCTTCTCGGTGGCGTGGGTGGTGGCGGCCAGCGCCGCGAGTGACAGGACGGCGGCGCGGGTCAGCATTCCGGGCAGAGACGGCATGGCGGGATTCCTCAGGGCTTTCGAGCGGGCGAGCGAGGCCTCACCGGGCGCGCGAGGCGCCCGGTCTTGGCATAGGGATCAGGGGGAGATCAGTCCGGCGCGGCGGCGACCTGTTGCGCGATCTGCGCCTTGCGGTTGACGCCGAGCTTCTCGTAGATGCGCCTCAGGTGATGGCGGACCGTGGCCGGCGCCATGCCCAGGTTGCGGGCGACTTCCTTGTAGGTCTGGCCGAGGGCGAAGCACTGGGCCACTTCCAGTTCGCGGGCACTGAGGCGTTCCGCCGAACTGCGCCGGCGCGCCTTGAGCAGCAGCAGATCGCCCAGCGGCTGGGCATCGAGCTGCAGGGTACGGCCGTGGTAGGTGCCCTGGGGATCGCAGGCGGGCGGCAGGCGATTGCCCTGCCAGCCCTCCCATTCTCCCGCCAGCAGGGCGGCGAAGCCGGGCTCCATGGACAGCAGCACGCCATAGCGATCGCACACCGCCAGGGCCAGTTCGTCGAAGCTGCCCTGGCTGTCTCTCAGGGTCGCCAGGGTGCGCAGGCAACTCTCGCGCTCGGCATGCAGCAGGTGCGGCATCAGCCATTCCACCAGCTGGCATTCCAGGGCGGTGAAGGGGGTGGCGGGATCTTCGCGGAACAGCGTGAGGTGCACGCCCAGGCGGGTCTGGTCGTCGGTGAGCACGATGCGCAGGCCGTGGGCCAGGCCATACCGCTGCCCCAGGGCGGCCAGGCTCGGCGAGGCCGTCAGGTCCTGGCAGTCGAACACCTGGCAGCGTCCCTGCACCAGGTGCAGGTCGCCAAGGGTGCGGTCGTCGGCCTTGAGGGCATCCCATTCGCGGGTATAGCTCCCGGGCAGCCCCAGCAGAAAGGTGCTGTGCGCCACGGGGACGCCGTCGCGCCAGGCGGAGTTGCCCCACCAGGCCTTGTCGAAGGCGACCAGGCGTTGCAGCTGCGCCAGGGCCTGGGCATGGAATTCGGTGATGGCCCCGCCCCGCAGGCGGGCTTGCAGCGCCAGGACGACCTGGCTGAAGCGGGCGACCACGTCGCTGGGCACACTGCAGGAAACGACGGCTGACTGATCCATGCTACCCCCATTGTTTTGATTGTCTGGGTAGGATGCCGGCCCCCTGACGGGGCCTGGCTTGGGTCCGAGTCTACCGTACCGCGGCGGCGCGCCTATCGTTCAGATGCAGGATAGGCCGCCCTCAGCCACGGGCGCGACCGCGCAACGGCCGCGGGCTAGCCGAGGTCCAACAGCCGCCGCCATCGTTCATCTGATCGATAGACCCGCCCCAAGCCTGCGGCGAGGCTGGCGGCGACCCGGCGTCCATCCTGGCGCCCGGGACCACAGGAGAAGCCCCATGCCCGACGTCTTCGCGCGCCTCACTCCCGAGGTGGGCGGCCTGCTGGCGCAGCTGGCCGCCCACCCGCAGCCGCCGCTGGATAGCCTCACCCCGGCGCAGGCGCGCGCCGCCTATGTGCAGCTGAATCGCGCCCTTGGCCTGCCGCCGGCGCCCGTGACGCGGGTGGACGAACTCAGCGCCCCCGGTCCGCTCGGCCCCATCCCGCTGCGCCTCTACCGCCCCTATGCGGAAGACGATCGACCGCGCCCGCTGGTGGTCTATCTGCACGGCGGTGGCTGGGTGATCGGCGACCTGGACAGCCATGATTCGCTCTGCCGCCAGATCGCCCTGGGCACCGGCTTCGCGGTGCTGGCGGTGCACTATGCCCTCGCCCCCGAGCATCCGGCACCGGCGAGCCCCGACGATGTGCTGGCCGCCCTGCACTGGCTGGCCCAGGCCGGCAGCGCCTTGAATCTCGATCTCGACCGCGTCGCCGTGGCCGGCGACAGCGCCGGCGGCGGCCTGGCGGCCATGGCCGCGCTGCACCTGCGCGAAGGACCGCTCAGGCTCAAGGCCCAGGTGCTGATCTACCCCGGCGTCGACAACACGCCCGAGGCCTGGAATCACCCCTCGCGCATCGAGAACGCCCAGGTCCCGCCGCTGACCCGGCCGATGATGGATTACTTCTCGGGGATGTATCTCCAGGACGTGGACACCCGCGACCCGCGCGTCTCGCCGCTCTATGCCCCCTCCCATGCCAACCTGCCGCCGGCGCTGATCTTCGGCGCCGAATGCGACGCCCTGCGCGACGATGCCCGCCTCTACGCCCAGGCGCTGATCGGCGCCGGCAACGCCGTGGAGTACCACGAGTTGCCGGGCATGATCCATGGCTTCATCGAGATGCTTGGGGTGCTGCCAGGCGTGCGCTGGACCCTGGAAAGGATGAATGCCTTTCTGCGCGAGCACCTGCAGCAGGCGACCTGAGGCCGCCCGCGCGGGTCAGACCCGGCCGAACCAGTGCAGCACCAGCCGATAGAGGTGCTCCGGCCAGCGCGACCACCAGCCGCCCTGCGCCGCCGCCTCCAGGGCCACCAGCGGGCGGGTCTGCAGGACGCGGTCGCCCTCCACCAGCTCCAGGCGGCCGACCACCGCGCCCTGGGCGATGGGCGCCACCAGCGGCTCGTTCAGCACCAGGCGGCGCTCGGGTGGTTGCTGGCCCTTGGGACGGGTCAGCACCACGTCCTCGGTCACGCCCACCGGCAGGGTCGCCTGCTCGCCCTCCCAGATCGCCGGGGTGCCCAGGGCGACGCCGGCCTTGTCGAGGCTCAGGTTGTCGAAGAAGCGATAGCCATAGGTCAGCAGCTTCTGGGTGTCCGCCGCGCGGTTGTTGATGGAGTTGGAGCCGAACACCGCGGTGATCAGTCGGCGTCCGTCGCGCAGCGCCGAGGTGACCATGCAGTAGCCAGCCGCCTCGGTATGCCCGGTCTTGAGGCCGTCCACGGTGTGGTCGCGCCACAGCAGCAGGTTGCGATTGGGTTGGCGGATGCCGTTCCAGGGGAAGTACTTCCTGGCATAGAGCTCATAGTAGGCCGACTCGTCCTGGATGATGGCGCGGGCCAGCAGCGCCATGTCGTAGGGCGAGGAAAAGTGCTCGGGGTCGGGCAGCCCGGTGGGATTCATGAAGTGACTGTCGTGCAGGCCAAGGCGCTGCGCGGTGGCGTTCATCAGGCTGGCGAAGCTCTCGTTGCTGCCGGCGATGTGCTCGGCCAGGGCCACGCTGGCGTCGTTACCCGAGTCGATGATGATGCCCTGCAGGAGATCGTGGACCGACACCTGGCTGCGCGGATCGAGAAACATCCGCGAGCCTTCGGTGCGCCAGGCGTGCTCGCTGACGGTGACCGGGTCGTCGGCCTTGAGCTGGCCGGCCTGGATGTCGCGGGTCGCCACATAGACGGTCATCAGCTTGGTCAGGCTGGCCGGCGGCAGGTGCTCGTGGGCATTCTCTTCGGCGATCACCTGCCCGGTGGTGGCGTCCATCAGCACCCAGGCCTTGGCCGAGAGCTGGGGTGGCGAAGGAATCAGCACGGTGGTGGCGGGCGCAGCGGCGGGTGCAGCGGCGGGCGCAGCGGCGGGCGCAGCGGCGGGCGCGGCCTCGACCTGGCCGAGCCAGGCGAGACCCAGGGCGGCGAGGCCCAGTAGCAAGGGGTGTTTCACGAGCGGCAGATCCGGTGTGGCAGGAGGGGCCCGCCATCCTGGGAGAGCCCTGCCCCGGTCTCAAATGAAGCAAAATGAAGAAAAATTTAGGAAGGCTCACCTCACCCGGCGCTGGTGATGATCACCCGCGCGCCCACCGGTTCGGCCGCCTCGATGCTCAGGCTGAAGCCATGCAACCGCACGATGGCCGCCACCAGCGACAGGCCCAGGCCATAGCCCGGTTGCTGGCGACTGGCATCGCCGCGATAGAGCCGGCGCAGCACGCTCTCGCGCTCGGCCTCGGGAATGCCGGGGCCGTCGTCGATCACCTCGATGCGCACCGCCAGGCCGACGCCACGCGCCACCAGCCGCACCCTGCCCCCTTCGGGAGCGAACTTGAGGGCGTTGTCGAGCAGATTGACCAGCGCCTCGAACAGCAACTCGGCGTCGCCCTGCACCTCCGGCAGCGCCTCGCCCAGCTCCAGGCTCAGGGTCTGGGCCTTTTCCTGGGCCAGGGGTTCGTAGAAATCATGGGCCTGGCGCAGCAGCGCAGCGAGGTCCAGGGGCGCGAAGGCCATGCGCCGCCGGGTGTCCTCCAGCTCGGAGATGCGCAGCAGGCCCTGGAAGCGCGACATGATGGCCTCGGTCTCGGCCAGCGCCTCGCCGAGGCTCTCGGCCTGGGGTTCGGCCAGCGGCAGTTGCTGCAGCTGGTGCAGGCGCGCCCGCAGCCGCGTCAGCGGGGTGCGCAGGTCATGGGCGATGCCGTCGCAGACGCCCTTCACCTCGTGCATCGAGCGCTCCAGCTGCGCCAGGGTGGTATTGACCGCATCGGCCAGCATGTCCAGCTCGTCGTGGCGCGGCGACAGTGGCAGGCGTTCCTCCAGGTGACCGGCGACGATCCGTTCCAGGCTGCGTTGCAGTCGCTCGACGCGCCGCAACGGTCGTCGCCGCAACAGGTGCCAGCCGACCAGGCCGGGGATCAGGGTCAGCGACAGGCCCCAGAACAGCGCCTGGCCGATGATGCCGCCCACCGCCGAAATGGAGCCGCCGTCGCGGGCCAGCACCAGGATGCGGCCGTCGGCGCGGCGCTGCAGAAAGGCATGGCTGCTGCGGGTCTCGTCCAGGGCGTCGGTGGTCCTGAGGCCGCGCTGCAGGTAGTGCACCCGGCCGTCGTCCGGCAGGTTGCGCAGGAGCTTGACCAGGTTGCCGGCCACATAGCGCCCATCGGCCTCGAACAGGCCGTAGGCGTCGATGCCGGGCATGGAATAGACCTCGCTGGCCTGCAGCTCGCCCAGCAGGTCGGCGTCGGCCACCTTGCCGTAGTAGTGCGCCCGCTGCAGCAGGGTGCGCTCCGCCACGGCGCCCAGGTAGCCGGAGATCTGCCAGTAGAGCACCCCGGTGAAGACCGCGCCCCAGGCCACGAAGAGCAGCGCATAGAGTGCCAGCAGGCGGCTGCTGCCCGAGCGCCAGCGCCTAGTCCGGGACGACGAGGACATAGCCGGCTCCGCGAACGGTATGCACCAGCGGCCGCCCGGCCCGCTCGATCTTGCGTCTGAGCCGCCCCATGTGCACGTCGATGATGTTGGTGCCCGGATCGAAGTGATAGCCCCAGACCTGCTCGAAGAGCATGGTACGGGTCACCAGTTGCCCGGCGTTGCGCATCAGGTAGGTGAGGATCTTGAATTCGGTGGGCAGCAGGGCGATGGCCTCGCCGGCCCGGGTCAGGGTGTTCTCGATCAGGTCCAGGGTCAGCTCGCCGACCCGCAACTGGTGACTGGCGGACTGCGCGCCCGGCCGTCTGAGCAGCGCCTCCAGGCGGGCCATCATCTCCACCAGGGAAAAGGGCTTGGTCAGGTAGTCGTCACCGCCGCACCTCAGGCCGCGCACGCGCTCGTCGACATCGGACAGGGCGCTGAGCATCAGCACCGGGGTGGCGATGCCGAGGCCACGCAGGGTGCTGACGATGGTCAGGCCATCGAAATCCGGCAGCATACGGTCGAGGGTGATGATGTCATGGCCGCCGGCGATGGCCGCGGCCAGGCCCTCGCGGCCGGTGCTTTCCCAACGTACCTGATAGTCTTGCGCCTGCAATTCGCTGGCGATGGCGTGGGCGGTCACCTCGTCGTCTTCGATGACCAAAGCCTGGGTCATGATGGCCTCTGGATCTGGCGCCCGGTCTGGCGGACCGGACACCCTAGGGAAAACGGCCAGGTCGGTAAATTAAATTTTTCTTCATTCGGACTAACGCGCTTCCGCCTCGCCCGCGGTCTATCGTCGGTCTTTTCACCCTGGAGTCTTCATCATGTTTCGACGTCTGCCCACCCTTGCCCTTGGCGCCCTGCTGCTGGCCTCCACGCCACTGCTGGCCGCGCAACCCGTCACCACCCTCACGGTGCTGAGCTCGGGCGGCATCATGGGCGCCATCCGCGAAGTCGCCCCGGCCTATGAAAAGGCCACCGGCGTGAAACTGGACATCGCCGCCGCGCCGTCCATGGGCGACACGCCCCAGGCCATCCCTCAGCGCCTGGCCCGCAACGAGCCGGCCGACGTGGTGCTGATGGTGGGTTCGGCGCTGGACAAGCTGGTCGCCAACGGCCAGGCGCTCAAGGACAGCCGGGTCGACCTGGGGCAATCCTTCATCGCCATGGCGGTGCGCAAGGGCGCGCCCAAGCCGGACATCTCCACCATGGAGGCCTTCAAGCAGAGTCTGGAAAGTGCCCAGTCGGTGGCCTATTCCGACAGCGCCAGCGGTGTCTATCTGGCGCACATCCTGTTCCCGCGCATGCAGCTGAGCGATGCCTTCAAGGCCAAGGCGCGCATGATCCCCGCCGAGCCGGTGGGCGAAGTCGTCGCCCGTGGCGAGGCGCAGCTGGGCTTCCAGCAGCTGAGCGAATTGAAGCCGGTGCAGGGCATCGACATCGTCGGCCTGATCCCTGACCAGGCGCAGAAGATGACCCTCTATTCCGGCGCCGTGGTCAGCAAGAGCACGCACCCGGATGCCGCGCGCGCCCTGCTGCAGTACCTGGCCTCGAAAGACGCCGCCAAGGCCATCGAGGACAGCGGTCTCAAGCCCATTCCGGCGCAGCAGTAATAAGGCCGCTCCTACAGCGGTTGATGCTTTTGTAGGAGCAACTGTCTTGATCGCATATCGCGGCCATGGGCCGCTCCTACAGGCACGGACGCCACCGTAGGAGCGGCCGCTACGGCGTACCGGCATGGCCGCGATAAAGACAGTTGCTCCGCCGGCGTCAGACGAAGAAGGAGATGGCGCCGGTGAGCAGGGCGATGGCGGTGATGACCAGGGAGGTCAGCACCGCCCATTTGACGGTGGCCTTCTGGAAGTCGCCGATGTCGCGGTCGACCATACCCACCAGCAGCAGCGTCGAGGCCACCAGCGGACTCATCAGGTGCACCGGCTGGCCCAGCACCGAGGCGCGGGCGATTTCCACCGGATCGATGCCGTAGGCCGCGGCGGCGTTGGCCAGGATGGGCACCACGCCGAAGTAGTAGGCATCGTTGGACAGCACGAAGGTCAGCGGCATGCTGGTGATGGCCACCACCAGCGGGAACCAGTGGCCCCAGGCCGGCGGAATCCAGTCGACCAGGGTCTGGGCCAGGGCGTCGACCATCTTGGTGCCGGAAAAGATGCCGGCGAAGATGCCCGCGGCGAACACCAGCAGCACCACAGTCATGGCATTGCCGGAGTGGGCCAGGATGCGCTCCTTCTGCAAATCCAGTTGCGGATAGTTGATCATCAGCGCCAGCACGAAGCCGATCATGAACAGGATGGCGGCGTGCATCACGCCCATGACCAGAGCGGTCATCACCGCGATCACCAGTACCAGGTTGACGTAGGCCAGGCGCGGCCGCTTGGTCGGCGAATCACCGAGGATCTCCTCGATGTAGCACTTGCCGCCGGCCGCCCCGCCGCTCTCCAGGGCGACGTTGCCGATGCGCGCGCGCTCGCGGCGACCCAATAGGTAGGCAGTGAAGACCACCCAGGCCGCTCCGCCGATCACCGTGGGCAGCATGGGAATGAAGTAGGCGGTGGCGTCCAGCCCCAGCGCGGCGATGGCGCGGGTGGCCGGGCCGCCCCAGGGACTCATGCCGCTCATGATGCTCAGCGAGAGCATGGAGACGGTCGCCAGCACCATGGGATTCATGCCGATGCGCTTGTACAGCGGCAGCATGGCCGCGCAGGTGATCATGTAGGTGGTGGTGCCGTCGCCGTCTAGGGCCACCAGCAGCGAGAGCAGCGCGGTGCCGATGGCGATCTTGACCGGGTCGCCGTTGACGCGCTTGAGGATCTTGCGGATCAGCGGATCGAACAGCCCGGCGTCGATCATCAGGCCGAAGAAGAGGATGGCGAACAGCAGCAGCGCCGCGGAGGGCGCCACCATCTTCAGGCCGTCGAGCATCATCTTGCCGGTGGTGGGGGCGAAGCCGCCGATGAGGGCGAAGACGATGGGCACCACGGTGAGCGCCACGATGGGCGACAGACGTTTGCTCATGATCAGGTAGGTGAAGGTCACCACCATGATCAGACCGAGAAGCGCGAGCATAGGCATATCCCTTGTTCTTGTTGTGGGTCTGGCCGGCCGCGGGCCAGCCGATCCCCGCCTCCGGCCAGCTGACGGCGCGGAGGTGGGATTGCAGCGGTAGCGGGGTTGGAACGATCAGGCGTGGGGACGAACGTCCGGTGCCGTCCACTCGGCGGCCTCGGGCAGCGCCACGGGTTCGGCCTTGCCACTGGCCAGGGCGCGCATCAGCTTGTCGCGATCGCAGGCGCCCTCGCCCAGCGCGATCACCACGGTGGCCACGGCGTTGCTGGCCAGGCTGGTGAGAGCGCGGGCCTCGGACATGAAGCGGTCGATGCCGATGAGCAGCGCCAGCCCGGCCAGGGGGATGTCGTGGATCACGGTGAGGGTCGAGGCCAGGGCGACGAAGCCGCTGCCGGTCACCCCTGCCGCGCCCTTGGAGGACAGCAGCATGATCGCCAGCATGGTCAGGGTCTGGCCGACGGTGAGGTCGATGTTGCAGGCCTGGGCGATGAAGACCGCGGCCAGCGACAGGTAGATGGCGGTGCCGTCCAGGTTGAAGGAGTAGCCGGTGGGCAGCACCAGGCCGACCACGCCCTTCTTGCAGCCCAGGCCTTCGAGCTTCTGCAGCATGCGCGGCAGCACCGGCTCGGTGGACGAGGTGCCCAGCACCACCAGGAATTCCTCGCGGAAGTAGCGCAACAGCTTCCACAGGCTGAAGCCGCGCGAGCGGCACAGCGCGCCCAGCACCACGAAGACGAAGAAGGCGCAGGCGATGTAGAGGGTGGCGATCAGTTTGGCCAGGGAGCCCAGCGAGGTGATGCCGTACTGGCCCACGGTAAAGGCCAGGGCGCCGAAGGCACCCACCGGGGCGAAGCGCATCAGGTAGCCGAAGATGCGGAAGACCATCTGCGACGCCGACTCCAGCACGTCCAGCACCGGCCGGCCGCGCTCGCCCATGGCGGACAGGGCGAAGCCGCAGAGCACGGCGATGAACAGCACCGGCAGCACCTCACCCTTGTTGAACGCCCCCATGAAGGTGTCCGGGATGATGTGCATGACGAAGTCCACCACGCTGAGCTTGGCCGCCGACGCCGTGTACTGGGCGATGCTGGCGGTGCTCAGGGTCGCGGGATCGATGTTCATGCCCACGCCGGGCTGGAACAGATAGACCGCGCCGAGGCCGATGAACAGGCTGATGACGGTGAGCACCAGGAACAGCAGCAGCGTCTTGCCCATCAACCGGCCCAGGGTGCTCTTGTCGGTCATGCCGGCGATGCCGGTGACGATGGTGCAGAACACCACCGGGGCGATCATCATCTTGATCAGTTTGATGAAGGCGTCACCCAGGGGCTTGAGCGCGACGGCCTGTTGCGCCCAGAAGTGACCGACCAGCACCCCGAGGACCACGGCGCAGAGGATCTGGAAGTACAGCGATTTGGCAAGTTTCATGGGGCATCACCGTTTATTGAAGTTGTGCGGATGCGCTGGTGGTTGGGGGTGTCGCGTTAGCCGGCGAGCCTCCGCGCGGTAGGCGCATAGACATGACCGGAAAACAGACGGCGCGCGGTCCGGACGACCGAGGCCTGGATGGTAGTGCCGTCCGCGCCGCCGCGCGACAGCACCACGTCGATCCCGCCGCTGGGATGCTCCAGGCGGACGTGGGTCAGGTCACGCGCCGACTCGCCGAGCAGCGCCATCACCACGGTCTCCGAGGTGACGCAGGCGGTGGCCAGGCCGATGGAGCCGGTGATGGCCAGCGCCCGGTGGCAGCTGTGCGGCATGAAATAGCGCACCTGCAGGGTGCCGCCCTGCTGGGGCGCGGAAATCAGCACCGGCTTGGGGATCACCTTGCCGCTGACATCGCCCAGGCCCATGGCCCGACCCGCCTGCAGCCGCAGGGCTTCCAGCCGCGCCAGCAGCGCCGCGTTGGTGTCCAGTTCGGCCGGCCGCTCGCTGCCGGTCACGCCCAGGTGGCGGGCCTCGACGATCATCATCGGCATGGCCATGTCGATGCAGGTCACCGGCACGCCGTCGAAGACATCGGTGGCCTGGCCGGTGGGAAACAGCTGGCCGGTCTTGCTGCCCACGGCGTCGAGAAAGGTCAGCTGCACCGGGGCGGCGGTGCCGGGCACGCCGTCGATGGCGGTGTCGCCTTCATAGCGCACCAGGCCGCCGGGCGTATGCACCAGGGAATCGACGAAACTGTTGGTGTTGAGGTTGCGGATACGCACCAGGGTCTTGCCGTCTCTCGCGGCAACCAGCCCCTGCTCCACGGCGAAGGGCCCCACGGCGCAGAGCATGTTGCCGCAGTTGGGTGCGGTATCGACGCGCCGCTCGGCGACCATCACCTGGACGAAGAGGTAATCCACGTCGGCATCGGGATGACTGGACGGGCTGATGATGGCGACCTTGCTGGTCTGCGGACTGCCGCCACCGATGCCGTCGATTTCCAGCTCGTGGCCGGCACCCATGAGGTCGATCAGCATCTCGTCGCGCGCGGCGGGATCGCTGGGCAGGTCGCTGGCGTGGAAGAAGGGGCCCTTGGAGGTGCCGCCTCGCATGAGAACGCAGGGAATACGTTGCATGACTGCTGACTCTTGTTGATCAATAGCGGTTATTGATGTTCTGGGAACAAGATTGGCAGCCGGATATAAATCTATCCAATGCAAATATCAGCGCTATTATTCCACTTGGATAATCAATAAAGCCGGCTTTCCGAAACGGGGCGTTCATGGACTACGAGCTGCAAGACATTCGATCTTTCGTGAAAATCGCCGAACTGGGCAGCTTCCACGAGGCCGCCGATGCCCTGCACCTGTCGCAGCCGGCCCTGAGCCGGCGCATCAAGAAGCTGGAAGACGGCCTGGGGACGCCCCTGCTCGAACGCACCACTCGTCGCGTCGGCCTCACCAGCGTCGGCCGCGATTTCCTGCCCAAGGCGCGGCGGCTGCTGGACGACTTCGAGGACTCCATCCTCAGCATCCGCGAGCTGGCCGAGCGCCAGACCGGTCAGGTCACCCTGGCCTGCATCCCCACCGCGGCCTTCTACTTCCTGCCCTCGGTGATCCGCCAGTACAACGAGCAGTACCCCAAGATCCGCATCCGCCTGCTGGACCTCAGCGCCAACGACGGCCTGGAGGCCGTGCTGCGCGGCGAAGCCGACTTCGGCATCAACATGCTCAGCGGTCAGCACCCGGACATCGAATTCGTGCCCCTGGTGCAGGAGCAATTCGTGCTGGCCTGTCGGCGCGACCACGAACTGGCCGGGCGCCCGTCGATCAGCTGGGCCGAGCTGGTCGAGCACCGGCTGATCGGTGTGGGGCGCCTGAGCGGCAACCGGGTGCTGCTCGACCATGCCCTCTCCGCCCGCGGCATCCGCCCCAAGTGGTTCTATGAGGTGCAGCACCTGTCCACCTCCCTGGGCATGGTGGAAGCCGGCCTCGGCGTCTCGGCCATGCCCAGTCTGGCCATGCCGGATGCCGACCACCCGACCCTGGTCAGCGTGCCCCTCAGTGATCCGGAGGTGACCCGTACGCTGGGCCTGGTCTCGCGTCGCGGCGCCTCGCTGTCGCCCGCCGCGGAAAAATTCGTCGCCATCCTGCTCGGCCAGTGGAAGACCGAACAGCCCTAGCTCGCGGCCTGTACGCCAGCGCGTCCTGAGGCGGGGCGGCCAGGCGCCAGTATCCAGTGAACGGCTCGCCTGCTCGGGCGGTCTGTTGGCTGCAACAACTGGTTACGGTCGAGTCCGCTCATGTCCCTTGCGCGAAAGTCGCGTCCTTCTTCTCTCTGCCCGGGGAGCACCTCGAGGCGCCGCCTGGCGGTCGGGTCCCTGGCTGGCCTGCTGCTGGCCGCTTCGCTCACTGGCTGTTCGCCGCTACAGCACGGCTTTCTCGCCCCGGCCGGTCTCGCCGCCAGTGGCGAACGCGACCTGCTGCTGTGGATCGTCGGCCTGGCGCTGGTGGTGGTCCTGCCGGTGATCCTGCTCACCCCGCTGATCGTCTGGCGCTATCGCCACGGCAACACGCGCGCCGCCTACCGGCCGCGCTGGGAGTTCTCCTGGCTGCTGGACGTCTTCGCCTGGGGCGTGCCGGCGCTGATCGTCGCGGTGCTGGCGGTGCTGGTCTGGACCCGCACCCACAGCCTCGACCCCTATCGCTCGCCGACGCCCAGCCAGGCGCCGCTGGAGGTCCAGGTGATCGGCCTGGACTGGAAGTGGCTGTTTCTCTATCCCGAACAGGGCATCGCCACGGTCAATGAACTGGTCCTGCCAGCCGGACGCCCGGTGCAGCTCAGACTCACCAGCGATACGGTGATGCAATCCCTGCTGTTGCCGCGCCTCGGCGGCCAGATCTACGCCATGGCCGGCATGCAGACCCAGCGCTACCTGCAGATTCCCGCGCCCGGCCGGTTCGAGGGCCGCAATGCCCAGTACAGCGGCGAAGGCTTCCAGGATCAGCATTTCCCGATCCGGGTGCTGGATGCGCAGGACTTCGCCAGCTGGACCCAGGGCGTCAGCCAGACCCGCGAGGCGCTGGATTGCGCCCATTACCAGGTGCTATCCCGCCCCGGCACCCTGGAGCAGGCCGCCGCGTTGCGCCTGACCCAACCCGCCCTCTTCGCCTGGGTGCTGGCGCGCTATCGCCAGGATCCGGTACCCGCCTGCGCCACCTTCCAGGGAGCCACCCATGACTGATTCCTCGGCCCTCTGGCACCTGCTGTTCGGTCGCCTGGGCTACGATGCCCTGCCCTTCTACAGCCTGGTCGCCACCTGCGGCGCCAGCGTGGTGATCCTTGGCGCCCTGGCCACCGCCGGGGTGATCACCTGGCTCGGCAAGTGGCGCTATCTCTGGCAGGAGTGGTTCACCAGCCTGGACCACAAGCGCATCGGCGTCATGTATGTGGTGCTGGCCCTGGTGATGTTCAGCCGCGGCGTGGTGGAAGGCGTGATGATGCGCACCCAGCAGGCCCTGGCCATCGATGCCCCGGGCTATCTGCCACCGGAGCACTTCGGCCAGCTGTTCAGCACCCACGGCACCATCATGGTGTTCTTCGTGGCCATGCCCTTCCTTACCGGGCTGATCAACTTCGTCATGCCGCTGCAGATCGGTGCCCGCGACGTGCGCTTTCCGCTGCTCAACGCCATCAGCCTCTGGCTGACCGTGGCCGGTGCGGCCCTGGTGATGGTCTCGCTGGTGCTGGGTCGCTTCTCGACCGGTGGCTGGAGCGGCTATCCGCCCTATACCGGCGCCGAATACCAGCCCGGCGTCGGCCCCGACTACTGGATCTGGGCGCTGACCCTCAGCTCCATCGGCAGCACCCTGACCGGCCTCAATTTCGCCGTCACCCTCTACAAGGAGCGGACGCCGGGCATGCGCCTGTTCCATATGACGCTGTTCAGCTGGACGGCGCTGTGCACCAGCATCCTGATGATCTTCGCCATGCCGCCGCTGACCGTGGCCACCCTGCTGCTGGCCCTGGACCGCTACCTGGACTTCCACTTCTTCACCAACACCCAGGGCGGCAACCTGATGAACTACATCAACCTCTTCTGGCTGTTCGGCCATCCAGAGGTGTACATCCTGATCCTGCCGGCCTTCGGGGTGTTCTCCGAGGTCTTCGCCACCTTCTCCACCAAGCGGCTCTATGGCTATCACTCGCTGGTCTGGGCCACCCTGGTGATCGCGGTGCTGTCCTTTACCGTCTGGCTGCACCACTTTTTCACCATGGGCCAGAGTCCGAAGATCAATGCCGCCTTCGGCATCGCCACCATGCTCATCGGCATCCCCACCGGGGTGAAGATCTACGACTGGATGGCGACCATGTTCCGCGGGCGCATCCGCCTGACCACGCCGCTGATCTATGCGGTGATGTTCATCATGCTGTTCGTCATCGGCGGCCTTACCGGCATCACCCTGGCCACACCGCCGGTGGACTACCAGGTGCACAACACCGTCTACCTGGTCGCCCATTTCCACAACATGCTGATCCCCGGAATGCTGTTCGGCATGCTGGCCGGCTATCACTTCTGGTTTCCCAAGGCCTTCGGCTTTCGCCTCGACGAGCGCTGGGGCCGCATCGCCGCCCTGAATTTCGGCCTGGGCTTCCTGCTCGCCTTCATGCCGCTGTACGTGCTGGGCGTCTCCGGCCTGCCGCGGCGCAGCCAGGCGATCCACAATCCCGATTTCGCCCCGCTGCTGTGGGTCGCCGAGCTGGGCGCGGTGATCCTGCTCGCCGCCCTGGCCAGCCTGGTGATCCAGTTGGTGGTGAGCATCCGCCACCGCGACAGTGCCCGGGTGCCGGTGGGCGATCCCTGGAATGGCCGCACCCTGGAATGGGCCGTGGCCGCGCCGCCGCCGGAATACAACTTCGCCGTGCCGCTGCCGATCAACGACCGCGATCCCTTCACCTGGCTCAAGGAGCATGGCCTGGCCTACGACCGGCCGCGCACCTATGCCGACATCGAACTGCCAAAGAACAGCGCGGTGCCTGCCATCGTCGGGGCCGCAGGCTTTGCCTGCGCCTTCGGGCTGGTCTGGCACATCGGCTGGCTGGCCGTGCTCGGCCTGGGGGTGGCCTGGGGTGCGGTGATCGCCCGCAGCTTCCAGCGCGATACCGAGCGGCTGATTTCCGCTGCAGACATCCGGCGCGAGCACGAGGCCTGGCTGGATCTCGTCGCCGCGACGCGAGCGGTCAACCGCGACGAGGAAACAGGGCCGGGCAACCGTGGCCTGGCGGAGATGGGCCCATGAGTCCGCGCGACATGAATCACGCCGGCCTCAATGTCGGCGCCACCGATCACGCCACCCACGCCGAGGCCGAGTATTCGCTGTTCGGGTTCTGGATCTTCCTGATGAGCGACGCCCTGGTGTTCGCGCTGCTGTTCGCCATCTACGCGACGCTGCAGCACGCCACCGCCGGGGGCCCGGTCGCCCGGGACGTCTTCGAGATCGGCAGTGTCACCCTGCAGACCCTGGTGCTGCTGGCCAGCAGCTTCACCTATGGCCTGGCGTCCCTGGCCATGAAGTACCACGAGGGTCGCCTGCGGCCCCTGGTGACCTGGCTGCTGGTGACCCTGGCGCTGGGCCTGGTCTTTCTGGGTCTGGAGGTGCACGACTTCCTCGGCATGGCGGACAAGGGCGCCCTGCCCCAGCGCAGCGCCTTTCTCTCGGCCTTCTTCGCCCTGGTGGGCATGCACGGGGTGCACGTCGCCAGTGGCTGTCTGTGGCTGGTGGTGATGCTGGTGCAACTCAGGGTGTTCGGCCTGGATACGCCGGTGAAGACCCGGCTGATGCGGCTGGGCCTGTTCTGGCATTTTCTCGATATCGTCTGGGTAGCCATCCTCTCGGTGGTCTACCTGCAGGGGCTGTTGCCATGAAGAGAGATGACTATCGTCGGGAGCTGACGAGCTACGTGGTCGGCCTGCTGCTGGCGGTGACGCTGAGCCTGATCCCCATCGGCCTGGTGCTCTTCCGGAGCTGGCCGCGCGGCACCACCCTGGGGGTCATCTTCGGCCTGGGTCTGCTGCAGATCCTGGTGCACCTGCGCTGCTTCCTGCATATCAGCCTGGGCCGCTCGCACCGGCACGACCTCTATCTGCTGCTATTCACCAGCCTGATCCTGGTGCTGATGGTGGTGGGCAGCCTGGTGGTGCTCGGCGATCTGCAGCACCGCATGCATTGATCGGCTTGCCGCCCGACTGCGCGGCAAGCCGATCCATCTCGCACCTTACTGGGTACGCGTCACGCGCCAGACGGTGTTGGCCAGGTCGTCGGCGATGAGGACGCCACCGCGCTGATCTACCGCCACCCCGACCGGGCGGCCGCGGGTCTTGCCGTCGTCGCCGTAGAACCCGGTAGCGAAGTCGATGGGCTCGCCGGCCGGACGGCCCTGCTGGAAGGGCACGAAGACCACGCGGTAGCCCACCGGCTTGTCGCGGTTCCAGCTGCCGTGCTCGCCGACGAAGACGCCATCGGTGAATTGCCCGCCCACCGCCGCGGTGGAAAAGGTCACGCCCAGGGCGGCGACGTGGGAGCCCAGGCTGTAGTCGGGCTTGATGGCGGCGGCCACCTTGGCCGGATCCTGCGGCTGGGCACGGGTATCGACGTTCTGCCCCCAGTAGCTGTAGGGCCAGCCATAGAAGCCGCCTTCGCGGATGGAGGTCAGGTAGTCCGGCACCAGGTCCGGGCCGATCTCGTCGCGCTCGTTGGCCACCGCCCAGAGCTGGCCGCTGTCGGGCTGTATGGCCAGGGCGGTGGGATTGCGCACCCCGGTGGCATAGTTCTTGTGCGCACCGCTCTGGGCATCGATCTGCCAGATCACCGCGCGATCCACCTCGACGTCCATGCCGCGCTCGCCGACGTTGCTGTTGGAGCCGATGCCCACATAGAGATAGCGACCATCGGCGCTGGCAGCGAGCGACTTGGTCCAGTGGTGATTGATCGCCGCTGGCAGCTCGACCAGCTTGTCCGGCGCGCCGCTGGCCTGGGTCTGGCCGTCCTGATAGGGAAAGCTGACCAGGGCATCCTGGTTGGCCACGTAGATCCGGCCGTTGGCGAAGGCCAGGCCATAGGGCGCGTTGAGATTCTCGGCGAACACCGTCTTGAGTTCGTACTTGCCGTCGCCATCGGCGTCGCGCAGCAGGGTCAGGCGATTGCCGCCCTTCACCTGGGTGTTGCCCTGGGCCTTGATGTAGCCGGCGATGACGTCCTTGGGCTTGAGCTTGGGCGCGTTGCCGCCACGGCCTTCAGCCACCAGGATGTCGCCATTGGGCAGCACCAGCATCTGTCGCGGAATGCGCAGGTCGGTGGCGATGGCGGTGATGGTGTAGCCCTGGGGAACACGCGGGGTGCGATCGCCCCAGGGGGCAGGCTCGGCGATCTTCATGCTCGGCAGGAGGCCGCGCTGAGGTTCGGGCAGCTTGGGATCGGGACCGCGGGCCTGGGTGTCGGCGCCGCCCTCGTTGCCGCAGGCGGCCAGCAGAACGGCCAGACCCAGGACGCTCAAGACTCGTGGAGTGCTCATCGGACCACCTCCGAACGCAGGTTGGAGAGACCGATCCAGGCAGCCACCAGGCTCAGCACCGACACGATCACCGAGAGGATCAACCCGGCGGGCATCACCGCCCAGGCGTCCTTGGCGTGCTCGAAGGCATTGACCAGCCCCAGCACCCAGGCCAGCAGCAGCAGGAGGAAATAGGCCGCCGGCCGGCGACCACGGAAGCGCGCGCCGAACAGATTGCCGAGGGCGAACAGCAGGGCCAGCCCGGACAGCAACAGCGCCCCGGCGATCAGCCAGGCGGCGAAGTTGGCCCACTGGATCTGCTGGGTCTGGTAGTAGGCGATATCGCTGAGCAGGCCGCCGATGAACAGCGGGACGGAGCCGGCCAGCAGCAGCGCGTGCAGCGGGCCGGGCCGGACAGGGTGGTAATGATGGGCAGCTACGGTCACTGACGACTCCTTTTCATGACGGGACGTGGCAGGGCCGGGCAGCCACTGCGCGGCGCAAGACGCACTGAAAAGGATTGCGCGCGCCCGCGGTTAGTTCAGCCGTTTCGCCTGGCGGACACCTCTTGCAAAAGAAGAGATAATGACAGTCTCGTTGCAGTCACGGCCTCTGCCTGGCGCCTGTAGGGCCGGGCCGTCACTGCAATCCGCTGTCCAGCCGGCGACCGACGGGCTGGACGTCACCTCGCCCACAGGAATCTTTCGCGCATGACCTCTTCCCGGTCCGTCGACCAGGCCTCCCGGCGCGCGGCCATCGTCCTCGCCTGCTGCCTGCCCAGCGACGTGCTGCTCTATCTCGTCCTGCCCATGTACGCCCCGGTCTTCGGCATCAGCCTGATCGAGGCCGGCATCCTGCTGGCCGCCAACCGGGTGATCCGCATCGTCGGCTACCGCTATGTGGTGCAGCTCTATGCCCGCTTCGGCGATCGCCGCAGCCTGGTGGTGGCTTCCGCAGTGGCCGCCCTCTGCGCCCTGGGCAACGCCAATCTCTCGGGTTTCTGGGCACTGGTGGGGCTGCGCCTGGCCTGGGGCCTGAGCTTCGCCACCTTCAACCTGTCCACCCAGGTGCTGGCCACCGCCGATCCGGCCGGCGCCGCCCGGCGCACCGGTACGTCCCGGTCGCTGATCGCCATCGGTCCCATGCTGGCGCTCTCGGTGGGCGCCTGGCTGACCCTGCAGTACGGTCCGCGCGCGGTACTGCTGCTGAGTAGCGGGCTTTGCCTGATCGGCCTGCTGCTGGCCCTGGGGCTGCCCCGCGCCGGGCACGAGTTGCCAGCGCCCGGACGCCGCCTGCGCTGGCCGGATCGCATCGTCACCTGGTCCTTCATCGAAGGGGTGACCCTGGACGGCCTGTTCATCTTCGGTCTATCGGCCTTTTCCCAGGCGGTACTCGGAGGCAATGCCGTGCTGGTCGCCGGGCTGCTGATGGCACTGCGTTATCTGTCCGACATGCTGCTCAGCCCGCTCGGCGGGCGGGCGGCGGATCGCTATGGCGCGGCGCCCATGCTGGTGGTCTGCTCGACGCTGACCGCGCTGTTCCTGATCGCCTTCGGCTTTCACTGGCTGATCCTCGGCGCCGGCGGGGTGCTGATCCTGCGCGCCCTGCAGATCCCCCTGGTGGTGACCCTGGTCGCCACCCGCCATCCCGGTCAGGCCCGGCTGCCGGCGCTGGCCTCCAACGCCATGTGGCGCGACGTGGGCGCCAGCGTGGGTCCGCTGCTGGCCGGGGCGCTCATTCCGCTGGTGCCCTCGACCCTGCTGTATCCGCTGTCCGGCCTGGCGATCCTGGTCAGCTCCCTGGCCTGCCTGCGACTGAAGCCGGCGAGCGAATGAGGCCGCCGGTCCTGGCATCGCTCCCGTGCGGGGCGGTGCCAGGGCCGGCTGCGGGCTACTTGCCCTTGGCCTGCAGCACCGGCTCGCTGACGCCCTTGACGCCGACCAAGGTCAGGCTGGTCAGCAGCACGTTCTGCGGGCCTTGATAGGCGTCCACCGGCTTGTACCATTCCGCCAGCGAGTGGGCACTGCCACCCTCCCCGCCACCGCTGATGGTCATGGCCGGAATGCCCAGCGACATGGCGGTGTTGGAATCGGTGCTGCCACCGCTGAGGGTGACCTTGGCGCCCTTGGTGACCGCCGCAATGGAGCGCTGCGCCGTCTGCACCATGGGCGAATCCTCCGCAGTGCCCCCGGCCGGACGATCGCCGATCAGCTTGATGTCCACCGAGATCTGGTCGGTCTCCCAGCGCTGGTTCTCTTCCTTCACCGCGTCCTGCACCAGGGCCAGGATCTCCTTCTCTTCGGCCAGCAGCGCGGCCTCTTCGTTGGATCTCATGTCCAGGGTCAGGCGCGCCTCGCCGGCGATGGCATTGACCGAGGTGCCGCCCTGCACCGTGCCCACGGTGAAGGTGGTCTTGGGTTCCTTGGGCGGACGGACCTCGGCGATCTTGGCGATGGCGCGACCCATGGCGTGGATGGCGCTGGGCCGGCCGAATTCGGCGAAGCTGTGGCCACCCGGCCCCTTGAAGGTCATCTCGTATCTGTGACTGCCGGTACCGCGATTGACGATGCGACGCACGTCTATACCATCCACCGAGATGAAGCCGTCGATGCCCTGGCGATCCTTGAACAGCGCCTTCACCCCGCGCAGGTTGCCCAGCTCCTCCTCGCCCACGGTGCCGACGAAGACCAGGTCGCCCACCGTCTCGATGCCGCTCTTGTTGAGGGCGTCGATCACCGACAGCAGCGCCGCCAGGCCCCGGGCGTCATCGCCGATGCCGGGGCCGTAGGTCCTGCCGTCCTTTTCCTTGAGGGTCAGGTCGGTGCCCTCGGGAAAGACCGTGTCCAGGTGCGCCGACACCACCAGCTGCGGCCCCTGACCACTGCCCTTGCGGGTGGCGATCACATAGCCTTCCGGGGCGATGCTGGCGTCCTTGAGACCCAGCTCCTGGAAGCGCTTGAGGTAATACTCGGCGCGCACCTTTTCCTTGAACGGCGGCGCGGGAATCTGGGCGATGTGCTTCTGTTCCGTGAAGGTGCGGCCATCGTCGGCGCGCAGCGCTTCCAGCGCCTTGGCGACCCGGGCATCGCCCTGGACGGCGGACAGGGAACCCTCGACCCCCGGCGCGGCGGCCAGGGGCAGCGCCAGGGTAGCGGTCGCGGCGGTGAGCACTAGAGCGGAAAAGCGGTTGGCCAAGGCCGAACGAGCAAAAGACATCTGACACTCCCATTGCCTGAATTGGTATTCCGATTGAGCACAATCGTCAGACGAATGCGCCCTGCCTGACCCTAGGTGTCCGCGCACGAAAGGTCAAAGCACGGGACGCTCTCGGATATGTGGCGTCGTTCAGGGTGCTCTGCGCGACTCAGGCGTCCAGAAACCTGCGCCCCTCGTCCGCCAGTCGCCGCTGCCGGGGGCAGATCTCGGTGCCGCGTTCGGCCAAGGCGGCATGCGGAAGGGTCGGCACAGGCAGAAGCGACGGGAAGGTTTTATCGGAAATACCCGAAGCCGCCCTACGTCTCTAGGGAATCTTGGCGATGCAGGAAAGGAATGACCCGAAGTCCTGCATGCTTCACTCGGCCCGTCCGGCCTCGACCAGGTGCTCCCGCGCCCACTGCTCAGCACTGGTCACCGCGATCCCGTGCCGAGCATTGAAGGTGGTCTCCATCGGCCAGGCGACGCCGCGGCCCTGGGCGAAGACCGCGCGATACTTCCAGATGTGCTTGAGCTGCTCGTCAGGCTCTTTCTCCAGCTCATCCAGCAGTTGGGGAAGCGGCCACACCCGGGTGCTGAAGGGCCGCTGCAGCACCCGCTCCAGCAGCGCGGCCAACTCGCCATAGGCCAGGGTGTCACCGGCGAGATAGACGATCTCGTTACGAAAGCGCGGCTCGAAAAACACGATCTCCGCCGTCAGCCTGCCGATATCCTCGGGCGTCGTCAGGGTCACCTGGGTATCCAGACTGCCCAGCGCCCTGACCGTATCCGTCACGAGATCGACGACCTCGAACGCGGGTTCGAACAGGAAGCTGGTAAACATCCCGGTGGAAATGATCACCCACTCGGTCTGGCTCTGGGCGCGCAGCAACTCGCGCACCTCGAGTTGCGCATCGAACAGGTCCTGGGGACTGCCACGACCGATGACGTCGTAGTCCACCCCGAATTGCCAGGGAAAGTAGCGCTTCACACCCGAGGCGAGTGCCGCACGCGCCAGCTTCATGGGGGTTTCCCGGCCAGCGACCATGCCGGCGCAGCCAATGACGGTATCGAATCGCGCGAAGACCGCCGCCAGTTCGGCGATGGAATCCTTGACCAGGTCGCCCGCCACCAGGGTGATGCCAAGCGCGCGCAGCTCGCCCAGCTCCCTTTTCTTGACAGCGTCCTGGCTGTCGAGGGTCGACTGGCGCAGCAACACGCTCACCTTCGAACCGGGTTTCTCCTTGGCAAGCCGGGCGAGATTGCGCAGTACCGGCAAGCCGAGTTCGCCCGCGCCAAGCACGAGAATGGATTGGGTAGCGGTAGGGAATGGGTTAGTCATCATGACTCCTGACGTCAGGTATAAGATGAGCGAATGCTGGCAGACGCCAGCGGCGCTCAGAAGAAGGCACACGCGTGATACCAGGGGACGAGATGACCGATCTGGAACTCCTCCAACAGTCCGAAGCCATCTGCCAGACACTCAGGCGGGACGAAGACGGCGTACGCCGCGAGGTGCTGACCCATGCGGGCAGTCGTTGGTCCCTGGGGGTCCTGCATGCGCTGGGGGTCTATGGCGTCATGCGGCACGCCGAACTGGCGCGGCAACTGTCGGGCATCACTCAGCGAATGCTGACCAAGACCCTGCGCGCCCTCGAACGCGACGGCCTGCTGCTGCGGCACGACTTCGACGAAGTCCCGCCCCGGGTCGAATACGAGTTGACGCCGCTGGGCATGAGCCTGCTGCTCCGGATGACGCCCATCTGGACCTGGGTTATCGAGAATGTGGAAGATTTTCGGGCAGCGCGCCGCGCCTTCGATGAGCGAGGCCCGGAGAAGCCGGCGTGGCAATCGCCCAGACCGATGCCGAACGAGCCTACTGGCGAAGACCCACGGGCTTGAGTGCAACCGCTACCCTCCACAGTGGCTGGCGCCCTGATCCGAGCCCGGCCTGTGAGCCCTGAGCGGATCAGGCCGCTCCGCCCCTGCTCGAACTTGCCCGCTCAGGAATCGACCCCATGAGACTCTCCCATCTGGACCACTTGGTCATCGTGGCACCGACCCTGGCCGCGGGCGCCCGGTATGTCGAGCACCGCCTCGGCGTGGTCATGCAGCCCGGCGGCCAGCATGCACGCATGGGCACCCACAACCTGCTGCTAGGGCTGGGGGACGGCTATCTGGAAGTCATAGCCCCGGACCCGGACGCGCCGCCGCCGACCAGACCGCGCTGGTTCGAACTGGATGAGCTGGCACCGGACGCTGCGCCCCTCCTGGCCCACTGGGTGGCCGGGACCCAGGGCTTGGCGCAGGCGGATGCGCACCTCACGCGGACCTTCGGCCGCATCGAGTCGATGAGTCGCGGCGCGCTGGCCTGGCAGATCTCGATCCATGCCGATGGGCAGCTGTCGCTGGGCGGGGTCCTGCCCAGCCTGATCGACTGGGGCGACGCCCCGCACCCGGCGGCTGGGCTGATCGATCAGGGCTGCCGCCTGCAGCGCCTGGAGCTCAGGCATCCCGATGCCGCGGGGCTCGGGCAAGAGTTGGAGGCGATCGGCTTTTCCGGACCCGTCGCGGTGCTGCCTGGGGAGAGACCCGGCTTGTTGGCCTACCTGGAGACGCCGACGGGTCTGAAGACCCTCTGACGGTCGACCCCCAAACGGCGACCCCTCATCCGTTCAGCCCGGCACCACCAGTCCCTTGGCGCGGTAGGCGTCGATGTCGATGCCATAGGCACCCGAGGGTTTCACTTCGCGGACGCTGACCAGGCGGCCCTGCTCATCGAGCGGATTGCGCGCCAGGTCGAGCACCCGCTCCGGGCGCGGCTGCTTGCTGGCGTCCAGCACGATCAGCACGCGGGGCTTCAATTTGCTGCCGGCGTCGAAGCCGATGATGATGCCTACCTCGCCGGTGCTCAGCTCGACGATCTCGCCCGGCGGATAGACGCCGATCAGCTGGATGAAGGCCAGCACGACGACTTCGTCGAATTGCGTGCCCCGGGCTTCGAACAGTACGCGCAGGGCTTCCAGGCTGGAGCGGCCCTCGCTGTATGGGCGATCGCTGGTGATGGCGTCGTAGGCGTCCACCACGGCGATGATCCTGGCCTTGAAGGGGATGCGGTGCGCCGGCAGCTGGCGGGGGTAGCCCTTGCCATCCATGCGCTCGTGGTGGGTATGGGCGACGTCGACGGCGGCTGGCGGCACCTCGCTGTTGGCCATCAGCAACTGATAGCCGTAGGTGGTATGGGCCTGCATGATGCGAAATTCTTCGTCGGTCAGGCGGCCTGGCTTGTTGAGGATCTCGTCGGGCACCTTGATCTTGCCGACGTCGTGCAGCATGCCGCACACCCCCAGTTCTTCCAGTTCGAGAGGCAGCAGGCCCAGCGCTTTGCCCAGGGCGATGGCATAGAGCGAGACGCGCAGGCAATGCTCCGCGGTGTAGTGGTCGCGCTGCTTGATGCGCGCCAGCCAGAGGCTGGCCGCGGGGTGCTTGAGCACGCTTTCGACGCACTCGCCGACCGCGCGGCGCACTTCGCCGACGTCGAGTTCCTTGCCGAACTTGACGGCGTCGAGCATGCGCATCGACACGGCCCGGGCTTCACGCCACACCGGTTCGGTGGTCTTGACCTCATCGCGGTAGTCGATGGCATAGGTCTTGGCCTGAGCGCCTGCCGACAGGCTGGCGGACAGCGGCGTCACCGTATGGCTCTGGCGGCGATCCACCCAGACGAATTCGCAGGTCTCCTGCAGGGTGCGCAGGTCGTGCGCGTTCTGGATGGGAAAGCCTTGGAACAGGAAGGGCGTGCCCGCCCAGGGTCGATCCAGTTCGCAGACGTACATGCCCAGCTGCAATTGGGAGACAGGTACTCTGAGACTGTATTGGGGCAGCGCCATGGTTTCTCTGCGAGAGCGTCGAAGGACGAAACTAAATAGGTATTACAATAACCATTGATACCAAAAAGCCACTACTCGGGAAAGCGCCCGGCGGGTTCGGGCCGATGAGCCGGCGAAACAGGGTGGCCAAAGGTAACCGAATGTAAGAAGAGCGGGCGCGCGACCGCCGTCAGCGCGCCCTGCCCCTCACGCCAGCTTGAAGCGGCGCACCAGCGTCTGCAGTTCACCGGCCAGTTCCGACAGCTGCTCGCTGGCGCCCACGGTTTCGCGGTTGCCATCGCTGGTCTGCACCGACAGATCGCGGATGCTGATGAGGTTGCGGTCCACCTCGCGGGAGACGTGGGCCTGCTCTTCGGAGGCGGTGGCGATCTGCAGATTGCGCTCGTCGATCAGGCGCACGGCGTGGAGGATGTCGCTCAGGGCCGTGCCGGCTTCCTGGGCGATCACATAGGTGGCCTGGGCCTGGGTGGTGCTGAGCTGCATGGAATCCACGGCTTCGGCTGAGCCCTTCTGGATCGCCTGGATCATCTGCTCGATCTCGCGGGTCGAGGTCTGGGTGCGGTGCGCCAGGGCGCGGACCTCGTCGGCGACCACGGCGAAACCGCGGCCCTGCTCGCCCGCGCGGGCGGCCTCGATGGCGGCGTTCAGCGCCAGCAGGTTGGTCTGCTCGGCGATGGCGCCGATCACACTGAGCACCTGGCTGATGTCCTGGGCCTGCCCGGCCAGACCTTCGACCTGGACCGAGGTCGACTGCACCTGCTGGGTGAGACGCTGCATGGCGTCGAGGGCCTGGCCGACCTTGGTGTTGCCGTTTTCCGCCGCAGCACTGGATTCCCGCGCGGCCTGGGAGGTGGACGAGGCGTTGCGCGCCACCTCTTCGACGGCGGCGCTCATTTCGGTGACCGCGGTGGCGGCCTGGTCGATCTCGGCGTTCTGGCTGGCCAGGGCGCGACTGGCCTGGTCGGTGACGGCGTGCATGGTGCGGGCGGTATCGCTCAGGCGGTCGGACGAACGCGAGATGCCATGCAGGGTGTCCTTGAGATTGTCCTGCATCTGCGCCAGGGCGCGCATCAGGCCGGCGGCTTCGTCCTTGCCGGTGGGATCTATCCTGCCGGTCAGCTCACCCTGGGCGATGGCATTGGCCACGGCCAGGGAGTCGCCGATCGGCTGGGCCAGGCTACGGGTCAGACGCCAGGCCAGCAGCAGGGTCACCAGCACCGCCAGCAGCATGATGCCGACCACGATGCTGACGCTGCGGTCATAGATGCCGGTGGCCGCCTCCCCCGCGTGACGGGCGCCTTCGCCGTTGAAATCGCGCAGGCGGGTCAGTTGCTCCTGATAGCCTTCGGCCCGCTGGCGCTGCTCGCCATTGGCCAGCCTGAGGGCCTCGGCGCGATCGCTGGCGGCCAGGGTGACGATGCGATCCAGCCCGTCCAGGTAGCCTTTCATCTGCAGCGCGGCCTGGTCGAAATTGGCGCGCTCTTCAGCGGTGGAGATCAGATGGTCGCGGTAATAGGCCGTGCGCGCATTCATCAGATCGCGATTCTGCTGGATCTTCCGCGCTGCCATGGCCATGGCGGCGCTGTCCTCGGTGGCCAGCAGCCGAATGCTCTCCAGACGGGTGTGCATCAAGGCGATCTGGATGTCATCGGTGGTCTGGACGCTCGCCAGCCACTCGGCCTCCATCGCCTGCTCGGTGGCGCGCAGGGCCTTGAGCTGGACCAGGGCGAAGGCCCCGAGCAGCATCACGAACAGGGTGACCGCACCGAAGCAGAGGGTGGCGCGGGGGGCGATGCGTAGCTGACGTAGGTTCAAGACGAGCTCCTTGGATCGGCGAAAGGCGATCCTCTAAAACCCGTATCGACTGACTATTGCCTTTCTTTAGCGCGCAAGTGATTGGCGCGACAACCCGGCTGCGGTGTCTGTCCAGCGGCTGTACGCCCGACAGGAAAGGCCTAGCCGCGCGACGCCTCCAGCCGCTCGACCATCTTCACCAGTTCCGCCAGGGAACCGGCCTGCAGCTTGCGCATCAGGGCGGCGCGACGCACCTTGACGGTAATCTCGCTGACCCCCAGCTGGGCGGCGATCTGCTTGTTGAGCAGCCCGGTCACCACCCGCGCCAGCACCGCTCGCTCGCCGTCGTTGAGGGTGTCGAGGCGGCTCTGCAGGTCCTGCAACTGGCGGCGCTGGGCATGGGCCTCCTGCGCCTTGCACAGTGCCTGGTCGATGGCATCGAGCAGGTCCTGGTCGCGAAACGGCTTGGTGAGGAATTCCAGGGCGCCCTGCTTCATCGCCCGGACCGACATGGGGATGTCGCCATGGCCGGTGATGAAGATGATCGGCAGCGCCAGGCCGCGGCGCTGTAACTCCTGCTGCAGATCCAGGCCGTTCATGCCGGGCATGCGCACGTCCAGCACCAGGCAGCCCGGCGCGTCCAGCCGGGCCCGCTCGAGAAAGTCGGCGGCCGAGACATAGCTGCGGGTATCGAGCCCCACGGACGCCAACAGGTCTTCCACGGCGGCGCGCACCGAGGCGTCGTCGTCCACCAGGTGGACCAGGGTGGGCTGGGTTTGGCCGGTCATACTCGCTGAGGTCATGGTTGTGGATCCTTGGGCAGGCTGCAGTAGACCCCGGTGCCGCCCTCCGGCAACGAGGTGGCCCAGATCCGCCCGCCGTGGGCTTCGACGATGGAGCGACTCAGCGCCAAGCCCAGGCCCATGCCCTGCGCCTTGGTGGTGTAGAAAGCCTCGAACATCTGCTCGCGCGCCACCGGCGTCAAGCCACGACCGCTGTCTTCGACGCCGAGGCGGATGGCGCCGGCGGTGTCCTGCCCCACCTGGATGACCACCCGCCGCTGCTCGGGCGGTATCCCTTCGAGGGCGTCTAGGGCATTGAGCAGCAGATTGAGGATGACCTGCTGCAGCTGGCTTTCGTCGGCCAGCAGCGGCGGCAGGCCCTCCTGCAGGCGCACCTCCACGGCGACCTGGCGCTGGCTCAATTCGGCGCGGACGAAATCCAGCACCTTCTCCACGGTATCGGCGACGTTGAGCCAATCCTTGGCCACCTGCGCCTGGCGCACCAGACTGCGCACCCGGGCGATCACTGCGCTGGCGCGGTGGGCGTCGTCGATGACCCGTTGCGCGGCCTGCACGGCGCGCTCCACCTGCGGCGGCTGATTGCTCAACCAGCGCTGGCAGGCGTTGCCACTGGCGGCGATGGCGGTGAGCGGCTGATTCACCTCATGGGCGATGGATGCGGCCAGTTCACCCAGCTGGCTCAGGCGCCCGGCCTGGACCAGGCGCGTCCGGGCCGCATCGGCGGCGCGCTTGGCGGCCTCCAGGCGCAGCGACAGGGCGGCGACCGCGACGATGGCCAGCAGGCTGATGATGCAGTTGACCAGCCCCGCCTCCTGGTCGCCGCTACGGGTGGCGACATAGCTGCAGAGCACCAGCAGCGTGCAGCCCAGGGCGGTGACCGTGACCCCGCGCGCGGACAGGAAACCGGCCGCCAGGAGCACCACCACCACCTGGAAGACGCCGATGGCGATCTCCCGGTCGGTGAGGGTGTCCAGCAGGGCGATGCCCAGCGCCAGGGCGCAGAGGCCCCCTAGCCGCAGCCAGTGGGTGGTGGTGGCGAAGGGTCGTCGATCCATGGCCAGTTTCTCGTTCGTGGTCGCTCTTAGCCTGGATTTTCCAGGCTGAACATATCGGCCGCTTGATCATAGGCGAAGAGCTCACCATAGCGCCCCCACTGGATGGCGCTGCCGAGGGTGCGGGCGGCGTCGGCTTCGTCCATGAAGTCCTCCAGTTCGTCGCGGAAGCGCCGCGCCGGCGCCGTGTGGCCCTGGCGATCGTCCAGCACCCGGCGGATATGGGCCACCAGCGGCACGAAGTTGAGCAACTGGCGGGCGAACAGCTGCTTGCGCACGTCCACCCCCGCCTCGACGTAGGCGCGCCCGGCCGGCAGCAGGCGCAGATCGCCGCCTTCGAGGACCGCCAGGCGCAGCAGTTGCAGCACCTCGGCCAGGGGAAAGAGTTCGTCGAGCGCATAGCCCAGCCCGCCGGCCAGTTCCGGCAGGTCGGCGCGACCGTCGTAGGGCGCGGCCTGGACCGCCTCCAGCAGGCCGGCCAGGGCGTTGGTCGAGACCGTCGGCAGCCGCATGCCCAGGCCATTGCCGGGAACCCCTGCGTCGTGGGGTGCCGGGGTGGTCTCGCCAGTCATGCGCACATAGATCTCCTCCACCAGTTCGCGAAAGGCCGGATCGTGGCGATTGCGCGGCTGCGGCAGGTCGATGCGGATCTCGCTGGCGACGCGCCCGGGGTTGCTGGAAAAGATCAGCACCCGATCGCAGAGCAGCACCGCCTCGGCGATGTTGTGGGTGACCATCAGGATCGAACGGATCGGCATGCGCCCCTCGACCCAGAGGTCGAGCAGGTCGGTGCGCAGGGTCTCGGCGGTGAGCACGTCCAGCGCCGAGAAGGGTTCGTCCATCAGCAGCACGTCCGGGTGCACCACCAGGGCACGGGCCAGGCCGACGCGCTGGCGCATGCCGCCGGAAAGTTCCTTGGGATAGGCGCTCTCGAAGCCGTCCAGGCCGATCAGGTCGATGGCGGCCAGGGCGCGACGACGGCGCTCGTCCAGCGGCACGTGCAGGGCTTCCAGGCCGATCTCGACGTTCTGCAGCACGGTCAGCCAGGGAAACAGCGCGAAGCTCTGGAACACCATGCTGACCCGGGCACGCTGGCCGTCGTCCTTGGGCGGGAAGTCGACGGTGCCGCCGCTGGGGGTGAGCAGGCCGGCGATGGATCTGAGCAGGGTCGACTTGCCCGAGCCGGAGCGCCCCAGCAGGCCGACGATCTCGTTTTCGTGCAGGGTCAGGGAGACTTCGTCCAGCACGACCCGGGCCGGGCCGCCGGCGTTGCCATAGAGCTGGCGGACGTTCTGGACATCGATCAGGGGACGGGCATTCAGCGTGGTCAGGTTCATGGCGCTTCTCCTCTTAGTCGAGCCGCAGACGCCGCTCGGCGTAGGCATACAGGGGCCGCCAGAGCAGCCGGTTGAATCCGAGTACGAAGATCGACATCACCACGATGCCCAGGGCGACCCGGGGGAAATCGCCGGCGGTGGTCATCTGCGCGATGTAGGCGCCCAGGCCATGGGCCTGCAGGCGTTCATTGCCCCAACTCACCACCTCGGCGACGATGCTGGCGTTCCAGGAGCCGCCCGCGGCGGTCAGGGCGCCGGTGACGTAGTAGGGAAAGATCGCCGGCAGGGCCAGCTGCCGCCACCACTGCCAGCGCTTGAGACCGAACAGCCGGGCCGCTTCGCGCAGGTCGTTGGGCAGCACGCTGGCGCCGGCGATGACGTTGAACAGGATGTACCACTGGGTGCCCAGCACCATCAGCGGCGACAGCCAGATGTCCGGATTGAGGTGGAAGCTGACGATGCCCACCACCGCCACCGGGAACAGCACGTTGGCCGGAAAGGCGGCGAGGAACTGGGCCACCGCCTGCAGGCGCTGCGACCAGCCGGGGCGCAGGCCGATCCAGACGCCGATGGGCACCCAGATCAGGCTGGCGACGGCGATCAGGAGCAGCACCCGGGCCATGGTCAGCAGCCCCAGGCCGAGCACCGCGACCGCTTCCACCCAGTAGACGTCGGCGGCGATGAAGCGGTACAGCGCATAGACGCCATAGGGCAGCACCACCAGCAGCGCGCCGTACCAGAGCACGTCCAGCCCACGCTGCAGCCAGGCGCGGCGGTGCGGCGCCAGGTGCCAGTGCGGCCAGGCGCGGCGGATCCGCGGGGTGGCGAGCTGGGTGCAGAAGCTGCCGAAGCCGCCCAGCATGCGTCCCAGGCGCGCACGCCGGACCAGGTCGTAGACCCAGGAGCGCGGCACCTGCTGGCTGGCGGTCTGCTCGACGCGGAAGCGATCGGCCCAGGCCACCACCGGGCGGAAAAACAGCTGGTCGTAGACCAGGATCACCAGGCCCATGGCCAGCACCGCCCAGCCGATGGCGGCGATGTCCTGCCGGGCGATGGCCAGCGCCAGCCAGGAGCCGATACCAGGCAGGTTGATGGTGTTGTCGCCCACGGTGATGGCTTCCGAGGCCACCACG
Organism: Pseudomonas sp. MOIL14HWK12:I1; assembly: GCF_000510705.1. Taxonomy (NCBI): domain Bacteria; kingdom Pseudomonadati; phylum Pseudomonadota; class Gammaproteobacteria; order Pseudomonadales; family Pseudomonadaceae; genus Pseudomonas; species Pseudomonas sp. MOIL14HWK12:I1. Next base: position 1,146,978 of record NZ_KI783307.1, on the reverse strand, counting down.
AAGAACCAGCCGCCGGACATGGACATCATGGTGTTCCACACCAGGCCGGGGATGGCGAACGGCAGCTCGAGGCGAAAGAACCGGCGCCAGGGCGACAGCCCGAACTGGCGACTCACCTGCTGCAGGTCCTCGGGCACGGTGCGCAGCGACTGGTAGAAGCCGAACGCCATGTTCCAGGCCTGGCTGGTGAAGATGGCGAAGATGGCCGCGCACTCGGCGCCCAGCTGGCGACCGGGAAAGAGCCCCAGGAAGAAACTCACGGTAAAGGTCAGGAAGCCGAGGATGGGCACCGACTGCAGGATGTCGATGGCCGGCAGGATCAGCAGCTCCGCCTTGCGACTCTTGGCCGCCAGGGTGGCGAAGACGAAGGTGAACAGCAGCGAGGCGCCCAGGGCGATGAACATGCGCAGGGTGGTGCGCAGGGCGTACTCGGGCAGTCGCGCCAGGTCCAGGGTCATGGGATCGGCGTCGAGCACGGCCAGGGGCGCGCGCATCTCGGCGACGCCATGCCAGATAAGCGCCAGGGCGATCAGCCCGAGGGCGAGGCAAAGGGCATCGGCCCACAGGGAGGTGGGACGTTGCCGCAGCGAGCGCGGCGCCACGGCGGGGGTGTAGAGGCCAGGAAGGGTCTTCATGGCGTACCTCTTTGAATGGGGGCCTTGGGAGAGCGGCCGGCCCTGCCGCGCAGGGTTCGGACACCGGGCTAATCTAGGCGCGCCACCCTGTCCCAGCCATCGAAACGATGGACGTTTGGCTATACCAAGGTATATCCCGCCCTCGCCTGCTGCCCTGCGCGCCGGAGGACCTACCGGCGCGCAGGGCCAGAGCAGAAGCTTCATGTCGCTGTCATCGTCCCGACATCTGCCGCCGGCATTGTCTGCCCCCAATGAGATCGATCTCAAACGAGGCCGGCATGACCGATCTGAAACAGGTAGCGCAACAGGCGGGAGTCTCCCGGGCCACCGCGGCACGTGCCTTCGCCACGCCCGAGCAGGTGCGCGAGAGCACCCGGCAGCGGGTGCTGGACGCCGCGCGCAGTCTCAATTTCCGCCCCAACCTGCTGGGCCGCCAGCTGCGCCAGCAGAGCACCCGGCTGATCGGCGTGGTGGTGCCGAGCCTGCTCAACCCGGTGTTCGCCGAACAGCTGCAGGCCATGGAGCGCACCGCGCGCAGCCAGGGCTATTCGCTGGTGATCGCCACCACCGACTACCAGCCCGAGCGCGAGGCGGCGGTGGTGGAGGAACTGCTGCGCCAGCGCGTCGCCGGTCTGGTGCTGACGGTGGCCGATGCCGACCGCAGCGAGGTGCTGGCCGAGCTGAGCCAGGAGCAGACGCCCTTCATCCTGGCCTATCACGAACCCCAGCGCCCCTATGCGGCGGTGGCGGTGGACAACCGCCAGGGCATGGCCATGGCCACCGAGCATCTGCTCGGCCTGGGACACAGCCGCATCGCCCTGGTCTCGGGGCCGGCCCAGCAATCGGATCGCAGCGAGCGCCGGTTCGCCGGCTATTGCCAGGCCATGGCCACCGCCGGCCTGCCGACACTGCCGCGCCTGGAACTGGCCAGCCACACCGACGCCGACTGGGCGGAGCTGGCGCCGCTGCTGGAGCGCCACGCCCCGACCGCCCTGCTCTGCACCAACGATCTGCTGGCCATCAGCGTCATCGCCGAACTGCAGCGCCACGGGGTGCCCGTGCCCGCCGACCTCTCGGTGGTGGGCTTCGACGGCATCGCCATGGGCGCCCGCCTCGAACCCAGCCTGTGCAGCGTCATGCAGCCCTTGCAGAGCCTGGGCGCCGTGCTCGTCACCGAATTGCTGGCGCTGATCGCCGGCAGTGCCACCCACCAGCAGTGTCTGCCCTGCCTCGTCCGTCCCGGCACCAGTGCCGGCCCCTTGAAGGAGCCTTACCGATGAAATCACTCTTCCCCGTGCGTCGCCTCCTAGCCGGCGTGGCCCTGGCCTGCGGTCTGGCCAGCGCCCAGGCCGCCGAAACCGCCATCTGCTACAACTGCCCGCTGGAGTGGGCCGACTGGGGCGCCCAGCTCAAGGCCATCGCCGCCGACACCGGCATCGAAGTCCCCCAGGACAACAAGAACTCCGGCCAGTCGCTGGCCCAGCTGGTGGCTGAACGCGAAGCCCCGGTGGCCGACGTCGTCTACTACGGGGTGACCTTCGGCATCCAGGCCGACAAGGCCGGGGTGCTGCAGCCCTACCGGCCCAAGCACTGGGACCAGGTCCCGGCCGGCCTCAAGGACCCCAGGGGTGAATGGACCGCCATCCATTCCGGCACCCTCGGCTTCATGGTCAATACCCAGGCCCTGGGCGGCAAGCCGGTGCCGCAGCGCTGGGCCGATCTGCTCAAGCCCGAGTACCGCGGCCTGGTGGGCTACCTGGACCCCTCCAGCGCCTTCGTCGGCTACGTCACCGCGGTGGCGCTCAACCAGGCCCTGGGCGGCAACCTCGACGACTTCGGCCCGGCCATGGCCTTCTTCAAGAAGCTGGCCGCCAACGATCCCATCGTGCCCAAGCAGACCGCCTATGCCCGCCTGCTCTCCGGCGAGATCCCGATCCTGGTCGACTACGACTTCAACGCCTACCGCGCCCGCTACAAGGACAACGCCCCGGTGGCCTTCGTCATCCCCCAGGAAGGCAGCCTCACTGTGCCCTACACCATGAGCCTGGTGAAGGGCGCGCCGCATCGCGCCAATGGCGAGAAGGTGCTGGACTACGTGCTCTCGGACAAGGGCCAGGCGCTCTGGGCCCAGGCCTATCTGCGCCCGGTGCGGGACGTGCCGTTGCCGGCCGAGGTGAAGGCGCGCTTCCTGCCCGACGCCGACTATGCCCGCGCCGGCACCGTCGACTACGGTCACATGGCGGCGGTCCAGGAAGCCTTCGCCAAGCGTTATCAGGCCGAGGTGCGCTGAGATGCAGGGCCTCGCCGTCTCCCTCGGGCGCCGCCGGGTGCCGCGCCGGCTGCCCTGGCCGGTGCTCGTCGCCCTGGCACCGGCGAGCGCCTTTCTGCTGGCCTTCTGGCTGCTGCCGCTGGCGCAGCTGCTGGTACTCGGCGCCCATCCGGACGCTGCCGGCCGCTCCGGCTACTGGCAGGTGCTGACCAGCGCCGGCTACCTGTCCGGACTCGCCCAGACGGTGGCCCTGGCCGCCGTCACCACCCTGGCCACCCTGCTGGTGGCCGGCATCGCCGGCTGCTTCCTGGCGCGGCATGCCTTCGTCGGGCGCAGCCTGCTGGTGGCCCTGCTGACCTTTCCGCTGGCCTTTCCGGGCGTGGTGGTGGGCTTCCTGATCATCCTGCTGGGCGGCCGCCAGGGGCTGTTCGCCGGTCTCGGCCGCAGCCTGGTCGGCGAGCCCTGGGTGTTCGCCTATTCGCTGTTCGGGCTGTTTCTCGGCTATCTCTATTTCTCCATCCCGCGGGTGATCCTCACGGTGATGGCGGCCTGCGAGACCCTCGACACCAGCCTGGAAGAAGCCGCCCGCTCCCTGGGCGCCGGGCTCTTCGCCGTGGTGCGCGACGTGCTGATCCCGGGCCTGACCCCGGCGCTGCTGTCCAGCGGCGCCCTGTGCTTCGCCACCGCGATGGGCGCCTTCGGCACCGCCTTCACCCTCGGCACGCGGCTGGCGGTGACGCCCATCGCCATCTACGACACCTTCACCAACTTCGCCAATTTCGGCGTGGCCGCGGCGCTCTCGGTGGTGCTCGGCCTCGTCACCTGGCTGGTCCTGCTGCTGGCGCGGCGCCTCGGCGGCGTCCAGGGAGACCTGCGATGAATCGACCCCTGCGCTTCTGGCTGCAACTGCTGTTCACTCTGCTGGTGGCGGCCTTCCTGCTGGTGCCGGTGCTGCTCTCGGTACTGGCCGGCCTCACCCGCAACTACTTCCAGGGCCTCGCCAGCGGCCTCACCCTCGACTGGGTGATCCAGGTCTGGCAGGCCTATGCCCCCACCGTCTGGCTGTCGCTGCAACTGGCGCTGGGCACGGCGGCCCTCGCGGTCGTACTCGGCGTCCCGGCGGCCTATGCCCTGGTGCGTCTGGACAACCGCTTCGCCCGCGCCTTCGAGGAATTGCTGGTGTTGCCGGTGGCCATGCCCGGCTTCGCCTCGGCGCTGGCGCTGCTGCTGACCTACGGTCACCTCGGCGGCTTTCGCCGTAGTCCGGCGATCATCCTGGTGGGTCACCTGCTGTTCACCCTGCCTTTCCTGATCCGCCCGGTGATGGCGGTGCTCAGACGCAGCCAGCTGCCGCTGCTGGAGGAAGCCGCCGCCAGCCTTGGCGCCGGTCCCTGGCGGCGCTTCTTCGGCGTGGTGGTGCCCAATGCCCGCGCCGGCATCCTCGCCGGCAGCCTCATGGTGATCACCCTCTCGCTGGGTGAATTCAACCTCACCTGGATGCTGCACACGCCCCTGACCAAGACCCTGCCGGTGGGCCTGGCCGACAGCTACGCCTCGGCGCGGCTGGAGGTGGGCTCCGCCTACACCCTGATCTTCCTCTTGCTGATCGTGCCGCTGCTGGTCGCCCTCCAGGCCCTCAGCGCCCGCCTGTCCCGTGGAGCCCTGCGATGACCCAAGGTACCGCCGTCCGCCTGCGCCACTGCGCCAAGACCTTTGCCGGAGGCCGCCAGGTGCTGCAGCCCCTGGACCTCGACATCCACCCGGGCGAGACCCTGGTGTTCCTCGGCCCGTCCGGCTGTGGCAAGACCACCACCCTGCGCCTGATCGCCGGCCTGGAGCAGCCCGATGCCGGTGGCCAGGTGCTGTTCGACGACCGCGACGTCACCGGCCTGCCCATCGAGCGGCGCGACGTCGGCATGGTGTTCCAGAACTACGCCCTGTTTCCCAACCTGGACGTGGCCGGCAACATCGCCTACGGCCTGAAGATCCGTGGCCTGCCGCGCGCCGAGCGCGATGCCCGGGTCGCCGAGCTGCTGGCCATGATGCATCTCGAGCCCCTGGCCGAGCGGCGCATCCAGCAGCTGTCCGGCGGCCAGCGCCAGCGCGTGGCCCTGGCCCGGGCCCTGGCGCCGCGCCCCCGGGTGCTGCTGTTCGACGAACCCCTGGCGGCGCTGGACGCTCAGCTGCGCGAGCAGTTGCGGGCCGACATCGGCGCGCTGCTGCGCGAACTCGGCACCACCGCGGTTTACGTCACCCACGACCAGCAGGAAGCCCTGGCCCTGGGCGATCGCATCGTGGTGATGGGCGAAGGCCGCATCGCCCAGATCGGCACCCCGACGCAGATCTACCAGCGCCCGGCCAGTCGCTTCGTCGCCGGTTTCGTCGGCCAGCTCAACCGCTTCGAGGTGCGCGCCCACGGCGGCGCCGAGGTGGCGGTCGCTGGCGGGCGGCTGCCCTGGACCGGCCCGGCCAGCACCCTGTTCTGTCGTCCGGAGCACCTGGAGCCGAGCGCGACGCCCGCGCACCTCACCGGCATCCTGGTCGGGCAATTCTTCCAGGGCGCCCATTCGCGACTGCTGGTGGAGGTGGGCACCGGCCAGCCGCTGCTGGTGGACACCGCCCAGCCCCTGCAGGCGCAACCGGGCGACCTGCTGCACCTGAACGTGCGCCCCGACGCCCTCTTCACCCTGGCTTCCTGACTGGAGACCCTAATGCACGCGCCCTTCCTGCTGGCCCAGCTCAGCGACCTGCACATCAAGGCCGGCGGCCGGCTGTCCTACGGGGTGGTCGATACCCTCGGCGCCCTGCGCCTGGCGGTGGACCGCCTCAACGCCCTGCAACCGCGCCCGGATGCCCTGGTCATCACCGGCGACCTGGTGGACTTCGGCACCCCCGAGGAATACGCCACCCTGCGCGAGGTGCTGGCCGAGCTGGCCATGCCCTTCTTCGTCATCCCCGGCAATCACGACGACCGCGCCGCCCTGCGCGCCGCCTTCGCCGATCACCCCTATCTGCCTGCCCAGGGCACCCTGGACTGGCAGCAGGACTGCGGCCCGCTGCGGCTGATTGGCCTGGATACCCATATCCCCGGCGAGCACGGGGGGCGTCTCGACGCCAGGCAACTGGCCTGGCTCGACGACCAGCTCGCCCAGGCACCCGACCAGCCGACCCTGGTGCTCCTGCATCACCCGCCGTTCCCGGTCGGCATCGGCCATATGGATCGCATCGGCCTGGCCGGCGGTGCCGAACTGGAAGCGGTGATCCGCCGCCATCCCCAGGTGGAACGCCTGCTCTGCGGTCACCTGCACCGGCTGATCCAGCGCCGCTTCGGCGGTACCCTGGCCTGCGTCTGCCCTGGCGTGTCGCACCAGGTCGACCTGGACCTGCGCGAGGCGGCGCCCTCGCGCTTCCGCCTGGAGCCGCCGGGCCTGCTGCTGCATCGCTGGGCGGACGAGGCGCTGGTGACCCACCATCTGCCGCTGGGCAACTATCCCGGGCCCTATCCCTTCTTCGCCGCCGACGGCCAGTTGCTGGACTGACGCCGCCCCGTTTCGGGTCCTGGGGTAGCAAGGCGGCGGCAACTGCGACCCAGGCTGGTGCAAAAGGTAACGCCGGCGCCGGACCGCCCTGACCCGCGGCCCAGCGCTGGCAAGCATTTGGTTCCCTGGCATGGGCCTTGCCTTGACAGATTGGATACAAAAATCCAGGAAGCCAGCCCATGCCGCTCTCCGCTCTGTCCCGCTCCACCGCCCTGAGCGCCGAAGAAGAGGCCTATCGCCATCTGCTGCAGGCCATCTGCGCCGGGCACTATCGCAATGGCGAACGCCTGATCGCCGAGGACATCGCCACCACCCTGGGCATGAGTCGCATGCCGGTGCGCAGCGCCTTCCAGCGCCTCGCCGCCGAAGGCCTGGTGATCCTCCGGCCGCACCGCGGCGCGGTGGTGAGCGGCCTGGACCTGGACGACATGCGCGAGGTGTTCGAGATGCGCAGCGCCCTCGAAGGCCTGGCCATCCGCCTGGCCACGCCCCATGTCGGCCCCCGCGAGATGACGCGCCTGGAGCGTCTGCTGGAAGACCTGGACGACGAGCAGGAACCCGGCGCCTGGGTCGCCCAGCACCGCGCCTTCCACGAATACCTGTGCAGCCTGGCCGGCCGGCCGCGGCTGCTGCGCCAGATCAACGGCCTCTATGCCCTGATCGAGCCGCACATGCAGCTCTGGCTGCACGCCGACCGGCCCCAGTCGGCCCGCGACGAACACGCGCCCATCCTCGCCGCCCTGCGCGCCGGCGATGCCGCCGAGGCCGAGCGGGTGCTGCGCGAGCACATCGAGGGCACGGTGCCCGACCTGCTGACCTTTATCGAACGATCGGGCGACCAGACCCGAAGTGCGCCCCCGCGCTGAGCCATCCGCCCTGCCCACCCCCGTCCTTCCGGAGAAGACCATGACCCGCCACCGGCTTTCCTGCAGTCTGCTCGCCCTGACCCTCGCTGCCGGCTTCACCCAGGCCGCCCCCCAGATCCCCGAGCGCCTGGCCAAGGCGTCCAAGATCACCTATTGCGGCGCCCTCGATACCCCGCCGATCGGCTTCTTCGACGAAGCCCAGAAGCCTAAGGGCCTCACCGTCGACCTCGGCGCCGAGATCGCCAAGCGCCTCGGCGACAAGAAGGTCGACTGGCGCGTGGTGCCCTTCTCGGGCCTGATCCCGGCGCTGCTGGCCGGTCAGTGCGACCTGCTGATCGACCAGCTGTTCGACAAGCCCGAGCGCCGCCAGGTGATCGACATCGTCAACTACATGTACTCCAGCCAGGCGGTGGTGGTGCCGGCCGGCAACAAGACCGGCATCCATACCCTGGATGACCTCACCGGCAAGAAGGTGGCGGTGCTCAACGGCTCCACCATTCGCACCCTGCTCGACGCCCACAACGAAGAACTGAAGAAGGCCGGCAAGGCGCCCATGAAGCTGGTGGCCTACAACAGCGACACCGACGCCTTCCAGGCCCTGCGCCTGGGCCAGACCGACGCCTACGGCACCACGGTGGAAACCGCCGCCTACTACCAGGGCGTGGCGCCCGGCCAATTCGAGACCGGCGTGCCGGCCTTCGCCCGCATCCTCACCGGGATCGGCGTGCGCAAGGACGATAGCCAGCTCAGCGCCGCCCTCACCCAGATCCTCGCCGACATGAAGGCCGATGGCAGCTACGCCGCCCTCATGGCCAAGTGGCACCTGGAAGGCGACAAGCTCGATTAAGGGACGGTCACGATGAACTTCAGCTGGGATGTGTTCTGGCAGTACCTGCTGCACCCGAGCGACGTCTACCTCTACGGCCTCGGGCTGACCTGCGTCATCGCCGTCGGCGCCATGCTGCTGGGTTGCGCGCTCGGCCTGCTGGCGGCGCTGGCACGGCTGTCGCGCTACCGGGCGCTGCAATACCCGGTGCGCTTCTATGTCTGGCTGATGCGCGGCACGCCGCTGCTGGTGCAGATCGTCTTCCTCTACACGGCCCTGGCGGCCGGCGGCATCTTCCGCTTCGAGGACCTGGACCTGGGTTTCCTGGTGATCCCGGGCAACATCCAGGCGGCCATCATCGCCCTGGGTCTCAATGAAGGCGCCTACATGGCCGAGATCATCCGCGCCGGCATCGGTGCGGTGGATCGCGGCCAGTACGAGGCGGCGCGCTCCCTAGGCATGACGCCGGCCAAGCTGATGCGGCGCATCGTGCTGCCCCAGGCGCTGCGGGTGATCATTCCGCCGCTCGGCAACGAGTTCAACGTGATGCTCAAGAACACCACCCTGGTCAGCGTCATCGGGGTGCAGGAGCTGCTGCTCAGCACCCAGATGATCACCTCGGCGACCTTTCGCGTCTTCGAGCTGTACCTGGTGGTGGCCATCTACTTCCTGGTCCTGACCACTCTCTGGGGCTTCTTCCAGGCCTGGCTGGAGCGGCGCTTCGGCAAGGCCGACGGTCACAGACCCACCGCCACCGGCCGGCTGTTCAGCCTGCAGGGCTTCAAGCTACGGGGACGCTTGCCATGACGACCACGCAAGAACCCGTGATCCAGGCGCTGGAGGTGCACAAGGCCTTCGGCGAGCTGGACATTCTCAAGGGCGTGAGCCTGGAGGTGCGCCGCGGCGAGGTGGTGGTGCTGATCGGCGCCTCCGGCTCCGGCAAGACCACCTTCATCCGCTGCCTCAACCATCTGGAGGACATCCAGGGCGGCACCATCCGCGTCAACGGCGAGCTGATGGGCTTTCGCGAGCGTCCCGATGGATCGAGGGTCAAGGACTCCGAGCGCAACATCGCCCGCCGCCGCCGCGACATCGGCATGGTGTTCCAGAGGTTCAATCTGTTCCCGCACATGACGGTGCTGGAAAACATCATCGAGGCCCCGATCCAGGTGCTCGGCGTGGCGCGCGCCGCCGCCGTGGAGCAGGCCCGCGCCCTGCTCGCCCGGGTGCGACTGTCCGACAAGGCCGACCACTATCCGGCGCAACTCTCCGGCGGCCAGCAGCAGCGCGTGGCCATCGCCCGCGCCCTGGCCATGAAGCCCCAGGCCATGCTGTTCGACGAACCCACCAGCGCCCTCGACCCGGAAACCGTCGGCGAGGTGCTGCAGGTGATGAAGGAACTGGCCGAGGACGGCATGACCATGGTGGTGGTGACCCACGAGATGGGCTTCGCCCGCGAGGTGGCCGATCGCGTGGTGGTGCTGCACCAGGGCGAACTGATTGAGGAAGGCCCGCCCGCCCAGGTGTTCGGCAATCCCACCCATCCGCGCACCCGCGAATTCCTCAGTCGCGTGCTCTGAGCCGACGCACGCCGCTACCCGATTGAAGACGAAGAGCCCGCCATGCTGAATTTCTCCGCCCACGACTACCCCTACGCCTCGCAACGCCAGAGCGTCTTCGCGCGCAATGGCATGGTCGCCACCTCCCAGCCGCTGGCCGCCGAGGCCGGCATCGCCATGCTGCGCCAGGGCGGCAACGCCATCGACGCGGCCATCGCCACCGCCGCGGCCCTGACCGTGGTGGAACCCACCGGCAATGCCATCGGCGGCGATGCCTTCGCCCTGGTCTGGGTCAAGGACAGGCTGCACGGCCTGGACGCCAGCGGTCATGCCCCGGCCAGCCTCGACATCGCCACGGTCAAGGCCGCTGGCCACGAACGCATGCCAGTGCACGGCTGGCTGCCGGTCACGGTGCCGGGCTGTCCGGCGGCCTGGGCCGAGTTGTCGCGGCGCTTCGGCAAGCTGCCCTTCGCCACCCTGTTCGAGCCCGCCATCGCCCTGGCCCGCGATGGCTTCCCGGTCTCGCCGGTGGTCGCCCACCAGTGGCGCATCGCCCAGGCCGAGTACCAGGCCAGCCGGGATAAGTCGCCCGAACTGGAAGCCTGGTTCGACACCTTCCTCATCGACGGCAAGGCCCCGGTCGCCGGCCAGCTGTTTCGCAATCCGGCACAGGCGCGCACCCTGGAAGACCTGGCGCAGACCCGCTGCGAAAGCTTCTACCGCGGCGCCCTCGCCCAACGCCTGGCCGCCCATGCCGCCGCGACCGGCGGCCACCTGACCGCCGCTGACCTGGCCGGCTACCAGCCGCGCTGGGTCGAGCCGATCAAGGTCGACTACCGTGGCTATCAGGTGTGGGAGATCCCGCCGAGCGGCCAGGGCCTGATCGCCCTCATGACCCTGAACATCCTCCAGGGTTACGACTTCGACCAGCGCGACAGCCAGCTCACCTGGCACCGCCAGCTGGAGGCTATGAAGAAGGCCTATGCCGACGGCCTGCACTACATCACCGATCCCGAGCACATGAGGGTCGCCGCCAGCGTCCTGCTGGACGACGCCTATGCCGAGCGCCGTCGCGCCGAGATCACCGACCAGGCCCAGCCGCCGCTGCACGGCGATCCCCAGGCCAGTGGCACCGTCTACATCGCCACCGCCGATGGCGAGGGCAACATGGTGTCCTTCATCCAGAGCGCCTACCACGGCTTCGGCTCCGGCGTGGTGCTACCCGACAGCGGCATCGGCCTGCAGAATCGCGGCTCGGAATTCAGCCTGGATGCCGCGCATTCCAACGCCCTGGCGCCGGGCAAGCAGACCTTCCACACCATCATCCCGGGCTTTTTGACCCGGGGTGACGTGCCCATCGGACCCTTTGGCGTCATGGGGGGCTACATGCAGCCCCAGGGGCATGTGCAGATGGTGATGAACCTGGTGGACTTCGGCCTGAATCCGCAGGCGGCGCTGGATGCGCCGCGCTGGCAATGGCTGGGGGAGATGAAGGTCGGCATCGAGCAGGCGGCTTCCCGCGCCCTGGCCAGTGGCCTGGCGCGGCGCGGCCACCAGATCGAGATCGCCCACGACTCCACCGACTTCGGTCGCGGCCAGATCATCGTCCGCGATCCGGAAACCGGCGTGCTCTGCGGCGGCACCGAGCCGCGCGCGGATTCCCATATCGCGGTCTGCTGACCGCTGGGAAGGCCCCGCCCCGCTACGGGCGGGGCGCTACCTCAGAGCGCGATGCCGGCAGCCCTGGCCCGCGCCGCGTGCAGCTTGCGATAGCTGTCGATCAGTCGCAGGTGCTTGTCGATGCCTTCCAACTTGAGGCTGGTGGGCGTCAGGCCGTGGAAGCGCACCTCGCCCGAAACCGAACCCAGGGCGGCGTCCAGTCGCTCATTGCCGAACATGCGCCGGAAGTTGACCTCGAAGTCGGCCAGTTCCAGTTCGTCGTCCATCTCCACTTCCAGCACCGCATTGAGCGCCTGGTAGAACAGGCCGCGCTCCAGGGTGTTGTCGTTGAACTGGAGGAAGGTCTCGACCTCTTCCTTGGCCTCTTCGAACTGCTGCAGCGCCAGGTGGATGAGCAGCTTGAGTTCCAGCAGGGTCAACTGGCCCCAGACGGTGTTCTCGTCGAATTCCACGCCGATCAGGGTGGCGATGCGGGTGTAGTCGTCCACCTGGGTATCGTCCAGGCGTTCGAGCAGGGATTCCAGGGCCGCATCGTCCAGGCGGTGCAGGTTGAGGATGTCCTCGCGCACCGGCAGGGCCTTGTTGGTGTTGTCCCAGATCAGGTCCTCGACCGGATAGATCTCCGAGTAGCCCGGCACCAGGATGCGACAGGCCGGCGCGCCCAGTTCCTCGTACACCGCCATGTAGGCTTCCAGGTCCCGCTCGGCGAGGATGCCGAACAGGGTGGCGGCCTCCTGGGCGGTGGCGTCTTCACCCTCGCTGGAAAAGTCCCAGTCGACGAACTCGTGATCGGCCTTGGCGCTGAAGAAGCGCCAGGAGACCAGGCCACTGGAGTCGATGAAGTGCTCGACGAAGTTGTTGGGCTCCATCAGCGCCTGGCTTTCGAAGGTCGGCTGCGGTAGGTCGTTCAAGCCCTCGAAGCTGCGACCCTGCAACAGCTCGGTGAGGCTGCGCTCCAGGGCGATCTCCAGGCGCGGATGGGCACCGAAGGAGGCGAACACTCCACCGGTGCGCGGATTCATCAGGGTCACGCACATCACCGGGAATTCACCACCCAGGGAGGCGTCCTTGACCAGTACCGGGAAGCCCTGGGCTTCCAGGCCGCGGATGCCCTCGACGATGGCGGGATAGCGGGCCAATACCTCTTCAGGCACATCCGGCAGCGCCAGCTCGCCTTCGAGGATCTCGCGCTTCACCGCCCGCTCGAAGATTTCCGACAGACACTGCACCTGGGCTTCGGCCAGGGTGTTGCCGGCGCTCATGCCGTTGCTGAGGTAGAGGTTCTCGATCAGGTTCGAGGGGAAGTACACCACCTCGCCATCGGACTGGCGCACGAAGGGCAGCGCGCAGATGCCGCGCGCCACGTTGCCGGAGTTGGTGTCGTGCAGGTGCGAGGCGCGCAGTTCGCCTTCCGGGTCGTAGAGCTTGCGGCAGTAGCGGTCGAGGATCTCCCGGGGCAGCGCGTCCTTGGGCCCCGTCTGGAACCAGCGTTCGTCGGGGTGGTGGACGAAGGCGGCGTTGCCGATGGCCTCGCCCCAGTACTGGTCGTTGTAGAAGAAGTTGCAGTTGAGGCGCTCGATGAATTCGCCCAGCGCCGAGGCCAGGGCCGCTTCCTTGGTTGCGCCCTTGCCATTGGTGAAGCACAGCGCCGACTGCACATCGCGCAGGTGCAGCGACCAGACGTTGGGCACGATGTTGCGCCAGGAGGCGATCTCCACCTTCATGCCCAGCTCGGCGAGGATGCCGGAGAGCTTGGCGATGGTCTCTTCCAGCGGCCGGTCCTTGCCGGGGATGTAGGTCTGGCGGGTGCCATCGCTGGGCAGCAGCAGGGCCTGGGCATCGGCGTCGAGGCTTTCCACCGCCTCGATGATGAAGTCCGGACCGGCCTGCACCGCCTTCTTCACCGTGCAGCGATCGATGGATCTGAGGATGCCCTGGCGGTCCTTGTCGGACAGATCGGCGGGCAGCTCGACCTGGATCTTGAAGGTCTGCTTGTAGCGATTCTCCGGGTCGACGATGTTGCTTTGCGCCAGGCGGATGTTATCGGTGGGGATGTCGCGGGTCTGGCAATAGAGCTTGACGAAATAGGCCGCGCAGAGCGCCGAGGACGCCAGGAAATAGTCGAAGGGCCCCGGGGCCGAGCCGTCACCCTTGTAGCGGATGGGCTGATCGGCGATCACCGAGAAGTCGTCGAACTTGGCCTCGAGCCTCAGGTTGTCGAGAAAATTGACCTTGATTTCCATGCACAGCATTCCGGTTTGGAGACAGAGTGGCCGCCATTATCCGGACAAAGGGCGGCGGGTGATACGCAGGCTGTCGTCTCGCCGCCAGCGGACTCCGCTAGTCCAGCCGAAAGATGCCGTCCGGATAGCGCGCGCAGAGGAAATCGACGAAGGCCCTGACCTTGGGGCTCTGCAGTCGCCGCGAGGTGTGCAGCACCCAGAGTTCGGTCTCGCCGGCCTGGGTGCCCCAGCGGCTGAGCGCGCCCTGGTCCAGCTGCCGTTGCACCAGGGACAGCGGCAACAGCGCCGCACCCGCCCCGGCGAGCACCGCCTCGCGGATGGTCAACAGCGAGGTCAGCTGCACCACCGGCTGGGGCAGAAAGCGCGCCCCGTCCTCCGCGAGCGTCCAGACCTCGCCGTCGCCATGGCCGGGCATGACCACCGCCGGCAGGGGCATGGGTTCGGCAGCGGATTCCGGGGGGCGATCGAGGCCAGGTGCTGCCACCAGCACCCTTCGATCCCGGGCGAAACAGCGCCCCACCAGGCGGCTATCGACCGCCGGATTGATGCGGATGGCCAGGTCGAAATGCTCGTCCACCAGCTCGGCCAGGCGATCTTCGCCCACCGCTTCGATCAGGATCTCCGGATACTGCTGGCGAAAATCCGCACTCAGACGTCCCAGCGCCACCTGGGAAAACAGCAGCGGCGCCGCGATGCGCAACCGCCCACGCGGCACCGCCACCCCCTCCTGCACCGCTGCCACCGCCTCCTGCACTTCGCGCAGCGGCCCCAGGGTCCGGGCCGCCAGCTCGGCACCGGCCGGCGTCAGCAGCAGGCTGCGCCCACCCCGCTCGATCAGCCTGACGCCCAGGGCCTCTTCCAGCTCGGCCAGCCGCCGCGACAGGCTGGCCTTGGGTCGGCCACTGGCGCGACTGGCCTTGCCGATGCCACCGTGGGTGGCGATGAGCTGGAAGTCGAAGAGCAGACTGAAGTCCAAGGCAGTGTCTCGATTATGGAACGAAGTGTTCCTATTTTAGCGGCTATTGACTCAAGGTGAGACGACTTAAGGTGGCTCCACCCCTCACCCACCTGGAGTTACCGACATGACCATCCTCGTCACTGGCGCCACCGGCCGCGTAGGCCGCCACCTCGTGCAACAACTCGTGCAGCGCGATGCCAAGGTCCGGGTAATGACCCGCAACCCGGCCAGCGCCGATTTTCCTGCCACCGTCGAGGTCATGCAGGGCGACCTGCTCGATCTCGCCGCCCTGCGCCGCGCCTTCAGCGGCGTTTCCACCCTCTTCCTGCTCAACGCCGTGACCGGCGACGAATTCACCCAGGCACTCATCACCCTCAACATCGCCCGGGAGAGCGGCGTCGAGCGGGTCGTCTATCTCTCGGTCTTCGGCGCCGACAGCGCGGTCAACGTGCCGCACTTCGCGGTGAAGTTCGGCGCCGAACGCATGCTGGCGGCCATGGGCTTTGGCGCCACCATCCTGCGGCCCAGCTATTTCATCGACAACGAAGCCATGCTCAAGGACGTCATCCTGCAGCACGGGATCTATCCCATGCCTCTCGGCGGCAAGGGCGTGGCCATGGTCGACGTCCGGGACATCGCCGAGGTCGCCGCCCTCGAACTCATCCGCCGCGACCAGGCGCCGGCCCGGCTGCCCAGCACGACGCTCAACCTGGTCGGCCCGGACAGCCTCACCGGCGAGGGCGCCGCGGCGATCTGGAGCGAACTGCTGGGCCGCCCCATCCATTACGCCGGCGACGATCCCCAGGGCTTCGAGCAGAACATGGCGACCTTCATGCCGGCCTGGATGGCCTACGAGATGAGGCTCATGGCCGAGCGCTATGTCAGCGACGGCATGCTGCCGCAACCCGGCGACCGCGAGCGGCTGGTGCAGATGCTGGGGCGCCCGCTGCACGGCTATCGCGACTTCGCCCGGACGCTGATCGGCTGACGGGTACCACCCTGGCGCGGATCAACGCGCTACATCACGCTTGCCGGAGAGACAATATACATTATATAAATATGTATATTGTCATCGCTCAGGCGTGCTTATGACGACTCTTCCTACCCAACCCTCCCCCGGCGCGGCCCTCTCTGCCCAGGATATGCACGTCCGCGCCCGGGAGGTGGCCGCCCTGCTCAAGACCCTGGCGCATCCGGTTCGCCTGCTGCTGGCCTGCGCCCTGGCCGAAGGCGAGTACGCGGTCGGCGAACTGGAAGCCCGCCTGGACATCCACCAGCCCACCCTTTCCCAGCAACTCGGCGTGCTGCGCGAAGCCGGCTTGGTCACCACCCGCCGCGAGGCCAAGCAAATCTTCTACCGCCTCACCGAAGACAAGGCCGCCCAGCTGCTGCAGGCGCTCTACCAGATCTTCTGCCAAGCGCAGGACACGCCAGCATGACCCTCGCCGCCGATCTCCCTGCCCTGGCGGGCGGACTGCTGCTGGGTGTGGCGGTCAGCCTGCTGTTGCTGGTCAACGGCCGGATCGCCGGCATCAGCGGCATCTTTGGTCGGTTGCTGGGCGGCCAGCAGGTCGGCACCGGTCTGGTTTTCCTGCTGGGCCTGGTCCTGGGTCCGCTGCTGGTGCGCGGTCTGCACGACCTCCCCCAGCCGACCGTGAACGCGACCTGGCCGACAGTGCTGCTGGCCGGGCTGCTGGTGGGCTTCGGCACCCGGCTGGGCTCGGGCTGCACCTCGGGTCATGGCATCCTCGGCGTGGCCCGAGGGTCGCGCCGCTCGCTGGCTGCGACCGCCGTCTTCCTGCTCCTTGGACTGGCGACCGCCACCCTGGGTGGGTTGCTACGATGATGCTCTGGCGGCTGGTCATCACGCTGCTGGCCGGTCTGCTCTTCGGCAGTGGCCTGGCACTCTCGGGGATGCTCGATCCCGCCCGCGTACTGGGTTTTCTCGACCTCGCCAGCGGCCACTGGGACCCCAGCCTGCTGCTCGTCCTGGGTGGCGCCCTGCTGGTTGCCCTGCCCGCCGTTCAGCTGCAGCGTCGACTCAGCCGCCCTCTGCTTGACACCCGATTCCAGCTGCCGCTATTGGCACCCATCGACCGCCGCCTGCTACTGGGCGCAGCGCTCTTCGGCCTGGGCTGGGGTCTGGCAGGCCTCTGCCCGGGCCCGGCGCTGGCGGCGCTGGGGCTGGGTATCGCGAAGATCTATGGCTTCGTCGCAGCCCTGGTCGCGGGGATGATGCTGCACGACCGTGGTCTGGCCGGACGCGAGACGGCGGCGCCCAAGGCCTGAGCGCCAGGTACTTCGCGCGTGGGGCGCGGTCCAAAGTAGGGACGCGCGGCGCTTCAGCCTGTGTCTCCCTCGCCCAGGAGCATCCCATGTGTGGCCGTTTCGCCCAGTACCGCTATGCCCTCGACTACCTGGACGCCCTGGGCGCCCAGCCCGCGGACGTCCGCACCGGCCTGGAGCCCCGCGCCCTGGGTCGCTACAACGTGGCGCCCGGCACCCGGGTTCAGCTGCTCCACCAGCAGGCCGATGGCCTGCACCTGGATCCGGTGCGCTGGGGCTACCAGCCCGCCTGGGCGCGCCAGGCCAAGCGGCCGCCGGTGATCAACGCGCGCGTGGAGACGGCGGCCACCAGCCGAATGTTTCGCGGCCTCTGGCAAAGAGGCCGCGCCTTGGTCATCGCCGATGGCTGGTACGAATGGAAGAAGGATTCCGCCGATCCCAAGCTCAAGCAGCCCTACTTCATCAGGCTGAAATCCGGCGAACCGCTGTTCTTTGCCGCCATCGGCCACTTCCGCCCGGCCGACCAGGCACCTCAGGACGATGACGGCTTCGTCATCATCACGGCTGCCTCCGACGCCGGCATGGTCGACATCCACGACCGCCGCCCGCTGGTCCTGCCACCCGCCGTGGCGCGCGAATGGCTGGACCCCGAGCTGCCCATGGAACGCGCCAGCGAGATCGGCGAGGTCGAGGGTACGCCGGTGGACGCCTTCGACTGGTACCCGGTGGGCAAGGCCGTGGGCAGCGTGAAGAACGATGGACCCGAGTTGCTGGAGCGGATCGCCGAGCCGCTGGTGTAGGCGCTGCCCCATGTCCGCCTCGTCCCCCAGCCGGCGGCACAGTGGGTTCGCCCCTGCGGCCTCCTGCCCTTGGCAACCGGACCAGCAAGGCGCCCGGAGCAAAGCTGGCGCAGCCTTGCCAACGCCGGAGTGCCCAGCGCACGATACGCTGGGAGTCGCCGTTATAATCACGGGATAGCCCTTGCCATGACCTAGTTGCAAGAGGCGTTCATATCCAAGCGTTTTTCTTCCGGCAACGACCCAGGTCCCATGAAAATCATACTGATGCGCCACGGCAAGCCGGCGCTGGAGAACTACCGTGCCGTCGCCGCGCGAGACATGGTCGACTGGATCGCGGACTATGATCGGTCCGATATAGGCACGGATGCCGCCACTCCGGAGGCGATAGCCGCGGCCAGGGATATCGGCCTGGCAGCCACCAGCACTGCACCACGCGCCCTGACTTCTCTCGCCGCATTGGGCAAGGCGCCAGCCATCGAGGACACGACCTTTCGCGAGGCGGCACTGCCCGTGGTGAGCGTTCCGCTGCTAAGCCTGTCACCCTTCACCTGGGCCTTCGTCTTTCGTCTGCTGTGGCTGTGCGGAGTGGCGAAAGACTCCGAGTCCTATGCCCAGGCGAAACAGCGGTCGAGACAGGCAGCAGACAAGCTCGCCGCCCTGGCCGGTGGCCCGGACAGCATATTGCTGCTGGGCCACGGCTTCATGAATCGACTGATCGCCAGGCAGTTGCTACGCCAAGGCTGGCTAGAAGTCAGCAAGACCGGCAGTGGCTACTGGGGCTTTGCCGTCTATGAAAAGGCGGAATAACGGGGCGGACTAGGCCGGCACCCGTATCGCGCTTTCCTCCCGCTGCCGCGCCAGGTCGCGATAGCCGGCGGCCGGGTGCTCCGCCGGCAGCCGCGGGCCGGCGCTGCCGAGCTTTTCGCGCAGGGTCCCCGGCTGATAGGCGCGCTTGTAGACGCCGCGCCGTTGCAGCTCGGGGACCAGCAAGTCCACCACGTCGGCAAAGGTCTCGTGGGTCACGGCATAGGCCAGGTTGAAACCATCCACGTCGGTCTCCTCAACCCAGCTCTGCAACTCGTCCGCCACCGTCGCCGGACTGCCTACCAACAGCGGCCCGAAGCCGCCGATGCCGACCCAGTCGGCCAGTTCCTGCACCGTCCATTGCTTGCCGGGATCGGCGGTGGAAAAGGCCTCCACGGCGGACTGGATGGCATTGGTGTGCAGGTGCTTGAGGACCTGGTCCGGGCGGTAGGCGGCGAAGTCGATACCGGTCCAGCCGGAGATCAGGGTCAGGGCGCCTTCGTAGCTCACGTAGCCCTTGTAGTCCTGCCACTTGGCCCGCGCCTGGGCATCGGTTTCGCCGACGATGACCGTCTGCAGGTTGAAGATCAGCACCTGGCGCGGATCGCGACCGGCCTCGGCAGCCCGGCGGCGGATATCGGCCACGGTTTTCTTCAGCACCGTCTTGGACGGGGCGGCGACGAAGACGCATTCGGCGTGCTCGGCGGCGAATTGCCGGCCACGGCTGCTGGCGCCGGCCTGGTAGAGCACGGGCGTGCGCTGCGGCGAGGGTTCGCAGAGGTGATAGCCGGGCACCTGGAAGTGCCGCCCGTGGTGGCCGATGGGATGCACCTTGGCCGGATCGGTGAAGCGGCCGGAGGCGCGGTCGCGCAGCACCGCGCCCTCTTCCCAGCTGCCTTCCAGCAGCTTGTAGACCACCTGCAGGTATTCCTCGGCGTAGTCGTAGCGGGCATCGTGATCGGCCTGCGCGGACTGGCCGAGGTTGCGCGCGCCGCTTTCCAGATAGGAGGTGACGATGTTCCAGCCGATGCGCCCCCGGGTCAGGTGATCCAGGGTGGAAAGCCGCCGGGCGAAGGGATAGGGATGCTCGAAGCTCAGGGAGGCGGTGAGGCCGAAACCCAGGTGACGGGTCACCGCCGCCATGGGGGTGATCAGCGCCAGGGGATCGTTGACCGGCACCTGGGTGGCCTCGCGCAGGGTCGCCGCCGGGCCGCCGCCATAGACGTCGTAGAGGCCGAGCACATCGGCGATGAACAGGCCATCGAACAGCCCGCGTTCGAGCAGTTGCGCCAGCTCCGTCCAGTATTCGAGGTCCTTGTACTCCCAGGAGCGGTCGCGCGGATGGCGCCACAGTCCGGGCGACTGGTGGGCCACGCAATTCATGTCGAAGGCATTGAGGCGTATTTCGCGGGACATGGGGACTCCTAGCGCGACGCGTCGCGGCGCCGTGCCAATTGGTTGAGGGTCAGCACCAGCAGGATCAGCAGCCCGGTGGCCACCTGCTGCCAGTAGAAATTCCAGCCCACCATCAGCAGGCCGTTGGCGGCCACCGCCAGCAACAGCACGCCCAGCAGGCTGCCAGGGACATTGGGCCGGCCGTGGCGATTGAGGCTGGCGCCGATGAAGACGGCGCCGATGCCGTTGATAAGGTAGGCATTGCCCGAGAGCGGCACATAGGCATCGATACGCAGCGCCAGCAGGATGCCGGCGACCGCCGCCGCCAGGGCCGTGGCCAGGCAGGTCCAGAGCGCCAGGCGGCGCAGCGCCAACCCCGAATGACGCGCCACCAGCGGCTGGCTGCCCAGGGCCAGCAGCGCGCGGCCCAGGCGTCCGCGCGCCAGTACCACCCCGTAGAGCAGTGCCAGCAGCGCCACCGCCCAGACCGCCGCCGGTGCGCCCAGCCAGCTGCTCGCGGGGGGTCGGAATTCGGGTTTGAGGTAGAGCGGCAGGCCGCCCTCGGACAGCAGCTGTTGCAGGCTGGTACCGATGAACAGCACGCCCAGGCTGGCCAGGAACGGCGACAGCCCCACGCCGGCCACCAGCAGGGCGTTGGCCAGCCCCACCAGCAAGCCCAGCCCCACCCCGCCAGCGAGCGCCACGGCGAGTGGCCAACCGGCGTTGAGCAGGGCGATGCAACCGAAGGCCGCCAGATCCAGGGCGATGCCCACCGAAAGATCGATGCCGCCCGCGGCGATGGCGTAGGTCAACCCCAGGGCCACCAGCGCCGGGACCAGGCCATTGTTCAGCAACAGACTGAGCAGGTTGCCCTGGCTGAGAAAGCCGGGCGCGGCCAGGGCGAAGACCACCACCAGCGCCAGGAACAGCAGCGGCAACGCCAGGCGCAGACCGGACCGGCCGAGGGCAAGGGTCGCGTTCATCGATGGCCCTCCTGGCGCAGGCTGGCCGCGGCCACCACCAGCAGGATCAGCGTGCCCTGGACGCCATTGACCAGGAAGCTGCTCACCCCGAGCAACTGAAAGCCATTGCCAAGCATCCCCACCAGCAGGGCCGCCAGCAGGGTGCCGCCGACGCTGGGTTGCGAGCGCCAGGAGAACACCGTGCCGAGAAAGGCGATGGCCACCACCGGCAGCAGCAACTCGCCCGAACCCGGGGTGCTGCCACTGAACCAGGCGACCGACAGCAGCGCCGCCAGGCCCGCGCAGCCGCCGGCCAGCAGATAGCTGGAAAACACCAGCCCGCGCACCGGTAGACCCGCCGCGCGGGCCGCCTCGGGATGGTCGCCCACCGCCGCCAGGCGCAGCCCATAGGGGGTGCGCTGCAGGAGCACCGCCAGCGCCAGAGCGGTCAGCAGCAGCACCCAACCCGCGGCCGGTATGCCCAGCCAGCTGCCGAGGCCCAGTAGATCCAGCCAGCGCGCACTGGCCGGCAGCACGGTATTCTCGCTCAGCACCAGTTCCAGACCGGTTACCACGTTAAGACTGGCCAGGGTGGCCAGCAGCGGCGGCAGGCCCAGCAGGGTCACCGTCAGGCCGTTGAGCGCCCCCACCAGCAGCCCGCAGACCAGGGTCAGGCCAATGGCCAGCGGCGCGCCGTAGCCGGCGTTGACCAGGGTCGCCTGTAACGCCGCGCAGAGTCCGAGATTGGCCGCCAGCGACAGGTCCAGGCCACCGGCAAGCACGTTACCTCCGCCGCCGACGATCACCAGGGTCAGGCCGAGGGCGAGAATGCCGGGAATGGCGGCCTGGGCCAGGATGTTGGCCAGATTGCCGGCGCCGAGAAAGCCCGGTGCGCGCCAGGCGAACAGGACCGCGATCACTGCGAAGGCCAGCAGCGCACCATGGCGCCAGAGGTCCGGGCGCCAGGTCGGGACCGGGATCGACAACCGCTCAGGAGGCGAGGCCAAGATCCGCCCTCCGCTGCTGTCTGGCGGGCCACTCACGGGCGCCGGTGGCGGCGGCCAGAAGCTCCTCCGCCGTCAACTCGGCCGCCGGGCGTGCCGGCAGCAGGCGGCCGCGGTGCATCACGTGGATGCGGTCGCAGAGATTGAGCAATTCGGGCAGATCCACCGACAGGATCAGGACGCCGGCGCCCTGCTCCACCAGCCGGGCGACCTGGCGATAGAGTTCGGCGCGGGCGGCGAGATCGATGCCCACGCTGGGTTCGTCGAGCAGATAGAGCCGCGCGTCCCGGGCCAGCCATTTGCCCAGGGCGACCTTCTGCTGGTTGCCGCCGCTGAGATGACGCACCGGCGTCTCCAGATCCGGGGTACGGATGTCCAGCGCCTCGCGTAGCCGTAGCGCCGCCTGGCGTTCGGCGCCTGGCCGGCGGAGACCGAACCAGCTGAAACGTTCCAGGGCGGCCAGCGTTAGATTCTCGGTCACGGTGAGATCAAGGGCCACGCCCTGCTGGCGGCGATTCTCCGGCAACAACGCCAGTCCTGCTCGCACCGCCGCGCGGGGACTGGCGAAGCGGTGCGGGCGACCGTCCAGCAGCAACTCGCCCTCGGCTACCGGCAACAGACCGAACAGCGTCTTGAGCAGCTCCTTGGCACCGGAGCCCACCAGGCCGGCGATTCCGACCACCTCGCCACGGCGCACCTGCACGTCGACCTCGGCGAAGGCCCCCGGACGGCCCAGCCTGCGGGTCTCCAGCAGCACCTCGCCTGGCGCGGTCCGGGCCTTGGGATAGGCCTCACCCAGGTCCCTGTTGATCATCAACCGCGCCATGGCCGCTGCCGGCGTCACGCTGGGCGTCACCTCGGCCACCACCCGGCCGCCACGCAATACCGTGGCGCGATCGCAAAGGCGCTCGACCTCCTGCAGGTAATGGGACACATAGAGCAGGGCCAGCCCCTGGTCGCGCAACTGGCGCAGCAGGGTCAGCAGGCGCTCCACCTCGCCATGGGCCAGGGCCACCGTGGGTTCGTCGAGCACCAGCACCTCCGGCGTGCCGAGCAGCGCCCGACTGATCTGCAGCAGTTGCTGTTCGGCGCTGCTCAGGTCCGCCACCCGGGTTCGCGCGCGGCAGTCCAGGCCGAAACGCTCGGCCAGCAACCGCTCCGCCGCCCGTTCCTGCCCACGGCGATCCAGCAGCGGGCCGAGGCGCCGCTCCTGCCCGAAGAACAGCGCCTCGGCCAGGGTGAAGTTGGGCGGCAGCAGCCGCTCCTGGTGGATGATGGCGATGCCACGGCGGGCCAACTCGCGCGGCCCGACGCCCGTCAGGACTTCACCATGCAGGCGCAGCGCCCCGGTGTCGGGCGTCACCAGGCCGCCGAGCACCTTGATCAGGGTGGACTTGCCGGCACCGTTCTCGCCGATCAGGCCGTGGATCTCGCCGGCCCTCAGGGTCAGGTCCACACCGTCCAGCGCCCGGGTGGCGCCATAACGCCGGGAGATACCCTGCAGTTCGAGGATCGCCCTGCTCATGGATCACCTCGCAGCGCCGCGACCTGACTCAGGTTGCCAGGGGTGGTGAGCAGGGTCGCCACATGGGTCTCCCTAGGCAGGTCGCGCGCACCGGCCAGATAGCGGGCGACGTTCTGCACCGCGGTCCGGCCCATCAGCGCCGGTTGCTGGGCGACCACCGCGCCGACCGGACTGTCGCCGCGCTTGAGCAACTCCAGCACCTCGGGCGTGCCGTCGACGCCATAGGTCTTGATCTCGGTGCGGCCCGCTTCGATCAGCGCCTGGCTGGCGCCGAGCTGGGGAATGTCCCAGGCCGACCAGATGGCGGCGATCTGCCCCTTGGGATACTTGTTGAGTAGCGCCGCGATCTGGCCACGGGCGTCCTGCACGGTGTTGGGAATCACGTCGCGCAACTCGGGCTGGATGATCTTCAGTCCCGGATGGGCGTCGAGTACCTTGCGCAACTCGGCGTAGCGGATGGCGCAGACCGGCACGCCCTGGAAGCCGTTGAACACCAGGATGTCACCCTTGGCGCCGGTGTCCTTTGCCAGTTGCTCGGCCAGCTCCCGCCCAGCGGCGGCGTTGTCCGAGGTGGTGTTGTTGAGGCTGTACTGGGAGGGCGCATCGATGGTGAACAGCGGAATGCCGGCCGCCTGGATGCGGCGCAGCCAGGGGTCTATCACGCTCAGGGTGCCCAGGGTCTGGATCACCGCGTCCGGCTTCTGGGTCACCAGGGTCTGCAGCTGGGTCACCAGATTCTTGTCGTTGCGACCGGCGTCCAGGGTGATGGGCGTGCCGCCCAGCCGCTTGACCTCTTCCACCTGGGCCTGGAAGGCCTTGAGATCGAAGTAGTGACTGGTGCCGGTCATGCTGATGGCGATGCGCTTGCCGGCCAGCGACGGGATCTCGTCGGCAGCCGCCAGCGCGGTCGTGGCCAGCAGCGGCATTAGCAGGAGGGAACGAAGCAGTGTACGCAGTGACATGGCAGTCCTTTTCTAGTCGGTGATCGTCAGGTGGTGCTCGCCCAGCAGGCGCCGGAGGTCGCGAACGCTCGGCCCGGGCTGACGGGGCGCCGGGGCGTCCGTCAGCCATTCGCGCTTGAGTTCGGCCGCAAGCTGGCGGGCATGGTCGGCAGCCAGGCGCGCCTGGATCTGGCGTATCGGGGCGTCTTCGCTGCGGTGCGGTCGCTGCAGGGCGCGGGCGGCGGCCAGGCGCACCTGGAGGTCACCCACCGCGGCGATCACCAGCGGATCGCGGGCGCGGGCGTCCAGGGGCAGCGCCTCGCGCAGGTCAGCGAGCACCTGGTCGGCGAAGGCGAGTTCGGCGTGGATGGCAGGGGCGAGATCGGTCATGGCATCAGTTCCAGGCGTGACGGGGCGGCTCGACGCCGTTGAGCAGGTGGTTGCCGATCAGGTGATACTTCCAGCGCACCGGATCGTGCAGGGTATGGGTGCGGGCATTGCGCCAATGGCGGTCATGGCCGAAGCGCGCCGAGACGCTACGGGTGCCGCCCAGCTCGCAGAGGCGATTGGCGGCGGCCAGGGCGATCTCGGTGGAGGCGATCTTGGCCTGCCCCACCACCACCGAGGCCTCGGCGACGCTGGCCGCGGAGGGCGCCGCCAGAGCCCGGTCGACGGCGGCGCCGGCGTCTTCCAGCAAGGCCTCGGCGGCGGCCAGCCGCCAGCTCAGGTCGCCGATCAGCGCCTGGCTCAGCGGATCCTGCCAGCCGTGCTCGAGTCCGCTGTCGGTCCAGGGCCGCGCCACCCGGGCAGCCGCTAGGGTGGCGGCAAAGGCGCCGCGGGCGATGCCGACGTCCACCGCCGCCTGGATGATCTGGGACACCGGGCCGTCCGCCGTCGGCCGTTCGAAGGCCTTCCAGGCCGGCAGCACCGCGCTGCGCCGGACACTGACGCCCTTGAGTTGCACCCGGCCACTGGCGGTGGTGCGCTGGCCAAAGCCGTCCCAGTCGTCGATCACCGTCAGGCCACCGGCATCGCGCGGGACCAGGGCGAGATGAGCCAAGCCCTCCTCGTCCAGCGCCACCGTGGGGACCACATGGGCGAACAGCGCGCCGGTGCAATAGGCCTTCTCGCCATCGATCCAGGCGGTGTCCCCGGTAAAGCGGATGCGCGTCTCGAACTGGGTAACGGTCTTGCTGCGCGCCTCGGAGAAGGCGTTGCCGAAGCGATAGCCCTGGAGCACCAGGCCGAGGTAGTGGCGCTGCTGGTCCGGACTGCCGGTCAGCAGCAGGTTGTTGACCACGCCCAGGTGATTCTGCGGCAGCTGACCCAGGGAGGGATCGGCCGCGGAGACCCGGGCGATGACTTCCGCCACGGTGCCGAAGCCCACCCCGGCGCCGCCGAACGACCGCGGCACGGTGATGGCCCAGAGACCACTGGCCGAGAAACGCTCGATCTCGGCCCAGGGCAGGCGCCGCTCCTGATCGCGACTGAGCGCTTCGCGGGCGAAATCCTCCGCCAGCGCCGCCGCGGCATCGAGGACCTCGGTGGCGTCGCGCAACACGGTGGCGGGACGTTCGGGTAAGGCGCGGGTAACGGCAGTGAGCGAGGGGGCGACGGCCATGCAGGGACTCCCTTAAAGGTGGCCCCTGAGCTGGAGCACATGCCGTGCCAGCGCGAAAATCTCGCTATATCAGTGACTTAAGTGAAAACCTCGCCGCCTGGAAGTCCCAGACCGAACAGTTCCCCGGACAACTGTTGCCCAGGGAACAGCCCGGATGGCCGAACGCGGGCAGTCGCGCAAGCCCGTCCCCGTGCGCTCCTCAACCCGCCGGATTCAACATCTCGCTGATCTTGTTCGCCAGCGCATCGATGGCGAAGGGCTTGGTGATGATCTCCATGTTGGCAGCGAGATAGCCCTCCACGTTCGAGCCTTCCGCATAGCCGGTCGCCAGCAGCACCTTGAGTTCCGGGCGGTTGGCCTGGGCCAGATCGGCCAGCTGGCGGCCATTCATGCCGGGCAGGCCCACGTCGGAGATCATCAGATCGATGCGCTGGGGATTTTCCAGGAACGGCATGGCTTCCTGGGCATTCCCGGCTTCGAGGGTCTGATAGCCGAGTTCGCCCAGCACTTCCACGATCAGCGACCGCACCACGGCCTCATCCTCGACGACCAGCACCACCTCGCCGACGCCGAGGGGAGCGCTGCGGCTTTCTTCGCTGGGCAGGATGTCCAGGTCACCGCCCAGGCACGGCATGTACAGTTGCACCTGGGTGCCCTTCCCCGGCTGGGACAGGATGCGGACCCCGCCGTTGGCCTGACGCATATAGCCATACACCATGGACAGCCCCAGGCCCGTCCCCTGCCCGATCGGCTTGGTCGTATAGAAGGGCTCGAACACCTTGGCCAGCACCTCGGGCGTCATTCCCACCCCGGTATCGGCCACGGTAAGCGTCACGTAATCACCCTCGGCCAGATCCATCGCGGCACCCTCTTCCGGCGTGAGATGCACGGCTGCAGTGGTGATGGTGATGGTGCCGCCATCCGGCATGGCATCGCGGGCGTTGATGGCCAGGTTGATCACGGCGCTTTCCAGCTGGTTGGCGTCCATCCGCACCAGCGCCAGGCCCGCGGCCAGGTGCGTGGTGACGGTGATGTCTTCCCGGGTGGTGCGGTGCAGCAGGTCCTCCAGGGACGCCACCAGGGGATTGACCTCGAGCGGTTTCAGATCGAGGGTCTGGCGTCGGGAAAAGGCCAGCAGCCGCTGGGTAAGGGCCGCCGCGCGTTGCGCCGAGGTGACCGCCGCCGTGATGTAGCGCTCGTCATTCGTCTCGTCACCGCTGCGCCGACGCCGCTGCATCAGCTCCAGACTGCCGATGACCCCGGTGAGCAGATTGTTGAAATCATGGGCGATACCCCCGGTGAGCTGACCCACGGCCTCCATCTTCTGCGCCTGGTGCAG
Source organism: Pseudomonas sp. MOIL14HWK12:I1 (assembly GCF_000510705.1). Taxonomy (NCBI): domain Bacteria; kingdom Pseudomonadati; phylum Pseudomonadota; class Gammaproteobacteria; order Pseudomonadales; family Pseudomonadaceae; genus Pseudomonas; species Pseudomonas sp. MOIL14HWK12:I1. The sequence goes on along the minus strand of NZ_KI783307.1, from coordinate 1,119,726 downwards.
GGTGTCTTCCACGCGGGAACGCTCCGCCACCTCGGCCGCGACCCGCGCCTCGAGCGTTTCATTGAGGTCGGACAAGGCCTTTTCCGCCTGCTTGCGCGCGGTGATGTCCGCGCAGGTGCCGGTGACGTAGGACGGGTTGCCGGCGGCATCCCGGAAGACCTTGCCCTTGCTCAGGAGCCACTGTCTGCCTGCGTCGCGCTTCAGGCGAAACTCCACGACGAAATCCTTGCCATGGACGCATTCCGCCAGCGCTGCTCTGACGATGCCCCGGTCAGCGACATGCACATGGTCGAGGAAGCGCTCGACGGGTTCCGAGGTCAGGACGTCCGGCAAGCCGAACAGCTGCTGCAAGGCACTATCGCAATAGAAGCTGTGTTCATCGATGTACCAGTCGAAAATGCCTGCCTCGGAGGCCAGAAGGGCAGCGCGAAAGCGCTCGTCGGCAAGCTTCAGATGGGTGCGGGAATGTTGCTCGGCCAGCACCTGGTCAGTGACGTCTTCGGTCTGGTGGATGATGTAGCGAACCTCGCCCCGGTCATCCAGCACCGGGACATTCAGCGGACTCCAGTAACGGACCTCGAAACCACCCCCCTCGCTGGCTGGCCGGGGAATGTCGTACTTGGTGATCGCCATGCGATCCGGTTTGCCGGTCTGCACCACCCGCTCCAGCGAGGCCCGCAGCACACCGGCGCCGAACTCCGACTGCCCGTCCGGGTTGCGGCCGAACACCTCGAAAATCGAGCGACCTATGCAGTCCTCCCGTCGGGTATTGGTACCGCGAACCCGCCCTTCGTTGGCCGCCACCATGATGAAATCGGGACCAGGCGTCAGTACCAGGACCAGGTGAGGCAGCGCCTCGAACAGCAGCTGAAAGTTTGGATCTTGACTCATTGTTACCTGCATGGGGCTTGTCATCTCTGAGCGCGCGGCGCTCGGATCGATGCCTCGCGGAAGCTGGAGGCACCGTCATCTGTACTCTTTCTGTGGAGGAATGGATCAGGGCTCAGTTCAAACAGGGAGACGAATCGCCCGTTCCGCGCACCGGGCATCCGTCGGTAGATAGAGGGTGAACACCTGAGACTGGGACGGCCCTACCGCTCTCGGCAGCTGCCCCAAAAGGATCGGTACCGGCGGATTCTACCGTTGCGCTTGGCGACAACGGATTCCTGCAGGCGGGCCTTTCCGATCACAGCTACGGCTTTCTGGACGAGCTGCGCTCAGCGGGTCCTTGGTCGTCCGAAAACCGCCCGTGGGACCGCCGGGGTGGCGGTCGGCTGGCCCCGCCCTCGCCCTCAGCGTCCGCTTCCCGCCAATCCGCCAAACCGCCGCCGGTAATCCCCCGGGCTCAGCCCCACGACCCGGGTAAAGACCTTGCGGAAGGCGCCTGGATCGCTGTAGCCGACCTCCCAGGCGACCCGTTCGAGCGGCAGGCGGCTGGCCTGCAGCAACTCGCGGGCACGGCCGACGCGCAGTTGCTGGCCGTAGGCGGTGGTGGTCATGCCGGTGGCCTGGCGAAAGCGGCGCAGAAAGGTACGAGGTTCCAGTCCGGCGCGTTGGGCCAGGGTGTCCAGGGCGAGGTCCTGGGCGCCGGTCGCCAGCAGCCATTCCTGTACGGCGAGGATGGCACTGTCGCCGTGGTTCAGGCGCGGCGAAAAGGCGCTGTAGTAGCGCTGCTGTCGGCCAGGCGGGTCGATGACCAGGGTCCGCGCGGTGTCGAGCATCCGCCTGGCGCCCAGGTAGCGGTCGACCAGGCGCAGACCGAGATCGGTCCAGGCCATGAGGCCGCCGGCGGTGACCAAGTCCTCGCCGTCGATGAGGAGTTGATCGGCGTCCAGGCACACGGCGGGGAAACGTGTGCTGAAGCGCTCGACATGCAGCCAGTGGGTGGTGGCGGTACGGCCATCGAGCAGACCGGTTTCCGCCAGCAGGAAGGCACCGGCACAGATCGAGGCCAGGCGCACGCCCGCGCCATGCTGCAAGCGCAACCAGTCACGATAGGGCGCGGCGGCGGCCGGTGAAATCGGCTCGGCCAGACTGGGCGGCAGGATCAGCACCTGGGGCGCGCCGCTTGCCCCGGGCAGGGAATCGTAGACCCGCCTGGGCAGCGTCTCGCCCTCCTCCAGCCGCCAGTGGCTGACGCGCAACCGCGGGCGCTCGGCATCCTCCGCGGTCCCGGTGAGGCGCCCGGCGATCTCGAACAGATCGGTGAGGCCATGGACCGTCGCCAGCTGCACGCCGGGATAAAGCAGCAGGCCGAGTTCGATCGGTGGTTGATCGTGCATGTGTCGCTGGCGCCCCTGAAGTTGTCGGTCACGCCCCTTCGCCGGCGGGCGCGGTTGGCCAATCATGGCCGGACCCAAAACCTGAAGCATCTTCCGAGAGGCTGGACATGAGCAAGCACGCCGTCGTCGTCATCGATCTGCAGAACGAGTACCTCCCCCGCGGCAAACTGCCCCTCAGCGGCATCGAGGCCGCGGTCGCCAATGCCGCGCGGATCATCGCCCACGCCCGTGACCAGGGCGTGCCGGTGATCCATGTGCAGCATCTGTCGCTGAGCGCCGAGGCGCCGATCTTCGTACCCGGCAGCGATGGCGTCGAGATCCAGGCCGCCGTCGTGCCCCGCGCCGGCGAACCGGTGGTGGTGAAGCACTATCCCAATGCCTTTCGCGAAACCAATCTCAGGCAGCTGCTGGACGAGCGCGGTATCGAATCGCTGGTAGTGGTGGGCGCCATGAGCCATATGTGCATCGACGCCGGCGTCCGCGCCGCGGCCGATCTGGGCTACGCCGTGACCGTGATCCATGACGCCTGCGCCACCCTGGATCTGGACTTCAACGGGGTCCGGGTGCCGGCGGCCCAGGTGCACGCCGCCCTGATGGCGGCGCTGGCCTTCGCCTATGCGAGCCTGGCGTCCACCGACGCCTATCTCGCCGGCCAGGGCACTGCGGCGCCCGAAGCGCCTTAAGGCACGCCCTGGTCAACCAGCTCCAGCCGCGCGACCCGGGTGCCGGGCGACAGCAGCGCGCCCGGCGCGATGACCGCATTGGCGCCCAGCCGGCAATCGTCGCCGATCAGGGCGCCGAACTTGATCACCCCGGTGTCTATCACCCGGTCTCCGTGGCGGATGCGGATGACCGCGCCGTCACTTTCATTGCGGTAGTTGGCGACGATGGCGCCCGCCTCCAGATTCACCCCGCTGCCGATCAGCGAATCCCCGACGAAATTGAAGTGGGCGAGCTTGCTGCCGTCCAGCAGCAGGCTGCTCTTCAGCTCGCAGGCGGGCCCCACCACGCAGTGGGCGCCCAGATGAACACCGCCGCGCAGATAGGCGCCCGCCGCCACCAGGGTGCCGGGCCCGATGATGACCGGCCCCTTGAGCACCGCGCCCGCCTCCACCACCGCGGTCTCATGGATAGCGCTGTCGCCCTGGCGCCGATAGCCGGGACCGAGCCGCGCCAGCAGCAGCCTGACCTGCTGCTCGCAGGCACCGGTTAGCGTCCAGGGCGGGGCAGCTTCCAGGCGCAGGCTGGGCCAGGCGGCGATGAAGGTGGCGATATCCAGATCAGGCATGGCGGGCCTCGGCAGTGGTGAAACGCCTGCCGATTCTGACCTGAGTCCCCCACTGGTGCTCGCTCCGGCGGGCGAACGGCTCAGCCGTCGCGCAGGCGCCCCAGATGACCGCTGAGCATGGCGGCGACGGTGCGACAGGTGCTTTCCGCCGGCAGCTCCTCATCGAACAGCAGCTCCACGGTGGAGTGGATCAGCTCGACCACGATCCGCGCGACCTGGGCCACGGCGGCCGGTGGCACGCTGGGCAGCAGCAGCACCAGCAACTCCGTCTGCTGCGCCGCTACCCGGCGGTGCGAATCCAGGCGCACGTGCTCCAGCGAGGGCACCGCGCGCAGCGCCTTGAGGATCCACATGCCACCGGCGGTCTCGGCGGTGACCCGGTAGGTATCCAGCAAAAGCCCGGTCAAGACGTCTTCCACCCGCTCCAAAGGACCGGCCAGCAGCTCGGCATTGATCCGCCCGTCTATCTGCGCATTCTGCTTTTCCAGCAGGCGCCGGCCCAGCTCCTCCAGCAGGGCGTACTTGTTGGGGAAGTAGCGATAGAGCGCCGGCGGGGTCAGCCCGGCGCAGTCGCAGACCAGATTGGTCGACAGCCGCTCGATGCCGACCTGACAGAGCACCTCCGCCGCCGCGGCCAGGATGCGTTCGTAGGTTTCCGCTGCCCGCTGCTGGCTGGGGCGGGCCTTGGGCGTGGCGCGGGAGGATGGAGCGGACTCTTTGGCGACCATGAAAAAGCTCTCGTCTAGACGAAAAAACACCTTGATGGGCAGTAAAATGATAGTTATAACTATCGTGTAGCGATAACTATCATATCAGCAACCGCGTTGCCCTTACTGCCTCCAGCCACAACCACAACAAACAGCAGGAGCCACCTCCATGAAAACACCCCTCGCGCTCGCCGTCGCCCTCTGGGTGCTACCCCTGGCGCCCGCTCTGGCGGCTGACGCCGCACCGGTCCAGGGTCTCTGGCTGACCGCCGACCAGGGCGCCGCCGTCAAGGTCACGCCCTGCGCAGACAACGCGAGTGCCCTGTGCGGCACCATCGTCTGGGACAAGGACGCCGGCAATGCCCATGACACCTGCGGCACGCGCATCTTCCAGATGAGTCGCGACGACGGCGGCACCTGGCGCGACGGCTGGGTGTTCGATCCGCGCGATGGCAAGAAGTACAAGGGCTACGTCCGCCGCAAGGGCGACGACCTCAACATCCGCGCCTATGTCGGCACCGAGGTGCTCGGCAAGACCGAACAGCTCACCCCGCTGAGCACCCTCCCCGCCACCCCGCACTGCAGCTAAGCCACCGCAAGGAGCGACCCCATGAACCGGATTCTTCACCGCACCCAGGCGGCGACCCTGCTGTGCCTGAGCGTTCTCGGCAGCGTGGTCCAGGCCGATGACGACCTGGCCAGCTATGCGCTGACCATAACCCCGCGCCTGCTCTCGGACGTGCGCAACCGCAGCATCTCGGACTCGCTCAATCGGCCGGGGGCCAAGGTCACCGTGGAATTCGCCCATGAAAGCGGCCTGATCGGCCTGGCGGAAATCGGCAGCGTGAGCAAGAAGCAGTTCCTCGACGGCGATGGCGCCAACGTGCTGCTGGCTGGCGGCTACCGCTTCGGCGATCCGGAGGCCTGGCACTTTGGCATGGGGCTGGCAGGGGAATTCTTTCCCGGCGCCCACTTCAAGGCGCCCAGCCGCATCGATCCGGAGACCGGCGCCCCCGATGGCTTTCGCAGCACCAACTACAACAGCCAGTTCGCCGTGCTGGAGATCGGCTACGGGGCCCTGCAGGGGCGCATCCTCAACGTGCTCTCGGAAAACTACCGCGGCGCCAACACCGCCGGCGTCTGCGGCGCCCAGCTGCAATTCAACCCCGATCCCACCAAGGGCCTGGAGTGCTATGCCAAGGGCGAGCACAACTCCCGCGGCAGCCTGCTCTACGATCTGGACTATCGCTACGAGCTGACCCCGCGCACCAGCCTCAAGCTGCACGCCGGCTACCAGCAGATCCGCAATTTCTCCGAGGCCAACTTCAGCGACTACGGCGTCGGCCTGGTGCATCGCCACTGGGGCTTCGACTTCGGCCTGGACTACCTGAGTCCCCATACCCGGGCGCGCGAACTCTACATCGCCGAAGACGGCGACCATCAGCGCGCGACGGACGAGGCCCGCTGGGTGCTGTCCGTGGCCCGCCCCTTCTGAGCTGGCGCCCATGAAACCTCACGTCTTCGCCACGCCGCCCGCGCCGGTCCAGGCCACCGCCCTCGATGGCCTGGTGCTGGTGGTGGACCTCGGCACCTCCGGCTGCAAGAGCGCCCTGGTCACCCTTGGCGGCGAGGTGGTCGCCTGGACCTTCCACGGCGTCACCCTGCACGTCGAAGGGCACAGCGCCGAGCAGGAGCCGGAAGACTGGTGGCAGGCCTTCCTGCGCGGCGCCGGCGAATTGCTGGCGGCGGATCCGGCGCGGCGGCGGCGCGTGGTGGCGGTGTGCTGCTCGACCCAGACCGAGGGCACGGTGTGCGTGGACGCCAACGGCCAAGCCCTGGGCCGGGCGCTGCTCTGGCTGGACATGCGCGGGGCCGAGTCGGTGGCGCGGCGGGTCGGCGGCGGCCGGCTGAAGGTCGCCGGGTATTCGCCCTTCAAGCTGTGGCGCTGGATCCGCCTCACCGGCGGCGCGCCCTCGCTGTCGGGCAAGGATTCCGCCGGGCACATCGCCTACCTGCAGGACCACCAGCCGGAGCGCTATGCGCGCACGGTGAAGTTTCTCAATGTCCTCGACTTCATGAATCTGCGCCTTACCGGTCGCTGCTGCGCCACCGCCGATTCCATCTGCACCGCCTGGATCACCGACAACCGCGATTCGCGCCAGGTGAAGTACGACGCCGGGCTGATCCGCACCCTGGGCTTCGACCGCGACAAGCTGCCCGACCTGGTGGATTCGGCGGAGGTGATCGGCACCCTGACCGGCGCGGTGGCCGACCAGCTCGGCCTGCCGCGCAGCACCCCGGTGGTGGCCGGCTCGGTGGACACCTCGGCGGTGGCGGTGGGTTCGGCGGTAGAAGACTTCGCGCCGCACCTCTATCTCGGCACCTCCTCCTGGCTGGGCGCCCATGTGCCCTTCAAGAAGTCCGATGTCTTGCGCCACATGGCCGCCGTGCCCAGCGCGGTCAAGGGCCGCTACCTGGCCATGGCGCTGCAGACCGCGGCGGGCGCCAACCTGTCGTTCCTGCGCGACAAGGTGCTCTACCACCCGGACGAACTCCTCAGCGACGAACAGCACCCGGATCTCTATGCCCTGCTCGACCGCATCGCCGCCCGGGTGCCGGCGGGCGCCCGCGGGCTGCTCTACACCCCCTGGCTGTATGGCGAGCGCAGCCCGGTGGACGATCCCAGCCTGCGCGCGGCGCTGATCAACCTGTCGCTGGAGCACACGCGGGAAGACATCATCCGCGCCTTTCTCGAAGGGGTGGCGCTCAACACCCGCTGGATGCTGGAACCCTTCGGCCGCTTCCTCGGCCGCCGGCCGGAGCGGATCACCGCGGTGGGCGGCGGCGCCCAGTCCAATCTCTGGTGCCAGATCATGGCTGACGTCACCGGCCAGGTGATCGCCCAGCCCGATGCGCCGATCCAGGCCAATGCCCGGGGCTCGGCCTATATCGCCGCCGCCGGCATCGGCGCCCTGGCCTTCAGCGACGTGCCGGCGCTGCAGCGACCGCCGCGGCTCTACCAGCCCTGCCCCCAGGCGCGGGCGCGCTACGACGACAGCTACGCCACCTTTCTCGAAGTCCGCCGGCGCCTGGCGCCGCTCTATCGCCGCCTCAACCCCAACCAGGGAGCCCGACCATGAGCGATACCCTCGAAGCGCGCGAACAGGTGGTCGATCTCTGCCTGCACCTGGTGCGCCGCGGCTTCTTCGCCGCCACCGGCGGCAACCTGGCCCTGCGCCTGGACGCCGAGCGCATCGCGGTGACCCCCTCCGCCCTCGACTACTACCAGATGGGCGCGGAAGACGTCTGCATCCTGCGCCTGGCCGATCTGCACCAGCTCGAAGGCGATCGCGCGCCCTCGGTGGAAACCGGGTTGCACGCCCGGGTGCTGCGGCGCTTTCCGGCGGCGGGCTGCAGCCTGCACACCCACCAGCCGCTGGCCAGCGCCTGCACCCTGCTGGGCGAGGCCCTGAGCGTCGACGATCCCGAGCGCTGGCCCGAACTGGGCCGCCGCCTGCCGCTGGTGGGCTATGCCCCCTCCGGTACCGGCTGGCTGGCCAAGCGCCTGGATCGCGCCCTGAGCGCCGAGAGCCCGGCCTATCTGCTGCGCAACCATGGAGTGCTCTGCTACGGCGCCAGCGCGCGCCAGACCCTGGCGGTGCTGGAGCAGCTGGAAGCCTTCTGCGAGCACTACCTGGTCGGTCGTATCGCCAGCCGCCCAGGTGTCTCCGCAGCCGACAGCCTGGCGCGCCAGCGCCTGCTGACCACCCTCACCGCCTCCCTCCCGTCCTGAGGTCCGCCATGAATCAGCCCCTGACCACCCCGCCGCCCCTGGTACCCACGCTTCCGGCGATTTCCGCCTGGCCGGATACCGAGACGCTCTATCGCCGTTTCGACGCCCTGGTCAAACAGCCCATGCGCCCGCTGCGCCGCGAGGCGCTGGCCAAGGTCATGGGCTATTTCGACGAGCGCTGCCAGGGCTCGCGGCGGCTCGCCGAAGAAGCCAAGCGCTTCATTCCCGGGGGCATCCAGCACAACCTGGCGTTCAACCATCCCTTCCCCCTGGCCATCGCCCGGGCGGAGGGCGCGCACCTCACCGACGTCGACGGCAACCAGTACATCGACTTCCTCCAGGCCGGCGGCCCCACCCTGCTCGGCTCCAATCATCCCGGCGTGCGCGACCAGGTGCAGCGCATCCTCGCCGAGTGCGGCCCGGTCACCGGCCTGCTGCACGAATACGAGGTCAAGCTGGCCGAACTGGTTTGCCAGAGCGTGCCCGGCATCGACCAGGTGCGGTTGCTGGGCTCGGGCACCGAGGCGGCCATGGCCGCGGTACGCCTGGCGCGGGCCTATACCGGGCGCCGCTGGATCATCAAGATCGGCGGCGCCTACCACGGCTGGAGCGATCAGCTGGTGTACGGCATGCGCCTGCCCGGTACCGGGCGCATGGAGGCCCTCGGCATTCCCCGCGGCGCCACCGCCCACACCCAGGAAAGCCCGCCCAACGACCTCGAGGCCCTGCGCCGGCGCCTGCAATTCAATCGCCTGCGCGGCGGCACCGCGGCGGTGCTGGTGGAACCCTTCGGCCCGGAGAGCGGTACTCGCCCGGTGCATCCGCACTTCAACCGCGAGGTGCGCAAGCTCTGCGACGAATTCGGCGCCCTGCTGATCTTCGACGAGGTGGTGACCGGTTTCCGCGCCGGCATGGGTGGGGCCCAGGGCTACTTCAAGGTGCTGCCGGACCTCACCGTGCTCGGCAAATGCCTGACCGGCGGCTACCCCATGGCCGGGGCCCTGGGCGGCAAGGCCGAGGTCATGCAGCTGCTGGTGGGCGGCATCGGCACCTCGTCGAAGCGCGCCTTCGTCGGCGGCACCCTGTCGGCCAATCCGCTGTGCTGCGTGGCCGGCTACTACGCCCTCAAGGAGATCCAGCGCCTCGACGCCGCCGGCCAGGCCGGCCGCGCCGGCGATCGACTGCGCCAGGGCCTGGAGGAGATCATCCAGCGCCGCAACCTGCCCTATGTCGCCTACAACCTGGGCTCCATCGTCCACCTGCAGACCTCCGGGGTGCTGCTGCTCGACACCGGCAATCCGCTCAAGCTGCTGCGGGCGCGCAACGAGGCCAAGGCGCGCAAGCACATGATGGAAGAGATGGGCGCGGCCTATACCGCCCATGGCCTCATCACCCTGGCCGGCAGCCGCATCTACACCAGCCTGGCCGACACCGACGCCGTGATCGACGACGCCCTGGAGCGTTTCGACCGGGTCTTCCAACTGGTATGAGGCCGCCCATGAAAGCCGAATCGCGCCAGCAATGGCTGGATCTGCAGCAGCGTCTGGCCCGACAGGGCGAGCGCTCGGCCCTGGCCCTGTCGGTGCGCATACCGGGGGCGGCGAGTCTCTGGTACGGCACCCTGGGCGATGCCGCGCCCTGCGAGATCGAGCTGGCCCGCCGCAGCGGCGCCGCCCTGGATCATGCACTCGTCTACCGGTCGCGACCGGATGTCGGCGCCATCATCCAGGGCGCGGGGCGCTACGGGCAGCATGTGGCGGACTTCGGCGGCCAGTTGCCGGAGCTGTTCGACGAGCAGGCCCGGCACCTGGGGCGGATGGCGCCCGCGGTGGCCCGGGGCGATGCCCTGGCGGAAGCCCTGGCCGCGCGCGGCAACGTCCAGCTGCTCGGCGGCCAGCCACTGTGCCTGGGGACCACCGCCAGTCGCGCCGCCCTCAATGCCGAGCTGTTCGAGAAATGCGCCAAGGCCTACACCCTGGCCCAGGCCACCGGCGCGGTGCTCACCCGCCTGCCCTGGTGGGTGGTGCTGATCGCCACCCGCCGACTCCAGCGCGACCAGCGCGCCGCCGCCGAGGCCTTTCGTCAGGGCCGGCTGCCGGCGGAAAGCCGTGGTTACTAGCCACTCTTCGAAGGTAGACCCCATGACCGTCACCGCGCCCGCTCCGCCTCGCCAGGTCCAAGCCGCGCTGCTGCTGGGCTCCCTGGCGCTGCTCATCCTCGGCCTGCAGCCGCTGCTGCTCGGCGAGCTGTTCACCAGTGGCCGGGCCAGCCTCGACGGCCTCGGCCTGGTGGCCATGGGCGAGATCGTCGCCCTGGGCCTGGGCGTGATCGCCGGTGAGGCCCTGGGCCCGCGCCTGGGGCTGCCAGCCGTACTGTGGCCGGCGACGCTGCTGGCGGTCGCCGCCGACCTGGCCAGCGCCCAGGCCAGCGGTGATCTGCCGTTGCTCGGCCTGCGCGCCCTGGCCGGTCTCGGCGAAGGCCTGCTGCTCTGGGCGGCGGTGGCGCTGATCGTCCGTCAACCCACCGCCGAGCGGCTGTCCGGCCTGTTCATGGCTCTGCAGACCTTTTGCCAGGGCCTGCTGGCCGCCCTGCTGGCGCTGTGGATCCTGCCCCGGCTGGGCAGCGCCGGCGGCTTCCGGCTGCTGGCCGGTGTCACCGCCCTGGCCCTGCCGCTGACCGTCGCCCTGCCACGCCGGCTGGCGGCAGTGGACGTCCCTGGCAGCGCGCCGGTCCGCCATAGATGGCGACTGCCCCAGGCACTGCTGCTGGCCTTCGTCGGTTGCCAGCTGGCGGCCATCGGCGCGCTCTGGGCCTACCTGGAACCCTATGGCGAAGCCCTCGGACTGGACGCCAGCCAAGCCCAGACCCTGATCGCCGCCAGCTTCGCCGCCCAGTTGCTCGGCGGCCTGGCCGGCGCGGTCCTGGTGGCCTGGCTGCCGGCCGCCACCACCCTGACCCTGGCGACCCTGACGCTGGGCAGCCTGGCCGCGCTGATCTATGGCCTGGCGCCGGGGGCGCACCTGAGCTTCGTGCTGCTGTGCCTGACCTTCACCTTTCTCTGGCAGACCCTCACCCCCTTCCAGATCAGCCTGGCCCTGCGGCTGGACGCCAGTGGCCGCGTCGCCACCCTGGTGCCCTCGCTGCAACTGCTCGGCTGCGCCGCCGGCCCGGCGCTGGCCTCGCTCTGGTTGCAGGGCGCCGCGGTCCGACCCGCCGCGCTCACCAGCGCCCTGCTCGCCCTGCTGGCCCTGGGGCTGGCGGCCGTGCTCGCCCTCAGTGCCCGCCGCCCCCGGCTGGTGCCGCGCTGGCGCTGGCAGCGCCCAGGCTGAATACTGCCGCCGTCGCCGTATCGTCCCCTTCCTGCCCCCTTGCGGACTGCTGCCATGAATGCACCCCTCCCCGATCCCGCTCCCGCCCTGGGCGACCCCGAGATGCTGCAGCGGCTGTTCGCCGCCCAGGGACCGCGTGCCCTGGCCCTGCGCGGCTCCAGCGCCGCCGAGCGCCTGAGCCTGCTGCAGCGCCTGCATGGCGCCCTGGTGGCGCGGCGGGGGGCGCTCTATGCCGCCTTTCGCCAGGACTTCGGCAAGCCCGAGGTGGAGGTGGAACTGTCGGAGATCATGCCGGTGCTGGAAGAGATCCAGCACGCGCGCCGCCACCTGCGCCGCTGGATGAAGCCACGGCGGGTGCGCCCGACCCTGACGTCCCTCGGCTGCCCGGCGCACATCCACAGCCAGCCGCGCGGGCGCTGCCTGATCATCGGCCCCTGGAACTACCCGGTCTCCACCCTGCTCGGCCCCCTGGTGTCGGCCTTGGCGGCTGGCAACAGCGTGATGCTCAAGCCCTCGGAATTCACCCCGGCGGTCAACGCGGTGCTGCGCGAACTGCTGGCCGAGGCCTTCACCCCGGACACCGTGGCCTTTTGCGAAGGCGACGTCTCCACCGCCCAGGCACTGCTGGCGCTGCCCTTCGACCACTTCTTCTTTACCGGCTCCACCGCCGTGGGCCGCCTGGTGATGCAGGCCGCCGCCCGGCACCTGGCCTCGGTGACCCTGGAGCTGGGCGGCAAGTCGCCGGCGATCATCGACGCCAGCGCCGACCTGGATGCCGCCGCCGAGCTGCTGCTCTGGGGCAAGTTCCTCAATGCCGGCCAGTCCTGCGTGGCGCCCGATCATGTCTTCGTCGCCCGCCGCCTGCTGCCAGCCTTCAAGGAGCGCTGTCGCGCCCTGCTGGTGCAGCGCTACGGCAGCGATGCCGCGGCCAGCCCGGACTACGCCCGGCTCATTCACCAACGCCACGCCAGCCAGCTGATCGGGCTGCTGGAACAGGCCCGGGCCGCCGGTGCGCAGCTGATCCATGGCGGCGCGCACGATGTGGCCGGGCGCTATCTCGCCCCGACCCTGCTGGATTGCTCGGCCATCGACAGCCCCCTGGACAGCCAGGAGCTGTTCGGTCCGCTCCTGCCGGTGATCGCCTACGACGACCTGGAAGAGGTGCTGCAGCGCATCGACGCCGGGCCCAAGCCCCTGGCGCTCTATCTCTGGAGTCGCGACCGCGACATCCAGCAGCGAGTCATCGCCCGCACCAGCTCCGGCAGCGTCGGCCTCAATCTGTGCATGCAGCAGTACACCCAGCTGCACCTGCCCTTTGGCGGCGTCAATCACTCCGGCAGCGGCAGCGCCCATGGCCAGGCCGGTTTTCGCACCTTTTCCCACGAGCGCAGCGTGCTCGCCGCCGGTCCGCTGCTGGCCGTTCGTCTGCTGCTGCCGCCCTATTCGCCGTTCAAGCTGCGGCTGGCGCAATGGGTGTCGCGCCTGACCGGAGGCGGCTAGGTCCAGTACGAGAACTGCCTGCGCATCGGCGATGCTTCGTTGAAAAACCCCTGGATCGCCAGCCCGGTCGGAATGCTCCTTTACCGCACGTACACTGCGCTCCCTCTGCTTTTTGGTTGGTGAGCGCTACCCCTTTGAGCAGCCTTGGGCGGTTACTCCCGTTGGTCGTTTCAATCCGCCTCACCTTCGCTCGGCGACTTTCGTACCGGACCTGGAAAACGCCCAGCAGGGCACACCATCCGCCGGGAATGACGCCGCCAAGGATGCACGAGCGGCAAACCAGCCTTTAGAATGACGGGCCGCCAGCCTTGGACGTGCCGATCTGCGATTGGCGCGGTCCAAGCCCGGCATGGGTTACCCTTGCACGTGAATTCTATTTGGAGCGGTGAGCTGAACGATGGGCTTTGAGCAACTAGCTGAACTACGCGACCGCCTGCGGGCCGAAAAAGCGCAGGTAAAGACCGAGAGCAACGAGCGGCCGGCGCGGAGACCTTCACCGAAAGCCAAGCCCCGCGAGCAGAAGCCCCGCGAGCAGGATCCGGTGGTCGAAGGCATCCGCCGTCTGCAAAAGCACTTCCCGCTGGCCTTCCCGGTCAATCCGGCACCCAAGGTGCCGCTCAAGGAAGGCATCCTGAAGGACGCCGAGCAGCACCTGGAGCGCCTGGGCATCACCGGTGATCAGCTCAAGCAGTCGATCGCCACCTGGTGTCGCGGCACCCGCTACTGGGCGGCCATGACCGAAAACGCCCCGCGCCTGGATCTGGATGGCCAGCCGGCTGGCACTGTGACCGCCTCCCAGGCGGTCTATGCCAAGCAGCAGGCACGCCGCCAGCGCGCCCAGGCCCGCCGTGAGCAGGCCAAGGCCAAGGCGGACACCGCCGCGCCTGCCGAAGCGCAAGTGCCTGCAGCGGCCGAGACCGTTGCCGCTCCCGCAGACGACGCCTCCGCCTGAGCCCCGCTGCCCCTGTCGCCCAGACAGGGGCAGTCGTTCCAGACGCCCGCCGCGTTAGGACAGCCGTCCCGGCAACTCGATGCGCATGACCGTCCCCCCACCCTCGCGCCCCAGGGCGACGATGCGGCCCTGATGCGCCGCGCAGATGGCGCGGGCGATGGACAGGCCCAGGCCACTGCCGCCAAGGTGCCGTGCCCGGGAGCTGTCGGCGCGCCAGAAGCGGTGAAAGACCCGCTCGCGATCGGCTTCGGCGATGCCCGGGCCGCGATCCCGGAATTCCAGCACCAGGCCCTCGGCCAGGGCCAGCTGGACGATCTCCAGTTCGCCGCCGCTGGCGCCATAGCGCAGGAAATTTTCCAGCAGGATGTTGAGCAACTGGCCGATGCGATGGCGGTCGGCGTACAGCCGTTGGCGGGGATCCAGTTCCAGGCGCAGCTGGATGGCCTCGGCCTGCAGCTGGGGCGCGAACCAGGCCAGCCGCTCTTCCACCAATGCCGCCAGGGCGAAGGGCCGCTGATCCAGCGCCAGTTGCCCGGCCTCGGCCAGCGACAGGGTGTGCAGATCGCCCACCAGGGTGTTGAGCAGGTCGAGCTGGCGCTTGACCATCTGCAACTGGCGGGCATCGGCGGGAAAGACCTCGTCGAGGATGCCCTGCACCCGCACCGAGGCGGCGTTGAGCGGGGTGCGCAGCTCATGGGCGAGGATGGCGCTGGAATCCCGCACGTCGCGCTCGTATTGCTGCAGCCGCGCGGTGAGGCTGTTGAAGTCCAGCGCCAGGCGGCGCAATTCCGCTGGCGCCGTCTCGGCCACCTCCAGGCGGGTGTCCAGATCGCCGGAGGCCACCCGCCGCGCCGCCGCGGCGATGGCGGAGAACTGGCTCGACAGCGGGCGTGACAGCCGAAAGCCGGCCAGCAGGATCAGCGGCACGGCCGCCAGCACCAGCCCCGCCAGCACCCACCAGTCGCGGCTGGCGATGCCGGGCAGGAAATAGCGCACCGGATAGTAGTGGCTGAACAGCGCCCAGAGTCGCGCCTCGTTTTCCTGCGGATCGGCGCGCAGCTGGAGGATTTCCGCCCGCGCCGCCTGGGGCACCTGGCGCAGCACCCACCAGTCGCCGAAGAGAAACCAGAGGTACATGCCGGCAGCGATCAGCAGCACCGCGCCCAGGGCCAGCAGGCTCATGCGCCAGCCGACCCAGCGCCCCAGCGGGGCCTGGCGCTTCATGAAAAGCGATAGCCAATGGCGCGCACCGTCACCGGCACGCCGGGAAGGCCCGCCGCTTCCAGCTTGCGCCTGAGGTTGTGCAGGTGGGTGTCCACCACCCGCGCCAGGGCCTCGCTTTCCGGCAGGCAGCGCTCCAGCAATTCCTCGCGGGTAAAGGCCTTGTGCGGAGTGCGCATCAGGGTGGCGAGCAGGCCGAATTCGGTGGGCGTCAGCTCCAGGGCGCGTGCCTCGACGGTGGCGCTGAAACGCTCCAGATCCACCGTCAGGGCGCCATGGCGCAGCCAGCGGTCATCGCGCGGCGCCTGGTGGCAGCGGCGCAGCACCGCGTGCACCCGCGCCACCACCTCCTTGGGGTTGTAGGGCTTGACCACGTAGTCGTCGGCGCCATAGCGCAGGGCGCCGAGCTTTTCCGGCTCGTCGCCGATGGCGGTCACCATGATCACCGGGGTATCCCCGGCGCGGCGGATCTGTGCCAGCACCTCGGTGCCACCGAGGCGCGGCAGCATCATGTCGAGCAGCACCAGATCGGGTCGCTCGCGCTGGAACAGCTCCAGCCCCTGGCGGCCGTCTTCGGCGAGGACGACCGCGAAGCCATCGCGCAGCAGATAGGCCTCCAGCACGCTGGCGCTGTCGGCGTCGTCTTCGACGATGAGTATGAGTTTGTCGCCCACGTCCGCTCTCTTGATCGAATCTCGACAATTCGCCGAAGGAATCTTGATTCGGCGTCCCTAGGCTGCGACCCATGCCTTGCACCGGGTCCGCCTGCCATGCCTTCACTCGCCGCTTCCATCACCTTCCAGTTGCTGCTGATCGGTCTGCTGGGCCTCAGCGGTTGCTCGCTGATTCCCGACTATCAGCGGCCGCCCCTGCCGGTGCCCGCGCACCAGGGGCTGTGGCACCGGCAGGACGCTGCCCCCGCGGCGGGCGTTGATCTCAGCCCTGACGAGCGCCAACTGCTGGCCGCGGTCAGCGCTGAAGCTCTCCTGCCAGAGCTGGTGGGCCAGGCGCTGGCGGGCAATCGAGACTACCGGATAACCCAGCTCAGGGTCGAGCAGGCGCGGGCGCAGCTGGGCGCGCGCCAGGCCGACCGCTGGCCCACCTTGGGCCTGGCGGTGCAGCGGCCGCGCCAGCGCTTCGCCGACCAGGCGCTGGACGAGCGCTACCAGCAGGACCTGGCCACCGCCACCCTCGGCGTGGACGCCTTCGAACTGGACTTCTTCGGGCGGGTAGCCAGCCTCGGCGAAGAGGCCCGCCACCAACTGTTGGCCAGCGCCTATGGCCAGCAGGCCGCGCGCGGCGCCTTGGTAGCCGAGGTGGCGCGCCTTTTCCTGCTGGCCCGCGAGGCCGATGCCCAGGTCTTCAGCGCCCAGGCCATGGCGGCCCTCAGCGATGAGCTGGTGCAGCGGACCCGGGCACGCATCGCCGCCGGCGACCTGGCCCCGGCTGCCCTGGAGCCCCTGACCCAGGCCGCCCTGGACGCACGCCAACTGGAGCAACAGCGCCTGAGCCAACGCACCCAGGCCTATGGGGCGCTGGCCTGGATCACCGGCTACCGGCTGGCGCCCTCGCCCAGCGCTGCGCCTGCCCCGGCCGGTCCGCCGCCAGAACTGCCGGGCGAGCTGGCCGACCTGCCCTCCAGCCGCCTGCTGGAGCGTCTCGACGTGCGCGCGGCCGAGGAGCGCCTGCAGGCGGCCAACGCCAGCATAGGCGCGGCCCGTGCCGCCTTTTTCCCGAGCATTCGCCTGAGCACCGCGGTGGGCCTGGCCAGTCCGCAATTGCAGGACCTGTTCAGCGCCGGTCAAGGGCTGCGCCTGCTGACGCCGTCGCTGTCCCTGCCGCTGTTCGACGGCGGGCGCAACCAGGCCAACCTGGACGCCGCCAGGACCGCTCGCGACCTGGCCCTGGCCGCCTACGAACGCACCCTGCAGGACGCCTTTCGCGAACTGGCCGACGGCCTGGAAGAGCGCCGCCTGCTGCTCGCGCAGCGGCAGACCCTGGCCGCCCAGCTGCAGTTGAGCCAGGCGCGCCGACAGCGTCTGGCGCGCCAGTGGCAGGCCGGGGCCGGCGATCCCGGCGCCAGCCTGCAGACCGGTCTCGACGGGCTGCGCGCCGGCGAGGCGCTGCGCCAGACCGACCAGGCCCTGCGCCTCAATCGCCTGCGCCTGTACCGCGCCCTGCACGGCCTCGACCACCCTTCCGCCACCTGAGAGGACTCGCCATGACCCGCACCACCCTGCTGCCGCTGCTGCTCTGCCTGACACCCCTGGCCGGCAAGGCGGCCGACGCCTCGCCCTGGGGCGACCACACCGACGTCAGCCTCGGCCTGGTGGCCGGCGCGGTCAGTCGTTACATGGGTTCGGCCGCCTACCGGCCGCAGTTGCTGCCGCTGGTGGTGGTGCAGCGTGGACCCTTCTTTGCCGACACCAGTCGCGGCCTCGGCCTGCAATGGCAGTCGGCCCAGGGACTGACCCTCAGCGGCGCCCTGAACTACGACTTCGGCCGCGATGACCGCGACAACGCCTCGCGGCCAGGCGCCGACCGCTTGAAGGGTATGGGCGAGGTCGACGGCGCCACGGTGCTAGACCTCAATCTGAGCCAGGCCCTGGCGCCCTGGCTCAGCCTCAACGCCGAGGGCGAATGGCGGCTGGCCGGGGCCCAGCGCGGCAATCGCTATCGCCTGGGCGTGGAAGCCATCGGCCTGCACACCGACCAGGACACCCTGGCGCTGGATCTCGACGCCCACGCCGGTGACCGCCGCTTCAACCAGACCTATTTCGGCGTCACCGCCGCCCAGAGCGCCGCCAGCGGCTTCGCCCCGGCGCGGCTCGACCGGGGCATCTATGCCTATTCCGCCGCGCTGAACTGGTTGCACGCCTTCGATCCGCACTGGAGTTCGGTGGCGACCCTGACCACCACCTACTACGGCGACCAGGCACGCGACAGCCCGCTGCGGCAGCGCGCCACCGCCACCACCGCCCAAGTCGCCCTGACCTACAGCTTCTGATCCTGGAGCCCGCCATGCCTGGCCCGCGCCTGACCTCCGCCCTCGCCTTACTCCTGCTGCTGCCCCTGCTGGGCGGCTGTTCACCCGATGAACGCCCCGGTCCGGTGCCCCTGCGCACCGTCAAGCTCGCGCCGGTCGCGCGCCTTGCGGCCCAGGCCCCGCTGCTACCCGGCCTGGTGCGCCAGCCGCACAGCTCGGCGCTGGCCTTCGAAAATGGCGGCCGGGTGCTGAGGGTGGCCGTGGACGTGGGTGCCCGGGTCGCGGCCGGGCAACTGCTCGCCGAGCAGGACGCCGAACCGGCACGCCTGCACCTGGCCCAGGCCAGCGCTCGGGTGCAGGCCGCTCGGGTGGAGCTGGACCAGCGCCGCGCCGGGCAGCGGCGTGCTCGGCAGCTGTTCGCCGACGGCAACCTGGCCAAGGCCGAGCTGGAAGCCGCCGACGCCGCCCTGGGTGCGGCCCAGGCCCAGCAAGGAGGCGCCGAGGCGGAACTGGCCCTGGCGCGCCGCGCCCTGGCCCAGACCCGGCTGATAGCGCCCTTCGCTGGCCAGATCGTCCTGCGCGCGCCGGAGCCGCTGCGGCTGGTGGGCGCGGGCGAGACCCTGTTCGGGCTGCAGGCCGACGGCGAACGTCAGGTGGTGGTGCAGGTGCCGGCCGCCCTGGCCCAGGGGCTGGCGCCCGGCACTCAGGCCCAGGCCTATGCCACGCGCGACGGCGCGCCCCTGCCGCTCCGGCTGGTCGGTCTTTCACCGCGTGCCGAGCAGGGCCTGCTGCAGGAAGCGGTCTTCGCCCTCGACCAGCAGGCACCGGCCCTGCCCAGCGGCAGCCTGCTGGACGTGCGTCTGCCGCTGCCGGCCCAGGCGCAGCTGGCCGTGCCCCTGGGCGCGCTGCTGCCCGGTCAGAGCGGCAGCGCCGGTCAGGTCTATGTCTACCAGCCGGAGACCCAGCAGGTGAAACCGCGCCCGGTCACGGTGGCGGCCCTGCAGCAGGGCCAGGCGCTGATCGCCAGCGGGCTCGCCGAGGGTGACCAGATCGTGGTGGCCGGCGCCGCCTTCCTGCGCGCGGGCGAGCATGTGCTGCCCTATCGGCCCGGCACCGTGCTCACGGGGGAGTAAGTTATGTCCCTGACCGCTTTCGCCCTGCGCCGGGGTCGCCTGGTGCTCTTTGTCGCCCTGGCCCTGCTGCTCGGCGGTCTCTATGCCTTTCTCGGCTTTCCCTCCCAGGAGGAGCCCAGCGTCACGGTGCGCGACGCCCTGGTCAGCGTCGCCCTGCCCGGCCTGCCCAGCGACCGGGTGGAAGAGCTGCTGGCCAAGCCGCTGGAAGACCGGCTGCGCGAATTGCCCGAACTCAAGACCCTGGTGACCACCCTGAGACCCGGCCAGGCCATCGTCCAGCTCACCGCACGGGACGAGATCACGGACCTGCCGGCGCTCTGGCAACGGGTGCGCAACAAGGTCGCCGAGGTGGCGCAAGAGCTGCCCGAAGGCACCCAGGGGCCGCTGGTGGACGACGACTTCGGGCGGGTGGCGGTGGCGTCCATCGCCGTGACCGCGCCCGGCTTCAGCCCGAGCGAACTGCGCAGCGAAGCCGAACGGCTGCGTCGGGCGCTCTATGACCTGCCCGGGGTGGATCGCATCGCCCTCTATGGCCTGCGGGAAGACCGCGTCACCCTCGACCTGGACGCCACCGCCCTGGCGCGGACCGGTCTTTCGCCCCAGGCCCTGCTGGCGCAGCTGCGGACGCGCAACGCACTGGTCAGCGGCGGCAGCCTGCGCCAGGGCGACCGTGCGCTGAGCCTGGCCGTCGGCGGCGAACTGGCCGATCCCGCCGCGCTGCGCGCCGTGCCGATCCAGCTGGCCGACGGCCGCGCCGTGCCCCTGGCCGAGCTGGCCCGGGTGCGGGTCGAACCCGAACAGCCGCTGCGCAGCGCCGCCTTCTATCGCGGCGAACGCGCCCTGGTGCTGGGCATCGCCATGACCCCGGGACGCAACGTGGAAGCCTTCGGCGCTGCGCTGCACGACCGGCTCAAGGCCCTGGAGGCCAGCCTGCCCGCCGGGTTCGCCCTGCACCGGGTGACCTTCCAGGCCGAGGTGGTCCATCACGCCATGGCGCGCATGCAGCACGTGCTGATGGAGACCATGGTGATCGTCATGGCGGTGGTCATGCTGTTCCTGGGCTGGCGCCTGGGACTGATCGTCGGCGCCATCGTGCCGCTCACGGTGCTGGCGACCCTGCTGGTCATGCGCGCCCTGGGCATCGAACTGCAGACGGTGTCCATCGCCGCGCTGATCCTGGCGCTGGGACTGCTGGTGGACAACGGCATCGTCATCGCCGAAGACATCGAACGACGCCTGCGCGCCGGCGAGGACCGCCGCGCCGCCTGCGAGGCCGCCGGCCGGACCCTGGCCATCCCGCTGCTGACCTCTTCGCTGGTGATCATCCTGGCCTTCTCGCCGTTCTTTCTCGGCCAGACCAGCACCAACGAATACCTGAGGTCCCTGGCCGTGGTGCTGGCGCTGACCCTGCTGGGCTCCTGGGCGCTCAGCCTGACGGTGACGCCGCTGCTCTGCCTGCGCCTGGTGCCGGATCCCACCCATACCGGCGCCAGCACCGACAGCGCCCTGCACCGCGGCTATCGCCGGCTGCTGGAAGCCCTGCTGCGGCACCGGCTGGCCTATCTGCTGGCCATGCTCGGGCTGCTGGTGCTGGCCACCCTCAAGGTGCTCAGCCTGCCCTACGACTTCCTGCCCCCCTCGGATCGCAATCAGTTCCAGATCCCCATCCAGCTGGAACCCGGCACCTCGGCCGAGCGCACCCTGGACCTCATGCAGGGCTTCAGCCGCTGGCTGGGCGCGGATGCCGATATCGTCGAAAGCATCGGCTACGTCGCCGAGGGCGGTCCGCGCATCGTGCTGGGGCTCAATCCGCCGTTGCCCGGTCCCAATGTCGCCTATTTCACCGTGACCACTCGCCCGGACGCCGATCTCGCCCAGGTCATGGCCCGGGTCGGCGCCGAGCTGGCGCGCGGCTATCCCGAGGTGCGCGCCCAGCCCAAGCGCTTTTCCCTGGGTACCACCGAGAGCGGCCTGGCGGTCTATCGCCTGAGCGGGCCGGACGAGGCGGTCCTGCGTCAGCTGGGCAGCGATCTTGCCGACCTGCTCGCCGCCGTCCCCGGGACCCGCGACATCCAGGACGACTGGGGTCCGCGGCTGCTGCGCTATCAGGTCGAGGTCGACCCGGCCCGGGCCCGCGCCGCCGGACTCGACCGGCGCGACCTGGCCCAGACGCTGCAACTGGCAGGCGACGGCCTGAGCGGCGCCCGGTTGCGCGATGGCCAGTATCCGGTCGAGATCGCCGCGCGCAGCCCTGCCCCTGACGGCGATCCAGGCAGCCTGCTGGTCTATCCCCAGGGCGGCGGCGCGCCGCTGCCGCTGGCGGCGGTGGCCCGGATCGAGCTGGCCAGCGAGGCCGGGGTCAAGGTCAGACGCAATCTGCAGCGCACCCTCACGGTCAGCGCGCGCAATCCCGGCATGACCGCCGCCACCCTGGTCGCCACCCTCGCGCCCCAGTTGCCGACCCTGCAGTTGCCGCCCGGCTACCGCCTGGAGCTGGGCGGCGAGAGCGAGGATTCCGCCGCCGCCAACGACGCCCTGCTGCGCTACCTGCCGCTGGCCGCCGTGGCCATGCTGCTACTGTTCCTCTGGCAATTCGATTCCTGGCGCAAGGTACTCATCATCGTTGCCAGCATCCCCTTCATCCTCATCGGCGTGGCCCTGGCGCTCTGGCTGAGTGGCCATCCCTTCGGCTTCATGGCCACCTTCGGCCTGCTGTCCCTGGCCGGCATCATCGTCAACAACGCGGTCTTGCTGCTCGAGCGCATCGAAGCCGAACGCCAGGCCGGCAAGCCCCTGGTGCCGGCGCTGCTCGACGCCGCCGGCGAGCGCCTGCGGCCGATCATCATGACCAAGCTGACCTGCATCCTCGGTCTCATCCCGCTGATGCTCTTTGCCGGTCCCCTGTGGACGGGCATGGCCATCAGCATGATCGGCGGCCTGGCGCTAGGCACCCTGGTGACCCTGGGACTGATCCCGGTGCTCTATGGCTTGCTCCATGGGCGCCGTTAGCGGGCAACCGGGCGCGCGAAGGCGCCGCTTCGCTGGCGCAAAGGCGGGGTGACGTTATGCTGGTAGGGATCCGGCGCCACCCGCTCCTGTGGCCGCCCCTCGCCCCGATGCCCCCGCGCGGGCACCGCCAAGGACTCTCCCATGACCAGACTCCAGTCCCCATCGGAGGCTGTCGCGCTTCCCCCGCTCATCGTGATCGGCGCCTCCGCCGGCGGCATCACCGCGCTGCAGCAGCTGTTCGAGGCCATCGGCACCCAGCTGCCCTTCGCCTTCGTCGTGCTGCAGCATCTACCGCCCAGCAGCTCCAGTGGTCTGCGCAGCCTCCTGCAAAACTGGTCAGCGATGCCGGTCGAGACGGCCGCGAGTGACACCCACCCCAAGCCCGGCACTGTCCATCTGCCCTCGCCCGCCGCCATCCTGACCCTGGAAGACCAGCGTTTTCACACGCGCCCAGCCGAAGGTGGGCAGCGACGGCCGGAAACGGACGCCATCGACGCCTTCCTAGAGAGCCTTTCGCCGCAGGCGGCCGCCCGTACCGTCACGGTGATCCTGTCCGGCAGTGGCATGGACGGCACCGCCGGGGCTATCCACATCCGCCAGTGCGGGGGCACGGTCATTGTCCAGGATCCGCTGACGGCCGCCCATCAGGGCATGCCCAACGCCATCGCCCAGCGCGGTCTGCATCATCTGGCCCTGCCCATCGCCGCTATCGCGCGCTATCTGATCGGCTGCGCCGCGCCGGAGTACCGCTGGCCGGAGCCCACGACCCAGCCGACCCCCCTGGCAACGACCCTGGAGCAGATCCTGGAGCTGATCCGCCGCCAGGCGGCGTTCGACTTCAGCGGCTACAAGACGTCCCCCCTGCTCTGGCGCATCCAGCAGCGTATGGATGTACGCCGGGTCTGGGCCTTCGGCGACTATGCCGCGCTGCTGGAGGACGACCCCGCCGAGCTGGTGGCCCTGGTCAAGGGCATCCCTATCCATGTCACCGAATTCTTTCGCGATCCGGACGCCTGGGACGTACTCGGCGAAGAGGTGCTGCTGCCGCTGCTGAAGCGTCCGGAGACCGAGCCCCTGCGCATCTGGATCCCCGCCTGCTCCACGGGGCAGGAAGCCTATTCGATGGCGATGTTGCTCGACGAACTGCGTACCGCCCATGGCTGCACCACCAGAGCGCAGCTGTTCGCCACCGAGCCGGCCCCGGAGATGCTGGCCCAGGCCAGCCGTGGCGCCTATCGCGGCAGAGAGCTGGCGACGCTGTCACCCGCACGTCTGGAAAGATTCTTCTATGCCGTCGATGGGGCCTATCGGGTTCGGCGCTCCTTGCGCGAGCGCATGGTCTTCGCGGTCCAGGACCTGCTGCTCGACCCACCGTTCGCCGCGATGGATCTGATCAGCTGTCGGAATCTGCTGATCTACCTCGAACCCGAGACCATCGACTTCGTGCTGCAGCTATTGCACGGTGCGCTACGGCCTGGCGGCTATCTGCTGCTGGGCAAGAGCGAGGCCTATCCCCTGCATCGCTTCGGCTTCGAACCCGTGGCCCTGCGCTGGAATCTCCATCGCAAGGCAGGGCCCTTGCCGGGCCCGCCGCCCACCCTGCCCCGGCGACGATCCAGCCGGACAGCGCGCGCCCTCGAAGCCGAGCGCACGGCCCTCGAACACTTCGAGCTGCCGTCGGTGCTGATCGACGTCGAGGGGCAGGTGCTGCGCCTGTACGGCAACACCGAGGCGTTTCTCGGCCTGCCGGTCGGTGAACCGAGCTACCGACTGCTCGATCTGGTGCCCCGCCCCTGGGTCGCCACCCTGCGCCATCACCTCACCGGCGCCCTGCACGGTGGCGAGCCAACGCTGGTCGCGGGCTTGCCGGATCGCTTCGACGCCACCTTGAGCGTCACCTTGCGCATCACGCCCCTGGACGGTCCGGGTCAACAGGATCAGGTGCTGGTGTCCTTCATCCGTCAGTCAGGGAGCGCGGGGACACCCGCGTCTCCAGACGTTTTCGATGACACCCGGGTGGTAGAGGAAGCGGACTGGCGTGAAGCGATCCGTCTTTCCCAGGAAGAGCTCGAAGCCTCCCGCGAGGAGCTGCAGGCGCTCACCGAAGAACTCAAGGCCTTGAACAACGAACTCAAGGACACCAACGACCAGCTGCAACTGAGCAACGAGGACCTGAACCGGGCGAACGATTCGCTGCAGGACCATATCGGGCAGTTGCAGATGCAGCGGCGGGTCCTGTCCTCCGGCGCCGTGATGACCCTCTGCCTGGATGCCGAGCTGAAGATCCTCTGGTTCACCCCGGCCATGACCGACCTGCTGCCGCTGCAACAGGCCGATACCGGGCGGCATGTGCGGGATCTGGTACCGAAATTCCAGGATCCCGAGCTGTTCGAGGACATTCGGCAGGTATTGCAGGATGGCGAGCCCCGCACGGCGGTGGTGCAGTCTCGGGACAGCCGCTGGTTTTTGCGGCGAATCTACCCGGATACGGGCAATCCGCGAGCCGTCGCCGGTGTCGCCGTCACCTTCGCCGATATCACCCTGCGCACCCAGGCGGAGCTGGCACTGCGTGAACGCGAACGCCAGCTGAAACGCAGTCAGCAATGGCTCACCGCGCAGAAGGATGCCTTCCAGTCCGCCATGAGGGGAGAAGGCCTGCGCCGGTCGCTGGGCATTCTGATCCAGGCCCTGATCGCCGAAGCGGGTGATCAGCGCCGGTGCGCCTTCTTTCTCTCCAAGAGCACGGGTCTGAGCCATGTGGTGGGTATGACGGAGCGCTACGCCCGGGACGTGGAGGGTTGCCCGATCTCCCTTGATTCGCTGGCCTGCGGGCTGGCCATCGCGCTGGGTGAGCCGGTCATCACCCGCGATGTGCTGGAGGAGCCGCTCTGGGAATCCCGGGCGTGGATGGCACGTCAATACGACTTCCGTGGCTGCTGGTCCTTTCCGGTCAAGACCGCGGACGGTGAGAGCCTCGGTTCCCTGGCGATGTATTTCCAACATCCCCGACTGCCGGATGCGATGGATCTCGAACTGGCCGCGGCCTTCACCCACACCGCGGCGATCATCATCTGGCGGCACCTGCAACCGGATGGCGAGGCCGTGACCAGCGGCATCGACACCGGGCTGGCAGAGCCCTGATACCGCCCACTCAGGTGGTGGCGCCCAGTTGCCAGGGGACGAATTCGTTCTGCCCGTAGCCGTGCAACTCGCTGCGGCTGCGCTCCCCCGAAGCCAGCGCCAGCAGGCGCTCGAAGATGAAGGCGCCCCGCTCTTCCAGGGTGGTGCTGCCGTCCACCAGGCCCCCGCAATCCACGTCCATGTCGTCGCGCTGGCTCTCCCACAGCCGGGTGTTGGTGGCGATCTTCAGCGACGGCGTCGGTGCGCAGCCATAGGCCGAACCCCTGCCAGTGGTGAAGGCGATCAGGTTGGCGCCGCCCGCCACCTGGCCGGTGGCCGAGACCGGGTCGTAGCCGGGGGTGTCCATGAACACCAAGCCCGGGCTGCGCACCGGCTCGGCGTAGCCATAGACCGCCATCAGATCGGTGGAACCGGCCTTGATCACCGCGCCGAGGGATTTTTCCAGAATGGTGGTCAGGCCGCCGGCCTTGTTGCCCGCCGAGGGGTTGTTGTCCAGGCTGGCGCCGAAGCGGGCGCAATAGTCCTCCCACCAGCGGATGCGTTCCACCAGGCGCTCGCCCACCGCCGGGCTGGCGGCGCGGCGGGTGAGCAGGTGTTCGGCGCCGTAGATTTCCGGCGTTTCCGAGAGGATGGCGGTGCCCCCGGCGGCCACCAGCAGGTCCACCGCCCGGCCCAGGGCCGGATTGGCGCTGATGCCGGAATAGCCGTCCGAGCCGCCGCATTGCAGGCCCAGGACCAGATGCCGCGCGCTGACTGGTTCGCGCTGCACCGCATTGGCCGTGGGCAGCAACGCCTCGACCGCGGCGATGCCACGGGCCACGGTGGCGGTGGTGCCGCCGCTGTCCTGGATATTGAGGGTCTGCAGTCCCGCATGCTCGGCGAGGCCCTGGTCGGCCAGCAGTGAGGGGATCTGGTTGGCTTCGCAGCCGAGGCCGATGAACAGCACGGCGGCGAAGTTGGGGTGGGCCGCGTAGCCGCCCAGGGTGCGGCGCAGCACCGCCATGCCCTCGCCCTGGGTGTCGATGCCGCAGCCGACGCCATGGGTCAGGGCGACCACGCCGTCGACGTTGGGATAGGGCTCCAGCGCCGCGGGGCGGACGTCGCGGCGGAAATGGTCGGCCACCGCCCGGGCCACCGTGGCCGAGCAATTCACCGAGGTGAGGATGCCGATGTAGTTGCGGGTCGCCACCCTGCCATCCGGGCGGACGATGCCGAGAAAGCTGCGCTCGATGGGCGCCGGTGTCCCGCGGGCCTCGATGCCGAAGGCGTGTTCGCGGGCGAAGTCGCCCATGGCCAGGTTGTGTACGTGCACATGGCTGCCGGCGGCGATGGCCTCGCGGGCGAAGCCGATGATCTGGCCATAGCGGCGTACCGGCGCACCCGCGGCGATGGCGCGCACGGCGACCTTGTGCCCGGCGGGCACCGGCTCGCGGACCTGTACGCCCTCCTCCGGCAATTCCAGACCGGGCACCAGCGCCTGGCGGGCGATGAGCACATCGTCTTGCGGGTGCAGACGCAGGGTAGCGCGGGCAGCGGCCGCGGCGCCGCTGCGGGTGATCAATTCCATAGGGGTCTCCATGTCAGCCTTCGAATTTGGTCTGGACCACGCCTGAGGGGTGCCTGATAGCTGCCGATCCACATCAGCCCCGCTCCTCTTCCAGTTGCCGCACGGCCTGTTCCACACCGCGCAATTCCGCCAGGCCCTTGAGCCGGCCGATCAGCGAATAGCCCGGATTGGTCCGCCGCCCCTGGTCATCCAGCAGCTGATGACCATGGTCCGGCCTCATGGGCAGGCGCGCTCCGCCGTCGCGTGCGCGGCGACGCTCCTCGCGCACCAGTTCGCGGATCACCCCGACCATGTCGACGTCGCCGTCCAGGTGATGGGCCTCGTGGAAGCTGCGCGGATCCGCCTCGCGCCGGGTCGCGCGCAGATGGACGAAATGGATGCGCGGCGCGAACTGGCGGGCCATGGCCACCAGGTCGTTGTCGGCGCGCACGCCATAGGAGCCGGTGCAGAAGGTGAGGCCGTTGGCCGGGCTCGGCACAGCATCCAGCAGCCACTGGGCATCGGCGGCGGTGGAGACCACCCGGGGCAGACCCAGCAGCGGTCGCGGCGGATCGTCCGGATGCACCCCCAGGCGGATGCCCACTTCTTCCGCCACAGGCACTACGGTCTGGAGAAAGGTCGCCAGGTGCTCGCGCAGCCGCGCGGCGTCGATGCCGGCATAGGTGGCCAGCAGGGCGCGCAGGTCGGCCACCGTATAGCCCTCCTCGGCCCCCGGTAAACCGGCGATGAGGGTGCGCACCAGTTCGTCGCGACCGGCGTCGTCGAGCCCGGCGTGATAGCGGCGCGCCCGTTCGATCTCCGCGGTGCTGTACTCGGCCTCGGCGCCGTCACGCTGCAGGATGCAGAGATCGAAGGCGGCGAAGGCGTCCTGATCGAATCTCAGCGCCCAGCCGCCGTCGGGCAACCGATGGGCCAGCTGGGTGCGGGTCCAGTCGAGCACCGGCATGAAGTTGTAGCAGACCACGTCGATGCCGCACTGGGCGAGGTTGCGCAGACTCTGGCAGTAGTTCTCCAGATAGCGCTCGCGACCCGGCAGGCCGCGCTTGATGTCTTCGTGGACCGGGATGCTCTCCACCACCGACCAGGACAGCCCCGCCGCCTCGATCAGCGCCTTGCGCTCGGCGATGGCGGCCACCGGCCAGACCTCGCCATTGGCGATCTCGTGCAGCGCCGTGACGATGCCGGTGGCCCCGGTCTGGCGGATGTCGGCGAGAGAGATGGGATCGCGCGGGCCGAACCAGCGCCAGGTGTGTTCCATGTCAGACTCCTTGCTCGGTCAGATCGGCGATGGCCGCTTCGATGCCCGCCGCGGCGATGCGCGCGTGGGCCCGTTGCACCGCGGCGCGAAAGACGGGGTGCGCGGCCAGGTCAGGGGGAAAGACCTCGGCCAGCGCCAGCACGGCGTCCACCCGCGCCGCGCCCGTAGGCAAGGCGGCCAGGGTGGCGCGCAGGGGATCGTCCAGCGCCTCGCCCTCGCCTTCACCATAGTGGATCCAGGCCGCCACGCCGAGGGCGGTGCAGGCCGGATCACCGCCCTGCTCCAGCAGCTGCCGGGCGCCCAGCAGCCAGCGTTGCGGCAGCTTCTGCGAGCCGTCCATGGCGATCTGCCGCAGGCGGTGCTGCAGGGCATCGTTGCGGAAGCGAGCGACCAGCGCCTGGGCATAGCCCGGCAGATCCACGCCTTCCGGCATGTCCAGGGTCGGCGCCGCCTCGCGACTCATGTAGCGGTGCACCAGGGCCGCCAGGCGTTCATCGGCCATGGCCTCGGCCACGGTGCCGTGACCGGCCAGGCTGCCGACATAGGCCAGCAGCGAATGGCTGCCATTGAGCAGGCGCAGCTTCATGGTCTCGAAGGGGCGGACGTCCGCCACCATCTGCACCCCTTCCCGTTCCCAGTCCGGGCGCCCTTGCGGAAAGCGGTCCTCGACCACCCACTGGCTGAAGGCCTCGCCGACCACGGCGGCCGGGTCATCGCAGCCGAGATCGCGCAACCGCGCGAAGGCGGCTTCGTCCATGGCCGGAACGATGCGATCCACCATGCTGCAGGGAAAGGCCACCTCGGTAGCGATCCAGGCCGCCAGCCCGGCGTCCTGGGCCTCGGCGAGGGACACCACCGCCTGGCGGGTCCGCTGGCCGTTGTCCGGCATGTTGTCGCAGCAGAGGACGGTGAAGGGCGCGATGCCGGCCGCCCGGCGCCGGCGCAGGCCTTCCACCAGCAGCCCCGGCGCGGTGCGCGGCGCCCGCGGTTCGGTTAGGTCGTGGACGATGCCGGGATCGTCGCGGCGCAACGCGCCGCTGGCCGGACTCAGGCAATAACCCTTTTCCGTCACCGTCAGAGTGACGATGCGCACCCCGGGATCGGCCAGCCGGGCCAGCAGGGCCTCGCGCCCGGCCCCGCCGTCGCCGGCGTAGAGCACCTCGCGCAGGACGCCGATCTCGCGCAGCACCCCTTCGCGCCGGTTGCGGTATTCGGCCACGTGATAGCGACCCTGCTGGGCGCTGAGGGTCTCCACCAGCGCCCGCCCCGATCTCAGGTTGGCGCTGCACAGGCCCCAGGCGCCGCCGCCATGGCGGGCCAGGTTGCGCTCCAGGTAGACCGCCTGGTGGGCACGATGGAAGGCGCCCAGGCCCAGGTGGACGATGCCGATGGCGGGCGCCGGATAGCGCGAAGGAATACGTTCGAAATCGCTCATCGGGCGCCTCCAGTGGCCAGCTCGGCGGGTGCGTCCGCCGGCCGCTCGGCCAGCGGCTTGACGAAGCGCGCCACGCACAGCGAACCGATCACGGTCAGGGTGCCGGCCAGCAGGAAGGCGCTGGTGAAGGCCCCGGTGAATTGCACCAGGTAGCCGGTCACCGCCGGGCCGATGATGCCCGAGGTGTTGGCCAGGAAGTGCATGAAGCCGCTCACCCCGCCCACCCGCGCCGCCGGCACCGTGTCCTGGATGATCGCCCAGTAGATCGCCCCGGTCAGGTAGAGGAAGAACACCGAGAGCGCCACCAGGGCCACCGCGGCATAGAGGGTGCTGACCAGGCCGGCCACGGCGATGCACAGGGCGCAGGCCAGCAGGCAGCTCACCAGCACCACCTTGCGCGAGAACATCAGCCGGCCGGTCTTGCGGAACACCCAGTCGGACAGATAGCCGCCCACCGCCAGGCCGATGAAGCCCAGCACCCAGGGGATCACCGTGGCGATGCTCATGTCCTTCACGTTGAGGCCATAGGCCTGGATCAGGTAGCTGGGAAACCAGGTCAGGAAAAAGAACAGAGTGTAGTTGTAGGCGAAGAACGCCAGGGCGGTGAAGAGCACCGTGGGCTGGCGCAGGTAGTACTTGAGCGGCCTGACCTCGGTGTCCACCACGGCCACGGCGCGCTCCTCGGCGGTGATGTCGGCGGCCAGCTGGCCGGTTGGCTTGTCCTTGATCCAGAGGTACCAGACCACCGCCCAGACGAAGCCGATCAGCATGATGACGACAAAGGACACCTTCCAGCCATAGGTCACCGCGATCACCCCGACAATGGGGCCGGAGATGGCGCCGCCCAGGGGGGTGCCCGACATCGACAGGCCCAGGGTGCGGCCGCGGTTGTGGGGCGCGTACCAGTTGTTGACCATCTTGCTGGTGGAGACGCTCAGGGGCCCCTCGGCCATGCCGAACAGCACCCGGATCACGATCAGCGCGGCAAAGCCCGAGGCCAGCACCGTCAGGCCGCTGAACGCCGACCAGAGCACCATGGCCAGCAGCAGCGTGGTCTTGGCGCCATAGCGGTCGGCGGCCCAGCCACCGATGAAGTTGAACGCCGCATAGCCGACGAAGAAGGCGCTGAACAGCAACCCCATCTCGCCGGCGCTGAGCGCGAAGTCCTTCTGGATCAGCGGCGCCGCCACCGACAGCGCCGAGCGATCCAGATAGTTGACGACCCCCGCCAGGAACAGCATGACGAGTACCAGTCCACGACCTTGTCCAGCCATTTGTTACCTCCCGCTCATTGTCTTTATTCGGTAAGGCATCGCAGCGGCGCCCCTTGGGGAGCCCGTGTTGTCAGGCGTTGCCACCCCATTGCACCAGCACCTTGCGGGTCTGCTCGGGGTGCCTTTCGATCAGCTCGATGGCACCCGGCATCTCCTGGCTGGCCACCTGGTGGCTGATCAGCGCCGCGGCATCCAGCCGGCCCGCCGCCAGCAGCTCGATGACCCGCGGAAAGCGGCCGTTGTTGAGCCGCGAGCCCACCAGCGTCAATTCCTTCTTGATGATCTCCAGCTGCACCAGCTCGCTGGGCGTGGCGCTGAAGCCCAGCAGGCCGATGCGCCCGGCCGGCGACGCCAGCCGGACGATCTCCGGCAGCAAGGCCGGATGGCAGGCGGCGTCGACGATCAGCGGCACGCCCTCGCCGCCGGTGGCTTCGCGCATGGCCGCCTCGACGCTGGTCTCGCGGCCATTGAGGGTGCGGGTCGCGCCCAGGGCCCGGGCGGTGGCCAGTCGATCGTCCAGCACATCGGTCACCGTGATGTCGGCGATGCCCAGCGCCCGGGCCATCTGCACCAGGGTCAGGCCGATCACGCCGGCGCCGTAGATCAGCAGGCCGTCTCCGGGCAGGAATTGCATCCGCTCCAGCACATTGAGGGCGATGCTGTAGGGCTCGACCAGGGCGGCCTGGGCCAGCGGCAGACCGGGCGGCAGGCGATGGGCGTTGCCGGCGGGTACGCAGACCTCTTCGCTGAAGCCGCCATCGCGGTGCACCCCCAGCACCTGCAGGCGACTGCAGACATTGGGCCGGCCGATGCGGCAGGGATAGCAGCTGCCGCAGGCGATCACCGGATCGACGCAGACCGGATCGCCCACCGCCAGGCCGCTCACGCCCTCGCCCACCTCGCGCACCACGCCGGCGAACTCGTGGCCGGTGACGCGGGGAAAGCGCACGAAGGCGTTCTGCCCATGGATGATGTGCATGTCCGAGCCGCAGATGCCGGCATAGGCCACCCCGACGCGGACCTCACCGGGCGCCAGCGTGGGTACCGCGACCTCTGCGATGCTGAATTCGTGGGGCGCTCTGACCTGAAAGGCTTTCATCCTGGACTCCTCCTTCACCAGTGCCACAGGGTGCCATCCACCAGCCGGTTCACCGGCAGGCTGGCGCGTTTGTACGGATAACGGGCGGCGAGGTCTTCATCGATGTCCACGCCGTGGCCGGGCACCTCGCCCGGGGTGAAATGGCCGTCCGCGAAGCGATAGGCATGGGGAAAGACCTCCTCGATGCGCGCCTCGTGGGGCATGTGCTCCTGGATGCCGAAGTTGGGCACCCAGGTGTCGAAGTGCAGCGCCGCGCCCATGCACACCGGCGACAGGTCGGTGGCGCCATGGAAGCCGGTGCGCACCTGGTAGAGCGCGGCCAGATCGGCGATGCGCCTCATGTGGGTGATGCCGCCGGCATGCACCAGGGTGGCGCGGATATAGTCGATCAGCTGCTCCTGGATCAGCTCGCGGCAGTCGTGGATGGAATTGAACACCTCGCCCACCGCCAGCGGCGTGGTCGTGTGCTGGCGGATCAGGCGGAAGGCCTCCTGGTTTTCCGCCGGGGTGCAGTCCTCCAGCCAGAACAGGTTGTATTCCTCGACCCTCTTGCCCAGCCGTCCCGCCTCGATGGGCGTCAGCCGGTGGTGCACGTCGTGCAGCAGGTGCAGGTCGTCGCCAAAGCGCTCGCGCACCGCGGCGAACAGCTTGGGCACGTGATTGAGGTACTTGGCGGTGTCCCAGACGTGCTCGGCCGGCAGGTCGCTGTCGGCCGGCTCGTAGCGCTCGCCCTCGCGCTTGGCCACGCCGTAGGTGGTGGGAATGCCCGGCACCCCGCACTGCACCCGCACCGCGCGATAGCCCTGCTCCACATGGCGGGCCACCTCGTCCAGGCAGCTCTCGATGTCCTTGCCGGTGGCGTGGCCATAGACCATCACCCGCTCGCGACTCTTGCCGCCGAGCAGCTGGTACAGCGGCATACCGGCGGCCTTGGCCTTGAGATCCCAGAGCGCCACGTCCACCGCGGCGATGGCGGTCATGGTGACCGGTCCGCGCCGCCAGTAGGCGCCGCGATAGAGGTACTGCCAGATGTCTTCGATGCGATGGGCGTCGCGACCGATCAGCGCCGGCAGCACGTGCTCTTCCAGGTAGGCCACCACCGCCAGTTCGCGGCCGTTGAGGGTGGCGTCGCCGAGGCCATAGAGGCCTTCGTCGGTGACGATCTTGAGGGTGACCAGGTTGCGACCGGGACAGGTGACGATGACGCGGGCTTCGGTGATCTTCATGGCTTCAGGCCTGGGCAGTGAGCGCGGGAATCAGGGGCGGCAGCGCCGGCATGGCGGCGCGCGGGATGAGTGCACCGGGATGCTGGATGACCGTGGCGGCGAGGCGATGCCCCCAGGCGGCGGCCACCTCGGGCGCCCCGCCCTGGAGGCGGCAGGCCAGGTAGGCGGCGCTGAAGGAATCCCCGGCGGCGGTGGTGTCCACCACTCGGGCCACGGCTTCGCCGGCCACCTCCTGGCGCCCCTGGCGATGCTGCAGCAGGCAGCTGCGCGCGCCGCGCTTGAGCGCCACCTCGGCCACGCCCCACTCGGCGTACTGGGCAAGCAGCGCCGCCTCGTCGGCGAAGCCGAACAGCGCGGCGTCGTCCTCCCAGGTCACCAGCGCCAGGTCGGCGAGCTGCAGCAACCGGTGATAGGCCGTGCGCGCCGCCTGCAGATTCGGCCACAGCCGCGGCCGGTAATTGTTGTCGAAGACGATGCGGGTGCCGGCGGCGCGCGCCTGGCGCAGGGCCTCCAGCAACCGCTCGCGACCGGTATTGGTCAGCACCGCCAGGCTGATGCCGCTGAGATAGAGCAGCTGATACTCGGCCAGGGCCGCCAGCAGCGGCTGCGCCTCCGCGCCGTCGAAACACTCCCGCGCCGCCGCCTCGCCGCGCCAGTAGAGAAAGCGCCGCTCGCCGTCGGCATCGGTCTGGATCAGATAGAGTCCCGGCAGACGCCCGGGCAATACCCGCACCCGCGCGTCACTCACCCCCTCCTCCCGCCAGCGTGCGCGCATGGCCTGGCTCAGGCTGTCGTCGCCCACCGCGGTAAGGTAATCCACCTGCACCGGGTCGTCGCCGAGCAGCCGCCGCAGATAGACCGCCGCATTCAGGGTATCGCCGCCAAAGGCCTGGCCCAGCTGGCCATCTTCCTGACTGCGCAACTCGACCATGCATTCGCCGATGAGGCCGATGCGGGTCAGGGGGGACGAAACGAGGGGTAGCGTCATGCAGACTCCTGAGGATGATCCGGAACCCGGACGCGGCAGGCGGACACCGCCAGGCCGGTCACGCCGGGATCGAGGCGAAAGCTGCGCCCGGCCAGGGGTTGCGCCTGGCGGGCGGAATCATCGAGACCCACCCGGGCGGTGGTGATCAGCAACTGCTCCAGGCGCGCGCCATAGAAGGCGCAGGAGGTGACCCGCGCCACCGGCAGCTCCACCCAGGCGAGCAATACGCCCTCGGCGCTCCAGCGACTCAGGCGATAGCCGTCCCAGTGGGCGATCCACAGGGCGCCCTCGCTGTCCACGGCCAGGCCATCGGGCACGCCGGGCTGCTCGCCGAAGTCGATGAGGGTGCGCCCGCGACCGAGCTGGCCGCTGGCGAGATCGAAGTCGAAGGCCTGCACCCGGCGGGTGGGCGAATCTATGTAGTAGAAGGTCCGGTTGTCCGGGCTCCAGCCCAGACCGTTGGACACGGTGATGCCGTCGAGCACCTGATGCAGTTGGCCATCCAGGTCCAGGCAATACAGCCGGCCACCGCCGGGCGCCTCGTCGAGCAGCGTGGTACCCAGCCAGAAGCGGCCGAGCGCATCGCACTTGCCGTCATTGAAACGGTGCTGAGGCCCATGGACCGCCCGGGGCGGCTGCGCAATGGGCGTCGGCTGGGCGGCGCCGGCGGCCAGGCGCCAGACGCCGTCGCTCAGGGCCAGCCAGGTGGAGCCATCGACATGGGGCACGGCGCAGCCCAGCGGTTGGCCGAACTCCAGCACCTCGACCGGAGCCGCCGGCTGCGGCGCGGCGCGCAACAGGCGACCGGCCAGGATATCCACCCACAGCAGGCGCTGCTGTCGGGTATCCCAGACCGGGCCTTCGCCCAGTTCATCGCTATGGTCGAACAGATACTCAGGTGGCGCCATGCTGGGTCTCCTCCACGAAGCGCAGCGGTATCAGCACCAGCAGGCAGCTCAGGGCGAGCATGGCGTAGCTCCAGTGCCAGCCGAAATGCTCGATCACGTAGCCGGCCACCGGCCCCACCAGAAAGCCCGCCAGGCCCAGGCCCACGCCAATCAGCAGACCCAGGCCGCTGCCGGCCGCGCGGGGCGAGGAATCCACCGCCAGCGAATAGAGCACCACATAGGGCGAGTTGCGGAACAGGCCCCAGGCCAGCAGCAGGGTCCAGGCCATGGCGCGGCTGTCGATGAACATGCACAGCGCCACGCAGATCGAGAAACCGACGGTCAGGATGCCCAGCGCGAACTTGCGACCGCGGTGATCGCTCAGCGTCCCCCAGAAGATCTGCCCCGCCCAGCCCACCAGCCCCGAGGCGCCGGAGATCACCGCGGCCTCGGCCAGGCTCAGCTCCAGCTGGCTTGTGAGCTGGTAGGTCAGAAAGGTGGCCACGCCCATCTCGGTCCAGAGAAACAGGAAGTTCATCACCAGGCAGAGGCGCACGTTGCGCTCGGCAAAGGCCTGGCGCAGGTTGCTCAGCGGATTGCGCGAGACCGGCGCGGCGGTGTCGACCGGCACGGTCAGCCCCTCCTCGCGGATCCAGGCATAGACCTGTTCCTCGTTGCGGCGGCGGCCGAGGTAGAGCTGCAGCAGGATGATCGGCAGACCGATCAGGGGAATCCAGAGAAAGGTGGCGCGCCAGTCGCCATTGGCCAGGATCAACCCCATCAAAACCGGGCCGACGAATTGACCCAGGGGCATGCCGGTATGGTGGACGCCCAGGGCGAAGCCGCGATTTTCCTTTTGCCAGAATTCGCTGGCCACGGCGATGTTGACCGGCTCCATGGCGCCGGTGCCCAGGCCCATGGTGAATCTCAGCACCTGCAGGGCGCCCAGCGAGCGCGCGTACACGGTGGCGAAGGCCGAGCCTATGGTCAGGGCGCAGGCTCCCACCCAGCTCCAGGCACGGCGGTGGCCGGTACCGACGCTGTCGGCCAGCACCCCCACCACCAGAGCGCCGACCAGGGTGCCGACGAAACTCAGCGAACTGAGCCAGCCGCCCTGGGCGGCGTCCAGTCCGAATTCCTGCATGATCGCCGGCAGCACGGTCGGCAACAGCTGGCGATCCACCGAAATCATCAGCATCGCCAGGGTGGTGATGCCCAGCATCTGCCAGGACACCGGATGTGCACGGGGCAGCCAGCGGGGGGTACGAACGGCAGGCGCCAATGCGCGCGGGGCCTTGGTCATGGATTTCATCGTCGCGGGTTCCGTTGTTGTTTTTGTTCGCACCGCCGGCGACCGCCAGCGGTGAGAGAAGACCCTTACGCGCGAAATGCTTTGGAACGTTGTTCCATTCGCTGGCGGACAGTGTTGCTGGCCTTTCCCGCATCCGTCAATCAGAATGGAACAGTGTTCCGGCAACCAGGCGACCGGCGGTCCCATGGAAAAGAATCAGCAACTCGGCAATGACATGGTCAGCGCCGTCGGGCGCACCCTGGCGGTGCTCGAAGCCCTCGGCGAGCGCGAGGACGACTGCGGCGTCTCGGAGCTGGCGCAGCAACTGGACCTGTCGAAGAGCACCGTCCACCGCTTCCTGCAGACGCTCAAGGCCCTGGGCTATGTGGTGCAGGACGCCGAAGACCGCTACCGCCTCAGCGTCAAGCTGTTCGAACTGGGCGCCCGCGCCCTGCCCCAGCTGGAGCTGGTCCGCGAAGCCGAACCAGGCATGCGCCTGCTCAACGACCTCACCGGCGAGACTGTCCACCTCGGCATCTTCGACGAGGGCGCCATCGTCTATGTGCACAAGCTCGATTCGCGCTACACCCTGCGCATGTATTCACGCATCGGTCGGCGGGCTCCGCTGTATTGCACGGGAATCGGCAAGGTGCTGATGGCCTGGCGCCCAGAAGCCGAGGTGCGGCAGATCCTCGCCCAGGAGACCTTTGTCCGTCGCACGCCCAACACCCTCGACAGCCTGGCCGCCTACCTCGCGGAACTGGCGCGGGTTCGTGAGCTGGGCTTCGCCGAAGACCACGAGGAATTCGAGGCCAACATGAGGTGCCTGGCGGCGCCGATCCGCGATCGCTTCGGCCAGGTCATCGCCGGCCTGAGCGTGTCCTTTCCCTGCTTCCGCTTCCGCGAAGACCTCAAGGCCGAGTACGTCGAGCAGATGCTCGCCACCACGGCGCGCATCTCGGCGCAGATGGGTGCCCCGGCCGGCTAACGCCAGCCGGGATCGTCGCTCCCACGAGGGCACTGATTCGAGCGTCCAGCCATAGTCAGACCAATGGTCCTATGGCCGGCTCGGCCTTAAGCCGCCGCTAAGCCACCCCCTATAGCGTGTGATGCACATCACAACTCCAACCCGGTGTCCCACCGGGGCTACCCTCACGGTGACTGTCATGATGATGCGCACACTCAAGGTGGGTCGCCGGTCGGCCTTGGCCTTCTCGATTATCGTAGCAATCGTCATCGCGCTCGGGGCTATCGCCCTGATCCAGATGCGGCAACTCAGGCAGTCGGAAATCGAGGTGGAAACGGACTGGATGCCCAGCGTTCGCCAGGCCGGCCAGATGACCGCGGCGCTGCTCAGGTTGCGCCTCGAAAGCCTGAGAGCCCTGGGCACCCGGGACCCCGCGCGCCAGCCGGAAATGGCCATGGCCCTGGTCGATCTGCGCAGCCGCTTCGCCACCGGGGTAAAGGACTATGCACCCCTGGTGTCCAGCGATGCGGAGCAGCGGCTGTACCAGGCGGTACAGGACGGGGCCACGGCTTATCTGGGCCTGCTGGACAGCTTCGAGACCCTTTACCGGACGGGGGATCTGCCCGGTGCCGAGGCCCTGGCCAACGGTGGCATGCGCGCGGCCGCCGACCAGTTGCAGACGCAGATCGAAAACCTGGCCGCGCTGAATGACCGGGGCGCCGTCGCCTCCGGCATCGAAGCGGGACGGATCTACGACCACGGCCTGGCCTGGGTCGCGGGGCTGATCCTCGCCACCCTGCTGGCCACCATCGCCCTGGCCTTCCTGCTGACGCGCAGTATCACCCTGCCCATCGGCGAAGCCCTGCGCATCGCCCAGCGGATCGCCAACAAGGATCTTGCCGAAGACATCCAGGTCACGGGTCGCGACGAGGCCGCCGGCCTGCTGACCGCCCTGGCCGACATGCAGGCCAATCTGCGCGATACCGTGGCCCATCTGGCGGACAGCTCCAGTCAGTTGGCCGCCTCCGCCGAGGAGATGACCGCGGTGATCGACGCTGGCAATCGCGGCCTGCTCAGGCAAAACGACGAGATCGGCCAGGTGGCCACCGCGGTGACGGAAATGAGCGCCGCGGTGGACGAGGTGGCGCGCCACGCGGAGGAAAGCGCCGGCGCCTCGCAAAGGGGCAGCACCCTGACCCAGGCCGGCCTGCAACACGTGGCCGCGACCCTGACCGCCATCGAACGGCTGGCTACCCAGGTCGATCAGAGCAGCGGCCAGATCCAGACGCTGTCGGGGCGCGCCCAGGCCATCAGCAACGTGGTCGACGTCATCCGCGCCATCGCCGAGCAGACCAATCTGCTGGCGCTCAATGCCGCCATCGAAGCGGCACGCGCCGGCGATCAGGGTCGCGGCTTCGCCGTGGTCGCGGATGAGGTCCGCGCCCTCGCCCACCGCACCCAGCAGTCGACGCGGGAGATCGAGGCCATGATCGGCACCATCCAGCAGGATTCGACGGACGCGGTGAAGGCCATGCAGCAGAGCAGCCAGACCGCCGAACAATCCCTGGCCGTTGCCCGGGAAGCCAACGGTGCCTTATTGGCCATCGCCGGAGCCATGAACGGCATCGACGAGCGTACGGCGCTGATCGCCACGGCCGCCGAACAACAGGCCCTGGTGGCCAAGGACATCGACCGGGGCCTGATCAGCATCAAGGACCTGTCCGACCAGACCGCCGCGGGCGCCAGTCAGACCTCCAGCGCCAGCAATGAGGTGTCGCGCCTGGCGGCCGGTCTCCGTCAGGTGGTGGCGGAATTCGTGATTTGACCGGGGCCGGCGCTGGCCGCCAAAACGGCGCCAGTCCGCGAAGGATCGGCCGGCCTTTTCTCCAGGCACAAAAAAAAGCTGCCCTAGGGCAGCTTCTCTTGCGTCGTTCGGGCAGTTCAGAAGACCCGGAACGACTCGTATGGCGCGGCGGACGGGACTCGAACCCGCGACCCCCGGCGTGACAGGCCGGTATTCTAACCGACTGAACTACCGCCGCGCATTGCGTGCACCTTGCGGAACACTTCCCGAAGAGTTTGGTGGCTGATGACGGGATCGAACCGCCGACCCCCTGCGTGTGATGCAGGTGCTCTCCCAGCTGAGCTAATCAGCCATCCCCTTCGGGTGACGCGCATTCTCCTCGTAGCCCCTTGATCCGTCAAGGATTTTTCCAATTTTATTTTTTACGGGCGCTATTCCAGGTAGATCATCTTGCGGGTCATGCCGCCGTCCAGGGTGATGGCCTCGCCGGTGATGAAACCGGCGTTGCCGCCGAGCAGCCAGGCCACGCAGGCCGCCACGTCCTCCACCGTCCCTACCCGTCCGACCGGATGCTGCTCGTGGTCGGCGGCGGACAGCGGTTCGGCCTCGCGGACATGGGCATCGCGCGCATCGATCCAGCCCGGGCAGAGGGCATTCACCCGCACTTCCGGGCCCAGGCTGACGGCCAGGGCATGGGTCAGGGCCAGCAACCCGCCCTTGCTCGCGGCATAGGCTTCGCTGTGGGGCTCGGACTGCCGGGCGCGGGTCGAGGCGATGTTGACGATGGCGCCCTGCTGCTCGCGCAGATAGGGCGCGCAATGCTTGGCCATCAGCATGGGGCCGTCCAGATTCACCCCGAGCACCTTGCGCCACTCGGTCAGCGCCAGGCTTTCCAGCGGCTGGCCCTGGGCGGTGGCGAGACCGGCGTTGTTGACCAGGGCGTCCAGCCGACCGAACTGGCCGATCACCTGGGCCACGGCGGCCTCCACCTGACCCTCGTCAGCCACGTCCAGAGCCACGAACCAGGCGCGCTCGCCGAGTGCGGCGGCCACCTTGGCGCCGCGCTCCTGCTCGATATCGGCCACCACTACCCGCCAGCCTTCGGCTATTAGCCAGGCGGCGATACCCAGCCCGATCCCACGCGCCGCGCCGGTGACCAGGGCGACACGCAGCTCTACCGGTGCGAACGTCAGACTCATAGCGCCGCCAGTCCGCGGGCCAGGTCCTGGCGCAGATCGCCCAGGTCTTCGAGACCCACGGCGATGCGGATCAGGCTGTCGCTGATCCCGGCATTGGCGCGCTCGGCCGGCGACAGTCGCCCGTGCGAGGTCGTCGCCGGGTGGGCGATGGTGGTCTTGGTATCGCCCAGGTTGGTGGTGATGGAGATCATCCGGGTGGCGTCGATGAAGCGCCAGGCGGCGTCGCGCCCACCGGCCACCTCGAAGCTCACCACGGCGCCAAAGGCGCTCTGCTGGCGGCACGCCAGCTCATGCTGCGGATGGCTTTCCAGGCCGGCATAGTGGACCCGCTCGACGCCGGGCTGGCCTTCCAGCCAACGTGCCAGCTCCAGTGCGGTCTGGCTGTGCGCCTGCATGCGGATCTTCAGCGTCTCCAGGCCCTTGAGGAACAGCCAGGCGTTGAAGGGACTCAGGGTCGGGCCCGCGGTACGCAGGAAACCCACCACCTCTTTCATCTGCTCGGCACGACCGGCGACCACGCCGCCCATGCCACGACCCTGACCGTCGATGTACTTGGTCGCCGAATGGATGACGATGTCGGCACCCAGCGCGAGCGGCTTCTGCAGCGCCGGGGTGCAGAAGCAGTTGTCGACCGCCAGCAGCGCGCCCCGGGCATGGGCGATCTCGGCCAGGGCGGCGATGTCCACCAGCTCGGCCAGGGGATTGGACGGCGACTCGACGAAGAACAGCCGGGTGTTCGGCTTGCAGGCCGCCTGCCAGGCGTCCAGATCGGCCAGCGGCGGATAGTCCACCTCGATGCCGAAGCGCTTGAAGTACTTCTCGAACAGGCTGATGGTGGAGCCGAACACGCTGCGCGAAACCAGCACGTGGTCACCGGCGCTGCACAGACTCATGACCATGGCCAGGATGGCCGACATGCCCGAGGCGGTGGCCACCGCCTGCTGCGCGCCTTCCAGGGCCGCGATACGGGTCTCGAAGGTACGGACCGTGGGGTTGGTATAGCGTGAATAGACGTTGCCCGGCACCTCGCCGGCGAAGCGCGCCGCGGCATCCGCGGCGGTCCGGAACACGTAGCTGCTGGTCAGGAACAGGGCTTCGCCATGCTCGCCTTCCGGCGAGCGCTGCTGCCCTGCCCGCACCGCCAAGGTCTCGAAGGCCGCGCCCTCGAGATCACTGTCCAGGCGTCCGGCATCCCAGTCTTGGCTCATGTGCAGCTCCTTAGTCGTTGTAGAGATCGATGATGGCGCTGACCGCCTTGTGCTTGACCTTGGCCGCGTCGTTGCGCGCCTGTTCGATCCGGTTCAGATAGGCGGCATCGACGTCGCCGGTGATGTACTCGCCATCGAACACCGCGCAGTCGAACTGCTCGACCTTGGGTGCCTTGCGGGTACGCACGGCTTCCTGCAGGTCCTGCAGATCCTGGTAGATCAGCCAGTCGGCGCCGATCAGTTCGCCGACTTCCTCGGTGGTGCGGCCGTGGGCGATCAGCTCGTGCACGCTGGGCATGTCGATGCCGTAGACGTTGGGGAAACGCACCGCCGGAGCCGCCGAGCAGAAGTAGACCTTCTTGGCGCCGGCTTCGCGGGCCATCTGGATGATCTGCTTGCAGGTGGTGCCGCGGACGATAGAGTCGTCCACCAGCATCACGTTCTTGCCGCGGAATTCCAGTTCGATGGCGTTGAGCTTCTGGCGCACCGACTTCTTGCGCGCGGCCTGGCCGGGCATGATGAAGGTTCGGCCGATGTAGCGGTTCTTGACGAAGCCCTCGCGGAACTTGACGCCCAGGTGATTGGCCAGCTCCAGCGCCGCGGTGCGGCTGGTGTCCGGAATCGGGATGACCACATCGATGTCGTGTTCGGGGCGCTCGCGCTGGATCTTCTCGGCGAGCTTCTCGCCCATGCGCAGGCGCGCCTTGTAGACCGAGATGCCATCGATGATGGAATCCGGACGCGCCAGGTAGACGTGCTCGAAGATGCAAGGCGCGTATTGCGGATTCTGCGCGCACTGGCGGGTGTAGAGGCGACCGTCTTCGGTGATGTACACCGCCTCGCCCGGCTCCAGATCACGGATCAGGGTGAAGCCGAGTACGTCGAGGGCGACGCTCTCGGAGGCGATCATGTACTCCACGCCGTATTCGGTGTGACGCTGGCCGAAGACGATGGGACGGATGGCGTTGGGATCGCGGAAGCCGACGATGCCGTAGCCGGTGATCATGGCCACCACGGCATAGCCGCCACGGCAGCGCTCATGGACCTCGGAGACCGCGGCGAAGACGTCGTCCTCGGTCGGCTGCAGCTTGTTGCGCACCGCCAG
Source organism: Pseudomonas sp. MOIL14HWK12:I1 (assembly GCF_000510705.1). Taxonomy (NCBI): domain Bacteria; kingdom Pseudomonadati; phylum Pseudomonadota; class Gammaproteobacteria; order Pseudomonadales; family Pseudomonadaceae; genus Pseudomonas; species Pseudomonas sp. MOIL14HWK12:I1. The sequence goes on along the minus strand of NZ_KI783307.1, from coordinate 1,077,077 downwards.
CTCGTGGGCGAAGACGTTGAGCAGCACCTCGGAATCGGAGGTGGTGTTGACGTGGCGCAGATCGGATTCGTAGATCTCGCGGGACAGCTGCTCGACGTTGGTCAGGTTGCCGTTGTGCGCCAGGGTGATGCCATAGGGCGAGTTGACGTAGAACGGCTGCGCCTCGGCGGAGCTGGAGCTGCCGGCGGTGGGATAGCGCACGTGGGCGATGCCCATATGGCCGACCAGGTGCTGCATGTGCCGCTGCTGGAAGACGTCGCGGACCAGGCCGTTGTCTTTGCGCAGGAAGAGTTTACCGTCCAGGCTGGTGACGATACCGGCGGCATCCTGACCGCGATGTTGAAGGACGGTGAGCGCGTCGTACAAAGACTGGTTGACGTTCGTCTTGCCCACGATACCTACGATGCCACACATGTGACGCGACCCCACTGTTTCAAGTGATGCGACGGCGGACCATCGCAGGATGACCCCGCAAGGCGAGGCCTGGAAAAGCGTTCAAGGAGCCTTGGGCCCCAGCTGCGGCAGCAGTTGCAGACTGGGCATGGGCGTCGCGCCCAGCCACTGGCCGGCAAAGCCCAACAGCAGATTCTTCGACCAATCGGCCACCAGCAGAAAATGTGGAACCAGCACCGACTGCTGCCACCAGCCATCCTGCTGGACCGGCCCCAGGCTCAACAGCCCCACGGCCACGGTGATCAGCAAGGCACCGCGGGCAGCGCCAAAGGCCATGCCGAGAAAGCGATCGGTGCCCGACAATCCGGTGACGCGGATCAGTTCGCCAAGCAAGAAGCTCACCAGGGCACCCACGAGTAGCGTCAGCACGAAAAGAATGACACAGGCGGCGATCACTCGCCCGGACGGCACCTGAATATAGTCGACCAGATAGGTGGACAGTGCCCCACCGAAGACCCAGGCCACGCCACCGGCAACGATCCAGGTGGCCAGTGACAACGCTTCCTTGACGAAGCCGCGCCTGAGACTGATCAGGCTGGAAACGATGACAACGGCGACGATCGCCCAGTCCACCCAGGTGAAGCCCACGGCAAGGTCCACTTACAAAAAGGCCCTGCATTCTAGCAGAGCCTTGTGACCGGGTTAACCGCGCTCCGGCTGAAAGCGCACGACGAAACCCTTGACGCCATTCTGCTTGTTGAGCTGATCGCGCAGCCGATCCGCCTCGCTGCGCTCTATCACCGGCCCGACGAAGACGCGATTCATGCCGTCGGCGGTGCGCACATAGGCGTTGTAGCCCTGGCTGCGCAGCTTGGCCTGCAGGGCGTCGGCGCTGGGCCGGGACGACAGGCTGGCGAGCTGGACCGACCAGCTGTTGGGCAGATTGGCCGCGCCCAGCCGCGAGTCCGGCTTGGCCGCCGGCGCCGGTGTAGCTGCGGGTGCTGCCGGCGCGCTTGCGACGGGTGCAGGGGTGGCGGGCGCCTTGGCGACCGGCGCGGCAGGCTGGGATTGGGCAGGCGCGGGACTTACCGGCGCATTCTGCGTCGGCGCCTGGCCGGCGGTACCGGCAATGGGGGTCTGCGGCTTGCCGAGCGGCTTGGCCGGCTCGTCCGGTACCACCACCACGGGCGGCGCCTCGGGCGTCTGCACCGGCTGCACCTCGGTCGCGGGCACCGTGGGTGCGGCCGGCTGGGGCGGCGCCTCGACCGCCACCTTGCGGGCGTCGTCCTGGCGATTGAAGAGCATGGGCACGAAGATGATGATCAGCGCCAGCAGCACCAGCGCTCCGATGACTCTTTGCTTGAGCATGGGTTATGCCTCCGCGGATTCGGATGGGGAAGAGAGCTGCGCGAGCACCTCGGCGACGCTGTAGAAGGAGCCGAACACGACCACCTCGTCGTCGGCCGCACTGGCGGCCAGTTGCGCCTCGAAGGCGGCCAGCAGGGAGGCATGGGCCTCGGCCTGGACACCGCGTGCGGCCAGCAGTGCGGCCACCTCGGCACCTTCGCGACTGCGCGGGGTCGGCAGGGTCGCGACAGCCCAGCTGGCGAACAGGCCCTCCAGGGGCGCCAGGATGCCGTCCAGGTCCTTGTCGGCCAGGACGCCGAACACCGCGCGACGCACGCCGGCGATCGGCTTCACGGCCAGGCGCCGGGCCAGGTACTCGGCGGCATGGGGATTATGGGCCACGTCCAGCAGGACGCTACGGGTCTCCCCTGCCCACTCGACCTGGCGGCGATCGAGTCGTCCGGTCATGCGCGTCGCCTGCAGGGCCGCCGCGATCTTTTCCGGCAGCCAGGGCTGGTCGAGCAAGGCGTAGGCCTGCAAGGCCAGGGCGGCATTTTCCATGGGCAGGTCGAGCAACGGCAGACCGGGCAGCGCCAGGGCGTTGCCCTGGGCATCGCGCCCGCGCCAGAACCAGCCGGCGCTCTCGATCTGCAGGTCGAAGGCTTCGCCGCGCAGCAGCAAGGGAGCACCCAGGCGCTCGGCGGCTTGGATCAGTGGCGCGGGGGGCTCCAGATCGCCGCAGAGGGCCGGCTTGCCGGCGCGGAAGATACCGGCCTTTTCCACGGCCACGCTTTCGCGGGTATCACCCAGCCATTCGGCGTGGTCGAGGCCGATGCTGGTGACCAGCGCCAGATCGGCGTCGATCAGATTGACCGCGTCCAGGCGTCCGCCCAGACCGACTTCGAGGACGGCGACGTCCAGCCGGGCACGCTCGAACAGCCAGAAGGCCGCCAGGGTACCCACTTCGAAATAGGTCAGGCTGATCTCGCCCCGCGCGGCTTCCACCGCGGCGAAGGCGGTGCACAGATCGCTATCGCTGGCCAGGGTGCCGTTCACATCGACGCGCTCGTTGTAGCGCACCAGATGCGGCGAGGCATAGACGCCGACCTGCTGTCCGCTGGCGCGCAGCAGACTGGCGAGAAAGGCGCAGGTGGAGCCCTTGCCGTTGGTGCCGGTCACGGTCACCACCCGCGGGGCCGGCCGGGTCAGACCCAGCCGCTGCGCGACCTCGCGCACCCGGTCCAGGCCCATGTCGATCGCCGACGGATGCAGCTGCTCGAGATAGGCCAGCCACTGCGCGAGGCTGCGCGAAGCCATCAGGCCGCCGGTACCGGCTGGTGCTGGAAGGTCGCCAGCAGACGCGCCAGGCGATCACGCAATTCCTTGCGCGAGACGATGATGTCGACGGCGCCGTGCTCCAGCAGGAATTCGCTGCGCTGGAAGCCTTCCGGCAGCTTTTCGCGCACGGTCTGCTCGATCACGCGCGGACCGGCGAAGCCGATCAACGCCTTGGGCTCGGCGACGATGACGTCACCCAGCATCGCCAGACTGGCGGAGACGCCACCATAGACCGGATCGGTCAGCACCGAGATGAAGGGGATGCCCTCTTCGCGCAGACGCGCCAGCACCGCGGAGGTCTTGGCCATCTGCATCAGCGAGATCAGGGCTTCCTGCATCCGCGCACCGCCCGAGGCGGAAAAGCAGATCAGCGGGCAACGCTCTTCCAGGGCCACATTGGCCGCGCGCACGAAGCGCTCGCCGACCACGGCGCCCATGGAGCCACCCATGAAGGAGAATTCGAAGGCGCAGACCGCCACCGGCATGCCCTTGAGGGTGCCGCGCATGGAGATCAGGGCGTCTTTTTCGCCGGTTTCCTTTTGCGCGGCGGTGAAACGGTCCTTGTACTTCTTGCTGTCGCGGAATTTCAGGCGGTCCACCGGCTCCAGCTCGGTGCCCAGCTCTTCACGGCCCTCGGCGTCGAGGAAGATGTCCAGTCGGCGCCGCGCATTGATGCGCATGTGGTGACCGCACTTCAGGCACACGTCCAGGTTCTTTTCCAGCTCCGGACGGTAGAGGACCGCTTCGCAGGCCGGACACTTGTGCCAAAGACCTTCCGGCACCGAACTGCGCTTCACCTCGGACCGCATGATGGAAGGAATCAGTTTGTCGACCAGCCAATTGCTCATGCATCTCTCTCCACTTGCATGGGCTCCCAGCGCGACCGCGGCCGCGCCTTCCTTGAGCATCTGTAATAGGTTCGGCAGCGCCCGCTGTTGCCCGGGCCGCTACCCTGTTGTCTCATGCCGACTCCCGGGGAGTCGGACGGCAGGCCCGCCAGGGCGGATCTGCTTGAATATGTCGCAGGTGTGGACGGCAACCACCCGACGAGGGTCACATCAGGCGACCGGCGCACCCCGCACGGCCGCCACGAAACGCGCGATCTCGGCGGCATCCTTGATGCCCTTGGCCTGCTCTACGCCGCCGCTCACGTCCACGCCATAGGCGCGGGACGCGGCGATGGCGGTGGCGACGTTGGTCGCGTCCAGGCCACCGGCCACGATCAGCGGCAGCGACAGATCCCGGGGTACCCGCGTCCAGTCGAAGGCCTGACCGGTCCCTCCGGGTACGCCGGCGACATAGGTGTCGAGCAGCAGCCCGCGGGCGCCGGCATGGTCCCGGGAGATGGCGGCGAGGTCGATATCCTCGCGCATGCGCAGGGCCTTGATATAGGGACGGCGATACCGGGCGCACTGCGCCGGGGTCTCGTCGCCGTGGAATTGCAGGAGGTCCAGGGGCACGGCGTCCAGCGTCTCCTCGATCTCGCAGGGCGAGGCATCGACAAAGAGCCCGACACTGGTGACGAAGGGCGGCAGCGCCGCGACGATCTGGCGCGCCTGGGCAGCGCTCACCGCCCGTGGGCTGCGCGCATAGAACACCAGGCCGATGGCATCGGCGCCGGCGGCCGCGGCGGCCAGCGCATCCTCGACCCGGGTGATCCCGCAGATCTTCACTCGAACGTTAGCCAAACCGGAATGACCTCGTTCCAAATCGATGGATGTTAGCAGACCACCCGCGCAGCGTCAGCCTTGGGGGTCATCCAGCTCGGGGATGTGCCCCAGGAACAGCGGACCCAGCGGCCGCTTGGGCACCGGCGTGCTCTCGGGATATTCGGCGTCCACCAGGTAGAGGCCGTATGGGTGGGCGGTTACGCCACCCAGGCGCCGCTCCCGCGCCGCCAGGACCTCGGCGACCCACTCCACCGGTCGCTCGCCACAGCCCACCGCCATCAGCACCCCGGCGATGTTGCGCACCATGTGATGCAGGAAGGCGTTGGCGCGGATGTCCAGCACGATCAGCCGCCCGCTCTGCCAGAGGCGCAGGTGGTGGATGGTCTTGATCGCCGACTTGGCCTGGCAGGCCTTGGCCCGGAAGGAGGTGAAGTCATGGGTACCGAGCAGCACCTGGGCTGCCTCGCGCATGGGCTCGATGCGCAGCGGACGGTGATTCCAGGTGACCTCCTCCGCCAGGTGCGCAGGCCGGATCGGATCGTTATAGATCACATAGCGGTAACGCCGCGCCATGGCGCTGAAACGGGCATGGAATTCGTTGCTGACCGGCTTGACCCAGGTGACGCTGATGTCGGACGGCAGATTGGCGTTGGTGCCCATCACCCAGGCCTTGAGTGGCCGCGCGACCGGGGACTCGAAATGCACCACCTGGCCGGTGGCGTGCACGCCACAGTCGGTACGCCCGGCGCAATGCAGCGCGATGGGCGCCGCGGCGACCTCGGACAGGGCGTCTTCCAGGGTCTCCTGAACGGAGCGCACGCCCGGCTGCTGGCGCTGCCAACCGCGATAGCGGGCGCCCTTGTACTCGACGCCGAGCGCGATGCGCTGCGGCGGGACGATGATGGTGGGGTCTAGAAAATCCAAGGCGACGGCCAGGCGAAAAAAAGGGGAGGCAGCTTATAGCGCCTCCCCTCCTCTGCCAAGTCCGGCCAGCCTCAGCTGAGCTGGGCGATGATCTCGCGCGCTTCCTGCTGTTGCCCGGCGTTACCCTCGGCCAGTACCTCGTCGAGGATGTCCCGAGCACCTTCCGGATCGCCCATGTCGATGTAGGCACGCGCCAGGTCCAGCTTGGTGGCGGTCTCGTCTTCGCCGGACAGGAAGTCGAAGTCGTCCAGACCATCGCCCCCGGTGGTGCCGCTGGTGGTCTCCGCATCGAACTGGCGGGAGGCCTCCTGCAGGCGGGCGGCGAATTCCTCGTCGCTTTCGCGCTTGGGCGCCGGCTGCTCGTCGTCGAAGTCGGACAGATCGAAACTCGCGGGCAATTCGGCGTCGGTCGTCGAGGTCGCCGGCGGCGCCAGCGGCTCGTCGAAGGCCGAGCCGGCACTGGAATCCGCAAGAGGCTCCTCGTGCGCCAGGTCGCCCTGCCGTTCGAATTCGCTGAAGTCCAGGGCGAAGTCGTCGTCCTTGGCGGCGGGAGTCGCCGCCGGGGTGGCCGCGGGTTCGGCATCGAAATTCAGATCGAAGTCGAAATCGTCGCGCGGGTCGGCCGCCTTGGCCTGAGCATCGGCGAAGGCCTCGCCGAACAGCGGCTCCTCGGCCGGACCGGCAGGCTGATGACCCTGGGTGTCCTCGCTGCCGAAGTCATCCAGGGACAGATCGAAGTCCTGGCTGTCTTCGGTGGCCGAGAAGCCCTGGTTGCGGGATTGCTCCTCGCTCAGTTCGTGGGCGGCGGCCAGGGCAGCCGCGCCGACCGCAGCGGAGGCTACCGCGACGGTGGCCATGGCCGGATATCGCGACTTCAGGTGCTCGACCGCCGGCTGGGCGCCGCCGATCTCCTTGAGTTCGCGCTCTTCGCGCTGGAAGCCGTCCTTGTCGCCCATCTCGGCATAGACTTCCATGAGCTTGAGGCGCAGATCGGCGCGATGGGGCTCCTGGTCGCTGGCCTTCTTGAGCACCTCGGCCGCCTGGCTGAAGCGACCATAGGCCATGTAGATGTCGGCCTGACCCAGGGCATCGTCCTGGGCATCGGCGTCTCGTGCGGCGTCCTGGGTACCCTGGTTCAATTCCAGGCCGGCGAGCGCGTGGTGATCACCGAGTTCGGGATCGGCGTCGAACACCGTATCGCTGCGCGCGGCTTCGGCGTCGCGCTCACGCTCGGCCTCCTTCACGGCATTGCGGCGCGAGTTGATCATCAGCAGCACCAGCAGCGCCAGTAACGCGCTGCCGCCGATGATGCCCAGCCACAGCGGATTGCTGAGGATCTCGTCGAGGAAACTGTTGGTGGCCTCGGTCGGCTCGGTGGCCGGGGTGCTCGGCGTGACCGGAATGACCTTGGGCTCGCTGGCCGCGGGCGGCGCCGAGCCGGTACCCGCCTCGCTGGCGGGCGGCGTGGTGGCGGGCGCAGGGGTGGCCTCGACCGGTGTGGCCGGGGTCGCGGCCGTCGGCTCCTGAGGCGCCGGCGTGGCGGTGTTCTCGGTCGGCGCAGGCGCGACCGGCGCCGCGGCTTCCGGGGTCGCCGGCGGCTGGGCCGGCTGGCCCGCAGCCTGCGGATTGGCCATGTTGGCCTGCATCCGCGCCAGCTGGGCATCCTTGAGCTGCATGATCTTCTGCAGCTTGTCGAGCTGCGACTGCAGATCGCCCAGTCGGCTCTTGAGTTCTTCGTTCTCGCGGCGGGTGGTGTCCAGGCTTTCCTGGGTTACCGCCAGGCGATCGGCGAGGGACTGGTCACCGCCCTTGCCACCGGCGGACTCGCCCGCGCGCCCGGCCGGCTGACCGGAGAGCAGCTTGAGATTGTCCCTGGGGGCGGCGGCGGCCGGCGCCTCGTTGCCGCTCGGCTGGGCGGAGGCATCCACCTGACGGCGCGGCGTACCGGCTGGCGCGGCGGTGCCGCCCTGCTTCCAGGCGCGGGTCTGGCGAGCGATCTCGGCGACCGCCTCGCGCTGGGGTCGCGTACCGGCCTGGGCCTGATCGGGCAGGCGCAGCACCTGTCCGCTCTTCATCAGATTGATGTTGCGATCGATGAAGGCGTCGGGATTCAGATCCTGGATCGCCAGCATGGTCTGGTCGACGCTGACGCTGGAGGCAGGGCGATTGCGCGCCGCGACTTCCCAGAGGGTGTCGCGCGGCTCGGTGGTGTAGGTGCCAGGCGTCTGGGTCGCACTCGGCGCCACCGCGGCTGGCGGCGTGGCCGGACGCGGTGCGCTCGGCGTGTTGGCGCGTGCTCGCGGCGTGGCCGGGACCTGGGGTGCGAAAGGCGCGGCGGCGGCCTGCGGGGTATAGAGCGGCGGATCCAGCAGCACGGTGTACTCGCGCAGGATACGGCCGCTAGGCCAGTTCACTTCCAGCAGGAAGTTGAGATAGGGCTCGCGCACCGGACGCGCCGAGGTCACGCGGATGACGGTGCGCCCGTTGCGCACCTCCGGGGTGAACTTGAGGTCGTTGAGAAAGAAGGCACGGTCGACGCCGGCCTTGCCGAACTCTTCGACGGACGCCAGATTGGGGCGCAAGTCGGCGGTGCCGAGGTCACGCAGGTCCGACAGATCGATGGTGGCATCGAAGGGCTGATTGAGGGCGGAGTTGAGGTGGATCTCCCCCAGGCTGAGCGCCTGGGCCGCGCCAGACATCAAGGCGCTCGCCGCTGCAATTGCCCGCACCAGTTTCTGAACTCGAACCATGACCGTCCCTTTTTAGAAGCTGTCGATCGCGCCACCGTGCGGGCGCCTGTGTCCATCGCTGCGTGCCACGTCCACTGCCCTTTTACTCAAGCCAAAAGGGCGAAGCATTTCACGAAGTATCTTTTAGGCCGACTGTTTAAGCAACAATTCGGCCAGCTGAACGGCCGTCAGTGCCGACAATCTGACATTGTCCGCCACCAGCCAGCATTCCAGCCGTCGCGCATCCCGCGGATGTCGCCGTACTCGCCCCACCAGCACCTCTTCCCGCCCCAGGGCATCGCCGACCGCCGACGGACAATCGACGTCTTCGTCGAGCGCCAGACCTGGCTCGTCACCCAGGGCCTCGAGCACCTGCTCCAGCTGCCATTGCTCCTTGCCCCTCAGACTCAGCGCCAGGCTGTCGCCAAAGAAGACCGGGGCCTGCAGGGCCGTGACATCCAGCACCGGCAAGGTCGCTCCCAGCACCTGCTGACATTCGTCCAGCAGGCGATGTTCCTGGGCAGTATAGCCATCCGCGGCCGGTGCACCGGTGCGACCGAGCAGATTGAAGGCTAGCTGGCCTTCGAACAGCCGGGCCTCCACCGGGCGACCATTGAGCAATTCGGTGGCCTGCCGCGCCAGTTCCTCGACGCCGCCACGGCCGGCGCCGGAGGCTGCCAGGCAAGCGGTCAGGGACGCATCGGTGAGCGCATTCAGGCGGGCCAGCACGGCGGCCACGCTGGCGGCGGCCTGGGCAGCCGCCAGGGGCACGCCGAGCCAGGCGTTCGCCGCGAGGCTGTCCAGGCGTTCGCCATTGATGCGCGGCAGTACGGACAGCGCGGCGGAGGCGCCGCTGAGATCGAGCACGGCGCAACCAGCGGCGGCCAGTTGCGGCCTCAGGCTTTCCACCACGGCGGCGGGCACGGCGAGGATGGCGATGCCGACCTGGGCGAAATCGAAGCCTTCGAGCCCGGTGACGCGCAGGTTGCTGCCTCGGAAGGGCAGATTCTGACCCGCCGACTCACCGCTGGCGAGCAGGTGCAGCCGCCCGAGGGGCACGTCGCGCTCGTCGAGGAGTTCACGAATGGCTTCGCCGTAGGCGCTGGTGGCGCCGACGAGGGCGATATCTCTGGCAGTCATGATGAGGCGTCCGCAACGAAAGAGGGCCGCACTTTACTGGCGGCCCTCCTCCCTAAGCAAACGTTTAGCCGTCGACCTACTGTTCCAGCAGGATCCGCAGCATGCGCCGCAGCGGCTCCGCGGCGCCCCACAGCAGCTGGTCGCCCACGGTGAAGGCGCCCAGGTACTGGGAGCCCATGTTCAGCTTGCGCAGGCGGCCGACCGGCACGCTCAGGGTGCCGGTGACGGCAGCCGGGGTCAGGTCGCGCATGCTGACGTCGCGGTTGTTCGGCACCAGCTTGACCCAGGGGTTGTGCTGGCTGATCAGACCATGGATGTCGGACAGCGGCACGTCCTTGTTGAGCTTGATGGTCAGCGCCTGGCTGTGGCAGCGCATGGCGCCGATGCGCACGCAGATGCCGTCCACGGGAATCGGATTCTTGAAGCGACCGAGGATCTTGTTGGTCTCGGCCTGGGCCTTCCACTCTTCGCGGCTCTGGCCGTTGGGCAGTTCCTTGTCGATCCAGGGAATCAGGCTGCCGGCCAGGGGAACGCCGAACTGTTCGGTGGGGAAGGCTTCGCTGCGCAGGGTCTCGGCGACCTGGCGATCGATGTCCAGAATGGCGCTGGCCGGATCGGCCAGGCTGTCGGCGACGGCGGCATGGGTGGCGCCCATCTGGCGGATCAGCTCGCGCATGTTCTGCGCACCGGCGCCGGAGGCAGCCTGGTAGGTCATGGCGCTCATCCAGTCCACCAGACCGGCTTCGAACAGGCCGCCCAGGGCCATCAGCATCAGGCTGACGGTGCAGTTGCCGCCGATGAAGTCCTTGCGGCCATCGGCCAGGGCCTGGTCGATGACGCGACGGTTGACCGGGTCCAGCACGATGACGGCGTCATCCTGCATGCGCAGGCTGGAGGCCGCGTCGATCCAGTAGCCTTTCCAGCCGGCCTGGCGCAGCTTGGGGAACACCTCGCTGGTGTAATCGCCGCCCTGGCAGGTGAGGATGACGTCGAGGGTCTTGAGCTCGTCGATGCTGTAGGCATCCTTGAGCGGCGCCACGCCCTTGCCAATGGCCGGGCCTTCGCCGCCGACGTTGGAGGTGGTGAAGAACACGGGCTCGATCAAGTCGAAATCCCGCTCTTCGAGCATGCGCTGCATGAGCACGGAGCCCACCATGCCACGCCAACCGATCAGACCTACACGTTTCATCGCTACTGCACCTTTGTTGTCTTGAGGACGGCCGCCTCCCCTGGCGGCCGATCAGATTAACGCCTAACGAGCGCCGCTACTACTGCTTCGCCCATCTCGCGGGTACCGACCCGCTGCTTGCCTTCCGACCAGATGTCGCCGGTCCGCAGGCCCTGGTCCAGCACCTGGCCCACCGCCGCCTCGATGGCCTCGGCCGCCGCGGCGGCACCAAAGGTGTACCTGAGCATCATGGCCACCGAGAGGATGGTGGCCAGCGGGTTGGCGACGCCCTGGCCGGCGATGTCGGGCGCCGAGCCGTGGCAGGGTTCGTACATGCCCTTGTTGTGCGCATCCAGGGACGCCGAGGGCAGCATGCCGATGGAACCGGTCAGCATCGAGGCCTCGTCGGAGAGGATGTCGCCGAACATGTTGTCGGTGACGATGACGTCGAACTGCTTGGGCGCGCGGACCAGTTGCATGGCGGCGTTGTCGACGTACATGTGGCTGAGTTCGACGTCCGGATAGTCCTTGGCCACCTCCTCCACCACTTCGCGCCACAGGCGGCTGGATTCGAGCACGTTGGCCTTGTCCACCGAGCACAGCTTGCGGCCCCGCAGGCGGGCCATGTCGAAGCCGACGCGGGCGATGCGGCGGATCTCGCCTTCGCTGTACGGCAGGGTATCGAAGGCCTGGCGCTCGCCGTTCTCCAGCACCCGGGTCTCGCGCGGCGAGCCGAAGTAGATGCCACCGGTCAGCTCGCGGACGATGAGGATGTCCAGGCCGGAGACCACTTCCGGCTTGAGGGTCGAGGCTTCGGCCAGTTGCGGATAGAGGATGGCCGGACGCAGGTTGCCGAACAGGCCCAGGGCGGAACGGATCTTCAGCAGACCGCGCTCGGGACGGATGTCGCGCTCGAGCTTGTCCCACTTGGGACCGCCCACGGCGCCCAGCAGCACGGCGTCGGCGGCGCGGGCACGCGCCAGGGTCTCATCGGCCAGGGGTACGCCGTAACGGTCGATGGCGGCGCCGCCCAGGTCGTCATGAACCAGTTCGAAGCCGAGGTCATGGTCGCGGTTGACCGCTTCCAGCACCTTGACCGCCTCGGCCATGATTTCCGGACCGATGCCGTCGCCCGGCAGGATGAGGATCTGCTTGCTCATTGTCTTTTCCTGTTCCAAATCAGATGGGCTGGGCCCAGAGAACCATGACGTCGACGGTGAAGGAGCCGTCGCGGTCGATTTCGAAATACTGGCGCACTTCCTGGCCGATCTTGCTCTGCAGGCTGCGGATGGCCTGGCACTGTGGCTCGGGGGTGCGCATGCGCGCAGTCCAGCTGGCGAAGTCCAGGCGCAGGCGCTGGCGACGGCAACGGGTCACGCCGAGGCGCGCCATGTCCAGCAGGCGGTGCCACTCGGCGAAGGAATAGTTACGCACGTGGCTGATGTCGCGCAGGATCTCCACCGTCTGCAGGTAGGTATCCAGGCGCGGGTTGGCTGGCGAGATCACGTCGATGATGGCCATCTCGCCGCCATGGCGCAGTACCCGGCGCACTTCGCGCAGGGCAGCACCGATGTCGCGCCAGTGGTGCGCCGAATAGCGGCTGAAGACGAAGTCGAAGCTGGCGTCGCCAAACGGCAGGTGCTCGGCCATGCCGGGCTGGACGCTGATGTTGTCCAGGCCCTGCTCGGCCGCGCTGCGCTTGACCACCGAGAGCATTTCCTCGGCCAGGTCCAGGGCGACAACCTGCCCGGCCACGGGCGCCACGTTGTAGCTGACGTGACCGCCACCGCAGCCGAGATCCAGCACCTTGGCGCCTTCGCGCTGGGCCACGGCGTCGCGCAGTTCGAGGAGTTCGGCGCCCTGCGCATGGACGGCACTGGTCAGATAGGCCTCGGCGGTGGCGCCGAATTGCTGCTGTACGTGTTGCTCGTGGTCACCGCTCATGGAGCCTCCGGAAAGAGCGCCGACCTCGCGGGCCGGCGACTGGGTTCAGGCGCTGGGGAACATCCAGGGACTGCTCTGGCGATAGCGGTCTTCGAAACTCGCGATGGCGTCGGCATCCTGCAGGGTCAGGCCGATGTCGTCCAGGCCATTGAGCAGGCAGTGCTTGCGGAAGGCATCGATCTCGAAGGACAGCGCCACGCCATCGGGACGGCGCACGGTCTGGCTCTCGAGATCGACCACCAGCTGGTAGCCCTCGCTGGCTTCGACCTGGCGGAACAGCTCGTCGACGTCGGCATCGCTGAGGATGATCGGCAAGAGGCCGTTCTTGAAGCTGTTGTTGAAGAAGATGTCGGCGAAGCTCGGCGCGATCACCGAGCGGAAGCCGTAGCCATCCAGCGCCCAGGGCGCGTGCTCGCGGCTGGAACCGCAGCCGAAGTTCTCGCGGGCCAGGAGGATGCTGGCGCCCTGGTAGCGCGGCTGGTTGAGCACGAACTCGGGATTCAGCGGACGCTTGCTGTGGTCCTGGCCGGGCTGGCCGACATCCAGGTAGCGCCACTCGTCGAACAGGTTGGGGCCGAAGCCGGTGCGCTTGATCGACTTCAAGAATTGCTTGGGAATGATCTGGTCGGTGTCGACGTTGGCGCGATCCAGGGGTGCGACCAAACCGGTGTGCTGGGTAAAGGCTTGCATGGTCAGGCTCCTCAGGCGTTGGCGAAGTCGCGGACGTCGACGAAACGACCGGCGATGGCGGCGGCGGCGGCCATCGCCGGGCTCACCAGGTGGGTACGGCCACCGGCGCCCTGGCGGCCTTCGAAGTTGCGGTTGGAGGTGGAGGCGCAGTGCTCGCCACTCTCCAGGCGGTCGGCGTTCATCGCCAGGCACATGGAGCAACCCGGCTCGCGCCATTCGAAACCGGCTTCGATGAACACCTTGTCCAGGCCTTCACGCTCGGCCTGGGCCTTGACCAGGCCGGAGCCCGGCACCACCAGCGCCTGCTTGAGGGTGGCGGCGACCTTGCGGCCCTTGGCCACGGCGGCGGCGGCGCGCAGGTCCTCGATGCGGGAGTTGGTGCAGGAGCCGATGAAGACGCGGTCCAGCACGATGTCGGTGATCGGCTGGTTGGCCTTGAGGCCCATGTACTTCAGGGCGCGCTCGATGGAACCGCGCTTGACCGGATCGGCTTCGCGAGCCGGGTCCGGTACCTGCTGGTCGACGGCCAGGACCATCTCCGGCGAGGTGCCCCAGCTGACCTGCGGCTTGAGCTGGGCGGCGTCGAGTTCGACCACGGTGTCGAAGTGGGCATCGGCATCGGACACCAGGCCGCGCCACTGGGCGACGGCGGCTTCCCAGACGGCGCCAGTGGGCGCGAACGGACGGCCCTCGACGTAGTCGATGGTGGTCTGATCCACCGCGACCATGCCGACCCGGGCACCGGCCTCGATGGACATGTTGCAGATGGTCATGCGGCCTTCCATGGACAGGGCGCGGATGGCGCTGCCGGCGAATTCGATGGCATGGCCGTTACCGCCGGCGGTGCCGATCTTGCCGATGACGGCGAGCACGATGTCCTTGGCGGTGACGCCGAAGGGCAATTCACCCTCCACCAACACCCGCATGTTCTTCATCTTCTTGGCCACCAGGCACTGGGTGGCGAGCACGTGCTCGACCTCGGAGGTGCCGATGCCATGGGCCAGGGCACCGAAGGCGCCGTTGGTGGAGGTGTGGGAGTCACCGCAGACCACGGTCATGCCGGGCAGCACGGCGCCCTGCTCCGGGCCGATCACGTGGACGATGCCCTGGCGGACGTCGTTCATCTTGAACTGGGTGACGCCGAAGTCGTCGCAGTTCTCGTCCAGGGTGCGGACCTGGATGCGCGAGATCTCGTCCTTGATGGAGTCGAGGCCTTCCTTGCGATCGGGGGTGGTCGGCACGTTGTGATCGGGGGTCGCCAGGTTGGCGTCCAGGCGCCAGGGCTTGCGGCCGGCCAGACGCAGGCCTTCGAAAGCCTGGGGCGAGGTCACTTCGTGGATGATGTGGCGGTCGATGTAGAGCAGCGCGGAACCGTCGTCGCGCTGCTTGACCAGGTGCATATCCCAGAGTTTGTCGTAGAGCGTCTTGCCAGCCATGGATCGATTCCTCATCAGGCGTGGAACGGCACGGGCCTTTGCATGCCCTTGGTGCTTGTGGGGTCAAAGATACCGCGCTAGGCTCGCATGAAACAAATTCATCTTTTTCATGAAGCGCATAACTAACAGGAATTCGACGTCTTGGATCTCGCCAATCTGAATGCCTTCGTCGCGGTGGCCGAAACCGGCGGCTTTTCCGATGCGGGCGAGCGGCTACACCTGACCCAGCCAGCGGTGAGCAAACGCATCGCCGCCCTGGAGCTGCAGCTGGGACTGCGGCTGTTCGATCGCATCGGGCGCGAGGTCAGCCTGACCGAGGCGGGACGCGCCCTGCTCCCCCGCGCCTACCAGATTCTAGGCGTGATCGATGACACCCGGCGTGCCCTGACCAATCTCAATGGTGCCATCGGCGGGCGGCTGACGCTGGCGACCAGTCACCACATCGGCCTGCACCGGCTGCCGCCGATCCTCAGGCGCTTCACCCGGGACTATCCCGACGTCGCCCTGGATATCCGCTTTCTCGATTCGGAAGCGGCCTACGACGAGATCCTGCATGGGCGGGTGGAGCTGGCGATCATCACCCTGGCACCCCAGACCGCGGCGCCGATCAAGGCGGTGCCGGTGTGGAGCGATCCGCTGGATTTCGTGGCGGCGCCCGAACATCCGCTGGCGAACCAGGCGGAGGTCACCCTGGCCGACGTGGCGCGGCATCCGGCGGTGTTTCCCGGTGGCAACACCTTTACCCGGCTGATCGTGCATGGGCTGTTCGATGCCCAGGGACTGACACCCAATATCGCCATGAGCACCAACTACCTGGAGACCATCAAGATGCTGGTGTCCATCGGCCTGGCCTGGAGCGTGCTGCCGCGCACCCTGCTGGATGACCAGGTCCGCCGCCTGCCGTTGCCAGGGATTCAGCTGGAACGCCGGCTCGGGTACATCCTGCATACCGAGCGCACCCATTCGAATGCGGCGCAGGCGTTCATGGGGTTGCTGGATGAGGCGGGTTGAGCCGTGATTGGGGACTAGCCGTGCCTGAGATCGCGGCCATGGGCCGCTCCTACAGGCTGGTTCCGTACGCATAGATACGTAGCGTGGAGACGGCACAGCCTTTTCCGCAAGGGGGGTTGATGGCGAGGGGCGCCCTCACCCCCAACCCTCTCCCCAAGGGAGAGGGGGCTGTCCGAGTAGGGGTTCAGCTCCAACAGCGCGGGCTCGACCTGGGCTAGATGTCTTTATCGCGGCCATGGCGGTCCGCCGATGCGGCCGCTCCTGTAATTTGGCCTGTGCTGTAGGAGCGGCCCATGGCCGCGATAACGATATTCGCCGGCAACCCTATCCCTTCTTGAGCTTCTTCAGGCGTTTCCTGGACTTGTCGATGACTTCCTTGCGCTCCTTGTCCTTCAATTCCTTCCAGCCCTTGATCTCTGAGCGTTTGCGGCCACATCCCTGGCAGACTTCGTCCTTGATCTTGCACTGGCTGATGCAGGGACTTTCGACCTTACCCACGGCAACCTCGGAAATGAAAAAGGCCCTGCAGTATAACCACTGCAGGGCCCTGTCCAGCGCCATCCGGCAGGATGGCGGGCTATGGGGGCGATTTAGAAAACCGCTTGAACCTTCAGGCCGCCGACCACGGCATTGTCGACTTCACGCACGCCACCCGGGCTCTTGATGTACTGGATGTTGGGGCGCACGGTCAGCCAGTTGGTCACGTGCACGCCGTAGTAAAGCTCGGCGTCGTACTCGTTGTGCTGCAGGGGCGTGTAGGCCGGATCGTCGTAGTCGGTGGCACCGGCGGCCTGGTTGAGGGCGCGCTGGTTGTCGCGGAAGTCGCTGTTGGTGCTGATGCGCGCGACGCCGAAGCCGATGTCATCCTTGGGACGACCATCGAAGGGGCCCTTGTACACCAGGCCGGCCTGGACGTAGTTGCTGACCTTGTTGACGTCCTTGGCATGGGCGGTGAAGTTGGCGAAGACCGACAGGCCGCGACTCGGGTCATCGTTGTGCGCGGTGATCTGCTGACGCGCCACGACCCAGTAGCCGTGCTTGCTGGAGTGCTCCTTGTAATCCAGCCCGGTGAGGGCGGCGGAATTGCCGTTGACGTCTTCGTAGACGTCGTTGGCATCGGCGGTGCTGTAGTAGTAGCCGACGCGGTATTCGCCCGGCAGGCCGTTGACCTTGGGCGACCAGACCATTTCCACCGGCAGGACCGCACCCTTGGTGCCGCTGCCGTTGAGCTTGAAGCCGTTGCCGGTTTCCAGCAGCGACGGATTCTGCTCGTAGGCGCCGACCTGGACGAACAGCTCGGGGGTCAGGCTGTACTTGACGCGCAGGGCCCACTGGCTGACCGGCCAGTTGTACCAGACGCCTTCCCAGTTGCCGACCTGGGAGCCGCAGAACGCCAGGTTCTGGAAGTCGCACTCGAAGGAGTTGAAGTCCTCGCCCTCGCCGAAGCGACCGGCCTTGATGTCCAGACGGCCATCGAAGAAGCCCTTGGACAGCCACAGCTGGGTCAGACGCCAGGTCTGACCACGGCCATAGACTTCCTGCACCGAGGAGTAGCCGCCGACGCGCGGATCGGTGATGCGGTCGTCGGTCAGGTTGCGGCCGTCGCGGGAGGTGATGGCCAGCTTGAACACCGAGTTCTCCCAGCCGGCGATCTTGTTCATGTCGCCCCAGAGACCAAACATGTACTGGGAGCTCCAGCGCCCGGTGCGGTCGTCGTCATAGCCGCCACGCAGATTGGTCGCGCCCTCGCCGACGTATTCGAGCTTGATGTCCCAGCCCTTGTCGCGCAGGTCCTTGCGCACGCCACCCCAGTCACCGGTCATGGTGTTGCCCAGCGGCTCGAAGGCGGCCTCGGTGTTGTTGACGCCACTGAAGTTGCCGCCCGGGTTGGCCTGGGGCGCCGCCTGGGCACCCGCGGCGACCGCCAGGGCCAGCAGCGACACCAGGGGCAGTGCGCGCCCCGGACGATTCTTGTGGTTTTGCTTGTTCATTACTGAGATCCCTTTTTATTGAAGTGATGACACCCCGGGTGCCCGAAACCCGCGTCTCTAATACTTACGGCAGGACGTTGAGGACTTCGTAACAGGCACCCATGGTGTGGTAGTCGACCTTGCCGGCCGGACTCTTGTCGTCGGAGTACTTTTGGTTCCGACGGTCGAGCAGGCGCCACCACGCGCCGTGCTCGTGATCGATGAAATGCGTCCAGCTGTAGCGCCAGAGCGCCTCATAGTGTTCCCAGTAGCGCGCCTCGCCACTGCGCTCCGCGAGCAGCGCCGCGGCGGCCAGGGCTTCGGCCTGCACCCAGAAATACTTGTCCGGATCGCAGGGCGAGCCGTCCGGGGCGAAGCCGTAGTAGAGACCGCCGTGCTCGTCATCCCAACTCAGGCGCCAGGAGATGTCGAACAGCGCCTGGGCGCGCGGCAGCAGCCAGGGCTGCGGGCGATGACGCTCGAGGATGAGCAGCAGCTTGGCCCATTCGATCTGGTGCCCCGGCTGGAAACCCCAGGGCCGGAACAGGTTGGCCGGATCGTCGCGGTTGTAGTCCCAGTCGATGGACCAGTCGCTGTGGTAGTGCTCCCAGACCAGGCCGCCGGGGACCTCGTCGGCCACCCCGCCCTGCCCTAGGGTCAGTGCGGCCTGGCGCTGGGTCATGTTGCGCGCCAGGGTCTCGGCGCGGTCCAGGTAGCGCACCTCGCCACTGGCTTCGAAGGCGGCCAGCAGGGCTTCGCAGGCGTGCATGTTGGCGTTCTGGCCGCGATACGGCGCCACGGTCTGCCAGTCGGCGCTGATCTCGTCGACATAGAGGCCATCGGCTTCGCGCCAGAAATGCGTCTCCAGGGATTCCCAGGCTTCGCTCAGCCAGCCGCGGGCTTCCTCGATGCCGGCCTGCAGGCCGTGGGCATAGGCCAGCACCACGAAGGCCAGGCCATAGCAGTGATTGGTGCCATCCACCACGGTGTCGCCGTCGAGCAGCCAGGCATAGCCGCCATTGGCCTGGCGATGCCGCTCGCGCAGGTATCTCAGGCCATGGCGAGTCGCGTCCAGAAAGGCCGGATCGCCATAGTGCCGGTAGGCCATGGCGAAATCGAAGACGAAGCGGGTGCTGGAGACCAGATGGCGGGTCCGGCTGTCGTAGACCGTGCCGTCGTCCTTGAAGAAGTGATAGAAGCCGCCTTGCGGATCGACACAGCGGGGATGGTAGAACGCCAGGGTGTGGCGGACGTGCTCCAGCAGGGTGTCGCGACGACGAAAATCGGGGAAGTCCATCGGGTTTCCTTGGCGGCTATTGTTGTTGTGGGAACGCGGTCTAGTGGGGGCTCACCTGCAGCAGGGCTTCGACGTCGGCGCGGGTCGGCGCATAGGCGCCGGCATGGCGGCAGGACACCGAGGCACTGGCCGCGGCGAATCTCAGGCGCTGCTGCAGATCGGTCAGGCCCAGCAGGCCGGAGGCCAGCCAGCCGGCCATGCAGGCGTCGCCGGCACCCACGGTGTCGGCCACGTCCACGGCGATGGCGGCCTGCTGCCACTCGCCTTCCGGCGTATAGAGCACCAGGCCGTGTTCGCCGCGGGTGAAGAGGATGCGGGCGTGGGGATTGAGAGCGCGCAATTCGTCCAGCGCGGCACGCTCGTCCATACCCGGATAGATCTGGCGGATGTCTTCGTCGGACAGCTTGATGTCGTCGGCCAGGCGCACCAGCTCGGGAAAGGTCTGCTGGCGATAGCGATCGTCCATCAGGTTGCGCCAGTTGGGATCGTAGCTCAGGCGCTTGCCGGCGGCCTTGGCCTGACGGGCCAGGTCCAGCAGGGTGTCGGCCAGCGGATAGCGGGCCAGGCTGATGCAGCTGAAATGGCAGACCTCGGCGGCCTCCAGCCAGCCTTCGGGCAGCAGCGCCGGATCGAACTGGAGATCGGCTTCGCCAGCGAAGAAATAGCGCGGCGGACGACTCGACGGCACGATGGCCACCAGCGGATCGGCGGCGACGCGCTGCAGGAAGCGGGTATCGAGGCCGGCGGTTTCCGACTGCCAGGCGATCTCGTCACCCAGACCGTCCTGGCTGATGGCGCCGCCAAAGGCGCTTTCCACGCCCAGCCGGGCCAGGCCACGCGCTACGTTCCAGGGGGCACCGCCCGGGTAACCCCGCCATTCGCCAGGATTACCCTGGACGATGTCGGTGAGGGCTTCGCCAAAGACCACAACGCGGGGTAGTGCCATTGTTGTTCTCCTGTCTGTCACGGCGGCCGGAGCTGCACTCCTGGCCTCTGGTAGGGCCGCGACCCGACGTCAGGCGCGGCGGCGGGCGGACCTTACCATTGCTGTAACGTTTCAGCCATGAGCTCCGTTCAAGAAAGTCGGCGACCGCTCGCAGGATCGAACAGCACCGCCCGTCGCGAATCGATCCGCCACAGCACCTGGTCGCCGGCCCGCGGCGCTTCACCCGGGGCCACCCGGCAGCAGACCTTGGTGCCGTTCCACTCGGCATACAGCAGGGTATCGGGCCCGGTCGGCTCGACCACCTGGATCCGCGTCAGGATGCCTGGCACGGCGTTGTCCGCCGGATGCGCCGACTGAATCTGCTCCGGGCGCACCCCAAGGATAGCCTCTCGCCCCGCGAGCGCCGGGTCCAGATCGGGCAGGTCCACCTGGCTGTCGCCGATATCACCGGTGACGCGGGCGACCACCCTGCCCTCGCGCGCTTCCAGGCGCACCGGCACGAAGTTCATCGGTGGCGAACCGATGAAGCTGGCGACGAAGAGATTGGCCGGATCGTTGTAGATCTCCTCGGGGGTGCCGAATTGCTGCACCTCGCCGTCCTTCATCACCGCGACGCGGTCGCCCAGGGTCATGGCTTCGATCTGGTCATGGGTGACGTAGACGGTGGTGGTCTGCAGGCGCTGGTGCATCAGCTTGATCTCGGTGCGCATCTCCACCCGCAACTTGGCGTCGAGGTTGGACAGCGGCTCGTCGAACAGATAGAGCTTGGGCCGGCGGGCCAGGGCGCGGCCCATGGCCACCCGCTGCTGCTGACCACCGGAGAGCTGCGCCGGCTTGCGGTCCAGCAGATGCTCGATCTGCAGGAGCTTGCTGACCCGCGCCACCTCGGCGTCGATCTGCTCCTTGGGCGTCTTGCGGATCTTCAGGCCGAAGGCGATGTTCTCGCGCACGGTCATGGTCGGATACAGGGCGTAGGACTGGAACACCATGGCGATATCCCGGTCCTTGGGCTCGACCTGGGTGACGTCCTCGCCGTCCAGGCAGATGGCGCCGCTGCTGATTTCTTCGAGGCCGGCGATGGCGTTCATCAGGGTGGATTTGCCGCAGCCGGAGGGCCCCACCAGGATGAGGAACTGGCCGGCGTCGATGCGGATGTCGATGCCCTTGAGGGCTTCCTGGGCGGCGTTGCCGTAGGTCTTGCGTACGCTTTTGAGTTCGAGAGCTGCCATGGTGGCTTTCCTTATCCTTTGACCACGCCCGAGGTCAGGCCCCGGACGAAATACTTACCCGCGAAGATGTAGACCAGCAGCGTCGGCAACGCGGCGATCATGGCGGCCGCCATGTCGACGTTGTATTCCTTGGCGCCGGTGCTGGTGTTGACCAGGTTGTTCAGGGCGACGGTGATGGGCTGCGACGAGCCGCTGGCGAACACCACGCCGAACAGGAAGTCGTTCCACACCTGGGTGAATTGCCAGATCAGGCTGACCATCACGATGGGCGTGGACAGCGGCAGCAGGATCTTGAAGAAGATGGTGAAGAAGCCCGCCCCGTCCAGCCGCGCCGCCTTGATCAGGGCATCGGGGATGCCTACGTAGTAGTTGCGGAAGAACAGCGTGGTGAAGGCCAGGCCGTAGATCACGTGCACCAGCACCAGGCCGGCGGTGGTGTTGGCCAGGCCCAGCTGGCCGAGGGTGAAGGACATCGGCAGCAGGATCACCTGGAAGGGAATGAAGCAGCCGAACAGCAGCAGGCTGAACAGCAGATTCGACCCGCGGAACTGCCACTTCGACAGGGCGTAGCCGTTGAGCGCGCCGATGAAGGTGGAGATGAGCACCGCCGGGACGGTGATCATGAAGGAGTTCCAGAAGTAGCTGTGCACCACGTCCCAGGCCTTGAGCCAGCCGATGATCGTCCAATCCAGGGGCAGGCTCAGCAGGTTGCCGGTGCGGACGTCGTCCGGGGTCTTGAAGCTGGTCAGCAGCATCACTAGCAGCGGCACCAGATAGACCGCGCAGGCGATGATCAGGGTGGCGTGGATGGCCACGCGATTGACGTTCAGAGCCTTAGCCATTTCGCTTGCTCCGCAATTCCGAGTAGAGGTAGGGCACCAGCACCGCCAGCACCGCGCCGAGCATCAGCACCGCACTGGCCGAACCCAGGCCCATCTGGCCGCGGGTGAAGGTGTGCTGGTACATGAACACCGCCGGCAGGTCCGAGGCGTAACCGGGGCCGCCCGCGGTCATGGCCATCACCAGGTCGAAGCTCTTGATGGCGATGTGGGCGAGGATCATCACCGCACTGAAGAACACCGGCCGCAGGCTGGGCAGGACGATGCGCAGGTAGATGGTCGGCAGCCCTGCCCCGTCGACCTGAGCGGCTCTGAGGATGGAGGAATCCACGCCGCGCAGGCCGGCGAGGAACATGGCCATGACGAAGCCCGAGGCCTGCCAGAGGGCGGCGATCAGCAGGCAGTAGATGACCCGGTCGGGATCCACCAGCCAGTCGAAGCGAAAGCCCTCCCAGCCCCAGTCGCGCAGCAACTTGTCCAGCCCCATGCCGGGGTTGAGCAGCCACTTCCAGGCGGTACCGGTGACGATCATCGACAGCGCCATGGGATAAAGGTAGATGGTGCGGATGAAGCCTTCACGGCGGATGCGCTGGTCCAGCAGGATGGCGAAGAAGACGCCGATGGCCAGGCTCAGCAGGATGAACAGGCCGCCGAAGATCGCCAGGTTCTTGCAGGCCACCAGCCAGCGATCGTTTTCCATGAGCCGGGCGTACTGGGCGAAGCCGGCGAAAGTGTAGCTGGGCAGGAAGCGCGAGTTGGTAAAGGAGATCACCGCCGTCCACAGCATGTAGCCATAGAGGCAGACGACCATGGCGATGGCCGTGGGCGCCAGCACCAGCTTGGGCAGCAGGCGCTGCAGCCGGTCCGGACGTCGACTGACGGTCGCGACGGGAAGGGTTTCGGTAAGAGCCATGGGGCGCTCCCAAGGGGTGGTATTATTTTTATGGAGCTGGCCGGTCTCAGAATGCATCGCGGCACAGCACCTGGGCTTATCGCGGCCATGGGCCGCTCCTACAGGCAGTTCGGGCGCCTGCAGGAGCGGCCGCAGCGGCGGACCGCCATGGCCGCGATTGGCCTTACTTGGCGGCCTGGATGGCGGCGACCAGTTGCTCGGTGGCCTTCTTCGGATCGGCGTTGGCGTCGTTGAAGAAGTTGGTCACCACGTCGAAGATCGCACCCTGCACATAGCTGGTGTTGGCCATGCTGTGCGCCATGCTCGGCTCGGCCTTGCCGTCGGCGTTGGCCGCCTGGAAGTCCTTGGCGGACTGCTGGGCGCAGCTGTCGAACTTGGCCAGGTCGATGTCGTTGCGTACCGGGATGGAGCCCTTGTTGAGGTTGAAGACCTCCTGGAAGGGCTTGTCGATGACCGTGCGCACCAGGTCGTCCTGGGCCTTCTGGTTGTCCTTGTTCTTGATCTTGAACATGGCCAGGGAGTCGATGTTGTAGATGAAGTCGCCCTGGGTGCCCGGCATCACCACGCACTCGTAGTCGACGCCCGGCTTCTTGCCGGCAGCGGTGAATTCGGCCTTGGCCCAGTCACCCATGATCTGCATGCCGGCCTTGCCCTCGATGACCATGGCGGTGGCCAGGTTCCAGTCGCGACCGGCGGCGTTGGGATCGACATAGCCCTTGATGCGCTTGAAGGTCTTGAACACCTCGACCATCTTGTCGCTGCGGATGGTGTCGGCATCGGTCTGGACGAAGACCTTGTCGTAGCCTTCCGGGCCCATGATGGCCATGACCAGAGATTCGAAGATGGTGCCGTCCTGCCAGTTCTGGCCGCCATGGGCCAGGGGCACGACGCCGGCGGCCTTGAGCTTGTCGGCGGCCTCGAAGAATTCGTCCAGGGTGGTGGGGACCTTGGCGCCGGCCTTCTTGAAGACGGCGGGGTTGATCCACAGCCAGTTGATGCGGTGGATGCCGGCCGGTACCGCGACGTATTCGCCATCGTGCTGCATGGTCTGGGCCACGCGCTTGGGCAGGATGGTGTCCCAGTTGCCCTGCTTGGCGATGTCGCTGATGTTGGCCAGGAAGCCCATGCCGGCCCATTCTTGGATGTCCGGGCCCTTGAGCTGGGCGGCGGACGGCGGATTGCCGGAGACGGCGCGGGTCTTGAGCACGGTCATGGCGGCCTCGCCGGCGCCACCGGCCACGGCGAAGTCCTTCCAGGTATCGCCCTGCTTCTGCATCAGTTGCTTGAGGACATCGACGGCGCGAGCCTCGCCACCGGAGGTCCACCAGTGCAGCACCTCGACCTCACCGGCATGGGCGGTCAGGGGGGCGGCGAGCGCGGCGCAGGAAAGGGAAACGGCGAGAGCGAGACGATTCAACGCATTCATGAGGGGGTCGTTCCTTGTTGTTTTTTTATTGGAGCTGGGCCGAGTCTAGTCAGACGACTGCGGCCGTGGGTAACGAAGGGAAGGAGATTTGTCACGGGCTGGTGACATAGCGAAAGACGGCTACCTAGCTGCGCGGCAGGGTCAGGGTAACCCGAAGACCGCCCTCGCGCCGGTTGCGCAGCTCCACCTCGCCACCATGGGCATGGGCCAGGTTGCGGGCGATGCCCAGGCCCAGGCCGTAACCCTGGCGGTCGGTGGCCAGGCGGACATGGGGCTGGAACACCTGCTCCAGCTCCTGCTCCGGCACTCCCGGGCCTTCGTCGTCGACATGCAGGACGAAGGCCTGGCCGTCGTCTTCCACCTGCAGGTGGGCGCGATAGCCATACTTGAGGGCATTGTCCAGCAGGTTGCCGATGCAGCGTTTCAGCGCCAGCGGCTTGCCCAGCAGGGTGCCCCGGGCTTCACCGGTGAGGCGCACCCGCGGTGGCTGCTCCTGGGTGAAGGGCTCCACCAGCTGCAGCAGCAGCGCCTGCAGGTCGACCGGC
Organism: Pseudomonas sp. MOIL14HWK12:I1; assembly: GCF_000510705.1. NCBI lineage: Bacteria > Pseudomonadati > Pseudomonadota > Gammaproteobacteria > Pseudomonadales > Pseudomonadaceae > Pseudomonas > Pseudomonas sp. MOIL14HWK12:I1. Next base: position 1,052,122 of record NZ_KI783307.1, on the reverse strand, counting down.
TCCAGATTCTCGTGGATGTCGGTGTCCTTGACGCACTGCAGGGCGCCCTTGACCAGCAGGTCCAGCTCGTCAAGATCGCGCACCAGCTTGGCCTGCATCACCTCGTCGTCCACCAGCTCGGCGCGCAGGCGCAGCCGGGTAATGGGCGTGCGCAGGTCGTGGGATATGGCGCTGAACAGCTGAGCGCGCTCGTCCAGGTAACGGGCGATGCGTTCACGCATGGCGTTGAAGGCGCGGGTGACCTCGCGGATCTCCTGGGCGCCCTCCTCGCGCACCGGCGGCGTATGGACCTCCAGCGACAACTCTCGCGCGGCACGCGACAGCCGCTTGAGCGGGCGACTCTGCCAGCGGATCAGCAGGCCGATGAACAGCAGCAGGAAGGCACTGCTGAAGACCATGAACAGCAGCTGCTGCAGCGGCAGCCAGGACTCGTCCAGGCTGTAGTAGGGCGCCGGCATCAGGGTGGCGAGATACACCCACTCCCCTTCGCCGATGCGGATCTGGGTCACCAGCACCGGCGGCTCCAGCGGCTCCAGACTCAGGGCGTAGTGCGCCCAGGAGCGCGGCAATTCGTCGAGCGCCACGGCGCCGTTGAACAGCCGCAGCTGCTGCGGGCCGATGAATTCGACGTACATCGGCATGGCCGCGCCCAGGCGCTCGCGCAGCACCGCCTCGACCCCCTGGAGCACCGCCCGGCGGCCGGGCGTATCCGGCAGTGCCTGCATGGTCAGCGGCTTTTCGTTGAGGGAGACGAAGAAGCGCGTGCCGCCCATGTTGCGCAACTGCTCCAGCACCAGCGGCCGATAGGCCGGCGGCAGCAGGCTGAAGTAGCGCACGCTGGCGGCGATGGAATAGCCCAGGCTGCGGGCCGCCGTCTGCAGGCCCTGGTTGCGGTCGCTGCGCAGGGAGGCGGACCAGAACAGTGCCGAGGCACCCTGGGCCAGGAGCACCGCCAGCAGGGTCAGGAGCAGCATCCGCGCCAACAGGGAACGCGGCACCAGCCGCGCGAGCAGACCGCTACACCGCATCGGCGACCAGTCCGCTGACCTCGGCGGCGAGCAGATAGCCGGAACCCCGTACGGTGCGGATCAGCCGCGGCGACTTGCCGGTGTCTCTCAGGCGCTGGCGCAGGCGACTCACCGCCATGTCGACGATGCGCTCCAGCGGCAGCACCTCGCGGCCGCGGGTGGCATTGGCGATGGTGTCGCGATCGAGGATCTGCTGGGGATGGTCGAGAAACAGCTTGAGCAGGGTGAAATCGGCGCCGGAGAGGATCACCTCCTCACCGTCGCGATGGAACAGCCGGTGGCTGACCGGATCCAGGCGCCAGTCGTCGAAGGTGAGCAGACCGGTGGCCGCCGGGCGCGTCTCGCCAAAGCCGGCCCGGCGCAGCAGCGCCTTGATGCGCGCCAGCAATTCACGCGGACTGAAGGGCTTGCCCAGGTAATCGTCGGCGCCCAGCTCCAGGCCGATCACCCGATCGGCTTCGTCGGAACTGGCGGTGAGCATGATGATGGGCACCTGGCGGCAGCTCGACTGCTCGCGCATCCAGCGGCAGAGGGCGAAGCCGTCTTCGCCGGGAAGCATGACGTCGAGGATCAGCAGATCGGGGACGAAGTCGCCCAGCGCCCGGCGCAGTTCGCGGCCGTCGCCGACGGCGCGCACCCGATAGCCGGCACGGGTGAGATAGGCGTCGAGAAGCTCACGGATTTCCCCGTCGTCGTCGACGACCAGGAGGGATTTGCCCAGGGTGGACATGGCGATGTTCGCTCTTGTTGTCTTGGCCGGAGGCCAGCTACCGGTAGTGCCGGCAGCATACCGGGGTCGGGCGACCTTGAGTAGTCGCCCGACCCCGGGGGTGGATCAGGCCTGCCGTGCCTCGGCGATGGTCTGATCCAGGGCGACGCCGGCACCGAACAGGCCCGGGTACTCGGCGGTCACCAGCCAGGCCGGGATGTCCTTGAGGTAGGCGCTGCTGGTCTTGCCCTTGTCGGCGAAGGCATGGGCGAAGGCCCCGCTCTGGAAGCGCTCGACGAAGCGCGGCAGGATGCCACCGGCGATGTAGACGCCACCCAGGGCGCCCAGGGTCAGGGCCGCGTTGCCGGCTACCCGCGCCAGCCAGATGAAGAACTGTTCCAGCACGGCGTCGGCATAGGGATCACCCTTGAGCGCTAGCTCGCAGATGTCCGCCGCGCTGTGCAGGGCGGCGGTCCGGCCGTCCAGTTCGCAACTCGCGTGATAGAGGTTGACCAGGCCGCTGCCGGACACCACGCGCTCGGCGGAGACGTGGTTGCCGAACTGGCGCTTGAGGATCTTCCAGATATCGAATTCGCGCTGAGTGTTGATCGGCAGGTCTACATGACCGCCCTCGCTGGGCAGCACGATCCAGCGATCCTTGCCGCTCGGCACCAGGCTGGCGAGACCCAGGCCGGTGCCCGGCCCGATCACCAGGCGCGGGCGGGTCGGCAGGGCAATGCCGTCGCGCACCTGGACGGAGTCCGCCGGATCCAGGCGGGCGATCGCCCAGGCCATGGAGGTGAAGTCGTTGATCAGCAGCAGATGGGTCAGGCCCAGCTCGCGGCAGAACTGCTCGCGCTTGATCACCCAGTGATTGTTGGTGAAGCGGAAGTCACCCTCGCCCACCGGGCCCGCACAGGCGAGGCACACGGCGGTGATGTCGTCCAGCGCCACGCCGGTCTGCGCCAGGTACTTGCGCACGGCGTCTTCCGGGCAGGCGTAATCCGCACAGGCGAAGACCTCGATGGCCTCCAGGCGACCGTCGCGCCACAGGGCGAAGCGGGCATTGGTGCCCCCGATGTCGCCAACCAAAGCCAAACTCATTTCAGCGCCTCCAGGCTGGAAGTAAATGCACTGGCACCCGATTCGGCCGTGCTCATGGCGCCGCGCATGAAGGCGAACAACTCACGACCACAGCCTACCCCGGTGCCCTGGGGCGCTTCGACCGCCTGGCGGGCCATCCATTCGTCCGCCGGGACCAGAATCTTCAGCTCTCCGGTACGCCCATCGACGCGGATGAGATCGCCATCACAGACCTTGGCCAGCGGACCGCCATCGATGGCTTCCGGGCAGACGTGAATCGCCGCCGGAACCTTGCCCGAGGCGCCGGACATGCGGCCGTCGGTGACCAGCGCCACCTTGAAACCGCGATCCTGCAGCACGCCCAGGTAGGGGGTGAGCTTGTGCAACTCGGGCATGCCCAGGGCCTTGGGTCCCTGGAAGCGTACCACCGCGACGAAATCGCGCTCCAGTTCGCCAGCCTTGAAGGCGGCCGCCAGTTCGCTCTGGTCATGGAAGACCCGCGCCGGGGCTTCCACCAGCTGGTGCTTGGGCGCCACGGCCGACACCTTCATCACGCCGCGACCGAGGTTACCCTGCATGACGCGCAGACCGCCCTCCTCGTTGAACGGGCGACTGGCCGGACGCAGGATGTCTTCGTCCAGGCTCTCGGCCCGGCCGGTGCGCCATTCCAGCTTGCCCTCCACCAGGAAGGGTTCCTGCAGGTAGCGCGACAGGCCACGGCCCATGATGGTGTTGACGTCTTCGTGCAGCAGCCCGGCCTCGAGCAGGGTGTGCACCATGAAGTTGACGCCACCAGCGGCGTGGAAGTGGTTCACGTCGGCCTTGCCGTTGGGATAGACCTGGGCCAGGGTCGGGGTCACCGCCGAGATCTCGGCCATATCGTCCCAGGTCAGCTGGATGCCGGCGGCCTGGGCGATGGCCGGGATGTGCAGGGTGTGGTTGGTCGAGCCGCCGGTGGCGCTCAGGGCCACCACCGAGTTGACGATGGACTTCTCGTCGACGATCTCGCCCAGCGGCATGAAGTTGCCGCCCTGGTGGGTGATGCGGGTCACCTGGCGCGCCGCCTCGCGGGTGAGTTCGTCACGCAGCGGGGTGTAGGGATTGACGAAGGAGGAACCCGGCAGGTGCAGGCCCATGACCTCCATCACCACCTGGTTGGTGTTGGCGGTGCCATAGAAGGTGCAGGTGCCGGGGCTGTGGTAGGACTTCATCTCCGATTCCAGCAGCTCTTCGCGGGTCGCCTTGCCCTCGGCGAAGGCCTGGCGCACGCGCGCCTTCTCCTTGTTGGAGATGCCCGACGGCATGGGGCCGCCCGGGACGAAGATCATCGGCAGATGGCCGAAGCGCAGCGCGCCGATCATCAGGCCGGGAATGATCTTGTCGCAGATGCCGAGCAGCAGCGCGGCGTCGAACATGTTGTGCGACAGGGCCACGGCGGTGGACATGGCGATGACTTCGCGACTCGCCAGACTCAGCTCCATGCCGGCCTCGCCCTGGGTCACGCCATCGCACATGGCGGGTACGCCACCGGCGAACTGACCGACGGAGCCGATCTCGCGCAGGGCCTGCTTGATGATCTCCGGATAGTGCTCATAGGGCTGGTGAGCCGACAACATGTCGTTGTAGCTGGAAACGATGGCGACGTTGGCCTGGTCCATCAAACGGAGGCGCTGCTTATCCGTCGAGGATCCACACCCGGCGACGCCATGGGCGAAATTGGCGCATTGCAGTTTGCCGCGCTGCGGACCGTCGCTGGCGGCGGCCCGGATCATGGCGAGGTAACGCTCACGGGTCGGACGACTGCGTTCCACCAACCGCTGTGTGACTTCGAGGACGCGAGGATGCATGGTTTCGATTCTCCACCGGGCTAAATTTGTTGTTATTTAAAACATTCACAGCCAAATTGGCGCTATTATTCCGCTTAGCACGCGTCATGTGTAATGTTTTTTACAACAAAACCCAGCTATCGCGAGGTTTCTCTCAATGAGTATTCGTATTGCCATCAATGGTTTTGGACGCATCGGCCGCAACGTGCTGCGGGCGCTGTATACCGAGGGCTATCGCCAGGACCTGGAGGTCGTCGCGATCAACGACCTGGGCGACGCCGCCATCAATGCGCATCTCCTACAGTATGACAGCGTTCATGACCGCTTCCCTGCCGAGGTGTCCGTCGAGGGCGACAAGCTGGTGGTCAATGGCGATCGCATCGCCGTGACGGCCATCCGCAATCCGGCCGAGCTGCCGTGGAAAGAGATGAAGGTCGACGTGGTGTTCGAGTGCACCGGTCTCTTCACCAACCGCGACAAGGCCGCTGCCCACCTGGAAGCCGGCGCCTCCAAGGTGATCATCTCGGCCCCGGGCAAGGACGTGGACGCCACCATCGTCTATGGCGTCAACGACAACATCCTGCGCCAGTCGCACCAGATCATCTCCAACGCCTCCTGCACCACCAACTGCCTGGCGCCCGTCGCCCAGGTGCTGCAGCGCGAACTGGGCATCGAGAACGGTCTGATGACCACCATCCATGCCTACACCAACGACCAGAACCTGTCGGACGTCTATCACTCCGACCCCTTCCGGGCGCGTTCGGCCACCCAGTCGATGATCCCGACCAAGACCGGTGCCGCCGAGGCCGTGGGCCTGGTACTGCCGGAGCTGCAAGGCAAGTTTAGCGGCATGGCCGTGCGGGTGCCGACCATCAACGTATCACTGGTCGATCTGACCATCCTGACCGCCAAGGAAACCGACGCCAAGACCATCAACGCCTTCATGAAGGCCGCGGCCGAAGCCTCGCCGGTACTGGGTTACAACGACAAGCCGCTGGTCTCCATCGACTTCAACCACAACCGCCTGTCGTCGATCTTCGACGCCAACCACACCAAGGTGAGCGGCAAGCTGGTGAAGATCATGGCCTGGTACGACAACGAGTGGGGCTTCTCCAACCGTATGCTCGATACCTGCAAGGCGCTGGTCAACGCGCCGGCCTGAGGTCTGTAGGACTCAGCTGAAAAAGCGCCTTCGGGCGCTTTTTTCGTTTTCGGCTGCGGCAAGGTCGGTCCATGGATGCGGCCGCTCCTGCGGGGGGATCTCCGAAGATAAGAGCTACTGTCTTTATCGCGGCCATGGGCCGCTCCTACAGCAGCTGGATCTTCTGTAGGAGCGGTCGCTACGGCGCACCGGCATGGCCGCGATACGAATCGGAGTCTGTTCCGGTCACGCACCCATGGTGAGCCCTGCCCTCACCCCAACCCTCTCCCCGAGGGAGAGGGGGCTGTTCGAGCGAGCGGTTGGCCTTCCGCGGCCAGGAAAGCACCGTAGCGTGGAAAACGGCGCAGCCTTTTCCGCCTGGGCCTTCATCGTGAAGCGTGCCCTCACCCCAACCCNCTTCCGCGGCCAGGAAAGCACCGTAGCGTGGAAAACGGCGCAGCCTTTTCCGCCTGGGCCTTCATCGTGAAGCGTGCCCTCACCCCAACCCTCTCCCCGAGGGAGAGGGGGTTGTTCGAGCGAGGGGTCTGCTTTTGGCGGAAAAGGGGCGGTTCAGCGTGTAGCTTGGGTTGAGCACAGTGAAGTCCAACACCTCCTGCATCAAACCTCCTCCTCCTCATCCGCCGCCTGCTGCAGATCATCGAAATCGGTCTTGAGGCCGGTTTCCATGGCGTCCAGCTCGGTGAGCAGGGTGCGGAAGCTGGTTCGTTCGGGAAGCACCAGGGTGCCCTCCTCCACTTCTTGCGCATCACCGACGCCCAGGGCCGCCAGACTCAGTTCGGGGTCTTCCAGCACCGAGGCCGGCTCGGGCTCCAGTTGGCGGACTTCTGCCAGGGGCGGCAGTTGGTCCAGGCTGCGCAGGTCGAAATAGTCGAGAAAGGTCTTGGTGGTGGCGAACATGGCCGGGCGCCCGGGCACGTCGCGATAGCCGACCACGCGGATCCAGTCGCGCTCCAGCAGCGTCTTGACGATCTGGCTGTTGACCGCCACCCCGCGCACCTCCTCGATCTCGCCGCGGGTGATGGGCTGGCGATAGGCGATCAGCGCCAGGGTCTCCAGCATGGCGCGGGAATAGCGCGGCGGGCGCTCTTCCCAGAGCCGTCCGACCCAGGGCGCGTACTTTTCGCGCACCTGTAGACGATAGCCGGAGGCCACTTCCTTGAGTTCGAAGCCGCGCTTGCGGCAGGAGCCGCCGAGCACCGCGAGACCAGCACGCAGGTGGGCGGGCTCGGGGCGTTCGTACTCTTCGAAGAGTTCGGCCAGGCGCTCCAGGGTCAGGGGTCGGCCGGCGGCGAGCAGGATGGCTTCCAGCAGCGGCGCCAGTTGCTTGGGATCGGTGTAGTTCATGGGCGGCGATGATAAGGCCGGGCGCGGGTGCCGCCAAATCCAACCTGTCGCAGGATGGCCAGATTCGTGGGGTGTTTGACCTTGTCGCCAGCCTGGCGGCCAGGGCATCCTCGGCAGATCGCTACGGAGAGCCACCCATGCCGCTGATCGCCGCCCTGCTCTATCCCGATGTCATGAGTCTGGACGTCACCGGTCCGCTGCAGGTGTTCGCCTCGGCCAATCTGGAACGGGAGCGCCAGGGGCTGCCCGCCCACTATCAGTTGCGCCTGCTGGGCGCCGCCGAAGGGCTGGTGCGTACCTCCGCCGGGATCGGCATCCAGGCCGAACAGAGCTGGTACGACCTCGACGTGGGCGAGGTGGACACCCTGCTCGTCCCCGGCGGCCTGGGCATCGAGACGCTGCGCCAGGACGCCGGGCTGCTGGCCTGGCTGCGCGACCTGGAACCCCGGGTACGACGACTCGGCTCGGTGTGTTCCGGCGCCCTGCTGCTGGCCAGTGCCGGGCTGCTGGACGGCCGGCGCGCCACCACCCACTGGGCCTATGTCGACGAACTCGCGACCTTTCCGGCCATCGCGGTGCAGGGCGATCGCCTGCATACCTACGATCCCCAGGGACGCGATGGCGATCCCCATGTCTTCACCTCGGCCGGTGTCACCGCCGGCATCGACCTGGCGCTGGCGCTGGTGGAAGCCGACCTGGGGCGTCCGCTGGCCCTGGCGGTGGCGCGCCGGCTGGTGATGTTCCTGCGCCGCCCCGGTGGCCAGGCGCAATTCAGCGCCTGCCTGGCGCCCGATCCGGGGCGGACGCCGCGACTGGCCGCCCTGCTCGACTGGATTCCCGGTCACCTGGGGGAAGACCTGGGCCTGGAGCGACTGGCCGAGCGCGCCCATATGGCGCCGCGCACCCTGTCGCGCCTGTTCAGCCGCGAGGTGGGCATGGGACCGGGGCGCTATGTCGAGCAGGTCCGCCTGGAGACGGCGCGGGTGCTCCTGCAGGACGGCCAGGCCTCCATCGCCACGGTCTCACGCCTGTGCGGCTTCGGCCATCCGGAAAATCTCCGGCGCACCTTTCACAAGCACCTGGCGGTCAGCCCCCAGGACTACGCGGCGCGTTTTGGCGCCTGATCAGGGAGAGACAGTCATGCTGGACATGCGTAGCTCGTGTGAACACTGCGCCAAGGCGCTGCCGATGGAGAGCGAGGAGGCGCTGATCTGCTCCTATGAGTGCACCTTTTGCGCGGAATGCGCCGCGGGGCCGCTGCAGCAGCGCTGCCCGAATTGCCAGGGGGAGTTGCTCAGGCGACCGCGGCGGGTACCAAAGGACCCGGAAGATTGAATCGACGCCGGGCGTATCGACAGCCGTAGCGTGGAAAACGGCGCAGCCTTTTCCACTGGGCGTCCGCGGTGAGGCGTGCCCTCACCCCAACCCTCTCCCACAGGGAGAGGGGGCTATTCGTGCAGGCGTTCGGCGCTCGCGGAACCGGTAGGCTCCCGATCGATCGTCAGGCTATTACCGTAGGCGCACTGTAGTGCCCAGTGTCAGCGGTAAGGCGTGCCCTCACCCCAACCCTCTCCCACGGGGAGAGGGGGCTATTCGTGCAGGCGTTCGGCGCTTGCGGAACCGGTAGCTGCCGATCGGTCATCGGGCTATCACCGTGGGCGCACTGTCGTGCCCAGTGTCCGCGGTGAGGCGTGCCCTCACTCCAGCCCTCTCCCACGGGGATAGGGGGCTATCCGCCCTGCCCTCACCGCAACAACCCCGCCTCCGCCCGGATCGGCTCGGGCGTAGGCTCGCCCAGCAGGTCCAGCACGGCGATCTCCAGGCCGCGGCTGAGGGCGTCCAGTGGCAGGTGGTTGGGCTGGGTGCCGAAGGGATCGGCGATCTGGTCGCCCAGGGCGTCCAGGCCGAAGAAGGTGTAGGCCAGCACCAGCACCGCCAGGGGCGTGAACCAGCCCAGGCTGTCCACCAGGCAGAACGGCAGCAGGAAACAATAGACGTGCACCACCCGGTGCAGCATCAGGATGTAGGGATAGGGAATGGGCGTCTGGCGGATGCGCTCGCAGCCGCTGAGCACCGCGGTCAGCCGGTCCAGCTGGTGGTCGAGGTTGGCGATCAGCGGATCGCCGAGGCCTTCCTCGCGGGCCCTGGCGACCAGCCGGGTGCCCAGCCGGCGGATCAGCGCGCTGGGTCGGTGCGGTGCCGCGAGCAAAGCATCCTCTCCCACCAACACGCGCTGCAGATCGGCCGACGGCGCTTCACGGCGTAGGTGGTCACGCAGGGCATAACCAAAGGCCAGCAGCGGAGTCAGCAGCTCGCGGCGCTCGGTCGAGCTCAGCCCCGGCAGCAGGGTCTCGACCTGGCGCGCCAGGTTGCGCCCGGCGATCAGCAATTCGCCCCACAGACCGCGCGCCTCCCAGAAGCGTTGGTAGGCGGTGGTGTTGCGAAAGCCGAGAAAGATCGCCAGGGTCAGACCCCAGAGGGTCAGCGGCGTGGTGGTCAGGCCGAAGTCGAAGCGCAGGAAGACGCCATGGCTCAGGGTCACCGCCAGGCTCAGCAGCACCACATAGAGCAGCTTGGGCCAGATCGCCTGGACGATGGAGCCGCGCACGGTGAACAGCAGCTCGCGCAGCGAGGGATTCTGGGGACGGGTGATCACAGCGGTGTTCTCGATTGAGGTAAGGACTTCGACGCTATCCGCGTCCGGCAGTGCCTGGGGCCCCTCGCGGTTCAGGGTCCGAACAGCACCCCGACCAGGGCCCCGCCGGCCAGCAGCCACAGCGGATGCCAGCGGGTGAACAGCGAGCCCAGGGCGCCTGCGGCCAGGATCAGCACCCACAGCGGCGCGGTGGCCACGCTGCTGCCCACCAGCCAGGCGCTGGCCGCCACCAGGCCAACGGTGACCGGCACCAGCCCGGCCTGCAGATGCCGCCGCCAGGGGCGATCGGCGAAGCGCTGCCAGAGGTGTAGCACGCCCAGGGTCAGCAGCGAGGACGGCACGAACTTGGCCAGGGAGGTCACCAGCAGCCCGGGCCAGCCGGCCACGTGCCAGCCGATCAGCGGCACGATCATCAGATTGGGACCGGGCGCGGCCTGGGCCAGGGCGAACAGGGCGGCGAAGTCGGCGGCGCTCATCCAGCCGTGCACCGTCACCACCTGGCGCTGCATCTCCGGCAGCACCGAGTTACCGCCGCCAAAGGCCAGCAGCGAAAGCTGGGTGAAGATCAGCGCCAGGGCCAGGAGAGTCGTGCTCATAGGCCCTGCCGATAGCTGAGCAGCACGCTGATGGGGGTGAGCACCAGCATGGTCCAGAGCAGCGGCAGTTTGAGCAGCGCCAGGGCGAGAAAGGCCAGGCAGGCGATGCCCAGGGCCAGCCAGCGACCGCGCAGGGGCTGGACCAGCTTGACGGCCATGGCCACCAGCAGCCCGGCCGCCGCGGCGGCGAGTCCGGCGAAGGCGCGCCCCACCAGCGGATCGTCGTGGTAGCGGTCATAGAGCACGCCCAGGCCGACCACCACCAGGGTCGGCCCCACCAGCAGTCCGGCGGCAGCGGCCAGGGCGCCGCTCCAGCCGGCGAATCTCATGCCCACCGCCACCGAGAGATTGATGATGTTGCCGCCCGGCAGGAACTGACAGAGACCGAGCAACTCGGTGAATTCCTCCGCCGACAGCCAGCGACGCTTCTCCACCAGGTAGCGCCGCGCCAGCGGCAACACCCCGCCGAAGGCCGTGATACCCAGGCCGAAGAAGCCCAGGAACAGATCGCGGCGGCGCGGGCGGTTCAGGGTGGGAGCGGTCTCCATGGGCACCTCTCAGCTAGAGCCAGAGCGACAACAATAGCGTACCCGCGAGGCCGGTGACGGAAACCAGCGTCTGCAGCACCGACCAGACCCACAGCGTCTGCTTGAGCTCCAGGCCGAAGTATTCGCGCACCATCCAGAAGCCGGCGTCGTTGACGTGGCAGAAGAACACCGAACCGGCGCCGATGGCCAGGGCGATCAGCGAAGCCTGGGGACCGGCCAGCCCGGCCACTACTGGCGCGAGGATCCCGGCCGTGGTGGTGGTGGCCACCGTCGCCGAACCGGTCGCCTGGCGCAGCGCCACGGCGATCAGCCAGGCCAGCAGGATGTAGGGCAGATGGGCGCCTTCGGCCACCTTGGCCACGGTATGGCTGACGCCGGCGTCGAGCAGTGTCTGCTTGAGGCCGCCGCCGGCGCCGATGGTGAGCAGCAGCGCGGCGATGGGCGCCAGGCTCTTGCGCAGCACGCCACCGACGCGCTCGCGCGGCATGCCGCTGCCCCAGCCGAGCAGCACCGTGGCCGCCAGCACGGCGAGACCCAGGGCGATCAGGGGTTCACCGAGAAACTTCAGCCCCTCCGCCAGACCGCTGTGGGGATCCAGGGCGACCTTGGCGAAGGTGCTGCCCAGCATCAGCAGCACCGGCAGCAGGATCACCAGGAGCGACAGGCCGAAACCCGGCTGGCGGGCGTGCTGGTCGCGGGCGCTGAACAGCTCGCCCAGTTCCGCCGGCGGCTGGATGGTCATGCGCCGCGACAGCCAGCCGCCGTACAGCGGGCCGGCCAGGATCACCGCCGGGATGGCGATCGCCAGCCCCAGGAGCATCGTCAGGCCGAGGTCCGCGTGCAGCGCCCCGACCGCAATGAGCGGACCGGGATGCGGCGGCAGCAGGGCATGCAGGGTGGTCATGCCCGCCAGCGCCGGAATGGCGATGCGCAGCAGCGGCTGTCCGGAGCGCTGCGCCATGACGAAGATGATGGGCACCATCAGCACCAGGCCCACTTCGAAGAACAGCGGCAGACCGATGACCATGGCCACCAGCGCCATCACCCACGGCAGGCTGCGGCCCTTGCCCAGCCCCAGCAGGGTACTGGCGATGCGGTCGGCGGCGCCGGACTCGGCCATCAGCGCGCCGAGCATGGAGCCCAGCGCGATGATGATGCCGGCCTCGCCGAGGATGCCGCCCGCGCCCTTGCTGAAGGCCTTGGCCACGGCCTCGGCGGGCAAGCCGGCGCCCAGGCCGGCGATGAAGGTGCCGATGAGAATGGACAGGAAGGGGGGCAGACGGGTGACGCCGATGAGCAGGACGATGGCCAGGATGGCGGCCAGGCAGCACGAGATCAGCCGGGTGTCGTGGGCGACCCAGGCGAGCGCAGCAGGATCCACAGGTGACTCCTTGTAACTTATTGTTTCAGGATTACCTTAACCGAACGCCGGCCGAGGTACGACGTAAATCGAAATAAAGCCTGTCGCTTATTGCACTTAGCTTGCGAACCTCAGCCGTTTCGCACGATCCAAACAGCGTTCGGTCGTGACCGAATCCCTTACCCTTTGCTTGCAGGCGGTTGGCATGAACGAAACCTCTACTCTCTGGCAGCAGACCCTCGCCCAGTTCCGCGACGGCACCGGCTCCACCCTGCCCACCCCGGGCAGTGGCGCGGCGGCTACGGTGGCAGCCTGCCTGGGTGTCGCCCTGATCCTCAAGGGCCTCAAGCTCAGCCAGCAGCGCCAACCGGTGACCCGCCACGCCGACCTGATCACCGTCGGCGAGCGCCTGCAGGAAGCCCTGAGCACCTGCGCCGATGCCGATGTGCAGGCCTTCGCCAACTACCTGGAAGCCGATCGCCAGGCCAGCGGCGCCAGTGCCGAGGGCGAACGCCGCCAGCAGGCGCTCAATCTGGCCGCGGCCAATGCCGTGCAGATCCCCATCGCCACCGCCCAGCTGTGCCTGGAGGCCCTGGACCTGGCCGTCACGGCCACGCCGCTCACCGTCGAGCCGCTGCGCAGCGACACCCTGGCCGGTGGCCGCCTGGTCCATGGTGCCCTGGGCGCCGTGCTCACTACCGTGGATGCCGACCGCAATGGCCTGAAATCCGGCGACGCCCGGGAAGCCGCCCGGCAGATGCGCGACAAGCTCCAGCAGCAGGCCGACCAGCGTCTCGCCCTGCTGAGCGCCACCCCCGTACCGCCGGCCATGGGCTGACGCGCGGTGCTGGCCCGCCTGGGCTGGGTCCTGCGCGGACTGCAGCGACGCCTGTGGTTTCGCGCCACCCTGTTCTCGGTCGCCGGGGTGGCGACCGCCCTCCTCGCCCTGCTCCTGCGCGACCATATCCCGACCACGCTGCCGGCCAAGGTCGGCGCCGATGCGGTCGACAAGATCCTCACCATCATCGCCAGCAGCATGCTGGCGGTGACCACCTTTTCCCTCAGCACCATGGTGACGGCCTACAACGCCGCCGCCAGCAGCGTGACGCCCCGTGCCTATCCGCTGCTCCTGGAAGACAGCACCACCCAGAACGCCCTGGCCACCTTTCTCGGCTCCTTCCTGTTCAGCCTGGTCGGCATCATCGCCCTGAGCACCGGGCTCTACGGCGACAACGGCCGGGTGGTGCTCTTCGCCGTGACCCTGGTGGTGATCCTGCTGATCGTCTTTACCCTGCTGCGCTGGATCGACCATCTCTCGCGACTGGGCCAACTGGATGCCACCAGCGACAGCATCGAAGACGCCGCCAGACACAGTCTGCAGCGCTGGCTGGCCCAGCCATACCTGGGCGGGGTGGCGGCGCCCGTCGATGAGCCCGCCAGCGGCCGCCCGGTCATGGCCGATCGCACCGGCTATCTGCAACGGGTCGACATGCCGCTGCTGGCCGACCTCTGCGGCGACCAGGGTCGCCTGCGCCTGGCCGCCCTGCCCGGCGCCTTTCTCGATCCGGCGCAGCCGCTGCTCTGGGTCGAGGGCCTGCCACCGGAAAAGGACCAGCGTCTGCGCACCGCCTTCACCCTGGATGCCCGCCGGGTACACGACCAGGATCCGCGCTTCGGCCTGACGGTGCTCGGCGAGATCGCCACCGGGGCGCTGGTGCCCTCGCGCAGCGACTCGGGCACCGCCATCGCCATCCTCGGTCGCGCGCAACGGCTGCTGACGGCGCTCACCGAGCCACGGGAAGCGGTCGAGCCCCGCTATCCGCGGATCGAGGTGCCGGAGCTGTCGCTGGATGACCTGTTCGACGATTTCTTCCTGCCGGTGGGTCGCGATGCGGCGCCGCTGGTGGAAGTGGGCATGCGGCTGCAGAAAGCCCTGGCGCGCCTGGCGGTCCAGGGCGATGCCCGGATCAGGCGCGAGTGCCTGCGCCATTCGCGCCTGGCGCTGGCCCGCGCCGAGGCCACCCTTGGCCAGGCCGAGGACCGCGTCATCCTCCAGCAGCTGGCCGCGGACGTCGAACGCCTCTGCACGGCGCGCCAGTAGTGCAGCGCTAGCGCGACCAGGCCGGATCGGTGGTGAAGGCGATGGTCAGCCAGCGGTCCGGCCCCTCGCCGCCGATGGCCTCGCCGATCTGGTCGCGGATGGCGTCCCATTCGTCCAGGGTCTTGGCCGGCCACCCCAGGGGCACGATGAAGTACAGCTCGATCTGCCGCGCCCGGCCGACCTTGGCCACATAGGCGCGATAGTCGAGAAAGCCGAAGCGCGTGACCATGCCCCGGGCGACTTCATCGACCTGCCGCTTGAGCTCCGGCGGGGTCACCATGAGGATCTCCCTGACGGCCTGCCAGACCAGCCTGAGCGGTATGGGGATGATCAGCACGGAGATGATCGACAGCACCAGGGGATCGATGTAGGGCGTGACCCAGGCATAGGCCGTGCCCTGGGCCAGGGCGCCGATCAGGAAGGCCACCACCAGGGCAGCCGAGATGCTGCCCGACATGATCCAGCTCTTGATGTCGAGCCTGAGGAAGTCCGACTGGATGTCGCGGTTCAACCGGTGCACCAGGGCGGCGAATCCAAAGCAACTCAAGGCCGCGACCAGCGCATAGAGCAGCGCCATGCCGAATGCCAGTGCCTTGCCGCCACTCATCAGGCTGATGATCGAGTTGACAAGCGCGTAACAGGCCACGATGCACAGCACGCTGCCGTTGAGCGCCAGGACCATGGGTTCGAGGTGCCAGAAACCCATGTTGAAGCGCTCGGCCAACCGCCGATCGCCCTCCGGTTCCTGCGCATGCCGGTGGATCAGCATGGCCACCAGCAGCGCCACGCCGCTCATGAAGGCGTCGGTCAGCGAATAGAAGCCGTCGAAGACGATGGCATAGGAACCGGACAGCACCCCGAAGGCGATACCCACGGCCGCCAGCAGCACCGTGACGGCAATGGAAAAGCGCAGCACCCTGCGCTCGTTGCTCAGCCATTTCAGCATGATCGACTCCGGCCACGGGATCGCCTCCAGGCGTGGCCAACGGGTTGAGTTAACGCCAAGCATAGAGGCCGACAGCTCAACCTGCATGGGCGGTCCGGCAAGGCTTCCATGCGCGGACGCAATCAAAAGGCGGTGGGCTTCGGGTGTACACTGCAGCGGTGCTTTTTTCTCCCGGGATCTCTGGCAGCCGCCTGTCCCATACCGTGGAATCCTCAACGGCGACCCACCATGATCGAAGTTACCGAACGCTCCATCGCCGAGTTGCGTCGCGCACTCGAAACCGGCCAGACCACTGCGGTAGCGCTGGTCGAGGCCTACCTGGCCCGGATCGACGCCTACGATCCACCCAGCAGCGCCACCGCGCTCAATGCCGTGGTGGTGCGCAACCCCGAGGCCCTGGCCGAAGCCGCCGCGTCCGATCGCCGGCGCGCCCGCGGTGAGACCCTGGGGCCGCTGGACGGCATCCCCTACACGGCCAAGGACAGCTACCTGGTCAAGGGCCTTACCGCCGCCTCCGGCAGCCCGGCCTTCAAGAACCTGGTCGCCCAGCGCGACGCCTTCACCGTCGAGCGGCTGCGCGCCGCCGGCGCCATCTGCCTGGGCAAGACCAACATGCCGCCCATGGCCAACGGCGGCATGCAGCGCGGCGTCTATGGCCGCGCCGAAAGCCCCTACAACGCCGGCTACCTGACCGCGCCCTTCGCCTCCGGCTCCTCCAATGGCGCTGGCACCGCCACCGCGGCCAGCTTCGCCGCCTTCGGCCTGGCCGAGGAAACCTGGTCCAGCGGCCGCGGCCCGGCGTCCAACAACGGCCTGTGCGCCTACACCCCCTCGCGCGGAATCATCTCGGTGCGCGGCAACTGGCCGCTGACGCCGACCATGGACGTGGTGGTGCCCTATGCCCGCACCATGGCCGATCTGCTGGAAGTGCTCGACGTGGTGGTGGCCGACGATCCCGATACCTCCGGCGACCTCTGGCGCCTGCAACCCTGGGTGCCGCTGCCGCTGGCCTCGGCGGTACGTCCGGCGTCCTACCCGGCCCTGGCCACCGGTCCCAATGCTCTGGCCGGCAAGCGCCTGGGCGTGCCGCGCATGTTCATCAACCAGGATCCGGACGCCGGCACCAGCGAGAATCCCGGCATCGGCGGTCCCACCGGCCAGCGCATCCAGACCCGCGACTCGGTGATCGCCCTCTGGGAACAGGCCCGCACGGCCCTGGAAGCCGCTGGCGCCAGCGTGATCGAGGTGGACTTCCCGCTGGTCTCCAATTGCGAAGGCGACCGCCCCGGCGCACCCACGGTGTTCAACCGCGGCATCGTCTCCCGGGAATTTCTCCATGACGAACTCTGGGACCTGTCCGCCTGGGGCTTCGACACCTTCCTGCGCGACAACAACGATCCCAGGCTCAATCGCCTGGTGGACGTCGACGGCGAGCTGATCTTTCCCCACGAGCCCGGCACCCTGCCCAATCGGGAAGGCGACCTGGCCGCCGGCATGGCCGAATACGTGCGCATGGCCGAGCGGGGACTCAAGACCCTGGAGCAGATCGCTACCCTCCCCGACGGCCTGCGCGGCCTGGAACGGACGCGCAAGCTGGACCTGGAAGACTGGCTGGAAGCCCAGGGCCTGGACGCGGTGCTCTTTCCCACCGTGGCCGACGTGGCCCCGGCGGATGCCGAGATCAATCCCGCTTCGGCCGACATCGCCTGGAGCAACGGCGTCTGGGTCGCCAACGGCAACCTCGCCATCCGCCACCTGGGCGTGCCGACTGTGACCGTGCCCATGGGCGTGATGGCCGACATCGGCATGCCGGTGGGCCTGACCTTCGCCGGTCGCGCCTATGACGACGCCAACCTGCTGCGCCTGGCCGCCGCCTACGAGGCGACCGGCTCCAAGCGCCAGATACCGCCACGGACGCCGCCGCTGGTGGGTTGAGCGGAGACGGCGTGGACGCTGGCCGCCAGGCGTCACCCGGCGGCCGGAATCGGAGGATGCCCCCTGGCGTCAAGGCGCGCTAACCGGAGTGTCCAGCCACGGGCCGGTTATGCGGACGCCGCCAGCGGCCTAAGGTGGGTTCCAGGCAGGTGCCGTTTGCCGGCGCCGCTGCCCACCTCATTCCGACCTGCACGAGCCTACCGCCATGAATCCAGCCAAACGTCTGACCGGAAGCGCGCTGCTGGCGCTCGCCCTTTTGAGTGTTCTCTGGAGCGGCGTCGCAGCCGCCGAATCCACCGCTGAACGCAACCAACGCCTGGTCGAACGGGCCTTCGCGAACTGGAGCGCGGGCCGCGGCAGTCTGTTCGACGACCTGCTCTCGCCCACGGTGGTCTGGACCATCCGGGGCAGCGGTCCGGCAGCGGGCACCTACCATGGCCGCGAGGATTTTCTGCAACGCGCCGTACGCCCCTTCGCGCAGCGCCTGGCCACGCCCATCGTGCCCCGGGTCGAGGGCATCTGGGCACGCGAGGATCAGGTCGTGGTGCGCTGGATGGGTACGGCCACCGCGCGCGATGGGGCGCCCTATCGCAACGAATACGTGTGGATCTTCAGGATGGACGGGGCACGGGCGACCCAGGTCGAGGCCTTTCTCGATCTCGTCCCCTACCAGGACGTCATCGACCGCATAGCCCTGGCAGACTCCTCGCCCGCCATGCCCAGCGCAGAACGGCAGGCGCCCTGACGCCACCCCCGTGCGATCACGGCCGATGAGCGTCCCAGAGCGTCATCGCCAGGGCGATGGCGCCCTCGATCACGGGCAACGCCACGCCATCCCGCGCCATGGGTGAAATGCCCAGCAGCAAGCCTTCGAACAGCGTCGCCAGGGCAGGCGCTTCGGTGCCCGCCGCGAGATCGCCACGGTCGATACCGCGCCTGACGCAGGCCAGCAGCCCGGCGCGGATCCGCGCACGGGCCTCGCGCAGGGGCAGCGGAATGCTGGAGTCTTCATCCGCATAGGAGCCCAGGGTGCCGAGCGCCACCAGGCAGCCCTTGGGCAGGCGCTCGTCGCACTGCATCCGCGCGGAACGCCCGAGGGCCGAGGCGATCGCCTCCCGCGGGGCCAGGGTCTCGTCGAACAGCGGATCGTTCACCCGGCCATGGGTCTCCATGTAGCGGGCGACTACCTCCTTGAACAGCGCCTCCTTCGAACCGAAGGCCGCATAGAAGCTGGGCGCGGTGATGCCGCCGCCGATCGCCGCCTTGAGCCGACTCAGGGAGGTCGCCTCATAGCCATAGCGCCAGAACAGCAGCATCGCGTCATCGATTGCCTGGGTGCGGTCGAAGGACCGCGGACGCCCCACCTGAGCCACAGCCGTACTCCTCGTCAAAATCGATTTTTATACTAAACGATACAGAATTCATTGACCAGCTGGAGGACCTGCTGATTAGATATATACCGATCGATACATATCTAAGGAGCCTAGCCGTGACCGCGACCCCCAACCCTGAACGCCTGCCAGTGGCCGCGCTGCTGGCGCTGGCGATGACCGGCTTCATCTGCATCATGACCGAGACGCTGCCGGCCGGCCTGCTCCCCGAAATCGCCCAGGGGCTCCAGGTCTCCAATGCCCTAGCCGGGCAGACGGTGACCGCCTATGCCGCCGGCTCGCTGACTGCCGCCATTCCCCTCACCCTGGCGACGGCGCGCTGGCGGCGCCGCCGGGTGCTGCTGGCGACCATCCTGGGCTTTCTGCTGTTCAACACCCTCACCGCGCTCTCCTCCAGCTATCCGCTGACCCTGGTCGCCCGCTTCGCCGCCGGGGCCGCGGCCGGCCTCGCCTGGAGTCTGCTGGCCGGCTATGCCCGGCGCCTGGTAGTGCCGCGCCTGCAAGGGCGGGCGATGGCCATCGCCATGCTCGGCACGCCGGTCGCCCTGTCGCTGGGCGTACCCCTGGGGACCTGGCTGGGCGGGCTGCTGGGCTGGCGGCTGGCCTTTGCCTGCATGTCCGCCCTCACCCTCGGCCTGATCGTCTGGGTGCTGGCCAAGGTGCCCGACTATCCGGGGCAGACCGAGGGCCAGCGCCTGCCGCTGCGCCAGGTGTTCGCCACGCCCGGCATTCGCGCCATCCTCGGCGTGGTCTTTACCTGGATGCTGGCCCACAACCTGCTCTACACCTATATCGCCCCCTTCCTCGCCCAGGCCGGGCTGGGCGATCAGGTCGATCGAGTGCTGCTGACCTTCGGGGCGGCGTCACTGGCGGGGATCTGGATCACCGGGCGGATCGTCGACCACAGCCTGCGGCGAGCGGTGTTGCTGAGTCTCCTCGGCTTCGCCGCGATCGCGCTGCTGCTGGGACTCAATCGTGACTCGGCGCCGCTGCAGTACCTGGGCGTCTTTGGCTGGGGCCTGACCTTTGGCGGTGCGGCCACCCTGCTGCAGACCGCCCTGGCGGATACCGCGGGGAGTGGCGCCGATGCTGCTCTGGCGATGAACGTGGTGACCTGGAACAGCGCCATCGCCGGGGGCGGCATCCTCGGCGGCCTGTTGCTGGACGGCATCGGCCCCCAGGCGCTGAGCTGGGCGGTGGTGGCGCTGTCACTGAGCGCCCTGGCCATCGCCGCCAGTGCCCGGAGCCACGGCTTTCCCGCCGGCACCCGGGCGAGCGGCTCAGCGGTCATGGGTCACTGACCCTGGGTGCGGGCGCCCTGCCCGCCTCCTCAGCCCTGGTGCGGCTGTGCCTCCAGGGTCTCGCCCTGGAAGAACGCCGGCGCGCGCCAGCGGGCGAACAGCATCAGCACCAGACCCAGTGCCAGGATCGTCACGGCGATGATGAACACCAGGCCGATGCCGCCGAGGTGGGAGCCGCTGCCGAAGTCCGGCGAGAGGCTGGCGATGGCGGTCTGCCAGAAGATCACCGAGAGGATGATGGCGCCCAGCAACGGGCAGAGGCCACGCAGCAGCGCATGGCGCAGGCTGTCGAACAGGCTGCGGCGGAAGTACCAGACGCAGGCGTAGGCGGTCAGCGAGTAGTAGAAGCAGATCATCATGCCCAGGGCGGTGATGGTGTCCGCGAGGACGTTGTCGCTCAGGGTGCGCATGACCACATAGAAGCCGCCGGTGGCGATGCCCGCGGCGATGGTGGCATAGCGCGGCGTGCGCGATCTCGGGCAGATGTGGGCGAAGCGCCGCGACACCGCGCCGTAGTACCCCATCGCCAGCAGGGTGCGTGCCGGGGAGATAAAGGTGGACTGCAGCGAGGCGGCGGTGCTGGCCAGCACCGCGATGGACATCAGGATCGCCAACGGTCCCATTACCGGACCGGCCAGGTGGGCGAAGACGTTTTCCTGGATCTCCGGATTGCCCAGGCCCAGGCCGGCTTCGCTGATGCCGGCGAATTGCAGGGTCGCCGCTGCGGTGAAGAGGTACAGCAGCAGGATCAGCAGCACCGTGACCGTGGCCGCCCGCCCCGGCACCTTCTGGCTGCCCACCGATTCCTCGCTCACCGTGAGGCAGACATCCCAGCCCCAGAAGATGAAGATCGACAGCGACAGACCCGCGGCGAAGGCGGAAAAGGACTCGACCTTGAAGGGGTTGAACCACTCCGGGTGGAAGACCACCGGCGCCGCCTCGGGCGCGGCATTGAAGGCCGCCAGGGAAAAGCCGATCAGTACCAGCAGCTGCAGGGCCACCAGACCATACTGGACGCTCATGGTCATGCCGATGCCGCGACAGCTGATCCAGACCGCGATGGCGATGAAGACGCAACAGGTGACGACGTTCACCAGCAGGTGCTGCGACAGCGCCGCCAGCTCCGCCCGGCCGCTCAGCTGGGCGAGGAACAGGTAGAAGAAGTCCACCGCCACCCCGGCGAGGTTGGACAGCACGATGGTGGTGGCCGTGACCAGGCCCCAGCCGCCGATCCAGCCGATCATGGGACCGAAGGCGCGGGTCGACCAGGTAAAGGAGGTGCCGCTGTCCGGATCGACCGCGTTCAGCTCGCGATACCCCAGGGCCACCAGCAGCATCGGCAGGAAGCCGACGATGAAGACCGCGGGCAGATAGACGCCCACCTCGCGCACGGTGGGGCCCAGGGCGCCGGTCAGGGTGTAGACGGGGGCGATGGTGGAGATGCCCAGCACCACGCAGGCGAGCAGCCCGAGGGAGCCGGCGGCCAGGCCCTTGGCGGACGGATCGGCCAGGGCGGCCGGCCCGGCGGTGTCCGAGCCGCCGGCCGGCGTGCCCTTGCGCTGTTCAGTCATAGGTCTCTGTCCTGCTGTTGGTCTTGTTATTCAGAGTGCGGCGTGTGCGGCAAGGTGCCTAGCGCGCGGCGGCATGGCGCTGGCAGGCGTCGCGGAACGCGTCCAGCAGCGCCAAGGATTCGGGGTTGTCGCGGAAATTCCACTCGGGATGCCACTGCACCCCGACGACGAAGCCCGGAGCATTGGCCAGGGATACCCCTTCCACCAGCCCATCCGGCGCCTGGGCCTCGATGCGCAGCCCGGGCGCCAGGCGCGCGATACCCTGGCTGTGCAGCGAATTAACCTGGAAGCTGGCCGGCAAGCCGAGGCGCTCGAACACTCCCCCAGGCGGCACGGTGACCGGGTGCGTGGGCGCGTACTGCTCGGCGAGCAGCTCGCTCTGGGGCTCGCGGTGATCGGCATGCCCGGGCAGCTCCTGGACGCGCTGATGCAGGCTGCCGCCCAGGGCCACGTTCAGCTCCTGAAAGCCGCGGCAGATGCAGAACACCGGAATGCCGCGGTCGATGGCCAGGCGCAGCAGCGGCAGGGTGTAGGCGTCGCGCGCGGCATCGTGGTGGGTGCCGGCGAGACTTGCCGGTCCCTGATAGTGATGGGGCTCGACATTGGAGGGCGAGCCGGTGAACAGCAGGCCGTCAAGGTGCGCCAGCAGCGCCTGCGGATCGCTCGGCACGCTGCGCGCCGGCAGCACCACCGGCACGCCGGCATGACCCGCCGCCTCGACGTACTTGTCGCCGACGGTATGGGAATCGTATCTGCCGAGCGTCTGCCGGCACGCCGTCACGCCGATGAGGGGCATAGGGGACATGGCTTATCTCCAGAGTGCCCGCCGGTACGCGGCGGGCGGACAGGGTCAGATACCGAGGCGATCGCGCAACTGGTAGTAGGTCGCGCCCAGAGCGGTGAAGGGCACGCGCAGGAGTTGCCCGCCCGGGAAGGGATAGTGCGGCAGGCCGGCGAAGGCATCGAAGCGCTCGGCCTGGCCGCGCAGGGCCTCGGCCAGTACCTTGCCGGCCAGGTGGGTGTAGGTGACGCCGTGACCGCTGCAGCCCTGGGAGTAGTAGATGTTGTCGCCGAGGCGGCCCACCTGGGGCAGGCGCGACAGCGTCAGCAGGAAGTTGCCGGTCCAGGTGAAATCGATCTTCACGCCCTTGAGTTGCGGAAAGGTCTGCAGCATCTTCGGCCGGATGATGGCCTCGATGTCCGCCGGATCCCGCGCGCCATAGACCACGCCCCCGCCGTAGATCAGCCGGCGATCGGCGCTGAGGCGGAAGTAGTCGAGGAGGTAGTTGCAGTCCTCGACGCAATAGTCCTGGGGCAGCAGGCTGCGCGCCAGCTCCTCGGACAGCGGCTCGGTGGTGAGCACCTGGGTGCCGCAGGGCATGGACTTGGCGGCCAGTTCCGGCACCAGCCCGCCCAGGTAGGCGTTGCCGGCGACCACCACGAAGCGCGCCTTCACCTGACCCTGAGCGGTATGCACCACGGGGTTGGCGCCGCGGTCGATGCGGGTGGCCGCGCTCTGCTCGTAGATCTTGCCGCCTAGGGACGCCACGGCCGCCGCCTCGCCCAGGGCCAGGTTGAGCGGGTGGATATGGCCGCCGCTCATGTCCAGCAGGCCACCCAGGTAGCGATCGGTGCCGACCACCTTGCCGATGCCGGCCTTGTCGAGCAGCTGCAGCTGGGTATGGCCGTAGCGCTCCCAAAGTTTCTGCTGGGCTTCCAGGTGACCGAGCTGCTTGCCGGTCAGGGCGGCGAAGACGCCACCGTCCTTGAGATCGCACTGGATGTCGTAGCGGGCGACGCGCTCGCGGATGATGCGGTTACCTTCGAAGGCCATCTCGCCCAGCAGTTGCGCCTGCCTGGGTGGCAGCTGGCGCTCGATGGTATCGATGTCGCGGCTGTAGCTGTTGACGATCTGGCCGCCATTGCGCCCGGAGGCGCCGAAGCCGACCCGCGCCGCTTCCAGCACCGTCACGCTGAAGCCGTGCTCCAGCAGGAACAGCGCGGTGGAAAGCCCGGTGTAACCGGCGCCGATGACGCAGACGTCGCTGTCGACACTGCCCTGGAGCACCGGGTATTCGGTGTGGATGTTGCGCGAAGCCGCGTAGTAACTGCCGACGTGTTGTTGCATGGTGAAATTCCTCTGCCTGCGGCTCCGGCGCGAACGCCCGGGCCGCCGCGCCTGTTCAGAGCTTGATCCAGGTCGCCTTGAGTTCGGTGTATTTGTCGAAGGCGTGCAGCGACTTGTCGCGTCCGTTGCCGGACTGCTTGAAGCCGCCGAAGGGCGCCGTCATGTCGCCGCCATCATACTGGTTGACCCAGACACTGCCCGCACGCAAGGCGCGGGCCACACGATGGGCGCGGGAGAGGTCGCTCGTCCAGACGGCGGCGGCCAGGCCATAGGGGGTGTCGTTGGCGATGCGCACGGCCTCCGCTTCGCCATCGAAGTCGATCACTGCCAGCACCGGGCCGAAGATTTCTTCCCGAGCGATGCGCATGGCGTTGTCCACGCCTTCGAAGATAGTCGGCGTGACGTAGCTGCCGCCGGTTTCGCTCAGGGCCCGCTCACCGCCGCTCACCAGTCGCGCCCCCTCGGCGCGGCCGGCCTCGATGAACTCCAGCACGGTGCGCAGATGGCCTTCGTCCACCAGGGCGCCGACGCGGGTATCGGGATTCAGGGCATGGCCGGGCGCCCACGCCTGCAGCGCCTCCGCCACCAGGGCCAGAAAGCGCGTCTTGATCGAGCGTTCGACCAGCAGCCGCGAGCCGGCGATGCACACCTCGCCCTGGTTGAAGGCGATGGCCGCGGCGGCTGCCTCGGCCGCGGCCCTGAGGTCCGGGGCGTCGGCGAAGACGATGTTGGGGCTCTTGCCACCCGCCTCCAGCCAGACGCGCTTCATGTTCGACTCGCCGGCATAGACCAGCAGCTGCTTGGCGATGCGGGTGGAACCGGTAAAGACCAGGGTATCGACGTCCGGGTGCAGCGCCAGCGCCTGACCGACGGTGTGGCCGTAGCCGGGCAGCACGTTGAACACGCCCGCCGGGATGCCGGCCTCCAGCGCCAGGGCAGCGATGCGAATGGCGGTCAGCGGCGACTTCTCGGACGGCTTGAGGATCACCGAGTTGCCGGTGGCCAGCGCCGGCCCCAGTTTCCAGCAGGCCATCATCAGCGGGAAGTTCCAGGGCACGATGGCCGCGACCACCCCGACCGGTTCGCGGGTCACCAGACCGAGCTGGTCGCGCGGCGTGGGCGCCACCTCGTCGTAGACCTTGTCGATGGCCTCGGCGCTCCAGCGGATGGCATTGGCCGCCGCCGGCACGTCGATGGCGAACGAATCGCTGATCGGCTTGCCCATGTCCAGGGTTTCCAGCAGGGCCAGCTCCTCGGCATGGGCCAGCAAGAGATCGGCGAAGGCGATCAGCACCCGCTTGCGCTGCGCCGGTGCCCGATGGGCCCAGTCGCCTCGCGCGAAACTCGCCCGCGCAGCCTGCACGGCGAGCTCGGCATCCTCGGCCATGCAACTGGCCACCCGGGCCAGCGGGCGACCATCCACCGGACTCAGGTCGGCGAAGGTCGCGCCGCCCTGGGCGGCCTGGTAGCGGCCGTCGATGAAGGCACGGGCTTCGATGGTCAACGCCTGGGCACGCTGCTCCCAGTCCTGTTGCGTCAGCACGGTCATGATCACGCCTCCTAGACGGTGTGCAGGTACCAGTTGTATTCGAGGTCGGAGATGGTGGTCTCGAACTCCTCCAGCTCGGCTTCCTTGCAGGCGACGAAGATGTCGATGTACTCGGGGCTGATGTACTGGTTCATCACCGCGCTGTCGTCCAGCCGGCGCAAGGCGTCGCGCAGGTTGTTGGGCAGGCTCTGTTCGAGCTGCTCATAGGAGTTGCCACTGACCGGGGCGCAGGGCTCCAGGCGCTGGGTCATGCCGTGGTGAATGCCGGCGAGGATCGAGGCCATCATCAGATAGGGATTGGCATCGGCCCCGGCGACCCGGTGTTCGATGCGGATCGCCTCGCTGCTGCCGGTGGGCACGCGCACCGCCACGGTGCGGTTGTCCAGGCCCCAGCTCGGCGCATTGGGCACATAGAACTGGGCGCCGAAGCGGCGATAGGAGTTGACGTTCGGGCAGAGGAAGGCCATCGACGCCGGCAGGGTTTCGAGAATGCCGGCGATGGCATGGCGCAGCGGCGCATGGTGCTCGGGATCGTCGGTGGCGAAGATGTTCTGCCCGGTCTGCTTGTCCAGCAGCGAGATGTGCACGTGCAGGCCGTTGCCCGCCTGGCCGGGATAGGGCTTGGCCATGAAGGTGGAATCCATCTCATGGTCGTAGGCGATGTTCTTGATCAGCCGCTTGAGCAGCACCGCGTAGTCGCAGGCCTTGATGGCGTCTTCGACGTGATGCAGATTGACCTCGAATTGCGCCGGCGCGGATTCCTTGACGATGGCATCGGCCGGTAGCCCCTGCTCCTTGGCGCCTTCCAGCATGTCCTGCAGGCAATCCACGTATTCGTCCAGGTCGTCGATCAGATAGACCTGGGTGGAGACCGGCCGCTTGCCGGAGATCGGCGAGCGCGGCGGCTGCGGCCGGCCGTTCACGTTCTCCTGGTCGATCAGATAGAACTCCAGTTCGAAGGCGGCGCAGATGGTCAGCCCCAGGTCGTCGAACTTCTTCACCACCCGGCGCAGCACCTCGCGCGGATCGGCGAAGAACGGCGAGCCGTCCTGTTCGTGCATGGTCATCAGCAGTTGCGCGGTCGGGCGCTTCTGCCAGGGTTCGTAGCTCAGGGTGCCGGGAATGGGAAAGCAGGTGCGATCGGCGTCGCCGATGTGCAGGCCCAGGCCGGTGCTTTCCACCGTGGAGCCGTTGATGTCCAGGGCGAACAGCGAAGCCGGCAGATTGATGCCGCGCTCATAGACCTTGGAGAGACTGGCCCGCTCGACGCGCTTGCCCCGGATGACGCCGTTCATGTCGGTGATCAACAGATCGACGTACTGGATCTCGGGGTGCTCCTTGAGAAAGCCGTTGGCTTCGGTGAGCTGGACGACGCGGGGGGATATCGAATTCATGGGAGGCATCCTTGACGCTGGCCCGCTTCGTTGTGCTTGCTCGTGCGGGTCTGGCAGCGTGGCTGTGGGCGGTGGTTGCTGCAGGCGCCGACCCTGTCTGCAAGGTCCGCCCTTCCACCTGATTGCCCTGGGGGGGGCCGGGCCAGTATAAATTGGCATGAGCGCAACCCATATCGGCGAATCGGCAAAGGAAGAATGCACCGATGCAATATCAGATAGGTCATGCCGATCTCAAGCTGATCCTCGCCCTGGTCC
This sequence comes from Pseudomonas sp. MOIL14HWK12:I1, assembly GCF_000510705.1. Taxonomy (NCBI): domain Bacteria; kingdom Pseudomonadati; phylum Pseudomonadota; class Gammaproteobacteria; order Pseudomonadales; family Pseudomonadaceae; genus Pseudomonas; species Pseudomonas sp. MOIL14HWK12:I1. The sequence goes on along the minus strand of NZ_KI783307.1, from coordinate 1,025,239 downwards.
GCGGCAGGACCCTGGCCCGCGCGGCGGAACAGTTGCAGGTGGACGTCTCCACGGTCTTTCGCGCCATCCGCAAGCTCGAAGCCAATCTGCAGGTCGCGCTGTTCGACAAGACCCGCCGCGGCTACACCCCGACCCAGAGCGCCAAGGCCCTCGCCGAACAGGCCGAGCGCGCCGAACAGGCGCTGGATGCGGCGCGCATCGCCCTCACCCAGGGCGAGAACGTCATCAGCGGCACGGTCCGCCTGACCTGCACCGATGCCGTGCTGCGCAGCCTGCTGCTGCCCGGCCTCGCCGACCTCATGCCGCGCTATCCCGCGGTCGCCCTGGAAGTCGCCACCTCCAACACCTTCGCCAGCCTGAGCCGACGGGATGCGGACATCGCCCTGCGCCTGTCCAACGCCCCGCCCGAACACCTGATCGGCCGCCGGCTCGGCCGCAGTTCCTACTTCGTCTGCGGTCACGAGCGCTATCGCAGCGGTTACGGCCAGCTGGCCACCGAGCTGCCCTGGATCGCCCCGGACGACTCCCTCGCCGATCACGTCTCGGTCGCCTGGCTGAGACAGGCCTATCCCAGCCTCACTCCGCGCTATCGCTGCAGCAGCATGTCTTCGGTCGGCAGCCTGGTCGGCGCCGGCCTCGGTGTGGCCGCCCTCCCCGACTTTATGATCAGCAGCTTGGAAGGCGTCGAACGCCTGGGTCCGGCGCTGCCCGGTTGCGACACCGATATCTGGCTGCTAACCCGCCCGGACAATCTGTCGCTGCGCTCGGTGCAGATCCTCTTCGATGAGTTGGCGAATCTGTTGAAGGCGCGGATAGCGGATGTCTGTCAGGCCTGAAACGAAGCGTTCGTTCGTCCGTTTTGCTGCCAACTTGCCTAAAACTTTTGAAACACCACGTCCCACTTAAACAAACACCTAAAAAGGTTTTAACGAATTTTTCACGCATTCTTCACGAGCTTTTTGAAGATAAGGTCGCTAATGCGACCAAGAGCCCTCAAGCGCTCTTCCGACAACAAGAGTCAAGCACGCAAGGCGCTCTTTCCAAGTAGATCGTCGGCGACGAATTGCCTTAAAAAACAAGCGGGTTAGGCGATATCGATGGGCGTGAGGAACCTGTCCATGGAGACAACGATGAGCCGCCTGTTCGTCATCCCCGAGAATCCCGATCGTGACTGCCTGCTGCAGATCCACAGATTGCTGACGTTGAGAATCGATCAACTGCGCAATGTGGATATGGGCAGTCCGCAACTACAGGACATGCTCTTTCAGTTCGAAGCCCTGACGGCGGAAACTATCCAACTGGTGGAGGAAGTCGCAGTTCGACTTGCCACGGAAACAAGCTAGCTGACGACTGACAGTGCAAGTCCAGGCGGCGCGGCACTCTTAGGCGAAACGCCTCCTGGGGTTCCGCATCGCTGCCGGCAAATGCAGACCTTGGGTAACGTCGCCCTCAGGAAGAAGGCGCGCACGATCAGGCTCCGTCCAGCATGAGCGTCCATTCGCAGATCAAGAGCTGCCGGCTCGACTCCGTTCTCGAAAAGCTGAACGACACGACCGGCAGCCGGCAGCCACCCGCCTTCGCCAGCGCCCTGGCGCGGCGCCACCCCGCGAGGCGTCCGACGCTGTCCAGGCTGCTGGAGCGACTGCGCCGCACGGCTGGCTCGAGCACGTCCGGCGAGCGCGATGCCGAGCGGCGCCGAGCCCCCAATGAAGTCATCACCAAGCATCCAAGGCCAGACCGATGAAGAACGCCAAACTCGCCACGCTGCCCACGCAAACACTGATGCAGCGCCTGACGCCTGAACTGGACGGCTGGACCGTGCTGGTCAGCCCGACCTGCCCGGACGGCTCGATCTTCGCGCGCCTGTATTCGCGCGCCGACCGGCGCGCGATCGTCATCCCCTTCGACGTCCAGGCGATCGATAACGACAGCTATATCCGCGAGCGACTGGCGCTGGTGCGCGCCTCCCGCGTCTGAGCGGACCTCCGCGCAACCGGCCTCTCAGCCAGGGCGGCAGGGGCCGGTACTGCCCCGTACCACCAGCTCGAAGGGCAGCACCACCTCCCGACAGGGCGGTGGCGAACCGGCGAGGGTCTCCAGCAGCAGGGCGACCGCGCGCTGGCCGAAGGCCTCCGCGGGTTGGGCGATGGTGGTCAGCGGGGGATCGCTGTAGGCGGCGAAGGCGATGTCGTCGAAGCCTGCCAGGGACAGATCCTCGGGCACCCGCAGCCCGGCGCCGCGGAGGGTCTGGAGGGCGCCGATGGCCATCTCGTCGCTGCAGCAGAACAGCGCCGTCGGCCGCTCCGAAAGCTTCAACAGCGCCCGGGCCGCGGCGGCACCAGCGGCCAGGGTGAAATCACCCGGGTGCAGCAGGTCAGGGTCCAGCGGGACACCGGCCTGGTTGAGCGCCTCCTGATAACCCGCCAGGCGTTCCAGGGTCAGCGGACTGCGTTCCGGTCCCTTGATCAGGGCGATGCGCCTGTGACCGAGCGCCAGCAGGTGTTCGGTCAGGCAGCGGGCGGCGGCGCGATTGTCCAGCCGCACCTTGGGCCAGGCGTGCTCGGCGAGCACCTCGCAGGCATTCACCACCGGCGGTGCGTCGGGGTCCCCGGCGAAGGGATCGAAGGCGCGCAGCTGGATCACCCCATCCGCCTGCCGCGCATAGACCAGTTCGGCGTACTCGCGCTCGCGGGCCTCGTCGCCCGCGGTGTCGCACAGCAGCACCCGATACCCCGCCGCCTGGGCCGCCTGTTGGATCCCAGCGATGACGCGGGCGAAGAAGCTGTTGGCGATCAGCGGCACAAGCACCACCAGGTTGCCGGTGCGGCGCGAGCGAAACTGCACCGCCATCGCGTTGGGGCGGTAGTTGGCCGCGGTCACGGCGGCCTGCACCCGTTCGCGAGTCGCCGGCGCCACCACCTCGGGATTCTTCAGGGTACGCGAGACGGTCGCGACCGATACCCCGGCCAGTTCGGCGACCCTGCGGATATTGGACATGCGGCCTCGGTTGGCGTGGGAAAGGGTGCAACTGTGCGCAAAGCCCGGCGTGCGGGCAAGCCGTACATCCGCCGGGCGCTTGACTAACGATTGCCGCAGGCTCCAAATACCCGCAGATGTAACCGGTTACACTCAACACAATAACAAACCGAGGGTAAGAGGATGCAGGCTGAAACCGGCGGCAAGGTCCGTTACGGCATGATCGGTGGCGGCCAGGGCGCCTTCATCGGCGCGGCCCATCGGCGCGCCGCGGCCCTGGATGGCGCGCTCGAACTGGTCTGCGGCGCCTTCAGCCGTGATTTGGCCAACAACGAGGCGACCGGTCGCGAGCTGGGTCTGGCGCCCGAACGGGTCTATGCCTCCTGGGAGACCCTGCTGGCCAGCGAAGCCCGACTGCCCCCCGAGCAACGGGTCGAGTTGCTGGTGATCGTCACGCCCAACGATCTCCATGTGCCCATCGCCCAGGCGGCCCTGAGCGCCGGTTTCCACGTCTTTTCGGAAAAACCCGCCGGCATCTCCCTGGCCCAGGTGCAGCGCCTGGCGGACACGCTGGCCGCCCTGCCCCTGCGCTATGCGCTGGCCCACACCTACCTCGGCTATCCGCTGGTGTGGGAAGCCCGCGAGCGCGTCGCCCGCGGCGAGCTGGGGGCACTGCGCAAGATCCATGTGGAATACCCCCAGGGCTGGCTCGCCCAGGACCTGGCCGCCACCGGCAACCGGCAGGCGGCCTGGCGCGACGATCCGGCCCTCTCCGGCCCGGGCGGGTGCCTGGGCGACATCGGCACCCATGCCTTCAGCCTCGCCGAATTCATCGGCGGCCAGCCCATCACCCGCCTCAGCGCCCACCTGCGCAGCCACCTGCCCGGTCGGCGGCTGGACGACGATGTCATGGTGCTGTTCGAAACCGCCGCGGGCGCCAGCGGCAGCCTGCTGGCCAGCCAGGTCTGCATCGGCGAGGAGAATGGCCTGCGCATCCGCCTCTACGGTGAGCGCGGCAGTCTGGAGTGGCAGCAGCAGGCGCCCAACAGCCTGCTGCTGCGCAGCCTCGACCAACCGCCGCAGACCCTGCGCGCCGGCCTCGGTCTGCCCTGGCTGAGTGCCGGCACCCAGCAGCGCCTGCGCCTGCCCGCCGGGCACCCGGAGGGCTATCTCGAAGCCCTGGCCAATCTCTATCGCGAGCTGGCCGCGGCCATTCGCGATCCCGCCGATCCCGCGCCGGGCCTGCCCGGCATCACCACCGGCTGGCGCGGCCTGGCCTTTATCGAAACCGCCCTGGCCAGCCATCGGCGCCAGGGCGCCTGGACCCCCTTACCGACCCTAGGAGCCTGAACATGGCCGCCAACGCTCGTCCCGGCCTCAAGGGCCCGGCGATCTTTCTCGCCCAGTTTCTCGACGACAAGCCGCCCTTCGACACCCTGCCCAATCTGGCGCGCTGGGCGGCGGACCTCGGCTACCGCGGCATCCAGCTGCCGACGCTGGGCCCCCAGTGCCCGAATCTGGAACGCGCCGCCGCCAGCCAGGACTACTGTGACGAACTGCTCGGGCAATGCGCCGACGCCGGGGTGGCCATCAGCGAACTCTCCACCCACCTGCAGGGGCAACTGGTGGCCGTGCATCCGGCCTTCAGCGAGGCCTTCGACGGCTTCGCCCCGCCGGCGCTGCGCGGTCGTCCGGAGGAGCGCCAGGCCTGGGCGGTCAAGCAGCTCAAGCTGGCCGCCAAGGCCAGTCGCCGCCTCGGTCTCAAGGCGGTGGCGAGCTTTTCCGGTGCCCTGCTCTGGCCCTACGTCTATCCCTGGCCGCAGCGGCCCGCCGGCCTGGTGGACGAGGGCTTCACCGAACTGGCCCGGCGCTGGCGACCGATCCTCGACGTCTACGGCGAAGAAGGCATCGACCTCTGCTTCGAATTGCATCCGGGCGAGGACCTGCACGACGGCGCCACCTTCGAGCGCTTCCTGGCGGCCGTGGACGACCATCCCCGCGCGCGCATCCTCTATGACCCCAGCCATTTCGTCCTGCAGCAACTGGACTACCTGGGCTTCATCGACCGCTATCACGCGCGCATCGGCATGTTCCACGTCAAGGACGCGGAATTCCGTCCCGATGCCCGCAGCGGCGTCTATGGCGGCTACCAGGACTGGGCCGAGCGGCCGGGACGCTTCCGTTCCCTGGGCGATGGCCAGGTCGATTTCGGCGCCATCTTCAGCAAGCTCACCCAGTACGGCTTCGACGGCTGGGCGGTGCTGGAATGGGAGTGCTGCCTCAAGGACGCGGCCCAGGGCGCGGCCGAAGGAGCGCCCTTCATCCAGCGCCATCTGATCCAGCCGGCCACCCGCGCCTTCGACGACTTCGCCGGCAGCGACGCCGACCCGGCGCGCAATCGGCGGATGCTCGGCCTGGAGTAAGGATCCGCCTCGTTTTTTCGTCACATAACCCACAACAAGGAATCGACGATGAACGCACTTTCGCTACGCCTGAGCACCCTGATGTTCCTGCAGTTCTTTATCTGGGGCAGCTGGTTCGTCACCCTGGCGACCTTTCTCGGCAATACCCTGGGCGCCAATGGCGGCCAGATCGGCCAGGCCTTCGCCACCCAGTCCTGGGGCGCGATCCTGGCGCCCTTCGTGATCGGCCTGATCGCCGATCGCTACTTCAACGCCGAGCGCATCCTCGGCCTGCTGCACCTGGCCGGCGCGGTGCTGCTCTACCAGCTCTATGCGGCGGCCGACTTCACCACCTTCTATCCACTGGTACTGGCCTACATGCTCTGCTACATGCCGACCCTGGCGCTGGCCAACTCCGTGGCCTTCCGCCACCTGGCCGATCCAGCCCGGCAATTCGCCAGGATCCGGGTCTGGGGCACCCTGGGCTGGATTGCCGCCGGCCTGGCGATCAGCTTCGTCTTCGCCTGGGACAGCCGCAGCGGCATCGCCGCCGGGGCCCTGCGCAACACCTTCCTGCTCGGCGCCGCAGCTTCCCTCATCCTCGGTCTCTACAGCTTCAGCCTGCCGCGCACCGCGCCGCTGCCGGCCACCCGCGGCGGCCTGGGCGCGATGCTCGGCCTGGACGCCCTGCGCCTGCTCAAGGACCGCAGCTTCGCGGTGTTCTTTGCCGCCTCGGTGCTGATCTGCATTCCGCTGGCCTTCTACTACCAGAATACCAACCTCTTTCTCGCCGAACTGGGGGTGGCCAATCCCACCGGCATGATGACCCTCGGCCAGGTGTCGGAGGTGGGCTTCATGCTGCTGCTGCCGCTGTTCATCCGCCGCTTCGGCCTCAAGCGCACCCTGCTGGTGGGAATGCTGGCCTGGGCGGTGCGCTATGGCTGCTTCGCCCTGGGCGCCCAGGGTGACGCCCTCGCCTACCTGCTGCTGGGCATCGCCCTGCATGGCGTTTGCTATGACTTCTTCTTCGTTTCCGGGCAGATCTACACCGACGCCAAGGCCGGCGAGGCGAACAAGAGCGCGGCCCAGGGCCTGATCACCCTGGCCACCTATGGCGTGGGCATGCTGGTCGGCTTCCGGGTCGCCGGGATGGTCTCGGACCACTATGCCAGCGCCGCCGGCCATGACTGGCAGGGCATCTGGCTGTTCCCGGCGCTGTTCTCCCTGGGCGTGCTGCTGGCCTTCCTGGTTACCTTCCGCGACGCCCGCCCGGCACGCGCCGCGGCGGCTGCGCCCGTGCGCTAGGACATTGCGATCGGAGGCCCGACTCGACTTGGGTCGGGCCTCCGATCAGCGCCTTCCTCCCCGACGATCCAGCTGGACCCGTGGCGCAGGCGCTGCGCCTGCGGGTCTGCGCCTTGGGGCTATCTCTCCCGCGCCCTCCTCTGCAGCAAGGCCACGCTGGCCCGAGCGCCTGACCCTCCGGCGCCCATTGCCTGCCTTGGGCCATGAGGCTTTCACCAACCAGACCGCAGTCTGGCAAGACCAATTCGAAAAAATCCAATTGGTCTTGCCAGATATCCAGACTGGGGTGTAGCTTTTCCTGCCATGGATCTCACATAGGGCAGCGACCCTAGAACAACAACAAGAGAGAGCACCATGCTGGATACCCCATCGCCCCGCGGCGAAGGTGGCGGCCCCGTACCGGCTGCGCCCGCGCCCTGTCTGACGCTCGAAAACATCTCCAAGCGCTTTCCCGGCGTCGTGGCCCTCAACGATGTCAGCCTCAGCCTCTACCCGGGCGAGGTGCATGCCATCTGCGGCGAGAACGGCGCCGGCAAGTCCACCCTGATGAAAATCGTCAGCGGCCAGCAGCCGCCGGACGATGGGCGGATCCGCTACCTGGGCGAAGAGCGGCAGTTCAAGTCGGTATCGGAAGCCGAGCAGGTGGGCATCGCCATCATTCACCAGGAGCTCAACCTGGTACCCCACCTCACGGTGGCGGAAAACATCTTCCTGGCCCGAGAGCCGGTGCGCTTCGGCCTGATCGACAGGCGCAAGATGCAGGCGGACACCGAAGCCTGCCTGGCGCGCCTGGGCGTGGCCATCAGCCCCCGCGCGCCGGTCTCCAAGCTGTCGGTGGCCCAGCAGCAGATGGTGGAGATCGCCAAGGCGCTGTCGCTGGACGCCCGGGTGCTCATCCTCGACGAACCGACCTCCTCCCTGACCGAAAGCGAGACCCAGGCGCTGTTCAAGGTCATCCAGGACCTCAAGGCGCGCGGCGTCGGCATGCTCTACATCTCGCACCGGCTGGACGAGATGCGCCACATCGTCGACCGGGTGACCATCCTGCGCGACGGTCGCTACGTCTCCACCCAGCGCTTCGCCGAGACCAGTGTCGACGCCATCGTAGCGGGCATGGTCGGGCGCTCCCTCGACGAGAAATTTCCGCCACGCACCGCCGTGCCCACCGGCGAGGTGCTGCTGCGGGCGCGGGGCCTGACCCGCAAGGGGGTCTTCCAGGACATCAGCTTCGAGCTGCGCCGCGGCGAGATCCTCGGCTTCGCCGGCCTCATGGGCGCCGGCCGCACCGAGATCGCCCGGGCGATCTTTGGCGCCGACCGGCTGGATGCCGGCGAGGTGGAGATCAACGGCCGCGCGGTCACCATCCGCAGTCCGCGCGACGGGATCGATGAAGGCATCGCCTACCTGTCCGAGGATCGCAAGAAGGACGGCCTGGCGGTCAAGATGACCCTGGCGCACAACCTGACCCTGGCCAATCTGGACGCCCTCTGCGGGCCGCTGGGGTTCATCCGCTTCGGCGAGGAGGCGCGGGTCGCCCAGGACTACGTGCGGCGGCTGGACATCCGCACGCCCTCGATCGACAAGGTCACCCGCTATCTCTCGGGCGGCAACCAGCAAAAGATCATCATCGGCAAATGGCTGTTCCGCGACGCCCGGATCATGTTCTTCGACGAGCCCACCCGGGGTATCGACGTCGGCGCCAAGTACGCCATCTACGAAATGATGGACCAGCTGGCGGCCCAGGGCATCGGCGTCGTCCTGATCAGTTCGGAGCTGCCGGAATTGCTCGGCATGAGCGATCGGATCCTGGTCTTTCACGAAGGTCGCCTGACCGGCGACGTCGAGACCCGGGCCACCTCCCAGGACCAGATCATGCACTACGCCTCCGGCTGCACGTCGCACTGACGGCAGCTCGCCCACGCGTGTCGAGCGAGACAGAGAAATGACCGAAAAACAAAAAGAATTCCTGCAGAAGTTTGGCGCCCTGGTCAGCCTGCTGGCGCTGATCGCGGTGTTTTCCTCCATGAGCAGCGCCTTCCTGACCATGGGCAATGGCATGAGCGTGGCCTTGCAGGTCACCTCCATCGCCTTTCTCGGCCTCGGCGCGACGGCGGTGATCATCACCGGCGGCATCGACCTCTCGGTGGGCTCGGTGCTGGCCCTGGCCGGCGTGGCCAACGCCATGGCGGTCAAGGCCGGCGCCTCCATCGAGGTGGGCATCCTGGTCGGCCTGATCGTCGGCGGGATCTGCGGCGCGATCAACGGGCTGTTCGTGACCCTGGTCAAGCTGCCGCCCTTCATCGCCACCCTGGGCATGATGCTGGTGGCCCGCGGCCTGGCGCTGAGACTGACCGATGCCCAGCCCATCTCCGGCCTCGGCGCCGCCTTCGGCGTGCTCGGCAACGGCACCCTGGGGCGCATCGAACGCATCGGCGACGACGGCTTTCCCAACGTGATCTTTCCCGGCATCCCCTACCCGGTGATCATCATGATCGTACTGGCCATCGCCCTGTGGCTGGTGCTCAGCCGCACCCGCCTGGGCCGCCACATCTATGCCGTGGGCTCGAACGCCGAAGCGGCCCGGCTCTCCGGGGTCAAGGTGCGCGCGGTCACCCTCTTCACCTATGTGCTGTCCGGTGTGCTGGCGGGCCTGACCGGCGCGGTGTTGATGTCACGCCTGGTCACCGCCCAGCCCAACGAAGGGGTGATGTACGAACTGGACGCCATCGCCAGCGCGGTGATCGGCGGCACCTCCCTTTCCGGTGGCATCGGCAGCGTGTCGGGCACCCTGATCGGCGCCTTCACCATCGGTGTCTTGCGCAACGGCCTCAACATGCTCGGCGTCTCCAGCTTCACCCAGCAGATCATCATCGGCCTGGTGATCCTGCTGACCGTCTGTATCGACCAGCTCCGCAACCGCAAGAAGTGAACCCTCGATAACAACAACAAGGAACGACCGATGAAAAACTTCAAGAAAGTGGTCCTGGGTGTCGCCCTCTCCGCCGCGACTTCCCTGGCGCTGGCCGGTAACGGCGAAATCGCCGTCATCGTCAAGAGTGCCAACTCCAACTACTGGCAGAACGTGCAGAAGGGCGTGCAGGAAACGGCCAAGCAGCACGCCAACTACAAGGTCACCTTCCAGGGACCGGCGTCGGAATCGGCGATCGCGGACGAGGTGAACATGGTGGTCAACGCCGTCAACCGTGGCGTCTCAGGCATCGTGCTGGCGCCGTCCGACCCCGATGCCCTGGTCCCGGCCATCAAGCAGGCCTGGGAAGCCCATATCCCGGTGGTGCTGATCGACTCCTCGGTGGCGGAAAGCGGCGCGCCCTACTACCAGTCCTTTCTCTCCACCGACAACAACAAGGCCGGCGAGCTGTCCGCCCAGCGCATGATCGAAAAGGTCGGCAAGACCGGCAAGATCGCCATCATGTCCTATGTGCCGGGCACCGGTTCGGAAGTGGGCCGGGTCGGCGGCTTCCGCAAGTACCTGGAGCAGCATTCGCAGCTGACCGTGGTGGGCCCCTTCTATTCCCAGTCGCAGATGGCCAACGCCCTCAACCAGACCACCGACGTCCTGGCCTCCAATCCCGACCTCAAGGGCATCTACGGCGCCAACGAACCCACCGCGGTCGGCATGGCGCGGGCCATCGCCCAGTCCGGCAAGGCCGGCAAGCTGCAGGCCATCGGCTTCGACGGCAACGAAGACCTGCAGGGCTTCGTCCGCGACGGCACCCTGGACGCCATCGTGGTGCAGAGTTCCTATCGCATGGGCCTGGAATCGGTCGCCACGGTGATCAAGGTCATCGAGAAGCAGAAGGTGCCCAAGTTCATCGACACCGGCGTCCTGCTCATTGACAAGGCCAACCTGGACAGCCCTGACGCACGCAACGTGCTCTATTGAGCGGAGGCCTGGCGATGAATCTCTCCGAACGGCGTCCCCTGGCGAAAAGCCCGCTGGCCCTGCCGGTGCTCGGGCTCGGTTGCTCCCAGCTGGGCGGGCTGTACCGGGACATGCCGCTGCAGCAGGCCGTCGACACCCTGGCCGGCGCCTGGCAGCAGGGCATCCGCTATTTCGACACGGCGCCCTTCTATGGCTATGGCCGCTCGGAGCATCGCCTCGGGGCCTTTCTCGACGAACAGCCACGGGATGACTTCGTGCTCAGCAGCAAGGTGGGCCGGCTGCTCGCGTCCAACGGCAGCGAGCGCGCCAACGGCGACGGCTGGGAACGGCCGCTGCCCTTCAAGCCGGTCTACGACTACCGCTACGACGCCATCCTGAGGTCCCACGAAGACAGCCTGCAGCGACTGGGGCTGGCGCGGATCGACATCCTCTATGTGCACGACATCGGCCGCCGCACCCACGGCGAGCGGCACGACCTCCACTGGCAGGCGCTGACCCGGGGCGGCGGTTTCCGCGCCCTGGAAGAACTGCGCAGCAGTGGCCAGATCCAGGCCATCGGCCTGGGCGTCAACGAATGGGAGGTGGTGGTCGACAGCCTCGAGGAGTGCCCGCTGGACTGCACGCTGCTGGCCGGTCGCTACACCCTGCTGGAACAGGAAGGCCTGAAACCCTTGCTCGATCGCTGCCGGGCCCAGGGCCACGCCATCGTCGCCGGCGGGGTCTTCAACTCCGGGATCCTCGCCGGTGGCCAGCACTTCGACTATGGCGCGGCGCCGCCGGCGGTGGTCGCCAAGGTGCGAGCGCTGCAGGAGGTCTGCCGCGACTTCGCGATCCCTCTGGCCGCCGCCGCCCTGCAATTTCCCCTGGCCCATCCGGCGGTCGCCTCGGCGGTCATCGGCGCACGCAGCGCCGAGCAGGTCGCCAGCAACCTGGCCTGGCTGCAGACGCCGATTCCGGCGGAGTTCTGGAGCACCCTCAAGCAGCGCGGCCTGCTGGACGCCGACGCTCCCGTGGCGGGAGCCCCGGCATGAAGCCGCACCGCCCTTTCCACCCGCCTCTGTGGCGACGGACGCTCGCCGCCCTGAATCCAACGTGCATCCCGATGCGATGCGGAGTCTTCCTATGCTGACCGTCATCTGTGAAAAACCCGGCCTGCTGGTCTCGCGCGATACGCCCAAGCCTGCCCGAGGCGAAGGCGAAACCCTGATCCGCATCCGCCGGGTCGGCGTTTGCGGCACCGACCTGCACATCTACGAAGGCAACCAGCCCTATCTGGAATACCCACGGGTGATGGGCCACGAGATTTCCGGCGTCGTCGAGGAAACCGACGACAGCGGGCGCCTGCAGGCCGGGGATATCGTCTACGTGGTGCCCTATCTGTCCTGCGGCCAGTGCATCGCCTGCCGCCAGGGCAAGACCAACTGCTGCACCAGGATCGCGGTGCTGGGCGTGCATCGCGACGGCGCCCTCACCGAATACCTCAGCCTGCCCGACCGCTTCGTCTTCAAGGCCGAGGGCCTCAGCCTCGACCAGGCGGCCATGGTGGAATTTCTCGCCATCGGCGCCCATGCCGTGCGCCGCTCGGGCCTGGGCCAGGCCCAGCGCGTGCTGGTGGTGGGCGCCGGTCCGATCGGCATGGCCGCGGCCATCTTCGCCGGTATCGCCGGGGCCCAGGTCACCGTCCTCGACACCCGCACCGATCGCCTGGCGTTCTGTCGCCAGCATTTGAAGGTCGCCGCCACGGTCACCGTCGGTGACGGCGACAAGGACGAACTGGCGCGGCTGACCGATGGCGAATTCTTCGATGTGGTGTTCGACGCCACCGGCAACGCCCGCGCCATCGAGCGGGGTTTCGAATTCGTCGCCCATGCCGGCAGCTATGTGCTGATCTCGGTGGTCAAGGACCACATCCGCTTCGCCGACCCCGAATTCCACAAGCGCGAGACCACCCTGCTCGGCAGTCGCAACGCCACCGCCGAGGACTTCCAGCACGTCGAGCGCTGCCTGCGCGAAGGCCTGATCCCGGACCAGGCGCTCAATACCCATCGCCTGCAACTGGCCGAGTTGCCCACCCGCTTCGCCGAGCTGCTGGACCCGGCCCGCGGTGTCGTCAAAGCCATCGTCGAAATCTAACGGGCCTGACCTGGCCGAGGAGCGAGACCATGACACGCTACTGCCTGTTGCTGGACCTGCGGGACGACCCCGAACTCATCGCCGAATACGAACGCCAGCACGCGGCGGTCTGGCCCGAGGTCATCGCCCATCTGCGCGAAGCCGGCGTCGCCAACATGACCATTTGGCGCCTCGGCTGCCGCCTGACCATGCTGCTCGAGGCGGGGCCGGACTTCTCCTTCGCCCGCATGCAGGAGCTGGAACAGCGCAATCCGAAGGTCCAGGAATGGGAAACCCTGATGGCGCGCTATCAGCTGTCCTCGCCGGAGGCGGGATCGGAAAAGTGGCAGCTGGCGACCCCGCTGTTCGAACTGGCGGCCCTGCCCTAGGTCGCTGGCGCCGATCCGGGTAGCCCATGAGATACTGAAGCCCTTGAAGATGCAGGTTTCATCGATGACGCTGCCCACTGCCACCACCGAAAGAAAGCTCTACCAGAAGATCGCGGACCGCCTGCGCCAGCACATCCGCGAGGGCGCCATCGAAGCCGGCACCCGCCTGCCCCCGGAGCGCGACCTGGCGCAGTTGCTGGGCGTCTCCCGGCCGTCGCTGCGCGAAGCCCTGATTGCCCTGGAGATCGAAGGCAGCATCGAGGTCCGCCAGGGCTCCGGCATCTATGTGAACGCGGCCCTGCTGAACAACGGCGCGCGGACCTCCACCCTCGGCGAGAGTCCTTCGGAGCTGATGCACGCCCGGGCGATCATCGAAGGCGCGGCCATCGTGCTGGCCTGCTCCCTGGGCGGTAAGGCCGACTATCGCTACCTGGCGAAGTGCATCCAGAACATGAGCGACAAGATCGCCCAGGGGCTGTCGCCCATGGAGGACGATCGCAAGTTCCACTGCCGCCTGGCCCGGATGAGCGGCAACTCCACGCTGGTGCGCATCATCACCTCACTGTTCGACGAGCGCCACAGCCCCATCTCCACCCATGTCGCCGAGCAGACCGAAAGCCAGAAGACCTGGGGCGTCGCGGTGGCCGAGCACGAGGCCATCCTGCGCGCCGTGGAAGCCCGCGACCTGATCGGCGCCCAGACCGCCATGCGCCACCACCTGCTCTGCTCGGAAGCGCGCTGGCTGGAGGGGTTCGCGTCCAGCGAGGAGTGAGGAGGAAGCACGACCGCCAGGACATCCGTCGCTGCCATTGGCACGCCTCCCGGGCGCTTCGTCTACTGGCCTCGCCGAATGCCCGGGCGGAGCACTACGCTCGGCAACGCCTTTGCCGCTAGACTGCAGCCTCCCCTCGCAGATCAGAGCCGCTCGATGCTGCCATCCGACAAGACTCGGCTACCGACACCCACCTCCCTGGAGAGTCGGATCAAGGCACGCTACGAACAGATGTCGGTCGTGGAGCAGAAGCTATCCGACGTGATCCTGGCCGCCCCTGGCCAGCTCGCCATGCAAACGGCGACGGAGCTGGCTACCCGTGCCGGCGTCTCCAAGGCCACCGCCACTCGCTTCTTCCGGACGCTGGGCTATGCCTCCTACGACGAAGCCCGGCGCCAGGCCCGAGTGCTGCGTGGAGAGGGCTCACCGCTCTATCTGCAGGATCGCGGCGCCACCGAACGCACGGTGGATGACCTCCTGCAGCATCATCTGGAGCAGGAACTGGCCAACGTCCGGCAGACCTACCAGTCGCTGAACAGGGACGAACTCTTTGCTGCCGTGCACGCCATCGTGGGTGCCCGGCGGGTGGTCATCATCGGCTTTCGGCATAGCCAGACCATCGCCCACATGGTCCGCAGCCACCTGATCCAGGTTCGCGGCGACATCCTGCTGCTGCCCTCGCCCGGCGATAGCCTGGCCGAATATCTCGCAGGCCTGGGGCCAGACGATGTGGCCATCTGCATCGGGCTGCGGCGACGGATGCCGCAACTCGAGAAGACCATGGTCGTGATGGGCCAGCTGGGGGTCCGCATGCTCTACCTGGCCGATGTCCTGGCCGGCAGCCCCGCACAACTGGCGACCTGGGTGATCCGCTGCCACACCGAAAGCACCCTGATGTTCGACAGCAACAGCAGCGTCTCGGCCATGACCAATCTGCTCTGCTCCCTGGTCGGCAAGGAACTGACGGCCCGCAAGACCTCCCACCTGGAAACTGCCGAGCGTCTGCACCAGCAGCTGGAAGAGCTGGATAACCCACGCTGACGCACCATTTCAATTCGTCATGCACCGGATCAAGGCAACGGATCAGACGTGCGCCCAGGCATCAGAAACATAAATTTCAAATATAAATTACAAGAAACATTAGTTTCTTCAACAGGTTGCGGCAGTCGCTCCGCCGCTCGGCTGACGTGGCATGCTTTCTGCGATGACGCTTGGGTCACCCCACCCGACCAAGGCGCTCCCATGACTTCTCTCCCTTACCGCTGTGCGCTGACGCTTTCCGCACTGGCCCTCGGGCTCGGCCTTCTGGGCGCCGCCAGCGCCGATACCCTCGATGACGTGAAAGCCAGGGGCAAGCTGGTCGTGGCCATAGATCCCACCTTCGCGCCCTACGAGTACACCGACGCCAGCGGCACCATCGTCGGCTACACACCGGAAATCATGCAGCGGGTGGCCGCCCGACTGGGCGTCGCACTCGAGTACCAGAAGATGGCCTTCAGCGGGATCATTCCGGCACTGATCGCCGGCTCCGTCGACGCCGAAGGCTCCTCGCTCAACGTCACCGCCGAGCGCGCCGCCAAGGTGCTCTTCACCGTGCCCTTCGGCAAGAGCGTCAACGCGGTCCTGGTGCGTGCCGACGAGACCCGGGTGACGGCCTCCCCGCTCACCGTCGAAGCCCTCTCCGGCCTGACCGCTGCGGTCAAGGCCACCACTGCGCCCGAGCAGTTGCTCAAGCAGTTCAACGTCCAGCTGAAGGCTCAGCAGCGCCCGCCGATCAAGATCATCAGTGTCGACAGCGTCGACCAGACCCTGGCCGCGCTCATGACCCGCCGTGCCGATTTCGTCTTCGACGATCTCACCGTGCTGGGCGGTCTGACCAAGCAACTGCCCGGCAAGGTCAAGCAGGTCGGCGAACTGGGCGACAGCCAATGGATCAGCTGGGCCACCCGCAAGGACGACGAGCGCCTGAACAAGGTGATCAGCGATGAAATCATCGCCCTCGAGCAATCCGGCGAACTGAAAACGCTGCAACAGCGCCACCTCGGGGTCAGCTTCGACCTGCCCACCACCGACTTCATCCCCCGCCAGTGAGTCTTCCCATGCCTTGCCCAACCCATCACGTGCACGTCCCGGCCGGGCACGGCCGGACTTTCGAGGTTCGTGCCGGCCAGTACCTCACCATCATCGACATTGACGGGCAGCAGGCGGCGGACTTCGTCGCCGTCGTGCTGGGCCAGCTCGAGGAACAACTGTCCCCGGTACACACCCGCCGTCGCCTCAACTCGCTGTTCTTCACGGTCGGCGACTACCTCTACTCTACGGCCGACGAGCCGCTGCTGGAGGTGATCGCCGACACCATCGGCGTCCACGATGCCAACGTGCCAGCTTGCGATCCGACCCGCTTCAGCGTGGATTTCGGCGTGGACGGCCACCGCAACTGCCTGGACAACCTGCACGAAGGTCTGGCCGGCTACGGCCTGCTGGCGGTAAACGTGCCGGAGCCCTTCAACCTGTTCCAGAACGGACCGGTGACCGCGGACGGCCGCATGCAGGTCACCGACCCCAGGAGCAGGGCGGGCGATCACGTGGTGTTCCGGGCGCTCAAGGACCTGGTCTGCGCCGTGTCCTCCTGTCCGCAGGACATCATTCCGGGCAATGGCCTGCACGTGACGCCCATTGATATCCGCATTGCCGACACCGCTCCCACCCCCGCCTGAGGACCGCCCCATGCTGTTGATGAAAGAACACCTCGCCGAGCGCGCGCCGCTGCCCTTGCAGCGGGTCGACGTCCCTGCCGGAAGTGCCGGTTCGATCGCTGTGAAGCGAGGTCAGTTGCTGCGGATCGAAGCCGTTGACGCCGGCACGGTGGCCAGCCTGTTCGGCTTCAGCGAGGAGGATCCCATGGTGCATCTCTCGGTCCACCACACCCGGGTATTCAGTAACTCCTATGTTCTAAGCTCGGGCATGCGGCTGGTGAACAACCGGCGGCGCCCGGTGATGGTCCTGGGCAAGGACAGCCTGGGCACCCACGACCTGCTGCTGCCCGCCTCCACCAGCGCCTTCCTACGCAGCCGAGGCTATACGCAACCCGGCTGCGTCGAGGCGGTACAGGCCGAACTCGCACGCCTGGGTCGACAACCGCCCAAGCTTCCGGATCCCATCAACCTGTTCATGCATGTCGTGCTGGAACGCGATGGCAGCCTGCATCCCCAGCCGAACCGGACGAAAGCGGGCGACCGGATCACCTGTCGCGTGGTGCAGGACATGCTCTTCGTCGTCTCAACCTGCTGCACCGGCATTCCCGGCAACGATCAGGTCGGCGCCGTGGCACTTTCGGTCGCGGAAAGCCTGAGCGACTTCCCGGAGTAACCCGTGCTGGAACAGATGCTCAAGATCCTGCCGGAGCTGGGTCCCGGATTGCTGGTCACGCTGGAGCTGACGCTGGCCGCAGCGCTGCTCAGCTTCAGCGTCGGCCACATCGTCTGGTGGCTGCGCCAGCGCCAGGCCTGGCTGCCCAGCCGACTGGGACGCCTGTACATCAGTTTGATGCGCGGAACGCCCTCCATCGTTCAGCTGTTCCTGGTGTTCTTTTCGCTGCCGCTGCTCGGCCTGGGCGGCAAGCCGCTGCTGGCCGCGGTGCTCGCGCTCGGCCTGAACAGCGCCGCCTATACCGCGGAAATCCTGCGGGGAAGCTATCGCAACCTGGCCAGCGGCCAGACCGAGGCGTCCCTCGCTTTGGGACTCTCCCGCCTGCAGTGCTGGCGCCACGTCCTGGCACCCCAGGCGCTGCGGAGCAGCCTGCCAGCGCTGGCCAATGAATTCACGCTGATCGTCAAGACCACGCCCCTGGCGTCCGTGATCGCCGTGACCGAGCTGACCTATGCCGGACAGTTGATCATCGCCCGCACCTACGAGGCCGGACCGGTGATGCTACCGGTTGTCGCCGGCTACCTGCTGGTGTGCTGGCCGATCCTGCTGCTCGCGCGGCGCCTGGAAGGGCGTTTCGCCACCGCGAGGAACCCCTGATGGATTTGGGCATCATCCTGACCTACGCCCCGTCGTTGCTCGCCGGACTGGTCTACACCCTGCAGCTCACCCTGGTCACGGCGCTGCCCGCCCTGCTCTTGGCCGCCCTGCTAGCCTGGATCCGGCTGCGCAGCCGCAATCCACTGCTGCAGACGCTGGCGCGCGGCTACACCGACCTCATCCTGGGCCTGCCGCTGCTGGTGCTGATCTATGTGCTCTTCTTCATCCTGCCGGAGTACGGCCTCACCCTGTCCTCGCCCCTCGTGGGGGTGACGGCCCTGACCCTTTACTACGGTCCCTATCTGGCCCAGGTGCTGCGCGCCGCCTTCGCGGCCATTCCTCCCGGGCAATTCGAGGCCTGCAGCGCCCTGGGCATGTCGCGCTGGCAGAGCTTTCGCCATGTCGCCCTGGCCCAGGCGCTACCCGTGGCCCTGCCACCGGCGACGGGCCTGTTCATCGGCCTGCTGAAGGATTCGGCATTGCTGTCGGTGGTATCGGTCGAGGAATTCATGTACGCGGCCAAGCAGGCCATTTCGGAAAGCTACGCCCCCCTGGAAATCTATCTGGCGGTCGCCTTGAGCTACTGGCTGGTCACGCTCGCCATCGACGCGGCCGCCGGCGCCTGGGAGCGCCGCCTTACCCGCCATCGTATCCCCTAGTCATCCACGAGGTTCATCCATGCCCTCTCCCGCCGCTTCCATCGTCATACCCGCCGGTCACGGTAAGGCCATCCGGCTACGCACCGGCCAAAGCGTGCAGGTCATCAATACCCACGGTACCCAGGTCGTCGACTGCTGGGCCTGGAACGCCTATGACCTTAACGAATACATGTGCATGGAGGCCACTCGGGTCTATACCCAGCACCTCAATCCCGTGGTCGGCGACAGCTTCGTCACCAGCGAGCGCCACCCGATCCTGACCGTGGTCGAAGACACCTCCCCGGGGGTCCACGATACCTTCATGGCGGCCTGCGACCGCCGGCGCTACGAGTTGCTCGGTTGCACCCACTACCACAGGAACTGCACCGACAACCTGGTCGAGGGCATGCTGGAACTGGGCGTCACGCCGCCCCGGCGCAGCCTCGCTTCCTTCAATATCTTCATGAACATCCGGGTACAGCCGGACAACATCCACCTGGCCACCCTGCCCACGGTGACCCGCCCAGGCGACTTCATCACCCTTCGCGCGGAAATGGATTGCTTCGTCGCCTTCTCGTCCTGTCCCCAGGATATCGTCAGCATTCAGGGGGAAGGCGACAACACGCCCAAGGACGCCGAGCTGCGCATCCTCGACGACGCCTTTCCCCACATCCCGCTCCGCGGTCCCTGGGTACCTGCGCATCTGGCAGCACGATCGGGCTGAGCCGCCAGATGCGCCGGTGTCACCTCGGGTGACGCCGGTCGCTGCCAGGTGACTCTGCCCTGGTGCCTGAGGCCGCCCTTTAACACTTGTTTACAAGCGTTCAGGAAGTTTTACACGCGGCCCTTTATTGATCGATACCCTTGACCCCCGGCGATGATTCGCTGGATGCCGTTTTTCGCGCAGGGGGTTACCGAGGTGAAGCACGTCCTGAAGAGCATCGGCGCGATCGCCATGATATTGGGCCTGGCTATCGTCCTTCTGGGGTGGCTGATCGATCCCTCCCTTTCCCTGCAACGCGGCATCAAGTTCGCTTCGATAAAGCGCGAATTCCTGCAGACGGACCTCTTCCTCTGGGGCGCCCTGCTGTTCGCGGCAGGGTTCAATGGCTATGCGCTGCACAGCGATCGCTGAAATAGATCTTCGACGGCCGTCACGCGCCCTCATGACCAGGCGTAGCCAGGAGCGCCGACGATTGCCTTTTCGATCGGTTCACTGCACGGTGACCCACCCACCTCAACCGGGACGCCTGCCTTGACCCCTACCCTCCACATCGCCGCTGCCATCCTCCTGAACGAACGCCGGCAGCTGCTGCTGGTGCGCAAGGGTGGCACCACCGCCTTCATGCAACCGGGCGGCAAGGTGGATCCGGGGGAGCAACCCTTGGAAGCCCTGATCCGCGAACTGCGGGAAGAACTTGGCTTAGTCATCACCGCAGAGGCCGCGACCTATCTAGGCAATCATCAGGCGCTCGCCGCCAACGAACCCGGGTTCAGGGTCGATTGCGCGCTGTATCAGGTCGCCCTGCGCGCGGGGGACCAGGCGGTGCCTGCCGCCGAAATCGAAGAGGCGGTATGGGTCGCAGTGGACGAACCCGGCGATCTGCCGCTGGCGCCCCTGACCCGCGACGTGATCCTTCCCCTGCTGAGGCGGCAACTGCTGACCTCTTAGCAAGGGGCCCTGCCCCCTCGGTCTCGGATGCAGCTGCCAGGCCGCTTGAAACTTCGGGTAGCCTGGCGCCGGCAAGCGTCAGCCCCTGGGCAACGGCTGCCACCCGCCGGCCGTGCGCAGCTCGAGCCAAGCCGGCAGGCCATACAGACGCAGCAGGTGCAGCCAGCCGTTGCGCACCAGATCGCGCACGACGGCGTGGTTGGTGATCACCTGATCGATCATGGCGCGCGGCGCCTCGATCACCACGTGCAGGCGTAGCGGACGATGCATCCACTGCTGGCCGTCGTGCAGCGACTGGCGCGCCAGACCGGTGCGCAGGTCGCCGCCGTTGCCTTCGAACACGCCGATATGGCCGCCCACCACGTTGTGCAGCAACTTGTTGCCGCTGCCGAAGCGCAGGTTGTCGGTGGTCGAGGTGAAATACTGCAGGTTGATCCAGTGCGCCACCACCATGGGCGCCGTCATGATCAGCTCCAGCACCTTGCCCTCCTGGTCCTGCCGCCAGTCGTAGTCGTGCAGGAAGGCGCGGCCCTCCAGGTCCACCGCGCGGGTGCGCGCCCGCGGTGCGGCGATGAAGGCGGCATTGCCGGCGAGGCCCCATTCCGGCCGGGTCTGCGCCCAGTCACGGGCCCGCCGGCGCAGCTGGCCGAGCAATCTTTCCGGCTGCGCCGGCAGCGGCGCCAGGCCCAGTTTGCCCGCCCGCTGCCGCCGCACCTCGGCGCTGGCGCTGTCCAGTGCCAGCCGCAGGCGCTGCCAGCTGGGCTGGAGCTCTGCCGGAAGCGACTCGCACCCGAAGACCTGCACCTCATCCGTCGTGGTGTTGTGCAGCCCGGCCAGTACCTGGCAGTGCGGCGGCAGGTCGAGTCCGCGCACCCGCAGCCCGGCGCGCACCTGGGCATCGTTGAGCAGGCCGGCCAGCAGCCGCGCATTGATCTCGCCGCTCTGACCACAGCAGGCGCCGCAATCCAGACCCGCCGCCTGAGGGTTGTTGGCGCTCTGACTGCCATGGCCGAGCAGCACCAGCAGGGGCGGCACCGGCCCGTTCAGGCCCATGGCCTTGAGGATACGCTCGGCCAAGTCGACCCGCTGCAGCTGTGACATCTCCGGTAGCTGTGGTTGCAGCTGTTGCCGCTCATGGCGGCGCCAGGCGCTGAGTTTGGGCGAAGACGCGCCACCGGCCAGGCCATAGGTCCGTCCCAACAGCGCCCCGGCATAGCCCAGCCCGACGCTTTCCACCAGGGTGAAGGTCGAGGCCGGCAGCCGCTCGAACAGCCGCCAGCGACCCAGCCGCACCAGACGACCTTGACGCACCTGTGCCAATTGCCGATCCCGTATGGCATCGCCACTGCCCTCGCTGACCTGCAGTTGCGGCGCGAGCAGGCCCGGCAATTGCGGGCGCGTGGCACCGGTACCCAACGGGGTAAAGGCGATGGGTAGCCCGAAGAAGCCGGCGAAACCGCCGGTCTTCAGGGCCGGGCAGGTCTGCTCCAGGGCGCGCCTGAGGGGCTCGGAGCGGACGTCGATACAGAAGAACAGCTTGGCCAGCGGCGCCGGGGGCAAGGCTGCCGGTACGCTGTGGCACAACGCCTGCTGCAGGTGCTCCTGCCAGGCCAGCTCGTCGGCGCGCTGCCACAGCTGCAGGGCCTGCCAATTGGCCGAAGGCATCCGCTGCAACCCCTCCTCCCAAGCCGCCCGCCAGCACTGCCAACGACTGTCGGCATCGCGCCGCCGATCATCCACCAGCCACTCCCAGGCCGCGCGAATGGCCAGCAACTCCAGCAGCGTGCGGTCGTCCTCTCCCTGCAGCCGGGCCTGCCAGCGCCGATAGGCGCACCAGGAGGCCCAGCCCAGGTTGCGCAGCAGCAGGCAGTCGAACCAGGCGGCCCAGTCTCGTGCCGGCAGCCCCAGGCGGTCGACTGCCGCCTCCAGGGCCGCCTCGGGTAGTGCCGGCAATTCGGCGATCCGCCTGTGCAGCTCGCGACAACCGCTGAGTACGCTCAAACCCCGATCAACCAGCAGGCTGGCGCGCCAGGTCTGATAGAGCCCGTCACCGTCTGACGGACGCCAATCCGCCTGTTCACGATCGAACCAGGCTGCGCAACTCTGGCCGATCTGGTGGGTGATCAGCGCCGGCCAGCCCGGGAGCGGGATCCCTGGCTCGGCCAGATCTTCCAGCAGCGGTAGCCCCTGGCCGGCCTCGGCAGGGGCGTCCAGCGTCTCCAGCAGTCGTGCGGACTTACAGGACAGCCCCTGCTCGGCCAGCGCCTGCTGTAGATGACGCTCGGCGATATGCCCCTCCTGCCAGGCCTGGCGATAGTCGGCCGCTTCCAGGGTCAGGCGGCTGCCGGCACGTTGCCAGAGTTGCGCGGCCACGGCCTGCCAGGCCTGGTCGCGTCGCTCCCACAGCGGGTTCACAGCGATCATGCGATCCAGCGGCCAGGTCGGTGCGATGCGCGCACAGGCCTGCCGGGCGGCCTCGTGCAGGGCCTGGTGCTCAAGGCTGGGAAGTGTTTCGAGGACGGTCATGCGCGATCTCCAAGGGTTGCGTTCAGCGGCTGGGGCGCACGCGCCGGCCACAGGCGAAAGGTCAGGCGGGTGAAGTGCTCGTCCAGGTAGAAGCCGGCAAAAGCCAGGGGGTAGAGCCGTTGCGCCAGGGCGCCGTGCGGTCGGGCCAGCAGCAGGCCCTGCACCAGGTAAAGTCCGACCAGCATGACCATCGCCACCACGGTCAGCGGCAGCGGCGCCGTGGCGAGGTGCTGGTCGAGCAGCCAACCGGCCGCCTGGTGCCACAGCAGGTAAGCGCCCAGCAGCAGGCCGAACATGCGCAGGCCATGGGCGGGTTGGTCGCGGCGCAGGCACCAGGGCGCCAGGCCGATCGCCAATAGCGTCAGAGCCACCAGGGGCAGCTCATGGCTGGGCAGCAGCCAACGCCAGAGTCCTTGCAACAGGAGCAGCGCCAGCGCGGCCGTGAGTAGCGCCCGCAGCAGGCCGCCCAGTTCGAGCGTGGGTGCCGGCGGCTGCAGGGCATGCTGGCGGGCGTGGGCCACCGTCTCGCCGGCGGCGAGGAAGGCATGGGCCTTGTAGAGCGAGTGGGCCAGCAGGTGTACCAGCGCCAGTTCGTACAGACCGAGCCCGCATTCCAGCAGCATCAGGCCCATCTGCGCGCAGGTCGACCAGGCCAGACGGACCTTGATGCTGATCCGGGTCATCATCACCAGCGCGGCCAGGACCGCGGTTAGGCCGCCAATCAGCACCAGCAGGCTCTGCGCCGGCACTGCGGCGGAAAACAGCGGGGCGAAGCGCAGCAGCACGAAGCCGCCCAGGTTGACCACCCCGGCATGCAGCAGGGCCGAGACCGGCGTGGGCGCCTCCATCACCTGGATCAGCCAGCCATGCACCGGCAACTGCGCCGACTTGAGGATCACCGTCAGCGCCAGCAGCAGCGCCGCGCCCTGCCATTCCCAGCCGAGCGGTCCCCCCGCCTGCACCTGGACGGTCACGGCGGTGAGGATCAGCGAAATCTGGCTGCTCCCGCCGGCCTGCACCAGCAGCAGGGTCGCCAGCAGCAGACTGATATCAGCCAGGCGGCTGGCGAGGAATTTCTTGTGGGCTGCGACGACCGCCTGGGGCCGCTCGCGGTAGAAGGTCAGCAATAGATGCAGGCACAGACTGGAGAGGATCCAGGCACCTGCCACCAGCACGAGGTTGCCGCTGGTGACCACTGTGGCCACCGCCGCCAGGGTGCCCAGCAGCGCGAGCACATAGCGCCGCTGCCCGGCCTCCCCCTCCAGATAGCGCCGGGAATACTCGATGATCACCAGTGCCAGCAGGCTGATCAGTCCGGCCATCGCCAGGCCCAGGCGGTCGGGGTCCCGGGTGTCGTGGAGCGCCTGCAGCCAGGCCGCCAGCACCAGGAAGACGCCCAGATAACCCACGACCCGTGCGGGTAGCCAGAGTCGGCTGGGTGAAGCGAGGACGGCTGCGGGCAACAGCGCCAGGGCATAGACCCAGGGCAACAGGGGAGCCAGGGAAAACGGCAGGCTAGACATTGTGCACACTCCATGAACACCAGATACCGACAGTTTCAGGATGTGTACGAATTATTTAAAATAGATTGATCAGAACCTAACGTTCACTTTTGAAGAACGAAGCATGCGCCGGCTCAATTTTCATCACCTGCACTACTTCTGGGCCGTGGCCAAGGAAGGCAATCTCACCCGCGCCGCCGAGGCGCTACATGTCTCCCAGTCCGCCCTCTCCACCCAGATCCGCGTGCTGGAGGATCAGCTCGGCCACCCCCTCTTCATCCGCTCCGGACGCAGCCTGCGGCTGACCGAAGCCGGGCAGCTGGTGCTGGACTACGCCGAGACCATCTTCGCCCTGGGCAGCGAGTTGCAGGACACCCTGCAGAACACCCAGGAAGCCAACCAGACGCTGCGCATCGGCTCCGTGGCGACCCTTTCGCGCAACTTCCAGGAAAACCTGCTGCGCCCCTTCCTCGGTCGTGAAGACCTGGTGCTGACCCTCGAATCCGGCAGCGTGGACGAACTGCTGGAGCGCCTGGCGCTGCACAAGCTGGACGTGGTGCTGACCAACCAGGCGGTGAGCGCCGACAGCCAGCGCACCTGGCAATGCCGCCTGCTGCATCGCCAGCCGGTGTGCCTGATCGGCCCGCCGCGCCAGGACAGTCGCCCCTTCGATCTCCACCGCGACCTGCAACAGGCCCGCCTGATCGTGCCCGGTCGCAGCAGCGACGTGCGCAGCCAGTTCGACGTCTATTGCAGCGGCCAGGGGCTGACGCCCCGCATCTGCGCCGAGGTCGACGACATGGCCTTGCTGCGCCTGCTCGCCCGCGACTCCGGCGACATGGCCCTGCTGCCCGCCGTGGTGGTCCAGGACGAACTGCGCAGCGGCGCGCTGCAGCTCTACGCCGAAGTCCCCGAGATCGCCGAGCGCTTCTATGCGGTGACCCTGCAGCGGCAGTTCAGGCTGAGCATTCTGGAGGAGTTGCTGGGGCAGCCGGCGGTGCCGGATACCGCCTTAGCGCCATAGGCATTTTGATCCCGGTTAACGAGATCGCCGAGCGGTGACATTCGCTCGGCGTCACATGGAGTGCCCCGCTACCTCACCACGCCATTGGCCTTGAACAGCCAATCGAAGGCCTGGCCAAGACTCGGCGATGCCGTGTCGATAGGCGCGTGTGCCAGCTGCGCGGATGTCCGAGCGAATACCTCCCTCACCCCAGGCAGCACCGCCACCGGCAGCTCGGCGGCCCGCAGTTGGCGTTCGGCCTCTTCCACTTCCTTGAGACGGCGCGGGGCATGCACGACATGCGTCCTGATGAGGGCGCCGAGAAAGTCTCTTAATGAGGCCTGGTCGATATCGCTCAGGGCGTCATGAAGCTTTTCCGTGACACCCTGCTTCTCGGCCGCCATGAAGCACTCGATGGTCAAGGCTTCCAGTCCCTTGGTGAACACGCTGCGCAAGATCTTCAGGGCGGCTGCATCGCCCGCGGCGCCGCCCTCGACGGGCTTGAGCGGTGCGCCGGCTTCGGCAAAGAGGACGACCGCACGCTCCAGGCCGATACCGGCGGCCAGCAGATTGGTTTTCGCGTGCGTCAAGGCGATGGCCCCCAGGATGGCCACGTCCACATAGGGAATGGAGCGCTCGGCCGCAATGGCCGCGGCTCGTCTGATCTGCTCCGGATCCGCGGTGGTCATGTCGATGAACAGCGCACCCGTCCGCATAAGGGCGAGCGCCTGCTCGGCGACTGGCAGCGAGACAGTGCCGAATACGCAGGAGACGACGACATCGCAATCGGCTACCCCATCCTCCATCGAGGTGACGAGAGCCACGTCATGCTCTTTCGCGAAGGCCTGGGCTCTGGGTGAAGGCTTGAGGTCACACAAGAGGATCTCGTGGCCTGCTGCCGCCCAGGGGTGCGCGTAGGTAAGGCCCACTTCGCCTGCGCCGATAATCGCTAGTTTCATTTGCTTGTTCCGTAATCAGTGGGCCGCGTAGGCGCCCCGGTAGGTTCCCGCGGCAATCTGCGCGAGCATTTCCGCTTCCTTGCGCTCGGTCGCCAGGCAACGGTCGAGCAGCTCCGCCGCCTGGACCAGGGGAAAGGCGACGATGCCATCATGGTCACCCACGACGAGGTCTCCTGGTGAAACGATCATGTCGCCAATGCTCACCGGCACGTTGATCTCCCCCGGACCGTTCTTGTAGGGGCCACGGTGATAGCCCCCGCGAGCGAAGATGGGGAAGCTGCCCTTGCTGATCGTCGCCAGGTCGCGAATCGCCCCATCGACAACGACGCCCGCGGCACCGCGCTTTTCCGCGATAGCCGCCATGATGTCGCCCATCAGGGCGCGACTCAGGTCGCCACCGCCATCGACCACCAGCACCTGGCCAGGGACGAGGAGCTCCAGCGCCTGGTGGATCGCCCGGTTGTCGCCGGCGGGTACTTTGACGGTGAGCGCAAGGCCGGCCATGGTGCCTTCGATCCGGTGGAAGGGCCGCAGCGGAGCGCCTGGAAGCCGGTCGAGACAGTCGCTGATGATCGAGGTGGAGGTGCGGGCAAAGGCTTCGACCAGCGAGGTCGGACTGGAAGCGTTGACGTTCATAAGGGCTCCTCTTGTTGGATAACGTCGAGGATAGGCCCGTGGCCAAATAGAAAAAGCGATATTAAGGTATGGCCATTCATGCCCTGGAGGAATGCCCGTGGTCACACTACGCCAGTTGCTGGCGCTGCACTGGATCGAACGTCTGGGTACCTTCGAAAGGGCCGCCGAGCATCTCAACACCACCCAGTCAGCCATCTCGAAACGGGTGCAGGAGCTGGAGTCCTCCACCGGCCTGCAGCTGTTCGATCGCTCGCAGCGGGGTGCCCGCTTCACCGCCGAGGGCGAGGAGCTGCTGGTCATTGCGCGCGAGATGCTCGATCTGAACGAGCGCATCACCTCGCTCAAGGACGGCAAGCACGTCACCACCCGCCGTCTGCGACTAGGCGTTACCGAACTTACCGCCTGGACCTGGCTACCGCGCCTGGTCACGCGCCTGGTTGCCGACTTCCCCGGGCTTACCGTGGAGCCGGAAGTCGACATGAGTCGCAATCTGCACGAGCGGCTGATGGACGATCTGGTCGACCTCATCGTGATACCGGACACCTTCACGGCGCCCGAGGTCACCAGCGTACCCCTCGCGACCGTGGAGAATGCCTGGATGGCCGCGCCGGGACTGGTCCGGAGTTCAGGCGTGGTGGGCCTGGCCGAGCTGGCCAAGTATCCCATGCTGATGCAGGGCAAAAAGTCAGGATCTGGCCTGTTCGTAAATCGCTGGCTGCATGCACGCGGAATAGAGCTGCCCAGGATCCTCTCCTCCGACAGCCTCACCGCCATGCTCGGTCTGGCCTCGGCGGGCCTGGGCGTCACCTACCTGCCACGCGAATGTTTCCGCCCGCTGGTGGACGAAGGCAAACTCGTCATCGTCGAGACCGATCCCGAGCTGCCACCGGTTCCCTACATGGCGATGTACCGCAATGATCGGCCCTCGACCTTCGTCGCCGAGATCGCCACGCTGGCGACGCAACTCTGCGACTTCACGAAACAGTTGCAGCGTTAGCCCGCTATCGCCAGACCGTCCTGCGGCTACCAGAGCGACAGCGCAGCAGACGGCCGTGATCGTGAACCAAGGTTCCGCCCCCTAGTCAGCAGAGGCCTCGACCGGCGCGGTAGCCGGTTCGGAAATGGTCAGCACGAAGGCCAGCGCAGCCAAGGAGCAGACGCCGAGGAAGATGAACACCGCCGTCCAGCTGTAGCTATCCAGCAGGAAGCCGGTGATCAGCGGCGCCATGGCGCCCCCCGCCTGGCCCGCGCTGTTGACCACGGATGCAGCCACCGGATAGGTCGTTCTGGTGGTCAGTCCCATCGAATAGACCGAGAACGACGAGTAGCCGATGTTGAGCAGAAAGCCGGTACCGAACAGCAACAGACTGACCGCGAGCAGCCCATTGGGTGCGTAAACCAGAGCGACCATCATCACACAGGTCGCTACCGCGCTGATCATCATGGTCGGTTTGCGACGGCGGTCCAGGATTCGATCCGACAGCCAGCCGCCGACGATATTGCCGAGCACCCCGCCAACAAAGGGCAAGGACGCCACGAAGCCGACCTGCATCAGTTCGAAGTGCTTTACCTCGCCCAGGTACTTGGGGAGCCAGGCCAGGAGCACGTTCACCACTCCGGTCATCAGCAGGTAGCCCAGCCCACAGCCCCAGATGTTCCAAGACCTGAACACGGAGCGGGACGTATCCAGGAGGGGGGTGCGCTCATAGCGCAGCGCGCGGTCGAGCCTGCCGAAATCCCGGTGCTTACGGACCGACTCGCTGTGCGCGGTCGTCTGGTCTTCGATGTGTTCGGCTTCGGCGTCACTGACCTGCTTGCAGGCTCTCGGATCATTGGGGACGAGCCACCACCACAGCAAGGCGAGCAGCACGCCTGGCAGGGCGAAGGCGATGAACATGGTGCGCCAGCCATCGAGCAGAATCAGCGCTGCCCCCAATGGCGGTGCTATCACCGCGCCCATCTTGGCGGCGGACAGGAAGGCGCCGGTAGCCGTGCCCTTTTCCCGCGGCGGAAACCAGCGGTTGATGGTGCTCAACATCGACAGGGGCAAGGCGGCTTCTGCGACGCCCAGCGCCGAGCGATAGATCTTGAGCATACCGATGCTGTGGGAGGTGCCGATCAGCAGCGTCACGAGCGATGTCAGGCCAATCGCCGCGGGGGCGACCACGCGCACGCTGACCTTACTCAGCAGAAAGCCCGCCGGTATCTGACCGAGCGAGTAGAACAGGAAGAAGGCACTGACCAGCAGACCCACCTCGGCATTGGTTGCGCCGAACTCCTTCTGGATATAGGGCAAGGCGATCCCGATATTGGCCCGATCGGCTGCAGCGAGCATGTACACGACCACGATGACCGCCAGTACCACCCAGCGATAGCGGGTCCTGGACCGCGTCTGTAGCGCTGCCCGTTCCGCCACTGCCGGTGCCGGCTTTGAAGCCAGGGATTCGGTCATGAGTCCTCCGATTTTTATGTTTATTAAAGGTGACGGAGGTTTTACGACGGCCCATTAATGGAAAAAAGCGATAAAGAGGCACAGGCATTCATTCCTCTTAGGAATGAGCAGCGCCCCCAGTCGGCGGGATAGCGATGCTTGAGCCCTTGGCAGCCGGCTTGCGGGTCGCGATCACTGCACTCCCCGGGCAGGAATAAGGGTCGGAAACACGGATGACTGTCGGTCAGCCGGCGGGTCTGTGAATCCTCCCCCCGGTTGATGGACTGGCCCAACCACCCAGCACCCCAGGCGTGCCCTCCTCCCCCTCGCCCGCTACAATGCGCGCCTTGCCGTGCCACGCCTGATCGAGAAGAAACGCCATGTCCCTGCCCAAGCACCATCTGGAATTGCTCAGCCCTGCCCGCGATGTCGGTATCGCCCGGGAGGCCATCCTGCATGGGGCCGATGCCATCTACATCGGCGGGCCGAGCTTTGGTGCGCGGCACAATGCCTGCAACGAGGTCAGCGAGATCGCCGAGCTGGTGAAATTCGCCCGCCGCTACCATGCGCGGGTGTTCACCACGATCAACACCATCCTGCATGACGACGAGCTGGAGCCGGCGCGTAAGCTGATCCACCAGCTGTACGACGCCGGCGTGGATGCGCTGATCGTGCAGGACATGGGCGTGCTGGAACTGGACATCCCGCCGATCGAGTTGCATGCCAGCACCCAGACCGACATCCGCACCCTGGCGCGGGCCAAGTTTCTCGACCAGGCCGGCTTCTCCCAGCTGGTGCTGGCGCGGGAACTGAATCTGCAGGAGATCTCGGCCATCGCCGCCGAGACCGACGCGGCCATCGAATTCTTCATCCATGGCGCCCTGTGCGTGGCCTTCTCCGGCCAGTGCAACATCTCCCACGCCCAGACCGGTCGCAGCGCCAACCGCGGCGACTGCTCCCAGGCCTGCCGCTTGCCCTACACCCTGAAGGATGACCAGGGTCGGGTAGTGGCCTTCGAGAAGCACCTGCTGTCGATGAAGGACAACAACCAGAGCGCCAACCTGCGCGCCCTGGTCGAGGCCGGCGTGCGCTCCTTCAAGATCGAGGGGCGCTACAAGGACATGGGCTATGTGAAGAACATCACCGCCTACTACCGCCAGCTGCTCGACGAGATCCTCGAAGACCGCACCGACCTGGCGCGCGCCTCCAGCGGTCGGACGGCGCACTTTTTCGTGCCCGATCCGGACAAGACCTTCCACCGCGGCAGCACCGACTATTTCGTCACCGACCGCAAGGTGGACATCGGCGCCTTCGACTCGCCGACCTTTACCGGTCTGCCGGTGGGTCAGGTAGAAAAGGTCGGCAAGCGCGACTTCATTGCCGTCACCGAGGAGCCGCTGTCCAACGGCGACGGCCTCAATGTGCTGGTCAAGCGCGAGGTGGTGGGCTTTCGCGCCAACGTCGCCGAGCTCAAGGGCGAATTCGAGGAAGACGGCCAGAAGCGCTATCGCTATCGCGTCGAACCCAACGAGATGCCCGAGGGGCTGTTCCGCCTGCGCCCGAATCATCCGCTGTCGCGGAACCTGGACCACAACTGGCAGCAGGCCCTGCTCAAGACCAGCGCCGAGCGCCGCATCGGCGTGCGCTGGCAGGCCGAGCTGCGCGAGCAGCGGCTAGAGCTGACCGTCACCAGCGAAGAAGGCGTCAGTGTCTCGGTTGCCCTGGACGGTCCCTTCGGTGTGGCCAACAAGCCGGAGCAGGCGCTGGATGGCCTGCGCGATCTGCTGACCCAGTTGGGCACCACCGAATACCACGCCCTGGACGTGAGCCTGGATGCACCCCAGGCCTTCTTCGTGCCCAATTCGCAACTCAAGGCGCTGCGCCGCGAAGCTATCGAGCGGCTGACCGCTGCCCGAGTCGCCGCCCACCCGCGCGGCAGCCGCAAGGCCGAGAGCTGTCCCCCGCCGGTGTATCCCGAGTCGCACCTGTCGTTTCTCTACAACGTCTATAACCAGAAGGCCCGCGACTTCTATCATCGCCATGGCGTGCAACTGATCGACGCGGCCTACGAGGCCCATGAAGAGCCTGGCGAGGTGCCGGTGATGATCACCAAGCACTGCCTGCGCTTCTCCTTCAACCTCTGCCCCAAGCAGGCCAAGGGCGTCACCGGCGTGCGCACCAAGGTCGCGCCGATGCAACTGGTCCACGGCGACGAGGTGCTGACCCTGAAATTCGACTGCAAGCCCTGCGAGATGCACGTGGTGGGCAAGATGAAGGGCCACATCCTCGACCTGCCGCTGCCCGGCAGCCAGGCCGCGGCCAAGGCGCTCGCCAGCATCAGCCCGGAAGACCTGCTCAAGACCATCCGCAACAAGCCGACCGGGTACAGTCACTGAGCCCTGAGGGGCTGACGTCGCTGCTGGCTAGCCAGCAGCGATCCGCCGGCTCGATTCGCTAGCGCTCGGCTGCCGCGGGTGTCTGCCGCGCCAGTCCGTTGTAGGCGTCGAGCATCCGCCCACACCAAGCCGTAATGGGGTCGTCCTGGGCCAGCAGGGGTTGGGTGCTGACGATCCGCGCCCACTGAAAGGCGCCGAAGACGATGTGATCGGCATAGGCCGGGGCTTCACCCGCCAGGTAATCCTGCAGTGCCAGGGTGCTGCGCAGGGGCTTCAGGACTTCGCGGAAGGCTTGCAACGAGGCCTCGCGCTGTCCAGCCAGGGCCTCCAGCGAGACGCCAAACGCCGCTTCGCGGGTCCGCTTGAAATAGTCTCGGTCGGCTTCATCCAGCACCGCATGGACGTCGGGCAGGATCACCCGCGCCAACGCCGGATGGACACTGTCCGCGACCCATTGGTTGATGAAGCGCGTCGTGGCCTTGAGCGAAGCATCGCCCAGTAGCGAGGGCCGCTCGGGGTATTGGCGATCCAGGTACTCGGCGATGGCCCAGCTGTCGCTCACCCACTGCTCGCCATCCACCAGCACCGGTACCTTGCCCTGCCCCGAAGCGGCGATGGCCTCCTTCTCGTGAAAGCGCCAGGCAATGGTCTCGACCGGCAGCCCCTTGTGCGCCAGCGCCAGCCGTATGCGCCAGCAATAGGGGCTGAAGCGGCAGCTGTCGTCGGCACCGGTCAGTTCGTACAGGCGTAGCGGAAGGCTCATCAGGATGTCTTCTCTTGGTTAACCAATGGGGATTCACGGGTGACGGTCGGGTCGCGCACAGCCACCGATCAGGTCTTCTGGGACAGCGGCAAACGGCTATAAGCACCCGACCGCTTGCGCTTTCTTTGGTCCGCCATGGCGAAGGTCGCTAGCCCGGCGACGCTCGGGGGAACCTGCTCACAGACCGAGCCCCCACCTCGCCTATCGGCTACAGTTCAGCCAACCCTTTGGCTGCCGCGAACGCCAGGCGCCGGAAAACCAGCGCGCGAGAAGGCGCGCAAAGCACCTCGAACCAGGAGTCGCACATGGAGCAGGACAACCCCGCGCAGGACTACCTCAGCTCGCTGGAGGCGCTGGAAAGCCTCTACGGCGAGGTCGCAGCACCCTCGATCCTCAAGGAGATCGATCACATCCACCCCGTTTACCAGCCCTTCATCGAAGCCGCGTCCTTCGTGGTCCTGGCCTCCTCGGGGCCCCAGGGACTGGATGCCTCGCCGCGCGGCGATGCGCCGGGCTTCGTGCATGTCGAGGATGCCAGGACGCTCTACCTGCCGGATCGTCGGGGCAACAATCGCCTGGATACGCTGCGCAATGTCCTCCAGGATCCCAGGGTGGCGCTGCTGTTCCTGATCCCCGGTATCGGCGAAACCCTGCGCATCAACGGCACCGCCCGGATAGCGGTCGATCCGGCCTTGCTGGCCCGCTTCGAGGTCAAGGGTCAGCGCCCGCGGACCGTACTGGAAGTCACGGTCACCAGCGTCTACTTTCAGTGCAGCCGCGCGGTGATCCGGGCCGGCCTTTGGGATCCCTCCAGGCACCTGGCGCGCAGCGCGCTGCCCTCTCCCGGCACCATCCTCAAGCAGCTCTGCCCGACGCAGGTGGACGGCGACGCCTACGACCAGGCCTTGCCGCAGCGTATCGCCAGCACGCTCTACTAGGGCTGCCCGGCCCTGCCTCCAGCCCCCATAAAGGACTCGCCATGACCTTCACCGATATCCTCGTTCCCACCTATACGAATCTGCTCGGCGCCCTGTCGGCCTGGCTCGGCAAGGCCGAGACCCAACGGCCGGACGGTGCCGCCGAGGCCTTGCTGGTCGCCCGCCTGGCGCCCGACATGTTCCCGCTCGCCACCCAGATCCGCTTCGCCTGCGTTCAGGCCCAGGAAGGGATGTTGCGACTGCACGATCAGGCCTTTCCGCCCGAATTGACGGACCTGCTCAACGAAGGCCGCAACGCCGCCGAACAACCGGGCACCCTCGCCCAGGCACAGACCCGCATCCGCGAAACCCTAGATCGGGTACAGGCCATCGCCGGCGAAGGATCGCCCATCAAGGAGGGCGCGCCTGTCGCTCACGAACTGCCCCAGGGCCTGGTGTTCGACTTCACCGCCGAACAGTACGTCCGCGACTGGGCGCTGCCGCAGTTCTACTTTCACGTGATGACCGCCTACGCCATCCTCCGGGCGCAAGGCGTGGAGCTGGGCAAGGCCGACTACGTCGCCCATGTACTGCCCTTCCTGAGGCCCGGCGCGTCCTCCTAGTTGCCAGGCGGTCAGCGCCCGGAGCCGAGTCTCCCGGATCCGAGAGGGGCTGCCAGAGCCCTGGTCGTCAGCCTTGGCGATCAGCTGACCGCCGGGTGTGGCATGAGCTTCAGGGCCGCGTACTGCAGCAGCATGATGGTCTTGCCGTCACGAATGGTCCCGGCATCGATCATCGCCAGCGCCTCGTCCAGGTCGACCTCGAGCACGGCGATGTCCTCACCTTCCGCGACATTGCCACCCCCGGCCGACTTGCGATCGCCCGGGGCGTACTCGCCGACGAAGAAATGCAGCCGCTCGGTCACCGAGCCGGGGCTCATGAAGGCATCGAACACCTGCCGCACCTCCCGCACCTGAAAGCCCGTCTCCTCCTCGACCTCGGCACGGATGCGCACCTCGGGCTCGGCCGCGTCCAGCAGGCCGGCGGGCGCTTCGATCAGCAGGTCGTCGTGCCCGTTCACGAAGGCCGGATAACGCAGCTGGCGCGTCAGCACCACGGTGCGCCGCCGGGGATCGTAGAGCAGGATGGTCGCGCCATTGCCGCGATCGTAGGTCTCTCGCGATTGCCGCTGCCAGGTGCCATCACTGCGCAGGAAGGCGAAGGTGGTCTTCTTCAGGACGAACCAGTCGTCAGACAACACCTCGACCTCTTCGACACGAATACGCGGGGCGATGCTCATGGGCGATCCTCTGGGTTGGCGAACGGTGTTTACCGCTCTGGGCCTTCGCGCTAGAATTCGTGCAGTTTCGTGCAACGTCAAGAATTTTCGTGCAGGAGTCTCCGATGCTGACCCGTGAACGCAAGGCGCTTATCCAGCAGGTGCTGCGCCAGGAAGGCCGACTGGTGGCCAAGGCCTTCAGCCAGCAGCTGGGGGTGTCGGAAGACACCATTCGACGCGATCTGCGGGAACTGGCGGCGGAAGGTGTGCTGCAACGCGTGCATGGCGGCGCCTTGCCGGCGTCGGCTGCCGTCGCGGACTACGCCAGGCGTGAAGAGACGTCCACGGCCAGCAAGGTGGCGCTCGGCCAGGCGGGCATCCGCCTGATCCAACCGGGACAGATCGTCTTTATCGATGGCGGCACGACCAATGTCCAGCTCGTCCGCCACCTGCCCAAGGAGCTTGAGATCACCGTGGTAACCCATAGCCCGAACATCGCGGTGGAGCTGGTCGAGCATCCGCTGATCGAGGTCGAGCTCATGGGTGGCCGCCTGTTCAAGCATTCCATCGTGACCCTGGGCGCGGCCTGTGCGGAGGCCATCGCCCGGGTGCGGGTCGACAGCTACTTCATGGGCGTGACCGGGCTGCATCCCGAGACGGGCGCCACCACCGGCAATGCCGAGGAAGCCGCGATCAAGCGCATCATCAGCCGCCAGGCGGCGGAGACCTTTGTGCTGGCGACGCGGGAAAAACTCGGCGCGGCCTCTCCCTACGGCATCATCCCGCTGGCCGATGTCAGCACCCTGGTAACGGACGCGGCGCCTGACGACGAGACGCTCGGGGCGCTGCGTTCGGCGCTTTCCGTGATCCACGCCTGACGCCCCTACCGTCCTGGCACGCCCTTCGCCTGATAAGCTGACCCGTAACGGCGTGTTTCGGTCCTTGAATGGATGGGGCCAAAGCCCGACGCCGCTTGCCAATCCCAGAGCCCCCTGCAGAAGAGTCCCGCGGATGACGCTTTCAACTGGAGTGAGACGCGCCGCGCTGGCGCTCCTCTGTCTGGCCGGTCCCTTGCCACTGGCCCAGGCTGCCCAGGCGCCCACCGTGGCGGTGGCCGTCTACCGCGGCCCTGCGGGGTGCGACGATTGCTCCGAAACGGTCCGGACGGCCATCGAACGGCTGGACCCGCGCTATCGCGTTGACTTCGTCGGCCCGGCGGAACGCATCGATATAACGCCCGCCAACCTGCGCCGCTACAGCCTCTATGTACAGCCGGGCGGCGGCCAGGACATTCCCGCAGCCCTGGCCAGCCTTGGGGATGCGCGCAGCGCCGCGCTGGGTGACTACGTTGCCCAGGGCGGACGCTATCTTGGGCTGTGCATGGGCGCCTACCTTGCCGATGCCGGAAACCTCAGGCTCATACCCGACGATCTCGATTCGGAGGTGGGACGCCCCGGCTTTCCAGTGACCACCATCGACGACGCCGCGGTCGCCGTACGCTGGGCAGGCCATGACGACCACGTTTTCTACCAGGATGGGCCCTATCTACCGTCCAGTCATGCGCCTGGCGTTCGGGTGCTGGCGACCTATGCCAACGGGGACATAGCCGCGGCCCGCTATCCCTTCGGCCGTGGCGTGGTGGCCCTGAGCGGACCGCATCCCGAGGCCGATGCGAGCTGGTTCGAACAGGCCGACATCCCACCGGCGAGCCGGCCTCGGACGTCTCTTTTCAAGAGCCTGGTGGACGAAACCCTGCGCTGAGGCCGTGCTCTGGCAGTGAGACGTGTTGGCAGGCAGACCGCGCAGGTCGACGCGATCGTCCGTCAGACTGGCGAGATCAGTTGGGCTATGTAGCGCCCAAGGGATGGACGCGGGCGAACATGACCTTACCACTCTTGCTGTGCCCTCCCACTAACTGCCGAAGGCTCAAACACCAACTTTTCCGGCCAGCGCCTAGATATAAAAAGAACAATGCAAACGCTTTAGCCATATCCATCAAAATAAAACTTCCAATTAAAACTTTGGCAGATAGACCAATCTGATTGAGAGAACTGCCCCAGGGTTTAACTCGCTGCACCTACTCACAACTTTACTCGCTGAACCCGCGCGCAGTTGAACCATGATCCCGCCCACCTTCCGCGGTTCATCCGTACCGTTGCAGGATCCAAGACTCGTCGCTACGCAGAACGCCGCTGAGGCGCGATGCACCAAATGCGCGATTTGGACTGTCGAAACTGCCTTTCAGCGCGCCGCCTGCTGTCCGCTTCGCTTCCCCCTGCGGGGTCGCGAGCGACTACCGGCGCATTGCCCGAACACAACGCTCTGGAACTTCGCCACACACTACCATTAGCGTGAAAACAATTATCGGAAGAATATCAACGCTAACTACAACAACTGTTTTTATTTATCGAAGTGGCGTTAGGCCACTATAAATTTAGTTAGGCCCGATCCGAAAGCCTGCCTATTGACGTCACTATTCCGTCGTCAGTCCTGGCTAGTCGCGAACACTAGCCTTCCTAAGCAGGAGCTTTCAGATGTTCAAGAATTTCCGGATCGGCACCCGTCTCATCGTGTCCTTTATCGCCGTGGCGTCCATCAGCCTGGTCGTGGGGTTGGCAGGTCTGAGCAACAGCAGCCAGATCAACGATCTGGCGACTCAGCTCTATCAGAACGAGTTGCTCGGGCTGTCCTATATCAAGGAGGCCAATCTGAATCTGGTCTTTATCGGCCGCGCGCGCAGCAACTACCTGCTGGCAACCTCCGAAGAGGATCGCAATCGGGCCAAGGCGGAGGTCAAGCTGGGCCTGGCCAACGTGCGGGACAATCTCGCCAAGGCCCGCCCCCTGTTCAGCAGCGAGGCGTCGGCCGCCAATTTCCGGCAGATCGACGAGTTGCTCGGCAGCTACACCTCTCAACTGGACCAGGCCATGGCGATCGCGGGCAAGCGGACGCTGCGGGACGCCGATCCCGAGCTGGACAACCAGCTGGTCAGTGTCCGCCGTTATGGCGACCAAGTGGGCGTGCTGATGACCGAACTGTCCAAGCGCAAGGAGCAGAACGCCAGCGACGCCAACGACCTCACCGACCAGATCTATGCCCGCAGCCGGGTCATGCTGATCGGCATCATCGCGGGGGGCGTGGCCTTTGGCATCCTGCTGGGCTTCCTCATGAGCCGCAGCATCACCCGGCCCCTGCGCGCCGCGGTCGAGATCGCCGATCGCCTGGCCGCTGGCGACCTCACCCAGCGCATCGACGCCGAGGGCCGTGACGAGACCGCCGCCCTGCTCCGCGCCATGGACGGCATGAACCAGCGCCTGTCGCAGATCATCAGCGATGTCCGCAGTGCCTCCGATGGGCTGGCTAGCGCGTCGGAAGAGATCTCTGCTACTGCCCAGAGCATCAGTCAGGCCAGCACCGAGCAGGCCGCCTCGGTCGAGGAGACCAGTGCCAGCGTCGAGCAGATGTCGGCCTCCATCGCCCAGAACACCGAGAACGCCAAGGTCACCGATGGCATGGCCGGCAAGGCCAATCGCGAGGCCAACGAAGGCGGCCAGGCCGTCAGAGACACCCTGGTGGCGATGAAGACCATCGCGGCCAAGATCAGCATCATCGACGACATCGCCTACCAGACCAACCTGCTGGCCCTCAACGCCGCCATCGAGGCGGCCCGTGCCGGCGAGCATGGCAAGGGCTTCGCCGTGGTGGCGTCCGAGGTGCGCAAGCTGGCGGAGCGCAGCCAGGTCGCCGCCCAGGAGATCAGCAACGTCGCCCAGGGCAGCGTGGCCCTGGCCGAGCGCGCCGGCTCGCTGCTGGACGAGATGGTGCCCTCCATCAGCAAGACCTCCGACCTGGTGCAGGAGATCACTGCCGCTTCGGAAGAACAGACCTCTGGCGTCGAGCAGATAAACAGCGCCATGCTGCAGCTGAGCCAGGTCACCCAGCAGAACGCCTCGGCCTCCGAGGAACTGGCCGCCACCGCCGAAGAGATGAGCAGCCAGGCCGAATTGCTCCAGCAACTGATGGAGTTCTTCACCCTGAACAGCACCCTGACTGGCCAAGACCTACCGCGCCCCGCTACCAAGCGCTCGGGACCGGGGCTGGCCAAGCGGGCGGCCGCTCTCGTCGACAACTCGCGGCATGCCAGCCAAGGCGGCATCCCCGTCGGCTATGCCCGTTTCGAAGAGCCGGCCTGAGACCGGTCCGGCAATACGGTCCCCTTCGGCAGAGGTGCTCACCCCCGGGTGAGCACCTCTGCCTGCAAGACACCGGATGGACGCTAGTCAGGATCCCTGGCCAGGCTGTCTGCTGGAAAGCCTCAGCGGCCCACGCCGAGAAAGGCTTTGAGCTCGAGCACGATAGCCGTGACCTCTTCCTTATCGGTGAAGCCGATCCGCGGCCAGTCATAGCGACTGTCACGCTCGGTGGGGTGGCCGCTGGCGACTTTCAACTGCCTGAAGAAGTGTCGGGTTTCGACGACCCCTCGGCCTGCGCGCCTGGCATGGGATTCGATCTCGAAGGCGATCTCGCCCAGATTGCCCTCGGCCAGACCCGCCACGGGCCGATACAGGAAGATCTGACCTCGCTCGGCCTTCACGCATCTGAAACCATGCCCGCTTTCCATCTCGTACAAGGCGCCATAGATGTCCGTCAGCAATCTTCTGGCCGTCTCGAACACATAGGTATTCATCTCTTCCGCCCCCAGTTTTCGGCACGAGATCACCGCAACAACTGCTTGAGCGCAGATGAATAGGAAACCCTAGCAGCCGCCCAGGAATTAACTCCTGCCGGAAACATCCCTTCACAGTTGCGGGATAGCGCTGAAGAGCAACGCCAGTTCGCGTTGGCCCTGATTACGGGATTCTCAGCGTCTCCTGAGCAAGGGAGCGGCTTTTCGAAAGACGCGTCGATGTGCTGCAGCAGCTCCAGGAGCCGGCGCACATACTCGACGGGTAGTGGCAGGTATTAATGACGAAACAGCACGGCGGAAGATCATCTCGGCGGGCCATCTGGCAGGCCCGCGCTGGCGGCAAGGGCCAGAGCTAGCCCTTGAAACCCTTGCCCACCAGATAGACCTCGCGCGAGCGGGGACGCGAGGCTTCGGGCTTGCGGATCGACACCTTCTCGAAGGAGGTGCGTACGTCTTTCAGAAAGACATCGGAGCCTTCGCCCTGGAACACCTTGACCACGTAGTTGCCACCTGGCTTGAGCACCTGGCGCACCATGTCGAGGGTCAGTTCCACCAGGTACATGGCGGCGGCCTGGTCGGCGGCCGCGACCCCGCTGATGTTGGGCGCGATGTCGGAGACGATCAGATCGGGCTGGCGGCCATCGAGCACGCCGAGGATCTTCTGGAAGACGGCATCGTCGGTGAAGTCGCCCTGGACGAAGTCGACGTTGTCGAGGGCTCCCATCGGCAGGATGTCGGTGGCCACCACGCGGCCCTTGTCGCCAACGATGCCGCCGGCCACCTGCGACCAGCCACCGGGCGCTGAGCCCAGGTCCATGACCAGCATGCCCGGACGGATCAGCTTGTCCTTCTCGTTGAGCTCGATCAGCTTGTAGCTGGAGCGCGAGCGCAGGCCGTCTTTCTGAGCGCGTTTGACGTAGGGATCGTTGACGTGTTCATCCAGCCAGCGACGGCTGCTTTTGGATCTTTTCATGTTGGAGCTACCACGGGAAAGCGGGTGAGGAGCGGACGCGCGCCAGGTCGGGCCGGCCGCAAAGTGGCGGCGATTATAAGCCGATAACGCCCGGGGACGAATCGGGGATCGCCCGAGCGACCGCCAGGCCGCCCAGTGGAGCGCCCATCGTCCCGGCCTGACAGCGCTGGAGCCGCCGGGTACAATCGCCGCCCTACCCCCCTCGTCCCTTCCTTTGCCGGAGTCACCGGCCAGGATTATTGTCATGATTCGCATCAACGAACTGTCTCTGCCGCTTGACCACACCCCCGCCGAGCTGCGCCAGGCCATCCTGGAACGCCTGAAGCTGAGCGACGCCGACCTCCTCGATTTCACCGTGTTCAAGCGCAGCTACGATGCGCGCAAGAAGAACAGCGTCATCCTGTTCATCTACATCATCGACCTGGAAGTGCGCGACGAGGCGGCGGTGCTGGCGCGCTTCGCCAATGACCTGCACGTGCGTCCGGCGCCGGACACCGGCTACTACCCGGTCGGCCAGGCGCCGGCCAACCTGACCGAGCGCCCGCTGGTGGTGGGGTTCGGTCCCTGCGGCCTGTTCGCCGCCCTGCTGCTGGCCCAGATGGGCTTCAAGCCCATCGTGCTCGAGCGCGGCAAGGACGTGCGCAGCCGCACCAAGGACACCTGGGCGCTGTGGCGCAAGAAGGTGCTGAGCCCCGAATCCAACGTGCAATTCGGTGAAGGCGGTGCGGGACTGTTTTCCGACGGCAAGCTCTACAGCCAGATCAAGGATCCGAAGTTCTACGCCCGCAAGGTGATGCACGAATTCGTCCGCGCCGGCGCGCCGGAAGAGATCCTCTACGTCAGCAAGCCGCACATCGGCACCTTCCGCCTGACCGGCGTGGTCGCCGCCATGCGCGAAGAGATCATCGCCCTCGGCGGCGAAGTCCGCTTCGAGAGCAAGGTGACCGACCTGGTGATCAACGACGGCCAGCTCGAAGGCGTGGTGCTCGCCAGTGGCGAGACCCTGCATAGCCGCCATGTGGTGCTCGCCCTGGGTCACAGCTCGCGCGACACCTTCCGCATGCTGCACCGCCAGGGCGTGTACATCGAGGCCAAGCCCTTCGCCGTCGGCTTCCGCATCGAACACCCCCAGGGCATGATCGACCAGGCCCGCCTGGGCAAGTACGCCGGCCACCCGGAACTCGGCGCCGCCGACTACAAGCTGGTCCATCACGCCAGGAACGGCCGCGCCGTCTACAGCTTCTGCATGTGCCCAGGCGGCACCGTGGTGGCCGCCACCTCCGAGCCGGGCCGCGTGGTCACCAACGGCATGAGCCAGTACTCGCGCAACGAGCGCAATGCCAACTCCGGCATCGTGGTGGGCATCAATCCCGAGCAGGACTTCCCCGGCGATCCGCTGGCCGGCGTCGAGTTGCAGGAGCGCCTGGAATCGCGCGCCTACGAACTGGGCGGCAGCGACTATTGCGCGCCCGGCCAATTGGTCGGCGACTTCATTCGCGGCGTGCCCTCCACCGAATTCGGTGAAGTCGAGCCCTCCTACAAGCCCGGCGTGCGCCTGGGCGATCTGGCGCCGTCGCTGCCCGCCTATGCCATCGAGGCCATCCGCGAAGCCCTGCCCGCCTTCGGCAAGCAGATCCGCGGCTTCGACCGCCATGACGCCATCCTGACCGGCATCGAGACCCGCACCTCCTCGCCGGTACGTATTAC
The DNA here is from genome assembly GCF_000510705.1 of Pseudomonas sp. MOIL14HWK12:I1. Classification (NCBI taxonomy): domain Bacteria; kingdom Pseudomonadati; phylum Pseudomonadota; class Gammaproteobacteria; order Pseudomonadales; family Pseudomonadaceae; genus Pseudomonas; species Pseudomonas sp. MOIL14HWK12:I1. Next base: position 983,264 of record NZ_KI783307.1, on the reverse strand, counting down.
ACGCGACAACGACAGCCTGCAGAGCCTGAACCTGCGCGGCCTGTATCCGGCCGGGGAAGGCGCCGGCTACGCGGGCGGCATCCTCTCTGCCGGCGTGGACGGCATCAAGGTCGCCGAGGCCCTGGCCAAGGCGATGCTCGCGGAAGGCGACGCCCAGGACGCGCCGCTGGTTCGGGCCGCGGGTTGATGAAGCTCGACGACATCAAGAAGCTCCACCAGAAGAAGTACCGCGCCGAATTCGGCCACTTCCTGGTGGAGGGCGAGCACCTGGCGCTGGAACTGCAAAAGGCCGCGCTGCAGCACCCCCCGCTGCAGCGCGCTGAACTCTATGTGACGGGCGCCTACGAACACTGGCAGAGTCCGTTCCGGACGCACCTGATCAGCGACCGCCAGATGGCGCAGCTCGCCGACACCAAGACCCCGCAGGGCATCCTTGCAGTGGTGCCCATGCCCCGGGAGCCCGTGGCAGCAGCGGTCGAGGGCGAGCGCGCCGTCTATCTGCACGAGATCCAGGATCCCGGTAACCTGGGCACCATTCTGCGTACCCTGGCCTGGTTCGGGCGCTTCCGCTGCCTGCTCAGCCCGGGCAGCGTCGATCCCTACAACCCCAAGGTGGTCCGCGCCAGCATGGGCGCCATCTTCCACACCCCGCTGGAACTCGACGTCGAACTCGCCGGCCTGCAGCAGCGCTTCCCCCGCCTCGCCTGCCTGGACATGCAGGGCACGCCGGTGCAGTCCGCTGATTTCGCAGCCTTCGACTGCTACCTGTTCGGCAACGAAGCCCGCGGCGTTCCGCGCGAGCAGCTGGCGGCGCTGAACGCCCAGCCCTTCACCATCGGCGGTTCGGGCGCCATCGAGTCCCTGAATCTGGCGGCCACGGTGAACATGTGCGCCTATGAGTTGAGTCGCTAGCGCTGACGCACGCCGCGTGGTGGCCGCTCCAGAGGGTGGCGAGGCTCCTCCCAGGCGAGGGAGAGTCCGTCCCGCCCGCGCCCATGACTCACCAAGCCTCTTGCCGGGAATTCACTGGCAGTCCCTGAAGCACCACGCCCGTCCGCTGCGCTGGTAAGAGCGGCGAACCCAGATGACGGGCGCTAGAGGTCCTCGTCCTGCCCTTCTCCCTTTCGCGACTGGTCGTAGACCCGTTGCGCCTCTTCCATGGCGGCACCATGGGCCAGGGCCCAGCCATAGAGCGCGGCGAAGGGTTCGCGCAGCGAGCTGCCAAGCGGGGTGATGGTGTATTCGACGCCGATCGGCTGTGTCGGCAGTACCTTGCGACTGATCAGGCCGTTGCGCTCGAGCCGCTTCAGGGCCTCGGAAAGGGATTTGTGGGTGATGCCGTGGAGGCGGCGCTTGAGATCGTTGAAGCGCGCCGGCTGCGTGCACAGGACGCTCAGGATCAGCACGGCCCACTTGTTGCCGATGTGTTCGAGGATGGGACGCGTCGCGCTGACGTCGAGCGGGAGTTCGAGCTCGTTGCTGGACATGGGTATCCGCCTGGATATCTAGGCACCCTCAGGTGCGTTCTTGCGATCAGATATACGAATGATACCGTGCTCCTGGACAGCCACAGCAACCGGGTGAGGATCCATGAGCATACTTTCAGCAAAAGTCGCCGTCGTGATCGGTGGTCATGGCGGGATCGGTGGGGCCATCGCGGAACGCTTCGCGACCGAGGGCGCAACGGTGTACGCCAGCAGTCGACGCACCCAGGCCCGCGACGTCGAACGCGGCGCGGGCAGGTTGCTGGAGCGCAGCCTCGATGCGTCCGATGTGACGGCCCTTGCCGCCTTCTTCGACCGCGTGCGGCGCGAAGCCGGGCGGGTGGATGTGCTGGTGGTGAACGCCGGCCTCTCGGAGTTCGCACCGCTCGAGACCCTCACCGCAGAGCACTTCGACCGAACCTTCGCGCTCAACGTACGCGCCCTGCTCTTCGCCACCCAGGTGGCGACGGCGATCATGCCCGCTGGCGGCACCGTCGTATTGATCGGCTCCATCGCCGCCGCGATCGGCACCCCGGGCTATGGCGTCTATGGGGCGAGCAAGGCGGCGGTACGCGCCTTCGCGCGGACCTGGGCCAATGAACTGGCGCCCCGCAACATCCGCGTCAACGTCGTCGCGCCGGGGCCCACGGACACCGCCATGATGGCGGCGACCTCGGCGGAGGTGAGAGAGCAGCTTAACAGACTGATCCCGCTCGGCCGGATGGCACGCGTCGAGGAAGTGGCCGCGGCCGCGCTCTTTCTCGCCAGCGACCAGAGCAGCTTCATCACCGGCGCCGAGTTGCCGGTCGACGGTGGCATGGCGCAGGTCTGACAAGCGTCTCGCGCCTGGATGTTCAGGACGCGCTCCACGGATCGAGCGCGTCCGGGTTCGGGTTCGGGTTCGGGTTCGGGTTCGGGTTCGGGTTCGGGTGAGGAGGCGCGAACCTTGGCGAGCTATCTCGCTCGCGAACGTCCGGAGCTTATCGCCAACATCAGGGGTCCACTTTCCAAGTCTCGCCTTCAGGAATGCGCCCCCATGATCACTCTCAACAGCTACACCACGGTCAAGCGTCGCGAACGCGTGCCCCATGACCTGTTCGCGCAATACTGGCGTGATGTCCACGGTCCCCTGTGCGCCCGTCTGCCGGGGCTCGGTCATTACGTGCAATACCACTTCGACCGAGAGCAGGACGCCCATCTGTGGCCGCTGGCCGAGGGCATCCGCGAGATTCCCGACTACGAACTGGATGGAATGGTCGAGATCGGCTTCGCTGACGAGGCGCATCAGCGTACCTTCCAGGCCGCCAGCCCCGTGCTGTTCAGCGACGAGCAGAACATGTTCGCCGAGACGCTTGCCTATGATCTGCCCTATGGCTCGCATGCCTTCAAGAACACGCTGGCGGACGAGCAGCACAACGGTCCCGACCAGCTGGATCGCCTGCAGCTCCATCTGCATCCCCGCGACAGCCTCGAGGACCTGAACACTTATCTGCTGAGCCACCTGGGCCCCTGGCTGGCCACCCAGGCGGCCGTCCTGAAAGTGCGCGTCCACCCGTGCGTGCCCTTCGTCAACGACGGTCAGCATCCGCCGTCGCCCGACGTGGCGCACCGGGCCGATGCCATCCGCGCGGCGCTGTCGATGGTGGAGATCGTCTTCGCCTCGCCACTGGAACGCCGCCGCTTCTTCGCCAGCGAGACCTTCCGCAGCACCCTGCCCGAACAGGCGCGGCACGTCGCCTGTATCAAGGCCTTCGCCGTGTCCGGGGTTTACACCTACGTCCATGCCGGCCAGCTCACCACCGCCGGCCTGCGCGGCAGTCGCGCGGCCGAACTGATCGAGCGCCTCGGGGCGGTCAACCAGACGCAGGACGAAGTCGTGCATCTGCTTCGTCACGGCGCGTTACCGGAAAACGATGCGCCCTCCTCGGCATCGACCCCACGCCAGGACTGAAGGCCATCGGTCCTACTTCCGGCCGGCTTGGTTTTTCACCCCATGGTCGACGACGACGCCGTGCCGGCCGCTAGGGCCGAACGAGGAGACCTTCGTCCGGCCAACGTCCGCCAGCCCGGCTGCTCGGGCTGGCCATTGCAAACAGCAAAACGAAATGACATTCTAAAAAGCCAGCTCATAGCTGGTTGTTACCCCGCAACTTGAAACGGCCGGCCTGATGACGGGTTCTGCGCACTGCCCGCCCTGTATGGCATGAGCGCCAGGGGTAGCCGCTCTTGTCTCAAGCATCGCCGTGCTGGTTGTCGCGGTGCCGCACTTGACCTGCCGGACCGGCCGCTGCCTGCCGAGTCAATCTGGAGACAGCCTTCTTGGCGAAACCTGCACAGCCCTCCCGTTGGCCCACCGCTGTACGGGCGCTCGCCCATCGTGACTTCCAAATCTATTTTGCCTGCCAGGGCGTGTCGACGCTGGGCAAATGGGTGCAACAGGTCGCGCTGTCGTGGATGGCCTATCACGTTACCGCTTCCGCCACCCTGCTGGGCGTCATCACCTTTCTGACGCTCGCCCCGCAATTGCTGGTAGGTCCGATCGCCGGCGCCTGGATCGACCGCCACGACAAACGCCGTTGCCTGATCGCGGCGCAGTCGCTGCTGGCCATCCAATCGCTGTTGCTCGCGCTCTTGAGCTGGCAAGGCTGGATCGACGCGCCGATCCTGATCGCCATGGCTCTATTCCTGGGCTTGCTGAATGCCCTGGAAACACCGCTCAGACAGGCACTCATCGGTAGCTTCGTGGCCGACGCCAGCGATTTGCCCAACGCCCTCGCCCTCAATGCCATGCTGATCAACGCCGCGCGCTTCATCGGCCCGCCGTTGGCCGGCGCCCTGATCGCCGCCAGTAGCGAAGCGCTGTGCTTCCTGATCACTGCGATCGCCTTTGCCACCTTGCTGCTGGGCCTGACGAAGGTTCAGGGCAGCGCGACCGCCAAAGCCAGCGGTTCGACCAGTCAGATGTTTCGTGAAGGCCTGGACTACGTCTGGACTACCTTCTCGGTCCGGCGCCTGATGCTGGGTGTGGTCGCCGTCAACCTGCTGGCCTCCAACTACAGCGTCTTGCTGCCGGTACTGGCCAAGACGCTCTACCTCGGCGATGCCCGGATGCTGGGGTGGCTATGGGGAGCCGCCGGTGCGGGTGCCTTCGTCGCCACGATCATGCTCGCCCTCGCCGGCGCCTTGCACCGCCTGAGGCGCGTGATCTTCATCGCCGAGTTGTGCTGCGCCCTGGCCCTGTGCCTGCTGGCGTTCCAGCTGCCGCTTCCCTTCGCGCTACTGTTGCTGGCCCTGCTGGGCTTCGGCATCACCGCCAACAACGTCAGCACCAACATGCTGTTGCAGGGCGATGCCCCGGCAGCGCTGCGTGGCCGCGTGATCGCCCTGTACATCGCCATGCGCTTCGGCTTCGAGGCGGTGGGTGGCCTGCTCGCCGGCTTGCTCGCCAGCGCCCTAGGCGCCCCCCTCACGCTCGGCATCGCCGGTCTGCTGTTGCTGACGTTCCGTGCAGTGGAAAGCCATCTCAATGCCAAAAAGGAATGAAGTGCCGATTCGCAGGTAAGGCTTACCACGATCAACACCCCTCTGAGCGCTGAATCGAATTAGCGAGAAAGTGGTAGTCGCGTGCCAGAAGGGCGTCAGGATAGGCAGCCCCCCACCTCTCGATGGAGGCAGCCATCGCCATCTGCGTTCGATACTTGCACAGTGTTCGCCGCCAAAAACGGTGATGCGATCCTCTACCTCAGCGTTATCCGAGTCCTACAGTCGCCTGGCTGTTCCTGCTGATGAATCGTACGGGACTGACCTTCGGTGAGTACCAGAAGGAATTCTTCAAGAGATCGCTACCAATGTTCAGCCTGTTCATCGTCATCGTCATCGCCATCGCCATCGCCATCGCCATCGTGACCGGTGAACTGCCCATCTGCTGACGCCCTGATGCCAGTCGGCTGTTAGCTGGGATGGCAAGCGGCGACGTCCCCCGGGTGGTCTTGGGCCAGACGTAGAAGCGCACGCAGCCGAATGCCGAGCGAGCGATGCCGGCATTCGGCGCAGCCATGCGTAGTCGCGAGAAATGCAGCCTTTTGACGGTCCTTATCAACGTTCGCCTGGGCCGGGCTTAGGCGCTGACGTCCACGACGACTCTCCCGCGGACCTGTCCATTCAGCAGCTGGGCAGCGGGACCGGACATTTACGTAGGGTCCGGCAGCACGAGGAAGATCTGGCTATCCGTTGCATCGATCCGCTCAGCGTGGAAGGCGGAGTATCGGGGCAGACGCTGAGTGACATCCCCAACGCGCCGCTCCGGTGCAACCGGGCTCCATCCTGGCGCAGCGTCTCGTGAGTAGCCGGACAAAGGTTCGCCCAGACGCGAACCAATGCTGCGGGCCCGGACCGAGACCGGAATCCAGGCATCGCCCCAGAGCCTCGCGCTGAAAGGTCCAGCGAACCAATTTCAAATGGCATCGGCCTTGCACCCGCCTCAGGTATTCGCATCTCCCCTGCGATCGCGTTGTTAGCGCGTTTTGCAGCGGGAGACGGCCCAGACCTAAGAGGCAAAGGTTCGATGCAGATCCACACCGACGACAGTGCCCGCCTGGCCCTGGATGCCTTGCGCAACCTGGTGGCCCAGCAGAGCAACCTCCCCGACAAACCCCTGCCGCCGGAGCGCGAGCTGGCCAGTGAATTCGGCGTCAGCCGGCGTTCCATCCGCCGTGCCCTGGCGGTGCTCGAAGCCGAGGGCCAGGTCTGGCGCCGCCAGGGCAAGGGCACCTACGTCGGCCCCACGCCGCCGAGCGCAGCCCTCACCCTGACCCAGCTGTCGGCGCGCACCAATTTCAGCGAGGTGATGGAGGCACGGCTGCACCTGGAGCCGAATCTCGCCGCCCTGGCCGCCCAGCGCGCCAGTGGCGAGCAGCGCGCCCTGATCCGCCGCATGGCCGAGCGCACCGCCTTCGAACGCCTGGGCAGCAGTGAGGACGCCGATGCCATCGAGCTGTGGGACAGCGCCTTCCACCGCAGCATCGCCGAGGCCGCCGGCAACCGCCTGTTGCTGGACCTGTTTGAGATGCTCGACGCCATCCGCCTGGACCCGATCTGGCGCGACCTGCGCCACCGGGCGCGCAATGCCCAGCGCCTGCTGGCCTACCACGATGACCACCAGGCCCTGGTGGAAGCCCTCGATGCCCGCGATCCGGTCCGCGCCGCGGCGGTGATGCGCGCCCATCTGCGCGCCCTGCAGCTGGCACTGGACAGCGTGCTGCAACAGACCCTGGAGCAGGCCCTATGAGTGCCCCGGTATTGGTGGTGGACGACCTCAGCGTACGCTTCGCTGGAGCGCCGGCCGCGGTGGTGGAAGGCCTGAGCTTTACCGTGCAGCCGGGCCGCACCCTGGCCCTGGTGGGCGAATCCGGCTGTGGCAAGAGCGTGACCTCCATGGCGCTGATGGGGCTGTTGCCGGCCAGCGCCCAGGTCCGCGCTCATCAAGCCAGCTTCATGGGTGAGGACCTGCTGGGCATGGCCGAGGCGCGCCGCCGCGACCTGCGCGGCGATCGCCTGGCCATGGTGTTCCAGGAGCCGATGACCTCGCTGAATCCGGCCTTCACCGTCGGCGAACAATTGATGGAAACCGTGCTGCGCCATCGTGATGGCAGTCAGTCGGCTGCCCGGCAGCGCGCCCTGGAGATGTTGGAGAAGGTGCGGGTGCCAGCCGCGGCCCAGCGGCTGGCGGCCTATCCCCACGAACTCTCCGGCGGCATGCGCCAGCGGGTGATGATCGCCATGGCGCTGGCCAACGACCCGGCGCTGATCATCGCCGACGAGCCCACCACGGCGCTGGACGTGACCATCCAGGCGCAGATCCTCGAACTCATCGCCAGTCTGCAGGCCGAGACCGGCAGCGCCATGATCCTCATCACTCACGACCTCGGCGTGGTCGCCGAGGTCGCCGACGAGATGGCAGTGATGTACGCCGGCCGGGTGGTGGAATCCGGCCCGGTCGCCCAGCTGTTCGACGATCCGCAGCATCCCTACACCCTCGGCCTGATGGGCTCCATGCCCTCGCTGGGACCGCGCACGGGGCGCCTGGCGACCATCGCCGGCCGGGTGCCGACGCCCGCCGAGATGCCCGCCGGCTGTCGCTTCGCCAGTCGCTGCCCCTTCGTCCTCGACGCCTGCCGCCAGGCGCCGCCACCGCTCGTGGCACTCGCCTCGGGCCAGCAGGTGGCCTGTATCCGCGCGCCCCTAGAACAGCACCTGGAGACCCCTGCATGACCGCCGTGGAACGCCCCATCCTCGAAGCCATCGGCCTGACCAAGCACTTCGGTGGCCAGGCCGGTTTCCTGCAACGCCCACGACCGCCGGTGCAGGCGGTGAGCGATGTCTCCTTCGCGGTGCGCCGCGGCGAGACCCTGGCGCTGGTGGGCGAGTCCGGCTCGGGCAAGTCGACCCTCGGCCGCCTGTTGCTCAACCTGCTCGCCCCTACCGCAGGCGATGTCATATACGAAGGCCGCAACCTGGGCAATCTCAGCCCGGCGGCGCTGCGCCAGGTCCGCCAGGAATTGCAGATCATCTTCCAGGACCCCTTCGCTTCGCTGAATCCGCGCATGAGCGTGGCCGACATCGTTGGCGAGCCGCTGTGGCTGCACAGGCCGCTGGATCGCCGCCAGCGCGGGGAGCGGGTGGCCGAACTGTTGCGCACCGTGGGCCTGGCGCCGGAACTGGCGGGGCGCTATCCCCATGAATTCTCCGGCGGCCAGCGCCAGCGCATCGGCATCGCCCGCGCCCTGGCTGCCGAACCGCGGCTGCTGCTCGGCGACGAGCCGGTCTCGGCGCTGGACGTCTCGGTGCAGGCCCAGGTGGTGAATCTGCTGGAAGACCTCAAGGCGCGCTTCGGCCTGACCCTGATCATCGTCGCCCATGGCCTCGGCGTGATCCGCCACATGAGCGACCGGGTGGCGGTCATGTACCTCGGCGAGATCGTCGAACTGGCGCCGGTGGAGGCGCTGTTCGAGACACCCCTGCATCCCTACACCCAGGCGCTGCTCGCTGCGGTGCCGGTCAACCATCCGCGGGCGCGGCGGCCACGCACCCTGCTCGGCGGCGACCTGCCCAGCCCCACGGCGCCGCCCAGCGGTTGTCGCTTCCACACCCGCTGCCCCCACGCCCGGCCGCTGTGCCGCGAGGCCAAGCCGCTGCTGGAATCCGCCGCCGGCGAAGGCCGTGTGGCCTGCCACTTCTGGCGCGAGATCGCCGGCGCGGGCGCCTCACCGCCGCCGCTGATCGCCACCAGCGCCGCCTTCACGCGCCGCCTGGCCCTGTTCAACCGTCATCAATCCCTTCTGGAGCCCACCCCATGAAAGCCTCCGCCTGGCTCACCGCCACCCTTCTGCTCCTGGCCGGCGGCTCCGCCCTGGCCGAGACCACCCTGCGCATCGGCATCCAGGACGATCCCGACGTGCTCGATCCGCACCGCTCGCGGACCTATTCGGGGCGGCTGGTCTACACCGCCCTGTGCGACAAGCTGGTAGACGTCTCGCCACAGCTGGAGCTGGTGCCCCAGCTGTCCACCGCCTGGCAGTGGAGCGACGACAACCGCAGCCTGACGCTGCAATTGCGCCAGGGCGTGACCTTCCATGACGGCGAGACCTTCGACGCCGCCGCGGTGAAATTCAACCTGGACCGCGCCCGCAGCCTGCCCGACTCGCTGCGCAAGAGCGAACTGGCTTCGGTGGATACCGTCGAGGTGGTCGATCCCCAGACCGTGCGCATCCGCCTCAAGCAACCCGACGCCACCCTGCTCGCCCAGCTCTCCGACCGCGCCGGCATGATGCTGGCGCCCAAGGCGTCCACCGGCGACGTGGGTAGCAAGCCGGTCTGTTCCGGCCCCTATCGCTTCGTGCAGCGGGTGCAGCAGGACCGCATCGTGCTGGAGCGCTTCCCCCAGTACTGGAACGCCAGCGCCTACCACTTCGACCGGCTGATCTTCCTGCCCATCCCGGACACCTCGGTGCGCCTGGCCAACCTGCGCTCCGGCGACCTGGACATCGTCGAGCGGGTCGCGCCCACCGACGTCAAGGGCCTGCAGGGCCAGGCCGGCTTCACCCTCTACAACACCCCGGGCCTGGGCTACATGCAGCTGATGGTGAACATGGCCAACGGCGACCGGGCGAAGAATCCCTTCGCCGGCGACAAGCGCGTGCGTCAGGCCTTCGACCTGGCGCTGGATCGCGAGGCGCTCAACCAGGTGGTGTTCGAAGGCCTCTATGCGCCCAGCGTGCAGCCCTTCCCGCAGAGCAGCCCCTACTACGACAAGGCCTTCGCCGTGCCGGCCCGCGACGTGGCGCGCAGCCAGGCGCTGCTCAAGGCCGCCGGCGTCAGCCTGCCGGTCAAGGTGGAGCTGAAGATCGCCAACAATCCCATCGCCCAGCAGGTAGGCCAGCTGATCCAGGCCATGGCCGCCGAGGCCGGCTTCGAGGTCAACCTGGTCGCCACCGAATACGCCACCCTGCTGGCCGAACAGCACGCCGGCAACTTCCAGCTCGGCCTGAGCGCCTGGTCCGGCCGCCCCGATCCGGATGGCAACGTGCATCAATTCGTCACCTGCAAGGGCAACCAGAACGACGGCCGCTACTGCAACGCCGCGCTGGATCAACTGCTCGACCAGGCCCGCACCATCAATGACCAGGCCCAGCGTCAGGCGCTCTATGCCCAGGCCCTGACCCTGCTGCGCGAGGAGCTGCCGGTGTTCTATCTCTATTTCGATCCGCGCATCATCGCCACCCGCGCCGATCTCAAGGGCTTCGTCCCCAATCCCGACGGCCTGATTCGCCTGGCCGGCGTCACCCGCGGGCAATAGCCATGCTGCGCCTCTTCCTGCGTGGCCTGCTGAGTGCCCTGCCCACCCTGCTGCTGGTGTCGCTGTTCGTCTTCACCCTGCAGCAACTGCTGCCGGGCGATCCGGTGCTGGCCATGGCCGGCGAGGAGCGTGATCCCCAGGTGCTGGAATTCCTGCGCGAGAAATACCGGCTGAACGATCCCGTACCGGTGCAGTACCTGCACTGGATGGGCGGGGTGCTGCGGGGTGACCTGGGCATCTCGCTGCGCACCGACCAGCCGGTGACGGCGCTGATCGCCGAAAAGCTGCCGGTGACCCTGGAGCTGTCGCTGCTGGCCATCGTCATCGCGCTGCTCATCGGCATCCCCACCGGCATCCTCGCCGCGGTACGCCGGGGCACGGCGGTCGACTACGGCGCCAACCTGGTGGCCCTGTCCGGCATCTCCATCCCGCACTTCTGGCTCGGCATCCTCCTGATCCTGCTCTTCGCGGTGAAGTTGCAGTGGCTGCCGGCCTCCGGTTTCGTGCCCTTCCACGAGGACCCGCTGCGCAACCTGCGCACCCTGATCCTGCCGGCCTTCGTGTTGGGTGCCGGCCTCTCCGGCACCCTGATGCGCCATACCCGAGCGGCCATGCTGGAGGTGCTGCGCGCCGACTACGTACGCACCGCCCGAGCCAAGGGCCTGCGCGAGCGCGTGGTGATCCTGCGCCATGCCCTGCGCAATGCCTTGATGCCCATCGTCACCCTCACCACCCTGCTGTTCGGCGAACTGCTCGGCGGTGCGGTGCTCACCGAGCAGGTCTTCAGCATCCCCGGCTTCGGCAAGATGATCGTCGACGCCGTGTTCAACCGCGACTACGCGGTGGTCCAGGGGGTGGTGCTCTGCGTGGCGGTGGGCTTCGTGCTGCTCAACCTGGTGGCCGACCTGCTCTACCGCCTGATCAACCCGCGCCTGAGGCACGCCGCATGAACGCCCTGACCCTGCCCCGCCCGGCCACCCTGAGACCCGCGCGCTCGCCCTTCTGGCGCAAGTTCAGCGCCAATCGCGGCGCGCTGCTCGGCGCCGCCTTGATCCTGACCTTCGCCCTGGCCGCCCTGCTGGCACCCTGGCTGGCCCCCTTCGATCCGCTCAAGACCAGCTTCCTGGCGGTACGCAAGGCGCCCTCGGCGCTGAACTGGCTGGGCACCGACGAACTCGGGCGCGACCTGCTCTCGCGCCTGCTGTGGGGCGCGCGCAGTTCCCTGCTGGCGGGCGTGGTCTCGGTGGCCATCGCCCTGCTGGTGGGGGTGCCCTTGGGCCTGGTCGCCGGCTACTTCGGCGGCTGGCTGGACGCCTTGGTCTCACGCCTGGTCGAAGCCCTGCTGTCCTGTCCCTTCCTGGTGCTGGCCATCGCCCTGGGCGCCTTTCTCGGCCCGAGTCTGGGCAACGCCATGATCGCCATCGGCCTGTCCGCCATGCCGGTGTTCGCCCGCCTGACCCGCGGCCAGGTGCTCGCCATCCGCCACGAGGACTATCTGGAGGGGGCGCGCGCCATCGGCCTGCCGGATCGCTGGATTCTCTGGCGCTACGTCCTGCCCAACATCCTCTCGCCGCTGGTGGTCCAGGCCACCCTGACCATCGCCGCCGCCATCCTCGCCGAGGCCAGCCTGTCGTTTCTCGGCCTCGGCCAGCAACCGCCGATGCCCTCCTGGGGCTCCATGCTCAACACCGCCAAGAATTTCATGGAGCAGGCGCCCTGGATGTCCATCGCCCCGGGCGTCTGCATCTACCTCACCGTCCTCGGCTTCAACCTGCTGGGCGACGGCCTGCGCGACGCCCTTGATCCTCGTCACCAATGAGACCCTTCGCCATGCCCGATCTGGACTATCACAACCCCTATTCCTCGGCTCGCTCGCCGGTCATGGGCCGCAACCTGGTGGCCTGCTCGCAGCCGCTGGCCGCCCAGGCCGGCGTGGAAATGCTGCGCCGCGGCGGCAACGCGGTGGACGCCGCGGTGGCCGCCGCCATGGTGCTCACCGTGGTGGAACCCACCGGCTGCGGCATCGGCAGCGACGCCTTCGCCATCGTCTGGGACGGCGAGAAGGTGCAGGGCCTCAATGCCTCCGGCCGCGCACCGCGCGGTTGGACGCCGGAATACTTCGCCGGCCAGAGCGCCATGCCGGCCCGCGGCTGGGGCGCGGTCACGGTGCCCGGGGCTGTCTCGGCCTGGGTCGCCCTGGCCCAGCGCTACGGCAAGCTGCCGCTGACCACCCTCGCCGCCCCGGCGATCCACTATGCCCGCGATGGCTTCCTGCTCACCCCGGTGATCGCAGAACTCTGGCGCCGCGGGGCCGAGCAGCTCAAGGACCAACCCGGTTTCGCCGCCTGCTTCCTGGCCAACGGCGTACCCCGGGCCGGCACCCTGGTGCGCCTGCCCGACCACGCGCGAACCCTGGAGGCCATCGCTGAAAGCAACGGTGCTGCCTTCTACCAGGGCGAACTGGCCCAGGCCATGGCCCGCCATGCCCGCGAACACGGAGCGGTGCTGGACGAAGAGGATCTGCGCGCCCACCGGGCCGACTGGATCGACACCCTCTCGGTACCCTTCGCCGGCGCCGTGGTGCACGAGCTGCCGCCCAACGGCCAGGGCATCGCCACCCTCGCCGGCCTGGGCATCCTTGAAGCCGCCGGCATCGGCGCGGATCCCGTGGACAGCCCCACCACCCTGCACCGCTCGATCGAGGCCATGAAGCTGGGACTGGCCGATCTCTACCAGCACGTCACCGACTCCGCGCACATGCGCGTCCAGGCCGAACACCTGCTGGACCCGGCCTACCTGCGCGAACGCGCCGGGCTGGTCGGGTCGCGTGCCGGCGATCCCGGCTATGGCGCCCCACGCCCCGGCGGCACCGTCTGCCTGTCGGCGGCTGATGAGAGCGGCATGATGATTTCCTTCATCCAGTCCAACTACATGGGCTTCGGCTCGGGCGTGGTGGTGCCGGGCACCGGCATCAGCCTGCAGAATCGCGGCGCCGGCTTCACCCTGGCACCGGACCACGTCAACAGCGTGGCTCCGGGCAAGCGGCCCTTCCACACCATCATCCCCGGCTTCGCCATGAATGCCGACGGCACCCCGCTGATGGCCTTCGGCCTGATGGGCGGCCCCATGCAGGCCCAGGGGCACCTGCAACTGATGCTGCGCATCCTCAAGTACCGGCAGAATCCCCAGGCCGCCGCCGACGCACCACGCTGGCGCCTCGAAGGCGGCCGCCGGGTCGCGGTGGAAAGCAGCCTGGACCCGGCCACCCTGGAAGCACTGCGGGCCCTGGGCCACGAGGTGACGGTGGAGGAGCCCTCCGGCGTGTTCGCCTTCGGCGGCGCCCAGATCATCCAGCGCGTTGCCGGTGGCTACGTGGGCGGCTCCGATCCGCGCAAGGATGGCCTGGTGGCCGGCTACTGAAGCCGAAAGCGGCGGCCCCCAGGCCAGGCGCGGCGGCTCAGGCTGTTCGACCTTAGCTTGAGGCGCCGAGATTGGTCGGGCTTGGGCGTGCCAGGGTGTGGTTGGAAATCTGGCCAGAACGTTTCAGCCACACCGTGGCTATCCGCTCCCCTGCCCCTGCCCCTGCCCCTACCACCACTCGTCGAAACATAGCAGCATCGTATTAATGTTTATTGCGATACCAAAGCAACGTAGACATAGTGGCCCGGTGACATCAACCAGACAAGAATCCGAGACCCAGTATGCATCCTGATCCCCAGAGCCAAGCCCGGGAGGCCCTGCTCGGCCTCCATCGTCAGCTACAGGAAAATGCCAGGCGGCTGGGCAAGGTCGATTGCGACGATCCGGACGTCCAGGCTGTCCTCCAGGCCGTACAGGATCTCAACGAGCGGGTGGCCGACATGGTGGCCGAGACGGCGCTGCTGGCGCCTGTGCCTCTGGGATTGGTGGCGGAAACGGTTCCCACGGGAAGCCCGGATCAGGGCTGACGCCACGTCTACGCCGGATCGGGAGGCCGTGGCTGCCCCTCCAAGGATCGGTCGGCCGCGGAAAGGCCCGGACCAGGCGCAATGCCTGAACCAGGTGGGCCAACGCCCGGCGCGGGCATCTCTGGCCTTCTAGCCTTCAGCCTCGTCCGGCTGGCGACGCTGGAAGCTGCGTGCCCATTCGAGCAGGGCATTTTCGTCGTCGGTACGATCGTCCACCCCACACTCTTCCAGCACCGTGATGACCCGGCGCATGAAGCCCTGATCGAGGCGGGCCTGATCCATGACCCGGTTCAGGTCCAGCGGACTGGTCAGGGTGAGGCGAGGTGGAAATTCGGTGTCGTCGATGCCCATGGTGGTCTTACCTGAAAGCACTGCTGTCGATTGCCGACTGGCTTATTGCCATCATCTTTCGTGATGGCCTGATGAATACATCAGTTATCGCATGAACTGTCCATATTGATGACTGAGCGGCACTTGGCCGGGGGGAATCGCCAGTGACCGCCCGCCAAATACGCCCGTGGAAGGCCCGCATGGCTGCAGGTACCGCCAGCGCCCTTGCCCGACCGTGGTTCTGCCATGGCCTTTTTCGTATGATGCCCGACAACAACCGACGGAACCTCAGGTGTGGACGCCTCAGCAAAACCGGCTTCTCCAAGCCAACCTGATCAGGCTGCAGCGCGCTGGGATGTGGGGGCGGCGGTCAGCCAGCTGTCCTGGGACGACCTGCGCATCATCAAGGCCCTCAGCGAGTCCGGCAATCGGGCGGCGACCGCCAAGAAACTGGGCATCAACGTCTCCACCGTCTCCCGACGGGTCGCGCAGGTGGAGAAAACCCTGGGTGTCGCCCTGTTCGACCATCGTCGCTCCGGCTACCAGCTGACCGTCGAAGGCGAAGAGCTCCGCGCCCTGGGCGAGCGGGTCGAATTGGATATCGTCAGCGTCGCCCGACGGGTATCCCGCGCCGCCCAGGGGCCATTGGGCAAGCTGCGCATCACCACCAGCGACTCGCTGCTGCTGTACTTCCTGACCCCCATCATCGCCGATTTCAAGGCGGCGAACGATGGCATGACCATCGAGGTGCTGGTGGGGAATCAGACCTTGAGTCTGGCCCGCGACGAGTCCGACATCGCGATCCGGGCCACCAGGAAGCCCGCCGACAGCCTGGTCGGGCGCAAGCTGGCCACCATCGCCTGGGCCGCCTATGGCAGTCGCGGCGGTGCGCGGCAGGAGGATCCCTATGCGGCCGGTCAGGCCTGGGTGTCCTACACCTCCGCCCTGGCCAACCTCAAGGCGGCTGCCTATCTGGAATGCCGGGTGGCGCCTGAGGATGTCTCCTACCGTACCGATTCGGTCGCCGCCGCCAGTGCGGCCATCGTGGCGGGGCTGGGTTTCGGCTTTCTGCCCTGCATGCTGGGCGATACCACGCCCGGCCTGGTGCGCGTGGGGCCGGTGGTGCCGGAGCTCAACGACGAACTCTGGCTGCTGACCCATCAGGACATCCGCAAGTCCTGGCGTGTTAAGGCCTTCATGGCGTTCTGTGCGGCAGCGGTGGCCGAGCAGAAGGCGCTAGTGGAAGGTCAGCGCCCGTTTGCCACTGCGCCCGAAGAGCGCGAAGCCTCTGCCTAGCGCGCGCGACTGCCAATCACCGCCCGGCAGGCGATCTCGATCAGCTGCGGGCGCTGGGCCAGCCGCGAAACCCCGATGATGTTGCTGGCGCAGCGCGGTGCCTCGCAGCCGTAGGCCGCCTTGCGCACCTTGCCGACGACGGCGAAGGCGGCGTCCATGTCCAGCACATAGAGGGTTTCCTCGACGACGTCCTGCAGGGTGGCGCCATAGAGCGCGAGCAGTGTGGCGATGTTGTCGTAGGCGGTGCGCATCTGCTCGCCCATGGTGGAAAAGGCGCTGGGGCGGCCCTCGCTGTCCAGCGGTGCTGGCGCTACCAGATTGCCGTCCGCGTCGTGATTGAACTGCCCCGAGACGAAGATTTCGTCACCCACCCGACGGGCCTGCGGATAGCCGTAGGCCTGCTCCCAGGGTACGCCCCAGTACGCCGTGTCCTTGTCCCTCAACTGTGCTGCTGCCATTGCCTGTTCCTCGCGGAAAGTGGATTCGCGCTGTGGAATCCGGGTGATTGGAAGGCCACACCCTAGCAGCACCCTGGCAAATCATATGGCGCAAATTTGCGCTTTCAAAGGCGCAAAAGTGCACAAGCACAGCCTCGATTGATCCCTTACCTTGGATAGCAGTTCCGGTCACAACCGCTGCGAACGAGGCCATCGCCCCCTTGAAGGCGAGCCGCCGAGATCGCCGCACGGAGCACATCCCAAACCACACTCAATCGATAGGTGAAGCCATGAACAACTCCAAAACCGAAGTCCTGACCCCCCTGAACAGCCAACTGATCTTTATCGACCAGCAGCCGCAGATGGCCTTTGGCGTCCAGAGCATCGATCGCCAGACGCTGAAGAACAACACCGTCGGCCTGGCCAAGGCCGCCAAGATCTTCAACGTGCCAACCATCATCACCACGGTCGAAACCGAAAGCTTCTCCGGCCACACCTATCCCGAGTTGCTCGCCGTGTTCCCCGAGGCGCCGCTGCTGGAGCGCACTTCGATGAATTCCTGGGACGACCAGAAGGTGCGCGATGCGCTCAAGCGCAATGGCCGCAACAAGATCATCGTTTCCGGCCTCTGGACGGAAGTCTGCAACACCACCTTCGCCCTCTCCGCCATGCACGACGCCGGCTACGAGATCTACATGGTCGCCGACGCCTCGGGTGGCACCACCCAGGCCGCTCACGACTACGCCATGCAGCGCATGATCCAGGCCGGCGTGATTCCGGTGACCTGGCAGCAGGTCCTGCTGGAATGGCAGCGCGACTGGAAGAACCGCGACACCTACGACGCCGTCATGGCCCTGGTGAAGGAGCATTCCGGCGCCTACGGCATGGGCGTCGACTACGCCTACACCATGGTGCACAAGGCCCCCGAGCGTATCGCCCACGGCCCCACCCTGGCGCCGGTCGCCGCCGCCGTCTGAGCCCCTGCCAGCCCCACCGTCTCGGGCGGGGCTGGCGCTTCCCCAGTCCAGGCAGGAGTCCTACTAATGAACCCCGCTTCCACTACCGCGACCCTGGTCGTCCGCCACCAGGTCCATCCGCAGCACGAACAGCGCTACGAAACCTGGCTGCACCAGACCATCGAGGCCGCCAGTCAATTCCCCGGGCACCTCGGGGTGGACGTCGGCCGGGAACGCCATGGCGATGCCCTGCAGTTCACCTCGGTGCTGCGCTTCGACGAGATGCAGCACCTGCAGGACTGGCTCGCGTCCTCCGCCCGCCAGTGGCTGGTCAGCCAGGCACAGGGTTGGCTGCAGGACGGCGACAACACCGAGGTCCGGCTCGGCAAGGACTTCTGGTTCGCGCCCCGGCCGGCCGAGCAGGCACCGCCGCGGTGGAAGCAGGTGGTCATCAGCTTCCTGGTCATTCTGCCCCTGAGCCTGCTGGTACCCGCGCTCTGGCAACCGGTATTCGGCGTGGCGCCCTGGTTGGCCGGCTACCTGATGAGCAACCTGCTGATCACCCTGAGCATCGTGGTGCTGGTGGTGTACCTGTTCATGCCGCTGGCCACGCGGATGCTGGATCCCTGGCTGACCGCCGACCCCGCCTAGGGCGTGGCCCCGGCCCCTGCCCTCACCCTTTCGCCCTCTACAACCCTTCCTTTCGTTCACAAGGACCCTACCCATGAGCGCCGATCTGATTCTGTTCAATGGCCGCCTGCACACCGTCGATCCCCAGCAACCCCAGGCCACCGCCGTGGCGATCAGGGATGGCCGCTTCATCGCGGTGGGCACCGATGCCGAGGCCATGGCCTTTCGTGGCACGGCGACGCGGCTGATCGATCTGCGGCAGCGTTGTGTGATCCCCGGCCTCAATGACTCGCATCTGCACCTGATCCGCGGCGGCCTCAACTACAACCTGGAGCTGCGTTGGGAGGGTGTTCCGTCGCTGGCGGATGCCCTGCGTATGCTCAAGGAGCAGGCCGAGCGCACGCCCACGCCGCAGTGGGTGCGGGTGGTGGGTGGCTGGACGGAATTCCAGTTCGCCGAAAAGCGCATGCCTACCGTCGAGGAACTGAATCGGGCCGCGCCGGACACGCCGGTCTTCGTGCTGCACCTCTACGATCGCGCGTTGTTGAATCGAGCGGCGCTCCGGGCGGTGGGCTATGACCGTCACACCCCCAACCCACCCGGCGGCGAGATCCAGCGCGATGCCAAGGGCGATCCCACCGGCATGCTGATCGCCCGGCCCAACGCCCTCATCCTCTACGCGACCCTGGCCAAAGGGCCCACGCTGCCGCTGGAATACCAGGTCAACTCCACCCGGCAATTCATGCGCGAACTCAATCGCCTGGGCGTCACCAGCGCCATCGATGCCGGCGGCGGCTTCCAGAACTACCCCGAGGACTACCAGGTGATCCAACAGCTGGCCGACAACGACCAGCTCACCGTGCGCATCGCCTACAACCTCTTCACGCAGAAGCCCAAGGAAGAGCTGAACGACTTCAAGCACTGGACGAGCAGCGTCACCCTGCACCAGGGCACCGACTTTCTCCGACACAACGGCGCCGGCGAGATGCTGGTGTTTTCCGCCGCCGACTTCGAGGACTTTCTCGAACCCCGGCCGGATCTGGCCCCGAGCATGGAAGACGAACTGGAGCCGGTGGTGCGCCATCTGGTCGAGCAGCGCTGGCCGTTCCGGCTGCATGCCACCTATGACGAGTCCATCTCGCGCATGCTCGATGTCTTCGAAAAGGTCGATCGCGACATCCCCTTCAATGGCCTGCCGTGGCTGTTCGATCACGCCGAAACCATCAGCCCGCGCAACATCGAGCGTGTCCGGGCCCTGGGCGGCGGCATCGCCATCCAGCATCGCATGGCCTTCCAGGGCGAATACTTCGTCGACCGCTACGGCGCCCAGGCGGCCGAGGCCACCCCGCCGATCAAGCGCATGCTCGCCGAAGGCGTACCGGTCGGGGCGGGTACCGATGCCACCCGGGTGGCCAGCTACAACCCCTGGACCGCGCTCTACTGGCTGGTGAGCGGCAAGACCGTCGGCGGCATGACCCTCTATCCGGAAGGCCTGCCCCGGGCCACCGCCCTGCAGCTCTTCACCCACGGCAGCGCCTGGTTCTCCAGCGAGCAAGGCAAGAAGGGACAGCTCAAGGTCGGCCAGCTGGCCGATCTGGTGGCGCTCTCGGCCGATTTCTTCAGCGTTGAGGAAGGGCAGATCAAATGGCTCGAATCGGTGCTGACGGTGGTCGGGGGCAAGGTGGTGCATGCCGCCAGCGAATTCGCTGACCTGGCGCCGCCAGCCGTACCGGTCATGCCGGACTGGTCACCGGTGGCCATTGCACCTGGCCATTGGCGTCCCGCGGCCCCGCTGGCAGCCAGCCTCCACCAGTGCATCGGCTCCTGCGCCGTTCACCAGCACCAGCACGATCGCGCACGCCGCAGCTCGGTGCCGGTCAGTGACCACCAGGGCTTCTGGGGAGCCTTCGGCTGCTCGTGCTTCGCCTTCTAGCCCTGCACCGCCGTCAATCGCTGTCGACTCGCTGCGGTCGCGGCAATGACCACTCATGAGGTGCCTCGGGCCCAGCATCCCGGCGCTTGCCGGCCTCGGGTTGGGTTCTGCGGGCACCTGCAGGTGCCAGCCAGTCGCAGCCAACAGGCCAGGCAATCCGCCTTCCGCGCGGAATGTGGCCAGGGCTGGCCTTACGCCTTTCCGCCAGGCACAATCCAATAGTCATACGATGACCGATAAGAAGGGCCGTCCTGTGACGTCTGCTACATCCCCTTTCCGACAACTACAACAAAAGGATACGCGCATGAAAAAGCTGAAATTGGCGGTAGGTTTCCTGTGTCTGTTCAGCGGCTATGTCGCCGCGGCCACCGGCGATGAAGGCGATGTCGCCACTGCGGTCGACAAGCTGACCCAAGCCATGTGGCACAAGGATATCGCGCAACTCGATGCCCTGACCGCGGACAACCTGACCTACGGCCATTCGAGTGGCAACATTCAGGACAAGAAGGCCTTCATCGCCGACATCGAAACCGGCAAAAGCGCCTTCAACGAGCTGAAGATGCTCAATCAGAAGATCACGCTGTCCGGCGACGTCGCCCTGGTGCGCAACCACTTTTCCGCCCAGGCCGTGAACAGTGGGAAGGTCGTGCCCACCGAAATCGAAAACTTCCAGATCTGGCAGAAACAGAACGGCCATTGGCTACTGATCGGTCGCCAGGCCTTTCGCTTCTGATATCCCGGCTGGTCACCGAACGTCGCCAAGGCCTAGGGCTCACACCGGCCTCCTCACGAGCCGCCCGCCGAATTCAGGTGGCCGCCTCGGGCGCGCACCCCACGCTCCGGTTCCAGACAAGCCCTGGGGTGCGGCGATGACCAGACGGCAAGGTCCCTACTCCGCTCCGCCGGGCGGGGTGCGGATCACCGGCCCGACTTGGCTTCCCGCCTGCGTCGTCTACCCTTAAGGAATCCATCATCCTTTCGGGGGCATGATGGATTCCAGGACGCTGGAGGCATCATGGATCTGATCATTCGACACTTCGAAGGCCAGCCCTTCGTCAGCAACCCCTATGTACCGGGCACTTCCCTTCGCCAGGATCTGTTCGAGCGGCAATTCACCATCCTGCTGCACGGGACGATGAAGCGCTTCGAAGACGCCGGGCGTGGCACCTTCCATGTCGCTGGGCATATTCAGCTCGGCCAATGCGGCGTGCTTGATGACGTTCTCCGGATCGCCTTGGCGGCGGTCCGCCAGGATCGCTATCCGACCCCCGTGGCGGCGCTCGACTTTCACCCCAAGCGGATCTCCGTCTCCGATCGCCACGGCCACCTGGTCATGGCCGGCAAGGTGGATCGCGAGCGCCATCGCATCGACTGGATCGACCCCTGCAGCTCGGCCGAGGAAGAACGGGTGGTGCTGGCGCAGCTCCAGCTGTTGCGTTCGCGCTCGGCCTTCCAGCACGACTGGGACCATTTCCGGACCTCGCGGCTGCTGGATACCGATGCCGACCTGCTCAAGGGCCGGCTGGTCCACAAACCCTGGCGGCCCCACGTCCGGGCACTGCTAAGTGCCTGATCACACCCCATCCGGCAGGAGCGTCGCCGCTTCCTGACGACAGGACCGGTAGCGAGAGCGTCCGCGCCGCGAGACCGGAAGGCGGGCATCCCTGGATACGAGCAGGCGTGCGACCCGTGGTGCCATCCAGCTGAACAGCCACCCGTGGATCCGGTCCCTATTGGAACGACCATTGGGAGACTCGACGATGACGACAGCCCGCAATGTCTTGTGGGGCGCCTTGGCCATTGGCGTGGTGACGGGCATGCGCAGCATGCTGGCGCCGACCCTGGTCAGCCGGGCACTGGCGGAACGTGCGGACCTCGACGAAGCTTGCGAACCCGCTCGCACGCTCGCGTCGCAGCCCGTACGGCAGTACCTGCTGCCCCTGGCGGCCGGCGAGCTGTTGGGCGACAAACTGCCCTTCGCCCCGGACCGTACCATAGCGCCCTCTATGTTGGTCCGTGCCCTGTCCGGCGGCCTCAGCGCGGCAGCTCTCGCCGGCGCGCGGCGGCAACCGCGGCTGTTGCCTGCCATGATCGGGGCGACGGCGGCCTGTGTCGCCGCCCGGGTCGCGATAGGACTGCGCAAGCGCTACGCCGCTGACACCTGGATCAACGCGGGTCTGGGCCTGGCCGAGGACGGCATCGCCTTTTCGTTGGGCCATGCCGGTCTGCGGCGAGCCCTGCAGGAGCCCCCGAGGCCGTGACGCCCGGACTGGCCTGCCACGCCCCTTCCCGCCCGCTCGGGCAAGGTCGCTCAGGCACCTAGCACCCAAGGCAGCACCAGTGCCGTCAGGATGCCGAGCAGGATCATGCCGAGTGCCGAAAAGGCCGCCGTCTCCTGACCTTCGCGCAACGCATGGGCGGTGCCTATGGCATGGCCGTTCATGCCCAGGGTCAGGCCGCGGGCCGCCGGATCCTCTACCTTGCAGACCTTGAGCAGCGGCAGCGCCAGCGTGGTGCTGATCACGCCGGTCAGCATGACGATCACCGCGGTCAGGGGCGCGATGCCACCGAAATGATCCGCCAGCGGCAAGGCGATCGGCATGGTGACCGACTTGGGCACCAGACTCATCAGCAGGGTCTCGGACAAGCCGAACAGCCAGCCGAGGGCCAGGGTCAGGGAGACGCCCACCACGCCACCGACCACGAGGGTTATCAGCAGCGGCGTGCAGAGTGCCCTCACCCGCTGGGCATTCTTGTAGAGCGGAACGGCCAGGCCCACGGTGGTGGGCCCGAGCAGCATAGCGAGCATCCCGCTGGCGCTTCGATACTGCTCGTAGGGAATGCCACCGATCCAGAGCACAGTGGCGACGATGGCCGTGGTGACCAGCACCGGTTGCAGCATGACCAGGCGCAGGCGCTGCTGCAGCACGAGCGCCAGCTGATAGGCCGCGAGCGTCAGGGACAGGGCCAGCAGGGGTGCGAGGGATTGATCAGCCATGGTCTTTGCTCCGTCCGATCAGGTACTGCAGCAACCAGCCGCACAGCGGCACCGTGACCAGCAGAGACAGGGCGATGACCAGTACCAGGCGCAACCATACCGAGGCCTCGAGACCGCTGAAATCGACGATGCCCACCGCCGGCACCACGAGCATCAGCGGCAGGTACTTGAGCAGGTTGCCCGCCATGGTCTCCACGCCTTCCGGCACGCGACGCAAGAGCATCAGCAGGGCGAAGAGGACGATGATCCCTATGACGCTGGCCGGAATGCCGCCTATATGAGTCGTCAGATAGACGCCCGCCAGATAGCAACCCACCAGCATCAAGAAGCCCGCTATAGGCATAAGCACTCCATTACCTTGTTGTTCTGCGCAGCCCGCACGCGCCGCACCGGCCCGTTGGATACGGCAGGAGTATCGATCGCTGCCGATAAGGCGCTTCAACATTCACCTGCTACGCGCGGACTCACTATAGGCGCATCTGAAAAGGGCTGGGCACCTCCCTGCCGGGATAGGTGAGAGGCGCTCGCCTTGGTCGGCTCACTGTTGGGTTGGCGCCGCGATCCGCTTCGCCTGCCCCCTGCCCTCGCAATCGTATTGCCGTAGAGCACCCCTGAGCGAAACCTGACGAGACGCCAGCCGACCCGCAAAGACACCGCCACGACTGATGACGCCGCTGGCGCCTCACGCCGGCAGCGCGCGCATGCCCTCGAAGATCAGGCGCGTGGTGTTGCGCACGTTGGCTGCGTGTCCTTCGCGATCCAGCGGGTCACTGGCCGTCAGGCGCAGCAGCTGCAGATGGGAGTAGTCGTTGAGCAGAAAGGCGGCCAGTTGCACATCCAGGTCGGCGCGCAACTTGCCGGCGGCCTGCAACTCGCGCAGCACCTTGGCGATCTCGTCCTGCAGGCCGCTGTTCATCTGCCGGTAGGCCAGGGGCAGGCCGCTGTCGCCACCCACCAGCACCAGCGGCAGCAGTTCGCGCCAGAGGGCGGCGGGCAGGACATCCAGCGCGTAGCTGACCAGCAGGTGCTCCAGGTGGCAGAGCGCATCGACGGGATCCGCGAAGTCGCGGAGGTGCCGGCGCACGTCGACCAGGGCCCGGCGATCGGACTCCTTGATCATCTCCAGGATGATCTCGTGCTTGCTGCCGAAATACTTGAACACCGTGGGCGCCGAGACGCCGGCTTCGCGGGCGATCTGCTCGACGGTGGTCTCGCGAAAGCCCTGGCGCTGGAACAGCATGACCGCCGCGGCCGAGATGGCGGTGCGGCGTGATTCCTTCTGACGTTCGCGTAGCCCGCTCACCGTCGCTCCTGATTCCTGGGGTGCCAGAGAGGATAGCTGGCCAGGCTTCGGTACAGAAAATATTTTATTGACTAAATAAATTAACAGGGTTAATTATTTTCTCGTACCTGCTCTACGCAGGGCCACTGCCAGGATGAGTCTGATGAACCAGAGCCTCGATCGCTCCCTGGTTTCCCGGAGTCGGGAAGTCAGCGAGATGTACGACAGACAAGAACAAGAGCCCGTACTGATGCAGGGTTTTCCGGCCGAGCCGGACCGGCGCGTGACCTGGGCCAACTGGATGTCACCGCCGTTCAATCGCTGGGGCTTCCGCAATCTGGCGCGCCTGCGCCCTACCATCGAGGTGGCGGCCGGACCGCGACCGGACAGGGTGCTGGCCCATGCACCCGAGGCCCTCGAAGCACTGAGATTCGAGAGCAGCTGCGGCCGCAGCGTCAGCGCCCTCGACCATCTGCAGGCCAGCAAGACCGACGGCTTTCTGGTGCTGCACCAGGGCCGGGTGGTGTACGAGCGCTACTTCAACGGCCAGGTCGCCACCGACCGCCACATCATGTTCTCGGTCACCAAGTCGCTGATCGGGTTGCTCGGCGAGCAACTCATCCACGATGGCGTGCTCGATGCCCAGGCGCCGACCCAGCGTTATGTGCCGGAACTGGCCGGCAGCGCCTTCGGTGACGCCACCGTCCGCCAGTTGCTCGACATGGCCGTGGGCGTCCACTACACAGAGCTCTACGACGATCCCACCTCGGAAAGCTCCCAGTACGGCTACGCCTGTGGCTTCAAGCCGGCCCTGCCCGCGTACGCCCAGTACGAGTCGCTGTACCAGTACCTGCCATCGCTGCGCAAAAGAGGCGAGCACGGCGGTTTCTTCCACTACGTGACCGCCACCACCGAGGTGCTGGCCTGGGTGATGGAGCGCGCCAGCGGCCTGGGCTGCGCCGAGCAGTTGCAGCGGGTATGGCAGCAACTCGGCTGCGAGCGCGACGCCTACTTCATGGCCGACCCCTGGGGTCGCAGCGTCGCCGGCGCCGGCTTCAACGCCACGCTGCGCGACATGGGCCGCTTCGGCCTGATGCTGGCCAATGGCGGTGTGGTCGATGGCCAGCAGGTCATCGACCAAGCGGTGATCGAGGCCATCGCGGCCGGCGGGGATCCGGCCGTCTATGGCGTACACCAGGACTTCTCCGACTGGACCCCGGGCGCCTCCTATCGCAGCCAGTGGTACGTCTTCAATGACCACAGCCCAGCCCTCATGGCCAGCGGTATCCACGGCCAGTACCTGTTCGTCGACTTCGCCTCAGAGGTGGTGATCGTCAAGCAGTCGTCGCTGCCCGAGGCGGTCACCGAACTGGACATCGATACCGTTCGCCTGCTGCGCGCCATTGCCGCCCGGTTGCGCGGTTGATCCACCCCTAACGAGATCGAAGAGCGCCGGCTCGCCAGCGCTCCCACCTGCACTGTCAGGTATCCGGTGGTCACCTTGGCCATCCTTCACTGCCCTGTAATACAAGAAAAATAGTCAGGAGCTCCACATGTGCACAACCAAGCGCCTTCCCGGCGTGCTGCTGGCGCTCGGCCTGCCGCTGGCCAGCCAGCCGGCCCTGGCGGGCTATGCGTTCGATTACGAGAATCTCAAAGGTGACCTCAACCTGACGGTGGGCGCCGGTTCCATCAGCACCCGGGGCGTCAACTTCGGTGCCGGGCGCGTGGATGCCCGCAGCGGCCAGAACAACGGCAGCCGCAGCGCCTGGCAGGAGTTCTACGTCAAACCCGGCGTCACGCTCGACTATTCGCTCAGCGACAGGCTCCATCTGCTCGCCGGGGGCTCGGTGGTCGGCGCCACCACCTTTGGCGACGGCGATGCCGGTGGCTTCACCCGCAGTTCGGACGGCCGTTTCGCCCCCGAAGAGCTCTATGCCGGGGTGCAGCTGGGCGACTGGAAGTTCACCGCGGGCCGCCAGAATTTCATGGTCGGCACCGGCTTCATCGTCATGGACGGCAATCTCGATCTGTTCGGCGATGGCGCCTACTGGCTCGGTCCGCGCACTGCCTTTCGCGACTCGGCGATCCTGGCGTGGGGCCAAGGTCCAGCCCAGGCCCAGGTCTTCACCCTGCGCACCGACGATCACTACGGCGACTTACGCCTGAGCGGCGCCAACCTGGATTACGACCTCGACGGCCAGGTGACCCTCGGCGCCCTGGCCATGACGGTCGATACCCTGGCCAGCCGAGACAGCACCGCGGTCCGCCGCGACGGCATGCGGGTATACAACCTGCGGGCCTTGCGTG
Organism: Pseudomonas sp. MOIL14HWK12:I1; assembly: GCF_000510705.1. Taxonomy (NCBI): domain Bacteria; kingdom Pseudomonadati; phylum Pseudomonadota; class Gammaproteobacteria; order Pseudomonadales; family Pseudomonadaceae; genus Pseudomonas; species Pseudomonas sp. MOIL14HWK12:I1. The sequence continues at coordinate 956,807 of NZ_KI783307.1, read as the reverse complement.
GTCACCTGCCGGGCCTGCCCAACCTCGCCCTCAATGGCGAATACGCGGTGCAGCGCGGCGGTGACGGCGCCCTCAGCTACGACGCCAGGGCCTGGTATGCCCAGGCCGACTATCAATTCCAGGACCTGCCCTTCAGCCCCACCCTCGGCTATCGCTACGCCGTCTTCTCCGGTGACAGCAACCCGACTGACAATCGCCAGAAGGCCTGGGACCCGCTGAGCAAGGGGTTCACGGACTGGAGCACCTGGCTGATCGGCGACGTGGTGGGCAACTACCTGCTGTTCAACAGCAACGAGCGCGTCCAGCAGTTCTCGCTGAAGAACCGCCTCGGCGACACCCTCACCCTCGGCGTCATCCACTACCAGTTCTGGCTCGACCAGGCCAACTTCCGCGGCGCCGCGGTCAGCGATCGGCGTTTCGCCGACGAGACCGCGGTGTATCTCGACTGGATCCCCAACCGGCAGTTCTACGGCTCGCTCTCGTACAACTGGGTGCAGGCCAGGTCGGCCGCCCGCCAGGCGTTCGGCGATAACGAGCGCTTCAGCGCCCTCGAGCTGTACTTCACCTATCGCTACTGACCACCAGCCACCACTGCCCCCGAGGGGCACAGGAGAGCGTGATGAATACCAAGACAGAAAACGGGATCGCCGTGCCGACGCTGGAATGGGTGCTGAGCCTGCATGTGATCATCGATCCGGCCGATGGCCTGGGCGCCTGCACGGATGGCCAGCGCAGCAACTACCGCATCACCGGCGGGCAGTTCGAAGGCCTGAACGTGCGCGGCGAAGTCATCGCCGGCGGCGCGGATTTCTATCTGCTGCGCAGCGATGGCGTGGGCGAGCTGGACGCTCGCTACAGCCTGCGCAGCGACCAGGGCGAGTGGATCAACATACACAACACCGGCCTGATCACCCTCAGCGACCGGGGCCGGGCGCAGGTCGCCCAGGGCCTCTGGCCCATCGCCGAGGAGGACTATCACTGCAGTTGCACGCCGCGCTTCCAGGTGGCCAGCGGCAGACTCGACTGGCTGACCCGTAGGGTGATGATCGGCAAGGTGGGCTATCCCGCCGCCGACCGGGTCGCCATCCATTGCTATCGCCTCACCTGACCGCCCACCCTTCTCGCAGCACGGCTTTCTACTGAAGCGGCAGGCCCCGCCGTGGCCGAGCCGGCAGGTAAATGACCATGACCATCGCCCATCAAACCCTGGTACGCGCCGCGTGCATCGCCATCGCCGCCGCCTCGATCCTCGTCATCGGTGTGCAGCCGATCTTTATCGGACTGCTGACCGAACGCCTCGGCCTGAGCCTGGCGCAGCAGAGCTGGACCCTGTCCGTGGAGATGTGCGGCTCCATCGTCGGGACGCTGCTGTACCTGCCGATGATCCGCTTCCTCGGTCCGCGCACCCTGGCCCTGGGCACCGCCCTGCTCCTGCTGTTCGCCAACACCGCGACCGCCAGCGTCACCGCGCTCGATCCGCTGCTGGCCTTGCGCGGTCTCTCGGGTCTCTGCTCGGGTGTGCTCTACTCCTACGCCATCTACTGGCTGGGCAGCATGCCGGGCCAGGACAGGTCCTTCGGCATCCTGCTGTTCGTGCAGACCGCCCTGTTCGCCAGCAGCGCGGTGATCATGCCGATGATCGCCCAGTGGCAGGGTTTCGCCGGGGCGATCTACTACCTGGCAGCCTGGTTCGCCCTGGTCTGCCTGCTGAGCCTCTGCCTGCCGGCCAGGCACAGCCCGGAAACACGATCCGTCTCCCAGGCGTCGCTACGCTCCGGCCTGACGGTGATCGGCACCTGCTCGCTGCTCGGCATGCTGTTCCTGCAGCTGTCGATCTATTCGCTGTGGGGCTTCGTCGAGGGCATCGCCAGCGACGCCGGGGTGGCACCGGTCGATATCGGCTGGGCGATCAGCCTTGGCCTGCTCGGCGGCCTGCCCGGTGCGGCGCTGCCGAGCCTGGCCGGGCGGCACCTCGGCCGGGTGCCGATGATCCTCACCGGCTCCCTGGCCGTGCTCGGCGCCATCTACCTGCTGGCCACGCGCATCCACACCGCTGCGGATCTGCTGCTCGCGGTCTTCCTGATGAACTTCGGCTGGAACCTGGCGCTGTCCTACTACATGTCGCTGGTGGTGACCCACGATCCGAGCGGTCGCCTGACCAAGCTGGTCGGCGTGGTGCAGGTCGCCTCGGCCGCCGCGGCGCCGACCCTGCTGAGCCTGATCATCGAAGGCAACGACCGGCGCAGCCTTTTCGTGCTGTCCTCAGGGGCCATCCTCATCGGCTGCGTCCTGGTGATCGTCATGCTTTCCTGCGGGCGGCGCCGGGTGCCGGGCAAGACACTGGACTGCTCGGTCTGAGCGTTGGGCGCCTGGTAAGAGGTCCGCGCGGATCTCTCGGCCTTCTGCGCGACCAGGCGACAACCTCCATGACCAATTTGTCATGCGCCGGTCAGGCTGACGTCCCCCCTGTCCTCCTAGAGTGGCCCGGTCAGCGAATAGCTACCCCACTCAAGAGGACTCATCATGAAAGCACTGCTGCTCGGTCTCTTCGGTCTGCTCGCCACCGGCTCCGCCCTGGCCGCTCCCGACCATCCCGCCCTGATCCACGACCAGCCCGGCTTCTTCGTCCCCCTCGACGTCGACCGGGTGGTCAGCCAGACCGACCTGAGCGCCCAATGCGGGATCGTCACGGCCCGCCTCGACTACCTGGATCACGCTGGCCGAGAACATGAACTGGATTACCAGGTGTTCGGCAACGGCTGCTACAACCAGAATTGAGGCGCTAGTCGACCCAGTGCCGAAGGAGCGCCTGAATAGGCGTCTCCCTAAGCCGGACTCCGGGCGTCTCACGCCAGGCGCCGGCAGCCAGACACTAGAAAAACCGATAGGCCTTGGCCAGCGCCCGCTCCAGCACGGCGATGCAGGCGTGCTCGTCCGCATAGGATAGGAACTGGCGCTGGGCATCGGCCTGGGCATGGGCATGAGCATGGGCCAGACGCGTCTTGCGCTCGGCCAGCTCCTGCTCCAGCAACGAGGTGCTCATACCCAGATCACAGCAGGGGTTGGGGCCATTCATAAAAAACTCCGGACAGATGTGCAGACTGCGTCATCAGACAAGTTTTTGAGATTTGGTTCACAAATCATAGCGAATCTCATTGTTGCTGAATATGCGTTCCACCGCGGTGTTTCCCGCCCCCTCGGGCTAGAGCGCTTCCTTGACTCCCCCGAACCTTTGCACCCGCCATCAGCCCGGCAAAAGCTATACAATTCGGCGCCCTAAATAAGCCGTGAAGATACATGCGTCCTCTGCTCTCGCTTCTCCTGGCCACGCTGCTGGGCTCCTCCGCGTTCGCCGCTGCGCCCGATACCTTTGTCGAAGCCAAGGTAATCGCCAAACAAAAAGTCTATTTCGACCAGAACACCAGCGCCCAGGGCGACCTCTATTGCGGCTGCCAATGGGAGTGGGTCGGCAAGTCCGGGGGGCGCGTCGATGCCGCCTCCTGCGGCTTCCAGGCACGCAAGCAGGAAACCCGTGGGGAGCGCACCGAATGGGAGCACATCGTGCCGGCCTGGACCTTTGGTCATCAGCGCCAGTGCTGGCAGAACGGCGGCCGCGAACACTGCGTGGCGGATGACCCGGTGTTCCGGGCCATGGAGGCCGACCTCTTCAACCTCTACCCCGCCGTGGGCGAGGTGAATGGGGACCGGGCCAATTTCAACTACGGCATGGCCCAGGGCGTGCAGCCCCAATATGGCCGCTGCACGACCAGGATCGACTTCCAGGAACGCGCCGCCGAACCGCGCGACGAGGTCAAGGGACTGGTCGCCCGGGTCACCTTCTACATGTTCGATCGCTACGGCCTGAACATGTCGCGCCAGCAGCAGCAACTGCTCATGGCCTGGGACAAGCAGCAGCCGGTCACCGCCTGGGAGCGCGAACGGGACAGACGCATCGCCGCGGTGATGGGCTACGGCAATCCCTTCGTGTCCGGCGAGCGGCACTGGACGCTGGGCTACCAGCCGGTCGGCGACGGCATCGTCAGCCCGCTGCCCGGACCGAAATCGGCGCCGAAGGCACCGGCCAGGACCGATAGCCCTGCCGCTGCCAGCCAGGGCGCGATCATCGGCAACCGCAACAGCCACGTCTATCACCTGCCGCAAGGCTGCCCGAGCTACGCCCAGGTGTCGCCGAAGAACCAGGTCACGTTCGCCTCGGAAGCCGAGGCGAAGGCGGCCGGCTTCACCAAGGCGGGCAACTGCGCGCCCTGATCGCTGGCCGCTGGGCGCTGGCCCCCATGCATCAGGGGGCCCAGGCCGTCACTGACCCTTGGACAGCTCCACCAGCATGCGCGTGAGCAGATAGATACGCGGCGCCACGCTGTACAGTTCGACGTACTCCTCCGGGGTATGCAGCTTGCCGCCGACGATGCCGAAGCCGTCCAGGGTGGGCACGCCGGCACCGGCGGCGATGCTGGCATCCGCGGCGCCACCGCTGCCTTCGACGGTCAGCTTGCGGCCCAGCTCGCCATAGATGCCCTGGGCCATGGCCAGCAGCCGATCGCTCGCCGCCGTCTGCGGCATCGGCGGCAGGCCACGCTCCAGCCGCGTGGTCACCTCGGTATCGGGGATCTGCTTGTTGGCAGCGATGCGCGCCAGGTCCTTTTCCACCCGATCGAATTCTTCGGGCAGCGCCGCGCGGACGTCGGCCTTCGCCACGGCGTGATCGGGAATCACGTTGATGCGCTCGCCCGCCTCGATCACGGTGAAGTTGACCGAGGTCTTCTTTTCCGCATCGCCCAGGTTGCCCAGTTGCAGCACCTGGTGCGCCACCTCGGTGGCGGCGTTGCGCCCCAGCTCCGGCGAGACGCCGGCGTGGGACGACTTGCCCTTGACCTCCACCACGGCGGTGGCGCTGCCCTTGCGCCACACCACCAGGCCATCGGCCGGTCGACCGGGCTCCAGATTCAGCGTCACGTCGTGCTGCTTGGCGGTGCTGGCGATCAGCTCGGTGGCGGCCTGGGAGCCGGTTTCCTCGCTGGCGTCCAGCAACAGGGTGATCTGCCCGTAGTCCTTGAAGTCGAGCTGCTTGAGGATCTCCAGCGCCGCCAGGGCGACCACGATGCCGCCCTTGTCGTCGGACACGCCCGGACCATAGGCGCGTTTTTCATCGGTGCGATACGGCCGGGCCTTGGCGGTGCCTTCCTTGAACACCGTGTCCATGTGCGCCAGCAGGAGAATCTTCGCCTTGCCGCTGCCCTTGAGCGTGGCCACCAGGTGCTGGCTCTTGTCCGGCGCGGTATTGGGCACCTGTTGCAGCGTGGCGCCGAGTGTCTTCAATTCCGCGCTGACCAGCTTGCCCACCTCGCTCAGGCCGGGCTCGTAGCCGGAACCCGAGTCGATGTTGACCAGTTGTTCCAGCAGCTTGAGCGTCGGCGCCTTGGCCTGCTCCGCGGCAGTCTGAATGCGCGCATCGAGCGCGGCACTGGCGGGCAAGGCGATGCAGCAGGCGAGAACGGCAGCGAGGGTGGTGCGGAAGAACGGAGCGGACATCGGGCTTTCCTTGTTGGCATTGTTGGATTAGTCAGACAACTGTAGTCGCAACAAGGACATAGGGGAAATTCGCGCCGTTCCAAACCGGCCTGAGCCCGTAGCGGGCTGCCGGCGGTGCTTGTCCTGAGGAAGTATCCAGGGACCAGACACGCCCGTAGCCGGAGATAGCCCAAGGCCAGTCGCCCACGATCCGGCCGCACTGCTGCAGAGGAGGCTGTCATTCGTCCGCTGACAGCAAGAGAGCTGCCGGGCCGAGCGTCTAGCCAAAGGTCGCGTGACTCATTTTCGGGCATGCGTGCGACCGGCCGCTGGAGGTGTCTAGCGCCGGCCATCGACTGAAAATGCAGCCAGAAAAACCCGCGCAAAGCCCCTACAGCAGCGCATTCATCGAGCTACGTCGCACAATTTTGGAGCAAAATATTCATCAAAAAAGCCTATTGAATAAAAAATTTCATCGCCTTACTCTCGGCTCGACGTCGTAAGGAACAAGCCACTGACCGCACCGAAAAATAGGGAGTGAAGATGAAAGCGAAGATAGCGTTGGGTCTGCTCATGACCGCCGCCGTAGCCCTGCCCGCCTGGTCAGCCGACTGGACGGTGGGTGCCAACGTCGGCAACGTGCCCTGGGAGTTCCAGGACGCCAAGGGTGACTTCGTCGGCTTTGAAGTCGATGTGGTGAAGGAAGTGGCGAAACGGGCCGGCAAGACCGTGGATTTCGTCAACATTCCCTTCAACGGGCTGTTCAGCGCGGTGCAGTCGAAACGCGTGGACATCGCGATTTCGTCCATCACCATCACGCCCAAACGCCTGGAATCGGTCGCCTTCGCTCAACCCTACTTCGACAGCGACCAGTCGCTGACCGCCCTGACCAACTCCAAGGTGAAAAGCCTGGCGGACATGAATGGCAAGGTCGTGGGTGTCGATACCGGCTCCACCGGCGACATGTGGATCGGCCAGCACAGGAACGAATACAAGTTCGCCGATGTTTCGCGCTACGAAGGGCTGTCACCGGCCATGCTGGACCTGGGCTCCGGGCGCATCGATGGTTACCTGAGCGATATCCCCGCCGTCCTCTACTACATCAAGGACAAGCCGCAATTCACCGTCGTCGCCCGCATCCCCACCGGTGAACGCTATTCGCTGATGCATGCCAAGGGCTGGGCCATGAGCGATCAGGTCAACGACATCATCAGCAAGATGAAGGAAGACGGCACCCTGGGCGCCATCCACAAACAGTGGTTCGGTACCGAGGCCGACAAGGAGTCGAGCACCCTGAAGGTCTCCGCCGCACCCAAGTGAGTCCTGCCGCTGCTGCAGGCCCGGGACGCCGTCCGCGCGCCCCGGGCCGTGACCGAGGTATCCCATGGATCTTCTGCAAACCTTCTTCAACTGGAACGTGCTCGTCGAATCGCTCCCCCTGATGATCCGGGGCCTGGGCGTGACCGTGCTGCTGGGCCTCGTGAGTATCGTCCTGGGGCTGGTCGGCGGGCTGTTGCTGGCGCTGCTGCGGCTGTATTCCTACGCCCCGGTCCGGCTGCTGGCACGCATCTACATCGACATCATGAGGTCCATCCCGCTGCTGGTCCTGCTGGTCCTGATCTATTACGCGCTGCCCTTCGTCGGGATCCGCCTGTCCTCCTTCGCGGCAGCGGCCAGCGCGCTGTCCCTCGTGTCCTGCGCCTACAGCGCCGAGATCTTTCGCTCGGGCATCGAAGCCATTCCCCGCGGTCAGTTCGAGGCGTCGGCCGCCCAGGGCATGAGCTTCTTCAACACCATGCGCGACGTCGTGTTGCCCCAGGCGATCCGCATCGTGCTGCCGCCCATGACCAGCAACTGCATCAACGTCATGAAGGACACCGCCCTCGCCTCGGTGGTGGCGATGCCGGACCTGCTCAAGCAGGCCACCCAGGCCCAGGCCCTGACGGCCAACCCTACCCCGCTGGTGGGCGCCGCCCTGCTCTATCTGCTGCTGCTCCTGCCCATGGTGCAACTGGTCAGCTGGGTCGAAAGACGCAATGCCATGGGAGGCAAGACCGCATGAGCACCCTGATCGACATCGAACACCTCGACAAGTACTACGGCAATTTCCAGGCGCTGAGCGACATCAATCTGCAGGTGGAGGAAGGCGAGGTGGTGGTCATCCTCGGCCCGTCCGGCTCCGGCAAGTCGACGCTGATCCGCTGCATCAACCTGCTGGAAAACTATCAGCAGGGCCATATCCGCGTGGCCGGGGAACGGGTCGAGAACGGACCGCGCCTGGCCGGTATTCGCAGCGAAGTGGGCATGGTCTTCCAGAGCTTCAACCTCTATCCGCACCTGAACGTCCTGGACAACGTCTCGCTGGCGCCGATCCGGGTGCGCGGCCTGAACCGGCGCGAGGTCCACGCCCGCGCGCGGGAGCTGCTGGTCAAGGTCGGCATGGGCGATCACGCCCACAAGTACCCGAGCCAGTTGTCCGGCGGCCAGCAGCAGCGGGTCGCCATCGCCCGCACCATGGCCATGGAGCCGCGCGCCATCCTCTTCGACGAGCCCACCTCGGCGCTGGACCCGGAGATGGTCGGCGAGGTGCTCGACGTCATGCAGAACCTGGCTCGCTCCGGCGTCACCATGGTCGTGGTGACTCATGAAATGGGCTTCGCGCGGCGCGTCGCCGACCGGATGATCTTCATGGAAAGCGGCCGCATCGTCGAACAGAACACCCCGGACCCCTTCTTTACCGCCCCTCAGGAACCCCGCACCCGGGCCTTCCTGCAGGCCATCCTGCACCACTGATCCTGGCTGGAGAGAGTCGCGTGAATCCCCTCGATATCGCATACGTTCGCAAGCAGTTTCCCGGTCTGGCCGGCGACTACGCCTTCATGGACAACGCCGGCGGTTCCATGGTGTTGCAAGGGGTCGCCGACCGGGTGGCCGACTACCTGCTCAACAGCAGCGTCCAGCTGGGCGCCTCCTACGCGCCCTCGGTCGCGGCCGGCGAACGGGTGATGCAGGCGCGCCGCTCGGTCATGCAGCTGATCAACGCGGCTCATCCCGACGAAGTCATCATGGGCGGCTCGACCACCCACCTGCTGCAGATACTCTGCCGCGCCATCGCCCCCTCGATCGCGCCCGGTGATGAAATCATCGTCACCAATTGCGACCACGAGGCCAACATCGGCCCCTGGGTCCGGCTCTGCGCAGACCGCGGCGCCACACTGCGCGTCTGGGAGGTCGATCCCGACAGCCTCGAGCTGGAACTGGACGACCTGCAGGCGCTGCTCGGCGACAAGACCCGCTACGTAGCCGTGACCCACGCCTCCAACATCCTCGGCTCGATCAATCCCGTCGCCGAGATCGCCCGCCGCGTGCATGCCGTGGGGGCGCAGCTGTGCGTGGATGCGGTGGCCTATGCGCCACACCGGCTGGTCGATGTGCAGGCCAGCGGCGCCGACTTCTATGTCTACAGCTTCTACAAGACCTTCGGACCGCACTTCGCCGTGCTCTGGGGCCGTCGTGACCTGCTGCTGGACTTTCCCAGCCTCAACCACTTCTTCATCGGCCAGGAGGTGGTGCCCTACAAACTGCAGCCCGGCAACGTCAACTACGAGCTGTCCTTTGGCTGCATCGGCATCTCCGACTACCTGCTCGACATCGCCAACCAGTTGGGCATCCAGGGTAGCGAGCGCGAGCGGATGCAGGCAGCATTCGACGCCTTCGAGATCCAGGAAGATGCCCTCGCCGAACGACTGCTGGGCTTTCTGCGCCAGCGCCCCGGGGTCCGCATCATCGGCAAGACCAGCGTCCAGGCGCGCGTGCCCACGATCAGCTTCGTGGTGGAAGGCGTGCGCTCGGAAGCCGTGGTGCTCAAGGTCGACGAGCAGCGCATCGGCATCCGCTTCGGCGACTTCTATGCCCGACGCCTGATCGAAGCCCTGGGCCTGGCGCCCCAGGGCGGCGTGGTACGGGTGTCGCTGGCGCACTACAACACGCTCGAAGAAATCGACCGTCTCATCGCCGCGCTCGATCAGGCAATCACCGAATTGCGCTGACCGGCGCCTCTCCTTTCCACCTGCCGAGCGTTTTTCATGGCCTTACCGGAAACCCTTGCGGAGCTGCGCGATTGCATAACCGCCCAGCACGAACACCTGTCGGAGCGCCTGCGCGATGCGGCCCGCTTCCTCATCGACAATCCCCACGAGATCGCCCTCAGCACGGTCGCCGAACTGGGCAAGCGCTCCAACATCGCCCCGGCGGCTTATATCCGGCTGGCGCAGGCGTTGGGTTTCGCCGGTTTCAAGGATCTGCAGCGGCTGTTTCGCGCGCCGCTGCAACAGGCCGCGGCCACCCACAGCGAGCGCATCCGGCACTACGGTGGGGAAAAGCTGCTGGATGACCCCAGCGACGTCGGGGCGATCCTGCGGGAATTCAGCCAGGCCAATATCGTGTCCCTGGAACACCTGGCGGAAGGCGACCAGCAGGCCAATATCGAAGCCGCCATCGCCCATCTGCAGCTGGCGCGCACAACCTTCGTCATCGGTCTGCGGCGGGCCTTTCCGGTGGCCGCCTATTTGAGCTACGCCCTGGCCCGCGTGGGCCGACGCGCCGTGCAGATCAGCGGTGGCGGCGGCACCCTGCCGGAACAGGTCAGCGCCATCGCCCAGGACGACCTGCTGATCGCGGTGAGTTTTCCACCCTACGCGAGGGACACCGTCGAAGCCTGCCGGCAGGCGCGCGAGGCGGGTGTGACGCTGGTGGCCATCACCGACACCGTGTTGAGTCCGATCGGAAAGATGGCGGAGACGGTGATAGAGGTCAACGATGCCGAGCTGCTGGGCTTTCGCTCCCTCACCGCCTCCTTCTGTATCGCCCAGACCCTGGCCATGGGACTCGCCTTCAGCCAGGGCGATACCGATGGCGCCTTCGACCATGAACGGCTGAAGGACATCGACTGCTGAGCCCAAGCGCTCACCGGGTAGTTCACAACAATCACTTCAGGAGTAGATCCCGATGCTGTCACCTGCACGCGATTTGGTCGGTTATGGAAGACAACGGCCGCAAGGCACCTGGCCCAACGGCGCCCGTCTGGCCATCAGCCTGGTGATCAACTACGAGGAAGGCTCCGAGCGCTCGCTCGCCATGGGCGATCCGGACCAGGAGTCGATGACCGAATGGGGCAGCTACGCCATCCCCGCCGGCACCCGCAACCTGGCCATGGAATCCATGTACGAATACGGCTCCCGGGTCGGCATCTGGCGGATCCTCGACATACTCGACGAACAATCGGTACGCGCGACCTTCCACGCCTGTGCGGTGGCCTTCGAACAGAATCCCGACGTCGCCCAGGCGGCCGTCGCCGGTGGCCACGAGATCTGCAGCCATGGCTATCGTTGGGAGGAAGTCTTTCGCCTCAGCGAAGCAGAGGAGCGCGAGCATATCCGCCTCGCCGTCGAATCCTTCGAGCGCACCTGTGGCAAGCGGCCGGTCGGCTGGTACTGCCGCTACGGCGCCAGCATCCACACCCGCCGGCTGGTGGCCGAGGAAGGCGGTTTTCTCTACGACTCCGACGCCTACAACGACGACGTCCCCTACTTCGTCGAGGTCGAGGGCAGCCGCCATCTCGTCGTGCCCTATACCGCCGACGTCAACGACTTCCGCTACTGGAATTCGCCCGGCCTGTCCCAGGCCTCGGACTTCTTCGAATACATGAAGGAAAGCTTCGAGGTCCTCTACGAGGATTCCGCGACCGGACCGCGCATGATGTCGATCGGACTGCACCCACGCATGGTGGGTCGTCCGGGTCGGGTCCGGGCGATCAAGAGATTCATCGAATACGCCAGGCAGTTTGAAGGGGTCTGGTTCGCGACCCGCGAGGAGATCGCCCGCGCCTGGCTGGAAAGGGCTGACGGCTAGCCCGGTTCCCATGAATCCGGAGGCGCTTCGAAGGCCTCCGCTGTCCCGGGATTACCGGGGTGTGGCTTCAAAACCGGGCGATCAGCACCACCCCGGCGATCATCAGGATCGCGCCCAGCAGCCGCCAGCCGTTGACCGCATGCTGTTCCATGGAAAACAGGCCGAAGTGATCGATGGCCAGGCTGGCGATGAGGTTCGCGGTGATGGTGACGCCGTTCACCGGCGCTGCGCCGAGGCGCTGGATGAACAGCAGACCGGCAAAGACCGCCACCGCGCCGGCGATGCCGCCCAGGGGTGCCCACCAGGGCATGTCGCCGATCTGGCTCATCGAAGGCAGCGGCCTGGGCATGCAGATGAACAGCCCGAGCGCGACGAAGGTGACCATCACGAAGGACACCGAGGTCGCCAGCCAGGGATTGACCAGCGCCTTGTTCAGCGAGCCGTTCATGGCCGCACCGGCAGCCTGCAGGAATCCGGCCACGACGATAAGGATGTAAGCCCAGTTCGCAGTATTCATCAGGAGTCGTCTCGGAGCGGAGCATGGGAGAGACGCGGGGCCGCTCAAGCGACCCGGCGAGGCCTGAATTACGACTGGACACATCTTGTAAAAGTGCCGTCTCGCTCACGCGTGAAGGCTCTACACCGGGATATTGGGCGCTTTTTCGACCAGCGGGCCTGACCCGCCGCCTGGATCCATGCCGGTCCCGCCAGCCGATCCGCTCGAACCCCGATGCGGTCCTGCGCCCTCCTCCGCCAGGGCCGATGTCCAGCGTCAGCCCTATTTCACGATGGCCTTGACCGCCGCCAGCACATCTCGGGTGGCCTGCCGGGTCGCCTCCGCATCGGGCCCGACCTTGGGCCCCAGCACCACGCAGCTATCCTGATAGGAAAAGACCTTGCCGGTCTGCTGGTTGATCAACTCGCCCTTGGCGTTCTCGGTAATCCGACACTCACGCACGGTCTGGCTGCCCTTCGCGACCACCACCGGACTCCAGGCATAGGGGCTGTCGAAGCCGTGCTCGGCGTGAGGATAGGTGTGCACCCCGAGATCGGCGCCCTGCTGCTTGAGCGTGGCGAGATAGCCCTCGCAGCGGGAATAGGGATCGTAGTTGTCGGCCAGGCCGTGGTAGACGCGCAGCGGCTTGGCGACGACCCGGTCCTGCTCGCGAAAGCTGATCGAGCAATCGGGATAGAACGACAGATAGCCGGCGAACTGGAAGTCCTGACTTTTCCAGCGCTTGTCGAAGCGCTCCATGGCGGCATAGAGCGAGGCCTGTCCACCGCGGGAAAAGCCCATCAGGATGATCTTGCCTGTATCGATGCGGGGATGCCGCGCGAGCAAGGCACCGGCGCGATAGTCATCCAGCACGAAATTGAGCCGCCCCAGCTGAGCCTGATTGGTGGCAGTGCTGGTGATGCCCCGGCCCGAGAAGCCATCCACGGCAAAGGTGGCGATGCCGGCCTGATTGAACTGCCGCTGCCAATAGGTGATGTTGGCCCCCACCCCGCCCGACCCATGCTGCAGAAGCACCACCGGCACCCTGCCCTCGCCGGGCGGCAGCGATAGCACGCCGCCCAGCAGAACCTCGGTGCCGCCCTGGTCCCCCGTCAGGAATTGCTGATCGCTCAGGGTCAGCGAGGTGAAGGTCAGCACCTCTTGCCGAGCGGGTATGTCGGTAGCGGGCGCGGTGGCGGCGAAAGCCGTGGCACTGGCAAGACCGGCAATGGCAGCGAGTAGGGGGCGCAGGGTTCCAGCGGACAGGTAGCGCATCGGTTGCATCCTTCTTGTGGGGTCTTCCCAAGGTAGTCAATCGGCGGTGCCCTGCTGGAAAGACGGCGAGCAGAACCCGCCGCACTAGCCAGAATTGGCACCCTTGCCGCGCGATCCTGCCTCGAGGTACGAAATTTGTAGCTTTCGCACTACCGGCCCTTTGCTACCCAAAAGGTTTCCTAAATGCACCAAGACGGCTCCCTCGCGTTACCGCCGCGCGTCCGCCATCGGTATACCGGTGACATCGACGAGCATGCGCTCTGCGTCGAGGGCTGGCGCATGCAATACGATCAGTTGTCGGCGGGGCGCTTCCACGGCGAGCTCAGCGACCTCTGGCTGGACGATGTCAGCCTGCTGCGGGACAGATCCAACCAGGCGATGCTCAAGAGTGGCGAGGCTCAGGGGGACACCCTGACCTTCAGCCTGCCCCTGCGCGACGCTGGCGCCCTGCACTGCGCCGGCCATACCCTGCACGAAGCCCAGTTGCTGGTGGCGCGAGGCGACAACCTGCCGGAGCTGCGGACCCCGGCCAATCTCGAACTGCTCTGCATCAACCTGCGGGAAGCCGAGATGGCGCGGCTGCTGGCCAGTCAGCGCAGCGACCTGAGCGTGCGCGATCTTTCCGGCTGCTATCGCCTGCCTGCAGGGGGGCCCCACGGGGAGCTGGCCGCCCTGGCCCATGAGCTCTTCGCCTCCGAGGCGGAAATACAGTCCTGGCTGGCCCATCCGCGTACCCGCGCGACCCTGCGCGATACCGTGCTGCTGTACCTGCTCGATCTGCTCGACACCTCGGAGTCCCAGGAACTGGCACCGAGCGCGCGCCTGCGGGTAATCCGCCGGGCGCGGGAATACGCCCTGGCGCATCCGGACCAGCCGCCCAGCATCCTCGAACTGTGCAGTCGCGTGGGCGCCAGTCGGCGCAAGCTGCAGTACTGCTTCCAGGAGACGCTGGGCATCAATCCGGTGGCCTATCTGCGAACCCTGCGCCTCAATGCGGCCCACCGCGCCCTGCGCCGGGGCGCAGGCGAATCGGTACAGGACGTCGCCGCCCAGTGGGGCTTCTGCCATCTCAGCCGCTTCGCCCGCGACTATCAGCGGCTGTTCGGGCAGCTGCCCTCCGCCACCCTCAAAGCCGCCATGCAGAAGTGCTGAATCTGGCTAACGGCGGGTAACGGCTTTCCCTCAGGCTCGAATGGCCAATAAGAAGAGGGAACTCCATGAACGTTACCCGCCCGCTCCACACCCTTGCCGTCGGCCTCACCGCGCTGGGAATGACCGCCGCCAGCCTCGCCACCGAGAACGGCTCGCCCACCACCGCCTTCGGGGTCTACGACTTCGGTGCCGGCTTCACGCCACCGCCCACGCCGCACGGCACCCTAGGCTTGCGCGCCAACTACTACCGCGCCACCTCCGTCCGTGACAGCCACGGCCGCGACAACGGCAGCGACTTTTCCATCGACGTCCTCTCCCTGGGCCTGGCCTATCTGAAGATGACCGATACCCGGGTGCTCGGCGCCCGCTATGGCTTCGGCGGGGTCCAGCCCTTCTTCAAGATGGACGCGGACCTTACCGTCAAGGCCAACGGCGTGCCGGTGTTTTCCGACCGCGCCGAGCTCTTCCGCCAGGCCGACATCCAGGTCATTCCGCTGATCCTGCAATGGGAGCCCTCGCGCAACCTGGGCGTGAACTTCTGGTTCCAGGTGCAGGCGCCTACCGGGGACTACGACAAGCGGCGGCTGGTGAATCCGGGCACCAATCACTGGACCGTCTCGCCCATGCTCAACCTGAGCTACATCTCCGATTCGGGCTTCGAGGTCTCGTCCAGCTTCCAGGCCGACTTCAACAGCCGCAACAACGCCACCGACTACCGCAGCGGCACGGAGTACCGTCACGAATTCGCCGTGGGTCAGCACCTCGGCCCCTGGACCCTAGGCCTGGGCGGCTACTACTACCGCCAGCTGACCGACGACGACGCCCCTGGCCTCACGCGCGGCAATCGTGCTCGGGTGCTGGCGCTGGGACCCGCGCTGAGCTTCTTCCAGCCCGGCCTGCCGCCGGTCTGGGTGCACCTCTACAAGGAAGTCGACGCCCGCAACCGCGCCGAGGGCTACGCCTTCGCCGTGCGGCTCTCCCACAGCTTCTGAGGATCTGCGCATGACACTCAACGTCTCCTCCCGGCAAACTCCCGGTCGGCCGCAGGGCGCCGTACTCCTGCTCGGTAGCAGCCTGACCATCATGGGCTCGGTGATGGTCGCGCCGATCATTCCCAAGCTGGGCGCCGAATTCGGTCCCGTCGAACCCCGTGCCGATCTGCTCATCCCCCTGGCGATGACCGGCCCGGCGCTAGCCATCGCCCTCTTCGCCCCCCTGGCCGGCTGGCTGGCCGACCGCCTGGGGCGCAAGCGCCTGCTGATCCTGGCGACGCTGTGCTATGCCGTGCTCGGCATGCTGCCGGCGCTGCTGCAGTCGCTGCCGGCCATCACCCTCACCCGGCTGATCTTCGGGCTGGCCGAGGCGGCGGTTATGACCTGTTGCGTGACGCTGATCGCCGACTACTGGCAGGGCAGCCGGCGCCTGGCCTATGTCAACGGCCAGGTCGTCGCCATCAGCCTGGTGGGCTCGCTGTTCTATGTGGTGGGTGGCGCCCTGGGCGAGCATTCCTGGCGCACGCCCTTCTATCTCTATCTGCTGCCCCTGCTGCTGGTGCCCTTCATGCTGCGGCTGCTATGGGAACCGGTCCGTTCCGCCGTGCAAGCTGGCATCGAAGAAGGCCCGCAGCACAGCGCGCCGCTACCGCTGCTCGTCAACTACCTGCTGGTCTTCGCCGGCATGGTGCTCAGCGTGGTGGTGCCCATCCAGAGTCCGCTGCTGCTGGTGCAGCTGGGCGTGACGTCCAGCACCCTGATCGGCGCCTCGGCGGGTCTTGGCCTGCTGGCGACCCTGGGCGGTCCCTTGCTATGGCCGCTGTTGCGGCGCGGGTGGGGCCTGGCCGGCTGCAACGCCGTGCTGCTGGCCTGCATGGGCAGCGGCCTCTGGCTGCTGGTCCATGCCCGCAGCTACGAGGCCGTGCTGGTGGCGGTGAGCATCCACGGCCTGGGCGTCGGCATGCTGGTGCCCAACACCATGGCGCCGGTGATGGGTGCCCTCAGCGCCCGGGCCCGGGGTCGCGGCATGGGGGGCTACACCGGCTGCCTGTATCTCGGCCAATTCGCCAGCCCCCTGGTGGTGGCGGTGCTCCTACCCTTCGCCGGCGATCTGCACCTGGCCATCCGCGCCCTGGCCCTTGCCGCGCTGGTCGCGGCCCTTGGCTGGGCCGCGATCGGCCTCCTGCGCCGCAAGACCGCCCTGCCGACCCCATCGCGCTCTTCCTGAATTCTGATCGAGGATCTTCCATGCACAGCCTGCAATCCCTGCTGGACACCCACGACGGCCACGGCCTGGCGATGCTGCTGCGGCAGCGCGAGATCACGGCGGGCGAGCTGCTCGAAGCGGTCATCGAGCGCCTGGACACCGTGGAGCCCAGCCTCAATGCCGTCAGCGAGCGACTCTATGACCAGGCCCGCGCCGCGGCCAGGGCGCCGCTCGACGTCAATGCGCCCTTCGCCGGGGTCCCGACCCTGGTCAAGGACCTCTTTACCCCGTTGGCCGGGGCCCGCATGACCAATGGCTCCCTAGCCCTCGGCGACGCGCGCCCGGATTTCGACTGCGAACTGGTCACCCGGCTGCGCCAGGCCGGCTGCCTGTTCGTCGGCACTACCACCTCGCCGGAATTCGGCACCTCCTACAGCACCGAATCGCGCCGTTTCGGCGCCACCGCCAATCCCTGGAACCCGGCCCACAGCGCCGGCGGTTCGAGCGGCGGCGCTGCGGCTCTGGTCGCTGCCCGGGTGGTGCCCTTCGCCCACGGCAACGACGGCGGTGGTTCGCTGCGGGTACCGGCCTCCTGCTGCGGGATCTTCGGCCTCAAGCCCAGTCGCGGCCGGATGCCCTCCGGCCCCATCGTAGGCGAAGGCTGGGCCGGCATGGGCACGCCCCATGCCATGAGCCTGTCGGTGCGCGACAACGCCCTGCTGCTGGACGCCACCGCCGGCGCCGATCTGGGCGCGCCCTACGCGGCACCGAGCCAGGAGGTGCCCTTCGCCAGCCTGCTGGAGCGCGATCCGCGCCCGCTGCGCATCGCCCTGGTCGAGCACCTGGCGCCCTGGCCCAGCGGGCCCGACGCCCTGGCCGCGGTGCGCCACACGGCGCGGCTGTGCGAAAGCCTTGGCCACCACGTCGAACCGGCAACCCTGCCGGTGGACCTGCCGTGCTTTCTCGACCAGGTCTTCGACATCATCGGCCCGAGCACCCGCCACTACCTGCAGGTGCTGGGCGCGATGCGCGGTACCCCGGTCAGCGAAGAGGAACTGGACGCCCGCACCCGGGTGATCCTGCGCGAGCGGGGCGATATCCCCGCCCACCGCTACGCCGCCGCAGTCGAAGGCCTGCACGCCCTGGGCCGGACCCTCGCGCGCTTTCTCACCGACCATGACGTCATCCTCAGCCCCACCCTGACCCGTGAACCGCCGCGCCTGGGTGAACTCGACGGCGGGCACGCGGAGCGCCCCCTGGCCGAGGCCATCGCGGCCTTCCACAGCTACTCGCCCTTCACCGCCCTGTTCAACGCCAGTGGTCAGCCGGCCATGTCGGTGCCGCTGTGGTGGACGCCCAGCGGCTTGCCCCTGGGCAGCCACTTCGCCGCGCGCTTCGGCGCGGAAGGCACCCTGCTGGCCCTGGCCGCCCAGCTGGAACGCGCGCAACCCTGGGCGGGACGGCGGCCGCCGTTGCTGGGTAACCGCTGAAGCCCTGGCCGCCGGGCAACGGCGGCCGCGGTCCCGGGTGGCAGACGGAGACGCCCATCGCAAACCGGTGGGCATCCTGTCACCCGCTTCGCTTGGATGCTCGCTATACTGGCCGCGCACGGCCTGTGACGAACACCTCTAGCATCCGTGTTGGAGGCTTCAACCTGTCGCTCGCCATCTTCCCCGCTGCCCCGGCAGGGCACCGTACGAGCGACCCGATGAGCACTCTCACCTCGACTCCAGTCCCCTCGTACCTCCTGTCCCAGGACATCGATCTCATTGCCGAGATCGCCGCGGTACCCAGGATCCTGGACGTGGTCTGTCGGATGACAGGGATGGGCTTCGCCGCCGTCGCCCGGGTGACCGACGATCGCTGGATCGCCTGCAGTACCCTCGACCTGATCGGCTTCGGCCTGGAGCCCGGTGGCGAACTGGACGTCAAATCGACCATCTGCGACGAGATCCGCGACCATCGCCAGCCGGTGGTGATCGACGACGTGGCGCGGGACGAGCTCTATCGCCACCATCACACGCCCAGGCAGTACGGCCTGCGCAGCTATATCTCGGTCCCCATCGTGCTGGAGGACGGCAGCTTCTTCGGCACCCTCTGCGCCATCGATCCGCAGCCGGCCAAGCCCAGCAGCCCGGAGATCCTGCCCGCCTTCGAACTCTTCGCCAGCATGATCGCGCTGGAGATCGACGCCCAGCGCCGCTTCGTGGCCGCCCGCAACGTGCTGCACAGCGAAGGCTTTTCCCGCAGCCTGCTCCAGGCCAGCCTGGATTGCGTCAAGGTCCTCTCCGCCGGGGGCCATATCGAATTCATGAACGCCCAGGGCCTGGAGCTCAACCAGTTGCAGTCCGTCGATCAGGTGATGGGCTGCGAATACGCCGCGCTCTGGCCTGACGCGGAGGTCGAGAAGATCCGCCACGCCGTCAGGCGCGCCGTCGAAGGCCAGGGCACCCGGGTCGAGGGATTCTGCCCCACGGCCCGGGGCGAGCCGCGCTGGTGGGAGGTGTCCTGTTCGCCCTTCGCGGTGGCCGGCACCGGCGAGGTCAAGATCGTCTGCATCTCGCGCGACATCAGCAGTCGCATCCTCGCCCAGCAGGCGCAGCAGGCCCGTGCCGAAGCCATTGCCGCGCTCAACGACGAGCTGGAGCTACGCATCTCGGAGCGCACCGCCGAGCGCGACCAGATCTGGAACTGCTCTACCGATCCGCTGTGCGTGGCCGACCTCGAAGGCTTCTTCGTCAACCTCAATCCGGCCTGGACGGCGACCCTGGGCTGGTCGCTCGACGAGCTCAAGGCCCGTCCCTTCCTGACCTTCGTCCACGATGACGACCTCGTCGCCACGCGCCAGGCGTTTCGCGACGTCAAGCAGGGCATGGCGCTGGTCAGCTTCGAAAACCGCTATCGCCACCGCGACGGCACCTACCGCTGGTTTTCCTGGAATGCCACGCGCAACGGCGAACTCATCTATGCCACCGTGCGCGACGTGACCCAGCAACGCCAGCAGACGCTGGATCTCGCGGCCGCCGAAGACGCCCTGCGCCAGGCGCAGAAGATGGAAGCCATCGGCCAGCTCACCGGGGGCGTGGCCCACGACTTCAACAACCTGCTCACCGTCGCCCGCACCTCCTGCGACCTGCTCAAGCGCCCCAACCTCAGCGATGCGCGACGCGAGCGCTACCTGGAAGCGATCTCCACCACCGTGGATCGCGCCGCGCGATTGACCGGGCAACTGCTGGCCTTCGCCCGGCGCCAGGCCCTGGCGCCCGAGGTGTTTTCCGCGCGGGACAATGTCCTGGCCATGGGTGACATGCTGGAAACCCTGCTGGGTTCGCAGGTGGGCATCGAGCTCGAGGTAGGCGATGACCCGTGCCTGGTCTATGCCGACCCCAGCCAGTTCGATACCGCGATGGTGAACATCGCGGTGAACGCCCGCGACGCCATGAGCGGTGCCGGACGCCTGACCATAGGCGTAATGACCGTCGCCGGCATTCCGGCCGGCGGGGCTCAGCCAGCGCTGGACCTCCCGGCCGTGGCCATCACCCTGGCGGACAACGGCAGTGGCATCGCCCGGGAACACCTGGAGCAGATCTTCGAGCCCTTCTTCACCACCAAGAGAGTCGGCCAGGGCACCGGACTCGGCCTGAGTCAGGTGTTCGGCTTCATCAAGCAGTCCGGTGGCGAGGTGCGGGTCACCAGCGAGGTCGGCCGCGGGACGACCTTCCACCTCTATCTGCCGCTCGCGCCGGCAACCGAGCCGCAACCGGCCCTCGAGGAGTTCGTCGCGGCGGCCGATGGCAGCGGGATCACCGTCCTGGTGGTCGAGGACAACCTCGAGGTGGGTACCTTCGCGGTCGAGCTGTTGAGTGGCCTCGGCTACCACGCAGTCCTGGCCACCAACGCCGAGCGCGCCCTCGACCTGCTCGCCGACCAGCCGGGTCGATTCGACGTGGTCTTCTCGGACGTCGTCATGCCCGGCATGAGCGGGCTGGAGCTGGCCATCGAGATCAGACGCCTCTATCGCTGCCTGCCGATCCTGCTGACCTCCGGCTACAGCCACGTCCTGGCGACCAATGGCGCCCAGGGCTTCGAGCTGATCCACAAGCCCTATTCGGCGGAGGCCCTGTCACGCCGGCTGCAGCAGATCCTCGAAGAAACCACGACGCACCTGACCACCTAGGGCGCCGCGGTACGGACGGTCAGGCTCAGGCACGGCCGGGGCGCACCGCCAGGGCCGAGACGAGCACCCCCGCCACCACCAGGCCGAG
Source organism: Pseudomonas sp. MOIL14HWK12:I1 (assembly GCF_000510705.1). Taxonomy (NCBI): domain Bacteria; kingdom Pseudomonadati; phylum Pseudomonadota; class Gammaproteobacteria; order Pseudomonadales; family Pseudomonadaceae; genus Pseudomonas; species Pseudomonas sp. MOIL14HWK12:I1. The sequence goes on along the minus strand of NZ_KI783307.1, from coordinate 935,981 downwards.
CCCGGCGACGAACAGGCTCGACACGGTGGCGCCAAACGCCAGGCAGGACGCCAGGGTTCCCACCAGGGGCACCCCGAGCGTGACGGTCGACATGGCGAAGGTGGATATCCTCCGACCGAACTCCGCCGAGATGACGAAACAGGCCGAGGTGGCGATCGGACCGATAAAGAACAGCTCCTGCAACAGCCGGGTATCCAGGGTGACGGCGGTCGGCCAGCCTTCGCTCAGCCAGGCGGCAAAGGCCAGGGGCACCACGGCCAGCAGCATCTGCCAGGGTGCCAGTGCCAGCGGCGACGTCACCCAGCGATGGCGCTTCACATGGAGGATAACGAGCGCCCAGCTCACCGCGGCGAGCAGGAGAAAGAGTGCCCCCTTCACGGTGCCCGGCTGCGTCCAGTCGAGTTCCGCGGGACTGCAGACGGCGACCACCCCGGCCATGCCGATGGACAATCCGGTCAGCTGCAGGCGCGACGGCGCCTGGCGAAACAGCAGCCAGGCGACCAGCACGCACCACAGGGGCGTGGTGTAGGCCAGCAGCACGGCCCTGCTGGTGTCGATCTGCACCATGGCCACCATGCCAAGCCCGGTGAAGGTCATCATCTGCAGCAGTCCCACGCTGGCGATGATCGGCAGGTCCTGCCGGGTGGGTAGCCTGAGTTGTCCCCGCAGCGCCAGGTAGAGGCACAGGCAGATCGCGGCGCTGGCGAATCTCACGGTCGCCAGCCAGAGCGGCGGCACCGATTGCAGGGCGAGCTTGGTCACCGGCCAGCTGCTTCCCCACAGCAGCACCATGACGCCGAGCGCGACATAGGTGGAGGAAAGCCCGAAGGCCTTGCCTGGAAGGTCGAGGTTCTGCCGAATCGTAGCGCTCACGATGCCACCCTGTTGCCCATGGATCACTCGGAGTTATGCTATTTCCGCTCGCGCGAGAAAACGCACCTTTCTCTTCGTAAAAAATGGAAATATCGGTAAATCCAACCCTGCAGAGCTCGCAAAGAGGAAATTCCTACCGTGAACCGCGCCAAACTCGACGATGCCAGCCTGCGCATCCTGGATGCCCTGCAGCAGAACGCCGAACTGAGCAATGCCGAACTGGCGGAAATCGCCGGACTCTCGACGTCCCCCTGTTGGCGGCGCGTGGCGGACATGAAGGAGCATGGCGTCTTGCGCGGCGCCGTGACCCTGGTCGATCCGGCCGCGCTGGGGCTCGCCATCAACGTTTTCGTGCATGTGTCGCTCAAGCTGCAGGACAAGCAGTCGCTGGAGGTCTTCACGGATGCGATCAAGGAGCGTCCGGAGGTCATGGAGTGCTACCTGATGAGCGGCGAGGCCGACTTCATGCTCAGGGTGGTGAGCGAGGACCTGGCCAAGTACCAGACGCTGCTGCTGGATTGCCTCACGACCATCCCCGTCGTCGCCAGCATCAGATCGAGCTTCGCCCTGAGCCAGGTGAAGTACACCACCGCCCTACCGACCAATCACCTGCGCGGACGGGCGGCGGGCAGCCGTCGCTGAGACTGCCCGCTGTCGCGCTCAAGCGTGGCCGAGGAGGCCCACGGATCGCCGCCCGCGCCTATGGGAGGTGCCGGACAGCCGGACCCGCGACGCGACGGCGGCCATCCACCCCGGGCGAGTGATCGGGTAACATGCGCCGCCGCGGGCCAAAGGCCCCTTTCTCTCGGTAAGGAGTCACAGTGTTCGAGACCCAGGTCATCATCATCGGTGCCGGCGCGGCCGGTTTGATGTGCGCCCTGAGCGCCGCCGCGCGCGGGCGCCGGGTGCTGGTACTCGACCATGCCAACAAGGCCGGCAAGAAGATCCTCATGTCCGGCGGCGGCCGCTGCAACTTCACCAACCTCTATTGCGAGCCCGCCAACTTCCTCTCGCAGAACGCGCATTTCTGCAAATCGGCACTGGCGCGCTACACCCAATGGGACTTCATCGCCCTGGTGGCCAAACACGGCGTGCCCTACCACGAGAAGAAGCTCGGCCAGCTGTTCTGCGACAACAAGGCCAGCGACATTCTCGCCCTGCTGCTGGACGAGTGCGAACAGGGCGGCGTCGACATCCGCCTCAATACCTCGGTGCAGGAGATCGCCCGCCTCGACCCGGGCGGCTATCAGCTGCAGACCAGCCTGGGCCCGGTGCGTGGCGAGTCCCTGGTGATCGCCACCGGCGGCCTGTCCATCCCGACTCTCGGCGCCACCGGCTTCGGCTATCAGGTCGCCCGCCAGTTCGGCCATCAGCTGCTGCCGACCCGCGCCGGTCTGGTGCCCTTCACCGTCACCGATCCGCAGCTCAAGGAATTCTGCAGCGCCCTGTCCGGCACGGCGGTGGAAGACTGCCGGATCAGTTGCAACGGCCAGAGCTTCGTCGAGAATCTGCTGTTCACCCACCGTGGCCTCAGCGGTCCGGCGATCCTGCAGATCTCCTCCTACTGGCAACCCGGCGACAGCCTCAGCATCGACCTGCTGCCGCACCTGGACCTGGCCCAGTGGCTCGCCGAGCAGCGCCAGGCGCGGCCCAACAGCGAACTCAAGACCCTGCTGGGCGAGCTGTTCACCAAGAAGATGGCCACGCTGCTCGCCGACAGCTGGTTCCAGTCCCGGCCGCTGAAGCAATACACCCCGGACGAACTCAAGGCCATCGCCGCCCGCCTGCACGACTGGCAACTGGTCCCGGCGGGCACCGAGGGCTACCGGACCGCCGAGGTCACCCTGGGCGGCGTCGACACCCGCGAGGTGTCGTCCAAGACCCTGGAGTCGCTCAAGTCGCCCGGCCTGTACTTCATCGGCGAGGTGCTGGATGTCACCGGCCACCTGGGCGGTTTCAACTTCCAGTGGGCCTGGGCGTCGGGTTACGCGGCGGCGCAGTACGTCTAGGCCAGGGCAAAGCGCTTTGCGCCTGGACTCAGGCAGCCGCAGACGGCCAGGTCTGGCTCGCGATGCGCAGGAAATTCCCGCCCAGGATGGCGTCGATGTCGGCGGCGGTGTAGCCCCGTCCCACCAGTTGGTGTATCAGTTCAGGTAGCGCCTCGGGTTGCAGCTGGGTATGACCATGCGGCTGTCCATAGTGGCGTGCGGGCCACCAGTCTTCGGCGTCGACGCCAGCGGGCAGGTCATGGTCGGCCGGGCACAATTCGGTATCCAGCCCGATGCCGATATGGCGAATCCCGACCCGCTCCGCCAGGTAGTCGATCTGGCGGACAAAGCTGGCCACCGAAGCCGCGGGATCACCCAGAAAGATGCCTAGCCCGGTCAAGCCGATCACCCCATCCTGGTCGGCGCAGGCGCGGATCTGGCGATCGCTCACCGTCCGCGGATGCTCGTGGAGCGCCTTGATGTTGGTGTGGGAAAAGACCACCGGCCGTGTCGACACCGCCATGATCTCCAGGCTGGCGCGCTCGCTCGCGTGGGCACAGTCGAGGGTGATGCCCGCCGCATTGCCGGCCGCCACCATCTCGCGACCCAGCGCCGTCAAACCGCCCCCCGCGCCATGGCAACCCCCGGCGCAGCTGTTGTCGCGGTTGTAGGCGAGCAGCATCTGGCGCACCCCGAGACTGGCATAGAGCCCGACCATCGCCGGGTCGTCGAGCAGCATGGTCGAGCCTTCGAGATCGAAGGACACGGCCAGCTTGCCTTGCTCACGCGCCCGGTGGATGTCGGCCACCGTGCCGACCAGACGGAAGTGCGCCTCATGCCGCGCCAGCCAGGCGCGGAAATCCGCGAGGGTTTGCACCACCATCGCGAAAGGCGTCATGTCCATGCCGACGTTGATCGACACATGATGGAAGCCGGCGTCGCGATAGCGATGCAAGCCGGACATGTCCTGCCCCGGCACCAGGGGCAGGCAGGCATGCGCCTCCCAGCGGATCGGCCCGAGTCCCGCGGATATGGCTGTGACCGGCTGCATTGGCGTCCCCCTACGCACGTCTCGAGGGATGCAACATAGCATGCGAACGGGGGCCGGGGTCCGCCCGGCCCGCCGCGGCGCTAACCGACGTTCACGGTCCGCAGCAGCGCCGGATCCACGACCCTTGCCTGATAGCGCACCGACGCCTGGCCATAGGCCTGAGGATCGAGCACCTGGTCCCAGCGTGCCGGTGCCTGCGCCTGCACCGCGACGACCTCGGACTGGGCCGCCTTGGGCTGCAGTGCGGCCTGGGCGCGTCTTTCGTTGATCTCGGCGGCCATGGCGGTGTAGCTGGCGGTGCTGAGCAGGGCGAGAGCGGCCATCTTGTTGAAGACGTTCATGGTGGATCCTCCTGTCTTGAACACGGGGGCTGGCGTCGCCGCGGCAGCGGGCCGGCGTCAGTCACGGTTCCACCTTGCGCCCAGGCGTCTTAACGCTGTCTTAACCCCTCTGAACCCGACCTGAACGACTGCGACAACCTGCCCCAGGCGATGGCCACTGGCCAATTGATCTGGATCAGTTTTGCCCAGGGCCAGCAGGCGCATCCTGCATGCAGCCGCCACTCCGTCCTGGAGCGGCGCCACGGCTCGCGAGGTCGCCATGAACGGACGCCTGGTCAAGGAACTGCTGATCATCCTGCTGATCAAGCTGGCGCTGCTCATGGCGATCAAGAGCCTCTGGTTCAGCGCCCCCACGGTGCCGCCCAACGCCACCCAGGCGGTCAGCGCCCACCTGCTGGACTAGTACCCCTTCCCTTCGCTTGAGGAGATTGCCGGGATGATCTCGGAATCCGTCGTGGACCTGTCACGCCTGCAATTCGGCATGACCGCGCTGTATCACTTCATCTTCGTGCCCCTGACCCTGGGGCTGGTGGTGATCCTGGGGATCATGGAGTCGGTCTATGTGATGACCGGCAAACAGGTCTACAAGGACATGACCCAGTTCTGGGGCAAGCTGTTCGGCATCAACTTCGCCCTGGGCGTCACCACCGGCCTGACCATGGAGTTCCAGTTCGGCACTAACTGGGCCTACTACTCCCACTATGTCGGCGACATCTTCGGCGCGCCCCTGGCCATCGAGGGCCTGATGGCCTTCTTCCTCGAATCGACGCTGATCGGGCTGTTCTTCTTTGGCTGGGAGCGGCTGTCGAAAGGGCAGCACCTGCTGGTGACCTGGCTGGTGGCCCTGGGCTCGAATCTCTCCGCGCTGTGGATCCTGGTGGCCAACGGCTGGATGCAGAATCCGGTCGGTGCCGAATTCAACTACGTCACCATGCGCATGGAGCTGGTCGACTTCGGCGCTCTGCTGCTCAACCCCGTGGCCCAGGTGAAGTTCGTCCACACCGTGGCCTCGGGTTATGTCACCGGCGCCATCTTCGTCCTGGCGATCTCCAGCTACTACCTGCTCAAGGGCCGCGACATCGGCTTCGCCCGGCGTTCCTTTGCCGTGGCCGCCGCCTTCGGCATGGCCGCAGTCATCTCGGTGATCGTGCTGGGCGACGAATCCGGCTATCGCGTGGGCGAGGTACAGAAGGTCAAGCTGGCCGCCATCGAAGCCGAGTGGAACACCGAGGCAGCCCCTGCCTCCTTCACCCTGTTCGGGATCCCCAACCAGCAGGAGATGCGCACCGACTACGCGGTAAAGATCCCCTATGTGATGGGCCTGATCGCCACCCGCTCCACCACCGAGCAGGTCACCGGCATCAAGGATCTGGTCAAGCACTACGAAGAACGCATCCGCAGCGGCGCCCAGGCCTATGCCCTGCTGGAGCGCCTGCGCGCCGGCGACGACTCCGCCGTCACCCGCGCCGCCTTCGATGCCCGCAAGCATGACCTGGGCTATGGCCTGCTGCTCAAGAAATACACCAACGATCTGCCTGCCGCCTCCGACGAGCAGGTGCGCAAGGCCGCCCTGGACACCATCCCCAACGTGGCGAGCGTGTTCTGGACCTTCCGCATCATGGTCGCCAGCGGCGTGCTGATGCTGGCCCTGTTCCTCTGCGCCTTCTGGGCCTCGACCCGGCGCAACGAACTCAGGAAGCCCTGGCTGCTGAAGTGGGCGCTGTTCAGCTTGCCCCTGCCCTGGATCGCCACCCAGACCGGCTGGTGGGTCGCCGAGCATGGTCGCCAGCCCTGGACCATCAGCGAGGTGCTGCCCACCCACCTGTCGGCCTCGACCCTGGCCCCAGCCGACCTCTGGGGTTCCATCGGCGCCCTGGTCACCTTCTACACCCTGCTGCTGATCGTGGAGCTGTACCTGATGATCCGCTTCGCCCGCCTCGGCCCGAGCAGCCTGCATACCGGCCGCTACTTCCATGAACGCGCCGCCCAGGTCGGCGACGCCCTGCGCCAGGCTGCGGTGGCCAAGCCCGCTGCCCCGGCCAACGTCTGAGGAGACCGCCATGTTCGACTATGAAGTCCTCAAGCTCAGCTGGTGGGTGCTGATCGGCGTGCTGCTGATCGGCTTCGCCCTCACCGACGGATTCGACATGGGCGCCATGATCCTCATGCCCCTGATCGGCAAGACCGACAAGGAACGCCGCGCCGCCATCAACAGCATCGCCCCGCACTGGGACGGCAACCAGGTGTGGTTCATCACCGCCGGCGGCGCCCTCTTCGCCGCCTGGCCGATGGTCTATGCCACCGCCTTCTCCGGACTCTACTGGGCGCTGCTGCTGGTGCTCTTCGCCCTGTTCCTGCGCCCGGTCGGTTTCGACTACCGCAGCAAGCTGGACAACAGCCGCTGGCGCAGCGCCTGGGACTGGGGCCTGTTCACCGGCAGCCTGGTCCCGGCGCTGGTGTTCGGCGTGGCCTTCGGCAATCTCTTCCAGGGCGTGCCCTTCCAGCTCGACGACACCCTCAGATCCACCTACAGCGGCAGCTTCTTCGCCCTGCTCAACCCCTTCGCGCTGCTCTGCGGCGGGGTCAGCCTGGCCATGCTCTGCGCCCATGGCGGCAGCTGGCTGATGCTGCGCACCCACCAGGCCCTGGGCGAGCGCGCCCGCCGCGCCACCGGCCTGTGCGCCCTGCTGCATCTCGCCACCTTCGGCCTGGCCGGCGTCTGGCTGGCCCATGGCATCGACGGCTACGTGCTGATCAGTCAGGGCGATCCGGGCACTGCCCTGAATCCGCTGCACAAGGTGGTCGCGGCCGGCAACCCGGGCTGGCTGGCCAACTACCATGCCCAACCGCTGACCCTGATCGCCCCGGTCGTGGCTGTACTCGGCAGCGTCCTCGCGCTGCTGGGCAGCAGCTGGCGCCAGGCCGGTCTGGCCTTTACCGGCACGGCCCTGGCCATCGTCGGCACCCTCGCCACCGCCGGCTGCGCGCTGTTCCCCTTCGTGCTGCCGTCGAGTCTGGATCCGGCCTCCAGTCTGACCGTCTGGGACGCCGTCTCCAGCCACAAGACGCTGGGCATCATGTTCGTCGCCGCGGCCCTCTTCGTGCCGCTCATCCTCGCCTACACCCTGTGGAGCTACGTCCGCATGTGGGGCAAGGTCGATGACCGCTTCATCGACGCCAACCCCCACGGCCTCTACTGATCAGCCTCTCAAGGAGACACGCCATGTGGTACTTCACCTGGATCCTCGGTGTCCTGCTCGCCGCGAGCTTCGGCATCATCAACGCCCTCTGGCTGGAAAGCACCCGGGAGCTGGACGTCCATGACGATGCCGAATGCTGAAGCCCTGCCCCGCGTCCACCCGCTGGGGCGGACGCTGTCCCTGCTGCTGGCGGCGCCCCTGGCCCTGCTGCTGCTGATCCACCCCGGGCTGATGCTCGACGCCAGCGGCCACTACAGCCATCCGCTGCTGATGGCGGTGATGCTGGGCGTGTCCGCCGGACTGGTCCACGGCGTCGGCTTCGTGCCGCGCCTGTGGCTCTGGCGCTTGGTGTTCGGGCCGGCGGTGGGCTGGCCGCTGCTGGTGCTCGGCTACGCCCTGCTCTTCAGGGCGCAGCTGGGCTGATCGATGTCTGACCCTAGCGCCCGGCCTCCCCGGGCGCAGCACGCACCACCCGGCGTACCGCCTGACATACAGCCTGGTGCACTCTCACTCGCACCACTGATTAACCTGACTATAAAGGTTCGTCCCGGGGTGCCGACATAACCGCAATCGACCTCGCCCACGACGGCTGATCGCTTTGCCGCCGGCGCCCCTGCTGACCGCCTCAGAGAAGTCCACCATGCTCAGGAATGCCCCCCTAAGTACCAAGCTCCTGCTGATCCTGCTGCTGCCGCTGGCTGGCTTCCTGGTGATCTCGGGCCTCTACACCGCCGACCGCTACGAAACCTTCAAGGACATGGAGCACACGGTCACCGCCAGTGCCACGGCGCAACGCATCAGCGCCGTGATCACCAGCCTGCAACGCGAGCGCGGCGCCAGCGGCGTCTTTCTCGGCAGCGGCGGCAAGTCGATGCAGGACAAGCTGAAGACCTTCCGCCAGGACAGCGACAACGCCCATGGCGAACTCAAGACCCTCGCCAGCGGTAGCGATGCAAACATCCAGGCCCTGCTGCGTGCCCTGGACGGTCTGCCGGAGCTGCGCACCAAGGTCGACGGCCTGGCGCTCAACAGCACCCAGTCCGGTGCGGCCTACACCGACCTGATCAAGACGCTGATCGGCTACACCCATTCGCTGGAAGCCGGGGTCGACGATCCGGCCATCCTGCGCGCCCTGGGCGCCCTCAATCTGTTCGTCGAGATGAAGGAACGCGCCGGTCGCGAGCGGGTGCTCCTGGGTCTGGCCTTCAACCAGAATCGCTTCGACGCCAGCCTGCTGTCGCGCTTCGCCCGCAACCTGGGCGAATTCTCCGCCTATGCCGACGCCTTCCAGCGCAAGGCCACGCCCGAGTTCATCCGCCAGCTCGACGACACCTTCAAGCAACCCAGCGCCCAGGAAGTCAGCCGCCTGCAGCAACTGGCCTTTACCGTTCCCCTTGGCGACGCCCTGGGCGTCAAGCCGGAGGACTGGTTCAACCTGGCCACCCAGCGCATCGACCTGATGGGCAAGGTGGAGGCGGACCTCGGCGCCAGCGTCGGCGCCCAGGCCGAGCAGGCCCGCGCCGCTGCCAGTCGCGATCTCTGGATCACCCTGAGCCTGGTGCTGCTGGTGCTGGTGGCCGTCTCGGCGCTGGCCTGGGTGATCATCCGCAACATCAAGCAGGCGGTCGAACAGGTCAATGGCACCCTCACCCGCCTGGCCACCCGTGACCTCACCGCCCGTTGCGCCTATCAGGGCAAGGACGAGTTCGGCACCATCACCGGCAACCTCAACCAGATGAGCCAGGAGCTGGGCCAGGTGATCCAGGAGATCGGCGCGGCCACCGTCCAGGTCGCCACCGCTGCCGAGGAGGCTTCGGCGGTCGCCATCCAGACCAGCCAGAACGTCGCCCAGCAGCGCCTGGGCACCGATCAGGTGGCCACCGCCATCGCCGAGATGAGCGCGACGGTCAAGGACGTCGCCCGCAGCACCACCGAAGCCGCCGAGGGCTCGCGCCAGGTCGAGGGCAACACCAGCCAGGGTCGTCGCGAATTGCAGGCCACCATCGGCCTGGTGCAGGGGCTGTCGGTGCAGGCCGAACGGACCTCGGACATCATCGCCGAACTCAAGCACGAGAGCGATGCCATCTCCTCGGTGCTGGACGTGATCCGCGGCATCGCCGAGCAGACCAATCTGCTGGCGCTCAACGCCGCCATCGAAGCCGCTCGCGCCGGTGAGGCCGGGCGTGGCTTCGCCGTGGTGGCCGACGAGGTTCGCTCCCTGGCGCAAAAGACCCAGCAATCCACCGGCAGCATCCAGCAGATGATCAATAATCTGCAGACCGGCTCCGACCGCGCCACCCAGGCCATGCAGGAAACCCTGAGCCAGGTGCAGACCGGCGCCAGCAATGTGGTTCGCGCCGGCGAGCTGCTGGGCGAGATCGCCGAGGGCGTGACCCTGATCAACGACCGCACCATCCAGGTCGCCTCGGCCGCCGAACAGCAGAGCCAGGTCGCCGAAGAGATCAGTCGCAACGTCAACGACATCAACGACCTGGTGATCCAGGTCAGCGCCGGTGCCGAGCAGACCGCGGTCACCAGTCGCGAACTGGCGCGCCTCGCCGAACAGCAGCAGGCGCTGGTCGGCCGCTTCCGGGTGGCCTGACCCCACCCAGGCACTCGATGGCCAGCGAGGAGGACAGCTCCAGGTCCCCCTCTCTGGCCATCCGCTGCAAGTTCGCTCTTCCCGCGCCCGCTATCCTCTCCCGCCTCCGCGCCTCCCTGCGTTGCCCTGCCGCTGGGCTTGGTCGCCCTTCGGCACTGCCCAGCCTCGCCCCCAACCCGGACGTCAGTGCTCTGTACCGAGTTCTACCGTCTGCCCCGGCTTGATCCTTCCACCGCAGGCCTTTGCCGCCATCGCCCTTCAGCCCCGGTGGCGACTCCGCGGTTCCACACCGAGCAGGGAATCGGCAAGCAACACCAACGAACCGCTCTAGCACGCTACTTGCAGACATTACAGCCGGTCATGCGCGCGCATCCGCTACCCGGGTATTTCCGCAAGCAACAGTCAGGCTTTGCGCAGCGGAATCCTTTCCTGCGATGCCTGCGCGGTGACCTCTCATGGAACCGATCCCTCGCGTCCCAGCAAGCGCGAGGGTCATCTATAGAAGGACTGACCGATGCTGAAGAACGCCGCCCTGAGTACCAAGCTGCTGCTGATCCTGCTCCTGCCCCTGACCGGCTTTCTGCTGATTTGCGGTCTCTTCCTCAAGGAGCGCTACCAGACGCTGGAGAATCTCGATCACACCGTGACCGCCAGCGCCACGGCGCAAGACGTCAGCACCCTGATCACCTACCTGCAACGCGAACGGGGCGCCAGCGGCGCCTTTCTCAGCAGTGGCGGCACGGCCGTGCGTGACGACCTGCGAACCTATCGCCAGGACAGCGACCAGGCCCAAGGCGCCTTGCGCGCCCGGGTGGCCAGCGACGATACCGCCCTGCAACCCGTGCTGAAGCTCCTCGACGGCCTGCCCGGGGTGCGCACCACCGTGGACGGCCTGACGATCAGCGGTACCCAATCCAGTGCCGCCTATACCGAGATGATCCAGGCGTTGATCGGCTACAACAGCAAGCTCGAAGCCGAAGTCGAGGATCCGGCGATCAAGCGCGCCCTGAATGCCCTGAATCTGTTCGTCGAGATGAAGGAAAGAGCCGGCCGCGAGCGCGCGCTGCTGGGGATAGCCTTCAGCAGGAATCGGCTGGAATTGCCGCTACTGGTGCAGATCGCACGCAATCTCGGCGAATTCACCGCCTACGCCGACGCCTTCAGGCAGAGGTCCGCGCCCGAGGTCGTCCAGCGATTCGAGAACCTCCTCAAGCAGCCCGGCGCCCTGGAGCTGGCGCAGTTGCAGCGGCGCGCGCTCTACACGACGCCGGGTAGACCGCTGAATGTGCAGCCGGACACCTGGTTCGACCTGGCCACCCAGCGCATCGATCAGCTGGGCACCCTGGAAACGGAGCTGGGCGCCAGCATCATCGCCACCACCGAACAGCTACGCGCCGGCGCCAGCCGCGATCTCTGGACCACCCTCGGCCTGATGCTGGTGCTGCTTGTGGCCGTTTCGGTGCTGGCGTGGCTGGTCATCCGCAACATCAGGCAGGCGGTCGAACAGGTCAACGGCACCCTCACCCGCCTGGCGACCCGCGACCTCAGCGCCCGTTGCGTCTACCAGGGCCGGGACGAATTCGGCACCATCACCGGCAACCTCAATCTGATGAGCCAGGAACTCGGCCAGGTCATCCAGGAGATCGGCGCGGCCACCCAGCAGGTCACCACCGCCGCCGAAGAAGCCTCGGCGGTCGCCATCCAGACAAGCGAAAACGTGACCCAGCAACGCCTGGGCACCGATCAGATGGCCACCGCCATCGCCGAGATGAGCGCCACGGTCAAGGATGTCGCCCGCAGCACCAGCGAAGCCGCCGAGGGCTCGCGGCAGGTCGAGGCCAGCGCCCGCCAGGGTCGCCACGAATTGCAGGCCACCATCGGCCTGGTGCAGGGGCTGTCGGTGCAGGCCGAGCGCACCGCGCAGATCATCGCCGAACTCAAGCAGGAGAGCGACGCCATCTCCCTCGTGCTGGACGTGATCAATGGCATTGCCGGGCAGACCAATCTCCTGGCGCTGAATGCGGCCATCGAGGCGGCGCGCGCCGGTGAGGCCGGTCGCGGCTTTGCCGTGGTGGCCGACGAGGTACGCTCCCTGGCGCAAAAGACCCAGCAGTCCACCGGCAGCATCCAGCAGATGATCAGCCGCCTGCAGAGCGGCACCGACCGCGCCGCCCAGGCCATGCAGGAGACCCTCGGCCAGGTGCAGACCGGCGCCGGCAACATGCTCCGCGCCGGCGAATTGCTCAGCGAGATCGCCGAGGGCGTGACCCTGATCAACGATCGCAATATCCAGGTGGCCTCGGCCGCCGAGCAGCAGAGCCAGGTCGCCGAAGACATCAGCCGCAACGTCAGCGACATCCATGAGCTGGTCATCCAGGTCAGCGCCGGTGCCGAGCAGACCGCGGTCACCAGTCGCGAACTGGCCCGCCTGGCCGACGCCCAGCAGTCACTGGTGGGGCGCTTCCAGGTGGCCTGAGTCACGCGCCGGCCGCTGTACGGTGGAAAAGCCGCCCCTCTGGATGGCGACGCCGGCGCGCCCTGTCGCCAGACTGGGCGCCGCTGTCAGCGACTGGTCGCCGGCAGCGGGGACCGGCCAGCCCAGGACCGGCCACCAGACCGCCTGGAAACGCCATGGATACCTTTGCCATCTACCTGCTGCTGTGCGGCCTCACCATTGCCAGTCCCGGTCCGGGCGTGCTGCTCACGGTCAACAACGCCCTGCTGCTGCAGTGGCGCGGCGCCCTGCCAGGCATCCTCGGTGTGGTGCTGGGCATCCTGCTGGTAGCCATTCTGTCCAGCACCGCGCTCGGCGCCCTGGTGAGCAGTTCGCCACGGGCGCTGCAGGGGCTGCAACTGCTCGGCGCGCTCTATCTGGGCTGGCTGGGTCTGAGTCGTCTGCGCCAGGACTCGCTTCCAGGCCAGCGGACCGGCACGACCCGGCCGGCGATCGGCGTCGCCAGACGCCTCCGGCAAGGGCTGCTGGTGTCCCTCACCAATCCCAAGCTGATTATCTTCTTTCTGGCGCTGTTTCCGCCCTTCATCCAGGCCGACCGCCCGGTGCTGCCGCAACTGGTGCTGCTGGTGGCGAGCTTCTGCCTGTTGAGCCTCCTCATTCACTGCAGCTACGCCGGGGCCGCAGCAGCCTTGAGTACCCGCCTGACCGCGGGTTCCACCCTCGCGCGCCTGAACCGGGCGGCGGGCGGACTCTTTCTGCTGTTCGCCGCGCTGCTGCTGGGTGCGGCCCTGGGCGCTCCTAGTGCCTAGTGCCTAGTGCCTAGTGCCTGGTGGCGACCAGGGTGCGGCTGGCGTCGTTGGACGCTTCCCGCGGTCGTGACTGCTCCTGCCGCAAGGCCGCGAACCGCGCCTGGGACAGCGGTCGCTGCAGATGGAAGCCCTGGGCCTGGTCGCACCTGAGATCGGCGATGCGCGCCAGTTGGCCGGCGGTCTCGATGCCCTCGGCCACCACCGTGAGCGACAGCGCCCGCCCCATGCTGACGATGGCCTCGACGATGGCCGCGTTGCTCTCGCTCACCTCGATGTTGGAGACGAAGCTGCGATCGATCTTCAGGCAATCGAAGGGATAGGTGCGCAGATAGCTCAGCGAGGAATAGCCGGTGCCGAAGTCGTCCATGGACAGCCGCACCCCCAGCGCCTTGAGCTTCTTCATCAACTCCAGGGCGCCCGCGGCGTCGTCCAGCAGGACGTTCTCGGTCAGCTCCAGCTCGACCCGCGCCGGATCGATGCCGGTGCGGTCGAGCACCTTGCGCACCCGCGCGACCAGATCGTCGCGCTGGAACTCCAGCGGCGACAGGTTGATGGACACGATCAGCTCCGGCTCCCAGACCACCGCCTGGCTGCAGGCTTCCTGCAGCACCCAGTCGCTCAGGCCGAGGATCAGTCCGGTCTCCTCCGCCACCCCGATGAATTCGGCCGGTGCCAGGCGACCGCGCGTAGGATGGTTCCAGCGCACCAGCGCCTCGGCGCCCAGCAGGCGCTGGCTGCTGGCGTCGAATCGCGGCTGGAAATCCAGCTCGAATTCCAGCCGCTCCAATCCCAGGCGCAACTCTGTCTCCAGCTGGCGCCGCTCGAGGATGCGCTGGTTCATGGTGGGCTCGTAGAACCTCAGGGTATTGCGCCCGGCGGCCTTGGCTTCGTACAGGGCGATGTCCGCATAGCGCAGCAGATCCTCGGCGCCATGGCCATCCTGGGGCGCCTGGGCGATGCCGATGCTCGCGCCGATATTGATGTCGTGCTCGTCGATGCGCATGGTCCGGCCGATGCCCTCCAGCATCCGGTTGCACATCAGGCTCACCTGCTCGGCACTCAGGCAGCCGTTCACCGCGATCAGGAATTCATCGCCGCCGATGCGCGCGACCAGATCGCCCTCCCGGACGCTGGCGCGCAATTCGCGAGCGACCTGGCAGAGCACCTGATCGCCCGCCCCATGGCCGAGGGAGTCGTTGACCGGCTTGAAGCGGTCCAGGTCGAGGGCCAGCAGATGCAGCGGCTGACTGGCACTGACGCCCTCGGCGAAGCGCTGCGCCAGGTAGCGGTGCAGCTGATGACGATTGGCCAGTCCGGTCAGGGCGTCGTGCCGGCTGATGTGCTCGATGCGGGCCTTGGCCTCGATCTCCTCGGTCACGTCGCATACGGTGCCGCGAAAGCCGGCCAGCAGGCCGCCGCTGATGATGGGCTGCGCCGAGAGCTGGCAGTACCTGAGCTTGGCCTGGGCATCGCGCATCTCGCAGGGCAGCGGACGGCGGGTGCGGCCGGCCGCCAGCGGCGTCCGGGCCACCTCCTCGACCTGGCTCGGCGGGTAGCCCAGCAACTCGTGCAGCGGACGCCCCAGCCAGTCTTCGCGGCTGAAGCCGGTGACGGCCACGAAGCGCTCCGAGAGATAGACCAGGCGCTGTTCGGCGTCGCTCTCCCAGATCCAGTCGGACGAGGCCTCGGAAACGGTACGAAAGCGCTGCTCGCTGTGCCTCAGGGCATCTTCGGCCACGTCGGTCTGCCGCGCCGCCAGGGCGATCCGCCGGCGCAGGTACCAGACCAGCAGCAGCGCCAGGCCACACATGGTCGCCAGCAGCGGCACGAATTGCGTCAGCAGGCGATGCCCCATGCCATGCACCAGCCAGTGGAAGGTCACCGCGATACCCGGATCGGACCTCACCACCAGGGTCGGCCGCTCCGCCAGGGCGGGCAGGTCCCCGGGCTCCGCGGTCAGCCCGGGCAATTCGAAGGCGTGCCCGAGCTGGGCCAGCTTGTCCGGCGTGAGGATGTCGACGAACACCATATAGGACAGCCGCTTGAAGTCCTGGTAGGTCGCATCCGGGCGGATGACCGCGGCCAGCACGCTGGCCGGCTGGCCATCGATCAGGAAATAGCCCTGGGCATAGCCATCCTTGAGCGAGCGTTCCCGCGCCTGCGCCAGCAGCGCCGTCTGGTCGTCGCCGAGCCAGGTGTCCAGTTGCATCTTGCTGCGGCCGCCGCCAACCACGGCATAGCGGGTCACGCCATTGGGTGCCAGGATGAAGGCGCCGTTCACCCCGTAGCCGCTGTAGAGGGACGGCCCCACATTGTCCTCCTCGTAGGCCCAGTTGACGTCGACCTTCTTATTGGTCCGCGCATAGGCCTCCAGCCAGAAGGAATAATCGGTCAGCACCCGGCCCAGTTTGTCCACCCGCGTTTCCAGCGCGCGCTGGGCGTCCGCCTCGCTGTGGTGGCGTTGCTGCTCGTCGATGCGGGCGCACAGGTCGAACAGCATCCAGCCCGCCAGGGCGAAGATGAGGGTGACCAGGGCGAAGAAGCCGAGGGAGGCCTGACGGGCGACACGATTGAGTTGGGTAGGCACGGGGGCGACCTGTTGCAACGGGTTGTACGGGGGTGCTGACGGCAGGCGGCCAGGCCGTAATCGTCTGCCTTTATATCGGCACTGCCTTGGGCGGCTTGAAGCCCCCGCATAAATATTCCGCAGAAGAGCTCGCTAGAGCGGCTGCTTTTGCACCATCCATGGGCGCCGACGTACCGAGTGCGCCAGGACGGCGCAGCCTTTCCTGCCCCTCTTGCTCAAAAACGACAGAGGGGCGCCACGCATCCGGGCAAATGTTGACCTATCGGTCAGCTTTACCCACCATCAAGGCATTCGAGACCAGGTGGAGAGCGGCCGTGATCAGGTTTCTGCTGGACCAGGAGCTGCGCGTTGAAGAGCAGCTAGATCCCAACCTTACCGTGCTGCAGTACCTGCGCGAGCGCTGCGGCAAGACCGGCACCAAGGAAGGCTGCGCTTCGGGCGACTGCGGGGCCTGCACCGTGGTGCTGGCCGAGCCCGACGGCGACCAGCTGCGCTATCGCACCGTCAACAGCTGCCTGACCTTCGTCGCGGCACTGGACGGCCGGCAACTGATCAGCGTGGAAGACCTCAAGCACCAGGGCCGCCTGCACAGCGTGCAGCAGGCCATGGTCGACTGCCACGGTTCCCAGTGCGGCTACTGCACCCCTGGCTTCGTCATGTCGCTGTTCGCCTTGCAAAAGAACGTTGCCGCGCCGGATGACGCCGCCACCCACGAGGCCCTGGCCGGCAATCTCTGCCGCTGCACCGGCTACCGACCGATCCTGGCCGCAGCCGAGCAGGCCTGCGCCGGCCGTCAGCCGGATCAGTTCGATGCCCGCGAGCAGCAAACCCTGGAGCGCCTCGAGGCCCTGGCGCCAGTACCCGACACCCGTCTGGAGGGCGCCAACCGGCGCTGCCACAGCCCCACCACCCTGAGCGAACTGGCCGGTCTCTACCAAGCGCACCCCGAGGCGCGCCTGCTGGCCGGCGGTACCGACCTGGCCCTGGAAGTCACCCAGCAGCATCGCCGTCTGGAGACCCTGATCTACCTGGGCAACCTCCCGGAATTGCGCGGCGTCACCGTCGGCGACGATTCTATCGAGATCGGCGCCGCCACCCCGCTGGCCGACTGTGCCGCCGCCCTGGCCGCCGACTACCCGGACTTCGGCGCCCTGCTGCAGCGTTTCGCCTCCCTGCAGATCCGCAACCAGGGCACCCTGGGCGGCAATATCGGCAATGCCTCGCCCATCGGCGACAGTCCGCCCCTGTTGCTGGCCCTGGGCGCCAGCCTGCTGTTGCGCCAGGGTGAACGCCTGCGCGAACTGGCTCTGGACGATTTCTTTCTCGACTACCGCAAGACGGCCCTGGAACCCGGCGAATTCATCCAGGCGGTCCGGGTGCCGCGGGCGCGTGAGGGCCTGGTCTTTCGCGCCTTCAAGGTATCCAAGCGGCTGGACGACGATATCTCCGCGGTTTGCGCCGCCTTCGCGCTGGAGCTCGACCAGGACCACGTCGCGGCGGTACGCATCGCCTACGGCGGCATGGCGGCCACGCCCAAGCGTGCCGCTCACTGCGAGCAGGCGCTGCTCGGCCAGCCCTGGAATGCCGCGTCCATCGAACGCGCCGTCCAGGCCCTGGCCGAGGATTTCGCCCCGCTGTCGGATTTTCGCGCCAGTCGCGAGTACCGCCTGCTGACGGCGCAAAACCTGCTGCGCAAATGTCACCTGGAGACCACCCAGCCCACGCTCGCCACGAGGGTCACCGCCCATGTCTAGCACCCTCCCCGTTCGCACCCCCGAGGAAATGGCCGCGGCCTTCGCCGCCGGCCTGGCCACCGGCGTCGGCAAGCCGCTCAAGCACGAGAGCGCCGACAAGCATGTCAGTGGCGAGGCCCTGTATATCGACGATCGCCTGGAATTCCCCAACCAGTTGCACGTCTATGCGCGCATGAGCGAGCACGCCCATGCGCGGATCAAACACATCGATCTCGCGCCCTGCTACGGGATTCCCGGCGTGGCCCTGGCCATCACCGCCGCCGACGTACCGGGCCAGCTGGACATCGGCGCCGTCCTCCCCGGCGATCCGCTGCTGGCCGATGGCGAGGTGCAGTACCTGGGCCAGCCGGTATTGGCGGTGGCCGCCACCAGCCTGGACGCCGCCCGCCGCGCCGCCCAGGCCGCCCTCGTCGAATACGAGCCGCTGGAGGCCATCCTCGACGTCAAGGAAGCGCTGCGCCGCGAGCACTTCATCTCGCCCAGCCACAGCCACCACCTGGGTGACGCGGCCGCCGCCCTGGCCGCTGCCCCCCATCGCCTGCAGGGCGAGCTGGCCATCGGCGGCCAGGAGCACTTCTACCTGGAAACCCAGGTGGCCTCGGTGATGCCCACCGAGGATGGCGGCATGCTGGTCTATTCCTCTACCCAGAATCCCACCGAGGTGCAGAAACAGGTGGCCGAGGTGCTCGGCGTCTCCATGAACAGGGTTACCGTCGACATGAGACGCATGGGCGGTGGCTTCGGCGGCAAGGAGAGCCAGGCCGGCATGCCGGCGGCGCTCTGCGCGGTGTTCGCCCATCTCACCGGGCGCCCGGTGAAGATGCGCCTGCCGCGCTTTGAAGACATGCACATGACCGGCAAGCGCCATCCCTTCCACGTCGAGTACGACGTCGGCTTCGACGAAGACGGCCGGCTGCTGGGCATCCGCTTCGAACTGGCAGGCAACTGCGGCTATTCGCCGGACCTGTCCAACGCCATCATCGACCGCGCCATGTTCCATGCCGACAACGCCTACTTTCTCGGCAATGCCCAGATCACCGGCCACAGATGCAAGACCCACCTGGCGTCCAACACCGCCTACCGCGGCTTCGGCGGCCCCCAGGGCATGCTGGCCATCGAGAACGTCATGGACGCCATCGCCCGCCATCGCGGTCTCGATCCGCTGGAGGTCAGGCGGCGCAACTACTACGGCAAGGAGACGCGCAACCTCACCCACTACCACCAGGTGGTGGAAGACAATCTGCTCGAGGAGATGACCGCGGACCTGGCGGCCAGTAGCGACTATCAGGCGCGTCGTGCGGCCATCCGCGACTTCAACCGGAACAGTCCGGTACTGAAGAAGGGCCTGGCCCTGACCCCGGTGAAATTCGGCATCTCCTTCACCTCTTCCTTTCTCAACCAGGGCGGCGCCCTGGTCAATGTCTACACCGACGGCAGCATCCACCTCAACCACGGCGGCACCGAGATGGGCCAGGGGCTCAACACCAAGGTCGCCCAGGTGGTGGCCGAGGTCTTCCAGGTCGACATAGCCCGCATCCAGATCACGGCGACCAACACCGACAAGGTGCCCAACACCTCGCCCACCGCCGCCTCCAGCGGTACCGACCTCAATGGCAAGGCCGCGCAGAACGCGGCCCAAACCATCAAGGATCGCTTGATCGACTTCGCCAGCCGGCACTTCCACGTCGGGCCCGAAGAGGTCGACTTCCGCAATGGCCATGTCAGGGTGCGCGATCGCCTGCTGAGCTTCGAGGAGCTGATCCAGCTGGCCTATGTCGGCCAGGTGTCGCTGTCCAGCACCGGCTACTACCGCACGCCCAAGATCCATTACGACCGCGACCAGGCCCGCGGTCGGCCCTTCTACTACTACGCCTTCGGCGCCGCCTGCTCCGAGGTGCTGATCGACACCCTCACCGGCGAATACCGGCTGCTGCGCACCGACATCCTCCACGACGTCGGCGCCTCCCTGAATCCGGCCATCGACATCGGCCAGGTGGAAGGCGGCTTCGTCCAGGGCCTGGGCTGGCTGACCATGGAAGAACTGGTGTGGAACGACGCCGGCAAGCTGCTCACCGCCGGTCCCTCCACCTACAAGATCCCGGCGGTGAGCGACGTGCCACCGGATCTGCGCGTGCGCCTTGTGGAGAATCGGCAAAATCCCGAGGCCACGGTGTTCCACTCCAAGGCCGTGGGCGAGCCGCCCTTCATGCTCGGCATCTCGGTGTGGTGCGCCCTGCAGGACGCCGTGGCCAGCGTGGCCGACTACCGCTTCCACCCGGCCCTGGACGCCCCGGCCACTCCCGAGCGGGTGCTCTGGGGCGTGGAGCGCATGCGCCGCCTGGCCGCCGAGAGCCAGGTCATACCCGTGACCGCCACGGAGGAACCGGCATGACCCCCAAACGTGGCTGGCTGGCCCTGCTGGCCGACTTCGAGGCACGCGGCGAACCCTGCGTGCTGATCACCGTGGCCGACGAACAGGGCTCCACACCCCGCGAGGCCGGCACCAAGATGCTGGTGGGGCGCGAGGAGCAGCACCTGACCATCGGTGGCGGTCATCTCGAATACCGCGCGGTGGACATCGCCCGGGAAATGCTCGCCGCCGGCACCCGCCAGCCGCGCCTGGAACGCTTCTCCCTGGCCGCCAGCCTCGGCCAGTGCTGTGGCGGCGTCACCACCCTGCTGTTCGAACCCCAGCTGGCGCAGGACGTCCCGGTGATCGTCTTTGGCGCCGGCCATGTCGCTCGCGCCCTGGTGCCGCTGCTGGCGGGATTGCCCTGCGCCGTGCGCTGGGTCGACTCGCGGCCCCAGGAGTTTCCCGCCGTCCTGCCCGCTGGCGTGGAAAAGATCGTTACCGACGAGCCGGTCGACGAGATCACCCGCATGCCGGCGGGTGCCTACTACATCGTCATGACCCATAATCATCCCCTGGACCTGGAGTTGACCGACGCCATCCTCGCCCGCGGCGACCATGGCTACTTCGGCCTGATCGGCTCCAGGACCAAGTGGGCCAAGTTCCGCCACCGCCTCGCCGCCCGTGGCCACGGCGCCGACCGCCTGGCCACGGTGCGCTGCCCGCTGGGCCTGCCCGAGGTCCAGGGCAAGTTGCCGCTGGAGATCGCCATCGCCGTGGCCGGCGAGGTCATCGCCCACTACGGCCGCCAGGCCCAGCAGGCGGACCAGCCGCTGCGCCTGGTCAACGCCGTCGCGCCCAACTGATCCCTTTTCCGCCGCTTCGTCTTTCAGAGATCGTTATGACTGCCATCGCCCATCGCGCCGCCCTGCTCCACAGCCTCGCCGACCCGGCCGAGGTGGGGCTGGACGCCTCCTACGAATACCACGCCGACGGTCTGCTGCTGGTCGCGGACGGCCGCATCCAGGCCATGGGTCAGGCCGCCGAACTGCTGCCCACCCTGCCAGCCGGCACCGAGGTGATCGAGCACCCCCACGCCCTGATCACCCCCGGCTTCGTCGACACCCATATCCACTATCCGCAGACCGGCATGATCGCCAGCTACGCCGAACAGCTGCTGGACTGGCTGGACACCTACACCTTCCCCACCGAGGGCGCCTTCGCCGATCCGGCCAAGGCCGCCGAGGTGGCCGAGGTCTTCGTCGGCGAACTGCTGCGCAACGGCACCACCACCGCCCTGGTGTTCGGCAGTGTCCATCCGCAGTCGGTGGATGCCTTCTTCGAGGTCGCCGAACGCCTCGACCTGCGCATGATCGCCGGCAAGGTGCTGATGGACCGCAACGCCCCGGACTATCTGCAGGACACCGCCGAGTCCGCCTACACCGACAGCAAGGCGCTGATCCAGCGCTGGCACGGCAAGGGCCGGCTGCACTACGCCGTCACCCCGCGCTTCGCCCCCACCAGCACGCCGGAACAACTGGAAGCCGCCGGCCGCCTGCTGGCCGAGCACCCGGACGTCTACCTGCACACCCACCTCTCCGAGAACCTCAAGGAGATCGACTGGGTGAAGGCGCTGTTCCCGGAGCGCAGCCACTACCTGGACGTCTACGACCACTTCCAGCTGCTCGGTCCGCGCTCGGTGTTCGCCCACGGCATCCACCTCTGCGACGCCGAATGCCAGCGCCTGCACGACACCGGTTCGGCGGTGGCCCACTGCCCCACCTCCAACCTCTTCCTCGGTAGCGGGCTGTTCGATCTAGATCGGATGGAAGCCTTCAAGGTCAATGTCGGCCTCGGTACCGATGTCGGCGCCGGCACCAGCTTCTCCCTGCTGCAGACCCTCGGCGAGGCCTACAAGGTGCAGCAACTGCGCGGCCATCGCCTGCACCCCTTCAAGTCGCTCTACCTGGCCACCCTCGGCGGCGCCCGCGCCCTGCGCCTGGACGACCGCATCGGCAGCCTGGCCCCCGGCCACGACGCCGACTTCGTGGTGCTCGACCTCAAGGCCACCCCGCTGCTCGACTACCGCCTGCAGCAGTCCAAGAGCCTGGAAGAAACCCTCTTCGTCCTCACCACCCTGGCCGACGACCGCGTGGTGCGCGAGACCTATGCCGCGGGTCGCCGGGTACACAGCCGCGACAGCTGAACCTGTTGGGCTTCGCCGCTGGAGCCGCCTCAACCCAACCTACCCATCAACGTAGGTTGGGTTGAGCCTAGCGAAGCCCAACAAACCCAAACGACCAAGCCCGAGCCTCGATCCGGTAGCGTGGAAAACCGCGCCGCGTTTTCCACTGGCAGGCACGCGGCAGGGTGGATAAGGCTGCGCCGTTAGCCACCCTGCAAGCGCTTTATCGGCGGATCAGGCGAGCTGCGCCAGTTGGCCACCCTGGCGTTCCAAGGGCGTGAATCCGGCCAGCGCCGTCGGGTCCTTGAGCACCGCGACGAAGGCTTCGCGGAAGGCCTTCATCTCATTCGGCAACCCGACGCTGACCCTTACCCAGGTCGGCCACGCCGGCCAGGTGCGACCGATGACGATGTTGCGCCTGGCCAGGGCGGCGATCACCTGCTGGCCCGGATGACCGGTATCGACCATGAAGCAGTTGCCCTGGGAGGCCGTGCAGGCGAAGCCCCGTTGACGAAGCCAGGCCAGGGTCTCGTCGCGCGTGGCGGCATTCTCCTTGCGGCGCTGCGCTACCAACTGGCGATCCTCCAGGCTGGCCATGCCACCCAGCATGGCGGCGACCGGAATGGCATTCTCGCCGCCGAACACCTCCAGCTTGGCCAGCAAATCCGGTTTACCCACGGCGAAGCCCAGTCGGGCGCCGGCCATGCCGTAGAGTTTGGAAAAGGTCTGCAGGACCAGAACATCGTCATGCTGCGCGGCTAGGTCCAGGCAGCTCTTTTCGTTGCTCAGGTGGATATAGGCCTCATCGATCATCACCACGCTACCCTTGGGGCGATTGGCGATGGCGAATTCGATGCGCTCGCGTGCCGTGACGGTGCCGGTGGGGTTGTTCGGATTGCAGATGTAGATGAGCCCGGCCTGGCTGTCCGCCGCCAGCATCGCGGGAATGTCGTGGGCATGGCTGGCGTCCAGCGGAACCTCGTGGACCGGTGCCCCCTTGGCTTTGGCTGCCACCATGGCCGCTTCGTAACTGGGGTTGGCCAGCACCAGGCTGCGGGGCCCGGTAAAGGCCATCACCGCGTACTGCAGGGGTTCGCTGGAGCCGCAAAAGGCGTGTACATGATCCTTCGGCAAGCCGTGCTGGCGGGCGAACAGCTCGATCAGCTGCTCCTGATACTCGAAGTGATAACGGCCACTCAGGGCCGCCCCTCGCTGCATGGCGGCCACGGCCTTGGGCGAAGGTCCCAGCGGATTCTCGTTGTAGTTGATCAGCACCTTTTCCCGCCCGGGCGGCGCGGCCGTATCCGCGGCAGCCAGACGGGACCAGCCCACCAGCGGAACTGCGGCGGAGGCCAGGGTGGCCAGGCTGACGAAGGAGCGACGAGACATCTCGGACATGACAATTTTCCCTGTATGACGATAGAGCAGCGATGGATCGCTTTGACGTCATGCAAGGTGCGGGCCTAACGATTAGCTAGCTATCATACTGGCCACTCGCCAGTAGAAATGGCCGCCGGTCCGCGGCGGCCATTTCTTCAGCCTCAGCTGGTGCGATAGCGCTCCAGCCAGTGGGCGTAGGGCGCTGGCAGCACCCAGGACGGCTTGTCGACGCCCAGGGCCTTGGCCGCATAGTAGGGCCAGTGCGGATCGGCCAGGTGGGCGCGCCCCACCATCACCAGATCCAGCTGCTCGTCGGCCACCACCTGGTTGGCCAGGGCCGGGGTGTCGATGTTCCAGGCCGAGGCCACCTTGAGCCCGGTCGCCTTGCGCACCTGCTCGGTGATGGGCGCCAGCAGGCCCGAGCCCCAGGGGATGTTGGCGGTCGGGGTGGAGAAGCCGATGCTGACGCTCAGCAGGTCCAGGCCTTCGCGCTTGAAGCCCTGGGCCAGCTCGATGGATTCGGCCAGCGTCTCTTCGTCGCGACCGTCGTATTCGATCACGCCGAAACGCGCGGTCAGCGGCAGGTGCTCCGGCCAGACCTGGCGCACCGCGGCCAGGGTTTCCAGCAGGAAGCGGCTGCGGCCGGCGAGGTCGCCGCCGTACTGGTCGTCACGCTGGTTGGAGTGCACCGAGAAGAAGCTCTGCGCCAGGTAGCCGTGGGCGAAATGCAGTTCCAACCACTCGAAGCCGGCCTCGTAGGCCCGCTTGGCGGCGTCGACGAAGTCCTGACGGACCCGGGCGATGTCGTCCAGGGTCATGGCCTTGGGGACCTTGGGCAGGTTGGCGCCAAAGGCCACCGCGGACGGGGCTATGGTGTCCCAGCCGCGGGCGTCGTCGGCGGCGATATGGTCGTCACCTTCCCAGGGTCGATTGGCGCTGGCCTTGCGACCGGCGTGGGCGATCTGGATGCCCGGTACCGAACCGGCGGCCTTGATCGCCTGGACCACCGGCACGAAGGCCTGGGCATGGGCGTCCGACCAGATGCCGGCGCAGCCGGGCGTGATGCGGCCTTCCGACGAGACCGCCGTGGCCTCGACGACGACCAGACCCGCACCGCCACGGGCCAGGCCGGCATAGTGGACCTGGTGCCAGTCGTTGATGACGCCGTCCACGGCGCTGTACTGGCACATGGGCGGAATGGCGATGCGGTTGCGCAGCGTCACGTCCTTGAGGGTGAAGGGTTGGAACAATGCGGACATCTGAGCGGTCTCCCGTATGGTGACAAGGTGTACGTCGAAATCTTGTTCGTTAATTCGATATTAATCGAACATAACATAATCGCCAACCCCCGGTGTATGATTGGCGCATGCGCCCTTTCAAACATCCCAGTCCCGACGAATTTTCCCTTGAGCGTCTGTTCCACGCGCTCAGCGATCCCGTGCGCCTGGATATCGTCCGCTATCTGGCGCGGGTCGCCGAGGCCACCTGTGGCGAACTCGACGGCGGCCGTCCCAAATCCAGCATGTCGCATCACTTCCGTGTCCTGCGCGACGCCGGCCTGGTGCATACCCGCAACGCCGGTACCACGCACATGAACCAGTTGCGGCGCGAAGACCTGGATCAGCGCTTCCCCGGTCTGATGGCAGCCATCCTGGCGCAATCTTCCGATCCCGTCGCCAAGCCGGACTGACCCACCCTGAATGGCAGCGGGCGGGCCGCAATCGCCCCGTCCCACCCGAGGTCCTTGCCTGTCGTCGCCTGCCGTCTCGGCTGGTCCGGTCGCAGGGAACTCTCCGCCGTTTTTCCCGCTCTTCCCGGTATGAAGGTTGCAGCAGGCGGTGACAGCACAGACGCTGGGCGCTGCCGGGAGGTAGAGGATGGGCAAGCACTGGGGATTGGCGACCGCACTGGCGGGTGTCGCCGCGCTACTCGCCCTCGTACCCAGCCCCGAGCCCATCGCCGAGGCGCGGGGTATCCAGAGGGTCATCGCCTTTGGTGACAGCCTCATGGATTGCGGCACCTTCGGCCACATCTATGCGACCAATCCCGGTCGTACCTACCCGCAGGAAATCGCCGACGCCTACGGCATCGAGCTGGGCCCGAATCGTCAGGTGGAAGGCTATGGCCACGAGGGGCCGAGCGACCCCGACGGTCTCTGCTACGCCGAGGGCGGCGCCGTGACCGGCAGCTTCACCGAGCCGGGCTTCGACCACAACGAGGCGCCGCTGGCCTTTTCCCAGCAGATCCGCAACTTCGAGATGCAGCATGGCCGCTTCCGCCAGCAGGACCTGGTGCTGGTGCAGATCGGCGGCAATGACATCATCGGGCCCTTCTACGACAAGAAGCTCAAGGCCGCGCTGATGGCCGACTCGCCACTGCCCCCCGAGGTCCGCGAACAGGTCGAGGCGCGGATCCGGCATACCGCCCTGAACGAGGTCAAGCTGTTGCGCTATCTGCTGAGCCTGGGTGCCCAGCGGCTGGTGGTGCTCAACAACACCGACTACGGCAAGGCGCCCTATCTCGAACCCTGGACCGAGCAGGTGGCGCAGCGCAACCATGAGCTGGTCAAGCTCTACAACGATACCCTGCAGGCCAACCTGCCGGCCGGAGACCGTCTGCTGCTGGTGGATGCCTACCGGGTGATGGAAGAGGTCTTCGCTCACTACGGCAACTACGGCTTCACCCATGCCGAAGGGGATGCCTGTCTCCCCGGTCGCGAATTCTGCGATCCGGACAGCTATGTCGAACCGGGCGCCGACCAGGCCTATATCTTTGGCGCCCGCGGGCATTTCGCCAGTCGTACCCACAGCATGCTGGCCCAGGTAGTGCTGGAACGCATCGCCCAGACCTGGCCCGGCAGTGCCGTGCCGGATCGTCCGCTGCTCGCCACCGCGCGACTCAACACCGAGCCGACCTTCCACTAGCTCCGCGGACCTACGCCCTACCCTGGTGCCGATTAGGGCGGAAGCGCACCGCCGCGGAGCAGTTGCCGCTAGCTGCCGCGGTAGGTCGAGTAGCTATAGGGAGAGACCAGCAGCGGCACGTGGTAGTGCGCGCCCTCGTCGGCGAGGCTGAAGCGCAGGACCACGGTATCGAGAAAGGCCGGTTCATCCAGCGCCACCTGGCGGCGCCGGTAGTAGGCGCCCACCTCGAACTCCAGCTCATAGACCCCTGCCGTGAAGGCGTCGCCCTGCAACAGCGGCGTATCGCTGCGGCCATCGGCGTTGGTCCGCCCTTCACCCAGGGCCTGTCGCGCGGCCCCCTCCAGACGGTACAGGCGAAAGACGATATCTGCGCCCGGACAGCCACCGGCAGTGTCCAGCACATGGGTCGTCAGGTAACCGCCAGGGGAAGAAACGGACATGGGAGCGCTCCTGCAGGGTGATGAGCCAGCCTAACAGTTTTTCAGCCAGCGATTGTATACAGCCCTGCCAGAGGCACTGTCTGCGGCCCGGGCGCGTTCCAGCCGGCCGAAAGTCTTCAGACCGGTCAGACCAGTTGGGCAGGATTCTTGCTGGGACTCGGCAAAGGTCTCCAAACATTGTATACAAAACATCTCGACTGCCAGGATGCCCCTTCCATGACCTATCCCCGTGATCTCATCGGCTATGGCGCCCAGCCGCCCCACCCCCGCTGGCCGGGTGACGCCCGCATCGCCCTGTCCTTCGTGCTCAATTACGAAGAGGGTGGCGAGCGCAACATCCTCCACGGCGACAAGGAGTCCGAGGCCTTCCTTTCCGAGATGGTCGCCGCCCAGCCGTTGCCGGGCGTCCGCAACATGTCCATGGAGTCGCTCTACGAATACGGCAGTCGCGCCGGCGTCTGGCGCATCCTGGAACTGTTCGCCAGGCACCAGGTGCCCCTGACCATCTTTGCCGTGGCCATGGCCGCCGAGCGCCACCCCGAGGTCATCCGCGCCATGGTCCAGGCCGGCCACGAGATCTGCAGCCACGGCTATCGCTGGATCGACTACCAGTACATGGACGAAGCCGAGGAGCGCGCCCATCTGCAGCGCGCCATCGAGATCCTCACCGAACTGACCGGCGAACGACCGCTGGGCTGGTACACCGGCCGGACCGGTCCCAATACCCGGCGCCTGGTGATGGAGGAAGGCGGCTTCCTCTACGACAGCGACACCTACGACGACGACCTGCCCTATTGGGAACCCGATACGCCCACCGGCAAGCCACACCTGGTGATCCCCTACACCCTGGACACCAACGACATGAGATTCACCCAGGTCCAGGGTTTCCACACCGCCGAGCAATTCTTCCAGTACCTCAAGGACGCCTTCGACACCCTCTACGAAGAAGGCGCCACCGCGCCCAAGATGCTTTCCATCGGTCTGCATTGCCGGCTGATCGGTCGCCCCGGTCGCCTGGTGGGCCTCAAGCGCTTCCTCGAATACGCCCAGAGCCATGAGCGCGTCTGGTTCGCCCGTCGGGTGGACATCGCCCGTCACTGGCACAGTGAGCATCCGCCAGCATGAGCACCTTCCAGACCGTCACCCCCAGCCAGCTGGAGCGCGCCGCCTTCGTCGCGACCTTTGGCGGCATCTACGAGCATTCCGCCTGGGTCGCCGAGCGCGCCTTCGACGAGGGCCAGCCGTTGCCGGACAGCGTCGAAGCCCTGCACCAGCGCCTCGCCGCCCAGGTCGCCCGCGCCAGCCAAGCCGAACAGCTGGCGCTGATCCAGGCGCACCCGGATCTCGCCGGACGCGCCGCCCTGGCTGGAGAACTGACCGCCGCCAGCAGTGGCGAACAGGCCGGTGCCGGCCTCGATCAATGCACCCCGGACGAACTCGAACGCTTCACCCGCCACAACGAGGCCTACCGCGCCAAATTCGGCTTCCCCTTCATCATGGCGGTGAAGGGCAGCAACCGGCACCTGATCCTGGCCGCCTTCGAGGAACGCCTGCCCAACAGTCCGGAGCAGGAATTCCAGCGCGCCCTGGCCGAGATCGACCGCATCGCCCTCTTCCGCCTGCAGACCCTCTGACCCCTCCCCCGACAAGAGCACCCCATGAAACGCACCTACGCTGCGCCCTTCGAGAAGTACCTCAACCTCGCCGATGCCCGCCTCGGCACCCGTGTCATCAGCGTCACCGACGACTGGTTCGCCGCCGCCGACCGCATGCTCCAGCCCCACGAGCCGGAGTGGAAGGAAGGCGTCTACGACGACAACGGCAAGTGGATGGACGGCTGGGAGTCGCGGCGCAAGCGCTTCGAAGGCTACGACCATGCGGTCATCCGCCTGGGCGTGCCCGGCTCGATCAAGGGCGTCGACATCGACACCCGCTGGTTCACCGGCAACTACCCGCCCTCGGCCTCCCTGGAAGCCTGCTTCTGCGCCGAGGGCGACCCGGCCGCCGATGCCGCCTGGACCGAGGTGCTGCCGGCCATCGAGATGCAGGGCAACAGCCATCACTACCATGCCATCAGCGACGATCGCCCCTGGACGCACCTGCGCCTGAACATCTATCCCGATGGCGGCGTGGCCCGCCTGCGGGTCTATGGCATTCCCCACCGCGACTGGTCGGCCCAGGCCGACGACGAAGTGCTGGATCTGGCCGCCGCCCTCAACGGCGGTCGCGCCCTGGCCTGCAACGACGAGCACTATGGCCGCATGAGCAACATCCTCAACCCGGGCCGCGCCGCCAGCATGGCCGACGGCTGGGAAACCGCGCGCCGCCGCACCCCCGGCAACGACTGGGTGATCGTCGCCCTGGGCCACGCCGGCATCGTCGAGGAAATCCTGGTGGACACCCTGCACTTCAAGGGCAACTACCCGGACAGCTGCCAGATCCAGGGCGCCTATGTGCGCGGCGGCACCGACGGTCAGATCGAGACCCAGAGTCTCTTCTGGAAGGAGCTGCTGCCGCCGCAAAAGCTGCAGATGCACCAGGAGCACAGCTTCCGCGAGCAGGTGCGCGACCTCGGCCCCATCACCCACGTGCGCCTGAACATCTTCCCGGACGGCGGCGTCAGCCGACTGCGACTGTTCGGCAAGGTGGCGCGGGGCCAGGCATGAGCCGGCCACTGCGCATCGAGCCGCTGACCGCCGAGGGCTTCGCGCCCTTCGGCGAGGTCATAGAGACGGCGGACCGGGACTGGTATCCCATCAACAACGGCTCGACCCAGAGATACCACGCCCTGGCACGGGTCGAGACGGGGCCGGCGGACGGCGCGGCGATCATCAGCATCTTTCGCGCCCGGCGGCTGGACTATCCGCTGACCATCGCCATGCTCGAACGCCATCCCCACGGCAGCCAGGCCTTCGTGCCGCTACGCGGCGAGCCTTTCCTGGTAGTGGTGGCGCCGCCGGCGGCGGTGCCGGACGCCGGTGCCATCCGCGTCTTCCGCACCGATGGCCGCCAGGGCATCAACTACCATGCCGGCGTCTGGCACCACCCGGTGCTGGCCCTGCGCGACGAAGACGAATTCCTCATCGTCGATCGCGCCGGTAGCCTGCCCAACTGCGACGAGTTCTTTTTCGCGGCCGCAGAGTGCCCGACCCTGGCGCTCTAGGGCGCCACTGGCGCGCGCCTGAGCTGCTTGCGCAGCAGGCGCGCACTGTCCAGGCAGACCCAGGCCACCGCCAGCCAGATGGGGCCATAGGTCCAGATCGCGCCCTCCGGCAGCTGCTCGCCGAGCACATAGAGGGCGACGAACACCAGCAGCGCCGGCTCCACATAGCTGAGGATGCCGAACAGACTCAGCGGCAGCATGCGACTCGACGCCAGCATGGCGGCGAAGGCGATGGCACTGAGCAGCCCCAGTCCCGGCAACAGTGCCCACAGCCAGGGCGACTGCTGCAGGATGACGCCGGGCGAGAACCAGTGCAGGGCGAGCAGCGCGAAGGGCAGCAGGCAGACCATCTCCAAGACGAACCCGGACAAGGCATCCACCGCCATCCAGCGGCGCAGGACGAAATACGGCGGATAGCCCACCACTGGCAGCAGGCTGACCCAGGACAGCGCCCCGGTCACCCAGACCTCGTTGACCACCCCCAGCAGCGCGCAGCCGACCGCCAGCCGCTGCAGCGGTCGCAGGCGCTCGCCATAGACCAGCCGGCCGGTCAGCACGATGGCCAGGGGCAAGAGGAAGTAGCCCAGCGACATGGCCATGGCCTCGCCGTTCATGGTCGCCCAGACGAACACCCACCACTGGATGCCCATCAGCAGCGCCGCCGCCGGGATCGCCAGGCACAGCCGGGGCTCGCGCACCAGCCGCTTGAGCGTGGCCCACAGGGCCTTGCCCTCCCGCAGCAGCACCACCAGCAGGAGCACCATGGGCAGCGACCAGACCACCCGCAGGGCCACCACCTGCAGGCCGTCCAGCGGCGCCAGCCAGGCGAAGTACACCGGCATCAGCGCGAACAGCACCGACGACAGCACCGAAAGGCCCAGGCCCTTGCCGGACAGCACGTTCATGACTGACGCCCCAGACGATTGATGAATAGCGACAGCAGGATGATCCCACCGCCCAGCAACAGCCTAGGCAGATCGGCCGGGTGCTGCCAGATCAGCAGGCTGACCAGCAGGCCCGCCGGCACATGGGCTTCGTTCATGATCGCCAGGGTGCCGCCGTTGACCCGCAGCGAGCCCAGGGTCCACCAGTAGAGGCCGAGCGCCGTGGCGAAGACGCCCATCCACACCAGTACGCCCCACTGCAACAGGGTGCCGGGCAACCGCGCCGGATTGCCGAACAGCAGAAAGGACAGCGCCGCCACCAGCAGGGCGCCGAGAAAGAACAGCCCGAAATGGCGATGCAGGGCGCCCTGCCCGGCATAGGCATGCCCCAGGTGCTTGCACAGCACCTGGCCGGCGGCAAAGGTCAGGTTGGCCACCTGCAGCAGGAGAAAACCCAGCAGGTAGTCACCGGTCAGCGGTTGGAAGCGGATCAGGGCGGCGCCGCCCACCGCCACCACGGCGGCGAGCAGCGACCAGATTCGCAAGTGCCGCTGCCAGGCGTCGTCCAGCAGGGTCACGTAGATGGGCGTGAGCACGGTGAACAGCAGCACCTCGGGCACCGTCAGCACCGCGAAGCTGCGATACAGGCACAGATAGGTGATGCCGAATTGCAGCGCGCCCGCCGCCATCAGCCCCAGGGCGAAGCTTCCCGGCACCCCGCGCCAGCGGGTGAAGGGCAGGAACAGCACGAAGGCGATGGCCACGCGGACCAGCACGGCGAAATCGCTGTCGACCCGACCGGCGAGGTATTCGCCGATCAGGCTGAAGGAAAACGCCCAGATGAGGGTGACGAGCAGGAGATAAGGCATGACGGCGACGCACGAAAAAGGTGCGCGACCTTAACGTGCCCGCCGCCCGAGGGAAACCCCCGGCCCTTCACGGCCTAGCGGGTGGCGTTCAGGCCCGAGGGTTCGCCGCCGGTGAGGCCCGCCACCGACTGGTTGGCCTGCAGCACGTTGTCGGCGCCCGAGACCAGCGTCTTGGGCTCGGCCACCCCGGCCGCGCGGGACCAGTAGACCTGCTGACTGGAACCACCCACGGCGATGTCGGCCTGGCTGAGCAGGGTCAGGCGCGCCTTGGCGCCGTAGCCGTAGGCATCGACCTTGGCCAGGCCATCGCTGCCGCGCACATTGGCCTGCACCTGCTGATAGCCGCCGCCGATGCTCAGGCTGGCCACGGCGCCCCTGACTGTGGTCACGCTGCCCAGGCCATGGATGGTCAGCGCCCGGGCGCTGTCGAGCACCAGGCGATGATGGCTGCCATAGACCGACACCTCACCGCACTGGCCTTTCAGGGTCAGGGTATTGCCCTCGCCGGACAGGGACACGTCGCGCCCCTCGCAGTCGAGGGTCCGGCTGATGTTCATGCCTTCGATATCGATGGGGGCGGCGGCCGCCGCGCGAGATTCCTCGGCCTGGACCAGCAGCGGCGCGATGACCAGACAGCAACCCAGCAACGCCTTGAATGACGACATGGAGACTCCTTGTCTTGCCTAGAGTGGGAAACTCATCGGCAGGCTTGGAGGCTGGCGTCGGCGGGACATTTGACCCGCCAGCCGACATTTTTTCATGCCGTGATGGACGCCGCGTTTTGCCATTGCCAGGCTAGGCACTAACATGCGCCCTTTCGTGAGCCCAGAGCGCTTGATGAAGACTCCTCGCGTTTCCCTCGATCAGTGGCGGACCCTGCAGGCGGTGGTGGATCACGGCGGCTACGCCCAGGCCGCCGAGGTGCTGCATCGCTCCCAGTCGTCGGTCAGCTATACCGTCGCGCGCATGCAGGAGCAGCTCGGCGTGCCGCTGTTGCGCCTGGAGGGACGCCGCGCCGTGCTGACCGATGCCGGCGCCGTGCTCCTGCGCCGCTCGCGCCGCCTGGTGCAGCAGGCCAGCCAGCTGGAGGAACTGGCCTACCACATGGAACAGGGCTGGGAGTCCGAGGTGCGGCTGGTGGTGGACGCCGCCTACCCCACCCGTCCCTTGCTGCTGTGCCTGCGCGAATTCATGCCGCAAAGTCGTGGCTGCCGGGTACGGCTGCGCGAAGAGGTGCTGTCCGGCGTGGAAGAGGCCCTGCTCGACGGCTCGGCGGACCTGGCGATCACCGGGCTGGTGATCGCCGCGCACCTGGGGGCCTCCCTCGGCACCGTGGAATTCGTCGCCGTCGCCCATCCCGAGCATCCGCTGCACCAGCTGCAGCGCACCCTGGTGACCGCCGATCTGGAAGAACAGCTGCAGATCGTGATCCGCGACAGCGGCCGCGCCCAGCCGCGGGATGCCGGCTGGCTGGCCGCCGAGCAGCGCTGGACGGTGGGCAGCATCAGCACCGCGGCGACCTTCCTGCGCGACGGCCTGGGCTTCGCCTGGCTGCCCCGGGACGCCATCCAGACCGATCTCGAGGCCGGTCTGCTCAAGCCGCTGCCCCTGGAACAGGGAGCCCAGCGCTTCCATCCCTTCCAGCTCTACAAGACCCGCCAGCACGAGCTGGGCCCGGCCTCGCAGATCCTCATGAACCTGCTGCGCAAGCATGCCCTGCCACGCTGACCGTGGCGGGGTGCCGGCCGGGTTGCTATCGTTCGCCAGTCGTCTCTGCCACTCAAGGATCCATCATGTTCAAAGCCCTGCTTGCCGCCTGCGCGCTGTTCGTCGCCTCCTCCACCTGGGCCGCGGACAATCCGCACGTGCTCATCAGCACCAACAAGGGTGACATCGAGGTCGAGCTGGACGCGGCCAAGGCACCGGTCAGCACCGAGAACTTCCTCGGCTACGTCGACAGCGGCTTCTACAAGGGCACCCTGTTCCACCGGGTCATCCCCGGCTTCATGATCCAGGGTGGCGGCTACACCCGCGACATGCAGGAAAAGCGCACCAAGGCGCCGATCAAGAACGAAGCCGACAACGGCCTGAAGAATCTGCGTGGCACCCTGGCCATGGCGCGGACCTCGGACGTCAATTCCGCCACCAGTCAATTCTTCATCAACGTCGAGAACAATGCCTTCCTCGACCACGGCTCGCGCGACTTCGGCTATGCGGTGTTCGGCAAGGTCGTGCGCGGCATGGAAGTCGTCGACCAGATCGCCGGGGTCCAGACCACCCGCCAGGGCATGCTGCGCGACATTCCCCGTGAACCGGTCATGATTCTCGCTGCCAAACGGCTGTAGCCGACCTGTCCTGCCGGACGATCCGCTGGCGGTCGTCCGGTCAACCAGGCGAGGCCCCAGTGCGAGACGCCGTCTCCTCCTCACAAGGACCCCGCATGATCTTTCGCCGCTTCGAACGCCTCATCGATGCATTTCGGGAAGCCCCCGATGAAATGCCGCCCACTGGCGTCGGCGCCTTCTATCTCCACTTCCTCAAGCAAGCCTGGCCGGCCTTCGCCCTGCTGTTGGCGGTCGGTCTGATCGGCGCCCTGATCGAGGTCGCCCTGTTCAACTTCATCGGCCAGATCGTCGACCTGGCCGGCAGCGCGCCCAACAGCTCGGTGTTCTTCCAGGAGCACGGCGGCACCCTGATCTGGATGGCGGTGGTTACCCTGGTCATCCGGCCGCTGTTCATCAGCCTGCATGACCTGCTGGTGCACCAGACCATCACCCCCAGCCTCACCACCCTGATCCGCTGGCAGAACCATCGCTATGTGCTAAAGCAGAGCCTGGGTTTCTTCCACAGCGACTTCGCCGGGCGCATCTCCAACCGCATCATGCAGACCGGTGTCTCCCTGCGCGATTCGGCGGTGCAGGCGGTGGACGCCATCTGGCACGTGCTGATCTTTGCCGTCACCTCGCTGATCCTGTTCGCCCAGGCCGACGTCTGGCTGATGGTGCCCCTGGTCCTCTGGATCATCGGCTACGTCATCGCCCTCTGGTATTTCGTGCCCCAGACCAAGGAGCGCTCGGCCATCGCCTCCGAAGCCCGCTCGCAGCTCTCCGGACGCATCGTCGACGGCTACACCAACATCTCCACCCTCAAGCTGTTCTCCCATTCGGCTCAGGAGGAGCAATACGCCCGCCAGGCCATGGAAGAGCAGACCGAAAAGGCCGAGAGCGCCGCGCGCCTGATCACCGCCATGGGCGTGACCATCGCCATCCTCAGCGGCTTCCTCATCGCCGGCACCACCGGCCTCGCCCTCTGGCTCTGGCACCAGGGCGTCATCAGCGTGGGCGCCATCGCCCTGGCCACCGGCCTGGTGATCCGTATCAACAGCATGTCCGGCTGGATCATGTGGGTGGTCAACGGCATCTTCGAGAACATCGGCATGGTGCAGGACGGCATGAGCACCATCGCCAAACCGCGCCAGGTCGGCGATGCCCCGGACGCCAAGCCCTTGCAGGTGAGCCGTGGCGCCGTGCTGTTCGAGGACATCCATTTCCACTACGGCAAGGGCGCCGGCATCATCGAAGGCCTGACCCTCGACGTGGCCCCGGGCGAGAAGATCGGCCTGGTCGGCCCCTCGGGCGCCGGCAAGTCCACCCTGATCAACGTCCTGCTGCGCCTCTATGACCTGGAAGGCGGTCGCATCCTGGTCGATGGCCAGGACATCGCCCACGTCACCCAGGAAAGCCTGAGATGCCAGATCGGCGTGGTCACCCAGGACACCTCGCTGCTGCACCGTTCGATTCGCGAGAACCTGCTCTACGGCCGCCCCGAGGCCACCGACGAGGAGCTGCACGCGGCCCTGCGCAAGGCCAAGGCCGACGACTTCATCGCCCGCATCACCGATGCCCATGGCCGTACCGGCCTGGACGCCCAGGTGGGTGAGCGCGGCGTCAAGCTCTCCGGCGGCCAGCGTCAGCGCATCGCCATCGCCCGCACCCTGCTCAAGGACGCGCCCATCCTGCTGCTCGACGAAGCCACCTCCGCCCTCGATTCCGAGGTGGAAGCGGCCATTCAGGAGAGTCTGGAGACCCTGATGGAAGGCAAGACGGTGATCGCCATCGCCCACCGGCTGTCGACCATCTCGCGCATGGATCGCCTGGTGGTCATGGAGCGCGGCCAGATCGTCGAGATGGGTTCCCACGACGAGCTGATCGCCTACAACGGTCTCTATGCCCGCCTATGGCGCCACCAGACCGGCGGTTTCGTCGGTCACGGCGTGCCGGGCAGGCAGCGGGTGCGCAGCAGCTCCAACTGACGCTCCTGGTCCAGCCCCGGGTAGAAGCCTTCGATCTTCTGCAGGCCGCCCAGCCAGCTGCGTCTTTCCACCACGCACTCGAACACCGGGCAGGCCGCCTGTCCGGTGGCGCCGCAGTCGCGGTAGTAGGTCAGGCGCTGGCTTTTCTGCGCGGTACCCTGGAATGGGCCCTGGCGCTCCTGCAGCACATAGAAGTCGATGTCCGCCGCGCTGCGATGGTTCTCCCACTGGAACGCCAGGGTACTGGGATAGAAGAGCACCAGCAGGCCCGCCAGCAGCACCCAGAGAATGGCCGCCGTCACCGGCAGGGGCAGCCGCGAACGGAAGCGGCGGCCACCGCGGATGATCAGCGCCGTCACTATGGTGACCAGCGCCAGGGCTATGCACAGCGACGGCAGACCGGTGATGACCTGCCCCGCCACGCCGATGTCCAGGCCACTGGGCGACGGCACCGTCCGATAGCCGATCTCCAGTCGCTCCCAGCCCACCCGATTGCCGATCAGGCCGGCGAGACCGAAGACCGCGGCCAGGCCGACCAGAGCCCAGAAGGTACGAGGATTGCTGTTGCGCATGGGGAAACGTCCAGACAAAGACCGGGAGACTGCCTAAGCCCGCAGGCGTTGGCAAATCAGAATTTCTCCGCCACCCGGTCCTCTATAGAAGGCAATCTGCAGAGGAATCCGTCCATGACCATAGATCTCGCCCGCGCCGTCCACATCGTCGAAAAGGCCTTTCTGCCGCTGCACGGCGAGGTCCGTGAAGACCCCAGCGACGCCAGCTTTTCCTTCGCGGTGACGGACGGCAGCCAGGTCCTGGCCTCGGTCGCCCACGTCGCCCGCAGCCAGTACAGCCATGCCGGCCACCTCGCCGCGCTGATCGAACGGACCCGCCTGGAACTGGCGCACGACGGCCATCTGCTGGAACCCTGGTCGATGCCGGGCTAGCCGCTGGCCGCTGCCGGGCAGCGGGAGGTTCGGCAAGGCGCTGTCGAGCTGATAGACTGCCGCCCCGCAGCCGCCACACCCCGTGGCCCAACGCGAGTGGTTATCGTGGAAATTTTCAAAGAATTCATTTTCGAAGCCGCGCACTTCCTGCCCAATGTTCCGGCAGGTCACAAGTGCGGCCGTCTCCATGGGCATTCCTTCAAGGTAGGCCTGCACATCGAAGGCGAGGTCGATCCCCATACCGGCTGGGTCCGGGATTTCGCCGACATCAAGGCCGTCTTCAAACCCCTGTACGAGCGTCTCGACCATCACTACCTGAACGACATCCCGGGCCTCGAGAACCCCACCAGCGAGGTGCTCGCCCGCTGGATCTGGCAACAACTCAAGCCCCAG
The DNA here is from genome assembly GCF_000510705.1 of Pseudomonas sp. MOIL14HWK12:I1. Lineage (NCBI taxonomy): Bacteria > Pseudomonadati > Pseudomonadota > Gammaproteobacteria > Pseudomonadales > Pseudomonadaceae > Pseudomonas > Pseudomonas sp. MOIL14HWK12:I1. The sequence continues at coordinate 898,477 of NZ_KI783307.1, read as the reverse complement.
CTGCCCGAACTCAGCCAGGTCCGCGTCCATGAGACCTGCACCTGCGGCTGCATCTACCGCGGCGACTAATTCGCCGCTCCCATTCAAGGTGGCGATGGCGGCAGTCATTTTTCTGCCATAATTCGCGCCTGCCAACTGTCGACGTATCCCCATGTTCGAACTTTTCAGCGGACTCCACGCCTGGGTCGCCATCAGCCTCGTCTTGGCCCTGGCCTTTGTGCTGGCCTTTGAATTCATCAACGGCTTCCACGACACCGCCAACGCCGTCGCCACGGTGATCTACACCAAGGCCATGCCGCCGCACCTCGCGGTGTTCTTCTCCGGCATCTTCAATTTCCTCGGTGTGCTGCTCGGCGGCGTTGGCGTCGCCTACGCCATCGTCCACCTGCTGCCGGTGGAGCTGCTGATCAACGTCAACACCGGCCACGGTCTGGCCATGGTGTTTTCCCTGCTCGCCGCGGCCATCACCTGGAACCTGGGCACCTGGTACTTCGGCATCCCCGCTTCCAGCTCCCACACCCTGATCGGCTCCATTCTCGGCGTCGGCGTGACCAACGCCCTGCTCACCGGCATCCCGATGAGCGAAGGGGTGAACTGGCAGAAGGCGATCGACATCGGCCTGTCGCTGATCTTCTCGCCGCTGGCCGGCTTCGCCGTCGCCGGCCTGCTGCTGCTCGCCCTCAAGCGCTGGCGGCCACTGTCGAAGATGCACAAGACCCCGGAACAGCGCCGCGAAGTGGACGCCAAGAAGCACCCGCCGTTCTGGAATCGTCTGATGCTGGTCCTCTCGGCCATGGGCATGAGCTTCGTGCACGGCTCCAACGACGGCCAGAAAGGCATCGGCCTGATCATGCTGGTGCTGATCGGCATCGTCCCGGCCAAGTTCGTGCTGGACCTGGACAGCACCACCTACCAGATCGAGCGCACCCGCGACGCCGCCATCCACCTGGGTCAGTTCTACGAGCGCCAGGGCGACAACCTCAAGGACTTCCTCGCCGAAGTGCCCGGCAATCGCGACCTGCCCCAGGAATTCCGCTGCGCCCCGCACATGACCGTGCCGACCCTGCAGGCACTGCTGGCCGATCTGGAAGGCATCACCGACTACCGGGCCATGAGCGACGACCATCGCCAGCAGGTGCGCCGCTACCTGCTGTGCCTGGACGACACCGCCAAAAAGGTGAGCAAGCTGCCGGTGTTGACCGCGCGCGATCGCGACGACCTCAGTCGTCTGCGCAAGGATCTCACCAGCACCACCGAATACGCGCCCTTCTGGGTCATCATCGCGGTCGCCCTGGCCCTGGGCATCGGCACCATGGTCGGCTGGCGCCGGGTGGTGCTGACCGTCGGCGAGAAGATCGGGCGCCAGGGCATGACCTATGCCCAGGGCGTCAGCGCCCAGGTGACGGCTGTGGCCGCCATCGGCATGGCCAACGTCTTCGCCCTGCCCGTCTCCACCACTCACGTGCTGTCCTCGGGCGTGGCCGGCACCATGGTCGCCAATCGCAGCGGCCTGCAGGGCAGCACGGTGCGCAACATCCTGATGGCCTGGGTCCTGACCCTGCCGGCCTCCATGGCCCTCTCCGCCGGCCTGTTCTGGCTGGCGCACCTGTTCCTGTGATCCGCGCCGACCGGGCGCCGCATCGGCGGCGCCCGGTCGGACCCCTCGTCGGGAAAGCCTGAACAGGATAGCTATTGACGAGTCTAGTGAAATGTGTCCCAGCAGAGACACCTTTCCGAGACAGCCGTACGGTGAACGTCAATGACTCCTGCGACCTACATCCTTCTTCTGATTCTGGGCTGGCTGGCCCTGGCGCTGGCCATACTCTGGGCCATGCTGCGCCTGGCACGTCGCGCCAGACCCGTGGCGACCTCCTCGCCCAGCGTGCTGCCCAAGGCCACCCCCACCGCCCCCGTGAGTCCAGGGAAACATCTGGTCTGCTAGAACTGCGGACGTGACGAGGCCCCCTCGACACCCAGGGAGTGCGCGGGAGAAAAAAGAAGGATTCTTATTGTTTGAAAGGAAGGGATTCGAGCGAAGGCGAATCAGGTGAGCAGGGTATTTTCCTGAGCACTGCGGCTCATCTGCTCGAGGATCTGGTCTTGCTGCTGCGGGGTCAGGGTGTCCCAGCAGTGGTGCTTGATGAACAGCCCGGCGCCGAAGGCGACGTACAGCGACAGGGCGACGATCACGAGCGTTTCCAGCCCGACGATAGCCCAGGAACGACTCTTGGACGCATTGTCCTTGGTTTTCATAACGACCTCATCAGATTAAGAGGGGCAATAGTTTAGTCCCTTAAGCAACTGCCGTGCAGCGCCAGCCGTCGAATGGTCAAGCCTCTTGACCTGGTTGCTCGATACAGCTGTGCGCTTCTACCAGACCCGTCACAGCCGCAACATCTGCCCACAGCCAGGCCGCGGCAGTACGAATGCACGCCAGGCGCCGCGCTGATATACTCCGCCGACTGACGGGTCGCTGCAGGCCCTGCCGGTTCCGCTGGCTGTATCGGCCGATCCCGCAATTTCCGCAGCGACGCTTTGTCGCATCGCACGTCCATCGCCGCCGCGCCTGTCGCGCGGCCCGATAACGCCTTCTTGGGGCGTCTATCGACTCAAGGGTCGATCCTCGCTCGCCCGGCTTCGCGCCACAGCTGTGATAAAGAGGAGTTAAAGCAAGACATGTCCACCACGTCGAAGATCATCTACACCCTGACCGACGAAGCGCCCGCCCTGGCGACCTATTCGCTGCTACCCATCGTCGAGGCCATCACCGCCTCCTCCGGCGTCGCCCTCGAAACCCGTGACATCTCCCTTGCCGGCCGCATCATCGCCCTCTTCCCCGAGTACCTGAAGGAAGAGCAGCGCATCTCCGACCACCTCGCCGAACTCGGCGAACTGGCCACCACTCCCGAAGCCAACATCATCAAGCTGCCCAACATCAGCGCCTCGGTCCCGCAGCTCAAGGCGGCGATCAAGGAACTGCAGGGTCAGGGCTACGCCCTGCCGGACTATCCGGACGAGCCCAAGGACGACAAGGAAAAGGACGTCAAGGCGCGTTACGACAAGGTCAAGGGCAGCGCCGTGAACCCGGTCCTGCGCGAAGGCAACTCCGACCGCCGCGCGCCGCTGTCGGTCAAGAACTACGCCCGCAAGCACCCCCATCGCATGGGTGCCTGGAGCGCCGACTCCAAGTCCCACGTCGCCCACATGGACGCCCATGACTTCTATGGCAGCGAGCGCTCGGCCACCATCGAGAACGCCGGCAGCCTGAAGATCGAACTGATCGGCAAGGACGGCAGCAGCAAGGTCCTGAAAGAGAAGACCGCGGTCAAGGCCGGCGAGATCGTCGACGCCTCGACCATGAGCCGCAAGGCCCTGCAGAGCTTCATCGCCGCCCAGATCGAAGACGCCAAGGCCCAGGGCGTGCTGTTCTCCGTGCACCTGAAGGCCACCATGATGAAGGTCTCCGACCCCATCATGTTCGGCATCATCGTCGGCGAGTTCTACAAGGACGTCCTGGCCAAGCACGAAGCCGCCCTGAAAGAAGCCGGCTTCGATCGCAACAACGGCATCGGCGACCTCTACGCCCGCCTGTCCAGCCTGCCGGAAGCCACCCAGGCCGCCATCAAGGCCGATTTCGACGCCCAGTACGCCCAGCGTCCTGCCCTGGCCATGGTCAACTCCGACAAGGGCATCACCAACCTGCACGTGCCGAGCGACGTCATCGTCGACGCCTCCATGCCGGCCATGATCCGTGACTCCGGCAAGATGTGGAACGCCGAAGGCAACCTGCAGGACACCAAGGCCATCATCCCCGACCGCTGCTATGCCGGCGTCTACCAGGTGGTGATCGAGGACTGCAAGCAGCACGGCGCCTTCAATCCCAGCACCATGGGCAGCGTGCCCAACGTCGGCCTGATGGCGCAGAAGGCCGAGGAATACGGCTCCCACGACAAGACCTTCCAGATCCCCACCGACGGCACCGTGCGCGTGACCGACGACCAGGGCAAGGTGGTCTTCGAGCATCCGGTCGAGGCCGGTGACATCTGGCGCATGTGCCAGACCAAGGACGCGCCGATCCAGGACTGGGTCAAACTGGCCGTCAACCGCGCTCGTGCCAGCAGCACCCCGGCCATCTTCTGGCTGGACCAGAACCGCGCCCACGACGCCCAGGTCATCGCCAAGGTCGAGCGCTACCTCAAGGACCACGACACCAACGGTCTGGACATCCGTGTCCTGGCGCCCGAGGAAGCCACCCGCGTGTCCCTGGAGCGCATCCGCAAGGGCGAGGACACCATCTCGGTAACCGGTAACGTCCTGCGCGACTACCTGACCGACCTCTTCCCCATCATGGAACTGGGCACCAGCGCCAAGATGCTGTCCATCGTCCCGCTGATGAACGGCGGCGGCCTGTTCGAGACCGGTGCCGGCGGCTCCGCGCCCAAGCACGTCCAGCAGTTCGTGCAGGAAAACCACCTGCGCTGGGATTCCCTGGGCGAGTTCCTGGCCCTGGCCGAATCCCTGAACCACCTGGGCGAGACCACCGGCAACGCCAAGGCCAAGATCCTGGCCAAGACCCTGGATCAGGCCAACGGCAAGTTCCTCGACAGCAACAAGTCGCCGTCGCGCAAGGCCGGTGAACTGGACAACCGCGGCAGCCACTTCTACCTGGCGCTGTACTGGATCCAGGCCCTGGCCGAGCAGAGCGAAGACGCCCAGCTCAAGGCCCAGTTCGAGCCGGTGGCCAAGTCGCTGACCGCCGACGAAGCCAAGGTGGTCGCCGAGCTGAATGGCGTCCAGGGCGAGGCCGTGGACATCGGTGGCTACTACCACCCCGACCAGGCCAAGACCCGCCAGGCCATGCGTCCGAGCGCCACGCTCAATGCCGCCCTGGAACGGCTGAAAGGCTGAACCTGAGGGCTGCGCCCGCAGCCTGAATGGCTGATCACAGCGAACCCTGGCCCCGGCCGGGGTTCGCTGCATTTGGGACCGGCAAAGCTTAAGGCGTATACTGCGCGATTACCGATAGCGGAGTCCGAGATGGATTGGCACGCCCACGTCACCGTGGCCACCGTGGTGGAAGACGCCGGTCGCTTCCTGCTGGTGGAAGAAGAGAAGCAGGGTCGCCTGGTGCTCAACCAGCCGGCCGGGCACCTGGAGCCGGGCGAGAGCCTGATCGAGGCGGCGCGGCGCGAAACCCTGGAAGAAACCGCCTGGCAGGTGGAGATCCTGGGCGTGATCGGCATCGGCCTCTATGTCGCCCCGGCCAATGGCGTCACCTACTATCGCACGGCCTTCCATGCCCGCCCCCTGGCCCACCAGCCGGAGCGCGCCCTGGATGCCGACATCACCCGCGCGGTGTGGCTGACGCTCGACGAGATCCGCGCCGAGCAGGCCCGGCTGCGCAGCCCCCTGGTCCTGGACGCCATCGAGAAGTACCTGGACGGGCACCGCTATCCCCTGTCGATGATCGTAGATATGAGAGGTTTTTGAAGTGAACGGCACCCGCGTCATCGTCGGCATGTCCGGCGGAGTGGATTCCTCGGTCTCGGCCCTCTTGCTCAAGGAGCAGGGCTATCAGGTCGAGGGCCTGTTCATGAAGAACTGGGACGAGGATGACGGCACCGAGTACTGCACGGCCAAGGAAGACCTCGCCGATGCCCAGGCGGTCTGCGACCGCATCGGCGTCAAGCTGCACACGGCGAACTTCGCCGCCGAGTACTGGGATCACGTCTTCGAGCACTTCCTCGCCGAATACAAGGCCGGTCGGACGCCGAATCCGGACATCCTCTGCAACCGCGAGATCAAGTTCAAGGCCTTCCTCGACTATGCCCTGGCCCTGGGCGCCGACCTGATCGCCACCGGCCACTATGTGCGCCGTCGCGACGTCGACGGCCAGACCCTGCTGCTCAAGGGGCTGGACGCCAACAAGGACCAGAGCTATTTCCTCCACGCCGTGGGCGGCGAGCAGCTGGCGCGCACCCTCTTCCCGGTGGGCGAACTGGAAAAGCCCGAGGTCCGCGCCATCGCCGAGCTGCATGGCCTGGCCACCGCGCGCAAGAAGGACTCCACCGGCATCTGCTTTATCGGCGAGCGTCGCTTCAGCGACTTCCTCAAGCAGTACCTGCCGGCGCAGCCGGGCGACATCGAGACCACCACCGGCGAGGTCATCGGCCGCCACCACGGCCTGATGTACCACACCATCGGCCAGCGCCAGGGCCTGGGCATCGGCGGCATGAAGGACGCCGGTGACGATCCCTGGTACGTGCTGAGCAAGGACCTGACCCGCAACGTGCTGATCGTCGGCCAGGGCAATGCCCACCCCTGGCTGTTCGCCGAGGCCCTGACCGTCAGCGAGATGTTCTGGGTCAATGAGCTGGAGCTCGCCCAACCGCGCCGCCTCACCGCCAAGGTCCGCTATCGCCAGCAGGACCAGCCCTGCCAGATCGAGCGCCAGGGCGCCGGCTACCGGGTAGTCTTCGACGAACCCCAGCGCGCCGTGACCCCCGGCCAGTCGGTGGTCTTCTACGACGGCGACGTCTGCCTGGGCGGCGGCGTGATCGAACATTATCAACCCGCCTGCGCCGAGGCGCCCGCCGCATGAATCGCACCCAGGAACAACTCATCGCCCTGGGCGGCGTCTTCCAGGCCGCCGTGCTGGTCGACCAGCTGGCACGCACCGGCCAGGTCGCGGAAGAACCCCTCGCCTGCCTGCTCGGCAGCCTGCTGGTGCGCGATCCGGGCAGCACCCTGGAGGTCTACGGCGGCCAGGTCGCGCCTCTGCGCGAGGGCCTCGGCGCGCTTTCCAGCACCCTGGAGCGCAACCCCAACAGCCTGCAGCGCGAGCCGCTGCGCTACGCCCTGGCGATGACCGCCCTGGAACGCAAGCTGGAGAAGCGCGGCGACCTGCTCGATCTCATCGGCCGGCGCCTCACCCAGATCCAGTCCCAGGTCGAGCACTTCGGGGTCGCTCACGAGAACGTCATCGCTGCCTGCGGGGGTCTCTACGAGGACACCCTGAGCACCTTCAAGCAGCGCATCCAGGTGCACGGCGAGATGCGCTACCTGCAGCAATCCGCCACCGCCTCGCGAGTGCGTGCCCTGCTGCTGGCCGGCATTCGCTCGGCCCGCCTGTGGCGCCAGCTCGGCGGTCATCGCTGGCAACTGGTGCTCAATCGCCGCAAGCTGCTCGACAACCTCTATCCCCTGCGCAACGGCTGATCCCGGACCGGCCGGCGGCGGTACTAAAGCCCCGGTCTTTGCGTGTAGAATTCCGCCCCTTTCTCCCCCGCTACCAAGAGAATGCCCATGCAGCTCTCCTCGCTCACCGCCGTATCGCCCATCGACGGCCGTTACGCCGGCAAGACCGCCGCCCTGCGCCCCATCTTCAGCGAATTCGGCCTGATCCGTTTCCGCGCCCAGGTCGAGGTCCGCTGGCTGCAGCGCCTGGCCGCCCACGCGGGCATTCCCGAGGTCGCGCCCTTCTCCGCCGAGGCCAATGCCCTGCTGGACAAGCTGGCCACCGACTTCAGCGTCGAGCAGGCGCAGCGGGTCAAGGACATCGAGCGCACCACCAACCACGACGTCAAGGCCATAGAGTACCTGCTCAAGGAAGAGGTCTCCGGCCTGCCGGAACTGGCCGCGGTCAGCGAATTCATCCACTTCGCCTGCACCTCCGAGGACATCAACAACCTGTCCCACGCGCTGATGCTGCGCGAAGGCCGTGACCAGGTGCTGCTGCCGCTGATGCGCCAGATCGCCGGCGAGATCCGCGTGCTGGCCCATCGCTTCGCCGACGTGCCCATGCTCTCGCGCACCCACGGCCAGCCCGCCTCCCCCACCAGCCTGGGCAAGGAACTGGCCAACGTGGTCTATCGCCTGGAGCGCCAGATCGAGCAGATCGCCGCCATCCGCCCGCTGGGCAAGATCAACGGTGCCGTGGGCAACTACAACGCCCACCTGTCCGCCTACCCGGACGTCGACTGGGAAGCCAATGCGCGCACCTTCATCGAAGACGACCTCGGCCTGACCCTGAATCCCTACACCACCCAGATCGAGCCGCACGACTACATCGCCGAGCTGTTCGACGCCATCGCCCGCTTCAACACCATCCTGATCGACTTCGATCGGGACGTCTGGGGCTACATTTCCCTAGGCTACTTCAAGCAGAAGACCGTGGCCGGCGAGATCGGCTCCTCGACCATGCCGCACAAGGTCAACCCCATCGACTTCGAGAACTCCGAAGGCAACCTGGGCATCGCCAACGCCATCCTCCAGCACCTGGCCAGCAAGCTGCCGATCTCCCGCTGGCAGCGCGACCTGACCGATTCCACCGTGCTGCGCAACCTGGGCACCGGCCTGGCCCACGGCGTGATCGCCTACGAAGCCACCCTCAAGGGCATCGGCAAGCTGGAGCTCAACGCCGCGCGCATCGCCGAAGACCTGGACGCCTGTTGGGAAGTCCTGGCCGAGCCGGTGCAGACCGTGATGCGCCGCTATGGCGTGGCCAACCCCTACGAGAAGCTCAAGGAGCTGACCCGCGGCAAGGGCATCAGCGCCAGCGCCCTGCAGGACTTCATCGACGGCCTGGAAATCCCTGAAGCCGCCAAGGCCGAACTGCGCCAGCTGACCCCGGCCGGCTATATCGGTAACGCTGCCGAGCAGGCCCGTCGGATCTGAGGCTGCCTTCTTTTTCACGCCCGGCCTCGCCGGGCGTTTTTCATTGCGCGAGGTGTGCATGAACCCGGATCAACCCCTGCAACTGCTCGGCGGCCTGACCGCCCGTGAATTCCTCCGCGACTACTGGCAGCAGAAACCCCTGCTGATCCGCCAGGCCATCCCGGATTTCCAGAGCCCCCTGGAACCGGACGAGCTGGCCGGCCTGTCGCTGGAAGAGGAAATCGAATCCCGCCTGATCATCGGCCAGGACCGCACCTGGGAGCTGCGCCGCGGCCCGCTGCCGGAAGACACCTTCGCCAGCCTGCCCGAGCGCGACTGGACCCTGCTGGTGCAATCGGTCGACCAGTTCGTTCCCGAGGTGGCCGAGGTGCTGGAGGCCTTCCGCTTCCTGCCCAGCTGGCGCGTGGACGACGTCATGATCAGCTACGCCGCCCCCGGTGGCGGTGTCGGCCCCCACTACGATCACTATGACGTCTTCCTGCTGCAGGGCCATGGCCGCCGTCGCTGGCGCATCGGTCAGCCGTGCACCGCCGACAGCCCGCTGATCGACGGCCTGGAGCTGAAGATCCTCGCCGACTTCCAGCAGACCGACGAATGGGTGCTGGAACCGGGCGACATGCTCTATCTGCCGCCGGGCCTGGCCCACGACGGCATCGCCGAAGACGAGTGCATGACCTACTCCATCGGCTTCCGCGCCCCCAGTGCCGGCGAGGTGCTCACCCACTTCACCGACTTCCTCAACCAGTTCATCCCCGAGGACGAGCGCTACAGCGACGCCGGCTGCGCCCCGGCCAGCGAGCATCCGGCGGAGATTCCGCCCGAGGCCATCGAGCGGCTGCGCGGCCTGATGGAGCGTCACCTGAGCGACGATCGCCTGCTGCTGGCCTGGTTCGGCCAGCACATGACCGAGCCGCGCTACCCGGAGCGCGTCGCCGGAGAAAACCTCAGCGCCAAGCAGCTGCGCAAGGAACTCGACGAAGGCGCCCTGCTGATGCGCAACCCCAGCGGCCGCATCGCCTGGAGTCGCCTGGAAGACGAGGTGATGGTCTTCGCCAGCGGCCAGAGCCGCCTGCTGCCCATGCGGCTGCAACCGCTGCTCGACCTGCTATGCTCGGCGGACGTCCTGCACGAGGCCAATCTCGCGCCCTGGCTGCAGGACGACGATGCCATGCGCCTGATCCGCGAACTGCTCCAGCAGGGCAGCCTGATCTTCGCCGGAGAAGACGACGACGAGTGATGGGGAGCCGCCGTGGACGAGTCCTTTGCCGATCTGACCCTGGACGGATTGCCCGAACCCCAGCTCGGCCAGGACCTCGCCCTGCGCCTCGAAGGCCTGGACGCCCTGCGTGAGCACGGTGTCCGCCTCATCGGCCAAGCCAGCCGCCAGCTGAGCATCCAGACGCCCGACCTGGAAGCACCGCTCTACGACAATCTCGCCGTCGAGGCGGCGATCAAGCGTCTGCTGCTGGGCCATCCGCGGCATCAGGTCCGCATCCTCATCAACGACAGCGCCCTCGCCATGCGCCAGGGGCACCGACTCATCGCCCTGGCGCAACGCCTGACCAGCAATCTGTTGATCCGGCGGCCACCGGCCGATCAGCACCCGGAAGGCAGCTGCCTCATCGTCGACGACCAGGCCCTGCTGCGCCGCACGGGCAGTGCGCCCACCGGCTTCGTCCGCTACGGCGACCGCGCCGCCGTCAAGGTTCAGCAGCAGGTCTTCGATCGCCTCTGGGCCAGCAGCCAGCCGGATCAGGAATTGCGGAGGATGGTGCTGTGAAAGGTCTGCTGGCGTTCCTGTTGCTGCTGACGACCACCGCCTGGGCGGCGCCTCGTACCGAGGTCATACCCCTGCAATACCGCACCGCCGACGATCTGCTGCCTACCTTGCAAGCCGTCCTTGGCAGCGAAGGCAAGGTCAACGTCTACGGCAATCAGCTGATCGTCAATGCCGAGCCGGCCAAGCTGGCCGAACTCAAGAGTCTGCTCGCCCAGTTGGACACCCAACCGCGGCGCCTGCTCATCACCCTGGCCACCCGCGCCGGCAGCTCGGGCGCCAGTCAGGGTTATTCGGTAAACGGCGACGTGCGTGCGCCCCAGGTACGCATCATCGAAGACAGCACCGACCAGAAGGAGGATGGCGCCCAGCGCGTCCAGGTCACCGAGGGCTACCCCGCCTTCATCCGCTTCGGTGAAGACGTCCCGGTGACCACCTACCAGACCTCGCCCTATGGTCAGAGCTACGCCCAGACCGATTACCGCCGCCTCGAACGGGGCTTTCAGGTCACCGCCCGCCTGAGCGGCAATCTGGTGCACCTGGACATCAGCAGCGTCGATGACCGGGCCGCCGCCATGCGCCCGGGCACGGTGCAGACCCAGAGCGCCGCCACCCGCATCAGCGGCACCCTGGGCCAGTGGCTGGACCTGGGCGGCTTCCGGCAGCAGATCGAGGGCGACCAGAGCAGCCTTGTCCGCCACTACTCCACCGAAGGTCGTGACGACCGTCAGCTGAGCATCCGCGCCGATCTCATCGACTAGCAAACCGGCGAACGGCAGAACTCCTGCCGCGGCTGGCAATCTAGGACACAGGAACAGAAGGAAGTTATTTGAGAATAATTCTTATATTCATTCTCAAATAAACCGGAAGTTCTGTTTAGTTTGATTCAAAGCAGTCCAATAGAATCTTTTTGGACCAATAAATTTACAGAATGAATCGATAGAGCATAAAATCTGTCTGTCTTGCGACACCGTGTCGCACTGATAGCGCCTGATACCCAATAATTAAGGATTCAAAGCATGTCTGAGTCGATCAGCCTACTGACCCACAACTGGAGCTTCGCGGTATTTCTCCTGGGCGTGGTTGGTCTGATTGCCTTCATGCTCGGAGTCTCGAGCCTGCTCGGCAGCAAAGCCGTGGGCCGCAGCAAGAACGACCCCTTCGAGTCCGGCATCGTCCCCACCGGGGGTGCCCGTCTTCGTCTCTCTGCCAAGTTCTACCTGGTCGCGATGCTCTTCGTGATCTTCGACGTCGAAGCCCTCTTTCTCTTCGCCTGGTCGGTGTCCATCCGTGAATCGGGATGGGCCGGCTTCGTGGAAGCCTCCATTTTCATAGCAATTCTGTTGGCGGGTCTTGTCTACCTGTGGCGAATCGGAGCGCTCGATTGGGCGCCTGCGAGCCGTCGCGAGCGGCAGGCGAAGTCGAAACAATGAGGCTTTGGCAATGCAATACAATCTCACCCGGATCGATCCCGATGCGGCAGTAGACCGCTATCCGGCCGGCCAGCGGGAAACCGTGGCCGACCCCGTCGAAAGTCAAGTCAACCGCAGCATCTTCATGGGCAAGCTCGAAGATGTCCTGCGGGGCGCGGTCAATTGGGGGCGTAAGAACTCCCTGTGGCCGTACAACTTCGGCCTGTCCTGCTGCTATGTGGAAATGACCACCGCCTTCACGGCGCCCCACGACATCGCCCGCTTCGGCGCCGAAGTCATCCGGGCCTCGCCGCGTCAGGCCGACTTCATGGTCATCGCCGGCACCCCCTTCATGAAGATGGCCCCGGTCATCCAGCGCCTGTACGAGCAGATGCTGGAACCCAAGTGGGTGATCTCCATGGGCGCCTGCGCCAACTCCGGCGGTATGTACGACATCTACTCGGTCGTTCAGGGCGTGGACAAGTTCCTGCCCGTCGACGTCTACGTGCCCGGCTGCCCGCCTCGCCCCGAAGCCTTCCTCCAGGGCCTGATGCTCCTGCAGGACTCCATCGGTGAAGAGCGCCGCCCCCTTTCCTGGGTGGTGGGCGACCAGGGTATCTACCGCGCCGAGATGCCTTCGCAGCGCGAGCAGAACCGCGAGCGCCGCATCCAGGTCACCAACCTGCGCAGCCCAGACGAAGTGTAAGTCCCCTTCGGGACCTGCACGCTGACGACGATCGATTAGCGACGGAACATCATGACCGCAGACACCGCTCTGTCCGCCTCTGCGCTCGCCCCTGCCGGCGAAGCGTCGGTGGTTGGCGAACTCCAGGGCCAATTCGGCGCCGACGCCTTGACCCTGCAAGACACCCGTACCGGCATGCCGGTGATCTGGGTGGCACGCGAACGAATCATCGAAGTACTGCGCTTCCTGCGCAATTTGCCCCGCCCCTACGTCATGCTCTATGACCTGCATGGCGTGGACGAGCGCCTGCGGACCCACCGCCGCGGCCTGCCCAACGCGGACTTCACCGTTTTCTACCACCTGCTGTCCATCGACCGTAACAGCGATGTGATGCTCAAGGTGGCCCTGTCCGCCAACGACCTGCGCCTGCCCACCGCCACCGGCATCTTCCCCAATGCCAACTGGTACGAGCGGGAAGTGCTGGACATGTACGGCATCCACTTCGACGGACACCCGCTGCCCAAGCGCATGCTGATGGCCGACAACTGGCAGGGTCATCCGCTGCGCAAGGACTATCCGGCGCGCGCGACCGAGTTCGATCCCTATGCGCTGAACGCCGCCAAGCAGGATCTCGAACAGGAAACCCTGAGATTCAAGCCCGAGGAATGGGGCATGAAGGAGCATGCGGAGAATTCCGACTTCATGTTCCTCAACCTGGGTCCGAACCACCCCTCCGCCCACGGTGCCTTCCGCATCATCCTGCAGCTGGACGGCGAAGAGATCGTCGACTGCGTGCCGGAGATCGGCTACCACCACCGGGGCGCCGAGAAGATGGCCGAGCGCCAGTCCTGGCACAGCTACATCCCCTACACCGACCGGATCGACTACCTGGGTGGGGTGATGAACAACCTGCCCTACGTCCTCTCGGTGGAAAAGCTCGCCGGCATCAAGGTGCCGTCGCGGGTCGACTTCATCCGCGTGATGATGGCCGAGTTCTTCCGCATCAACAGTCACCTGCTGTACCTGGGTACCTATATCCAGGACGTCGGTGCCATGACCCCGGTGTTCTTTACCTTCACCGACCGTCAGCGCGCCTACAAGGTGATCGAGGCCATCACCGGCTTCCGCATGCACCCCGCCTGGTTCCGCATCGGCGGCGTCGCCCATGACCTGCCGCGTGGCTGGGACAAGCTGGTCCGCGAATTCCTCGACTGGATGCCCAAGCGTCTGGACGAGTACGAAAAGGCCGCGATGAAGAACAGCATCCTCATCGGCCGGACCAAGAACGTCGCCGTCTACAACACCAAGGAAGCCCTCGAGTGGGGCGTCACCGGTCCCAACCTGCGCGCGACCGGTCTGGACTTCGACCTGCGCAAGGCCCGCCCCTACTCCGGTTACGAGAACTTCGAATTCGAAGTGCCCATCGCCCACAATGGCGACTGCTACGACCGCGGCATGCTGCGCGTCGAGGAGATGCGCCAGAGCCTGCGCATCATCGAGCAGTGCCTGCAGCACATGCCCGAGGGCCCGTACAAGGCGGATCACCCGCTGACCACGCCGCCGCCCAAGGAACGCACCCTGCAGCACATCGAGACCCTGATCACCCACTTCCTGCAAGTGTCCTGGGGTCCGGTGATGCCGGCCGGCGAAGCCTTCCAGATGATCGAGGCGACCAAGGGCGCCAACAGCTACTACCTGACGAGCGATGGCAGCACCATGAGCTACCGCACCCGCATCCGGACGCCGAGCTTCCCGCACCTGCAGCAGATCCCGGCCGTCATCCGCGGCAGCATGGTGTCCGACCTGATTGCCTACCTGGGCAGTATCGACTTCGTCATGGCCGACGTGGACCGCTGAGCATGAGCACCGAAACCCTGATCCAAACCGACCGTTTCGTCCTGAGCGAAACCGAGCGCTCGGCCATCGAGCACGAGATGCACCACTACGAGGACCCGCGCGCGGCGTCCATCGAGGCCCTGAAGATCGTCCAGAAGGAACGTGGCTGGGTGCCGGACGGCGCCATCTACGCCATCGGCGAAGTGCTGGGCATTCCCGCCAGCGACGTCGAGGGCGTGGCCACCTTCTATAGCCAGATCTTTCGCGTACCGGTCGGCCGCCACATCATCCGGGTGTGCGACAGCATGACCTGCTACATCGGCGGCCACGAATCCGTGGTCGGCGAGATCCAGCGCCAGCTGGGCATCGGCCTGGGCCAGACCACCGCCGACAGCCGCTTCACCCTGCTGCCGGTCTGCTGCCTGGGCAATTGCGACAAGGCCCCGGCGCTGATGATCGACGACGACACCCATGGCGATGTCCAACCCGCGGGCGTGGCCAAACTGCTGGAGGGATACGCATGAGACTGACCTCCTTCGGGCCTGCCAACAGCATCGCCCGTACCCCCGAGACCCACCCCCTGACCTGGCGCCTGCGTGAAGACGGCGCTCCGGTCTGGCTGGAGGAATACCAGGCGAAGGACGGCTACGCCGCGGCCCGCAAGGCGCTGACCGAGCTGGCCCCCGATGCCATCGTCCAGGAAGTCAAGGACTCCGGCCTCAAGGGCCGCGGCGGCGCGGGTTTCCCCACCGGCGTGAAGTGGGGCCTGATGCCCAAGGACGAATCCCTCGATATCCGCTACCTGCTGTGCAACGCGGACGAGATGGAACCCAACACCTGGAAGGACCGCCTGCTCATGGAGCAGCTGCCGCACCTGCTGGTGGAAGGCATGCTGATCAGTGCCCGGGCGCTCAAGGCCTATCGCGGCTACATCTTCCTGCGCGGCGAATACGTCGACGCCGCCGCCAACCTGCGGCGCGCGGTGGAAGAAGCCAAGGCGGCCGGCCTGCTGGGCAAGAACATCCTCGGTAGCGGCTTCGACTTCGAGCTGTTCGTCCACACCGGCGCCGGTCGCTACATCTGTGGCGAAGAGACCGCGCTGATCAACTCCCTGGAAGGCCGCCGCGCCAACCCGCGCTCCAAGCCGCCCTTCCCCGCCGCCGTCGGCGTCTGGGGCAAGCCGACCTGCGTCAACAACGTCGAGACCCTGTGCAACGTGCCGGGCATCGTCGCGGGCGGCGTCGACTGGTACAAGAGCCTGGCCCGCGAAGGCAGCGAAGACATGGGCACCAAGCTCATGGGCTTCTCCGGCAAGGTGAAGAACCCCGGGGTCTGGGAATTGCCCTTCGGCATCACCGCCCAGGAGCTGTTCGAGGACTACGCCGGCGGCATGCGCGACGGCTTCAAGCTCAAGTGCTGGCAGCCCGGTGGCGCCGGTACCGGCTTCCTGCTGCCCGAGCATCTCTCGGCGCAGATGTACGCCGGCGGCATCGGCAAGGTCGGCACCCGCATGGGTACCGGTCTGGCCCTGGCCGTGGACGACAGCGTCAACATGGTCTCGCTGCTGCGCAACATGGAAGAGTTCTTCGCCCGGGAATCCTGTGGCTGGTGCACCCCCTGCCGCGACGGCCTGCCCTGGAGCGTCAAACTCCTGCGCAGCCTGGAGAAGGGCGAGGGGCAGCAGGGCGATCTGGACACCCTGCTGCAGCTGGTCAACTTCCTCGGCCCGGGCAAGACCTTCTGTGCCCACGCACCGGGTGCCGTCGAGCCCCTGGGTAGTGCCATCAAGTATTTCCGCGAAGAGTTCGAGGCCGGTGTGCACAAGGCGCCCAGCGAGCCGCGGCCGACTGCTTCGGCGAGCGTGACCTGAGAATCGGCCCCCGCGGGGGCCGCTTCCATCGCTTTCTGGCCGGACCCGTTCCGGCCGGCGCTGCCCCTGGCGATCGCCAGGGCGGCGCGAACGTTTTCCCATTAGCCAGACCCGCCCTGCGCGGGTGAGAAGAAAACCCTATGGCCACTATCCACGTAGACGGCAAGACGTACGAGGTCGACGGGGCGGACAACCTCCTCGAAGCCTGCCTGTCCCTGGGGCTCGACATCCCCTATTTCTGCTGGCACCCGGCGCTGGGCAGCGTCGGCGCCTGCCGCCAGTGCGCGGTGAAGCAGTTCGCCGACGAGAACGACACCCGCGGGCGCCTGGTCATGTCCTGCATGACCCCGTCCAGCGACAAGACCTACATCTCCATCGAAGACGCCGAAGCCAAGGAATTCCGCAGCTCGGTCATCGAATGGCTGATGACCAACCATCCCCATGACTGTCCGGTCTGCGAAGAAGGCGGCCACTGCCACCTGCAGGACATGACGGTGATGACCGGCCACAACAAGCGCCGCTATCGCTTCACCAAGCGTACTCACCAGAACCAGGACCTCGGCCCGTTCGTCGCTCACGAGATGAACCGCTGCATCGCCTGCTATCGCTGCGTGCGCTACTACAAGGATTACGCCGGCGGTACCGACCTGGGCGTCTATGGCGCCCACGACAACGTCTATTTCGGCCGCGTCGAGGACGGTGCCCTGGAGAGCGAATTCTCCGGCAACCTGACCGAGGTCTGCCCCACCGGGGTGTTCACCGATAAGACCCACTCCGAGCGCTACAACCGCAAGTGGGACATGCAGTTCGCCCCGAGCATCTGCCATGGCTGCTCGTCGGGCTGCAACATCAGCCCCGGCGAGCGCTATGGCGAACTGCGCCGCATCGAGAACCGCTTCAACGGTTCGGTGAACCAGTATTTCCTCTGCGACCGTGGCCGCTTCGGCTATGGCTATGTCAATCGCAAGGATCGTCCGCGCCAGGCCCTGCTGAAAGATGGCAGCCTGGAAACCGGGATCGACGCCGCCCTGGATCGCGCCGCCCTGCTGCTGCGCGGCAAGAAGGTGATCGGCATCGGCTCGCCGCGTGCCAGCCTGGAAAGCAACCACGCCCTGCGCGAACTGGTCGGCGCCGAGAACTTCTACAGCGGCATGAGCGCACGTGACCTGGCCAATGTGCGCCTGGTGCTGCAGGTGCTCAAGGACAGCCCCCTGCCCGTCCCGACCCTCCGCGCCATGGAAAAGCATGACGCCGTCTTCGTCCTCGGCGAGGACTTGACCCAGACCGCGGCCCGCCTGGCGCTGTCCCTGCGGCAGTCCGTCAAGGGCAAGCCCGAGGCCATGGCCGCGGCGCAGAAGATCCAGCCCTGGCTCAACGCGGCCGTGCAGAATATCGGCCAGAGCGAGCGCAATCCGCTGTTCATCGCCAGCGTCGCCGCCACCCGCCTGGACGACGTCGCCGACGCCCGTCTGCATGGCTCGCCGCTGGAACTGGCCCGTTTCGGCCATGCCGTGGCCCATGCCATCGACGCCAGCGCCCCGGCCGTCGACGGCCTGAGCGACGAAGTCGCCGAGCAGGCGCGTCTGCTGGCCGAGACCCTGCTGGCGGCCGAACGTCCACTGGTGGTATCCGGTACCTCCCTGGGTGAACCGGCTCTGATCGAAGCCGCCGCCAACCTGGCCAAGGCTCTGGCCGCCAAGGGCAAGGCCGGCTCCCTGAGTCTGGTGGTGCCCGAAGCCAACAGCCTGGGTCTGGCGCTCTATGGCGGCGAGTCCGTCGAAGACGCCTTCGCGGCCCTGGAAAACGGCCAGGCCGATGCCCTGGTGGTGCTGGAGAACGACCTCTATCGCCGCGCCCCTGCCCAGCAGGTGGATCAGGCCCTGGCCCGCGCCCAGGTGCTGGTGGTGCTGGATCACCAGCGCACCGCCACCGCCCAGCGCGCCGATCTGGTGCTGCCGGCGGCGAGCTTCGCCGAAGGCGACGGTACCCTGGTCAGCCAGGAAGGTCGCGCCCAGCGCTTCTTCCAGGTCTATGAGCCGAGCTACTACGATCCCTCCAGCCTGGTCCGCGAAGGCTGGCGCTGGCTGCACGCCCTGCGCAACACCCTGGACAACCGTCCGGTGGACTGGACCCAGCTGGATCATGTCACCGACGCCGTGGCCACTGCCGCGCCGCAACTGGACGGCATCCGCGACGCCGCGCCCAACGCCAGCTTCCGGGTGAAGGGCCTCAAGCTCGCCCGCGAACCGCACCGCTACAGCGGCCGCACCTCCATGCGCGCCAACCTCAGCGTGCACGAGCCGCGCGCGCCCCAGGACGCCGACACCGCCTTCGCCTTCTCCATGGAAGGCTATGCCGGCAGCGCCGAGCCGCGTCAGCAGATCCCCTTCGCCTGGTCCCCGGGCTGGAACTCGCCCCAGGCCTGGAACAAGTTCCAGGACGAGG
Organism: Pseudomonas sp. MOIL14HWK12:I1; assembly: GCF_000510705.1. Lineage (NCBI taxonomy): Bacteria > Pseudomonadati > Pseudomonadota > Gammaproteobacteria > Pseudomonadales > Pseudomonadaceae > Pseudomonas > Pseudomonas sp. MOIL14HWK12:I1. The sequence continues at coordinate 879,776 of NZ_KI783307.1, read as the reverse complement.
TCGGTGGTCATCTGCGCGCCGGCGATCCGGGCGTGCGCCTGATCGAGACCCAGGGCGATCGCCTGAACTGGTTCGCCGTCCCGGCCGCCGCCGTGCGCGGTACCGCGTCCGGCTTCCAGGCCGTGCCGCTGTACCACCTGTTCGGCAGCGAAGAGACCTCTTCCCGTGCCGAGCCGGTGCGTGAGCGCATCCCGGCCGCCTACGTGGCGCTGGCCAAGGCCGATGCCGACCGCCTGGGCGTCAACGAAGGTGCCCTGCTGCGCCTGCAGGTCGCCGGTCAGGAATTGCGCCTGCCGCTGCAGATCAAGCCCGAGCTGTCCGCCGGCCTGGTCGGTCTGCCCGCCGGCTTCGAAGGGATTCCGGTGGACTTCGCCGGCCTCACCGTGGAAGGACTGCAGGAGGCCGCGGCATGACCTGGCTCACCCCCACCCTCATCGCCGTGGTGATCGGCGTCCTCAAGGCCATCGTCATCCTGCTGGCGGTGGTCATCTGCGGGGCGCTGCTGAGCTTCGTCGAACGGCGCCTGCTGGGTCTCTGGCAGGACCGCCACGGTCCCAACCGGGTCGGTCCCTTCGGCGCCTTCCAGCTGGGCGCCGACATGCTGAAGATGTTCTTCAAGGAGGACTGGACGCCCCCGTTCGCCGACAAGATGATCTTCGCCCTGGCACCGGTGATCGCCATGGGCTCGCTGCTGGTGGCCTTCTCGGTCATCCCGATCACCCCCACCTGGGGCGTGGCGGACCTGAACATCGGCCTGTTGTTCTTCTTCGCCATGGCCGGCGTCAACGTCTATGCGGTGCTCTTCGCCGGCTGGGCGAGCAACAACAAGTTCTCGCTGCTGGGCGCCATGCGCGCCTCGGCCCAGACCCTCTCCTACGAGGTGTTCATGGGTCTGTCGGTAATGGGCATCGTCGCGGTGACCGGCTCCTTCAACATGAGGGACATCGTCGAGGCGCAGCACCAGGGCTGGTGGTTCATCATTCCCCAGTTCTTCGGCTTCTGCACCTTCTTCATCGCCGGCATCGCCGTCACCCACCGTCACCCCTTCGATCAGCCGGAAGCCGAGCAGGAGCTCGCCGACGGTTACCACATCGAATACGCGGGCATGAAGTGGGGCATGTTCTTCGTCGGCGAGTACATCGGCATCGTGCTGATCTCGGCGCTGCTGGTGACCCTGTTCTTTGGCGGCTGGCACGGGCCCTTCCTGGACACCCTGCCCTGGCTGTCCTTTGTCTGGTTCGCCCTGAAGACCGCCTTCTTCATCATGATCTTCATCCTGTTGCGCGCGTCCATTCCGCGTCCGCGCTACGACCAGGTAATGGCCTTCAGCTGGAAGTTCTGCCTGCCCCTGACCCTGATCAACCTGCTGGTGACCGGCGCGGTGGTGCTCTATAGCGCCACGCCGGCCATCGGCCAGTGAGGTATCCGTCATGATCAAGGAAATCCTGCACGTCCTGCATGGCACCTACACCCAGTTGCGCAGCGTGGTGATGGTCTTCGGCCACGCCTTCCGCAAGCGCGACACCCTGCAATACCCCGAGGAACCCGTGTACCTGCCGCCGCGCTACCGCGGTCGCATCGTGCTCACCCGTGACCCCGACGGCCAGGAGCGCTGCGTGGCGTGCAACCTGTGCGCCGTGGCCTGCCCGGTCGGCTGCATCTCGCTGCAGAAGACCGAGGCAGAAGACGGTCGCTGGTACCCCGAGTTCTTCCGCATCAACTTCTCGCGCTGCATCTTCTGCGGCATGTGCGAGGAGGCCTGCCCCACCACCGCCATCCAGCTGACCCCGGATTTCGAGATGTCCGAGTTCAAGCGCCAGGAGCTGGTGTACGAGAAGCAGGACCTGCTGATCTCGGGTCCGGGCAAGTATCCGGAATACAACTTCTACCGCGTGGCCGGCATGGCCATCGCGGGCAAGCCCAAGGGTGCCGCGCAGAGCGAGGCAGAGCCGATCAACGTGAAGAGCCTGCTGCCCTAAGGAGCTGTCGTGGAATTCGCCTTCTATTTCTCCGCTGGGGTGGCCGTCCTGGCCACCTTCCGGGTGATCACCAACACCAATCCGGTGCATGCGCTGCTGTACCTGATCATCTCGCTACTGGCCGTGTCCATGGTGTTCTTTGCCCTGGGCGCACCCTTCGCCGGGGCCCTGGAGATCATCGTCTACGCCGGCGCCATCATGGTGCTGTTCGTCTTCGTGGTGATGATGCTCAACCTCGGGCCGGTCGTGGCCGAGCAGGAGCGCAAGTGGCTGACCCCCAAGGTCTGGATCGGTCCGTCGATCCTCGCCGGTGCGCTGCTGGTGGAACTACTGGTGGTGCTGTCGCGTACCCCGGGCGGCGCCGCCATCGGCCACACCTCGGTGGAAGCCAAGGCCGTGGGCATCAGCCTGTTCGGACCCTATCTGCTGGCGGTCGAACTGGCCTCCATGCTGCTGCTGGGTGCCCTGGTCGCGGCCTATCACCTGGGTCGCAGCGACGTCAAAGACGGGATCGGCGAGTGAGTCGCCAAGGACTGGAGAACAGCCAATGAACGCCATACCTCTGGAACACGGCCTGGCCCTCGCCGGCGCCCTGTTCGCCCTTGGCCTGGTGGGCCTGATGGTCCGCCGCAACATCCTCTTCGTGCTCATGAGTCTGGAAATCATGATGAACGCCGCCGCCCTGGCCTTCGTGGTCGCGGGTAGCCGTTGGGGCGCTCCCGATGGCCAGGTGATGTTCATCCTGGTGCTGAGCCTGGCCGCCGCCGAGGCCAGTATCGGCCTGGCGATCCTGCTGCAGCTCTATCGCCGCTTCCACACCCTCGACGTCGATGCCGCCAGCGAGATGCACGGATGAACCTGCTACCCCTCACCTTCGCCTTTCCCCTGGTCGGCTACTTCCTGCTGGCCTTTTCCCGCGGTCGGCTGTCGGAGAATCTCTCCGCGCTGATCGGCGTGGGTTCGGTGGGCCTGGCGGCGCTGGTCGCCGCCTGGGTCGGCTGGAACTTCCACGTCGCGCCGCCCGCCGACGGTCATCTGACCCTCGTCCTCTGGCAGTGGATGAACGTGGAGGGCTTCGCGCCCAACATGGCGCTCTACCTGGACGGCCTGTCGCTGACCATGCTCGGCGTGGTCACCGGCGTCGGCTTCCTGATCCACCTGTTCGCCTCCTGGTACATGCGCGGTGAAGAGGGCTACTCGCGCTTCTTCGCCTACACCAACCTGTTCATCTTCAGCATGTTGCTGCTGGTTCTCGGCGACAACCTGCTGCTGCTGTACTTCGGTTGGGAAGGCGTGGGCCTGTGCAGCTATCTGCTGATCGGCTTCTACTACAGCGAGCGCGCCAACGGCAACGCGGCGCTGAAGGCCTTCATCGTCACCCGTGTCGGTGACGTCTTCATGGCCTTCGGTCTGTTCATCCTGTTCATGACCCTGGGCACCCTGGACATCCAGGAGCTGCTGCAGAAGGCGCCCGACGTCTTCGCCAGCGGCGATCCGCTGATCGTGCTGGCCACCCTGGCCCTGCTCGGCGGCGCCGTCGGCAAGTCGGCCCAGCTGCCGCTGCAGACCTGGCTGGCGGACGCCATGGCCGGTCCCACTCCGGTCTCCGCCCTGATCCACGCGGCGACCATGGTGACCGCGGGCGTCTACCTGATCGCCCGGACCCATGGCCTGTTCCTGCTGGCCCCGGAGATCCTGCACCTGGTCGGCATCGTCGGTGCCGTGACCCTGGTGCTGGCTGGCTTCGCCGCCCTGGTGCAGACCGACATCAAGCGCATCCTGGCCTATTCGACCATGAGCCAGATCGGCTACATGTTCCTGGCCCTGGGTGTCGGCGCCTGGCAACCGGCGATCTTCCACCTGATGATCCACGCCTTCTTCAAGGCGCTGCTGTTCCTCGCCTCGGGTTCGGTGATCCTGGCCTGCCACCACGAGCAGAACATCTTCAAGATGGGCGGCCTGTGGAAGAAGATCCCCCTGGCCTACGCCAGCTTCGTGGTGGGTGGTTCGGCCCTGGCGGCGCTGCCGCTGGTCACCGCCGGCTTCTACTCCAAGGACGAGATCCTCTGGGAAGCCATGGCCAGCGGTCACACCTACCTGCTCTATGCAGGCCTGGCCGGTGCCTTCCTGACCTCGATCTACACCTTCCGCCTGATCTTCATCACCTTCCACGGCCCGGCGCACACCGAGGCCCATGCCGGCCACGGCATCGCCCACAACCTGCCGCTGGCGGTGCTGCTGGTGCTCTCGACCTTCGTCGGCGCGATGATCGTGCCGCCGCTGGCCGGCGTGCTGCCGGAATCCATCGGCCATGCCGGTGGCGAAGCCAAGCACTCGCTGGAGATCACCTCGGGGGCCATCGCCATCGCCGGTATCCTGCTGGCCGCCCTGCTCTTCCTCGGCAAGCGTTCCTTCGTGAACGGCCTGGCCAAGAGCGCACCGGGTCGCTTCTTCGGTACCTGGTGGTATCACGCCTGGGGCTTCGACTGGCTGTACGACCTGATCTTCGTCAAGCCGTACCTGCTGCTGGCCCGCCTGCTGCGCCGCGATCCCATCGACCAGGCCATCGGCCTGATCCCGATGCTGGCGCGCGGTGGCAACCTGGCACTGAGCATCACCGAGAACGGCCGTCTGCGCTGGTACGCGGCTTCCATCGTGGGAGGCGCCGTGCTGCTACTCGGCGCGCTGCTGCTGGCCTGACCCCCTGACTAAGGATAAGTACACGTCATGCTTCTGCCCTGGCTAATCCTGATCCCCTTCATCGGCGGCCTGCTCTGCTTCCTCACGGAAAAGACCGGCCCGCTGGTGCCCCGCTGGATCGCTCTGTTCACCATGCTGCTGGAGCTGGTGCTCGGCCTGTGGCTGTGGGCCCACGGCGACTACAGCCTGGCTCCGGCCCCTGGCGCCGAAACCGCCTGGACCGCGGAATTCCAGATGAACTGGATTCCGCGCTTCGGCATCAGCCTGCACTTCGGTCTCGACGGCCTGTCGCTGCTGATGATCCTGCTCACCGGCCTGCTCGGTGTGCTGGCGGTGACCTGCTCCTGGCGCGAAGTGCAGCGCCACGTCGGCTTCTTCCACCTCAACCTGCTGTGGATCATCGGCGGCGTGGTGGGGGTGTTCCTGGCGCTGGACCTGTTCCTGTTCTTCTTCTTCTGGGAAATGATGCTGGTGCCGATGTACTTCCTGATCGCGCTGTGGGGCCATAGCTCCGCGGACGGCAAGAAGAGCCGCATCACCGCCGCCACCAAGTTCTTCATCTTCACCCAGGCCAGCGGTCTGATCATGCTGGTGGCGATCATCGCCCTGGTGCTGGTGAACTACGGTGCGACCGGCGTCCTGACCTTCGACTACGAAGACCTGCTGCAGCTGCAACTGGATCCCAAGCTGGAATACCTGCTGATGCTGGGCTTCTTCATCGCCTTCGCGGTGAAGCTGCCGGTGGTGCCGGTGCACTCCTGGCTGCCGGATGCCCACGCCCAGGCGCCGACCGCCGGTTCCGTCGACCTCGCCGGCATCCTGCTCAAGACCGCCGCCTACGGCCTGCTGCGCTTCGCCATCCCGCTATTCCCCAACGCCTCGGCGGAATTCGCGCCGATCGCCATGTGGCTGGGCATCATCGGCATCTTCTACGGCGCCATCCTGTCGTTCGCCCAGACCGACATCAAGCGCCTGGTGGCCTACTCCAGCGTCTCGCACATGGGCTTCGTGCTGATCGGCATCTACTCCGGCAGCCCCCAGGCGCTGCAGGGCGTGGTGGTCCAGATGATCGCCCACGGCCTTTCCGCCGCCGGCCTGTTCATCCTCTGCGGCCAGCTCTATGAGCGCATGCACACCCGTGACATGCGCCAGATGGGCGGGCTCTGGGCGCGGGTGCCCTACCTGCCGGCCCTGAGTCTGTTCTTCGCCTCGGCTTCGCTGGGTCTGCCGGGTACCGGCAACTTCGTCGGCGAATTCCTGATCCTGCTGGGCGCCTTCCCGGTGGTGCCGATGATCACCGTCATCGCCACCTTCGGCCTGGTGTTCGCCTCGGTCTACTCGCTGATCATGATCCACCGCGCCTACTTCGGTCCGGCCAGGGCCGAAGGCGCCCTGCCGGGTCTGAACGCACGGGAACTGTCGATGCTGCTGTTGCTTGGCGTGCTGCTGGTGCTGCTCGGCGTCTATCCGCAGCCGGTGCTGGATACCTCGGCCGCGAGCATGGCCGGTGTCCAGCAGTGGCTCGGCGAAGCCTTCTCCTCTCTCGTTTCCGCCCGGTAAGAGCGCCATGACCTTTACCTACGAACACTTCATCGCCCTCCTGCCGATCATCATCACCGGCTTCACCGCCGTGGTGGTGATGCTGGGCATCGCCTGGCGGCGGGATCACACCATCATCCCGACCCTGGGCGTGATCGGTCTCAACCTGGCCCTGCTGTCCTGCATCCCGGCCCTGGGCGTCGGCACCATCGACGTCACCCCGCTGCTGCGCATCGACGGCTTCACCTGCTTCTACATGGCGCTGATCCTGATCGCCACCCTGGCCTGCATGACCCTGTCGCATGCCTACATGGAAGGCTATCCGGGCAACCGCGAAGAGCTGTACCTGCTGCTGCTGATCTCCGCCACCGGCGGCCTGGTGCTGGTGGCGGCGCAGAACGTCGCCGGTCTGTTCATCGGCCTGGAACTGCTGTCGGTACCGGTCTACGGCCTGGTGGCCTACAGCTACTTCAATCGCCGCTCCCTGGAAGCCGGCATGAAGTACCTGGTGCTGTCCGCCGCCGGTTCGGCCATCCTGCTGTTCGGCATGGCCCTGCTCTACGCCCAGTCCGGCAGCCTCAACTTCGCCGACATCGGCATGCAGATGGACGCCCCGGCCAGCACCGGCCTGCTGATGGAAATCGGCCTGGGCATGCTGATCGTCGGTCTCGGCTTCAAGCTGTCCCTGGTGCCCTTCCACCTCTGGACCCCGGACGTCTACGAGGGCGCCCCGGCGCCGGTCGGCGCCTTCCTGGCCACCGCCAGCAAGGTCGCCGTCTTCGCCGTGCTGGTACGGGTGTTCCAGACCATGCCCATGGCCACCGAAGACGGCTGGCTGCACGATGCCATCGCCTTCATCGCCATCGCCTCCATGCTGGTGGGCAACCTGCTGGCGCTGATGCAGAGCAACCTCAAGCGTCTGCTGGGTTACTCCTCCATCTCTCACTTCGGCTACCTGCTGGTGGCAGTGGCCTCGGGCGAAGGCCTGTCGATGGAAGCCGTGGCGGTCTACCTGGTGACCTATGTCTTCACCAGCCTGGGCGCCTTCGGCGTGATCACCCTGATGTCCAGCCCGAGCAACGGCCAGCGTGACGCCGATGCCCTGTTCGAGTACCGCGGCCTGTTCTGGCGCCGCCCGTACCTGACCGCGGCGCTGACGGTGATGATGCTGTCCCTGGCCGGCATCCCGCTCACCGCCGGTTTCATCGGCAAGTTCTACGTCATCACCGTGGGCGTGGAAGCGGGCATGTGGTGGCAGACCGCGGCCATCGTGCTGGGCAGCGCCATCGGCCTGTTCTATTACCTGCGCGTGATGGTCACCCTGTACCTGACCGAGCAGGGCCTGCAGCGCCACGATGCGCCAATGAACTGGGGTCAGCGCGCCGGTGGCGTGATGCTGATCGCCATTTCCATCGCGACCTTCGTCCTCGGCGTCTATCCGCAGCCGCTGCTGCAACTGGCGCAGCTGACGGTGTTCTGATCCAGGACGTCGCCCACGATCCCCGCTTCGGCGGGGATCGTCGTTTCTGGGGTCCGCAAGAGACCCGCCCTTGGCAGGGTCGCGCCCCGACCGCTACCCTCGGCGCCCTACCCTGCTTTTCCTGTCCTTTCCTGGAGACCCTTTTCTCCCATGCCTGCGTTGAAACCCCTCACCCTCGCCATCGGCCTGCTGCTCGGCGGCCAGGCCTTAGCCGCCCCTGTCTTCGACGTCACCGAACTGGGTGACCCCGCCACCGCCTGCAGCGACCTCGACACCTTCGTCAACCAGAAGTGGGTCGCCGCCAATCCGATCCCGCCGGACAAGTCGCGCTGGGGTTCCTTCATGGCCCTGGGGGAGAAATCGCTCAACGACCAGCACGCCATCCTGCGGCGTGCCGCCCGCACGGCCGATCACGCGGCAGCGGGCTCGGTGGAACAGAAGATCGGCTGGCTGTATCGCTCGGGCATGGATGAGGCCGCCATCGAGCGCGCCGGCTATCGACCGATCCAGGCGCAACTGGCGGCCATCGACGGATTGCGCACCACGGCCGATGTCGTGAAGTACCTGCAACAGAGCTTCGCCCGCGGCGACATGCAGGTGTTCTCCTTTGGCTCCGGCGCCGACTACCAGAATGCCAAGCAGCAGATCGCCTATGCCTACCAGGGCGGCCTGGGCCTGCCGACACCCGATTACTACACCGAAGCCGACTACGCCAAGCTGCGCCAGGCCTATCTGGCCCACATCGCCCGGCTGCTGGTTCTGACCGGCGTACCCAAGGCCAGGGCCGCCGCCCAGGCCGAACTGGTGCTGGCCTTCGAGAGTCGCCTGGCGCGCGCCTCGGTCAAGCCGGTGGAGCTGCGCAATCCGGAAAACCAGTATCACTACCTGAGCTTCGCCGAGGCCAACCAGGTGACGCCGCACTTCGACTGGCAGGCCTTCTTCGCCAGCCAGGGCGTCACCGGCCAGCAGGGCTTTTCGCTGTCCCAGCCGGGCTTCTTCGCCGAATTCGACCGGATGCTGGCGGAGACCCCCGTCGAGCAGTGGCAGGCCTATCTGCGTGCCCATGTGATCGACGACGCCGCGCCGCTGCTGTCCCGGCCCTTCCAGCAGGAGAGCTTCGAGTTCAACCAGAAGACCCTGAGCGGCCAGCAGCAGCAGAGCGAGCGCTGGAAGCGGGTGCTGCGCGCGGTCAACGGCGCCATGGGCGAAGGTCTCGGCCAGCTCTATGTGCAGGAGCATTTCTCGCCCCAGGCCAAGGCCCGCGCCCAGGAACTGGTGGACAACGTGATGCTGGCGCTCAAGGCGCGCATCGAGCAGCTCGACTGGATGAGCCCGGAGACCAAGCAGAAGGCGCTGGCCAAGTGGGACAGCTTCCTGCCCAAGATCGGCTATCCGGAGCGCTGGCGTGACTGGAGCGGCCTGACCCTCCAGCCCCAGGGGTTCTATACCAACCTGGAAGCCGCCTCACGCTTCAACTACCGGCATGACCTGGACAAGATCGGCAAGCCCACCGACCGCAAGGAATGGGGCATGTATCCGCAGACGGTCAACGCCTACTACAGCCCCACCGACAACACCATCAACTTCCCCGCGGCCATCCTGCAGCCGCCCTTCTTCTATCCGGACGGCGACGACGCCATCAACTACGGCGGCATCGGCGCGGTGATCGGCCACGAGGCCAGCCATGGCTTCGACGACCAGGGCAGCAAGTTCGACGGTGCCGGCAACCAGGTGGACTGGTGGACCCCGGCCGACCGCAAGGCCTTCGAGGCCCGCACCGGCAAGCTGGTGCAGCAATTCGACGGTTATCGGCCGCTGCCGGACCATCCGGAGCTGCACGTCAACGGCAAGCTCACCCTGGGCGAGAATATCGGCGACCTCGGCGGCATCAATGCCGCCTATGACGCCCTGCAACTGGCCTTGGCGAAGAAGCCGGAAGAGGCTGCCCGGAAAATCGACGGCTATACCCAGGACCAGCGCTTCTTCCTCAACTGGGCGCGGGTCTGGCGGGGCTCGATCCGTGAAGAGCAGGCGCGCCTGTTCCTCAACACCGATCCCCATGCGCCCATGAGATTCCGTGCCATCGGCGCGCCGTCCAACATGCCGGCCTTCGCCCAGGCCTTCAGCTGCAAGGCGGGCGATGCCATGGTCCGGCCGGACGAGCAGCGCGTGGAAATCTGGTGACGGACCGGGGGCGTCGGTCGAGCGGGTATCGCTTTTGCATCGCTCGCCTTCTCTCTCCTCTGGCGCCCCGTCCATGCCCCTAGAACTCGCCTTCGCCGAAGCCACTGCGACCGGTCCGCGCAAGGAAAACCAGGACGCCTTGCGCAGTGTCCAGCCCAGCGCGGCGCTGGCGGCGACCAAGGGGCATCTGTTCGCCCTCGCCGATGGCGTCAGCGGTTGTCCGGACGGTGGCCTGGCGGCGCGCGCCACCCTTCAGGCCCTGGCCCAGGACTATTACTCCACCCCGGAAACCTGGCCGGTGGCCCAGGCGCTGGAGCGGCTGCTGCTGGCGCAGAATCGCTGGTTGCAGGCCGCCGGCAATGGCCAGCCGCTGCTGACCACCCTCACCGCCCTGGTGATCCGCGGCCGGCGCTACACCCTGGCCCATGTCGGCGATTGCCGCGCCTATCGCTGGCACGGCGAACGGCTGACCTGTCTCACCGTCGATCACGTCTGGCAGCAGGCCGGCATGCAGCATGTGCTGACCCGCGCCCTGGGGCTGGAAAACCACCTGGTGGTGGATTTTCGCGAAGGCGAACTGGAAGCCGGCGAAACCCTGCTGCTGGTGAGCGACGGGGTCTGGGCCGCGCTGGGCGAAGACAGCATGAGGCGCATCCTCGTCGACGGCGTCAGCGATCTGGACGCCACCGCCCAGGCGCTGGTGGCTGGCGCCCTGCATGCCGGCGGCCAGGACAATGCCAGCGCACTGCTGGTGCGGGTCGATCGCCTGCCGGACATCTCCCTGGCCGATACCCTGGCCAATGCCGACACCTGGCCGCCGCTGCCCGCCCTGAAGCCCGGCCAGGCCTTCGAGGGCTGGACGGTGGTGGAGCGCCTGGCCGAGTCGCGGCAATCGCTGCTCTACCGGGTCACCGACGAGGGTGGCCGCCCCTGGCTGCTCAAGACCCTCCCCGCGGCACTGCAATTCGACACCCTGGCCGGTCATGCCCTGCTCATGGAGGAGTGGTTCCTGCGGCGCGTCGCCGGCCGCGCATTCGTCGAGGTGCATCCGCTGCCACGGCGCGCCCACCTCTATTTCGTCCAGCGCGAATATCCGGGGCGCACCCTGGCGCAACAGCTGACCAGCGACGGCCCCCTGGCCCTGGCCGACTGGCTGGACGTCGCCTCGCGCCTGTTGCGTGCGCTCGGCCAGTTGCACAGACGCAACATCCTTCACCGCGACATCAAGCCGGACAATCTGCACCGCGGCCAGGATGGTGAACTGCGCCTGCTGGACTTCGGCCTGGCCTACTGTCCGCAACTGTCCCAGGATCTGCAGGACAGTCCGGGCACCCCCAGCTACCGGGCGCCGGAATCCTTCGAAGGTGCCGAGCCGAGTCCCGCCCAGGATCTCTATGCGGCCGGGGTGACCCTCTATCAGCTGCTGACCGGTGCTTATCCCTACGGCGAGGTGGAGCCCTTCCAGCGCCCACGCTTCGGCACGCCGGCCAGCGCCCTGCGCCGGCGTCCGGATGTACCGGCCTGGCTCGACGACTGGCTGCAGCGGGCCGTGGCGGTCGACCCCGCCGAGCGCTTCGAAACCGCGGAAGAAGCCCTGCTGCTACTGGAGCAGGGCGAGCGGCAACCGCCGGTCCGCGCCCTGCCGCTGCTGCACCGCGATCCGCTGCGCACCTGGCGGGTGGTCGCGACCCTGTCGCTTCTGGCCAACCTGGTGCTCGTGCTGTTGTGGCTCTATCGCCACTGAGGCGTCCCGGTCTGGAGCAGCTTTTGCAGGCCAGTGGCCAGCCTCCTGCTCGAGTCTCGCCCCATGTCCGATCGCCAGATGCCACCTGCCCTGCGTTTCATGCTGGCGGCCCGCCGTTGCGAACTGCAGCAACTGGAGGGTCTTGCCCTGACCTGCGAACTGGTGGAGGGCGCCAGCGCACTGGTACATGACCTGCAGCGCGAGCGCGGCTTCAGCAATATCCTGCTGGGGACGGGCAGCGATCGCTATCGCAGCGCCCTGGAACGGCATTCGGCGACGACGCGCTGCAGCGAGACGCGCCTGCGCGAAGGCCTGGACACCTTCGACGCCAGCCTGGCCCAGGATCGCCCGCGCCTGCTCAACCGCATCGCCTGTGTCCTGCACCTGCTCGATGGCCTGCCGGGCCTGAGGCGCGGCGTGCTCGACCGGCGCCTGGGGATGGAAGAGGCCACCGCGGCCTTCTCGCACCTGATCGGCGGCTTGCTGGCGGTCATCTTCGAGGCGGCCGACACGGCGAGCGACCCGGGTCTCAGCCGGGCCCTGGTGGCGCTGTTCAACTTCATGCAGGGCAAGGAACTGGCGGGCCAGGCCCGGGCGACCGGCGTGGTCGGCTTCGCCCAGGGTCATTTCGATGCCGTGCTGCTGGCCCGTCTCGACGACCTGGACAGTGGCCAGGCCCGTTGCTTCGCCGGTTTCCTCGATCATGCCGATCCCCAGGCCCTGGTCCTCTGGCACGGGGTGCAGGAGTGCGCCTCGCGGCAGCAGATCGAACGGCTGCGCGGCGTCGCCCAGCGCACCTCGGCGAGTGCCCAGGTGGAGCCGGCGCTGGCCGAACTCTGGTTCGAACTCAATACCCGCCGCCTGGACGCCATGCAGGGGGTCGCCCAGCACCTGGTCCTGGAACTCCGCGCGCGCTGTGCGAAGAGCATCGCCCAGGCCCAGGCGGACCTGGACAGCCATCGCAAGCTGTCCCGCCGCCTGGCCGAGCTCGACCGCGAGCCGAGCACGCCGCTGCTGTTCAGCCTGACCGCCAATCCGCTGGGTGAAGCCCGGCCAGGCGAAGGTCAGCCCGGCATCCTCGAATTGCTGCACGAGCAGACCCGACGCCTGCATGAGGTGGAGGCGGAGCTGCAGGAAACCCGCCGCTCCCTGGTCGAGCGCAAGCTGCTGGAGCGCGCCAAGCAGCAGCTCATGCAGCAACTGCAACTGCCGGAGGCGGACGCCCACCAGCATCTGCAGCGGCTGGCGATGCGCAGCGGCCGGCCGCTGCCCGAGCTGGTCCGGCAGCTACTCGGCCAGGAGCCCTAGGTCGGCACTATTCATCGATCAGTATTGGCCATCGTACTGCCCGGGCCCGTTCGGCACCCTCCATGCGCTGCCAGGGCGCACCCTGGCAGAGAAACGCCCCCTGACTGTGCGCCCAAGACCCGCAAAGGCCTGGATCGCCCGGGATTCCAGGCTTGGCACAGTCCCTGCAGAAGCCCTGGCGAGCGCCTCGCGCTCCCACAGCAATCCCCGGACGAAGGTGTCCACGCTCGCAGCCCAAGCCTGCCGAGAGTGGATGCCTTTTTTTGTGCCCGCGAAATAAGGAAGGACGATGGACGACAGCTCGCGTAACGATGACCAGGCCGGTCGCGGACTCCCCCGCCGCAGTTTCCTCAAGCAGTCGCTCGGCGTACTGGGCGCTGGCGCCGCGCTCACGTTGCTGCCACCCGGGCTGAGGTCCGCCGCCTGGGCCTCCGGCAGCGATGCCGTGGAGACGACCAAGGCCAAACTGGGCTTCATCGCCCTCACCGATGCCGCGCCGCTGTTCGTCGCCGACGAACTGGGGCTGTTCGCCAAGCACGGCATGACCGAGGTGGAGGTGCTCAAGCAATCCTCCTGGGGCACCACCCGCGACAACCTGGTGCTGGGCTCGGCGGCCAATGGCATCGACGGCGCCCACATCCTCACCCCCATGGTCTATCACCTGGCTTCCGGCAAGATCACCCCCAACGGCCAGCCACTGCCCATGGCGCTGCTGGCGCGGCTGAACGTCGACGGCCAAGGCATCTCCCTATCCAACGACTACAAGGAGCAGAAGGTCGGCCTAGACGCCAGCGGCTTCAAGACCGCCCTGGCCGCGCGCCAGGCCGCGGGCAAGAAGACCTCGGCCGCCATGACCTTCCCGGGCGGCACCCATGATCTGTGGATTCGCTACTGGCTGGCGGCCAACGGTATCGACCCGAACAAGGACATCACCACCCTGGTGGTGCCCCCGGCGCAGATGGTCGCCAACATGAAGGTCGGCAACATGGACACCTTCTGCGTCGGCGAGCCCTGGAACGCCCAGCTGATCAAGCAGAACATCGGCTACAGCGCCCTGACCACCGGCGAGCTCTGGGCCAATCACCCCGAGAAGGCCCTGGCCCTGCGCGGCGACTATGTCCAGGCCAATCCCAAGGCCACCGTGGCGCTGCTCAAGGCGGTACTGGAGGCCCAGCAATACTGCGACGTGGCGGCGAACAAGCCGAAGGTCGCCGAGATCTGCGCCAAGCGGCGCTGGATCGGCGCGCCCGCCGAGGACGTAGTCGGCCGCCTGCAGGGCACCTTCGACTACGGTACCGGCCGGGTGGTGCAGAACAGTCCGCACCTGATGAAGTTCTGGAACGAGCACGCCTCCTTCCCCTACCAGAGCCACGACCTCTGGTTCATCACCGAGAACCAGCGCTGGGGCTATCTACCCGGCGACCTGGATGCCCAGGGCCTGATCGCCAAGGTCAACCGCGCCGATCTCTGGCGCGAAGCGGCGGCGGCCATCGGTGTTCCGGCCGGCGACATTCCCGCCAGCAACTCGCGCGGCAAGGAAAGCTTCTTCGACGGCAAGGTGTTCGACCCCGCCGATCCCAAGGCCTATCTCGCCAGCCTGACGCTCAAGGCCTGACGTCCACCATCCCTCAAGGAGTGCCGCCGATGAACGCCCACACCCGGCCGCCCAAGGCCCTCGCGACCTTTCGTCCGCAAACCCGTCTGCGTCGCTTCGGCCAGCAGGTGCTGCGCAATGGCCTGCCACCGCTGGTGGTGGGCGCCCTGCTGCTGATCGTCTGGCAACTGCTGTGCAGTCGCCCCGGCGCGGCCCTGCCGCCGCCGAGCCAGGTGGTCAACGACACCTGGGAGCTGATCACCCAGCCCTTCTACGACAACGGCGGCAATGACGTGGGCATGGCCTGGCAACTGCTGGCCAGCCTCGAACGCGTCGCCTACGGCTACCTGATGGCCGCCGTGGCGGGTATCGCCCTGGGCGTGCTGGTGGGCCAGTCGGCCTGGGCCATGCGCGGCCTCGATCCACTGTTCCAGGTCCTGCGCACCGTGCCACCGCTGGCCTGGCTGCCGCTGTCCCTGGCCGGCTTCAAGGACAGCCACCCCTCGGCGCTGTTCGTCATCTTCATCACCGCCATCTGGCCGATCATCATCAATACCTCGGTGGGCATCCGCAACATCCCCGAGGACTACCGCAACGTGGCGCGCGTCCTGCGCCTGAATGGCTGGGAATACTTCCAGAAGATCATGCTGCCGGCCGCCGCCCCCTACATCTTCTCCGGCCTGCGCATCGGCGTGGGCCTGTCGTGGCTGGCCATCATCGCCGCCGAGATGCTGATCGGTGGCGTGGGCATCGGCTTCTTCATCTGGGATGCCTGGAACGCCTCGCGCATCAGCGACATCATCCTGGCGCTGGTCTACGTCGGCGTCATCGGCTTCCTGCTCGACCGGCTGGTGGCCCTCATCGGCCGGCTGGTCACCCGCGGCACCGCGAACTAGAGGACTCCCACCATGGCCCAGCCCTACCTGAGCATCGAGCACGTCGACAAGAGCTTCACCCGCAACGGCCTGACCTCCACGGTGCTGCGCGACGTCAACCTCAAGATCGAACGCGGCGAGTACATCTCCATCATCGGCCACTCCGGCTGCGGCAAGTCGACGGTGCTCAACATCGTCGCCGGCCTGATCGAACCCACTTCCGGCTCCATCCTGCTGGAGAACCGCGAGGTCCGCGGTCCTGGCCCGGAGCGCAGCCTGGTGTTCCAGAACCACTCGCTGCTGCCCTGGCTGACGGTCTACGAGAACGTCGCCCTGGCGGTGGACAAGGTGTTCAGGGGCGCCAAGAGCAAGGCCGAGCGCCATGCCTGGACGCTGCACAACCTGGAAATGGTCAACATGAGCCATGCCCTGCACAAAAGACCCAGCGAGATTTCCGGTGGCATGAAGCAGCGGGTCGGCATCGCCCGGGCCCTGGCCATGGAGCCCAAGGTGCTCTTGCTGGACGAGCCCTTCGGCGCCCTGGACGCCCTCACCCGGGCGCATCTGCAGGATGAGGTGATGCGCATCCAGAGCGAATTGCGCAACACCGTGATGATGATCACCCACGACGTGGACGAGGCGGTGCTGCTCTCGGATCGCATCGTCATGATGACCAACGGCCCGGCGGCCACCATCGGCGAGATCCTCACCATCGACCTGCCGCGGCCGCGCGATCGCATCACCCTGGTCGACGATCCCCGCTACAACGGCTATCGGCACGCGGTGCTGAGCTTCCTCTACGAGAAGCACAGCCACCCCGGTGCCGTAGCCTGAAGATTCGCCCCGTTTCGAGGCAGCACGCCTCGAAACGGGGCGATTTTACGGTCTCCCGCGCGCGCAAACCCAGGGTTTGTCTCGCAGGAGCAACTGGCACGAAGCCTGCAAATCCTCAGACAACATAGGTCTTTCTTCAACGGCGAGGAAAGACCCTCCGGACAAAGGCGTCCCAGCTGCTTGCAGCGGGACGCCTTTTTTTTGCGTTACAGTCGCCACCCTGGATACGAGAGGTCACTACATGAGCGGGAAAGTCTGGTTGATCGGTGCCGGCCCCGGCGATCCCGAATTGCTGACCCTCAAGGCCGTGCGCGCCCTGGGCGAGGCCGAGGTGGTGATGATCGATGACCTGGTCAATCCGGCGGTGCTCGAACACTGCCCGAACGCCCGGGTGATCCGCGTCGGCAAGCGCGGCGGTTGCCGCTCCACGCCCCAGGCCTTCATCCATCGACTGATGTTGCGCTATGCCCGCCAGGGCCGTTGCGTGGCCCGGCTCAAGGGCGGCGATCCCTGCATCTTCGGTCGCGCCGGCGAGGAAGCCGAATGGCTGGCCGCCCGTGGCGTCAGCAGCGAGATCGTCAACGGCATCACCGCCGGCCTGGCTGGCGCCACCGCCTGCGGCATCTCCCTGACCCTGAGAGGCGTGGCCCGGGGCGTGACCCTGGTCACCGCCCACACCCAGGACGACAGCGCGCCCAATTGGCCGGCCCTGGCCGCCACCGGCACCACCCTGGTGGTCTACATGGGCGTGGCGCGCCTGGCCGAGATCCAGCAGGGCCTGCTGGACGGCGGTCTGGCCCTGACCACCCCGGTGGCCATGATCGAGAACGCCTCCCTGCCCAGCCAGCGCGAGTACCGCTCGACCCTGCAGGATCTGCAGGTGGACGCCGCCCTCTTCCAGCTGCGCAGCCCGGCGATCCTGGTGATCGGCGAGGTGGTCGGCCAGGCCGCCCTGAAACAGGCCCTGAGCTTCGCCGCCCAGGCCTGAGCGGCGAACTCCGGAGCCCAGCCGCCGTTCCTATGGGTAATCCCCCAGCAGAGCGGCGCCCATGGACCTCGTCATCGCTCGCCCGGACGGCCTCTACTGCCCGCCCGGCGACTTCTACATCGATCCCTGGCATCCGGTGGAACGTTCGGTCATCACCCATGGCCACGGTGACCATGCCCGGGTAGGCAACGGTCACTATCTCGCCACCTCGGCCAGTGCCGGCATCCTGCGCGCCCGGCTCGGTGCCGACATCAACCTCCAGACCCTGGAGTACGGCGAGGTCATCGACCACCACGGGGTCAGGCTGAGCTTCCATCCGGCCGGCCATGTGCTGGGGTCGGCCCAGGTGCGCCTGGAATACCGCGGCGAGGTCTGGGTCGCCTCGGGCGACTACAAGGTCGAACCCGATGGCACCTGCACCCCCTTCGAGCCGGTGCGCTGCCATACCTTCATCACCGAATCCACCTTTGGCCTGCCGATCTATCGCTGGCGACCCCAGGCCGAGATCTTCGCCGAGGTCAACCAATGGTGGCGCGCCAACCAGGCCCAGGGGCTGGCCAGCGTCCTCTACAGCTACGCCTTCGGCAAGGCGCAACGCCTGCTGCACGGCCTCGATCCGGAGATCGGCCCCATCCTCGCCCATGGCGCGGTGGAGCCGCTCAACCGGGTCTATCGCGAGGCCGGCATCCGCATTCCCGAGACCCACTACGCCGGCGATTTCAAGAAGAGCGATCCCACGTTGCGTCGGGCGCTGATCATCGCCCCGCCCTCGGCCGGGGGCAGTACCTGGATCCGCCGCTTCGGCGAACACAGCGACGCCTTCGCCAGTGGCTGGATGATGCTGCGCGGCACCCGCCGCCGGCGCGGCGTGGATCGCGGCTTCGTGCTCTCCGACCACGCCGACTGGCCGGGCCTGCTGTGGGCCATCGAGCAGACCGGCGCCGAGCGGGTGATGGTCACCCATGGCTCGGTCGCCACCCTGGTGCGCTACCTGCGCGACCAGGGGCTGGACGCCCAGGGCTTCACAACCGAATACGGTGAGGAGGACGACACCCCCGTCGCCGCGGAGGCCCGGGCATGAAGGCCTTCGCCGAACTCTACGGGCGTCTCGACGCCACCACCTCCAGCAATGCCAAGCTCGCGGCCCTGGTGGACTACTTCGGCAGCGCCCCGGCCGCCGATGCCGCCTGGGCGGTGTATTTCCTCGCCGGCGGGCGCCCCCGTCGGCTGGTGCCGACCCGGCAGCTGCGCGAATTGACCATGGCCCTCTCCGGCCTGCCCGAGTGGCTGTTCGAGGAGAGCTACCAGGCGGTGGGTGACCTGGCGGAGACCATGGCCCTGCTGATTCCCACCGCCGATGCCGCCAATGCCGAGGGCCTGGCCTTCTGGCTGGAGGAGTACCTGCTACCCCTGCGCGGCCTGCCACCGGAAGAGCTGGCCGAGCGCTTGCCGCCACTGTGGGGCCAGCTGGATCGGCAGAGTCTGATGGTCTGCATCAAGCTGATCACCGGCGAATTCCGTGTCGGTGTCTCCAAGCTGCTGGTGACCCGTGCCCTGGCCACCCTGGCGGACCTGGATCCCAAGCGCGTCGCCCAGCGCCTGGTGGGCTATACCGATCTCTCCCACCGTCCCACCGCCGAGGGCTATGCCCGCCTGGTCGCCCCGGAGAGTCCGGACGAGCACGCCCAGCGCGGCGGCCAGCCCTATCCCTTCTTTCTCGCCCACGCCCTGCAACTGCCGGTGGAGCAGTTCGAGGCGCAGCTGGGGCCGGCCGAGGACTGGCAGGTGGAATGGAAGTGGGATGGCATCCGCGCCCAGCTGGTCAAGCGCGACGGTCGGCTGTGGATCTGGTCGCGGGGCGAAGACCTGGTCACCGATCGTTTTCCCGAATTGCATCCCCTCGCGGAAGCGCTGCCCGATGGCACCGTGATCGACGGCGAGATCGTGGTCTGGAAGGAAGACGCCGCGCCCGACACCCTGCTCAGCAGCGAAGAGGTGAGCGAGCAGCAGGACGGCCGCGATCCGGCCGCGCCCATCCCCTTCGGTGTGCAGCCCTTTGCCCTGCTGCAGCAGCGCATCGGTCGCAAGACCCTGGGCAAGAAGATCCTCGAGGACGTGCCAGTCATCCTGCTGGCCTACGACCTGCTGGAATGGCAGGGCCACGACCTGCGCAGCCAGCCGCAACGCCAGCGCCGCGCCGAGCTGGAGCAAGTGGTGGCCCGTTGCGCCAGCCCGTTGCTGAGACCCTCGCCACTGTTGCACGGGCGCGACTGGCAGGACCTCGCCCGCCAGCGCGAGGCCTCCCGCACCCTGGGCGTCGAAGGCATGATGCTCAAGGCCCAGGATTCGCTCTATGGCGTCGGTCGTACCAAGGACATGGGCACCTGGTGGAAGTGGAAGGTCGATCCCTTCTCGGTGGATGCGGTGCTCATCTATGCCCAGCGCGGCCACGGGCGGCGCGCCAGTCTCTATTCCGACTACACCTTCGCCGTCTGGGATGGTCCGCCGGAGAGCAGCGAACGCACCCTGGTGCCCTTCGCCAAGGCCTATTCGGGTCTGACCGACGAAGAGATGCGCAAGGTGGACGCCATCGTCCGGCGCACCACGGTGGAGAAGTTCGGCCCGGTGCGCAGCGTCGAGCCGACCCTGGTGTTCGAACTGGGCTTCGAGGGCATCGCCCTGTCCAAGCGCCACAAGAGCGGTGTCGCGGTGCGCTTTCCGCGCATGCTGCGCTGGCGCCACGACAAGCCGGTGGCCGAAGCCGATACCCTCGACATCTTGCAGAATCTGCTGGCCTAGCCCATGGCCGGTCAGACCGCGCCGCCGGTCGCCGATGGCGCCATAGGGGCCCCGCGGGAACCGCGCTGGGCCCTGGCGCTGGCCTGCCTGCCGGCGCTGGCGATCATCCTGCTCGCCGGCGGCTGGACGGGTGCCTGGCTGCCCTGCGTGGTGGCCTTGGGCGGTGCCTATACCGTCGGCTTCGGCGCCTACAAGAGCTTTGCCGCCGAACCCCTGGCACCCATGCTGGTGGCGGCGCTGGGGATGGCCTTTTCCGCCGTGGTCGGCTCCCTGCTGGGTCATCAGCTGCCGGCGCTGGTCCTGGCCGGTGCCCTCTGGGCCGCCTGCTGTGCCTGGCTGTTCGCCGTTGGCAACGGCCCCTGGTGGATCACCCAGCAGTGGACGGTGGCCCTGCTGGTGGCCGGAGGCTTTCCCGGTGACCTGCAGCAGGCGCTGCTGCGGGGCGGTCTGGTGCTGGGCGGTGGGCTGCTGCAACTGGTGCTCTTCGCCCTGGTGCAGAAGGCGCTCTACCGCTCCCAGTGGCGGCTGCGCACCGGCTCCCTGAGGGCCCACCTCCACGAGGTCGTGGTGCTGTTCGCGGACAGGTTTCGCCTCGGCCGCTACGGCTTCTATGCCGCCGCCGTGGTCGCTCTCTGCCAGACCCTGACCGGCCTGCTGGAGTACGGTCACGGCTACTGGGCGCCCATGACCGCCCTGCTGGTGCTCAAGCCGCGCCTGGGCGACACCTGGCGGCGCGGCCTCGGCCGGTTGGGCGGCACCCTGGCCGGTTGCCTGCTGGCGGGCGCGGTGGTCTGGCTCGATGACACCCCTGCCGTCCTGGCCGGCGCCTGCCTGCTGTGTGCGGCAGGTGCCTATCTGCTGCAGGACGGGCGCTACTCGCTGCAGACGCTGTTCATCACCGGCACCACGGTACTGATGGTCGCCCTGGCCGGCGCGCCCGAGGCCAGCATCGCCCGCGAACGGATCGGCAGCACCCTGCTCGGCGGCGCGGTCGCCCTGCTCTTTCTGGCGCTGGAGGCCGGCGTCGAACAGGGACTCGCCCGCCTTCAGCGGCGACGTCGGTTGCGCCAGGCGAACACCAGCAACCCCAGCAAGGCGCCCAGGTAGCTGCCATCGTGCATCCAGGCCGCCAGCAGGAAACCACGACGATCCTGCACGCAGGCCGGCACCCGCAGGACGCTGCCCAGCTCCAGGGCGAGCCAACCCAGGCCCAGGCCCAGCAGGGCGCAGCCCAGTGCGCCGAGCAGCACGGCCGCGCTGCCGCGCCAGAGATAGCGGTCACCGGCAGGCCGCCCGCGGGCGAGCCAGAGCAACGCCAGGCCCAGCGGCAGTCCGGCTACCGCGCCGGCTTGCAGGCCGACCCTGGCCGCTCGCCAATGAGGCGCCAGCGCCGTGTCGAGCAGGCCGAATTGCGGAAATTTCAGGCAGGTGAAGTAATCCGGACCCAGGCCATAGCTGACCTGATCATGCAGCGCCCCATAGAGGGCGGCCAGGGCGATCAGCGCCAGTAGCCTTCGCGCCACCGGCTAGCCCAATGCCTTGTGGTAGCTGTGCAGGCCTGTCCCCAGCGGTCGCCGCAGAAAGCCGCAGTCTCCGTGGCCGGGCCGGTCGTCGAACCCAACTTGGTAGAGTACGCCAGAGGTCATCGCCTTTTCCCGACCGGTCATCTCGCCTCGCTCCCGTTTCCTTTGCACACAGCCGCACGCCGCTATTGCTACCGAGCAGATACGATGTCTTATCGAATTGGGTCTTCTGCTACCTTTTTGCCCACCTTTGGCGCACGCGTGTCTTTTTAGACCCAAAGCAGTGCGTTCGTCCGCCACGGGCAGGAAAGCCGCGCCTTTCCGGTGCATAATGCGCGCCGCTTGGCTGGGTCGGCTGCTACAGGATGTAACCAACGCGGCAACCGCGTACAGATTTGGGACGATCTTCGCCGACTGGTAAGCTTATTGCTCCCGCGAGGGCACGGGCGTCGTACTGGCGCCATGATTTCATCCACATTCGCACTAGGATCCGACATGAAAAAAAGCTGGCTGACTCTCTCTGCGCTCGCCCTGTGTCTGGCCGCCGGTTCGGCGATGGCCAAGGAATGGAAAGAGATCCGCTTCGGTGTGGATACCACCTATCCGCCCTTCGAATCCCAGGCCGCCGATGGCAGCTTCGTCGGCTTCGACATCGAGCTGGGCAACGCCATCTGCGAGAAGCTGGAAGTGAAGTGCAAGTGGGTGGTGAGTGACTTCGACGGCCTGATCCCCGGCCTGCGCGCGCGCAAGTTCGACGGCATCCTGTCTTCGCTGACCAAGACCCCGGCGCGTGCCGAGCAGATCGACTTCTCCGACCTGCTGTGGTCGGGTCCCTCCTCCATGGTCACCAAGGAAGGCGCCAACCTGCAGGCCACCGCGGAAAGCCTGAAGGGCAAGACCGTCGGCGTGCAGCAGGGCACCATCCAGGAAACCTTCGCCAAGCAGAAGCTGGCGCCCAACGGCGTGAACGTCCAGAGCTACCAGAACCAGGATCAGGTCTATGCCGACCTGGTGTCCGGTCGTATCGACGTCGCCATGCAGGACATGCTGCAGGCCGAAGGTGGCTTCATGAAGTCGCCCCAGGGCAAGGGCTACACCAACACCGCCATCCACGACGAGCTGCTGCCGGCCGATACCGCCATCGGTATCCGCAAGGGCAACGACGAGTTCAAGACCTTCGTCAACAAGGGCATCGCGGCCATCCACGCCGACGGCACCTACGACAAGATCCAGAAGAAGTACTTCGGCGACCTGAACCTCTACGATCCCAAGTAAGGTCGGTTCGGCAGACGCCCCCGGTACCACCGGGGGCGTTTTACGTATGACCGTTGGCGCTCGTGGCGCCCGCGGCCTCACCAGGCGATTCTCCCAAGACGCATGCAGCAGAATTCCTTCGACTCCTTCTTGCAGTCCATCGGACTGGGCACGCTCAGCCTGCATGGCTACGGCCCGCTGATCCTGGAAGGCACCCTGACGACCCTCAAGCTCGCCGGCTTCGCGCTGATCGTGGCGGTCATCCTCGGCCTGCTCGGCGCCTCGGCCAAGCTGTCGCGCCTCGCACCCCTGCGCTTCATCGCCCAGAGCTACACTACCCTGATCCGGGGCGTGCCCGATCTGGTGCTGATGCTGCTGATCTTCTACAGCCTGCAGAACTGGCTGGGCGCCCTCACCGACTACATGGGCTGGGACTACATCGACATCGATCCCATGGCCGCCGGTATCGCCACCCTCGGCTTCATCTATGGCGCCTACTTCACCGAGACCTTTCGCGGCGCCATCCTCGCGGTGCCGCGCGGCCAGGGCGAAGCGGCCCTGGCCTACGGCCTGACCCGCTGGCAGACCTTCACCCTGATCACCTTTCCGCAGATGATGAGATTCGCCCTGCCCGGCATCGGCAACAACTGGCAGGTGCTGCTCAAGGCCACCGCGCTGGTCTCCATCATCGGCCTGGCCGATCTGGTCCGCGCCTCCCAGGAGGCCGGCAAGGGCACCTTCAAGCTGTTCTACTTCCTGATCGTCGCCGGCGTCATCTATCTGCTCATCACCGCCGTGACCAACGCCATCCTCGGGGCGCTGGAACGGCGCTACCACGTCGGCGTGCGGGAGGCCAAGCGATGATCGAACTCCTGCAGCAATATTGGAAACCGCTGCTGTGGACCGACGGCTACCACATCACCGGCCTGGCCATGACCCTCTGGCTGCTGGTGGCCTCGGTGGTGATCGGCTTCATCGTCTCGGTGCCGCTGTCGGTAGCCCGGGTTTCGGAGCGCCGCTGGCTGCGCTGGCCGATCGGCTTCTATACCTACGTCTTCCGTGGCACCCCGCTCTATCTGCAGCTGCTGATCTGCTACACCGGCATCTACAGCCTGGGCTTCGTGCGTGACCAGCCGATGCTGGGCAGTTTCTTTCGCGACGGCCTGAACTGCACCATCCTGGCCTTCGCCCTGAACACCTGCGCCTACACCACCGAGATCTTCGCCGGGGCCATCCGCAACACCCCCCATGGCGAGGTCGAGGCGGCCAAGGCCTATGGGCTGGACGGCTGGCGCCTCTATGTGCACGTGATCCTGCCCTCGGCGCTGCGCCGCTCGCTGCCGTTCTACAGCAACGAGGTCATCATGATGCTGCACTCCACCACCCTGGCCTTTACCGCCACGGTGCCGGATCTGCTCAAGATCGCCCGCGATGCCAACACCGCCACCTTCCTGACCTTCCAGGCCTTCGGCCTGGCCGCGTTGCTGTACCTGGCGGTGTCCTTCATCCTGATCGGCCTGTTCCGCCTGGCGGAGCGCCGCTGGCTGGCCTTCCTCGGCCCGACCCACTGACCCAAGCGGCCGCGCCCGGCGCGGCCCCGGAGTTGTCATGCGCCATCTCACCCATCCGCTGGTCGCCCCGGTCCCGGGCACCGAGCGCTGCATCCACAGCTTCCACTTCGGCCCCGCCGATAGCGGTCGCAAGGTCTATATCCAGGCCTCGCTGCATGCCGACGAATTGCCCGGCATGCTTACCGCCTGGCACCTCAAGCAGCGCCTCAAGGCGCTGGAAGCCGCCGGTGAACTGCTGGCGGAAGTGGTGCTGGTGCCGGTAGCCAACCCCATCGGCCAGGACCAGCAGGTCGCCGACGTCCACCTCGGTCGCTACGAGCTGGAGACGGGGCAGAACTTCAATCGCCGCTTCCGCGACATGACCGCCCAGGTGGAGGCCGTCATCGCCGAGCGCCTCGGCGATGACGTGGCCGCCAACCAGGCCCTGGTGCGCGAGGCCTTCCGCACGGCCCTGGCCGCGGAATCCGCCACCACCCAGCTTGAGAGTCAGCGCCTGACCCTGCAGCGCCTGGCCTGCGACGCCGAGGTGGTGCTCGACCTGCACTGCGATTTCGACGCCGTGGCCCACCTCTACACCACGCCGGAAGCCTGGCCCCAGGTCGAACCGCTGGCGCGCTACTTCGGTTCCGAAGCCAGCCTGCTCGCCACCGACTCCGGCGGCCAGTCCTTCGATGAATGCTTCACCCTGCTCTGGTGGAATCTCAACCAGCGCTTTGGCGAACGCCTGCCCCTGGGCAGCCTGTCGGTGACCCTGGAGCTGCGTGGCCAGCTGGACGTGCGTGATGATCTCGCCGCGGCGGATGCCGAGGCCATCGTCAACTACCTGCGCCACCAGGGCTTCCTGAGCGGCACCGCCGCCCCGCTGCCACCGCTGCTGCAACCCGCCACGCCGCTGGCGGCCGTGGAGCCGGTGGCGACCACCCAGGGCGGTGTGCTGGTGCTCAAGGCCCAGGTGGGCGAGCGCATCGCGGTCGGCCAGGTGCTGGCGCACGTCATAGATCCGATCAGCGATCGCGTCGAAGAGGTGCGCAGCGCGGTCGCCGGCATCCTCTATGCGCGCTCCAATCGCCGCATGGCCACCGCCGGCATGGTGATCGCCCATGTGGCGGGCACCGAGGCCTATCGCAGCGGCTACCTGCTCTCGCCGTGATCCCTACCCCTTTTCTGCTGTGGAATCCCTATCCATGTACAAACTGACCGTCGAAGGCCTGCACAAGCGTTACGGCGACCATGAAGTGCTCAAGGGCGTGTCGCTCAAGGCCAAGACCGGCGATGTGGTCAGCCTGATCGGCGCCAGTGGCTCGGGCAAGAGCACCTTTCTGCGCTGCATCAACTTCCTCGAGCAGCCCAACGCCGTGACCATGACCCTGGACGGCGAGACCGTTCGCATGGCCGATGATCGCGGCGCCGTCCGGGTGGCCGATGCGGCCCAGCTGCAGAATCTGCGCACCCGCCTGGCCATGGTCTTCCAGCACTTCAATCTCTGGAGTCACCTGAGCGTGCTGGACAATATCACCCTGGCGCCGCGCAAGGCCCTGGGCGTGAGCAAGGCGGAAGCCGAAGACCGCGCACGCAAGTACCTGGACAAGGTCGGCCTGCCCGCCCGAGTCGCCGAACAGTACCCCGCCTTCCTGTCCGGCGGTCAGCAGCAACGGGTCGCCATCGCCCGTGCGCTGGCGATGGAACCGGAGATCATGCTTTTCGACGAGCCCACCTCGGCCCTGGACCCGGAGCTGGTCGGCGAGGTGCTCAAGGTGATCCGCGCCCTGGCGGAAGAAGGTCGTACCATGCTCATGGTGACCCACGAGATGGCCTTCGCCCGCGAGGTGTCTTCCCAGGTGCTGTTCCTGCACCAGGGGGTAGTGGAGGAAGAAGGTCCGCCGAGCGAAGTGCTGGTCAGTCCGCGGAGCGAACGCCTGCGCCAGTTTCTCAGCGGCAATCTGAAGTAAGTCCGGGTCCCCGGCCGGGGACCCTACGCGAACCCGGCGGCGCCCGCCGCTCGGATTCGCATCAGCGCGTTCAGCGGCGCTGCTGCTGACGACGACGCTGGGCAGCCAGTTGCTCGCGCTCGCGACTGGGAATCGGGATGGCCTTGACCAGACCGAGTCGGGCGAGCAGGTCCAGCATCAGAGCTTGTATACGGTCGTTCATGAAAACTCCTCGAGCCAGCGCTCAGTCAGGGACAGCCATGGCGGGCAGCGCGTGCTGCCCTCCTCCACAATATTGAGCCTTTCCCTGTCGATTCAATCCACTGGCGTGCGGTTGTTCGTCGCAACAGGGCTGCGCTTTGTCAAAAAGTGTGTCTTTTACTGGACGGCAGTGGCCTCGTGGATGCTCGCTTGCAGAGCAGTCGGTTGCCGATTGTTATCGGAACCCATATCAAATTCGAAGGTCTGGAGCCTAACGACGAGTTCAATTCTCGATCTGAAAACTGACGAATGGCGAAAAAATGCCCTCTTCGTTGGTTATCATCGAGGGACGATAACGGGTTAGCCGCGGTTTCTCATCCAATAACAACGATGTCATCAGGGTGTTCGCACCTCGATGTTCTCCCTGCTTGTTGTTATCCCCATCACATCCTTTCTCAAGTTTGCGTGACCGGCACGGCAGGAGTGCTCCCATGACCAGATCCTTACCTCTCTTCCTCGTTTTAGGGCTGCTGGCCAGTCCGGCGCTGGCGGCCAGCTGGGGCATGCAGCGCGAGGTAGGGGATTTCGATCTGAAGATGGGCACGGCGCCGTCACGCAGCATGGCCCAGGGACTGGTCGCACCGAACTCCGCCGGCATGGGCGGTGGCTTCGATCTCACCCACGACAGCGGGCTGTACTTTGGCCAGTGGACGACTAACAACGCCTCGTCCGCGGAAGCGCCGCTGCTGGAGATGGACACCTACGCCGGCTACAAGCACCGCTTCGCCCCAGGTTATGGCTACGAACTGGGCGTGATCAACTACAGCAACCTGATCCAGAACGTCGATCCCAGTCGCGAGCTGTATTCCGGGATGACCGTCTATGGCAAGCGCCTGGGCGCCGCCTTCGCCAATGACCCGGGGCGCCACAATGCCTCGGTCTATGCCGACCTGGGGACCCTGCCGCTGATCAAGACCGGTGTCTCGCTCAAGTACACCAACTATGTGCTGGACGTACCCACGACCCTCGACAGCGGCGGCATGGTGCGCAGCTTCAACGACTGGTCGGTGAATCTGAGTCGCAAGTGGGTGAATACCCTGTTCAACCTGACCTACAGCGGCACCAGCCTGAGAGGCGCCGACTGCTCGGTGTATTCGGGCCACAACACCTACTGCGACAGCGCCCTGATGCTCAAGGCCTCGCACCCCTTCTTCTAGTCGTTACTGCCGTAGCAGGCTGCGCCCGATGCCGACCTGGGGCCGTTCCCGTCCCAGTTGCTGCAGCGCTTGCCGCGCCCGCACCTGTTCTCCTGCGTCCAGCTCCACCAGCCAGTTGACCCTGGTTCCCACCCGCGTGGCGATCGGCACTCCGTCGCGATAGAGCAGGCGATTGCCGGCCACGGCAGGCACCTTGGCCCCGGGCAGCAGGGTGCCGACCAGATTGAGCGGATCCAGCGCCGAGACGCACACCCAGAGATCTTCCGCCGGACGCTGGCGCCACTCACGCAGGGGTGCGATGGCCGCCGGATCGGCGAATTGCTCGCCGGACAGACCGGCGATGAAGCGCCCGCCGCGGATTTCGCCGCGGGCTTCCAGGCGATGGCAGGCGCGCAGGAGATCGCGCCAGGGCGGCAGGACGGCGCTCTCACGCTGCAGCAGCTGCCAGCAGAGCACGCCATAGCGACGCAGTAGCAGCCCGACCAGCCGCTCCAGCAGCGCATCCGGCAGCCGCGCCTCGTCCGGCGCCTCGGCGGGCCGCAAGGCGACCCAGCGACCGGCATCCTCCATCCCGCCATAGAGCGCCATGCGCCCGCGGCGCGAACCGCTGCGACCACTGCCACGCTTGGCCGCCGGCTGCAGCAGGGCGCGTAGGCCGGCGAAGCTGTCGGCGTTGACCGCACCGGCCCCTACCAGCTCGCCCAGGGCCGTCTCCAGCTCGCTGCGCAGCAGGCGCGCCTCGCCGAGCAATTCATCGAAAAAGGAGGCGCCGCGGTGGGTCAGCACCTCCAGCACCCGTTGCGCCTTGGGTGACAGCACTTCGCTGCCGGCGGGCTCGGTCAGGCTGTTCCAGTCGGCCAGGTGGCGGCGCGGCAGCAGGACGATGGGCGAACCCTTGACCGGTCCGCCGCCTCCGCGCCCCGCCTGGGGCAGGCGCAACCAGACCACGCGACCGGCGCGGCAGAGGTCATCGAGGTAGGTGAACTGATAGCTCGGCAGGCGACTGGGCAGGATCTCGCCTTCCCAGCCGGCGGCGGCGACCTCGAAGCCTTCCAGCAGGCCGATCACCTGCTCCAGGCCATCATTACTTCTCAGGATCGCCGGACCGGTCAGATGCTGGTGCTCCAGCAGAAATCTCAGGTAGTCGGCCAGGGCCACCGGCTCGATGGCCTTGCGCAGCCGCACCAGGGTATAGCGATGGATCCGCGCCAGCAGGTGGCGCTCGCACCATTCCCCGGCGCTGTCCGCCGCGGTGAAGCGTCCCTGCAGGACATAGCCTTCACCCTGCAGGGCCAGCAGCGCCGGTGCGAGCTGGGCCGACGGCAACCCGAGACTGGCGGCCAGTCCATCCTGGTCTACCGGACCCAGGGCGGTGAGGCGCGCGCGCAGCAGCTCCACCAGGGCCGCCTCGGCATCCGCGGGCGCTGCGAAACCCGGCGGCGCCTCGAGCGCCGGCTCGGTGGCGACGCCGGGAAACAGCGCCTGGAACAATGGCAGTCGCTCGGCCGCGATCCACAGGGTCGCCGCCGGCAGCCGCAGCCGCCCTGCCCGCCCGGCCTTGACCAGCTGGCGCGCCTGGGTCTGCCGCGGTGCGACTTCGGCCTCGGTGAGGAAGCCGACGCCCAGCAGGGCTTCATGCAGGTCGTCGGCGCTTTCCAGCCGTGGCCAGGCTTCCTCCCGGACCAGGGCGATGGCCGCCGGATCCAGAGCGCCCAGTTCGTCGAGATCGGCACCGCCGAAGCGGCGATTCTGCACCGCCAGGGTCCGCCGCTCCTCGACGGGCGCGTCGTCCAGATAGGCATAGGGCTTGGCCGTGAGCACCTCGGCGGCCAGTGGCGAAGGGCCGGGCAGGTCGTGGGTCAGCAGGGTCAGTTGGCCCGCCGCGATGCGCGCCAGCAGGGCCAGCCAACCGCGGCTGTCGAGGGATTCGTGCAGGCAATCGTCGAGGGTCTGGCGGACCAGTGGGTGCTCCGGCACCTGGCGCTCGCCGGCGAGATTTTCCAGACAGGCCACCTGTTCGGGAAAGACCGTGGCCAGGAGGTCTTCGCTGCGCATGCGCTGCACCTGGGTCGCCACCTTGCGCCCGGCGCTGAAGCGCGGCAGCGCCAGGGCCGTGGTGGCGTTCCAGCGCCAGCGCACGGCGAACAGCGGGGCGTCGAGCAGCGCCTGGATCAGCACGGTCTCGGCGGTGGCCGGATGCAGATAGCGCCAGACCTCATCGAGCACGAAGCTGTGGCTGGTGGCCAGCGACAGGATCAGGGCGTTCTCGGTCGCCGCCGCCTGCAGCTCGACATTGAAAGTGCGACAGAATCTCTTGCGCAGGGCCAGGCCCCAGGCACGGTTGACGCGGCTGCCAAAGGGCGCATGGATGATCAGCTGCATGCCGCCGGCCTGGTCGAAGAATCTTTCCATCACCAGGGTCTGCTGGGTCGGCAAGGCGCCCAGCGCCTGGCGGGCCCGACCGAGATAGCCCACCAGCTGGCGCGCTGCGCCCTCGGCCAGCGCATAGGCCGCGCCAATGCGGGCGATGGCCGGTTCCGGCGGCTCGTCGGCGCCAGGCAGCAGGGGTTCGAGTTCCGCGCGCAGGCGCGCCAGACCCGCCGACAGCTCATCGCTGCGCCCCGGCGCCTCGCCGTGCCAGAAGGGAATGTTGGGCGGCTGGCCCTTGGCATCCTCCACCCGCACCTTGCTGCCTTCGATCTTGACGATGCGGTAGGCGGTGTTGCCCAGCTGGAAGACGTCGCCCACCAGGCTTTCAAAGGCGAAATCCTCGTTGACGCTACCGACGGTATGGCCCTGGGGTTCGAGCAGCACGCTGAAATCGCCGCTTTCCGGGATGGTGCCGCCGCTCATCACGGCGGTCGCCTTGCCGCCCCGACGGCCGCGCAGGAGTCCGTTGACCGCATCCCGATGGACATAGGCGGCGCGCGGACCGCGGCGATCCGTATAGCCCTGGCTGAGCATCTCCACCACTGCCCGGTAGTCGGCTTCGCTCAGCGCGGCATAGGGTTCGGCCTGGCGCAGTACGGCCAGCAGGCCTGCTTCCGACCACTCCTGGCAGGCGACCTCGGCCACCAGTTGCTGAGCCAGGACGTCCAGCGGCGCCACGGGGATGTGCAGGGTATCCAGCTCACCGCGGCGCACGCAGTCGAGCAGCGCCACGCACTCCACCAGGTCGTCGCGCGAAGTGGGAAACAGCCGTCCCTTGGGTAGCCCGCCGACCTGGTGATTGGCGCGACCGACCCGTTGCAGGAAGGCGGCGATGGAGCCCGGCGAGCCGATCTGGCAGACCAGGTCGACCTCGCCGATGTCGATGCCCAGCTCCAGGGAGGCGGTCGCCAGCAGCAACCGCAACTCGCCGCGCTTGAGGCGCTGCTCGGCGTCCAGTCGCTGCTCCCTGGCCAGGCTGCCGTGGTGGGCGGCGACCTGGGCATTGCCGAGGCGATCCGAGAGCTGGCGCGCCATGCGCTCGGCCAGCCGGCGGGTGTTGACGAACACCAGAGTGGTGCGGTGCGCCTCGGCCAGTTCGGCCAGGCGGTCGTAGATCAGCTCCCAGGCCTGGGTGGACAGCAGCGCCTCCAGGGGAATGGGCGGCACCTCCAGCGCCAGGTCGCGGGCGCGCTGGTGGCCGATGTCGATGACGGTGCAGGGCCTGGGCTGCCCCTGGGCGTCGCGGCCGACCAGAAAGGCGGCCACGGCGGCCAGCGGTTTCTGGGTGGCGGACAGGCCGATGCGCTGCAGCGGATGGCCCGTGAGGGCCTCCAGACGCGCCAGACTCAGGGTCAGGTGGCTACCGCGCTTGCCATCGGCGATGGCATGGATCTCGTCGACGATGACGCCGCGCACGCTGGCCAGCATCCGTCGCCCGGAATCCGAACCCAGCAGCACATAGAGGGATTCGGGGGTGGTGACCAGCAGGTGCGGCGGTCGCCGGCGCATGGCGGCCCGCTCCTTTTGCGGGGTATCGCCGGTGCGTACCGCCGTGCGCAAGGCCAGCGGCGGCAACCCCCGCGCCTCCAGCGCCGCGCCGATGCCGGCCAGGGGTTCTTCGAGATTGAGGCGGATGTCGTTGGACAGGGCCTTGAGCGGCGACACATAGAGCCAGAGGCAGGCCTCGGGCAGGCCACCCTCCTGCAACGCTTCCTGCACCAGGCCATCGAGTACGGCGAAGAAGGCGGTCAGCGTCTTGCCCGACCCGGTGGGCGCCGCCACCAGCACCGATTCACCGGCGCGAATGGCCGGCCAGGCCTTGAGCTGCGCCTCGGTCGGGGCGGGAAAGCGCGTCGTGAACCAGCTGCGCGGCGCGTCGTGAAAGTCCGCCAGGACGGCGGCAGGCGAATTCGAGGTCATGCGCCCAATATGGGAGGGGCCATCCGGGGCCACAACCCAAGCCGACCGGCGGCTCAGGCGATGCGATTGCGCAATTCGCCCCCCTGCAGCATGGCGTGGAGGTTGGCCAGCATCACCTCTTGCTGGGCCTGCTGGGCCGAGGCCGCATTGGCCGCGACATGGGGACTGAGCACCAGGTTGGGCTGCTGGCGCAGGCGCTCGGGCACCTCGGGTTCGCGGGCGAAGACATCCAGCGCCGCGCCAGCGATCTCCCCCTGCTCCAGGGCGTCGGCCAGGGCATCCTCGTCGACCACGCTGCCACGAGAGATATTGACCAGATGGCCCTCGGCGCCGAGCGCGGCCAGAACCTCGGCATCCACCGCCCCCACGGTCTCGGCGCTGGCGCGGACTGCCACCACCAGCACGTCGCTCCAGCGCGCCAGCTCCAGCAGGCTGCCGTGATAGGCATAGTCCAGCCCCTCCCGCCTTGAGCGATTGAAGTAGCCGATTTCCATGTCGAAAGCTTCGCCGCGCCGGGCGATGCGCCGACCGATCTCGCCCAGGCCATAGATGCCCAGACGCCGCCCGGCCAGGCCCGGGACCTGGGGCATGCGCTCGACGGCGTTGCCCTGCCAGCGGCCGCTGCGGACGAAGGCGTCGCCCTGCAGCAGGCGGCGCGCGCTGGCCAGGACCAGGCCAAAGGCGAATTCGGCTACGGCGGTGGCATTGGCATCACCCGCCGTGGTCACGGCGATACCGCGCGCGCGGCAGGCGTCCAGTTCCACGCCTTCGTAGCCGGTGCCGTAGCAGGCCACCAGCCGCAGCGCCGGCAGGGTATCCAGCAGCGCGGCGCGGGTCGGCAGGCCGCCGATGGTCAGCAGCGCCACGGCCTCCTCAGCCCCTGCGGGCAGCGCCGCGGGATCGGTCGAAGGAAAGGGCCCCAGGACCCGGTAGTGGGCTTCGAGCCGGGTCACCAGTCCCTGGGGCAATTGCGGGGCCATCAGCAGCGTCGGTTTCATTTTGTAATACTTTCCTTGAGGCAAAACCCAAGCGTCGCCAGCAGGAGCCACGGTCGTCAACCATTCTCTTTAGGCTGCCGCTTTCGGCGGTCTTGATCCGTGCCTTCGAACCAAGGCAAGTCCTTGATCGGCTGGGAAATTCGCGCAACTTGTCGAGCCGGGCCCAGGTCCGATCGGCGTCCGCCAACCACACAGGGATTTTCGGGATGACCAGAGTTCTCCGCCAGGCCGGCACCACCTGCTGTCTTGCCTTCCTTGCCGGCAGCCTGCCGCTGACCGCCACGGCGCTGGAATTCAGCGGCTACGGGCGAGTGGGTGTCGGCGGCTCCGCCGAAGGCGGCAAGCAGAGCTGCTTCCAGCTGCCCGGCGCACCCGCCAAGTACCGTCTGGGTAACGAATGCGAGACCTACTGGGAACTCGAATTGCACCAGACCCTGTACAAGGGCGTCGATGGCACCGAACTAAAGGTGCACGGCATGGCCAGCCTCTACAACGTCTATGACCAGACCCCCACCTTCAGCGGCGACAACGGCAACGTGCGCCTGCCGCAGATCTGGACCAGTCTCAGCCTGCCGGCACTCAATGGCGGTGGTCTCTGGGCCGGGCGTCGCTACTACAAGCGTCACGACATCCATATCAACGACTTCTACTACTGGAATCCGAGCGGCACCGGTTTCGGCGTGGAGGACTACGGCCTGGGCGACAGCGGCCTGCGGCTGAGCTACGCCTTCAGTCGCGAAGACAACATCGACCAGCCGGACAAGGCCAACCGCCACGACCTGAACCTGGGCGGCATCAAGACCAATCCCGGTGGCGAGATCGAACTGGGGCTGTCCTACATCCAGCGCGCCGGTCAGGTACAGAATGCCCACAGCGGCTGGTCGGCCACCGCCGAGCACAAGCAGGCGCAATTCTTTGGCGGGGTCAATGTCTTCACCGTGCAATACGGTCGCGGGCCAGGCACCGGCCTGGGCGCCACCGGCAGCCTGACCGCCGACCGGGATTACGAGAGCCTGCGCGTGCTCGAATCGCCACGCTGGCAGCTCACCCCGCGCTTCGGCGGCCAGTTGCTGGCGCTCTATCAGCGCGACCGCGCCCCCGGCGATGGCGGCCAGACCTGGTACTCCTTCGGCGTGCGGCCCAGCTATGCCTTCACCCGTCTGTTCAAATTGCAGGTGGAGTTCGGCCACGACCAGATCCATCCCGACAGCGGCGCCACCCGCAAGCTGAACAAGGTCACCGTGGCGCCGACCCTGGCGCTGGGCGGCATGGGGCTGATGGACCGGCCGGAGATCCGCCTCTACTGGACCTACGCCAGCTGGAACCGCGGTGCCCAGGATGCTGCCGTGGCCGGTACGGCGCTGTCCGACAGCGGCGCCTTCGGCGATGCCCGTCACGGCAACAACTTCGGCGTGCAGCTGGAAACCTGGTGGTAGACAGGGGCAAGCGAGACCGCTCGTCATAACCGGGCGAACTAAACTTATGCCGCCCGGTCGGTTTCCTGACAACCAAAAGGCCGACCAGGGAGAACGCCATGAATCCTCTCGCCCGCGAGCTGCCCGCAGCGAGTGACACCGCCACCACCCTGCTCGAGCGCTTCCAGCGTGTGCGCAGGGCCAGCGAGGCGCTCTGCGCCCCGCTCACCGTCGAGGATTACGTCATCCAGAGCATGGCCGACGTCAGTCCGCCGAAATGGCACCTGGCCCACGTCACCTGGTTCTTCGAGGCCTTCATCCTCAAGCCCTTCCTCAAGGGTTACCAGACGCCCAATCCGGCCTACGACTACCTGTTCAACTCCTATTACGAGACCCACGGCAAGCCCTTTCCGCGGGCGGCCCGCGGGCACCTGTCGCGGCCGGGCGTGGACGACGTCTATCGCTTTCGCGCGGCGGTGGACACCGCCATGGCCGAGTTGCTCAGCGCGCCGCCCGCCGAACATGCCGCCGAGATCGCCCGGCGCCTGGAACTCGGTCTGCACCATGAGCAGCAGCACCAGGAATTGCTGCTCATGGACATCAAGCACATCCTGGCGCAGAACCCCCTGCATCCGGTCTATCGCGCCGACCTGGCCAAGGGCCCCAAGGCCGCGGTCGCGCCCCTGGGTTGGGAAGCCCATCCGGGCGGCGTCCGGCATGTCGGTCATGGCGGCGACGGCTTCGCCTTCGATTGCGAGACGCCGGTGCATCGGCAATTCGTCGATGACTTCCAGCTGGCCGATCGGCTGATCACCAATGGCGAATACCTGGCCTTCATCGAAGACAACGGCTACGGCCGCAGCGATCTCTGGCTGTCCGACGGCGCCGCGGCCATCCGCACCCTCGGCTGGCAGGCGCCGCTGTATTGGCAGAGGCTCGATGGCGTCTGGCACCACTTCACCCTGGGCGGCCTGACCCCGGTGGATCCAACCGCACCAGTCTGCCACCTGAGCTTCTATGAAGCCGATGCCTACGCCAGCTGGGCCGGTGCCCGGCTGCCCACCGAGGCGGAATGGGAAACCGTGGCGGCGCGCCAGCCGATCCAGGGCAACTTCGTCGACCAGGATCACCTGCAACCAGTCGCCAATGCGGACCAGGGCATGCGCCAGCTGTTCGGCGACGTCTGGGAGTGGACCGGCAGCGCCTTCCGCCCCTACCCCGGCTTCAAGCCACTGCCGGGCAGCCTGGGCGAATACAACGGCAAGTTCATGTCCGGCCAGATGGTCCTGCGCGGGGGCTGCTGCGCCACGCCCCAGGACCATGTGCGTGCCACCTACCGCAACTTCTTCTATCCCACCATGCGCTGGCAGTTCTCGGGCCTGCGCCTGGCCAGAGAGGTCTGACCCATGGCCCTAGCCGTGCGCTTCTTCGATCAGCAACCGGTGACCGTCGCCGACAGCTCGCTGCGGGACGATGTGCTCCAGGGCTTCGCCCAGACCCCCAAGGCGCTGTCGCCCAAGTACTTCTACGATCAGCGCGGTTCGGAGCTGTTCGAGGCCATCACCCGGCAGCCCGAGTACTACCCCACCCGCACCGAAGAGGGCATCCTGGCCGCGGCGGCCGGTGAGATCGCCCGCCTGGCGGGGCGTGACGCCGCCCTGGTCGAACTGGGCAGCGGCGCCAGTCGCAAGGTGAGACTGCTGCTGGAAGCCATGCACCCGGCCGGCTACCTGGGCATCGACATCTCCCGGGAATTCCTGCTCAGCAGCACCCAGCGTCTGGCGGCCGACTATCCCTGGCTGGACGTCAGCGCCGCCTGCGCCGACTTCAGCCGGCCCATGACCCTGCCCGACAGTCTCGACGGCCTGCGCCCCATCGCCTTCTTTCCCGGTTCGAGCATCGGCAACTTTACCCCGGAAGAAGCCGGCGTTTTCCTGCGCAATCTGCACCGGATGCTGCCGGCGACCGGGGGCCTGCTGATCGGGGTGGACCTGATCAAGGACAGGGCGCAGCTGGATGCGGCCTACAACGATGCCGCGGGAGTGACCGCCGACTTCAATCTCAACCTGCTCGAACGCATCCGCCGCGAGCTGGACACCGATCTGGATCCGCAGCGCTTCCGCCACCTGGCCTTCTTCAACGAAGAACAGGCGCGCATCGAGATGCACCTGGTCAGTACCCGCGACCAGACGGTACGTCTCGAAGGCCGCCGCTTCACCTTCCGCGAAGGCGAGCGGCTGCATACCGAAAATTCCTACAAGTACAGCCTGGCGAGCTTTCGTGCGCTGGCCGAAGACGCCGGTTTCAGACAGGTGCGGGTGTGGACCGACCCCGAGGGGCTGTTCGCCGTTTTCTACTTCGCGGCCTGATCCTTTCGACAGATAAATGACAACCGGTAGACTGTGAGGCGGGTAGTGAGGGAACTCTCGACCCCATCACGCTCTAAGTAGCAATCTGCTACTACAGCGCACCGAGACGTTGCTATGGAGCCCGCTCCACTCACTGCGGCCAACGAACGCCAGCGTCTTGCACTGCTGCGCGATCTTGCCCTGATCGACCGCCCTGCCGACCGTGCCTTCCAGGATCTCACCGATCTCTGCGCCCGGTTGTTCGATGTCCCCTATGCAATGATCTGCTTTCTTGACGGCCAGCAGGTCCATTGTCGAGCCACCGTAGGCTGCGCGCCTTTCACCGTGCCACGCGGCCAGTCGTTCTGCCAGCACCTGCAGGAAACCAATTTGCCGCTGCAGGTGGAAGACGCCCGCAACGATGCCCGCTTCGCCGACCTCCAGGTGGTGAGGGGTGCACCGAACATCCGCTATTACCTGGGCGCGCCGCTGCGCACCGCCGAAGGGCTGATGCTCGGCAGTCTCTGCCTGTTCGATGCCGCTCCCCGCGCCGCCCTACCCCAGGATCGGCTGGTGGCGCTGCAGCAACTAGCGGCCCTTGCCAGCCAGCACATCGAATTGCTGCGCACCGAAGCCTTCTGGGATCCGGTCACCCAGCTGCCCAATGGTCAGCGCTTCAGCGAGGATGCCGAAGCCCTGGCCCGGGCCGGTACCTCGGTGGTGGCGGTGGCGGCCGATCTGTTCGCCCAGAGCTATCTCAACGACTTCATCAAGGCCATGGGCCAGGCGCATTTCGATGGCCTGCAACGGGCCATCAAGCAGCACCTGCGCCGCCTGCTACCGGCTGAACAACCGCTGTATCGCCTCGGACCGGCCCGCTTCGGCTTTCTGCTGCACGACGCCGACGAGGCCGCGCAGCGGGCGCTGCTCGAGCGCCTGCAGCAGGAATTGACCGGGGTGCTCGACTACAATGGCATTCCCATCCAGACCCGGCTGGGCCTGGGGGTGATGTCCCTGACCGACGACCATCCCACCGACTGGCTGCGTGCCCTGATCGCCACAGCCGACGATGCCCGCGCCGAAATGCGCGGCTGCCGGTATTTCGATCCGCAGCATGACGCCGCCTACCGCCGCGCCTTCGCCCTGCTCAGCGCCCTGCCCCAGGCACTGCGCGCCGAGGACCAGTTGAGCCTGGTCTATCAGCCGCGCATCGATCTGGCCACCGGTCGCTGCCACAGCGTCGAGGCGCTGTTGCGCTGGCAGCATCCGCACCTTGGCCCGGTCAGTCCGGCGGAATTCATTCCGCTGGCGGAAAAGACCGCGCTGATCACCGCGCTGAGTCGCTGGGTCATGCAGCAGGCCATCAGCCAGGCCTATGCCTGGCAACGCGAGGGCCGGGGCCTGGGGGTGGCGATCAACATCTCCGCCCATGACCTGAACGATCCGGACTTCACCGAGCACACCACCGACCTGCTGCAGCGCTATCCGGTCGACCCCCGGCGCCTGGAGCTGGAGGTCACCGAGAATGCTCTGCTGGGTGACGTGGCGCTGATCCATCGGCAGCTGGCCGCCCTGCGCGAGCTGGGCATCGGCATCGCCATCGACGACTTCGGGACCGGCTACAACAACCTCTCGCACCTGCGTGAGTTGCCGGCCGACACCATCAAGATCGACCGCAGCTTCGTCCGCGAGCTGACCCACCGCACCAAGGACCGGCTGATCGTCAGCTCGCTGATCGAACTGTCCCATCAACTGGGCTTTCGCATCACCGCCGAGGGTATCGAGACCGCCGAGGCCCTGGCCAGCCTGCTGGCCATGGGCTGCGACGAAGGCCAGGGCTTCTGGATCGGCAAGCCCATGCCCGAACCGGAGTTGCAGGCCTGGTTGCTGATCCAGCAACCGGATCCGCAACGACGCCCTACGCGGCGTGCGCCGGTCTTTCAGCTGTTCGACAACGCCGCCAAGCACTAAGGCGCCCTGCCCCGCGGTCTCGCCGCGGGTTGGCGCCTCAGGCCCGCCGCAAGATCACTCCTGGGTGCGCTTGCGCGGCGGCGCGAAGCCGTCGGCCGAAGTCGGCACCAGGGCGCCGGGACGGCGTTCGGACTTGGGTTTGGCCTTGGTCTTGGCCTTGCCGTCCTTCTTGCCCTCGGTCTTTTTCTTCTTCACGCCCGCCGCCTTGCCCGAAGCCTTGAGCTTTTTCGGACCGCTGTAGCTGGCCTTGAGACCCGGCAGGTGACGACGCTCGAATCTCAGCTTGAGATAGCGCTCGATGCTGGACATCAGATTCCAGTCGCCATGGGTGACGAAGGAAATCGCCAGACCGGCCTCGCCGGCGCGCCCGGTGCGGCCGATGCGGTGGACGTATTCGTCGCCACTGCGCGGCAGGTCGTAGTTGATCACCAGGTCCAGGCCGTCCACGTCCAGGCCGCGGGCGGCCACGTCGGTGGCGATCAGCACCTTGACCGCGCCGCTCTGCAGCCGCTCCACGGCCAGCTTGCGGTCCTTGGTGTCCTTGTCGCCGTGCAGCACGAAGACCTTGAGGCCCTCGGCCACCAGGCGACCGGTCAGGCGATCGGCCTGCACCTTGGTGTTGGTGAAGACGATGGCCTTGCGATAGGTCTCGTTGGCCAGCAGCCACTGCAGCAGGCGCTCCTTGTGCGGCGGCTCGTCGGCCAGGATCACCTGCTGCACCACGGCTTCGTTGAGTTCGCCGGTGCGGTCCAGCATGAGATTCTGCGGCTCGCGCAGGACCTGCTCGACCACCTGACGCAGGCTGTTGCCCCCGCTGGTGGCGGAGAACAGCAGGGTCTGGCGGCCTTCGCGCTCGCAGCTGGCGGCGATCTGCAGCACGTCCTCGGAGAAGCCCATGTCGAGCATGCGGTCGGCTTCGTCCAGCACCAGCA
The DNA here is from genome assembly GCF_000510705.1 of Pseudomonas sp. MOIL14HWK12:I1. Lineage (NCBI taxonomy): Bacteria > Pseudomonadati > Pseudomonadota > Gammaproteobacteria > Pseudomonadales > Pseudomonadaceae > Pseudomonas > Pseudomonas sp. MOIL14HWK12:I1. The sequence continues at coordinate 840,044 of NZ_KI783307.1, read as the reverse complement.
TCTCGATGTCCCTGAGATCCACGTTGCCGGCGTTGCGCTGCTCCAGCAGGCGACCGGGGGTGGCCACCAGGATCTCGGGATTCTTGCGCAGGCCGGCGGCCTGGACGCGGAAGTCCTCGCCGCCGATCACCAGGCCGGCCTTGAGAAAGGTGAACTGGCCGAAGCGTTCGATTTCCTTGGCGGTCTGCTGGGCCAGCTCGCGGGTCGGCAGCAGGATCAGGGCGCGGGCGCCGGAACGCGGCTTGGGATCCTTGAGCAGTCGATCCAGCAGCGGCAGCAGGAAGGCCGCGGTCTTGCCGCTGCCGGTACGGGCGGTGACGCGCAGGTCATGACCTGCCAGGGCCGGGCCCACGGCAGCGGCCTGGACCGGGGTGGGCGTCTTGAAGCCCAGGGTGTCGAGGGCCTTGAGCAGGCGCTCGTGCAGAGCGAGTTCGGTAAACACGGGGTAGACCTCGGTAAACAAAGGCGGCCGCCACCGGCGACCGCAGGTGATCAGGGGACCAGACGGCTGCGGAACAGCGCCTGGTGCTCGCGGCACTGGGCGGCGGCGAGCAGGAAGACGCCATGGCCGCCGCGCTCGAATTCGAGCCAGGTGAAATCGACTTCCGGATAGAGCGCCTCGACGTGGACCTGGCTGTTGCCCACCTCCACGACCAGGATGCCCTGCTCGGTGAGGTGATCGGCCGCTTCGGCCAGCATCCGTCGCACCAGATCCAGGCCGTCGTCACCACAGGCCAGGCCCAGGGCCGGTTCGTGCTGGTACTCGGCCGGCATGTCGGCGAAGTCCTCGGCATCCACGTAGGGCGGATTGCTGACGATCAGGTCGAAGCGCTGCCCCGGCAGGCCGGCGAAGCCGTCGCCCTGCACGGTATAGACGCGCTCCTCCAGGCCGTGGCGCTCGATGTTCTGCCAGGCCACCTCCAGGGCGTCGTAGGACAGATCGCCCAGGGCCACCTCGGCCTCGGGGAAGGCATAGGCGCAGGCGATGCCGATGCAGCCCGAGCCGGTGCAGAGATCGAGGATGCGCGCTGGCGTGGCCGGCAGCCAGGGGGCGAATTGCGCTTCGATCAGCTCGCCGATGGGCGAACGCGGCACCAGCACCCGCTCGTCGACGGTGAACGGCAGACCACAGAACCAGGCTTCGCCGAGCAGATAGGCGGTGGGCACGCGCTCCTGGATGCGCCTGTGCAAGAGCACCCCGAGTTCGTAGCGCTCGTCGTCTTCCAGGGCGCAGTCCAGGTAGCGGTCGGCGGTGTCCCAGGGCAGGTGCACGGCGCCCAGCACCAGGGCGCGGGCCTCGTCCCAGGCGTTGTCGTGGCCATGGCCGAAGAACAGCTCTTCGGCATGGAAGCGGCTGACGGCCCAGCGGATGTGGTCGCGCAAGGTGCGCAGGCGGGATTCGCTCATGAAAGGCTCCGGATGATCAGCCGCGCATTCTAACCCGCGCCCGGTCCGGCTGCAGGAACTTAACGCCGGACCCCTTCTTCCTAACCTAGGCTTGTTTGAAAAGTCGCCGAGCGAAGGTCAGGCAAGGCAAAAATCCGTGAGGAAGCGGAGTTTACGAGTGGTAAATGAGCATTCCGAACGGTTTTTTAACGCAGCATGGCCGAGCGCAGGCACTTTTCGGACAAAGCCTAAAGGTCCAGTTAGGAGAACGTCATGAGCAAGACCGTAGCCGACCATCTCTGGGAGCGCCTCGGGCAGTGGAACGTCGAGCGCGTCTTCGGTTATCCCGGCGATGGCATCAACGGCATCATGGGTGCCCTGGGGCGGGTGGCCGAGCAGTTCGACTATGTGCGGGTGCGCCACGAGGAGATGGCCGCCTTCATGGCCTGCGCCCATGCCAAGTTCACCGGCGAGGTGGGCGTCTGCCTGGCCACTTCCGGGCCCGGGGCCATCCACCTGCTCAACGGCCTGTACGATGCCAAGATGGACCATATGCCGGTGGTCGCCCTGGTCGGCCAGCAGGCCGCCTCCTCGCTCGGCAGCGACTACCAGCAGGAAGTCGACCTGCACACCCTGTTCAAGGACGTGTCCGCCTACGTGGAGACGGTGGTGCATCCGGCGCAACTGCGCCATGTCATCGACCGCGCCTTTCGCGTGGCCATCGCCGAGCGCCAGGTGGCCACGGTGATCATTCCCAACGACATCCAGCAATTGCCGGCGGTGGAAAGCCCGCCGCACCAGCACGCCAATGTCCTTTCCGGGGCCGGTGCCATCCCGCCACGGCCCTATGCCCAGGAAGACGACCTGCAGGCCGCCGCCGACATCCTCAATGCCGGCAAGAAGGTGGCCCTGCTGGTGGGCGCCGGTGCCCTGCAGGCGCGCAGCGAGGTGATGGCGGTGGCCGAGAAGCTCAGCGCCGGGGTGGCCAAGGCGCTGCTGGGCAAGGGTGTTGTCTCCGACGAACTGCCCTATGTCACCGGTTCCATTGGCCTGCTCGGCACCGAGGCCAGCGATCTGCTGATGAAGGAATGTGATACCCTGCTGATCGTCGGCTCGACCTTTCCCTATACCGAATTCCTGCCCAAGGAAGGCCAGGCGCGGGCGGTGCAGATCGACCTGCATGCGCGCAACATCAGCATGAGGTATCCCATCGAGCAGCCGCTGCTGGGCGATGCCGCCGAGACCCTGAGGCGCCTGCTGCCGCTGCTGCAGAGCAAGCCCCACGACAAATGGCGCGCGCGCATCGAGAAGAGCGTGGCCGACTCCTGGCATTCCATCGAGCAGCGCGCCCTGGCGCCCGCCGATCCGATCAATCCGCAGCGGGTGTTCCATGAGCTGTCCAGTCAGCTGCCACGCGACGCCATCCTCTGCGGCGACAGCGGCTCCCACACCAACTGGTATGCCCGCGACATCCGCATGAGCGGGCAGATGCTGGGGTCGCTGTCGGGCAAGCTGGCGACCATGGGCTGTGGCATTCCCTATGCGATCGCCGCCAAGTTCGCCCATCCGGATCGCCCGGTGATCGCCCTGGTGGGCGACGGCGCCATGCAGATGAACGGCAATGCCGAACTGGTCACCCTTCAGCAGTACTGGAAGAGATTCAGCAACCCGACCTTCATTGTCATGGTGCTCAACAACGGCGATCTCAACCAGGTGACCTGGGAGCAACGCGCCCTGGCCGGCGATCCCAAGTTCGCCCCGGCCCAGGACGTGCTGGACTTCCCCTATGCCCGCTATGGCGAATTGCTCGGCTTCAAGGGCCTGCGCATCCATCGTCCGGACGAGGTGGCCGATGCCTGGCAGCAGGCCTTCGAAGCGGATCGCCCGGTGGTGCTGGAGTTCGTCACCGACCCCAGCGTGCCGCCGTTGCCGCCGCACATCAGCTTCGAGCAGGCGCGGGCCTTCCTCGGCGCCATCGCCAGTGGTGATCCGAATCGCTGGGACATGCTCAAGCAGGGGGCCCGACAGCTGCTGCGCTAGCCCGCGCCTCTCAGGCTCGCCAAGGACCGCCGAGGCGTATAACCTCGGCGGCCTTACAGCGCCTGGGGTATGAGCATGCAGTTGCCCGAGCAAGACCGTTTCGATCCGCCGCCGCTGCGCCTGCGGCGGCCCTTTCTAACCTCCCTCGCCGCCGGCCTCAGCACCCTCTCGGTGCTGACGGGTTTGGCCGCGCTGCTGGCGGGCGGTGCCGCGCTGCTGCAGCTGCCGCAGTTGGCGCCCTATCTGTCCCTGGCCCGCGAGACCGCCCAGGGCTTCCTGGGTGGCGGCGCGCTGCTGTTGCTGGTCGGGCTCTGGTTGCGCCGCCGCAGCCAGCGGCGCTGGCGCTATCGCAATGCCCTGAGCCTCTCGCCCGAGCTCAAGCGGCGGCGCTAGCTAGCGCTGCCGCAGGCGTGCCAGGCCACCGCCCAGCAGGCCGGTAAGGCAACCCAGCACCAGGCCGCCGACATGGGCGCCATTGGCGATGGAGCCGAAGCCGAGCAGGTCGAAGACGCCGGTCAGGCAGATCACCAGCCAGATCAGCATCATGGCCACCACGCCGCGCGGCATGCGATAGGCCGGATTGGGCGCCAGCCACTGGAACAGCCAGCAGTGGCCGAGCAGGCCATAGAGCACCCCGGACAGGCCGCCGAACAGGGCCGGGCCGGTCCAGGCGTACTGCACCAGGTTGGAGCCGGCGGCGAACACCAGGGTCAGGAGCAGCAGCATCAGGCCGCCCTGGCGGAATTCGATGCGCCGACCCAGCTCCCAGTACCAGAGGGCGTTCATCGCCAGGTGCAGCAGACCGAAGTGCAGGAAGATCGGAGTGACCAGCCGCCACCATTCGCCACGGGCCAGGCTGGCGTCGAGATCGAGGAAGGCGATGTGCTCGGCGTCGATCAGGCGGAATTCCTGCAGCGTCAGGTAGTGGATCAGCGCCAGGTTGTCGCCCAGTTCGGTGGCCAGGCCCAGCAGCAGGGTGATGGCGAGAAAGACGGCGCTGACCGGACTGGCCTTGAGTTGCGCCAGCAGGCCGAAGCCGCGGGGGCCGCGGGCGGTCTGGACCTCGCCACGCGGATCGCCATCGGGATAGCGCTCATAGAGGCTGCGGGTCTCCTCGACCCGCGCCGGGTCCAGCACCCAGAGCACCTGGCTGTCGCCCTCTTCCACCACCCGGTGGCGGATCTGCAGGCGCCGCAGCAGGCGGGTGAAGCCCAGCAGGTCACGGCCCAGGGGCACGCGCAGCACGGGTTGCGGCTGGTTCATCGCCCCTCCTCGCGCTGGACGTCGATCCAGACGAACTTGGCCGGATCGATCTGGCGTTCGTCGTCGAGGCGGTAGGCCACCAGCTTGCCGTACTTGACCGCGCTGTAGTCCAGGCAGGCCAGGTTGGGCCGCAGCGGTTCGGGATGGCCGTCACGCCAGTAGTGACCGACGAACAGCATCGGCTCGTCCTCGCCGTAGCAGAGCAGCCCGGCCTTTTCCTCGTCGCTCAGGGGTTCGCAGGCGATTTCCGCCGGCAGCGCATCCGGCTGGAAGACCACGTCGCCATAGGTCTGGGGATCGCTTTCCCAGAACTTGGTGCGAAAGCGCGCCCGCACATAGCCGTCGCTGCCGGTGAGGCGCAGGCCGTGGGGCAAGGGCAGCGAGACGCCGTTGAGCAGGCGCGAGGCGACCCGGCTGGCGAGGCTGCCACCGACGATGGACTGGCGGACGAAGTCCTCGTCGATGCAGGCGTCCGGATAGTGGTGGAGGAGTTCGTCGATCAGCCGCTGATCCCAGCAGGCATGCACGATGCGGAAGTGACCGAAGTCCTTGCACAGCGGCAGGGTGTAGAGCCAGTCCAGGTGGTCCTGCCACTCGCCGGGATGATCGGCGAAGGCGGCCAGGGTCTCCTGGATCAGCTGGCGATGACGGGGGGTGTGTTCGCGCACCCAGGTCTGGCCGGTGCCGGGGAGCGCCGGGGTGTGCCAGGCCAGGGCATTGAGTTCGTGATTGCCGAGGATGCAGTGGGCATGGCCACCCTCGACCATGGCGCGCACCCGACGCAGGGCGCCGCGGATGCGCGGGCCGCGATCGACCAGGTCACCGAGAAAGATCGCCTGGCGTTCGGGATGCTGCCAGACGCCGTCCACCTGTTGATAGTCGAGGCGCTCCAGCAGCAGGTCCAGGGTATGGGCGCAGCCGTGGATGTCGCCGATCAGATCGTAGCCGCAGGGCATCAATCGTCTCCCAGGCGACTGCCCCAGCCGAGCTTGGTCCGGCAGATCTCGTAGTAGTTGTGATCCAGCGGGTGGATCAGCCTGAGCTTGTGGGGCTTCTTCTGAATGGTCACGGTATCGCCGGGTGCGCAGGTGAAATGATTCTGGCCATCACATGAGACCTGCGGATAGATCGTCATGTTCGGCGACACCAGGATCGACAGGGTGCTGTCGCCGGAGACCACGATGGGCCGGCTGGACAGGGTGTGGGGATACATGGGCACCACCACGATGGCATCCAGCTTGGGATGCATGATGGGACCGCCCGCCGACAGCGAGTAGGCGGTGGAACCGGTGGGGGTGGCGACGATCAGGCCGTCGGCGCGCTGGCTGCAGACGAACTGGCCGTCGATGTACAACTCGAATTCGATCATCCGGGTGGATTTGCCCGGGTGCAGCACCACGTCGTTGAGGGCATCGCCCTGGCCGATCATCTCGCCGCCGCGTTCGACGAAGGCGTCCAGCAGGAAGCGCGTCTCCATCAGGTACTGGCCGTCGAGCACCTCGGCGACCTTGGTCTCCAGCTCGTCGGGGCGGATGTCGGTGAGAAAGCCCAGCTTGCCGCGGTTGATCCCCAGCACCGGCACCCGCGGGCGCACCAGGGCGCGGGCGGCGCCGAGCAGGCTGCCGTCGCCACCGACCACGATCACCAGGTCGCAGATCTCGCCCATGAGCTTGCGCGACACCGTCTGCAGGCCGTGTCCGGGCAGGACTTCGGCGATGGTGTTTTCCAGGATGACGTTGCGCCCGCGTTGCAGCAGAAAGGTCTTGAGCCGGCGGATGGTGTCCAGCACCTGGGTGCTGCCGAGTCGACCGATGATGCCGATGTTACGAAAGGAGTCCATGACGCGCCGGCGGCCCCGTTGGCTGGAAAGTGCGGAAAGTATGGGCGAAAGCCCGTGGCAGCGGCAAACCGCCCTCATCCGACCACGGGTCGCCGCCGGTGATCCGCAGCGGCCCGGCTTGGCCTATGCTGGCACCATGACGCCCTTCGCCGAGCTGCACGCCCTGCCCCGCCGCCTGAGCCAGCCCCAGGTGCGCGATCTCGCCTGGACCCTGGTCGCGCCGCCCTTGCTGGAGGCCGCCGACACCCGTCATCCGCTGGCCGCCAGCGACTGGGCGAGCCACCCCGAACGTCTGGCCGACTGGCTGCTGCAACAGGACGCGGCCCCCGCGGCCCTGGCGACCTGGCTCGCCCAGGGCAGCGACCGCCGCCTGGGGCGCCAGTACGAAAGACTCTGGCAATTCGCCCTCGAACGGGCGCCGGGACTCAGGCTGCGCGCGGCCAACCTGCCCTTGCGCGACGGTGACCGTACCCTGGGTGAACTGGACCTGCTGGTGGAAGACGCCGAGGGCGTTCATCACCTGGAACTGGCGGTGAAGTTCTACCTGGGCGAAGGCCCGGCGGACGCACCCCGCTGGCTGGGCCCCGGTGGCGAAGACCAGCTGGCGCGCAAGCTCGCCCATCTGCGCCAGCGCCAGTTGCCGCTGTCGGCCACGCCCCTGGCCCGGGCCAGCCTGGCGGCGCTGGACATCGCCCCGCCGCGGGCGGCGCTGTGGCTGGGCGGCTATCTGTTCCAGCCGCTCGACCGCCCCCTGCCCTGGCCGGCGGACGCCCTGCCATCCCGACAACCCCAGCTGTGGTGCGCGCGCGGGCAACTGCCGGAGGGTCCCTGGGAGGTGCTGCCCAAGGGCCACTGGCTGGCACCCGCGGTGGCCGACACGCCCTGCCTGCCGCTGCCGGACGGCGAGCCGATCTGGCCGCAATTGCTGGTGCGGCGCGATGCACGCGGCGACGAGGATGCCCGGCTGTTCCTAGTGCCTGGGGGTTGGCCGCTTCAGCCGCCGAACCACTTCGCCAGCTGAGGCTCCAGCGCGCGGCGGCCCTGGAGGCCCCCGCTGTGGATCAGCACCAGGCGACTGCCCGGGGCCAGCGCGCCGCTCTCGATTGCCTGGCGCAGGGCCAGCCAGAGCTTGCCGGTATAGAGCGGCTCCAGGGGGATCCCGGTCTGCGCCTCGAACTCCGCCATGGCCCGGGCCAGTTCGGCATCGAGGCGGCCGAAGCCACCGCGGCTGGCGTCCAGCAGGCGCCAGTTCGGGACCGTGTGCTGGGCGAGCAACCGGTCGAGGTTGGCTTCGACGCCGTGCCCGGGCGGCACCGCCAGGCCGCCCACCACCTGCCAGGCGGGATCGGCGGCGCGGATCACCCCGGCCAGGGTGGTGCCGGTGCCGGCGGCCAGCCAGACTTGCTGGCAATCGGGCCAATCCAGGGCGGCGAGGCCCTGGCGCAACTCCGTGACGATGGCCGCGCAGGCCGCGGCGGCCTGCTCGTCGCAGCCGCCTTCGGGAATGGGCAGCAACCCGGGATAGCGCGCTTGCCAGGGCTGCCAGAAGTCGGCGTCATGGCGACGGCGATAGCCGCCATAGCCGAGCCAGTGCAGGGTCATGCCCTGGGCCTGCAGATCCTGGACGGTGGGCGTCAGGCAGGGTTCGCCGCGCAGGAGGCCGACGGTAACGAAGCCTTCCGCCCGGCCCAGGGCGGCCAGCGCATGCAGATGATTGGAGTGGGCACCGCCGAGACTGATGAGCCCACGGCCCTCGCCCCGGGCCAGGCGTTCGCGCCAGGGCCGCAGCTTGTAGCCCTTGTTGCCGTTATGCGCGGCCGGGCGCTGATCCAGGCGCAGCACCGCCAGGCGCAGGTCGCGCGCCACTAGGGCGGGCAGTTGCACCTCCTGCAGCGTGGCGGGTGGGAGAGATATCATCCGCCGGGGATTCAGAGATTGGCGACGTCGCCATCGCTGTCATCGCCGCGGTGCTCGGCGCACAGCGTCGAGCGCAGCGGATCGAACTGGGCGGGATGCTCGACCCGCACCACCGGCCGCCCGCAGCGCTCGCCCTCCACCTCGGCCTGGCACACCGGCTGCTGGTGATGCTCCAGCCAGCGCTGGTATTGCTCGCGGCTGACCTTGCAGTGCTCGGCGACATAGCCCAGGGGATCGGCGCTGAACCGCGGCACGTCCTGGCGGCTGAGGATCAGATGCCCCGCCCCCGGCTGGAAGGTGACGAACAGGATGCCCTGGCGCGCCAGGCGTTCCAGCTGGCCTTCGTTGCTGTCGCCGATCAGCTGGGCGCAGCGCTCGCGCAGCTGGCGGATGTCTTCCTGCAACTGGCCGTCCAGCTCGTCGCGGTACTTGAGTTCCACCTCGCGGATGGTCAGCTGATTCTTCAGCTCGCCCACCGCGGCGGCCACCCGGGCTTCGCTTTCGGCTTCAGACTGGATGCGCAGCGCCTCGATCTTGTAAAGGGCGTTGCGCTCCAGGGTGCGCATCTGTTCGTTGAGTTCTTCGCGCTCCTGGCGCGCCAGGTCGTGCTGTTGCTCCAGGTGCTGGGCCAGGGCGGCGTAGCGCACCTCCAGCTCGGCCTTGGCGGCGCGCGCCTCGTCGGCATCGCGCTGCAGGCGGGCCAGGTCTTCCTGGTGCTGGCGGGTCAGGGTCAGCAGACGGGTGCGCTGGCCGGCGATCAGCTTGTCCAGCGCCTCTTGGTGTTCTTGGGCGAGGATGCGGCGGACCCGTTCGAGACGGGCCTCGACATCGATGCCGTCGGCGGCACTGGGATGATATTCCCCGGCCAGCTCCACCTCGCCGTCGCGCGGCGCGACCAGGCCCAGGCAATCGCGGATCGCCTGCCAGTCGTCATGCTCGGCCTCGCTGCGCGGATCCCAGAGATCGCCCTGGTGCCAGGAAATCGGGCAGTGGCTGCGACTGGCCAGGCGGATCGGCCCGGCGCCCAGGTCGGGACCGACATCGCCGCGCTCGGCCAGCTCCGTAAGCGGCAGGTCCCACTCCGGCAGCGGACTGCCCTGGGCATCGAAGGCCAGCAGGAAAAACACCGCGGCCTTGACCCGGCGGTGGTCGTCCAGCAGCAGATAGACGAAGCGATGGCGCCGTCCGGCGCAGTCGAGCAGCGTCTGGTCGCCCTGCCAGAGCGCCTGGAAATCGGGAAACAGCAAGGCGCGATTCACACCCTGGTCGCCGAACCCCAGCACCACCGGGGTCAGTACCGCCTCTTCGTTCAACGTCTCTGCCATCTCTCGCCGCGTGCTCTGTCGATCCCACATGAATACCGAGGCCGGCCTCTCGCCAATTGGCGACCGGACCTGCATCCGCGCGCCGACCTCGGGCGGCGACGCGCTTGATCCGCGTCGCCGCCCGACTGCTCCAACGCGCCGGGCCCCCACCCGACGCATCAGGACGGCAGCTTAGCCAATCCTGGTCGGCGGGATGGAAGAGAGGCCAGACATTGGGACGAGGGTCGGTCCGGAACCGATGTTATGCGGAGTGGATCACAGAAATCATCCCTGATTGCAACGAAGAGTTACAGCTCGGCGGCAAGGCGAGTGGCCTGATCGATGGCGCGCTTGGCATCGAGTTCGGCGGCGACATCCGCGCCCCCGACCCGATGCACCGCCATGCCGGCGCCGAGCAGTTCGTCTTCCAGCTCACGCAGGGACTCCTGGCCGGCGCAGAGCACGACGTTGTCGACGTCCAGCACCTGCTCGCCGCCATCGGGCAGGCGCAGGTGCAGACCGGCATCGTCGATGCCCAGGTATTCCACCCCGCCAATGGCCTTGACGCCGCGCTGCTGCAGGCGCGCGCGGTGGATCCAGCCGGTGGTCTTGCCCAGGCCCTTGCCGGGCTTGCCCGGCTTGCGCTGCAGTAGCCAGACCTCGCGCGGCACCGCCGGCGGCGCGGCCGGGGCCAGGCCGCCAGGGCTGCTGAAGCTGGGGTCTATGCCCCACTCGCGGTAGAAGGCGGTGATGGGCTCCGCCTCCTGATGGCCATGGGTGAGGAAATCCGCCACGTCGAAGCCGATGCCGCCGGCGCCGATCAGGGCGACACGCCGGCCTACCGGCTTGCGCTCCAGCAGGACGTCCAGATAGCCCAGCACCTTGGGATGGTCGACCCCCGGGATGGGCGGTACGCGCGGCGTCACCCCGGTGGCCAGGATCACCGCGGCGAAGCCCTCGACCTGCAACTCGCCGGCGCTGACACGATGATTGAGGCGGACATCCACCCCCAGTCGCTCCAGGCGCCGCTGGAAATACCTCAGGGTCTCGCCGAATTCTTCCTTGCCCGGAATGCGCCGGGCGACGTTGAACTGGCCACCGATCCGCTCGCTGGCTTCGAACAGCACTACCTTATGGCCGCGCTCGGCCAGGGTGCAGGCGGCGGCCAGGCCAGCCGGCCCGGCGCCGACCACGGCGAAGGTGCGGGCCTCGGCGGCGGGCAGGATCTGCAATTCGGTCTCGTGGCAGGCGCGCGGATTGACCAGGCAGCTGGTCAGCTTGCCAGCGAAGGTATGGTCCAGGCAGGCCTGGTTGCAGGCGATGCAGGTGTTGATCTCGTCGGCGCGGCCGGCGGCGGCCTTGGCGACGAAATCCGGATCGGCCAGCAGCGGGCGGGCCATGGACACCAGGTCGGCCTGGCCGGCGGCGAGGATGGCCTCGGCCACCTCGGGGGTGTTGATGCGGTTGGTGGCGATCAGCGGCACCCGCACCCGGCCCTTGAGCTGGGCGGTGACGGCGGCAAAGGCGCCGCGTGGCACCAGGGTGGCGATGGTGGGGATGCGCGCCTCGTGCCAGCCGATGCCGGTGTTGATCAGGCTGACCCCGGCGGCTTCCAGCCAGAGCGCCAGCTGCAGGCATTCCTCGGGGGTGCTGCCCTGCTCCACCAGGTCCAGCAGCGAGAGACGGAAGATGATCAGGAAATCCGGACCTGTCGCCGCGCGGATGCCTTCGACGATGGCCAGCGGCAAGCGGCAGCGCTGGGCGAAGTCGCCGCCCCAGCGATCCGTGCGGTGATTGGTCCGCGCGGCGATGAACTGGTTGATGAAGTAGCCTTCGGAACCCATCACCTCGACGCCGTCGTAACCGGCCTGTTGCGCCAGGGTGGCGCAGCGGATGAAGGCGGCGATCTGCCCCTCCACCTCGGCCTCGTCCAGTTCGCGCGGGGTGAAGGGATTGATCGGTGCCTGCAGCGCCGAGGGCGCCACCAGCTGGGGGTTATAGGCATAGCGCCCGGCGTGCAGGATCTGCAGGCAGATACGGCCGCCGGCGGCGTGCACCGCGTCCGTTACCGGCCGGTGATGCTCGGCTTCCTCGGGGGTGGTCAGCTTGGCCGCGCCCTTAGCCACGGCACCCTCTTCGTTCGGCGCGATGCCGCCGGTGACGATCAGCCCCACCCCGCCCCGTGCCCGCTCGGCGAAAAAGGCCGCCATCCGCGCGAAACCGCCGGGCCGCTCTTCCAGCCCCGTGTGCATGGACCCCATCACCACGCGATTGCGCAACGTGATCGACCCCACGGGCAGAGGTTCGAGCAGATACGGATAGTTATCCATAGGGGTGGTATTACGGGCGGCAAGCTCGATCATGGCGGTCTCCGGTGGTTGGCCTTTCTGGGAAAGCCTGGCGCAACGATAGGAAGAGCGCGCCCCCGTCTCAATCACCGGAAATGACAACCTCTTTACCCAAATGCACAGCCGCCCCTTGGCAGTGGCGGTCTGGTCTCCTACCCTGAGCACCTTTATCCCGCCCGGCCCAGGAGGCCGGACCGCTCTGGAGTGCCGATGCGCAAGCTCGTGTTCCTGGTGCTGATCGCCCTGTTCGCCGTACTGGCGGGCTGGGTGGCCCAGCGGCCAGCCTTCCATTACCTGTCGGATCTGCGCAGCAGCCTGGCGGTGGACCTGACCACCACGCCGGCGGCCGCCACCACCGGCAACCTGCTGGGGATCGAGCCCGAGCTGATCGCCCTGGACTACGGCAATTCCGAGCGACTGCGCCTCAAGCTCGATGCCTATCTGGCCAATGCGCGGCGCCTGGGTCTGATCGGCGCCCAGACCATCGTGGTGCTGCCTGAACACCTGGGCACTCCGCTGGCGCTGATGGGCGAGAAACCCGAGGTCTATGCCGCCGCCCGCAGCGAAGACGCCATCCAGTGGCTGCTGCTGGGCAATCCGCTGCGCGTGGCCCGCGCCTGGTTCCAGGCCGAGGGTGACCGGCGCCTGGCCGACAGCCTGTTGCGCATGAAGGCCTGGGACATGGCCAGCGCCTATCAGCAACTCTTCGGCGGACTCGCCCGCCAGTACGGCGTCACCCTGGTGGCCGGCTCCATCGTGCTGCCCGGTCCGACCCTGGTCGACGGCGAATTGCAGGTGGGCACGGGACCGCTGCGCAATGTCACCCTGGTCTTCGGACCCGATGGCAAGGTGCTCGGCCAGCCGCTGGTGCGGCCCCTGACAGCCCGGGAACGCGGCGACGATCTCAGTCCACCCCTGCTGCGATTGGAGACGCCGCTGGGCCGTCTGGGCGTCATCCAGGGCAGCGACACCGGCCGCGCCAGGGTGCTCGACGATCCCCAGGTGGAACTGCTGGCGATCCCCGCCCTCGCCTCGGGCGCCACCCCGGCACCGGCGCCCTTCGATGTGCAGCGTCTGCGCGCCGCCGGCATTCGCGCCGCGCTGGAGGTGCAGTTGCGCGGACGGCTCTGGGAATGGCAGGCCGGCGGCGGCAGCCGGGCCTTCACCCCAGACGCCGAAGCCGCCACCGATCCTGCCCGGGCCGGCAGCAAGCTGATCAACCTGCGGCTATGAGCGCGCCGGCGCTGCGCCTGGGCGATCTCTCCACCGGCTTCGTGCTGGCGCTGGCGGCGGCCGTCGACCAGCGGGGCGCCGATGCCGCCGGCCTGCTGGCGCGCTTCGGCCTGAGCGCGGCGCGGCTGGCCGAACCCGGCGGACGGCTGTCGATTCCCCATTACATGCGCCTGGGCCACGCCGCCCTGGAGCTGACCGGCGATCCGGCACTGGGCCTGGCCATGGGTCGGGCGATGCGCCCGGCCTTTCTCGGTCTCGCCGGCGTCACCGTGGGCCAGGCGCCGGACGTGCGCCACGCCGCCGAGACGCTGCTCAGGCTGGAGCCGCTCTATGGCCGCAACTACCGGGGTCGGTCGCGCTATGCCGCCCAGGGTCGCGACGCCTGGCTGCACTTCTATAGCATCAGCCCCTACAACGCCTACAACCGCTTCGTGGTGGACGCGGTGCTGAGCGCCTGGCTGGCGTTGCTGGGCACGGTGGCCGGCCAGGCGCTGCAACCGCGCCGCGTGCTCATCGAATACCCTGCCCCGGCGGACCTCGCGCCCTACGCGACCGCCTTCGGTTGCCCGGTGGAATTCGGCGCCGCCGAGAATGCCCTGTTGCTCGATGCCGTGACCCTGAGCCGGCCCGGTCCCGAACATTGCCCGGCCACCTGGCGCCAGTTGCTGGCGCTGAGCGACGCCGAGCACGGTCGGCTGACCCGCACCCGCGGACTCACCGAGCGGGTGGTCGAGGTCATGGGGCCGCTGTTGCGGCATGGCGAGCCGACCCTGGAACAGATCGCCAGCCGGCTGCGCCTGCCCTCCTGGACGCTCAGGCGCAAGCTGGCCGAGGAAGGCACCCAGTACCGCGCCCTGCTCAACCTGACCCGCCGCGACCTCGCCCTGGCCTATATCCGCGACACCGAGGCCAGTTTCGGCGAGATCGCCTACCTGCTCGGTTTCGCCTCCCCCGCCGCCTTCCAGCGCGCCTTCAAGCGCTGGACCGACCAGACCCCGGGCGACTGGCGGCGCCTGCAGCGGCAGGGCGTGGCCGGCTGAAGGGAGCATAGGCGCCGATCGTGGGTCCTAACTGCCTGATCCTTCACCAGGACTGCGCTCGCCCCATGCCCAATTTCCTGTTTGCCCTGCTACTGCTGTGCCTGGCGCTGCCGCTGCGCGCCGCCGAAACCCCCGCCCAGGCCGCGACCGGCCTCGATCCCCAGCAGGCGCGCCAGGTCGCGGCCCTGCTGCAGGATCCGCAGCGGCGCCAGGAGCTGATCCTGACCCTGCAGGCCATTGCCAGCCAGCCGGCCAGTGCGGCCGCGACCAACCCGGCGCCGGCGAGCGCGGCAACCGCCGCTGCGCCGGCCACGGCCGCCACCCCGGCTACAGGCGAAGAAAAGACGCTGGTGCCCCTGGAAGCCAATGGCCTGATCGCCCAGACGCTCAGTCGCGTCGGGCGCTGGGCCGACAACCTGGGCAGCGAACTGAATCAGGTACAGCGGGCGGTACGCAGCCTGCCGGACTGGTCGCGCGCCAGCTTCACCTCCGAAGCGGGTCGCCGGGCCCTGTTGCAGGCCCTGCTGACCCTGGCCACCCTCTTTGCCGCCGGCCTGCTCGTCGAGTGGCTGATCCGGCGGGCGCTCCAGCGCCCTCGGCAACGGCTGCAGCGCCAGGCCGATCACGCCGACAGCCGCGCCCGCCGCCAGGCCCAGCAGCAGGCGGCCCAGCCGTCACCGCCTGCGGCCGCGGCACCCGCGGCCGAAGAGGCCGCTACCCGCCCGGCCGAACCCGCGGTGGCCCTGGTCATGACCCAGCGCGACGGCGTTGATCAGCTCGAAGAGGTGCCCATCGCCCCGTCCGATAGCGCCGCACCGGTGCCGGATGAGCCCACGCCCAGCTCCATCCCGGCCGATCCCGCTCCCGCCAGCCCCGCCCGACGCAGCGGCGAAGAGCACTGGACCACCCTGCGACACCTGCCCTTCGCCCTCGGGCTGCTGGTGCTGGAAGTGCTGCCGCTGCTGGCCTTCTGGGCCATGGCGGCGCTGCTCATCCACTATCTGGTGGGCTCGGATGCCAACCTGCGCGAGCTGGTCGGCGGCTTCCTCGGCGCCTACCTCACCACCCGCCTGGCGCTGATCGTCATTCGCCTGCTGATCGATCCCGCCGCCCACGGCATCCGCCTGCTCAAGGTCAAGGCGCCCCTCGCCTGCACCCTGCTGCGCTGGCTGCACGCCTTCGTCGCCCTGATCACCTTCGGGCTGGCGCTGGCTCAGGCCGCGGACATCCTCGGCGCCAACGAAGAAGGCCGCGAAGCCATCGTCAAGCTGGTCTCGCTGCTGGCCCACCTGCTGGTGGTGGGGCTGATCTTCCACGTGCGCCGGCCGGTGGCCGCGCGCATCGCCGGGCGTCAGGATGGCAGTGGTGCCCTGGCCGTGCTGCGCGCCTGGCTGGGCCAGGTCTGGGCGGTGTTCGCCGCGGTGTTCGTCATGGGCGGCTGGACCATGTGGGCGCTGGACATCGAGAACGGCCTGCCGCGGCTGATGAACTTCGTCGCGCTGTCCGCCGGCATCGTCATCCTCGGGCGCCTGGCGGCGGTGTTCCTGCTCGGCCTGCTGGGTCGGCTGTTCCAGCCGGCGGCGAGCGAAGGCGCCAGCGGCAGCGATCTGCACCTGCAGCGCTACTATCCGCTGGCGCGCTGGCTGGTGGGAGTGATCGTCACCCTGATCACCGCCCTGGCGCTGTTCCAGTCCTGGGGCTGGAGCGTGCTGGACTGGTTCGGCGAGGGCAGCATCGGTCGCAACCTGCTGTCCGCCTTCCTCACCATCCTCATCGCCGCCATCATCGCCGTGGCGATCTGGGAAGGGGCCAACGCCGCGGTGAACCGGCGACTGAGCAGCTGGAGCGAACGCGGCGATACGGTGCGCGCCGCCCGGCTGCGCACCCTGCTGCCCATGCTGCGCACCGGCCTGTTCATCCTGGTCGCGCTGATCGTCGGCCTCACCGCCCTGAGCGAGTTGGGCATCAACACCACGCCGCTGCTGGCCAGCGCCAGCATCATCGGGGTAGCGCTGGGCTTCGGCTCGCAAAAGCTGGTGCAGGATTTCATCACCGGCATCTTCCTGCTGCTGGAAAACGCCATGCAGGTGGGCGACTGGGTCACCGTGGCCGGGGTCTCGGGCACCGTGGAATACCTGTCGATCCGCACCGTGCGCCTGCGCGCAGGCGACGGCTCCCTGCACATCGTGCCCTTCAGCTCGGTGTCGGCGGTCAACAACATCAACCGCGGTCTGGGCAACGCGGCCCTGCGCATCAGCGTGGGCTATGAGGAAGACATCGAGCGCGTCATCGCCGAACTCAAGGACATCGGCGCCGGCATGCGCGCCGACGATGCCTTCAAGGAGCTGATCCTCGCCGATCTGGAGATCTGGGGCGTGGACGCCGTCGACGGCTCCATGGTGACCATCGCCGGCCAGATGAGATGCCTCGACAAGGGCCGCTGGGGCGTGCAGCGCGAACTCAATCGCCGCATCCTCGAACGCTTCCGCGAGCGCGGCATCGAGATCGCCAATCCGCGCGCCAGTCTGCTGCTGCCCAGCGAAGCCGGTATCGTACCCTCCACGCCCATCCCGTTACGCCCTGCGGAGTAAACCCCGTGCAGTACCGCCAAGACGCTTTCAACGGCCTGATCATCGATGCCGCCTCGCTGCCCACCAACCGCGAGGCCTTTGCCCCGGCGCTAGCGGAGTTGCTCGACCGCGCCCGGCGCGAGGAACGCAACCTGATCTGGCTGACCCTGCCCCTGGCCCTCGGCGATCTGGTGGGGATCGCCACCGCCGCCGGCTTCGTCTTTCACAACTGCCTGGAGCAGGAGCTGACCCTGGTCTGGCGCGGCACCCCCACGGCCTTCGCGCCCTTCGTGCCGACCCACAGCCTGGGTGTGGGCGGCCTGGTACTCAACGACCGCGGCGAATTGCTGGCGATCCGGGAGCGCGGCAGCCAGGGTTACAAGCTGCCGGGCGGCCATGTCGAACTGGGCGAAGACCTGGCGCCAGCGGTGGTCCGCGAAGTCTGGGAGGAAACCGGCATCCGCAGCGCTTTTCGCAGCGTGGTCGGCCTGGTGACCACCCATCCCTACCGTTTCGGCAAGTCCAATCTCTATGTGGTCTGCCGCCTCGATCCGCTGAGTGCCGAGATCGCCATCCAGGATCCGGAGGAGATCGAGGACGCCCGCTGGCTGGCGCTGCCCGAGTACCTGGCGGATCCGGGCAACAGCGCCTTCAATCGCGAGCTGGTGCGCAGCCTGGCGCAGGCCGAGGGCCTGCAGACGAGTGCGCTGAACAGCGAGCGCTATCCCAAGGCCGAGGTCTTTCTCGCTCAGCCGTCGAAGGACTGATCCATGCTCTCGGCCGGATGAGCGTCGCGCGGACGCCCCACCGGACGGGCGGGAATGCCCACCACCGTGGTATGGGGCGCCACCGGGTGCAGGACCACGCTGTTGGCGCCGATCTTGGCGCCTTCGCCGATCTCCAAATTGCCGAGGATCTTGACCCCGGCACCGATCATCACCCCGCGCCGCACCTTGGGATGCCGATCGCCCTGCTCCTTGCCGGTGCCGCCCAGGGTCACCTGCTGCAGGATGGAGACGTCGTCTTCCACCACCGCGGTTTCGCCGATGACGATACCGGTGCCGTGGTCGAGCATGATGCCGCGCCCCAGCCGGGCGGCCGGGTGGATGTCGATGGCCAGCAGCCGATTGCAACACGCCTGCAGGTGCAGGGCCAGCAGCCGCTCGTCGTTGCGCCAGAGGGCATGGCTCAGGCGCTGGGTCTGCAGCGCCAGGAAGCCCTTGGAGAACAGGAAGATCTCCAGCAGGCTGGCATAGGCCGGATCCCGCGCCAGCACTGCTTCCAGGTCCGCGCAGGCCGCCGCGGTCAATTCTGGCCACTCGGCATGCAGGGCGGCGAAGCGCTCGGCGAGGGCCTCGGCCTGCCCTGGATCCTCCGCCAGGGCCTCGGCGCAGCGCCGGACCAGGGCTGCCGTCAGATCCACCGGCTGCAGCAGCGCGCGCGTCAGCCCCGCGGCCAGGGCCGGGGCATCGCGACGCCCGGCCTCGGCCTGGGCGCGCAGGAGTTGCCAGAGTTCGGGAGCGGAGCGAGGCGGCATGGCGGATAGGCGTCCTTAACTGAAGGCGCCCAGCTTAACGGGCACAGCGTTCAGCGTCTTGTACATCAGGGTGGTGCTGTCGCGGCGTTCCGGTTGGCGGGCATCCAGGGAATAGCCGGGAATCCTGCCGACCACCTGATAGCCGAGGGACAGATAGAGCGGCTCGGCATGGTCGTCGCTGCGGGTGTCCAGGGTCAGCAATTCCCGTCCTTCGGCCCGCGCGGCCGCTTCCACCGCCTGCATCAGCCGGCGCGCCAGTCCCTGGCGCCGGTAGTCCGGATGCACCAGCAACTTAACCACGTCCGCGCGGTGCGGCTGGTTGGCCGGGGTATCCAGCACCAGCTGCACGCTGCCGACCACCCGGTCGTCCTGCAGCGCGGCAAACAGCAGCCGGGTGCCCCGGGCCAGGCCCGGCGCCACGGCTTCGGTCCAGAAACGCCGATTCACGCTGTCGGCGAGCGGCAGGATGAAGCCGATGCTGGCGCCCTGCTCGACACAGGCGGCCAGCAGGCGCTGGAAGTCATCCAGGTGACGGGTGAAGGCGGCAGCCTCGAGCTGCTCGATACGCAGGGACGCACTCATGGACACACCTCAGATCATGAACAGGAGATAACGGGCGCCCGCCGGACCACTGAGGAAGCGGCTGCTGCCCCAGAGGCGATAGCGCAGGCAATCGCCGACGCCCAGGCGGTAGGACTGGTCTTCGATCCACAGCTGCAACTCGCCTTCGAGCAGCAGCAGATGGTGTTCGAGGCCTGGGCGGGGCGATGCCTCGTAGCGGATGTCCACGCCCGGCCCAAGCGCGCTTTCGATGACCTCACCCGCCAGGGCCTGGGCCGGCGGCGACACCGAACGGCGGGTGAACGCCTGCGCGGGATCGCTCCAGATCTGCTGCGCCTGGCGCTGGACCTGGGCCGGATAGCGGCTTTCCACGCTGTGCAGCAGGCGCGTCAGGGTCAGGCCGTAGGCTGAACAGAGTTGCCCGAGCACCGCCGTGGTCGGGCTGACCTCGGCGTTCTCCAGGCGAGACAGCGTCGCGCGACTGACCCCACTCAAGGACGCCAATTGCTCCAGGGACCATTCACGCTCCAGGCGCAGCGCCTTGAGCCTTACCGCCAGTTGTTGATCCAGCATGACCACCTCCCGATTCAGGGAATTTTTCTCACATAAGAGAGAAAAGTGCAAGGTTACTGCTGTGCTACCCCTGTAGCATCAGGCCGCTGCCAAAGTTGATATCGCGTTAAACCTTATCGGAGAAACTCTTTACCGGGCACGTCGTTATATCCAGATGCCTTTCCGGACCATTCAGCAACGAGAGGCTCTAGCCAAGCCGTCCGCATTCTTCCACCGGCATCGAAAGAGCGCTACTCTGTAACATCGAACAAGCAGGTACGCGCGACGAAGATGATAATTTTCAGGCGACTCCAGAACGCGACTTCGATAAAGGCGTCTGAATGCCTGAGCGCATCAAACCCCAGCGAAAACGCTCCCTACAGCAAGATGTTTCAAGAATTTTCAGCGCCAGACAGGGGTTCCAACCGGAAAGTTATTCCGACCTTGGCCGAATTCTTTTACAGCTCCTGTACAACTTTTCCGGAAACGGCTCTAGCAGGACAAAGTTCAATTTTAAGTCTGTATCGAAGTTGCACCTCGTATAACAATATATCCCTCCATCAGCCCGCTCGAACTCGCTTTATAAACCCCTACTCTCAATATCCGAATCGCTTAGCCTTTGGGGGCACGCATTCAACTGTTCAATAATTGAAAGTGGGAGAAGTTCTTATGGCCAACAAAAGTAGCAATCCAGGTAACTTCGCCAACAATCGCGAGCGCGCCGCCGAGGCGGGTCGCAAGGGCGGACGGGCGAGCGGCGGCAACTTCGCCAACAACCCGGCCCGGGCGTCCGAAGCCGGGCGCAAGGGTGGCCAGAACAGCCATGGCACCCGCCGTCCCGAGGCCGCGAACGACGCCGCGGCGACCTGAGGCATTCTGCCCCCATGGCAGCCGCCTCGGATCAGAGACTCCGGGCCGGCTGCTACCTTTGCTTCTCGCTTACCCTCCTGCCCCGCCGCCCGCCGCCTATCCTGCTCCTCCAGTGAGTTCCAACTCACACAAATGCATGACCGTGCTACTTTTATCGGACAACCCGAGTGGTCCCCAGGGCTCGCTCTCCCTGCTTCTGTCCGTCTGCGCCGGTGCCCATGCTCAACAACATTCGCATCCAGAACAAACTCTTCGCCGGCTTCGCCGCCATCATCGCCCTGGTGGTCCTGCTGCTCTGGCTGACCTATGCCGCCTTGCAGAGCCTGGTCGACGCCAACCGCTGGGACAGGCACACCGCCGAGGTGCTGCTGTCGGTTACGGCGCTGGACAACAACCTGCTGGAAACCCGCGCCAGATTGCGCACCTTCTGGTACTCAGGCGCTAGCGCCGATGCCGATACCGCGCGCCAGGCGCTGACGTCCCTGACCGCGGCCGTCCGTGTGCCCCAGCAACTGACCCAGGACAACGCCAGCCAGCAGCAGCGCTTCGCGCGCCTGAGCGCCGATCTCGACAACTGGCGGCAGAACACCTTCGAGCCCCTCCTGCGCCTGCGCGAGACGGGCAACCTCAGTCCGGCTCAACTGGCCAACGAACCGCTGGTCACCGCCCTGTCCACCCAGGTCACCAACCTGCGCCAGCAGATCCAGGGCATAGGCGACGAAGAGCGCCGGCTGTCCGCGCAACGGGCGGGCCATACCGAGGAAGTGCGTGACCAGCTGACCTGGACCCTGGTGGCCGGCGGCACCTTCTGCGTCCTGCTGGCCGCCCTCATCGCCTGGTTGCTGTCCCATCACCTGTTGCGCTCGATTCGGCGCCTGACCGACACCGTGGCGCGCATCTCCGCCGGTGACAGCGGCGCTCGGGTGCAGGTGCTAGGCCGTGACGAACTCGCCCAGGTGGGCCTGGCCTTCAATCAGATGGCGCAGCAGATCCAGGACGACCACGCGCGCGAACAGGCGCTGATGCACCGCCTGCGCGCCGATGTGGACGACCTGCTCGGAGTGGTCAACCGGGCTGCCGCGGGCGACCTCACCGGGCGCACCAGCGTCACCGGCGACGACGCCATCGGCCAACTGGCTCGCGGCCTGAGCAAGATGATCGAGGACCTGCGCGGCATGATCGCCAAGGTGCAGCGCGCCGGTATCCAGGTGACCTCTTCCACCACCGAGATCGCCGCCTCCTCCCGCCAGCAGGAGGCCACCAGCATCGAGCAGGCGCAGACCAGCGTGGAAGTGCTGAGCACCACGCGGGAGATCGCTGCCAACGCCAACGCCCTGGTACGCACCATGGAAGAAGCCGTGCAGGTCGCCGACGAGACCACCCAGGGCGCGGAGCAGGCGCGGAGCAGCCTGGCGAGCATGGACGGCACCATGCAGCGCATGGTGGCCGCCACCGATTCCATCAACGCCAAGCTCGCCGCCCTGTCGGAAAAGTCCAGCCACATCAACAAGGTGCTGACCACCATCACCAAGGTCGCCGACCAGACCAACCTGCTGTCGCTCAACGCCGCCATCGAGGCGGAAAAGGCCGGCGAGGCCGGGCGGGGTTTTTCGGTGGTGGCCACCGAGATCCGCCGGCTGTCCGACCAGACCACCGCCGCCACCGACGACATCGAGCAGATGCTCAAGGACATGAATTCCGCGGTCTCCGCCAGCGTCATGGGCATGGACAAGTTTTCCGAGGAAATCCGCCGCAGCGTGCAGGAGGTGGCCAGCGTCAGCGATCAGTTGGCCGAGGTGATCGAGGACGTACAGAAGCTGCCGGCGCGCTTCGATATCGTCCTGGAGGGCATGCAGTCTCAGGCCGTGGGCGCCGGCCAGATCGCCGAGACCATCACCCAGCTCAACGACAGCACCCAGCAGACCACCGAGGCGCTCAAGGCTACCAGCGAGGCGGTCCAGTATCTGCAGCAGGCAGCCCAGGACCTGCAGAGCAGCGTCGCTACCTTCTCGGTCACTCGTTGAGCATGCAGATCCTGGTCTTCCAGCTGGCCGAGGCCGCGGCGGCCCTGCCGACGACGGCGATCCGCCAGGTGCTGCCCCTGCTGCAGCTCACCCGCTTTCCTGCGGCGCCCGCGGGGGTCGCCGGCCTGATGAATCTGCACGGCGCGGCGATCCCGGTGGTCGACGTCACCGCCATGAGCGGCGGCCCGGCGGCCCGGGCGCGCCAGGATACCCGCATCCTGCTGGTGGACTTCACCCTGCCCGAGGGCGATAGCCGTCCGCTCGGCCTGGTGGTGGAGGGTGTCGCCGGCGTGCGCCGGGTCACCGCCCGCGCGCCGCGACCGGCCGGCGTCCGCCTGCCCGACTACCCCTGGCTCGGCGAAGTGCTGGAGACGCCCGAGGGCCTCTGGCTGTGGCTGGAACCCGACCGGCTGCTCTCGCCAACCCTGGCCGCCCTGCTGTTCCAGGAGGCCGCGTGAAGCTCGATCCCCGGCTGGCGCCCCTGGTGCGGGCGCGCACCGGTCTGGCCATCGCCGACGACATGCTCGGTCGCGCCATCCGCCAGCGCCTGCGCGAGCGCCAGGAGGGCGATGCGGACGCCTATATGGCGCGCATCCTCGACGACGAAGGCGAATTCGCCGATCTGCTGGACCTGCTGGTCATCCCCGAGACCTGGTTCTTTCGCGATCCCCAGGCGATCGCCCACGCCGCCCGCTTCGCCCAGGAGCGCCACGCCCGCAGCGGCGCGCCGGTGCGGCTGCTCAGTCTGCCCTGCTCCACCGGCGAAGAACCCTATACCCTGGCCATGGCGCTGTTCGATACCGGCCTGCCCGCACAGGCCTTCCAGGTCACCGCGGTGGACATCAACGAGCCGTCCCTGGAGCGCGCCCGCCGCGGCCTCTATGGGCGCAACTCTTTTCGCGCCCGCGACCTCGGCTTTCGCGATCGCTATTTCGAAGCCGAGGGCGATCGCCAGCGCCTGGCCGAACGGGTGCGCAACCAGGTGCGCTTTCGCCAGGGCAACATCCTGCAGCTGGGCAGCCTGCGCGACGGCGCGCCCTTCGACGTGGTGCTCTGCCGCAATCTGCTGATCTATTTCGACGACCAGACCCAGGGCCGTGCTCTAAGCCACCTGGCCGCACTGATGCACGACGACGGCCTGCTCTGCGTCGGCAGTTCGGAAATGGTCAGCGCCATGCGGCATGGCTTCGCCAGCCTGGGCGTGGCCCACGCCTCGGCACTGGTCAAACGCCAGGCCGCGGGCGCCGAACCCGCGCGTCCGCACCCGCAGCCGGCGTCGCCACGGCGCAAGGCCGCGGTGCGACCGCCGCCCCCAGCGCCGCCGCTGCCCGCCCGCCTGCGCGCCAGAAGCACACCCGCACCTACGCCGATAACACCGGTCGCCAACAGCGCTCAGCCGCTCGAGGAAGCCCAGCGCCTGGCCGACGCCGGGCGTGGCGCCGAAGCCGAGGCGCTGCTGCGCAACCTGCTCGAGGCGGATCGCAGCCAGGCCGGTGCCCACTTCCTGCTGGCGCTGATCCTGCCCGACGACCGCGCCGCCGAAGCCGAGCGGGCGCTGCGCCAGGCCCTCTATCTGGAGCCGGGGCACTATCCCGCCCTCTGTCGCCTGGCGCTGATCTGCGAAAGAGCCGGCCGCCTCGACGAAGCCGGACGCCTGCGCGAGCGCGCCGCGCGCATCCAGACCCGCGCCGGTGACGACGCATGAGCCTGAATCGTGAACTCAGCGCCCTGGAGCGCGCCGCCTGGGCCGAGCACTATGCCGAACCCCTGGACGACCGCCAGGCGCGCTCGGCCAGCGCCCTGGTCTTTCGTCTGGGCGCCGAATGGCTGGGGCTGCCGGGCAGTTGCCTGGTGACCGCCACCGAACCCACCGCCGTGCACCGCGTTCCTCACCGGCGTTCGCCGCTGCTCCGCGGCATCGTCCCGGTACGCGGCCAGCTGCAGCCCTGCATTGCCCTGGAGCTGCTGTTGGCGGTGGCACCGGGCGACCAGACCCGTGGCTTTCCGCGCCTGCTGCTGTTGCATGTCGGCCGCCGCGACTGGGCCGTGCAGGTGGACGAGGTGCTGGGGCTGCAGCGCTATGCCCCCGGCGAGGTGCAGCCGCCTCCCGCGACCCTGGGCGGCGACTTGCTCAGCTATCTGGGCGGTGTCTATCGCGAAGGCGAGTACCAGGTCGGCCTGCTCGATCTGCCACGGCTGGAGCGGGCCCTGGAGGAGGCGCTGCGATGAGCCAGCCACCGCGCGATGTGCGCGAGATGTCCCTCTATGATCTCTTCGCCAGCGAAGTGCAGAGTCATCTGCAGCCGCTGGATGCCGGCCTGCTGCGTCTGGAGCGCGATCCCTCAGACACGGGGGTGATCGAGCCGATGATGCGCGCGGCCCATTCCATCAAGGGTGCGGCGCGCATCGTCGATCTCGACGGCCTGGTGGAGTTGGCCCATGCCATGGAGGACTGCCTGGTCGCCGTCCAGGCCGGGCGCCGCAGGCTCGGACCGGCGGATATCGACCAGCTGTTTCGCTGCGTCGACGTCCTCGGCGAGGTCAGTCGCCTGGACGAAGCCGCCAGCCAGCGCTGGCAGCGCGAGCAGCGTGATGCCCAGCGGGCACTGGCGCAGGCGCTCAGCGCCACTGACAGCGAAGCGCCCCCGCCTGTCGTGGCCGCCCCCCAGGAGCCGATGCCTGCCCCGGCGGTCCAGGACGAACCGGCACCTGACGCCGAGCGCAGTCGGGATCCGCTGCGGGTGGACAGTGGTCGCTTCAACCAGATTCTCGCCCTCACTAGCGAGGCGCGGGTCATGGGCCTCGGCCTGCATGGCCTGGTCCAGGGCTTCCAGGGCTATCGCGCCGAATTGCAGGGACTGTTCGGCCAGGCCCAGGCGGTCAGCAGCGAGTTGCGTCAGCGCCAGGAAGGCCTGCTCGATCGCTATCAGCAGCAGCTGCAGGCCCTGGAAGCCTATGAGCGGCGCCTGCTCGGGGTCTGCCAGGGGCTGCTGGACGAGGTGCTGGGGGTGCGCATGCGCCCGCTGCGCGATGCCGTCCAGGGCTTTCCGCGACTGGTGCGCGACCTGGCCCGGGGACTGGACAAGGACGCCGTGCTGCAGGTGGACGGCGCCGACACCCTGATCGATCGCGAGGTGCTGGCGCGGCTGGAAAGCCCGCTCAATCACCTCCTGCGCAACGCCGTCGACCACGGCCTGGAAACCCCGGCCGAACGCCGCGCCTTGGGCAAGCCCGAGTGCGGCCAGATTCGCCTCGAGGCGCGGCATGTCGCCGGCCGCCTGCAGGTCAGTCTGCACGACGACGGTCGTGGCCTGGACCTGGAGCGCATCCGCGCCGCGGTGATCGCCCGCCGCCTCAGTCCGCCGCCAGTGGCCGCCGAGCTGAGCCCGGCGGAGCTACTGGAATTCCTGCTGCTGCCCGGCTTCAGTCTCAAGGAAACGGTGACCGAGCTGTCCGGGCGCGGCGTGGGCCTGGACGTGGTGGCCGACGCCATTCGCGCCCTGGATGGCGAGGTCCGCCTGGAAACCCGCCCGGGGCTGGGCTTCAGCACCCACTTGCTGGTCCCGGTCAGCCGCTCCATCGTCCGCGCCCTCATCGTCGACATCGCCGGCGAGGCCTATGCCCTGCCGGTCAACCGGATCGAACGGGTGCTGCGCCTGGATCCGGCCGCGGTGCACTCGCTGGAGGGCAAGGCCTTCTTCCTGCTCGGCGAAGATCGCCTGGGCCTGGTCGCCGCCCATCAGCTGCTGGAGCTGGACGGCGCGCCGCCCAGCGGCGATCTCGCCGTGCTGGTGATCGGCAGCGGCGACCGGCGCTACGGGCTGGTGGTGGATCGCCTGCGGGGCGAGCAGGGCCTGGCGCTCAAGCCGCTGGACGAGATCTTTGGCAAGTTGCGCTCGGTCATCGCCGGGGCGCTGCTCGACGACGGCAGTCCGGTGCTCCTGCTGGACGTCGCCGATCTGCTCACCGGCATCGAGCGCCTGCTCGGCGAAGGCCGCCTGCGCCAGGTGCAGAGCGGCGCCGTCCTGGACAGCCGGCGGGTCAAGCGTATTCTGGTGGTGGACGACTCCCTCACGGTGCGCGAGATGGAGCGCAAGCTGCTGGAAGGCCAGGGCTACCAGGTGGAGGTCGCGGTGGATGGCATGGATGGCTGGAACGCCGTCCGCGCCGGCGAATTCGACATGCTGCTGTCGGACATCGACATGCCCCGCATGAACGGTATCGAACTGGTGGAACTGGTGCGCCGCGATCCGCGTCTGCATGCGCTGCCGGTGATGATCGTGTCCTACAAGGATCGCCCGGAAGACCGGCTCAAGGGCATGCAGGCCGGTGCCGACTACTACCTGACCAAGGGCAGCTTCCACGACGATGCCCTGATCACCGCCGTGCAGGACCTCATCGGAGCGCCATGAGAATCGCCATCGTCAACGATCTGCTGCTGGCCACCGAAGCGCTGCGCCGCCTGCTGACGGGCGACGGTCGCCATACGGTCGCCTGGATCGCCCACGATGGCGAGGAAGCGGTGGCGCGCTGCGCCGAGGACCGCCCGGATCTGATCCTCATGGATCTGCAGATGCCCCGTCTGGACGGCATCGAGGCCACCCGCCGGATCATGGCCCAGTCGCCCTGCGCCATCCTCATGGTCACCGCCACCCCCGACGACTGCGAAGGCGTGTTTCGCGCCATGGGCGCCGGCGCCCTCGACGTGACCGCCACCCCGGCCCTGAGCGGCGGCGCCGACGGCGGCGCCCTGCTGCGCAAGATCGCCCGTATCGAACCCCTGGTGCGCCTGCCGGAACGCGCCGCCCGCCCGCAACCGGTCAGCGCTGCCGCTCCCGCCGATCGCGCCCAGGCGACGCCGGACACCCTGGTGGCCATCGGCGCCTCCACCGGTGGCCCGGCAGCCCTGGTCAGTCTGTTCGAGGCCTGGGCGCCCACGGCCCAGGCCAGCGTGGTGCTGGTGCAGCACATCGATCGGCGCTTCGCCCCCAGCTTCATCGGCTGGCTCGGCACCCAGATCGCCTGGCCGGTCACCGCCGCCCTGCCCGGCGCCCTGCCCGCCCCCGGTCAGGTGTCCGTCGCCCTGGGTGATGACCACCTGCTGCTGGATGAGCGCGGTCGCTTCGCCTACACGGCCGAACCGGTGGATTACCCCTATCGTCCCTCGGTGGATGTGTTCTTCGACAACCTCGCCAGCCACCCGCTGCGGGCCGCCAAGGCCCTGGGGATCCTGCTGACCGGCATGGGCCGCGATGGTGCCAGCGGCCTCTATGCCCTGCGCCAGAGCGGTTGTCCGACCCTGGCCCAGGATGAGGCCAGTTGTGCCGTATACGGCATGCCTGCGGCTGCGGTTAGAATGGGCGCCGCGGAGCGCGTACTCAGCCCCACGCAGATCGGTGCCTGGCTGCAACGACGCTTTGGCAACGGCTCGCGGAACAGCATATGACAGGTCGCCAACAGGAGCGTTGGACGACGCAGTGGCAGGGACTGGCCAAGAATAGACGCGGGACGTTTGACCCCGCCCGCACAAGGACTCGCAGTAATGGCCACGCACGAGGGTAATACCCTGGACAGCCTGACCGCACCCAAGGTGCGCCTGCTGCTGGTGGACGATCAGCTGATCATCATCGAAGCCCTGCGGCGGATGATCGCCGATCAGCCCGACATCGAGCTGCATTACTGCCTGGACGCCCACCAGGCGGTCAGCATGGCCCTGCAACTCAAGCCCACGGTGGTCCTGCAGGACCTGATCATGCCGGAGATCGACGGCCTGGAAACGGTCAAGCGTTTCCGTGCCGAACCAGCGCTGCGCGACGTGCCCATCGTGGTGCTCTCCTCCAAGGAGGACCCCCAGGTCAAGGCGCAGAGCTTCGCCACCGGCGCCAACGACTATCTGGTCAAGTTGCCCGACAAGCTGGAACTGCTGGCGCGGGTGCGCTACCACTCCGAGGCCCATGTGCTGCGCGCCCAGCGCGACGAGGCCTTTCGCTTCCTGCGCGAAAGCCAGCGCCAGCTCGCCGAGGCCAATATCCAGCTGCAGAAGCTGGTGGCCATCGACAGCCTCACCGGCATCAACAACCGCCGCCATTTCGACCAGACCTACGAAGGCGAATGGCTGCGAGCCCGGCGCAATCGCCAGCCGCTGGCCCTGCTGCTGTGCGACGTCGACCACTTCAAGCGCTACAACGACACCTATGGCCACCTCAGCGGCGATCTCTGCCTGAAGAAGGTGGCGGCGGTGCTCACCGAGCAACTCAAGCGACCGGCCGACCTGGTGGCCCGCTACGGGGGCGAGGAATTCGCCATGGTGCTGCCGGAGACCGACGCCGAGGGCGCGCTCAAGGTCGCCGAGGCCTGCCGGGCCGGTGTCGAGCGGTTGCAGGTGGCCCACTCCGGCAGCGACCTGGGCTTCGTCACCATCTCCATCGGCGTCGGCAGCATCCAGCCGCAGAGCGGTGACGACCACGAAGCCTTCATCGAGCGCACCGACCAGGCGCTGTACCAGGCCAAGGCCGAAGGCCGCAACCGGGTGCACCTGGTCAAGGGCAGCGGCAAGGACCTCCCGGCCTAGGGACGCGGCGGCTGCGACCTAGAAGCTGCGACTGACCAGGCGATTACGCCCTTCGGCCTTGGCCTGGTAGAGCAGGTTGTCGGCGGCCTTGAGCAGGCCCTCCGGGGTCTGCTCGGGGGTCGGATTGCAGCAGGCCAGGCCCATGCTCATGGTCAGCCAGAGCCGGTCCTCGGCCAGCGGATGAGCGATGCGCAATTCGGCGATGCCCTGCCTACAGCGTTCCAGCACCGCTTCGGCGGCCGTGCGCGAAGCGCCCGGTAGCAGCAGCACGAACTCCTCCCCACCATAACGCGCCAGGCAGTCCCGCTCGCGGATGCGCTGCTCCAGCACCTGGGCGACCCGTGCCAGCGCCTGATCCCCGGCGCCATGGCCATGGGTATCGTTGTACTGCTTGAAATAGTCGATATCGAGCATGGCGATGGCCAGCGAGCCCCGCCGGCTGACCGCCAGCTGCCACTCGATCGCCAACTGCTCGTCGAAGCGGCGGCGATTGCCCACTGCGGTCAGCGGATCCATGTGCGCCAGCTCTTCGAGCAGCCGCCGCTGGCGGGCCAGTTGCAGGTGCAGCCGCACCCGCGCCAGCACGGCCAGAGGATTGAAGGGCTTCTGGATGAAGTCGCTGGCGCCCAGTTCGAAACACTCCACCTCGCGGTGCAGGTCATTGGCCGCGGTGATGAAGATCACCGGGATGGCACTGGTCTCGGCGCGGCGCTTGAACAGCTGGATCAGTTGCAGGCCGTCGATGCCGGGCATCACCACGTCCAGCAGGATGAGGTCGGGGTGCTCGCGGGCGGCCTTGGTCAGGGCCTGCACCCCGCTCTTGGCCAGCATGATGCGCGCCTCGTCGCGCAGCAGGTCGCCGAGGACGCGCAGATTGCTCTTCTGATCGTCGACGATGAGGATCAACGGCAGGTCCGGACGGCGCCCCTCCATGGGCACCTAGCTCGACCGCTGTCCGGCCTGCCGCACCCGTCGCAGCAGATCCGCGGTGGCATCGGCGGCATGCTCGAACTCCACCTCGTTCACCCATTCGCGAATGCGTACCACGTCGGCGCTGTGGGGCGTGCTCACGCAGGCGCGCAGCAGGGTGTCGAGGACCTCCTCGGCAGCGAAATCCGACGTTTGCAGCAGGGCGACCAGGCGTTCGAGCAGGGCCTCCAGCTCCTCGACCGTGCCCTCCTCGCCACCGGTCACCTCGACCAGGATCTCGTCGAGAGACGCCAGGCAGCGCTCGGCCTCGGCGTGCAGGCGGCGCACGTCCTCGCCGATGGGCTGGGCCAGGCGGATCCTGTTGGTCAGGCGTTGCGCCGCTTCCTGCAGGTCGATGGCGCCGACATAGGCGGCGGTGGCCTGCAGGCCGTGGGCGCACTCGAACAGCGCGGTGACATCGTCCGCCGCACGCCAGGCGGAGATCCGCCCGGGCAATTCGGCCTGTTGTACGCGGAAATCGCGGATCAGCTGTTCATAGAGTTCGGCGCTGCCGCGCAGCAGGCGCAGCGCCGACTCGGGTTCGAGCACCGCACTGGCACGCGCCCGCGCCAGCACGCCGATCTCCTTGACCTCCACGACCTCTTCCACCGCCTTGCGCTCGGCCCGTTGCAGCTGCTCGAGATTGGCCCAGGCGGCGATGATGCGGAACAGTTCGGCGGGATCGAGCGGCTTGACCAGGTGATCGTTCATGCCGGCATCCAGGCAGCGCTCGCGATCGCCCGGCAGGCCGTTGGCGGTCATGGCGATGACCGGCAACCCGGCCAGCGCCGGTCGGGTACGCAATTCGCGGGTGGCCGACAGGCCGTCCAGGCGTGGCATATGGACGTCCATCAGCACTAGGTCATAGCGCTGCTGTTCCAGCTGGTCCAGCGCGGCCTGGCCGTCTTCGGCCACGTCGATCAGGATGCCGGTGCCCTGCAGGAAGCCGATGACCACCTGGCGGTTGATGGCGTTGTCGTCCACCAGCAGCAGGCGGATGCCCTGCAGATCCACCACGCTCTGGCCCACCGTCGGCGCGGCGACCGGCGCCAGGCCCAGTCCGGACAGCAGGCGCTGCACGGCGGGACCGGTGACCGGTTTGTCGAGAAGCTCCAGACCCGGCAGATCCTCGCCCAGGCTGCGCACCTCTTCCGCCTCGTAGGGCGAGGCCAGCAGGGTCACTGCCAACTCCGGTTGCCGGGCGCGCAGCTGGCGCGCCAGGGCCAGACCGTCTTCGCCGCCCAGGCGCCAGTCGACGATGGCCAATTCGAAGACCGACGTGGCCATGGCCGCCAGGGCCTGCTCGGTGGATTCGGCTTCCACCACCTGCATGCCCAGTTCGCGTAGCCGTTGCCCCAGGGTGCGCCGGGCCAGGCCGTGGTCGTCCACCAGCAGGACCTGGCGCGGGGTCTGGCTGGGCAGCCGCTCGGGCTCGCCCACCACCGGCAGGGTCAGCCGCAGGGTAAAGCAGGAGCCACGCCCGGCTTCGCTGTGGACGTCGAGGGTGCCGCCCATGAGTTCGGTGAGCTGGCGGGAGATCGCCAGGCCCAGGCCAGTCCCGCCATAGCGGCGGCTGATGGAGCCGTCCGCCTGGGTGAAGGGCTGGAAGAGTTGTGCCTGCTGGGCCTCGGTCAGGCCGATGCCGGTGTCTTCCACCGCCAGGCTGAAATGGGCACGACCGGCTTCGCAGACGGCGCCGACCCGGATCAGCACATGGCCCCGCTCGGTGAACTTGACCGCATTGCTCAGCAGATTGACCAGCACCTGCTGCAGGCGCAGCGGATCGCCTTCCAGCGCCAGGGGAATATCCGGACCGCAATCCAGCACCAGTTCGACACCCTTCTCATGGGCCTTGAGGGCGCAGAGATTGAGGGTGCGTTCGAGCACCTTGGCCAGGTTGAAGCCCAGTTGTTCCAGCTGGGTACCGCCGGCTTCGTTGCGCGAATAGTCGAGCACGTCGTTGATCACGCTCAGCAGGGTCTCGCCGGAATCGAGGATCTTGCCGACATGGCCGCGCTGTTCGCCGGACAGCCTGGTGCCCAGGGTCAGGCGGCTGAGGCCGATCACCGCATTGAGCGGGGTGCGGATCTCGTGGCTCATGGTCGCCAGGAACAGCGACTTGGCCGCGGCCGCCTCTTCGGCGCGAATGCGCGCCTGGTCCAGTTCGAGGGTGCGCTCGCCGACGCGCTGCTCCAGGGTCTCGTAGATCTGCGCGTGTTCCAGGGAGATCGCCGCCTGGGTGGCCAGGATGCTCAGCACCTGCAGCCGCCCCGGGGTGAAGGCCTGGGCCAGCAGGTTGTTTTCCAGATAGAGGATGCCGATCAGGCGATTCTGGCGCAGCACCGGCAGGCAGCAGACCGACCGCGGACGGCGCGCGCGCATGTAGGCGTCGCGGACGAACCGACCGGCACGAGCGGCGTCGTCGAGAATCACCGGCTCGCGATGGCGGATCACATGGGACACCAGGGTCAGGGGCACCAGGCCCTCGCCGGCATCCTGCTCGTTCAGCGCCAGCGGCAGTCCCTGCAGCACCTTGGGCTCGGCGGCGCCACTGCAGACCGAGGCCTGCACCAGCCAGCGCCCGCCCTCGGGCAACAGCAGCAAGCCATGCTGAGCGCCGCCCTCCTCCAGGATGATGCGCATCATCCGCGCCAGCAGCTGATCCAGCGCCAGTTCGTTGGAGATGGTCTGCAGCGACTTGAGCACCGACAGCCAGTCCAGGCGCATGATGTCGCTGGTGGACTGGGCCTGGGTGCGCTGCACCGTCAGGGCAGTGGCCTCGGCCACGCGCAACCAGTGGGGAAATTCGTTTTCCAGCGCCTGGGCCTTGGCTGCTGCGCCCCAGTGCAGATAGCTGCGCTGGGCGTCCTGCAGGTAGGTCCGGGCGATGCGCGGACGCTGCTGTTCCAGCCAGAAACGCCCATAGAGTTCCTCGGCCAGCGCCGCACCCTGGCGGAAGCCATGCAGCCGCGCGGATTCCAGGGCCTGCTCATAGAGGTCCATGGCGGCGTCGGCGCGGCCCTCGCGGCGCGCCCGTTCAGCGGCCACCAGGTCGCGCTTGTGGGCGAAGTTTTCCGGGCAGTGCGCCGCCCAACCACTCAACCGATCCTGGGCGGTCTCGATCTTGGCCAGGGTCTCGCCCGCCAGCTCGCCCTCGGCGAGCAGGATCAGCGCCTGATAGAAGGCGTGCTCGGCGATGCTGAACCAGCCGAAGCTGGCCGCCAGCGAGGCCTCCATGGCTTCGGCGTGCTGCCGGGCCTGGGGCAGTCGGCGGAACAGCAGCGCCGCCTGCATCTTGTTGAAGTCGTAGTAGTTCAGGCAGAGGACATGGCCGCTGTCCTGCATCTGCCGCACCAGTGCCGCTTCGTCCTTGCCCTCCTCGTCCCAAGTTTCCTGGCTCGGGGTGAGGCCCTGCAGCAGGCGCAGCGACTGGCGCAGGATGGTGAAGATCTCCAGGGTGTTGGGATCGCCGATCCCCAGCAGGATCCGCTCGATCTCCGCGGTTTCGCCGAGGATGTCGTCCAGCGGCGCGCCGGCGTGCTGCAGGTGCTTGAGGATGTGGAAGGCGCTGTAGGCGGTGAAGATGATCTCGCCGGTGCGCTGACCGGCCGCCAGGGCCTCGCGCAGCAGGGCGACGTTGTCCGCTATGGGGCTCGACCAGGGGCTGTTGGTCACCGCGAACATGGTGTAGACCTTGCACTTGAGCGGCAGATTGCCGGTGCGGTCGACCAGGTCGACGGCCAGCCGCCCGACCTGATAACCCAGCTCGTAGCGACCGTGGAAGGCCGACAGCAGCGAGCCGTAGTTGGCATAGCCGAAGGGCGAGAGATCGCCGTTGCCGTACTGGATCGACAGCTTGACGATGCGCATGACCGCCAGCAGGCTCATTGGCAGGTCGACGTTGATCGCCGGCCCCCAGAGCAGGCCCAGCAGGCGGATCAGCAACTGGGCGCGCGGGTCTTCCATGCGCGGCAGGTCGAGCAGCGCCGCCGGGTTGCGCGTGGCCAGCCAGGCCTCGACCTCGGCGCTGTCGGCGCCAATGGCCTGATTGATGGCGTCCGGTGCCTCCGGCCAGGGCTCGTCCAGTGCCTGGATACCGGCCTTGGCCACGGTCAGGGCTTCGGTAAAGCGCCCGAGGCCGCTGTAGAGATCGATCTGCAGGGCCCGCACCCCGGCTTCCTCGAAGGTGCTGCGCGCGCGCGGCAACAGCAGTTCGCAGATGCGCAGGGCTTCGGTGGCATCGCCACAGAGGTGCGCGACCTCGGCCCATTCCCGATGCAGCTGGAACAGCAGCGCGTGGCAGCTCTCCCAGGCGGCGGCGTCGATCAGCGCGACGGCCGTGCGCAGGAAATCCTGGGCGGCCGGATAGGCATTGGCCTGGCGCGCCTTGCGGGCGGCGTCCAGGTTTAGCTCCAGCAGCTGCAGCCGCTCGGCGGGCGTCTCGATCAGGGCGACGGCAAGGTTGAGGTGACTGACCGCGTCCAGTCGCGTGGCGCTGCCTTCGGCCAGATACAGCTGCCCGGCACGTAGATGGACCCGTTCGCGCTCGGCGGGCGCCAGCAGCGAATGGGCGGCATGGCGCACCTGATCGTGCAGGAAGCTGTAGTGGGTGGGCGTCTGCTCACCCGCCTGGCCACCCTCGGGCTCGGTGAGCAGGCCTTCCTGCACCAGCGACTGGCAGCGCCGGCGGATGCACGCGGGCGATTCCGCCATCAGCGCGGCCAGGCGGTCGCTGGAGAAATGGGTGCCCAGGCAGGCTGCCCATTGCAGCAGCTGCGAGGTGGCGGCCGGCAGGTCCTTGAGCTTGCCCACCATGAAGTCGACGACGTTGTCGTAGACGTCCAGCGCCTGGAGCCGGGCCAGCTCCCAGTGCCACTGGCCGGTCTCGCCGTCGAATTCCAGCAGGCCTTCCTGCTGTAGGCTGCGCAGCAGCTGCTCGATGAAGAAGGGATTGCCAAGGGTCTTGTCCAGGCAGAGGCCGGCCAGGGCCGCCTGGTCTTCCGCCGGTGCCGGCAGCAGCTCGGCGATCAGTCGCTCGATTTCTACCCGCGACAGCGGTCCCAGCGACACATTGCGGATCAGCGCCGCACCCAGCAACCGTTCCAGGGCACTGCCCGCCAGCTGCTCTTCACGATGGGTCGCCACCAGCAGCAGCGGCCCCTGATCGCCGCGAGCCAGCAGGCGCTCGATCAGCCGCAGCGACGGGCTGTCGGCCCACTGCACATCGTCCAGCCACAGCAGCAGCGGCCGGGAGTCCGTGGCAAAGGCCAGCAGCAGCGCGATCACGGCTTCGTCGAAACGTTGCTCGGCCTGCAGCGGCGGCAACTCGGCCACCGGTGCCTGGGGCCCGAGCCAGCTGGCCAGCTCGGGCGAGACCTCGGTCAGCACCCCGGCGTTGCCCCCCAGGCCCTCCACCAGGCGGTCGGCAAAGGCCTCGCCCAGGGTCTGGCCGATCTCCACCAGTTCGCGCACGGCCTGGCGCAGGGCGCCATAGGGCACCTCTTTGCCAAGGGTCTCGAACTTGCCGTGGGCGAGCAGCACCCGATCGCCCTGGCGGCGGACGAAGGCCTGCACCAGCGCCGATTTGCCCACCCCGGACTGGCCGCTGACAAAGACGGCTTCGCTCCGACCCAGGGTCGCCCGGGCCAGTGCCTCTTCCAGCAAGCGCAGCGGCGCGCCGCGCCCCTGCAGGGTACGCACCGGCACCAGTCGCGCGGGCGGATCCTGCTCGCCGAGGGCGAAGGGCATCCGCTCACCGGCCTGATGGGCCGCCTGGCAGCGCTGCAGATCGCGCAGGATGCCGAAGCAGCCCTGGTAGCGCTCTTCGGCGGCCTTGGCCATGAGCTTGTCCACCAGCGCCGCCAGCATCGGCGGTACCGTCGGCACCCGCTCGACCAGCGAGGGTGCGCGCATCGCCAGGTGCGCATGCACCAGCTCCAGCGGATCCTGGGCGCGGAACGGCGGCTCGCCCGCGAGCATCTCGTAGAAGGTCACGCCCAGCGCATAGAAGTCGCTGCGGTAGTCCTGGTGCCGCCCGGTCCGTCCGCTCTGTTCCGGGGCGAGATAGGTCAGCGAGCCCTCCAGGCGGCTGTCGCTGCCCTGGACGGCGCCAAAGGCCGTGGCGATGCCCAGATCGGTGAGTCTCAGGCTGCCGGTGGTGCAGTTGCAGACGATGTTGCGCGGATTGAGGTCGTTGTGGGCGATGCGCAGCCGGTGCAGCCGCGCCAGGGCGCGGACGATGGCCAGCGCCCAGTCGAAGAAGTCGTCCAGCGCCAGCGGCCCGGCAGCGAGCAACTCGGCCAGGTCGCTACCACCGATGTCTTCGAGCACCAGCACCTGGCGACCCTGGTATTCCAGCAGTTCCAGGGCGGCGCTCACCGCCCCGCTGGCACTGGCGCGGCGGGTCAGCTCGAATTCATGGCGCAGCCCGGCCTGGGCCTGGGGCGTGGGATAGTCGGCGGTCAGCTGCTTGAGGATCACCGGCTGGCCATCGACCAGGCGCGTGCCGCGGTAGATCAGGGCATGGCGGCTTTCGCTCACCCGCGTCTTGCAGCTGTAGCCTGGAATCCTCAACACCGCGTTCGCCTCGATCCTCGGCCGACCGGTCTACGCCGCGCCAGCGCCTCAACTATTTCCGTTGCCTTGCTAAAGTCTCAAGGGAACTTTTCGATAAAGTGATATTACCCTAGCCATCATCTGGCATTCGTCCACTGGTGCAACAATTTGCACACTTCGGAGCAATAGGCATGGACGCTGTACCTTCTGTCCGCAAGATCGCCATCTTGGGCGGCGGCGTGTCCGCCGTCACCACCGCCTTTCGTCTTACTAATGAGCCCAACTGGCAAGAGCGTTACCAGATCACCCTGTACCAGCAGGGCTGGCGTCTCGGCGGCAAGGGGGCCAGTGGACGCAATGCCACCGACCACCAGCGCATCGAGGAACACGGCATCCATGTCTGGTTCGGCTTCTACTACAACGCCTTCCATAACCTGAGGCAGTGCTACGAGGAACTGGGCCGGCCCGCCGGCGCGCCGCTGGCGACCCTCGACGAGGCCTTCTTCCCGCATTCCCACACCGCCTTCGCCGACGACTTCCAGGCGCAGTGGACCACCTGGCCCATCGACACCCTGGCGTTGCCCGGCAAGCCCGGCGAGGGCTGGAATCCCAAGCCCTTCATGGCCGCCCTCGGCGATCTGCTGGAGTGGCTGCTGCGGCTGGGCGAGGTGGACGACACCCCGACTGCCGCTGCGTCAGGTGGCCTGTTTGCCCGGCTGCGCGCACAATGCCGCGAGGAGCTGCAAGAGCGGCTCCTGAACGAGGCGGAGCGCCAGCTGCAGCAGGCCCGCACGGCGCTGTCCGACGGCGTCGACCATCCCGTGCTGCTGGCGCTGCTGCGCAAGCTCCGCGGCCTGCTCGGCGACATCCTGCACGACCGCAGTCAGACCCACGTCAAGGCCCACCGGCTGTGGCTGCTGATGGACTTCGGCCTGACCGTGCTGATCGGCATGCTCGCCGACGAGGTCTATGCCAAGGGCTTCGCGGCGCTCAACGAAGAAACCTTCCAGGCCTGGCTGAGCCGTCATGGCGCCAGCGCCGCGACCCTGGACGGCGCGGTGCTCAAGTCCTTGCACGGCGGCATCTTCGCCTATCGCGACGGCGATCTCGCCCAGCCCGACGTCGAGGCCGGCACCGTGCTGCGCGCCGCCCTGCTGGCCCTGACCACGGCCAAGGGCTCCTTTATCTGGCGCATGCAGGCCGGCATGGGCGACGTGGTCTTCGCGCCCTACTACGAGGTGCTCGCGCGCCGCGGGGTGGACTTCCGCTTCTTCCACCAGGTGACCGCCATCGAAGCCGCCGACGACAGCCAGGGTCCGCGGGTGACGCGCCTCCAGATCCAGCGCCAGGTCAGGCTCAAGGGCGCCGCCTACCAGCCGCTGGTGGACGTCAAGGGCCTGCCCTGCTGGCCCTCGGCCCCGCTGTACGAGCAAATCGACGACCAGATCGCCCGGGACCTGCAGAAGGGCCAGATCAACCTGGAATCCAACTGGAGCGGCTGGCAGGGCGTCGAGCGGCTGGAACTGCAGGTCGACCGCGACTTCGACGAGGTGGTGTTGGGGATCTCCGTGGCCGGCCTGGCCGACCTGGCCCCCAGCCTGTGCGCCCTGGACCCGGCGTTCGCGCGCATGACCCGGCAGGTGGCCACCGTCGCCACCCAGGCGGTGCAACTCTGGCAGAATCGCGACGCCTGGCAACTGGGCTGGAGCGGCTCGCCCGAGGGCGGCCAGGCCCCCGAGCTGCTGGGCTTCGCCGCCCAGGCGATGGACTCCTGGGCCGATGTCAGCTACCTGGTGGAGCGGGAGGACTGGTCGAGCGGCACGCCGCCGGCGGACATCAGCTATTTCTGCGGGGTGCTCGCCGCCGCGGCCGCCCCACCCATCGGCAAAAAGGATGACTATCCGCAGCAGGAAGCCGCCAAGGTGAAGCAGGCCTTCCTCGACCTCATGAACGGCAAGCTGGGTGCCTATTGGCCGGAAGCCGTGACCCCGGCGGGCTATCGCTGGGACTTCCTGCTGGCACCCCCCGAGGTCCAGGGCCAGGCGCGCTTCGACTATCAATATTGGCGCGCCAACGTCGATCCCAGCGAGCGCTATGTGCAGAGCGTGGCCGGCAGCAGCCGCCATCGGCTGACCACCGACGGCAGCGTCTGCCGCAACCTCTACCTGACCGGCGACTGGATCGACAACGGCTTCAACATGGGCTGCGTGGAGTCGGCGACCCTATCCGGCCTGCAGACCGCTCGCGCCCTGCTCGGCCACCGTGAGGTCCTGCCCGGCGAGGACGCCTTCCAGTAGCGCCACCGTCTGGGCCGCTGCCCGCTCGGTGCAGCGGTCCACGGCAGGCGGATAGCACGGCTCGCCGCCGTCCAGGTAAGCCAGCAATTCGGGCGCCTGGTTCCAGACGGCGGCCTCGCTGTAGAGCTTGTGTAATTCGAAGCGAATCCAGCCGTCCATGAGGCGCACGCCCAGTTCCTCGATACCCAGCCCGTGCCCCTCGATGACCTCGCGATCCGCCTCGGTGAGGGGATAATGCGGGGGATAGAACTCGGCGAGGCTGACCAGCAGCTTGACCGAGAAGCCGCGCGGATCGGCCAGCAGGGCCCCCAGCTCGGCGAACAGCGTCGCCTCCTCCACCAGCGCCTGGGCGAACATCAGCCGATAGAGGGTGATGTTGAGGAACAGCTGACCTACCGCATTCTCCGCGCGAGCCTCTTCCTGATGCAGGGCGAAGCCGGCGAGGATGGAGGCGTTGTGCGCCCGGTACCAGTGACGCGGGGTGGGATCGGCGATGAAGGTCAGCCAGCAGCGCGTCGGATAGGGCGCCTGGTCACCGGCCAGGCCATGCTGCGCCAGGCAACCGGCCAGCTCGGACAGATAGATGAAGTGCAGATTGACGTTGCGCCACCAGGCGCTGCCGGTCACGGGATCCAGGACACCGGCCTGGATTTCCCAGTCGAGAAAGGCCAGCTCCGAATCGCCATAGCTCAGGCCATCGTTGTCGGCGTCGCCAAAGCTCCTGTAGAAGTCCTCGCGGACCGCCCGCCGCCGGACAGGCACGTTCTCGATCTGGCGACAGAGTTCGCGGGTCGCCGCGACGGCGTCTTCATAGGTGTACATGCCTTCCCTGCCCTGCGTGTTGGAATCCTGGCCGATCATGGCGCAATGGCATCACCGACCTCCACGCGCAATAGGCTGAACGCACTAGAAGGGAGCTCCAGTGGCTGTCCCTCATGCCGCCAGTCGCCCTTGAGCGGATCGCCGCCCCGGGCGATCACCACCACGGGTCTTACCCGCCGGTGGTCGGACAGCTTGCGCTGGGGCAGCATGGCGTCGCGGTCATCCAGGCGTACCCGCCGGGGCAGATCGGCAACCCGCAATCGCCGTACCGCCAGCGGTGGACCGGGCTGATCCAGCGCCAGGGCCAGCACGAAGACGCTGTCCTCGGGCCGTACCCGCTGCGCCACCGCGGGCGCCAGGCGGACCTCCACCTCGAGCCCCGGCGTGGCCAGCGCCTGACCGGCCGCCCGCGCCGCCGTCTCCGCCCGGGCGATTCCCTGGGCAAGGGTGGCGCGCAGGGGATCGCCCGCTGGCAGCACGGCGACCAGCCGCTGCCAGTAGCCTGCCGCCTCGGCGTAGCCCCCCCGTTCGTAGGCAGCCATGCCCAGCAGCCCCAGGGTGGTGGGCTCCCCGGGATTGGCGGCCAGGGCTTCGTCGGCCAGCGCCCGGGTCTCGGCATCCAGCTGGCGCCCGGCGGCGAAGAAGCGGGCCTGGGCCAGTTGCCCAAGGACCTCCGCGCGCCGGCCATCACGAGGAATGACCTGTTCGAAGGCGGCCACGGCATCCCGGTAGCGACCCAGGCCGGCATAGGCGCGTGCCAACAGGTACCAGTTGTCGGCCGCCTGGGGTTGCAGTCGCGTCGCTGCCTCCAGATCGGCCAGTAGCGCCTGGGGCGAGGCCGGCGGCGCGGCGAGACGCTGACTCAGTTGCCAGGCCGGCCAGCCGCCCAGCAGCAGGTAGAGCCCCAGGGCCAGGGCCGGGCCGCCCAGGGCGACCGCGACCCCCAGGCGACGGCCGCGGCGCTGGGGCGAAGCCTCCTCGGCAGGACTGTCGGCGAGCAGGCTGCGGCCGGCCTCGGCTTCGGCCAGCGCCAGGGCCTGGTCGTCCAGCTCGCCCCGGGCCGCCCGCGCCCGGGCTTCGGCCAGGCGCTCCTGATAGAGGGTGCGATTGAGCACCGCGCGCTGGTCCGCCGTGGCGGGTCCGCCGCGTAGGAGCGGTACCAGCAGGATCAGCAGCGCCAGGATCAGCAGCAGCCCCGCCAATCCCCAGAAGGTCGGCATCATGGCTCCTCCTCCGCCTGCAGCGCGGCCAGGCGCTGGCGTTCGGCCTCGCTCAAGGCCTGCTCCGGCCGGCGCCGCCGCGTCAGGACCAGCAGCAGGCCGGCACCGCCCAGCAGGCCCAGGCCCGGCAGCAGCCACAGCAGCAGGGTGCGCCCCTCGAAAGGCGGTCGATAGCGGATGAATTCACCGTAGCGCTGCTCCAGGTGGGCGATGATCTCGGCATCGCTCTGCCCGGCCGCCATCAGGCGCTGGATCTCGCGGCGCAGATCGCCGGCGATGGGCGCATTGGAATCGGCCAGGTCCTGGTTCTGGCACTTGGGGCAGCGCAGTTCGCGGGTCAGCGCCTGGAAGCGCGCACGCTCAGCGTCGTCGCGAAAGCCATAGGGGTCGATGGCCGCCTGGCTCAGGATCGACCAGAGCAGCAACAGCAGCAGCCAGCCGGCCCTCATGGCGTCGCTACCAGGGCGCGATAGCGCGGCCCGAGGTCTGCGTCCCAGACGCGCTGATCGATCACCCCGACATGGCGATAGCGCACCACGCCCCGGGCATCGACGAGAAAGGTCTCCGGCGCGCCATAGACGCCCAGGTCCAGCCCCAGCCGGCCTTCGTCGTCGCGAATATCGAGCTGGTAGGGATCGTGGAACTCCGCCAGCCAGCGGCGGGCGCTGGCGTTGTCATCCTTGTAGTTGATGCCGTGGATCACCACGCCCTCGGCCTTGAGTCGAGTGAGCAGCGGGTGCTCGTCCCGGCAGGCCACGCACCAGGTGCCCCAGACATTGACCAGCGCCGGGCGGCCGAGCAGGTCCTGCCGGGTGAACAGGCGGTCGTCCTGCACGCCTGGCAGCGAAAACGCCGGAAAGGGTTGGCCGACCAGCGCCGACGGCAGGGCCTGGGGATCGCGATAGAGCCCGCGAAAGAGAAAGCCGGCCAGCACCAGAAAGGCCAGCAGTGGCAGGCAGAGCAACAGGCGACGGCGCATCAGCGGGACTCCGCGGCAGAGGCAGGGGAAGACGACCGGCGGCGGCGATAGCGCGGATCGGCCAGGGCCAGCAGGCCGCCCAGGGCGGTGAGCAGGCCACCAAGCCAGATCAGCCGGACGAAGGGCTTGATCTGCAGGCGCACGGCCCAGGCGCCCTGCCCCAGCGGCTCGCCGAGGGCCACATAGAGATCGCGGGTCAGGCCGGCGTCGATGGCGGCTTCGGTCATCACCGCGCCACTGGCCAGATAGCGGCGTTTTTCCGGGGTCAGCAGGGCGACCACCCGGCCCTCGCGCTCGACCTGCAGCAGGGCGCGCTCGGCGGTGAAGTTGGGCCCTTCGTAGTGCTGGGTACCGGCGAAGCCGAAGCGATAGCCCTGGAGTTCGACGTGCTCGCCCGGCGCCAGGCGCAGATCGCGCTGCACATCTAGCTGGCTGGCCAGCACCACGCCCAGGGCCAGCACCGCCAGCCCCAGGTGGGCCAGGTGCATGCCCCAGTAGCTGCGGGGCTGACTGCGCAGGCCGCGGCGCCAGCCCAGCGCCGCCACCTTGCCCAGCGCGTCGCGCAGCGCGGTCAACAGGATCCAGGCCGCCAACGCGAGCACCGCCAGGATCGCCGCCCTGGGCTGATCCAGCCACCAGCCAAGCAGACCGGCCAAGGCCGCGCAGCCCAGCAGGATGGGTGCCAGCAGGCGCGCCAGCCAGCGACCCGGGCTGCTTTTCCAGCGCACCAGCACCCCGACGCCCAGGGCCAGCATCAGCAGCGCCATCAGCGGCACGAACAGCAGGTCGAAATACGGCGGGCCCACCGACAGCTTGGCGCCGGTCAGGCTGTCGATCACCAGCGGATAGAGGGTGCCGAGCAAGACCGTGGCGGCGGCGGTCACCAGGATCAGGTTGTTGATCAGCAGCAGCGCCTCGCGCGACGCCAGGCCAAAGGACACCGAGCCGCTGAGCGCCGGCGCACGCCAGGCGAACAGCGCCAGCGAGCCGCCGACCACCAGCAGCAGGAAGGCCAGGATGAAGACGCCACGGGTGGGATCGCTGGCGAAGGCATGCACCGAGGTCAGCACCCCCGAACGCACCAGAAAGGTCCCCAGCAGGCTGAGGGAAAAGGCGGCGATGGCCAACAGCACCGTCCAGCCCTTGAACAGGCCGCGTTTCTCGGTCACCGCCAGGGAGTGCAGGAGCGCCGTGCCCACCAGCCAGGGCATGAAGGACGCGTTTTCCACCGGATCCCAGAACCACCAGCCACCCCAGCCCAGTTCGTAGTAGGCCCACCAGGAACCGAGCACGATGCCGCAGCCGAGAAAGGCCCAGGCGAGCAGGGTCCAGGGCCGGGCCCAGCGCGCCCAGGCCGCGTCCAGCCGGCCTTCCAGCAGCGCCGCCAGGGCGAAGGCGAAGGCCACCGAAAAGCCGACGTAGCCCATGTAGAGCATGGGTGGATGCAGGATCAGCCCGGGGTCCTGCAGCAGCGGATTGAGGTCGTTGCCCTCCCGCGGAAATTGCGGCAGCAGGCGGGCAAAAGGATTGGAGGTGGCGACCAGAAAGGTCAGGAATCCCGTGGCCACCAGCCCGAGGATGCCCAGCACACGCGCCAGTAGCGCCTGGGGCAAGGCCCGCGAACAGCACGCCACCGCCAGACTCCAGCCCGCCAGGATCAGCGCCCAGAGCAGCAGGGAGCCCTCGTGGGCGCCCCAGGTGGCGCTGACCTTGTAGTACCAGGGCAGG
This sequence comes from Pseudomonas sp. MOIL14HWK12:I1, assembly GCF_000510705.1. Classification (NCBI taxonomy): domain Bacteria; kingdom Pseudomonadati; phylum Pseudomonadota; class Gammaproteobacteria; order Pseudomonadales; family Pseudomonadaceae; genus Pseudomonas; species Pseudomonas sp. MOIL14HWK12:I1. The sequence continues at coordinate 796,418 of NZ_KI783307.1, read as the reverse complement.
CGACTGTTGGAGTTGGCCGCCACATAGGCCACCGAGAAGTCGTCCTGCAGAAAGGCCCAGGTCAGGGCGGCAAAGGCCAGCGCCAGGAACAGCCACTGGCCGAAGGCGGCCGGGCGCGCCAGGCGCATCCAGTCGGCCTGCCCGCGCCAGGCGCCCAGCAGCGGCAGGGTGCCCTGCACCAGAGCCATGGCCAGCCCCAGCAGCAGGCAGAGTTGTCCGAGTTCCGGGATCATGGCGCCGGCCTCGCGCCGTCGAGCGGCCGTCCGGCCTGGCGCAGCGCCTGGCTCACTTCGGGGGGCATGTATTTCTCGTCGTGCTTGGCAAGGATCTGGTCGGCCACCAGGCGCCCCTGGTCGTCGAGTCGACCCAGGGCCACCACGCCCTGCCCCTCACGGAACAGATCCGGCAGGATGCCGGCATAGCTCACCCGCACCTCCTGCTGGAAATCGGTGATGACGAAACTCACCGCCAGGGAATCCGCGGCGCGTACCAGGCTGCCCTGCTCCACCATGCCGCCGGCGCGGATGCGGGTATCGCGCGGCGCCTCGCCTCGGGCGATCTGGCTCGGGGTATAGAAGAGGTTGATATTCTGCTGCAGGGCGCTGAGGGCCAGCGCCGCTGCGCCCCCTACGCCCAGCAACAGCAGCAGGATCCACAGCAGCCGACGACGACGAACCGGATTCATGGCCGCCGCTCCCGCCGCCAGCGCTGGCGCAACTCCCGCTGCAGCCGGCGACGCGCCTGCCAGCCGTGCAGCAGCAGGCCGCCGAGGACGATCAGGGTCAGGCCGAAGGCCGGCCAGACATAGAGGCCATGACGCCCCATGCCAAGGGCTTGCGCCCAGTCCACGCCGCTCACGCGCCCTCCTCGCCCAGTTCCAGGCGTACCCAGCGACTGCGCCATTCGCGCCTGAGCACTTCCAGACGCATGCGCTGCAGCAGCACGCCGGCAAAGAACAGGTAGAACGCCAGCACCATCACCAGCAGCGGCAGCCACATGGCCGCCGGCATCGGGGGACGCTCCACCAGGCTGAAGGTGGCCGGCTGGTGCAGGGTGCTCCACCACTCCACCGAATACTTGATGATCGGCAGATTGACCGAGCCCACCAGCGCCAGGATGGCGCAGGCCCGGGCGGCGCTCTCGCGATGGTCGATGGCCTGCCCCAGGGCGATCACGCCCAGATAGAGAAACAGCAGCACCAGCATCGAGGTGAGCCGGGCGTCCCAGATCCACCAGGTGCCCCAGGTGGGAATGCCCCACAGCGACCCGGTGGCCAGGGCGATCACCGTCATCCAGGCGCCGATCGGCGCGGCCGCGCGCAGGGCCACATCGGCCAGCTTGAGGCGCCAGACCAGGCCGATGGCCCCGGCGACCGCCAGCAGCAGATAGCAGGACTGCGCCAGAAAGGCCGCCGGCACATGCACATAGATGATGCGAAAGCTGTCGCCCTGCTGATAGTCCGGCGGCGCCAGGAACAGCCCCCAGCCCAGGCCGACGGCCAGCAGCAGTCCGGCCAGCGCCAGGCAGGGCCCCTGCAGCCGGCCGGCCAGGCGATAGAAGATGGCGGGAGAGCCCAGGCGATGCAGCCAGGTCCAGTTCATGTCGTCCTCGTCATTGGGCCGCGCCGATGCGCAGGCCGGCGGCGATCGCCAGGGGGGCCAGGGTCAGGGCCAGCAGGGTCAGGCAGCCCAGCCAGAGCAGCAGCCCCGCTACCGGCAGGCCCAGCCGCGCCGCGTCCAGGGTGCTGGCGCCAAGGATCAGCACCGGGATCTGCAGCGGCAGATTGAGCAGCGCCAGCAGCAGCCCGCCACGGGCCAGGCCCACGGTGAGGGCCGCGCCGATGGCGCCGATCAGGGTCAGGGCCAGACTGCCCAGGGTCAGGGCCGCCAGGGTCGCCGGCAGGGCCGCGGCGGGCAGCCCCAGCATCAGCGCCAGTACCGGCGTCAGGGCGACCAGGCCGAGGCCGGCGAAGCACCAGTGCACCAGCAGCTTGAGCAGGACCAGCAGCGGCAAGGGCTGGGGCGCCAGCAGCCAGAGTTCCAGGGAACCGTCCTGCCACTCGCTGCGAAACAGGGCTTCCTGACCGAGCAGCAGGGCCAGCAACAGCGCGATCCACAAGAGTCCCGGCGCCAGGGCGGCCAGCTGCTGGCTATCGGGCCCCAGGGCCAGGGGAAAGAGGGTCACCACCAAGGCGTGGAAGGCCAGAGGCGTGAGCCACAGCGCCGGTCGGCGCCAGGCCAGGCGCCCTTCGCGCCCGAGGATGGCCAGCCAGGCGCCACTCATCGACCAGCGTCCAGCCAGAGTAGGCGATGGGCGGCCGGGGCGGTTTCCAGCTCGCGGTGACTGGTCAGCACCAGGGCGCCACCCGCGGCGCAATGCGCCTGCAGGCGCGCTTCCAGCCGCGCGCAGGTGCTGGCGTCGAGGGCGGTGAAGGGTTCGTCCAGCAACCAGAGCCGCGGCGGCGCGGGCAGCTGGAGACGGGCCAGGGCGACGCGGCGACGCTGGCCGGCCGAGAGCTGCCGGCAGGGCTCGTCCGCCCAGTCGGCCAGCCCCTCCGCCGCCAGGGCGGTCCAGCAGGCCTCCCGGGTCGTCGGGCGCCACAGATTGGCCAGGCTATGGAGATTTTCCGCCGCGGTCAGCCCTTCGGCGATGCCGGGCGCATGCCCCAGCCAGAGCAGTTCGGCGGCGGCGGGCCGGCGTACCGTACCGGCATCCGCCGGCAGCAGTCCCGCCAGGATGCGCAGCAGGCTGGTCTTGCCACTGCCGTTGACGCCCCCGATCTGCAGCGATTCGCCCGCCGCCACGCTCAGACTCAGGTCGTCGAACAGCAGGCGACCGCCCCGTTCGCAACGGAGCGCGACGGCGTCGAGCAGGGGCTGATTCAAGACAGGGGTTCTCACGGCACTAAAGTCGGTCGGGCGCTGGCCGTTAACCCGGCACACGCCCTTGAAGGCGCGCCATTATACACAGGCGATTCCACCGGACCTGCCCGATGACTTCCATCTCCGCGATCCAACCCAGCGCTGGCGTCTCGCCCGCCCTGCCCGTCCGGGCCGCGGCGGCGCAGGCGTCGGACGCAGGGGCGCAGATCCTGCAGGCCCTGCAATCCCTCGACGACCTGATTCCGCCCGGCAGCACGGCCACCGCCGAGGTGCTGGCCACCCGTCCGGCCGGCCAGAGCTTCCAGTTCCTACTGCAACTGCAGCTGGCCGAGGGCGGCAGCGTCCTGCTCACCACCCAGAGTCCGACCAATAACCTGCCGGTGGGCAGCCAGCTGCTGGTGAGCACCCTTGGCTCCACCCAGCTGGCCGTACTGCTGCAGAGCCTGGAAGGCGACGCGCCACCGCCGCCGCTGCAGCAACTGGATCTGCGCCAGTTGCCGGTGGGCACCACCCTGCAATTGCGGGTGCTGAGCAGCCTGCTGCAACAGCCACCCGGCGCGGCGCCTACCTATGAGGTGATCACCAAGGCCCTGAGCTCCAGCCTCGAAGGTCGCCAGCTCAAGCTGGAATCGCCCCGCCCGGTGCCGGTGGGCAGCCTGCTGACCGTGGTGATCAAGGACAGCCAGGAGGTCACGGTGCTGCCCATGGCGCAGCGCCTCGACCAGCTCGACATCGACCGCCAGCTGCAGGGCCAGGGACAGCGCCAGCTGTCGATGAATGCCCTGCTGCAATGGCTGGAGGACGTCCCCGAGGCGGACCTGCCACCGTCGGTGGGTGCGGCGCTCAAGTCCCTGCTGGCCAATCTGGAACACACCGAGGCCCTGACCACCCCGCAGGGCTGGGCGCGCGCCCTGGCGCGCAGCGGTCTGCAACTGGAGCAGCAACTGCTGGATCGCGGCGGTCCCGAGCTCCAGGAAGACTTCAAGGCCAACCTGCTGCGCCTGGTGGATCGGCTACTGGCGAGCCTGCCGGGCGACGCCCTGCGCAATCCCCAGGTCGCGATCCAAACCGCCCAGCAGAATCTGCCCGATGCCTTGCGCCGGGCGCTGGGCGACGCCGCCACCGCCAGTCGCCAGCCCACCGCCCTGGACTTTCCCCTGGGTGAGCGCGACGGTCGCGGCCTCAGTGCCGCCAACGCCGAACTCGACGAATTGCTGCAACTGGCCACTGGCGTCATCGCCCGGCTGCAGACCCACCAGCTCGCCAGCCTGGCGCAGACCCAGGTCTTGCCCGACGGCTATTACCTCTCCACCTGGCAGACCGAGATCCCCTGGCGCGATGGCGAGCGCCTTGGCGCGGTGCAGGTGCGCTTCCAGGAGGAACGACCGCCGCCGGACAGCCGCGGTGAAGCCCGCGACAGCCTGTGGAAGGTGGAACTGGCCTTCGATCTGGCGCCGCTCGGCCCGCTGCAGGTACGCGCGCAACTGGCCAGTGGCCGGCTGTCGAGCGAGTTCTGGGCGGAAAAAGGCGCCACCGTCACCCTGATCGATACCGAATTGCCCCATCTGCGCGAGCGCCTGCTGGCCGCCGGCTTCGTGGTCGGCGACCTCAGCAGCCGCCAGGGCCGTCCCGCACGCCATCCGCGCACCTCCCTCGAACAACGCTGGATCGACGACACCGCATGAGCACGACCGCCGCCCGCCAGGCCATCGCGCTGTCCTATGACGGCAGCAGCGCCCCCATCCTCTCCGCCAAGGGCGACGCCGAACTGGCGGAACTCATCCTGGCCACCGCCCGGGAGCACGAGGTGCCCATCTATGAGAACGCCGACCTGGTGCGCATCCTGGCGCGCCTGGAGCTGGGCGCGGAAATCCCCGAGGCGCTCTATCGCACCCTGGCCGAGATCATCGCCTTCGCCTGGCACCTCAAGGGCAAGTGCCCGGCGCATTTGGCCGACCAACCGGATCTGTCGTACGGTTGGGAGCGGATGCCGTAGATATCCAGCTCAATTCTCTTATCGCGGCCATGGGCCGCTCCTACAGGGAGTGATGCTTTTATAGGAGCGGCCCATGGCCGCGATAGTCCAGTCAGGCCGGTCGCTACGGCGCACCGGCATGGCCGCGACAAAACCCGCAAAAACCTCCCCTACCCCCGCCGCAACGAATGCCCGACGGCGCCCTTCTCTTCCACCTTGGCCGCGTCCCACAGGGCATCCATCTCCTCCAGACTGGCCTCCTGGGGCGTGCGGTCCTGGGCTTTCAGCGCCTCTTCGATGAAGCGGAAGCGCCGCTCGAACTTGGCGTTGGCCTGGCGCAGGGCGTCTTCGGCGTCGACCTGCAGGTGCCGCGCCAGGTTGACCATCACGAACAGCAGATCGCCGACCTCTTCCGCCACCTGGGCCGCCTGGCCGTTGGCCATGGCCTCGCGCACCTCATCCAGTTCCTCCTGGATCTTGGCCACCACCGGCGTGGCATCGGCCCAGTCGAAGCCGACATTGGCCGCACGCTTCTGCAGCTTGGCCGCGCGACTCAGGGCCGGCAGCGCGGCCGGCACGTCGTCCAGCAGCGACAGCTGCTCGGGCGCCGCGGCCTTTTCCGCCCGCTCCTCGGCCTTGATCTCTTCCCAGCGGCGCTTGATGGTCGGCTCGTCCAGCCGCGGCAGGTCCAGCGGGCCATGCAGGTCGCCATCGGGAAAGACATGGGGATGGCGCCGCACCAGCTTGCGGGTGATGCCATCCACCACCTGGGCAAAGTCGAAATGGCCATCCTCGCGCCCCAGCTGGCTGTAGTAGACGACCTGGAACAGCAGATCGCCCAGCTCGTCGCGCAGCTGCGGAAAATCCCGCCGGGCGATGGCGTCGGCGACCTCGTAGGCCTCTTCCAGGGTGTGGGGCACGATGCTGGCGTAGTCCTGGCGCAGGTCCCAGGGGCAACCGTGTTGGGGGTCGCGCAACCGGGCCATGAGGTGCAGCAGGTCGTCGAGCTTGTACATTGGGTGAATCCTGTCACTGGAAAAAGAACGAGGCGCCAGGAGGCGCCTCGTGGGGGCATCGTCACCGGCTCAGGCGGCGCGATTGCGCCGGGCTTCGATGATGTTGGGCAGCTGGGAGATCCGTCCGAGCAGACGACCGAGGGCGTCCAGGCCGGGGATCTCGATGGTCAGCAGCATGTTGGCGGTGTTTTCCTCGCGATTGGAGCGGGTGTTCACCGCCAGCACGTTGATCCGCTCGTTGAGCAGGATCTGCGAGACATCGCGCAACAGACCGGAGCGGTCGAAGGCCTTGATGACGATATCGACCGGATAGGTCTGCACCGGCACCGGGCCCCAGCTCACCTGAATGGTCCGCTCCGGCTCGCGACTGGCCAGCTGCAGGGCGTTGGCGCAGTCCTGCCGGTGGATGGTCACGCCGCGCCCCAGGGTGATGTAGCCGACGATGGCGTCGCCCGGCACCGGCTGGCAGCACCCGGCGATCTGGGTGAGCAGGTTGCCCACCCCCTGGATCTGCACATCGCCGCGCTTGCCTGGCTTGTTGGTCGGCTTGCGCGGCAGGAGATCGAGGGTATCGACGCCCTTGTCCGGCTCCACCAGCTGCTGGGCGGCGTGCATCACATGGGCCAGGCGCAGGTCACCGGCGCCCAGGGCCGCCAGCATGTCCTCGGCACCCTTGTAGTTGACCTTCTCGGCCAGCGTATTGAAGTCCACCGGCGGCAGCGCCAGGCGCGACAACTCGCGCTCGACCATGGCCTTGCCGGCGGCAACGTTCTGGTCACGCGCCTGGAACTTGAACCAGTGGACGATCTTGGCCCGGGCCCGCGAGGTGTTGACGTAGCCGAGGTTGGGGTTGAGCCAGTCGCGGCTGGGCGAGCCCTGCTTGCCGGTGATGATCTCCACCTGCTCGCCGGTCTGCAGCTGGTAGTTCAGCGGCACGATGCGGCCGTTGATCTTGGCGCCACGGCAGTTGTGGCCGATCTCGGTGTGCACCCGGTAGGCGAAGTCCAGCGGCGTCGCGCCCTTGGGCAGGTCGATGGCGTGGCCGTCGGGAGTGAAGACATAGACCCGGTCCGGCTCGATGTCGACGCGCAACTGGTCGGCCAGGCCGCCGATGTCGCCCAGCTCCTCGTGCCATTCCAGCACCTGGCGCAACCAGGAGATCTTCTCTTCGTAGTGGTTGGAGGCCGACTTGACATCGGTGCCCTTGTAGCGCCAGTGGGCGCAGACCCCCAGTTCGGCCTCTTCGTGCATGGCGTGGGTGCGGATCTGCACCTCCAGCACCTTGCCCTCAGGACCGATCACCGCGGTGTGCAGGGAACGGTAGCCGTTCTCCTTCGGGTTGGCGATATAGTCGTCGAACTCGCGGGGAATGTGCCGCCACAGGGTATGCACGATACCCAGCGCGGTGTAGCAGTCACGCACCTCGGGTACCAGCACCCGCACCGCGCGCACGTCGTAGATCTGGCTGAATTCCAGGCCCTTGCGCTGCATCTTCCGCCAGATGGAATAGATGTGCTTGGCCCGGCCACTGATGTCGGACTTGATACCGGTGGCGGTGAGTTCGTCACGCAGCTGCTGCATGACATCGGCGATGTACTGCTCGCGATCCAGCCGCCGCTCGTGCAGCAGGGTCGCGATCTGCTTGTACTGCTGGGGCTCCAGGTAACGGAAGGACAGGTCCTCCAGCTCCCACTTGATATGACCGATGCCCAGGCGGTGGGCCAGGGGTGCATAGATGTCGGCCACCTCGCGAGCCACCCGGTTGCGGCGTTCTTCGGTGGCGTTCTTGACCGCACGGATGGCGCAGGTGCGCTCGGCCAGCTTGATCAGGGCCACGCGCACGTCGTCGACCATGGCCACCAGCATGCGCCGCAGGTTGTCGACCTGGGTCTGGCTGCCCAGCACCATGGACTTGCGCGGATTGAGACTCTCGCTGATCGCCGCCATGCGCAGCACGCCTTCGATCAGCTTGGCCACCACCGGCCCGAAATGCTCCGCGGCCGACTCCAGGGTCGCCTTGCCCTCGCGCACCGCCCGGTAGACGATGGCCGCGATCAGGCTGTCCTGATCCAGCTTGAGATCGGCCAGGATCTCGGCCATCTCCAGCCCGGTATGGAAACTGGAGGTGCCCTCCGCCCAGGTGTGCTCGACCTGGCCGGAATTCTCCTCCGCCGTGCGGGCGAAGCCGCAGGCATCCAGCAAGGTCTCGCGATCGAGATTCGGATCCACGCTCTGGATGTGATCCAGCCAGGCGTGAAGGTTGATGCTGCCATCGACGTTGACTGGCTGATGCGCTCTGACCTGTACCATCTACCCCTTCCTCACGGCGGTGCCTTCGCCGGATTGGCTCGCATCGGTTGGCGAGCCGTCGTTACCCGGGCATCCCGCCCGCTTCGAACAACACCATGGCTTCCACATGGGCGGTCTGCGGGAACATGTCGAGAATGCCCGCTCTTGTCATGCGATAGCCCTGTCGGACCAGCTCTCCCGCGTCCCGCGCCAGGGTGGCCGGATTGCAGGAGACATAGACCAGTCGCCCGATACCCAGGCCGCTGAGTTGCCGGACCACTTCCAGCGCACCGTCGCGCGGCGGATCCAGCAGCGCCAGCGAATGGCTGCCCAGATCGGCGGGTAGCGGGTTCGACAGGTCCACCTGTAGAAAGTGCGCGTTGCCGATGCCGTTGTCACGCGCATTTTGTATTGCCCGGGATGTCATCGCCGCGACCCCTTCGATCCCGGTGACGGCCGCCGCCTGCCGCGCCAGCGGCAAGGCGAAGTTGCCGAGGCCGGAGAAGAGATCGAGGACCCGGTCGTCGGCCTTGGGCGCCAGCCAGTCCAGCGCCTGGGCGACCATGGCTTCGTTGATGGCGGCATTGACCTGGACGAAGTCGCCCGGCTGATAGGCCAGCGTCAGGTCCCAGGGCGCCAGCCGATAGCCCAGCCTGGCGGCGGCCTGGTCCGGTTGCGGCTCGCCCTTGCCCTGCCACCAGAGCTGGACGCCGGCCGCCGCGCAGAAGTCGCGCAGGCGCGCCTGGTCACCCGGCAGCAGCGCCTGGGTATGGCGCACCAGCAAGGCGGTTGCCGTCCCCTGGAAGAGTTCGACGTGCCCGATCGCCTGGGGCCGTTCCAGCCCGCTCAGCAGCTCGGGCAGCGCCCGCAGCAGGGGCTGCAGTTCCGGTATCAGCACCAGGCAGTCGTCAGGGGTGACGATGTCCTGGCTGGCCTCGGCGCGAAAGCCCACTTCCAGGCGGCCCTGGCGTTCGTCCCAGCGCACCGCGATGCGGGCGCGACGGCGATAGCCGAATTCGGGTCCGACCATGGGCGCGGCCCAGGCCAGCGGCTGCACCCCGGCCAGTCGGCGGAACTGATCGGCGAGGGCCTCCTGCTTGAGGGTCAGCTGATCGGCATGGGGCAGGTGTTGCAGGGTGCAACCGCCGCAGCGGTCGGCCACGCTGCAGGGCGGCTTGCGCCGCAGCGGACTGGCCTCCAGCACTCTTAGCGTACGGGCTTCGACTACCTGACTGCGGGCACCGAGCACCCGCGCCTCGACCCGTTCGCCCGGCAGGGCGCCGGCGACGAACCAGGTCCGCCCGCCTTCGTGAGCGATGCCGCGCCCGTCATGGGACAGCCGCTCGATGCCCAGCAGCTGCCGCTTGCCGGTCGGCACCCCGGTCGCCCGGGCGCCACCGGCCGGCTGGAAGCGCAGTCCGCCACCGCCCCGCTTAGCGCGCGTCATAGACGCCGGTCGACAGGTAGCGATCGCCTCGGTCACAGATGATCGCGACGATCACCGCATTGTCCACTTCCCGGGCGATGCGCAGAGCGCCCGCCACCGAACCACCGGACGACACGCCGCAGAAGATGCCTTCTTCCCGCGCCAGGCGGCGCATGGTGTCCTCGGCTTCCTGCTGGCCCATGTCGATGATGCGATCCACGCGGCTGGCCTCGTAGATCTTTGGCAGATAGGCCTCCGGCCAGCGACGGATGCCGGGGATGGCCGCGCCCTCCTCCGGTTGCAAACCGACGATCTGCACCTTGGGATTCTGCTCCTTGAGATAGCGCGAGGTGCCCATGATGGTCCCGGTGGTGCCCATGGAGCTGACGAAATGGGTGATGCTGCCATGGGTCTGGCGCCAGATTTCCGGACCGGTACCCAGGTAGTGGGCCACCGGATTGTCGCCGTTGCCGAATTGGTCGAGCACCTTGCCGCGGCCTTCGGCCTGCATGCGGGTGGCCAGATCCCGCGCCCCTTCCATGCCGTCTTCCCTGCTTACCAGGATCAACTCGGCGCCATAGGCGGTCATGGCTGCCTTGCGCTCGGCACTGGAGTTGTCGGGCATGATTAGGATCATGCGGTAACCCATGATGGCCGCCGCCATGGCCAGGGCGATCCCGGTATTGCCGGAGGTGGCCTCGATCAGGGTATCCCCGGGCTGGATGTCGCCGCGGGCCTCGGCCTGGCGGATCATCGACAGCGCCGGGCGGTCCTTGACCGAGCCCGCCGGGTTGTTGCCTTCCAGCTTGAGCAGCACGGTACTGCGGGTGTCGCCGGCCAGGCGCTGCAGGCGCACCAGCGGTGTGTTACCGATGCAATCGGCGATGGTGGGATAGTGCAGACTCATGAATCAGCTCGTTCCGCCAAGGGTGAAAGCCTTCCATGATACTCCCAAAGCCCCGCTGACCCTACCCGTCCGGCGCCTGGCTAGGGTCGGCGCGTGGCGGCACCGTCGCTGGCCACCTCCAGGGCCGCGGGCAGGCTCACTGACAGCACGCCCTCCGGCCCCAGGTTGGGCCGTATCTCGGGCGTCACCTGCATCCCCGGCAGTCCGGCCAGACGTTCGGCCAGTCGCTTGGCGGCATCGGGCGCCACCTTGCGGGTCAGGTCCTCGGTACCGGAATACAGCCAGAGCTGCACCGGCCGGGCCCCGCCCACGCCCTGGAATTCCTGCGCCCGCTTGAGAATGAAGCCCTGCTGCCAGCCAAAGGCGACATCGCTCGCCACATAGCGCTGGAACGCCTGCGGCTGCCTATAAAGGGTGTCGAGCACGAAGAGGCCGCCGTAGCCATGGCCCCACAGCGTCTGGCGATTGGGATCCACCGGCACGCTCTGGGTCAGCAGCGGCTTGATGCGCTGCTCGATCAGGTCGAGAAAGGCCCGCGAGCCTCCTGCCGGCCAGTCCTTGCGCACGTCGTCGCGGGCGCGGCCATTGCCCACCGCCGGGGTGTAGTCGTAGGTGCGCTCCTGCATGGCGTCCGCGGCATCGGCGTAGCCGATCGCCACCAGCACCGGGGCACTCTTCAGTTTATGGGGCGACAGCCAGACATCCTGGAGTTGCGCCAGGGCGGCATCGCCATCGAGCAGAAACAGCGCGGGATAGCCCATCATCGGCGCCGGCTGCTTGGGAATGCCGATATAGACCCGATAGCGGCGCTTGCCATCCGCCGAGTCGAGCAGGTGCGTCTCGAAGCTGTAGTACATCGACCCCCGCTCCACCAGGGTGGTCTTCTTCGGCTCCTGGGCCTGGGTCGGCGCCAGCCAGCCGGTCCCCAGCAACAGGGCGCCCGCCAGCATCAGACTGCAACTCTTCTTCAAAGGATCTCCTCGAACGCAACCGCACCGGAACGACCGGCAGTCCCTACCAGACCGCCGATGGGGTCAATGGTTGTGCACCGCGGCCAGGGACCGTGGCAGCCTTCGCGGATTTTCTCGAATCAGAGCGCCAGGGGGTGCGACCCCTTTCGCAAAGACTCTCTTTACATTTGGTAAAGGGGTTAGACTGGCCAAATTTCCTTTGGGGGACGTGCAGTGCTGGACGAATTGGGACTCAAGGGGCGCATCCTGCTGTTGAGCGTCCTCCCGACCTGCTGCATGGCGGCCCTGCTGGGGGTCTACTTCAGCTGGGTGCAGCTGTCCGACATGCGCAGCCAGCTCATCGAGCACGGCCAGCTGGTGGCCCAGCAGATGGCGCCGCTCATCGCCCCGGCCATGCGCACCGGCGACAACGACCAGCTCAACCGCATCGCCCAGCGTGCCCTCGACCAGGCCGATGTCCGCGCCATCACCTTCCTGGATGCCGACGGCAACGTCCTCGCCCACGCCGGTCCCTCGATGACGGTGGAGCTCACCGGGCGCGACTACCAGACCATCAGCATGAGATCCGGTCTGGACATCACCCACTTCAACCTGCCGGTGCAGACCCACGACCTGCGCCTGACCCGCAGCGACGGCAGCCCGGCCACCCCCCAGACGCTGGGCTGGATCCAGCTCGAACTCTCCCATCACGCCACCCTGCTGCGCGGCTATCGCAACCTGGTGGCCGGCCTCCTGCTGATCCTGCTCGGCCTGGCCTTCACCGCCTTCATCGCGGTGCGCATGGGTCGGCGCATCAACCGACCGCTGCAGGTGATCGCCCAGGGCGTCAGCCAGCTGCAGGAAGGTCGCCTGGAGACCCGCCTGCCGACCCAGCTCGGCAGTCCCGAATTCGACGAACTGGCCACCGGCATCAATCGCATGGCCGAAGCCATGGAAAACGCCCAGTTCGAGATGCAGAACAACATCGACCAGGCCACCGAGGACGTGCGCCAGAATCTGGAGACCATCGAGATCCAGAACATCGAGCTGGATCTGGCGCGCAAGGCGGCGCTGGAGGCCAGCCGCATCAAGTCGGAATTCCTGGCCAACATGAGCCACGAGATCCGCACCCCGCTCAACGGCATCATCGGCTTCACCAACCTGATGCAGAAGAGCGAACTGACCCCGCGCCAGCAGGATTACCTGAGCACCATCCAGAATTCCGCCGAGAGCCTGCTGGGCATCATCAACGAGATCCTCGACTTCTCGAAGATCGAAGCCGGCAAGCTGGTGCTGGAGAATCTGCCGTTCAACCTGCGTGACATGATCCAGGACACCCTGACCATCCTGGCTCCCTCGGCCCATGAAAAGCACCTGGAACTGGTCTGCCTGGTCTATCGCGACACTCCGACCCACCTGGTCGGCGATCCGCAGCGTCTGCGCCAGGTGCTCACCAACCTGGTGAGCAATGCCATCAAGTTCACCCACTCCGGCACCATCGCCGTGCGTGCCATGGTCGAGGAAGAGACCGACGACCACGCCCAGCTGCGCATCAGTGTCCAGGACACCGGCGTCGGCCTCACCGACGAAGACCGGCAGATGCTGTTCCAGGCCTTCTCCCAGGCCGACAACTCCCTGACCCGCCAGGCCGGCGGCACCGGCCTTGGCCTGGTCATCTCCAAGCGCCTGATCGAGCAGATGGGCGGCGAGATCGGCCTGGAGAGCATCCCCGGCGAGGGCTCGGAATTCTGGATCACCCTCAACCTGCCCAAGGCCCACGGCAGCGTCGAGAGCCACAAGCGCATCGCCCTGGCCGGTCGCCGCGTCGGCCTGGTGGAGCCCCACCCCCTCACCCGCCAGGCGCTGCAGCACCAGCTGGAAGAATGCGGCCTGAGCGTGGAGCCGTTCGAGACCCTCGAGCAGCTCAGCGAAGCCGTCGCCCATCCGGCCTCCGGCAAGTTGCCGGTCAGCCTGGCGGTACTCGGCGTCAGCGCCCGCAGCATTCCGCCGGATCTGCTCACCGAGCGCATCTGGGAACTGGGCCGCCAGGACTGCAACACCCTGGTCTATTGCCCGACCACCGACCAGGCGGTCTTCCATGCCTCGCTGCCCGATGTCCATTGCCAGCTGCATTCCAAGCCGGCCTGCAGTCGCAAGCTGGAGCAGGCGGTGGCGGAATTGCTAAACCAGCGGCCGCAGCGCAACGAAAGCGGTGGCCTGGGCATCACCGACCGCCCGCCGCGACTGCTCTGCGTGGACGACAATCCGGCCAACCTGCTGCTGGTGGAGACCCTGCTGACCGACCTGGGCGCCCAGGTCACGGCGGTGGAAAGCGGCTATGCCGCAGTGGAAGCCGTGCAGCAGGAGCGCTTCGACCTGGTGTTCATGGACGTGCAGATGCCCGGCATGGACGGACGCCAGGCCACCGAGGCGATCCGCGACTGGGAAGCCAGCGAGGGCGGCACCCCGGTGCCCATCGTCGCCCTCACCGCCCACGCCATGGCCAACGAGAAACGCGCGCTGCTGCAGAGCGGCATGGACGACTACCTCACCAAGCCCATCAGCGATCGGCAACTGGCCCAGGTCATCCTCAAGTGGACCGGCCTGCGCCTGCTGCACAGCTCGGCGCCCGAGGTCACCAGCCTCAACAGCGGTGGCCAGGACATCTCCACCCTGCCGGTGATGGATGCCGACGAAGGCCTGCGGCTGGCCGCCAACAAGCCGGATCTGGCCAAGGATCTCCTGAGCATGCTGCTCGCCTCCCTGGCCGCGGATCGCCAGGCCATCCGCCAGGCCCGCGAAGACGGCGATCGGATCGCCCTCATCGAGCGTGTTCACCGCCTGCATGGCGCCACCCGCTATTGTGGCGTACCCCAGCTGCGCGCGGCCTGCCAGCACAGCGAAACCCTGCTCAAGCAGGGCGCTCCCACCTCCAGCCCGGCGCTGGAAGAACTGGACGCGGCCATCGTCAATCTGTCGACCCAGGCCAAGAGCCCGCTCTAGCGGGCTAGTCCTCGAACAGCCTCAGCTGCAGCGCCGCCTCGCGCAGATCGGTCAGGCGCACGCCCACGCCCAGCAGCCGTACCGGCCGATTGCCCCGGCGGTAGGCCTGCTCCAGCAGGCGCCGATAACTGTCGAGATCGCGACCGGCGCCTTGCTGCTCCAGGGTGGTCTGGGTGAAGTCGTGGAATTTGACCTTGATGAAGGGCCGCTCCGGGCGATAGCGGTCCGCCAGCCGCGTCAGGCGCTCTTCGAGCTTGGCCAGCAAGTCGGGCAATTCCTGTGCACAGGCGGCAGCGTCGGGCAGGTCGCGGTCATAGGTGCGTTCCACGCTGGCCGACTGCCGCTGGCTGTCCACCTTGACCTGGCGCTCGTCGATGCCATGGGCCAGCGACCAGAGGCGCTCGCCGAAGCTGCCGAATTCGCGCAGCAGATCGAAGCGCGACCAGGTCTGCAGATCGCTGCAGAGGACGATGCCGCGACGCTTGAGCTTGTCGGCGGTGACCTTGCCGACGCCGTGCAGCTTGGCCACCGGCAGCGCGGCGACGAAGTCAGCCACCTCGTGGGGAGCGATGACGAACAGCCCGTTGGGCTTTTTCCAGTCGCTGGCGATCTTGGCGAGAAACTTGTTGGGCGCGACCCCGGCGGACACCGTGATGTTGAGCTCCTGCCACACCCGCCTGCGGATATCGCGGGCGATCAGGGTAGCGCTGCCGTTGAACAGCTCGCACTGGGTGACATCCAGGTAGGCTTCGTCGAGGGACAGCGGCTCGATCAGCTCGGTGTAGTCCTGGAAGATCCCGTGGATCTGCCGCGACACCTCCTTGTAGACCTCGAAGCGCGGCTTGACGAACACCAGGTCGGGACAGAGTTTCTGCGCCTGATGGGAGGACATGGCCGAACGCACCCCGAAGGCCCGGGCTTCGTAGTTGCAGGTGGCGACCACCCCGCGGCGATCAGGGGTCCCGCCTACCGCCAGCGGCTTGCCGCCCAGGCGCGGATCGTCACGCATCTCGATGGACGCATAGAAGCAGTCACAGTCGACATGAATGATCTTGCGCTGGCGCTTGGGTGGGAGCTGGGCGAGAGAATTGTCCGGAGCCATGGGAGCAGATGCCGGGCCGGGCATGACGGCTGATTATCCGTACAGTAAGCCAAGACCGCCCGGATTTGTCCATGGCGAACGACGAATCACCCGTCAACTGACGTCTTGCAGCAGGCGTTGCCGGTGCACGACCTCTTCGCGCAGCTCATCGACCACCGCCTTGAGATCGTGGGCATGGTGCAGCTGATCGTAATAAAGGTGGCGTTCGGCGATCACGCCGTCGGGTGTGGTGATCATCAATCGTGCGAAATGCTCGCTGCGCTCGAAGAACTCGATGCGACCCAGGCCCTGGAGATGGTGGAGCAAGGTTTCCAGCAGGAGATTCATGGCGGCCCCTTGGACTTTCCTGGTCAAACGGTCCGGTCGCGCTGCCCATCGTCGAAAGGTGCACTCTCGTCGCCGGCGATGGCGGTCCGATCTTCTATATGGCCGGAGCGAACATGGCGGGACGTGGTGTCCAGCAATTCCTGCGCAGCGGCGCGGAGCGTCTGCATGTCGTCGACGAGCAATTCGACTTTCTCCACGACCTGAAGTGCCATCTCCGACGCGCCTTTGGCACTGCTGCCGGTCAGCGCCAGGGAAAGATTGCACAACTGGGCGACCAGTGTCGCTATATCGTGATCCATCACGCGCATGATGCGCTGATCCAGACAACTCGAATCCTGGGAAGGCTGCATGAGGTTCTCCATAACACTCATCAAGGGTAGCACATGGCCACCACCCGCCTTAACCGCTTAGCGGCGTTTTGCTATCACCTTCTCACTTGATCAAAGAGGCACTCTCATCGGGTTTCCGGACTCTTTGCCGCCAGGACAGGTCGACTGAGGACGTACCTCTAGGAGAACCCTCATGAAACGCCCTCTACTCCTGTCCTCCGCCCTGCTCCTCAGCCTCATGCTGGGTGGCTGCTTCGATCGCGACCAGTCGGATCAACAGAATCGCTCAAGCGGTGAAAAGGCATCCGTGCAGATGCAGAAAAGCGACGGCGACAAGTAGGCCCGCCCTTGCTTGGTAAATAAGCCTTTGATCGCTATTAAATTTTTCTTGACGAATTTTTTCTTGGCCCTATACTGAGCCCCATCGGACGCGGGATGGAGCAGTCTGGTAGCTCGTCGGGCTCATAACCCGAAGGTCGTTGGTTCAAATCCAGCTCCCGCAACCAAATTCGAAAAAACCACTCTCTTGAGTGGTTTTTTTTTGCGCTGAATTTGACCCAGGTCAGATCCAAGCGGTGCGAACTTGGCAGCTGCAAGAGCTACAAAGGTTGGTATAGAGCTTTTTTATCTGTACAAGGCTTGGCAAACCGCGCGCGACCAGTAATCTGACGCGCGTTCCTGTCTAGAGGAGTTTGCATGACTGCACCTGATCCAGCCAAAGAGGTCTCCTCGAAGCCGGCATCCCCTGCGGACCACCCCGTAGCGCCCCCTCAAGCGCTACCCTGGCGCCTTCTGGAGCGGTTGACGGCCTATCGACAACCCATCGAACTGGGCGTCACCCTGGTACTGTTCGCCGCCGCCTTGGTGGTCTGCTGGCACCTGCTCAGCAGCATCGATGGCGAAGCCCTTCACGACGCCCTCCACGATATCCCCCATTCCTCGCTGATCGGCGCCCTCATCGCCGCGGCCACCGGTTTCACCATCCTGCTCGGTTACGAGTGGTCGGCCATGCGCTTCGCCGACGTCAAGTTGCCGGCCCGAACCTGGACCATGGGTGGTCTTACCGCCTTCGCCATCGGCAACGCGATCGGCCTGTCCATGCTGTCCGGCGGCTCGGTGCGCTATCGCCTCTATGCCCGTCAGGGGCTCAGTGCCCTGGAAGTGGCGCAGATGACGGTATTCTCCAGTCTGGCGCTGGGCACCGCCCTGCCGCCGCTGGCCGCCATCGCCGCCCTGACCAACCTGCCGGCCTCCACCCAGGCCCTGCGCGTGCCGGAAGCGGTCATCGTCACGGTGGCTGCCCTGATCCTGATCGGCTATGCCGTGGGCATCCTGGCGCTGCGTCGCTGGCGCGCGCCCGAGCAGCCGTGCGCCCATGCCCTGCACTTCCGCATCGGCAAGCGCGCCCTGCGCCTGCCGACCCTGCGGCTGTCCGTGCTGCAGCTGGTGATCACCATCCTCGACGTGACCGCCGCCTCGATGGTGCTCTATCTATTGCTGCCCACGGCGCCGCCCTTCGGTGCCTTCCTGCTGGTCTACCTGCTGGCCCTGGCCGCCGGGGTGCTCAGCCATGTTCCGGGCGGTGTCGGCGTGTTCGAAGCGGTACTGCTGGCCGCCTTCGCCAATGAGCTGGGCGCCGCGCAGCTGGCCGCGGCGCTGGTGGTCTACCGCCTCTTCTATGTGCTGCTGCCGTTCGTGATCGCCTGCCTGGTGCTGCTGTTCAGCGAAGGCCGGCGCCTGCTGTCGAACAGCCCGGCCGTACGGGTCGCCTCCGGCCTGGCCGCACCCATCCTCGCCATCCTGGTTTTTTTTTCTGGGGTGGTGCTGCTTTTTTCTGGGGTCACCCCTGAAATAGACACCCGCCTGGAGGGCATGGACTTCCTGCTCCCCCAGCGGCTGATCGATGCCTCCCACCTGGGCGCGAGCCTGATCGGCGTCGTCTGTCTATTGCTGGCGCAGGGATTGCGCCGGCGCCTCTCCGCGGCTTGGGCGGTGACCTTGGTTTTGCTGCTGCTGGGCTGCCTGCTGTCCCTGTTGAAAGGTTTCGACTGGGAGGAAGCCTCCATTCTGGCGATGACGGCCGCGCTGCTCGCCATCTTTCGTAAATCCTTCTATCGCCGCAGCCGGCTGATGGAGCAGCCCTTCTCGCCGCTGTACGTGACCGCCAGCATCTGCGTGGTCGCCGCCTCGGTGTGGCTGCTGCTGTTCGCCTACCAGGATGTCCCCTACGAAACGCGTCTGTGGTGGCAGTTCGCGCTGGACGCCGATGCCCCGCGCGGCCTGCGGGCCGCCCTGGGCAGCTCCGTCCTGCTGCTGATCATCGCCCTGGGCTGGCTGCTGCGCGCCGCGCCGCCGCCCATCGAAGCGCCCACCGGCGCCGAGCTCGAGCGCGCCTTCGGCATCGTGCGCAAGTCCAGCCAGCCGGATGGCGGCCTGGTGATGACCGGGGACAAGGCCCTGCTCTTCCACGAAAGCGACGATGCCTTCCTGATGTACGGACGGCGGGGCCGCAGCCTGATCGCCCTGTTCGATCCCATCGGCCGCTCCCAGCCCCGCGCCGAGCTGATCTGGAAATTCCGCGACCTCTGCGACCTGCACCATGCACGCCCGGTGTTCTACCAGGTACGGGCGGAGAACCTGCCCTTCTACATGGACATCGGTCTCACCGCGCTCAAGCTCGGCGAAGAGGCGCGGGTCGACCTGCATGCCTTCGATCTCGACAGCAAGGGCAAGAAGGACCTCAGATACACCTGGAATCGTGGTCAGCGCGATGGCCTGGCCATCGAATTCCACGCCCCGGGCGAGGCGCCTCTGGACGAGCTCAAGGCCATCTCCGACGTCTGGCTGGAAAGCAAGCAGGTCCGCGAGAAGGGCTTTTCCCTGGGTCGCTTCGATCCGACCTATCTCAGGCACTTCCGCATCGCCGTGATGCGCTTCCAGGGCAAGGCGGTGGCCTTCGCCAACCTCCTGGAGACCGAACGCCCGGATCTGGCCAGCATCGACCTGATGCGGGTCACCGCGGATGCGCCCAAGCAGACCATGGAATTCCTCATGCTCGGGCTGATCCTGCACTTCAAGGCCGCCGGCTTCGCGCGCTTCTCCCTGGGCATGGTCCCGCTGGCCGGCCTGCATCCCCGCCGCGGCGCCCCCATCACCCAGCGCCTGGGCGCCATGGTGTTCAGACGTGGCGAACAGTTCTATAACTTCCAGGGGTTGCGCCGCTTCAAGGACAAGTTCGATCCGGAATGGGAACCGCGCTACATGGCGGTCCCCGCCGGCCTGGACCCCCTGGTCGCCTTCGCCGATACCGCCGCCCTAATCGCCGGGGGTTATACCGGCCTGGTCAAACGTTGAGACTCCTATGCTGAAACGTGCACTCGCAGTACTGCTCGTCATCCTGCTGATCGCGGGGGGCCTCGGCTGGTGGTGGCTCCATCGCTGGCCCTCGGCGCCCCAGGTCAAGGTCATGGCGCAGCCGGACGGTCGCCTGCTGACCATGGCCGCGCCCAAGGGCGAGCCACACGCTCGCGTGGTCCTGGCCACACCTGCGGATCTGCAGCTGGCGGACGCCGATCTGCTGGGGCTGGCGACCAACACCGGCGCCGAGATCGTCCAGTACGAGGTCCAGGTCTCCAACAACTGCCAGGCGCAGAACGACGACTTCGCCAACGCCGCCAAGCAGCTGAGCGGCGCGCCGACCTTTGTCGGCGGCATCGGCCCGGGCGCTGCCCGCGCCTGGCGCTGGCTGGCCACCCAGGACAACCCGAAGGCCGCCGCCCTGAGCGTCGGCTTCAACCTGGAAACCCTGGATTGCCCGGACGCCCTGCCCGCCAAGGCGGCAGCCGGCCAGTGGCACATCGCCTGGAACGATCATCCGACCGATGATTCGGCGATCTTCGTGCGTCAGCAGAGCAATGCCGACCTGACCATCGCCGACTACGGCACCGCCCTGCCGGTGGTGCTGCGTGCCCAGCTCAAGAACCGCCTGCTGGGTCAGCACAACGACATCCCGACCATCGAGATGCCGGCAGATCCCGACGTCAAGCCCGGCCATCCCGACGTGGTAACCATCTTCTACTCCGGTGACGGCGGCTGGCGCGACATCGACCGGCTCTCCGCCCAGGCCATGAACGAAGCGGGCTATCCGGTGGTAGGCGTGGATGCGCTGCGCTACTTCTGGCAGCACAAGAGCCCGGAACAGGTGGCCGCCGACCTGGCCAACCTGATGCAGGAATACCGCGAGAAGTGGAACGCCAAGCACTTCGTGCTGGCCGGTTACTCCTTTGGCGCCGACATCCTGCCGGCGGTCTACAACCGCCTGCCCAAGGCGGATCAGGACCAGGTGACCTCGCTGCTGCTGCTGGCTTTCAGCCGCAAGAGCAACTTCGAGATCGCCGTGGAAGGCTGGCTGGGCAAGCCGGGTGACGAAGCCGACACCCTGCCGGAAACCAGCAAGATCCCCGCCGCCAAGCTGTTCTGCGTCTATGGCGAGGAAGAGAAGGACGACAGCGGTTGCACCCAGCCGGGCCAGCCGGGTGAGAAGCTGGGGCGTCCGGGCGGTCACCACTTCGACGAGAACTACGACAAGCTGGCCGACTTCATGGTCAAGGCCATCGAGGCCCGTACGCCGCAATAGCGTATCCCGTCCGGGCCTGCGGGCCCGGACGAACGGCCGGAACAAGGAGCCGGTCTCCCGCGGTCTATGGCTGCAACAGCCACGGAGACCCCCGACATGAGCACACCGCTTTCCGCCGATGCCGCCAGCAAGATCCTGGTGGATGCCTTCCAACCCCTTGGCTGCGTGGTGTCGTCCGGTGCGGATGGCCATGACCTGGCACTGGGCGTGGTGGATGCCCAGGGCAAGACGCTCTATACCGAAGAACAGCTCGGCGAAGCGGACTACGCCGATCCCCTGCGCCTGGCCGGCTACATCGGCACGGTACGCAGCGAGCTGGAGAGCCGGGGCCAGACCCTCGACAGCTGGCAGATGCCCTTCATCACCGATCCCGACGCCCTCCCCCCGCCAGTGTTCAACTAGGCAAAGAAAAGGCCCCTGCTGGGGCCTTTGTGCTTTTCGCGCTCGGCTAGATCTCCACCTGGGTACCCAGTTCGATCACCCGGTTCACCGGCAGCTTGAAGAATCTCAGGTTGCCGTTGGCGTTCTTCATCAGGAAGACGAAGAGATTCTCGCGCCAGGGCGCCATGCCCAGGCGCTTGGAGGCGATGACCGTCTCCCGGCTGAGGAAGTAGGTGGTACGCATCGGCGTGAAATCCAGTCCCGGATAGGGGCAATGGCTGAGCGCCAGGGGAATGTCCGGTTCGTCCATGAAGCCGTAGTGCAACACCACCCGATAGAAGCCATCACCGAAGTCCTCGACCTCCATGCGCTCGCCGCGCGACACCCGCGGACGATCCTCGTAGCGCACCGTGAGCAGCACCACCTGCTCGTGCAGCACCTGGTTGTGCAGCAGGTTGTGCAGCATGGCGTGAGGGACCACGTCGGTACGGGCGGTCAGGAACACCGCGGTGCCCTTGGCACGGAACGGCGGTTGGGCGCGGATGCTGCTGATGAAGATCGGCAGCGGCAGCGCGCCGTCATCCAGGCGCTCCACCACCAGTTGCCGGCCCCGCTTCCAAGTGGTCAGCAGGATGAAGATGACGATACCGGCGATCACCGGGAAGGAGCCGCCGGAAAAGATCTTCGGCGCATTGGCGGAGAAGTACAGCACGTCCACCAGCAGGAAGCCGATCAGCAGCGGCACCATGATCCAGCGTGGCCATTTCCATAGCAGCAGGATCACCGCCGACACCAGGCAGCTGGTGATCAGCATGGTGCCGGTCACCGCCACACCGTAGGCTTCGGCCAGGTTGGCCGAGGACTGGAAGGTCAGGATCAGGAAGATCACCCCCAGCATCAGCGCCCAGTTCATCAGCGGAATGTAGATCTGCCCCTGCTCCTGGCTGGAGGTGTGCTGGATCTGCATGCGCGGGATGTAGCCCAGCTGGATGGCCTGGCGGGTCATGGAGAAGGCGCCGGTGATCACCGCCTGGGAGGCGATGACGGTGGCCAGGGTCGCCAGGCCGATCATCGGCAGCAGCAGCCATTCCGGGGCCAGCAGATAGAAGGGATTGCGCACCGCCGCGGGATCGGCGAGCAGCAGCGCGCCCTGACCGAAGTAGTTGAGCACCAGCCCCGGCAGCACCAGCAGCAGCCAGGCCCGGGCGATGGGCTTGCGGCCGAAGTGCCCCATGTCGGCGTAGAGCGCCTCGGCGCCGGTCAGCGCCAGCACCGCCGCGCCCAGCACGATGAAGCCCTTCACCGGGTTATCGGCGAAGAATTGCACCGCCCAGTAGGGATTGAAGGCCTTGAGCACCTCGGGCTGCTGGACAATGCCATAGACACCCAGGGCGCCCAGGGTGGTGAACCAGAGCACCATCACCGGCCCGAAGAACTTGCCGATGGTGGCGGTACCGCGCTTCTGGATGGCGAAGATGCCGACCAGGATCACCAGCGCGATGGGCACCACCCAGGCTTCCAGACCATCGAAGGCCAGTTCCAGACCCTCCACCGCCGACAGCACCGAGACCGCCGGGGTGATCATGCTGTCGCCGTAGAAGAGTGCGGCGCCGAACAGCCCCAGCAGCACCAGGGTGGTGGCCAGGCGCGGCGAGCCCTGGGCGGCACGCCGGGCCAGGGCGGTGAGCGCCATGATGCCGCCCTCGCCCTGGTTGTCGGCACGCATGACGAAGGTGATGTACTTGAGTGTGACGACCCAGATGAGCGACCAGAAGATCAGCGACAGGATGCCGAGCACACTGTCGTGATTCAGCGGCAAGCCGTAGTGCGGCGAAAAGACTTCCTTGAGGGTATAGAGAGGACTGGTGCCGATGTCGCCGTATACCACACCGGTGGCGAGCACGATCATTCCCAAGGCCGAAGGGGCTTTACCACCGTGCTCGTGTTCCGGACGGCTCATGCAGGGCTCCTAGAGTCTAAAATCGGCGCATCCTGCGCCGAAGCGGCGTCAGGATCAAGTTGAAAAGGCCGGTAGCGTGGCGCGCGCAACCTCTCAGCGCAGCGCTTCCAGCACCATAGACTCCTTGGTCGGCAAAAAGCTCTGCGCGGTCGCCAGGACCTGCCTGCCCCTTCCAAGCAGCGGCAGAGATGGCTAGAATCGCGCGTTTTTTGATCAAGGCGCCTCCTGAGCGCCCGCCGAGGTTAGCCCATGTCCATCCAAACGTCCGCCCCCAAGGTCGGTTTCGTCAGCCTCGGCTGTCCCAAGGCCACCGTCGACTCCGAACGCATCCTCACCCAGCTGCGCATGGAAGGCTACGAGATCGTGCCGACCTATGAAGACGCCGACGTAGTGGTGGTCAACACCTGCGGCTTTATCGACAGCGCCAAGGCCGAGTCCCTGGACGCCATTGGCGAGGCCATCGCCGAGAACGGCAAGGTGATCGTCACCGGGTGCATGGGTGTGGACGAGGGCAACATCCGTGGCGTGCATCCCAGCGTGCTGGCGGTGACCGGTCCGCAGCAGTACGAGCAGGTGGTCAGCGCCGTGCACGAGGTGGTCCCGCCGCAGCTGGAGCACAATCCGCTGATCGATCTGGTGCCGCCCCAGGGCATCAAGCTGACCCCGCGCCACTACGCCTACCTGAAGATTTCCGAAGGCTGCAACCACAGCTGCAGCTTCTGCATCATCCCCTCCATGCGCGGCAAGCTGGTCAGCCGCCCGGTGGGCGACGTGCTGTCCGAGGCCGAGCGCCTGGTCAAGGCCGGCGTCAAGGAGCTGCTGGTGATCTCCCAGGACACCAGTGCCTACGGCGTCGACCTCAAGTACAAGCTGGACTTCTGGAACGGCCAGCCGGTCAAGACGCGCATGCTGGAGCTGTGCGAGGCGCTGTCGGGCATGGGCGTCTGGGTGCGCCTGCACTATGTCTACCCCTACCCCAATGTCGACGACGTCATTCCGCTGATGGCCGCCGGCAAGCTGCTGCCCTACCTGGACATCCCCTTCCAGCACGCCAGCCCCAAGGTGCTCAAGTCCATGAAGCGCCCGGCGTTCGAGGACAAGACCCTGGCGCGCATCAAGCGCTGGCGCGAGATCTGCCCGGAGCTGACCATCCGCTCTACCTTCATCGTCGGCTTTCCCGGCGAGACCGAGGAAGACTTCCAGTACCTGCTGGACTGGCTCACCGAGGCCCAGCTCGATCGCGTCGGCTGCTTCCAGTACTCGCCGGTCGAGGGCGCACCCGCCAACGAGCTGGGCCTGGAGCCGGTTGCGGACGAGGTCAAGCAGGAGCGCTGGGAGCGCTTCATGGCGCACCAGCAGGCCATCTCCGCCGCGCGCCTGCAGCTCAAGATCGGTCGCGAGATCGAGGTGCTGATCGACGAGGTGGACGACCAGGGCGCCATCGGCCGTTCCTATGCCGATGCCCCGGAAATCGACGGCAACGTCTATGTCGACAGCGCCAGTCCGCTGAAGCCGGGTGACAAGGTCTGGGTGCGGGTCACCGACGCCGACGAGTACGACCTCTGGGCAGAGGCGCTCTGATTCCTAGCTAGTCATGCAGGCGGTGGGTGCCGGGCACATGGGCGTGCCCGGCCGCACTGCAGCTGGCGGTGGTCGCCGATGGCGCCGCCGGCTGACCGAGTTCGCGCAGGATGCCGCAACGGTCCCCTTCGCCCTCTCCCTGGCAGTGGCGCCTCAGGGTCACCAGCTGTTCACGCAGCTGATTCAACTCGCGGATACGCACCTCGACATGATGCAGATGGTCGCCGATCAGGGCGTCCACCTGGGCGCAGCCGGGTTCGCGGGTATCGCGCAGGGCCAGCAGGGCGCGAATCTCTTCCAGCGTCATGTCCAGCGACCGGCAATGGCGAACGAAGACCAGGCGCTCGACCCGGCTTTCGTCATAGCTGCGGTAGTTGCTGCTGCTGCGCGCCGCCGGACTCAGCAGCCCTTCGCGCTCGTAGTACCTGATGGTCTCGACGGCGCAATCGGTGCGCCTGGCCAATTCGCCGATCTTCATCATCCTGTCTCGTTGAGCTGAGGTGCACAGCCTGCCGTGCCGGAGCCGCCGCAGCAAGGATGGAAGACGGTCAGGGGGCTGAGGGAG
Source organism: Pseudomonas sp. MOIL14HWK12:I1 (assembly GCF_000510705.1). Classification (NCBI taxonomy): domain Bacteria; kingdom Pseudomonadati; phylum Pseudomonadota; class Gammaproteobacteria; order Pseudomonadales; family Pseudomonadaceae; genus Pseudomonas; species Pseudomonas sp. MOIL14HWK12:I1. Next base: position 771,089 of record NZ_KI783307.1, on the reverse strand, counting down.
CGACGTTACCGGAGGGGGAAGACATGGATAGTCCGGCTGATGAGGGGCCAGACAGGACGACACCCCGGCGATGAGTGGGTCGCCGGGGCGTCGAGACAGCCGCCAGATTAGTTGGCGTTGTTCTGGTAGAGCGCGGAGACCCGGTTGGGATGCTCCGACTGGAATTGGGCTTGAGCGTTGGCGCGAATCGACTTGCTCGACATATCGCGGCTGGCGGCGGACGCCGTGCCCGACAGCAGGCCCATGAACAGGACGGCGACGATGGCTTGGACACCCAGGACTTTCATAGCGAATACCTCTTGGTTGTGCTGTTTCGATAGACACAGCGTACTCCCAGTACTAATTCGCCAAAAAGAGTCCTTTTAGAGAGTAATATTTACCTCTGAGGAAAATATCACCTGGGAACTTCCAGACCTCATGCAGCAGCCCCCGGCCTGACCAGGGGCTCTGGGCCGGCTATCGCAGGTCGCTCAGGTGCTTTTCCAGGCCCATGGCGCGTCCGGCTCCGACACTGGTCAGGTGGAAGAAGCCGTAGTCCTCCAGGTAGGTCCAGCGACTCAGGGGGCCATGGCCCGCCTCGCCATGCCGGCACTCCAGGGTCTTGGCCCGGCCGCTGAGGCTGGCCAATACCCGGCGCGCCTCGCCGTCGCCCACCACCTTGCAAGACAGCCTGATCTCGCGCTGCTCGGCGCCCTTGAGATTGCCGGTCAGGGTCTGCCGCGCCTGGTAACCGACCTGGCTGCCAACGGCGAGGGCGCGCCAGTCGCCGCTGAAGGTCAGCTGATCCAGGCTGGCGACTTCTTCCACCGGCAGGTTGCCGTTGTCGATACGGGTACGGCGTACCAGGTCGATCAGCCCGCGCCAGGTGAGCGAATCGACCCGGGCCGCCTTGCCCTGGGCACTGAAGCGCAGCAGTCCGGGCTGGGCGCCAGGGCTGACCTGCACCTCTTCGCGATAGGCATGGGTCTGGCCTTCGTAGCGGCTCTCGCCCTCCTCCACGAAGCGCTGCACAGCCACCCGCGGCGCGGGCAGCGCCAACGCCTTGAGCGCCTGCAGGGGCTGCGCCTGGGCCGCGGGTAGTTCGCCGGGAGGCGGCGGAGCAGCCGGCGGTGTGGCGGCGGCCCTGACCTCTTCCATGCGCGGCGTAGCCAACAAGGCGTCTCGCCGATCACAGGCGGCTTCCAGCAGGGTACGCCGTTCGGCCGGCGCCGCCGTGAAGGCTTCCTGGCCCTGGGCGCTCGGCTGGCTGTCGGTCACCCGCCCCGCATCGTCCAGGCCGTAGCGCGCCAGTAGCAGGTAACGGCGCGCCGTACAGTCGGCCGCCAGGGATTCGCGCCACTGGCGCACCGGAGCACCGTAGCGTGGCGTCTGCAGGACGACGGGCAGTTGCTGACCCGCCCAGAAACGGCGCACGCCGTTATCGTCCACCAGGCTGTTGCGGTCGATCACCAGGGTGTCGCCGCCGGGGCCCCTGGCGAGGGCGCGCCAGTCGGCATTGGCGGGCCGGGCGCAGAGCGCCGCCACATCGGGACGCTGCTTGAGCGCCGCGACCTTGGCCGCGCTCAACGGCAAGGGCGCGGCATAGGCATTCACCCGCCCCGGATAGACCCGCTGAGCGCCATCCAGGTAGAGCAACTCGGCCTGGTCAGCCACGCAATCCAGGGAGACCAGGGCGGAGCCGCCATCGGCCAGGGCGAGCGCCATCTGCAGACGCGAACCCTCGCGCAGAACGCTCTCGGCGATGATAGGACGGGCGAAGAGGTCGTCGGCCCCGGTCGGGGCTTCGGCCGGCGGCTGCTGAGTGCTGCAGCCCGCCAGGAGCGACAGCAGGCAAAGGGCGGAAAAACGGCTGGAGATCATGGATCCTCTCGGCAGGGAACCGCGATACACGTCGCGAACAGCAAATTGACCTGAACGAAATGCGTCTGGCGCGGATCAATAAAGGAAGCATGCCGCTTGGCATGACCTCCCCCGTTTCCCCACACGAGGTGCATTTATGAATACCGATCAGATCATAGGCAATGCCAAGGACGCTACCGGCAAGGTCCAGGATAGCTTTGGCGCGGCGACCGGCAATGCCGACTGGCAAGCCCAGGGCAAGGCCCGTCAGCTGGAAGGCAAGCTGCAGGAGCAGTATGGCCAGGCCATCGACTGCGCGCGCAACGTGACCGCCGACAAGCCCTTCACTGCCCTGGCCATCGCCGGCGGCGTCGGCTTCGTGCTGGGCGTACTGCTTTCGCGCTCCTGATCGGAGACGCGGGGCTGGCCGCTGCGCCAGCCCCATAGCAAAAAGGCCTGTCTAGACAGGCCTTTTTGCTATGGGTTCGTCATTGCTCCAGGGTCACCAGGTGCTTGTGCACCGCATCGACGATGTCGCTGATGTTGAACGGCTTCTGAAACACGCAATCGAACAGCTCCGAACTCTCCTGAGCCAGATGCGCCTGGGCGCCGCTCATGAGGATAATGGGCAGATGCTGCAAGCCCTGACGTTCACGCAGGGCCTCTGCCAGCTCGCGGCCGTTCATCACCGGCATCATGAAATCGGTGATGACCAGGGACGGTAGTTCGCGATCGAAGACGTCAAGCGCTCGGCGACCATTGCTCGCCTTGACCACCATGTAGCCTTCGTCTTCGAGGGCGAAGGCCAGGATGTCCGCTATCAGGAATTCGTCATCGACTACCAGTATCGTCGTCATCTGGAGATTCTCCCACCCGACGCGATCATGGTTGTGTGGAGGGCATGGCTGAACCTGAAAGTACCTTCACCATGTCTTTGAATGCCTTTTTCAGTTCGATTCCCGAGTCGTCGATGATCAGTTCGCACAGCGCTGGATCGTAGATGCTGTCCCTGACCTTGAGGATCGACAGCACCCGCTTGATCTCGGCCTCGGCCTCGACGAATCGCAGCAAAATCAGATTGTCCACCATGCTGGAAAGTTCGGGCGCCGGCGCGGCGATGTCCGCGCCAAAGACATCGCGCAATTCCCAGGTGGCTAGAACTGTGACGCCCTGGGTACGCAGCTCGTTCAGTAGCGCGCTGAAGTATTCGATGAGCCGTCCTTGCGGCAGGGCGAAGCGGGCGATGGCGCCCAGGCTGTCGATCACCAGCCGCTTGATGCCGTGCCGTCTGACCATGGCCAGCAGTTCGAGACCGACCTCGTCGAGGCGCATCTCGGTGGTCGGTTGCCAGTGCAGATGCAAGGCGCCCTCGTCGACCCGGCTGGCCAGGTCGAGGCCCAGGGCGCTCGCCTTGAGCAGCAATCGCTCCGGCGGTTCGTAGAAGCCGAACATCAACGCGGGCGCTTCCGGCGTGCAGGCCGCCAGGAAGTTCAGGCTGATGGAGGTCTTGCCGGCACCCGATGGCCCCATGAGCAGGGTGGTCGAACTCTCCGGCAGGCCGTTTTCGATCATCGCATCCAGCGACGCCATGCCACTGGGCACGCGCTGGTGACCGACGCGATAGGTCGCGCCGGCCGAAGGATCGCGATACAGCGCCTCGAGGCGCGGAAACACGGTGATGCCGGCATCGGAGATGGTGAATTCGTGAAAGCCCGGCAGCGCGCCGCTGCCACGGGTCTTGCGCAACGCCAGGCGGCGGATGGTGCGACTGCCGATTTCTTCCTCGTGCAGATCCAGCACACCATCGACCATGGTGTGTTCCGGGCTGCCGTCCTCGAGACGCGCGCTGGTGAGAAAGATGACCGTGCAACCGGCAAAGGCCGCATGCCCCTGCAACTCGGCGATGAATTTCTTGGTGTCGATCGGCGTTTCCGCGCGCGACCGGGCATTGAGCAGGCCATCGACCACCAGCAGACTGGCCTTCTGCCGGCTGATCTCGCGACGCAGCAGGCGGACCACCTCGTCCAGCCCCTCACCTTCCATGGTATCGAAGGCACTCAGGTACTGGACCTGGTCGCCGATGCAGGAGCGGTCGAAGAAATCCAGCGTGGAAAAGAACTGGAACATCCGCTCGTGGGTTTCCGACAGCATGGTGGCGAACAGAACCCGCCCACCACCGCGCACATGGTTGAAGGCGATCTGGTTGGCCATGATCGATTTGCCGGAACCCGGACGCCCCTGGATGACATAGGACGCACCTGCAACCAGGCCTCCCTTCAAGATCTCATCCAGCCCCTGGATACCGGTTACGACGCGCGCGAGTCGATTCAAGAACGATGCCTCAAACTAATGTTGTGCCTGGGACGCCCAGCCGCGGGCGTCCAGTCCTTCGCAGGCAAGAGCCTATAAGGGTGATAACCAAATAGCCAGCCGGACGGCTGGATCTCAGCCGCGTTTGCGAATCAGTCCTTCCTGGGCCACCGAGGCCACCAGCTGACCTGCGCGGTTGTAGATGCTGCCGCGGCACAGACCGCGGGCACCACCGGCCCAGGGGCTGTCGATGGCGTACAGCAGCCAGTCGTCCAGGCGGAAATCGCGGTGGAACCAGACCGCATGGTCGAGGCTGGCGATCTGCAGCGAGCGGTCCCAGAAGCTGGTGCCATGGGGCAGCAGCGAACTGGGCAGCAGATTGAAATCCGAGGCGTAGGCCAGCAGATAGCGATGCAGGGCCGGCTGGTCCGGCAGGTCGCCGGTGGCGCGGAACCAGACGTGGCGGACCGGTTCGGTGGGCTGCGGCTGGAAGGGGTCGGTAAAGACCACCGGGCGCATCTCGATCGGGCGCGGGCCGAGCAGCTTGTCGCGCAGCGGCGCAGGAATCAGCTCGGCATAGCGCTGGGCGTGGGCGATTTCCGATTGCAGGGTCTCGGGTGCCGGTACCTCCGGCATGGTCGTCTGATGCTCGAAACCCGGCTCCTCGATATGGAAGGAGGCGCTGCAGAAGAAGATCGGCTGCTCGCCCTGGAAGGCGGTGACCCGGCGCGTGGAAAAGCTTCCGCCGTCGCGAATGCGATCCACCTGGTAGGTCACCGCCTCGACCGCCGACCCGGCGCGCAGGAAGTAGCCGTGCAGCGAGTGCACCCGGCGCTCCACCGGCACGGTCTGGCTGGCCGCCGACAGCGCCTGCCCCAGGACCTGACCACCAAAGAGCTGGGGAAAGCCCAGATCCTGGCTGCCGCCGCGATACAGATCGGGGGCCAGGGATTCGAGGGTCAGTAGATCGACCAGGTTGTCCAGCACCTTGCTCATGGGTAGGGTTCCTTGACAGAGAGCGATCATCATACGCAAAACCGGTCAAATCCTGTGCGTTCGCCGTGCTTCCAGACACATTGCTCATCGTATGACGATAACTGGTGGAGCTTGTGGCCGTATAAAGGGTCACAATAAAGGTATCGCTGTCCGCTCGCAGGCTTCCTCTCCATGACCGAAACCGCAATCGCTTCGTCTTCCCACCCCGCCGCGGCCCAGATCGCGGAGCTGGGCAAGGGTCTCGGCCACGACGACATCTTCTTTGCCGCCGTGAAGAAGACCCGGATGCCGATGATCGTGACGGATCCGCACCAGCCGGATAACCCGATCATCTTTGCCAACGAGTCCTTCCTGCGTACCACCGGTTATGCCCTGGACGAGGTGCTGGGTCGCAATTGCCGCTTCCTGCAGGGACCCGACACTCGCCAGGAGCACATCGCCGAGATCCGCAACGCCATCCGCGAGCAGCGCGACTGCGACATCGAGTTGCTCAATTACCGCAAGGACGGCTCGACCTTCTGGAATGCGCTGTTCATCTCGCCGGTGCTCGATCCCGCGGGCCAGCTGCGCTATTTCTTCGCCTCGCAGCTGGACGTCTCCCGCCGCCGCGACGCCGAAGACGCCCTGCGCCAGGCGCAGAAGATGGAAGCCCTGGGTCAGCTCACCGGCGGCATCGCCCACGATTTCAACAACCTGTTGCAGGTGATGGTCGGCTACCTGGATATCCTGAGGATCAACCTGGACCGCCCGGAACTGGACAGGGACAAGGCCAAGCGCCATGTCGACAACACCCGCGACGCGGTGAATCGGGCGGCGACCCTCACCCAGCAGCTGCTGGCCTTCGCCCGCAAGCAGCGCCTGACCGGGCGCGCGGTGGACCTGAACAAGCTCATCAATGCCCGCCAGAGTCGCCTGGCCCAGGCCCTGGGCGGCCCCTTCCGCTTCATCTTCCGCCCGGCACCGGCGCTGTGGAATTGCCGGCTTGATCCGATCCAGCTGGAGACGGCGCTGCTCAACATCGTCGACAACGCTCGCCTGGCCATGCAGGAGCGCGGCACCGGCACCCTGACCCTGGAAACCCTCAACGTCGAGGTCAATGGCCAGGACCTGGCCCATGGCGGCCTGGCCCAGGGGCATTATGTCTGCATCGCCCTGACCGACACCGGCTGCGGCATGTCGACCGACGTGCTCGGGCGCGCCCTGGACCCCTTCTTCACCACCCGCGACGAAGGCCAGGGCAGCGGCCTGGGCCTGTCCATGGTCTACGGCTTCCTCAAGCAGTCGGGCGGCCTGGTCAGGCTCTATTCCGAGGTCGGTATAGGCACCTCGGTGCGTCTCTACTTCCCCGTTTCCGAAGAGGAGGCGCGCGAACACCCGGCGCCCCTGCCGACCCCGCACGAGGACGGCGGCGGTTCCGAGACCATCCTGGTGGTGGACGATCGCCCGGACGTGGCGGCCCTGGCCCAGGCCATCCTGGAAGAGACCGGCTATCAGGTGCTGGTCGCCCACAATGGCCAGCAGGCGCTGGACATTCTCGCGCGCGAACCCGCCATCGACCTGCTGTTCAGCGACCTGATCATGCCTGGCGGCATGAATGGCGTAATGCTGGCCAAGGAGGCCCAGCGGCGGCAGCCCGAGTTGCGCATCCTGCTCACCACCGGCTACGCCAACAACGCCCTGGAACTGGAAGAAGGCAACGGCGAGCGCTTCCCCATCCTCAACAAGCCCTATGGCCGCCAGGATCTGACCCGCTGGATCCGGCGCATGCTGGACAGCGCCCAGCCATGAAAGAAGAGGCCCTGGAGCGCGAGCCCGCCAGCTGCGACACCGGGCAGGATGGCCCGGTGGACCTCCAGAGCTTTCTGGCCTGCCTGGAGCGGGTGGGCAACAGCCCCAGCCAGGTCTCGGTGCAGCACCTGATCGATGCCATCGGCAGTCGCTCCTTTGGCCCCATGATCCTCCTGCCGGGCGTGCTGGCGATCTCGCCGCTCACCGGCATTCCCGGTATCGCCACCGCCATCGCCGTCTTCGTGATGCTGGTGAGCGGTCAGCTGCTACTGGGGCGCGATCACTTCTGGCTGCCACGCTGGGTGCTGCAGCGCTCCGTCTCCCGCGGCAAGCTGCGCAAGTCGCTGCGGCTGCTGCAGAAGCCGGCGCGCTGGGTCGACAAGGTGGTCAAGTCGCGGCTGCGGGTACTCACCTCGCGCCCGGCGCACTTCGTCACCGCCCTGCTCTGCATCCTCATCGCCGCGACCATGCCGGTGCTGGATCTGGTGCCCTTCGCCAACACCACGGCGGGACTGGCGCTGACCTCCTTCGCCCTGTCGCTGATCGCCCGCGACGGCCTGCTGTTTCTCCTGGCGCTGGGTTTCTGTACCGGTATCCTCTGGTTCATCCTGGAGCTCCTGGTGTTTTGATCACACGCCTGCCCCTGGTCTACCACGAGGACTACAGTCCGCCCTTCCCCGCTGGCCATCGTTTTCCGATGGAGAAATTTCGGCTGCTGCACGAACACCTGAGTGCCAGCGGCATCCTGGGCGCGGACAACTGGCAACGGCCCGAACTCTGCCCGGACGAGCTACTGGCGCTGGCGCATGCCCCCGACTACATCCAGGCGTTCAAGGCCGGCGAACTGCCGCCGCCGCTGCAACGCCAGCTGGGCCTGCCTTGGAGCGAAGCCCTGGTGCGCCGCACCATCCGCGCCGTGGGCGGTTCCCTGCTCACCCTGGAGCTGGCGCTGCGTCATGGCCTGGCCTGTCACCTCGCCGGGGGTACCCATCATGCCCATCACGACTATCCGGCCGGCTTCTGCATCTTCAACGACCTGGCGATCCTGGCGCTGTCGCTGCTGGAAAGCGGACGCGTCGGACGGGTGCTGATCCTGGACTGCGACGTCCACCAGGGCGACGGCACGGCGCGCATCCTCGCCGAGGTGCCCGACGCCGTCACCGTCTCCCTGCACTGCGCCACCAACTATCCGGCGCGCAAGGCGCAAAGCGACTGGGACATCCCCCTGCCCCGCGGCCTGGACGGCGCCGGCTACCTGCGGGTGCTCGACGACGCCCTGGGTTACCTGCTGCCGCTCCACCAGCCCGACGTGGTGCTCTACGACGCCGGGGTGGACGTCCATCGCGACGACGCCCTGGGCTATCTCGAATTGACCGATGCCGGTCTCGCGGCGCGCGACAGTTTCGTCTTGCGGCGCTGCCTGGCGGCGGATATACCCGTGGTGGGGGTGATCGGCGGCGGCTATTCGGCCGATCGCCTGGCCCTGGCCCGTCGTCACGGCATCCTCCATCACACGGCGACCCAGGTCTGGCACGAGCTCGGCCTGCATTGAACAGGAGTTTCCATGAGCAAGACCGCCAAGACACCCGAATCCAGCCAGGCACGCCTGGCCGTGCTGATCGACGCCGACAACGCCCCCGCGGCCATCGTCGATGGTCTCATGGCCGAGATCGCCCGCTTCGGCGTGGCCAGCGTCAAGCGCATCTACGGTGACTGGACCCAACCCCAGCTCAACAGCTGGAAGAAGGTGCTGCTCGACCACTCCATTCAGCCGGTGCAGCAATTCGGCTACACCAAGGGCAAGAACGCCACCGACAGCGCCCTGATCATCGACGCCATGGACCTGCTCTACACCCGCCGCTTCGACGGTTTCTGCCTGGTCTCCAGCGACAGCGACTTCACCCGCCTGGCGGCGCGACTGCGCGAGGAAGGACTGACGGTCTACGGCTTCGGCGAGGAGAAGACGCCGGATCCCTTCGTTTCGGCCTGCGACAGGTTCATCTACACCGAGATCCTCAGGTCCAAGCCGCGGGAAGAGCCGCGCGAGGCCGCCGGCGCCAGCGACAAGCCCGCCACCACCAATCGCGGCAAGCCCAAGCTGAGCACCATCCTCAAGCTCATCGAGCAGGCGGTGGAAGACGCCTCCGACGAAGGCGGCTGGGCCAATCTGGGCATGGTCGGGGCCAACCTCGGCAAGGTGCGTCCGGATTTCGACGCCCGCCTCTATGGGCACCGCAAGTTCAGCGGCCTGGTCAAGGCCCATGGCGATCGTTTCGAAGTCCAGGAACGCGATCCCGCCGACGGCAGCGCCGGCAAGGCCGTCTATATCCGCAACCGCTGACGCCGCTGCGCCTGCCCGGCTCTGGCCCGGGCAATAGCGGCGAAAAGTCGCGAACTGTCGCTATCAGATCGCCATACCACCGGTCCGACCTCGCGGAACCGCTCGGCTTACGGCGGCCTCCACCCTAGGTGCTTACCGCCCTACGGAGACCGCCATGCGAGCCTTGACCTACCACGGTGCCCACGATGTCCGCGTCGATACCGTCCCCGATCCGACCATCCAGGACGCCGACGACATCGTCCTGCGGGTGACGGCCACGGCCATCTGCGGTTCGGACCTGCACCTCTACCGCGGCAAAATCCCCACCGTCGAACACGGCGATATCTTCGGCCACGAATTCATGGGCATCGTCGAGGAAACCGGCCCGGCCGTCACCGCCGTGCAGAAAGGCGATCGGGTGGTGATTCCCTTCGTCATCGCCTGTGGCAGCTGCTTCTTCTGCAACCAGGATCTCTACGCCGCCTGCGAGACCACCAATACCGGGCGCGGCGCCATCCTCAACAAGAAACAGATCCCGCCGGGTGCGGCGCTGTTCGGCTTCAGCCACCTCTATGGCGGCGTACCGGGCGGCCAGGCCGAATACGTGCGGGTGCCCAAGGCCAACACCGGTCCCTTCAAGGTGCCCGGCACCCTGGCCGACGAAAAGGTGCTGTTCCTGTCCGACATCCTGCCCACCGCCTGGCAGGCCGTGCTCAACACCGGCATCGGCCAGGGATCGAGCATCGCCATCTATGGCGCCGGCCCGGTCGGCCTGCTGTCCGCGGCCTGTGCGCGGATGCTGGGCGCCGAGCGCATCTTCATGGTCGATCACCACCCCTATCGGCTGGCCTATGCCCAGCAGACCTATGGCGTCATCCCGATCAACTTCGACGAAGACGACGACCCGGCCGCCACCATCATCGAGCAGACGCCCGGCAAGCGCGGCGTCGACGGCGTGGTGGATGCGGTGGGCTTCGAGGCCAAGGGCAGCACCACCGAAACCATCCTCGCCAACCTCAAGCTGGAAGGCAGCAGCGGCAAGGCCCTGCGCCAGTGCATCGCCGCGGTACGCCGTGGCGGTACCGTGAGCGTACCGGGCGTCTATGCCGGCTTCATCCACGGCTTCCTGTTCGGTGACGCCTTCGACAAGGGCCTGACCTTCAAGATGGGCCAGACCCACGTGCAGCGTTATCTGCCGGAGCTGCTCGACCACATCGAACGCGGTGACCTGGCGCCGGAGGCCATCATCACCCACCGGATGTCCCTGGAGCAGGCGGTCGAGGGCTACAAGATCTTCGACAAGAAGCAGGAGGACTGCCGCAAGGTGATCCTGACGCCCGGGCGCAGCGAGCCGCTGATTCCCGAGCGCTTGGAAGAACCCCTGGCAGCACCCCTGGGCCAGGCCGGCGTGGTCTAGCCACGTCGAGTACAATGGCGGTTTTCCTCAGCTCCTGGATGCCGCCATGTCTCTCCTCTCCGCCACGCCCGCCGTCGCTGTCATCGGGGGCGGCCCTGCCGGGCTGATGGCGGCCGAGACCCTGGCCGCCGCAGGCGTCCCTGTGGACCTCTTCGATGCCATGCCGTCGGTAGGCCGCAAGTTTTTGCTGGCCGGCGTGGGTGGCATGAACATCACCCATGCCGAGGAGCAGTCTGCCTTTCGCCAGCGTTATCGCGAGCGTGAGAGCGGCGTCAGCCCCTGGCTCGACAGCTTCGATAGCAACGCCCTGCGCGCCTGGATCCATGAGCTGGGTATCGAGACCTTTGTCGGCACCTCGGGCCGGGTGTTTCCCGCCGACATGAAGGCCGCACCCCTGCTGCGTGCCTGGCTGCATCGCCTGCGCGAGCAAGGTGTGCGCATCCATACCCGCAGCCGCTGGCTGGGCTGGGACGCCGAGGGCCGACTGCGCCTGGCCACCCCGGAGGGTGAGCGGCTCCTGCAGCCCCAGGCTACGGTACTGGCGTTGGGCGGTGGCAGCTGGCCGCGGCTGGGCTCGGATGGTGCCTGGCAGGCCCCGCTCGCCGCGCGAGGAGTTGGACTGCGTCCGCTGGAACCGGCCAATTGCGGTTTCGAGGTGGCCGGCTGGAGCGATTTCCTCAAGACCCGCCACGCCGGCGCGCCGATCAAGCCGGCCGCCCTGGCCCTGCCGGGTCAGCCGCCACGCCAGGGCGAATTCGTGCTGACCGACACCGGAATCGAGGGCAGCCTGGTCTATGCGCTGTCCGCCGAAATCCGCACGGCCATCGAACGGGATGGCCAGGCGACCCTGACCCTGGATCTGGCGCCGCAGCGGGACCTGGCGGAACTCGGCCGGGCCCTGGCCAAGCCCCGCGGCAGCCAGTCCCTGGCCAACCACCTGCGGCGCCATGCCGGGATCGACGGCGCCCGGGCCGCCCTGCTCCGCGAACTGGCCCCACCGGAGACCTTCCAGGACATGGGCCGGTTGGCCCAGGCCTGCAAGGCCGTGCCCCTCACCGTGGTCAGAGCGCGGCCCCTGGCGGAAGCCATCAGCAGCGCGGGCGGTGTACCCCTGGAAGCGCTGGACGACGGCCTGATGCTCCGGCAGCTGCCGGGCGTCTTCTGCGCCGGCGAGATGCTCGACTGGGAGGCGCCCACCGGCGGCTATCTGCTCACGGCCTGCTTCGCCAGTGGCCGCGCGGCGGGCCAGGGCGTGCTGCGCTGGCTGGCCGCTGGCGGCAGCTCGGCCTGAGCGGTCCCGTCGCGATGCGCCTCTACCGTTCGCGGCCGGCTCCCGTGCTGCCAGACGGCGATCAGCGGCGGTAACATAGGCAGCGATCACGGTACTCATCAGGGATCCATGTCTCCCTCTCAGGCGTTGTCGGAATTCAGGCAGTTGTTGCGCGATCTGGCAGGCGATCTCCGCCAGTTCGGCCGCGACCGGCGCCGTCTGGTCGACGAACTGGAAACCCTGACCTCGGTCCTGCTGGCGATCCTGCTCGGCCACCTGGCCGGGGTTCAGCATGTCGGTTGGGCGGCGTTCAGCGGCTATATCGTGATGAGGTCAGATGTCCGCGACAGTTTCTCGCGCGGCTGCCTGCGGGTGCTGGGTACCTGCATCGGCGCCGCAGGCGCCCTGTTGGTCCTGCGCCACCTGCAGCTGAACCCCTACGAGCAGGCCGTCCTGCTGGGCACCGTGGGCAGCATCACCCTCTATCTGACACTGGTGGGCCGCTATGGCTATGCCTGGTTGCTTGGCGGCCTCACCTACGCCATGGTGGTCCTGGCGAGCCTCCAGGCGCCCGAGCAGCTCGAGCAATACGCCTTGTCACGCCTGTTGGAGGTGGCGCTCGGCACCTCGGCGTGCGTGCTGGTGAGCGCCCTTTCCACCTACGGCGTCCGTGCGCGCCTGTGGCCCAAGGTGCCGACCACGGTGGCCTCGATACCCCGAACCCTGGGTGTCTGGCAGCCCCTGGCGTTGCGCCATGCGCTGCAGGGAGGTCTGGCTCTGGCCCTGTTGTCTCTGGGCGCGACGGCAGAGATCGGGGTGGATGTCAGCCAGGCGGCCATCACCATCCTGGCGGTCATGGTGGTTCCCTTCGACGGCCTGAGCAGTGCCGGCAAGGCGGTATCCAGAAGGCTGTTGCATCGAATGCTCGGCTGCCTGCTCGGGGGTGGCCTGGCGACCCTTTTGCTGCTGGTCAGCCAGGAAAGCCTCTGGCTGACGCTGGCGGGCGTTGCGCTCGGTGTGCTGATCGGCAGACACCTCGAGAACGGCCCGCTCGGTATCGGCTATCTCGGTATGCAGTTCGCGCTGGCGTTTCTGGTGGTGATGGTGCCTGACCACTATGACCATATCGACCCGGTGGCAGGCCTGGCGCGACTGGGCGGCATCCTGCTGGGTTTTCTGGTGCTGGAGCCGGTGTACTGGCTCTCGACCTGGCTGATCAGGCGCCTGTCACCCGGAAGACCCTAGGGCGCGGCGGCGCCGACCTCAGGCCGGGCGCTCGACGAACTCGGTGGCCGGCGAGCCATCGGCATTGTGCTGGCGGATCACCGCCGGGCGCCCTTCCCCGTCCAGCAGCACCTGGCCGATGCCGGCACCGTTCCACATTCGCTCGCCAGCCTCGCGGCGATCCGGCAGGCGCGGCTGCAGCTCCCAGCGGCGGCGCTTGGTGAAGCCGTTGAGCGGCGACCAGGGCGCATAGAGCCAGCGATTGAGTCGGTCCAGGGTGGCCAGCAGGCGCGGTGGGAATTCGTTCTTGATGCCGCTGCTGGTGATCTGCCAGAGCCGCGGCTCACCGCGCCGGTCCCGGATGCGGATGTCGTAGACGAAGGAATAGTGCACGTCGCCGGAGAGCACCACGTAGTTGCCCGGGGTGCGGCGGTGGCGAAAGATGTTGAGCATGGTCTTGGCCGCCCCGGGGTGGGCCATCCAGTTCTCGGCATCCACCATCAGCGGCTGGCCGAACCAGGTAAAGATGCGCTGCACCGCCTCGATCAGCTTGACCCCGAACATGGGCGCAGCCGAGACGATCACCGCCGAGGGATGGTCCAGCAGGTCCTGCTGCAATTCGCAGAGGGCTTCCCAGTCCATCAGCCCCGAGGGGTGCTCCAGGCGCCGCTCGCTGCGCCAGCGACGGGTCCGGGTGTCCAGCACGATCAGCGGCGGGCTGGTCTTGAGCACGTAGTGCCAGCCCTGGAAGCGCAGCAAGTCGTCGATGCAGGCGTTCTGCGTCGGGCACTCCAGCTTGCCGTCGTCACCCGCCGTGTCCAGCAGCCGGGCCGTGGCCGCCAGGGGTTCGGCCACGGCTTCCGGGGCGTTGCCCCAGGCCTGGCAGAGCAGATAGGCCAGCAACGCATTGCCGAGGATGCGCCGGGAAAAGGGATGGCCGTAGGCGGTCTCTTCCCAGCGCGCGGAGAGGTTCCAGTCGTCGGTGACGTCGTGGTCGTCGAAGATCATCAGCGTCGGCACGCCGGCCAGGGCCCGCGCCGCCTGCGGCAGGGTCGCGACGAAGCCCTCGATGCAGCGCGACTCGGCGGCGTAGCGCTCATCGTCTTTGGCGTCGAGCGCCGGTGGCACCACCTCGATCAGCGTCCAGGGTGTCGGCGACCAGCAGAGCAGATAGAGCGCCAGCACCTCGCTCAGGGTCACCAGGTGGTTGTGGGCATTGGTGGAGGTGAAGATGGGTTTCTCCACCCCACCGAAGAATTTCTCGCGCAGCGCCCGGTTGGACTTGAAGGCCGGCAGCAGGTCCTCGCGGTGGTAGAGGTTGGCGGCATGGGCCATCAGCGCCTCGCTGTCCGCCACTACCGCCCCTTCGAGGTCCTCGCCATAGAGCCCGAGGCGGCGGATCAGCGCCTGCACCGCCAGCAGCATCGGCCCGGCGACGTCATCGGCATAGACCTGGTCGCCCGTGAGCAGCAGCGCCGCCGGCGACTCCTCAGGGATCGTGCAGCCCTGCAGCAGGCGATCCACGGCGATCAGGCCGTCGGCCGAGGCATGGTGGGGCTTGCGGCAGGAGCCGTGCAGCAGATGATCGAAACGCGCGCGCAGGACGAAGCGCGGCAATTCGCCCTCGGCGGAGAGCAGGTGCGGCGCCCAGTCGCGGATTCCGCCGGCGCTCAGCTGCAGGTCGTAGCGGAGGAAGGTGTCCGTGGGCAACTCGGTGTCCGGCCGGACCTCGATCAGCTGCAGGTAGGCCTGCTCGCCCAGGCGCAGGCACTGGGTCTCCCCCTGCACGCCGAGCTCGGTCGCCCCTTGCCACAGCCGCGGCACGGGCGTCTCGGCCGAGCGGGTCACCAGCCACAGCAGCAACCGGGACGCTTCGGTGCGCCGCAGCAGCGGGCCGGCCAACACCGGGGGCAAGGTAGGGGTAGCGCTCATGGGGTCTCCTGTAGCCACGCAACTGACCACTATGCCGTGCCGGGATTCCGGCTGCAGCCGCCGCCTGGCTACAAAGTTTGAGCGCGCTTCACAGTCGGCCTAGAATTCGCTCCCTTTTCGACGCCATCCGGGCCTGTCATGACCTTTGCCGACCTCGGCCTCATAGATCCGCTGCTGCAGGCGCTCACCGCCCTGGAGCACAGCTCCCCCACGCCCATCCAGCGCCAGGCCATCCCGGCGGTGCTGGCCGGTCGCGACCTGCTGGCCGCCGCCCAGACCGGCACCGGCAAGACCGGCGCCTTTGGACTGCCGCTCCTGCAGCGACTGGTGCAGGAAGGCCCGGCGGTGACGCCAAACCATATCCGCGCCCTGATCCTCACCCCCACCCGCGAGCTGGCCGAGCAGGTCCATGCCAGTCTGCGCGACTATGCCCAGCACCTGCCCCTGCGTACCGCCGTGGCCTACGGTGGCGTGAGCATCAATCCGCAGATGATGAAGCTGCGCAAGGGCGTGGACGTGCTGGTGGCGACCCCCGGGCGCCTGCTCGACCTGTTCAACCAGAACGCCGTGCGCTTCGACCAGGTACAGCTGCTGGTGCTGGACGAAGCCGACCGCATGCTCGACCTGGGCTTTTCCCGGCAACTGGGCGAGCTGTTCGTCATGCTGCCGCGCAAGCGCCAGACCCTGCTGTTCTCGGCGACCTTCTCCGACGCCGTGCGTCAGCTGGCCGCCCCGGTACTGCGTGATCCCCAGACTATCGACGTCAGTCCGCGCAACACCGCCGCGGTCACCGTCAAGCAGTGGGTGGTGCCGGTCGACAAGAAGCGCAAGACCGAACTCTTCCTGCACCTCTATCGCAGCGGTCGCCATGGCCAGGTGCTGGTGTTCGCCAAGACCCGCAAGGGTGTGGAGCAATTGGTGGAGGCGCTGCAGGCCGAGGGGCTGGCGGCGGAATCCATCCATGGCGACAAGCCCCAGCCCGCGCGGCTGCGCGCCCTCGCCCGCTTCAAGGCCGGCGAGGCCGACATCCTGGTCGCGACCGACGTGGCCGCCCGTGGCCTGGACATCCAGGACCTGCCACTGGTGGTCAACCTGGACCTGCCCATCGTGGCGGAAGACTATGTCCACCGCATCGGCCGGACCGGCCGCGCCGGCAACCAGGGCCAGGCGGTGTCCCTGGTATGCGCCGATGAAGTGGAGCAGCTGGCGGCCATCGAGACCCTGATCGGCCAGATCCTCATGCGCCGCGACGAGCCGGACTTCATCCCCGACCATCGCGTCCCCCAGACCGGCCCGGGCGGCCTGGTCATGAAGAAACCCAAGAAGCCGAAGAAACCCAAGGTGGGCGGTCCGGTATCCGACAAGCCCCTGGGCCGCTGGGTGGAAGACGGCAAGCCCAAGGTCAAGTCGGTGCGCAAGGCGCCGGGTTTCGGCAAGGCGCGCAAGAAGCCCTAAGCCAAAGAATGGTGGACAAGGCTGCGCCGTTGTCCACCTTACGGCCCCGCACCTCGTAGCCTGGAAAACCGCGCAGCGTTTTCCGGGTGAGGAGTTGAACGCACATGGACAAGGCTGCGCCGTTGTCTACCCTACGGCCCCACCTCGTAGCCTGGAAAACCGCGCAGCGTTTTCCGGGTGAGGACTTGAACGCACCTGGACAAGGCTGCGCCGCTGTCCACCCTACGGCCCCCACCTCGTAGCCTGGAAAACCGCGCAGCGTTTTCCGGGGATGGTGGACCCGGCCAGAGCAGGCGGATGACGCGGAACCGTCATTCGCCTGATCGCAGACCTACTCCGCCAGGCGCCAGGTGGTGCCGCCCTTGCCGTCTTCCAGCACCACGCCCAGGGCGGTGAGCTGATCACGGATACGGTCGGATTCCGCCCAGTTCTTTTCCGCACGAGCAGCAAGGCGCGCCTGGATCAGCGCCTCGACCTCGGCCGCATCCACCCGGCCCGCCGCATCGGCGCGCAGGAAGGCTTCCGGCTCCAGCTGCAGCACGCCCAGCACCTCACCCAGTTCGCGCAGCCGTCCGGCCAGGCCAGCCGCCGCCGCCGGATCGCTCTCGCGCAGGCGATTGATCTCGCGGGCCAGCTCGAACAGCACGCCACAGGCACCGGCGGTGTTGAAGTCGTCATCCATGCACTGGGCGAAGCGCTCGGCGTAGCCCTCGCCGCCTTGCGCAGGAGCCTGCGGCAGCCCCTTGAGCGAATGATAGAAACGCTCCAGGGCGCCCTTGGCTTCGCGCAGGTTGTCTTCCGAATAGTTGATCGGACTGCGGTAGTGGCTGGCGATCAGCAGGTAGCGCACCACCTCGGGGTGGTACTTCTCCAGCACCTCGCGCAGGGTGAAGAAGTTGCCCAGCGACTTGGACATCTTCTCGCCGTTGATGGTGATCATCCCGCAGTGCAGCCAGGCATTGGCGTAGGTCTTGCCGGTGGCCGCCTCGCTCTGGGCGATCTCGTTCTCGTGGTGCGGGAATTCCAGGTCGTTGCCGCCGCCGTGGATGTCGAAGGTCTCGCCCAGGCAGCAGGTGGACATCACCGAGCACTCGATGTGCCAACCCGGACGCCCGGCGCCCCAGGGCGACGGCCAGCTCGGCTCGCCCGGCTTGGCGGCCTTCCACAGCACGAAGTCCAGCGGATCTTCCTTGGCCTCGCCCGGCTCGATGCGGGCGCCGATGCGCAGGTCCTCGACGCGCCGCCGCGACAGCTTGCCGTAGCCGGCGAAGCGATTGACCCGGTAGTAGACATCGCCGTTGCCCGCGGCATAGGCGTAGCCCTTGTCGATCAGGGTCTGGATCATGGCGTGCATGCCATCGATATGATCGGTGGCGCGCGGCTCCTGGTCGGGCTTGCGAATATTCAGCCGCGCCTCGTCCTCGTGCATCGCCTCGATCATCCGCGCCACCAGGTCGGTGAAAGGCTCGCCGTTGGCATTGGCGCGGTTGATGATCTTGTCGTCGATGTCGGTGATGTTGCGCACGTAGGTGAGGTCGTAGCCGCTATGGCGCAGCCAGCGGGTGATGACGTCGAAGGCCACCATGCTCCGGCCATGGCCCAGGTGGCAGTAGTCATAGACGGTCATGCCGCAGACGTACATGCGCACCTGCCCCGGCACCAGCGGCGTGAAGGCTTCCTTGGTCTTGGTCAGGGTGTTGTAGAGGTGCAGCGCCATCATTGCCCCCAGGAATCGCGCAGGGTCACGGTGCGGTTGAATACCGGCTTGCCAGGCGCCGAATCCTTGAGATCGACGCAGAAGTAGCCTTCACGCTCGAACTGGAAGCGGTCTTCCGGCTGGGCCTGGGCGAGGGACGGCTCGGCGCGGCAGCCCTTGAGCACCACCAGGGACTCGGGGTTGATGTTGTCGAGGAAGCTGCCGCCCTCTTCGCTCTTCTCCGGCTGGGCCGAACGGAACAGGCGATCGTAGAGGCGTACCTCGCACTCCACGCTACCCTCGGCCGGCACCCAGTGGATCACGCCCTTGACCTTGCGGCCTTCGGGGTTCTTGCCCAGGGTGTCCGGATCGTAGCTGCAGCGCAGCTCGATGACCTTGCCGTCGGCGTCCTTGATGGCTTCGTCGGCGCGGATCACGTAGCTGCCGCGCAGACGCACCTCGCCACCCGGCTCCAGGCGCTTGTAGCCCTTGGGCGGATTCTCTTCGTAGTCGCCCTGGTCGATGTACAGCTCGCGAGTGAAGGGCAGCTGGCGCACGCCCAGGTCCTGCTTGGGATGCCGTGCCAGTTCCAGGTTTTCCACCTGGCCCTCGGGGTAGTTGGTGATCACCACCTTGAGGGGCTTCAGCACGCACATGGCGCGCGGGGCGTTCTGGTCCAGGTCCTCGCGGATGGCGAATTCCAGCATGGCGACGTCGACCACGCCGTTGGAGCGGGTCACACCGATCATCTCGCAGAAGTTGCGGATGGCGGCCGGGGTGTAGCCGCGACGGCGATAGCCCGACAGGGTCGACATGCGCGGATCGTCCCAGCCCTGCACATGGCCTTCGTCCACCAGCTGCTTGAGCTTGCGCTTGCTGGTGACGGTGTAGTTCAGGTTGAGGCGGGCGAATTCGTACTGGCGCGGCTGCGCCGGCACCGGCAGCTTGGCCAGGAACCACTCGTACAGCGGGCGATGGTCCTCGAACTCCAGGGTGCAGATGGAGTGGGTCACGCCTTCCAGGGCATCGGACTGGCCATGGGTGAAGTCATAGCTCGGATAGATGCACCAGGCATCGCCGGTCTGGTGGTGATGAGCGTGGCGGATGCGATAGAGGATGGGATCGCGCAGGTTCATGTTGGGCGAGGCCATGTCGATCTTGGCGCGCAGCACCTTCTCGCCGTCCTTGAATTCGCCGGCCTTCATGCGGGCAAACAGGTCCAGGTTCTCGGCCACCGAACGGTCGCGGAAGGGGCTGTTGCGACCCGGCTCGGTGAGGCTGCCGCGGTATTCGCGGGCCTGCTCGGGGGTGAGGTCGCAGACATAGGCCAGGCCCTGTTCGATCAGGTTGACGGCCCAGGCGTAGAGCTGGTCGAAGTAGCTGGAGGCGTAGCGCACCTCGCCGGCCCAGTCGAAGCCCAGCCAGTGCACATCGCTCTTGATGGCGTCGATGTATTCCTGGTCTTCCTTGGCCGGGTTGGTGTCGTCGAAGCGCAGATGGCAGTCGCCGCCGAATTCCTTGGCCAGGCCGAAGTTCACGCAGATCGACTTGGCGTGGCCGATGTGCAGGTAGCCGTTGGGCTCCGGGGGGAAGCGGGTGACGATCTTGGCCTGCTTGCCGGCGTCCAGGTCAGCCTGGACGATCTGCCGCAGGAAATGCGCGGGGGCGGCTTTGGCGGCGGTGGACGAGTCGGAAGTCGGCTTGCTCATGGGATCCTTAACTGGGCAGACGCGCGGCCAGGGTAGGCCGGGCAAAGGTAAACCCGTATCATAGCCCAACCCGTCAAGTCCCGGCGAAACCCTTGAGGCCTTCGCCGGGTCTGGATGCTGTCCCCCTTAGCTACGGATTCGCTGCCATGATCAAGCTGCACACCAACCACGGCGTCATCACCCTGGAACTCTTCGAGGACAAGGCGCCCGAAACCGCGGCCAATTTCAAGGAATACGTCAAGAGCGGTCACTACGACGGCACCATCTTCCACCGTGTGATCAGCAACTTCATGGTCCAGGGCGGTGGTTTCGAGCCGGGCATGAAGCAGAAGCCGACCCGCGCCCCGATCAAGAACGAAGCCAACAATGGCGTCTCCAACGCGATCGGCACCGTCGCCATGGCCCGCACCATGGACCCGCACTCCGCCTCGGCGCAGTTCTTCATCAACGTGTCCGACAACACCTTCCTCAACCACACCGCGCCCACCAGCCAGGGCTGGGGCTATGCGGTGTTCGGCAAGGTGGTCGAAGGCATGGACGTGGTCAACGCCATCAAGGGCGTCGCCACCACCAGCAAGGCCGGTCACCAGGACGTGCCGAGCGAAGACGTGATCATCGAGAAGGCCGAGATCGTCGAGTGATCCTACTGGTCTCCGACCTGCATCTCGAACCGCAACGCCCGGACCTGGTCCGGGCGTTTTTGCATCTCCTCGAAACCCGCGCCCGCGGTGCCGAGGCCTTGTACATCCTTGGCGATCTGTTCGAAGCCTGGATCGGCGACGACGCCATGGGTGCCTTCGAGCAGGAGATCGCCACGGCCCTGCGCCAGCTGGCTGACAGCGGCACGGCCCTCTACCTGATGCACGGCAATCGCGACTTTCTCATCGGCAAGGCCTTTTGCCGCCAGGCTGGCTGCCGTTTGCTGCCGGATCGCCATATCGCCGACTTCCACGGCCGTCGCGTGCTGCTGATGCACGGCGATACCCTCTGCACCCGCGACGAGGGCTACCAGAAGCTGCGCCGCATCCTGCGCAACCCCCTCACCCTCTTCGTCCTGCGCCACCTGCCGCTGGCCAGCCGCCAGCAGCTGGCGCGCAAGCTGCGCAGCGAGAGTCGCCAGCAGACCCGCGCCAAGGCCATGGACATCACCGATGTCACCGAGGCCGAGGTCGAGCGGGAAATGCGCACCGCCCGGGTGACCACGCTGATCCATGGCCATACCCACAGGCCCGCGCGCCATGAGCTGCTGCTCGATGGCCAGCCGGCCGAACGTATCGTGCTGGGCGATTGGGACCGTCGCGGCTGGGTGCTGGAAGCCAGCGCAGCGGGCCTGAGCCAGGTCGACTTCGCCCTCGACGAACGGTAATGACGCAGCCAGGCGGGCCTGGCTTGCGTGCGGCAAGTCCCTGACCGGCAAGGCAATCCTGCGCGGCCACCTGGTCCTGGTCGCCCGGGCTGCGACCGATCGTCACATGGCGACTACAGAAATCCGCGCAGGCGACCGATGACGAGGGTGTAAGGAGATGTAACCCTTTTCCGCGGAGACGCCCATGCAACTCGACACCCTCTTTGCCCAGCTGCACAACCTGCCCAACGTCCCCGAAGTGGCGCAGGTCCTGATCCGGCAATTCGACGACCCCAACACCAGCATCGAAACCCTGTCGCGCACCGTGGCGCGTGACCCGGTCATCGCCGCCAAGGTGCTGCGCCTGGCCAACTCGGCGCGCTTCCGCGGCGCCCGCGAATCCACCAGCATCGAAGACGCCGCCCTGCGCCTGGGCTTCAACACCCTGCGCACCCTGGTCCTGGCTTCGGCCTTCGCCAGCGGCTTCAAGGCTGCACCCGGCTTCGATCTGCAGGCCTTCTGGTACAACAGCTTCCTGGTCGCCAGCCTGTGCAAGCCGCTGGCCAAGCAGGCCGGCCTGGACCAGGAAACCGCCTTTACCTGCGGCATGCTGCATGACATCGGCGAGTTGCTGATCCAGAGCGGTGCGCCGGAGCTGGCCCCCAGCCTGGCCGGTCGTGCCACAGCCAGCAGCCATCGCGCCGCCGACGAGACCCTGCAACTGGGCTTCGGCTATCCGGAAGTGGGCGCCGAGCTGGCGCGTCGTTGGCAACTGCCCCAGGTGCTGCGCGATGCGATCGGCTATCAGGCCCGCCCGCTGCAGGCGCCGGAAGGCAACGGCTATGCGCTGATCGTGGCTCAGGCGGTCGCCGTGGCCGAGGTGCTGCACGAGAATGTCGGCGACAGCAAGGTGCAGGACCTGAGCGGCCCGCTGTTCGCCAGCATCGACCTGGAACAGCTGACGGCCGTGCTGCCCAACGCCCGGGATACCGCCGCGACCTTTGCCCAGGCTGCCTGATCCCCGGAGGGCCTGGCCAAATCGCAGGCAAGAAAAAACCCCTGGAGCTGGGCTCTCAGGGGTTTTCTTAATCTGGCGGTGAGGGAGGGATTCGAACCCTCGATAAGATTTCTCCTATACACACTTTCCAGGCGTGCTCCTTCAACCGCTCGGACACCTCACCAGATTTGCTCAGTGGCTGCATCTGCATCACCGAGGCGCGCAACTATAGGCAAAGGCGATTTCGATGGCAAGCTTTTTCTTCAATCGATTCATACATTTGCATTCACGACCTGGAAGGGCCTGCGCCCTGCCCCGTTCACGGGATGACCGGCTGGTCGCTCCTCCCTCGCTCCAAACCATTGATACCTCCGACCAACGGTAGCGTCGCACGCAGTTTCCTAATCACCTGAAAGCAAAGGAAAAATCCCCTGGTACGACATTTCTGATAACCGCCTGGCCGGTTACCGCCACAAAACTGAAATTTATGTTCTATAGCTACTGGATAGTGCTCAAGCCTGCGGGTATCAGTAACTGCATGCCGCTGTTGCGCAAGCGCTTCCCGCTGAAGACGTAAAGGCTCTAAACAGCTAACAATAAAGGCCCCGAGTCATGTTCAAGAATCCCGTCCCCAAGTGGCGTCAGGCGAGTTTCGTCCTCATCGTCACCACCGTCGTGCTGGTCATCCCCAACCTCTCGCGGTTCTTTGGCTGATCCCTAGCGCCAGTAATCCGCAGGCGCTGCCGGCAAGGCTGCCAGCAGATCACGCAGCCCCTCCCCCCAGCCCTTGCGCAGGGCCTGGAAGTAGGGATCCTGTTCGTCGATCCGATGACTGCTGACCTGCGCCAGTCGATCACGCGGATAGACCACCAGATCCAGCGGTAGCCCCACCGACAGGTTGCTGCGAATGGTGGCGTCGTAGGACAGCAACGCGCAGCGCAGGGCTTCTTCCAGCGGCGTCGCGAAGGTCAGCGCCCGATCCAGGATGGGCTTGCCGTATTTGCTCTCGCCGATCTGGAAGTAAGGCGTGTCCTCGGTGGCGCTGATGAAGTTGCCATGGGGATAGAGATTGAACAGCTCCGGCTCCGCCCCGCGGATCTGCCCACCCAGCAGAAAGGAACAGCTCAGGTCCAGGCCGTGACCGCTGGGCGCATCCTCGGCATCGCGCTGCAGGACCTCGCGCAGGGTCTGCCCCAGCAGCCGGGCGGCGTCGTACAGGGTGGGTACGCCGTGCAGGTTGTCCTGCTCGCTGTCCAGGCGCTGTCGCAGCAGACTGATCACCGCCTGGGAGGTGGCCAGATTGCCTGCCGACTGGATGACGATCAGGCGCTCGCCGGGGATACGGAACAGGTGCAGCTTGCGAAAGGTGGCGATGTTGTCGACCCCGGCATTGGTACGGGAATCGGCGACGAATACCAGGCCATCTTGCAGTTTCATGGCGACGCAATAGGTCATGCGAACCTCGGCTGATCGAACGGTCGACGCGACAGCGCCCGACAGCAAAAGAAAAGACGGCCCCTGGCCGCCTTTTCGTCTGCTATGGGCAGCGCCGATTATTGCTGTTGCTGCGCCTGCTGCAAGGGCTCGACCAGCACCCTGGCCTCCATGTGCTCCACCCCGCCGCCGCGGCGCATGCCGCGCACGGGACAGGCGTCCAGGTAGTCCAGACCGATGGCCAGCCGTAGGTGCCGCTCCGGCCGGGCCAGGCGATTGGTGACGTCGTAGCTGTACCAGGCGCCGTCATGCCAGGCTTCCGCCCAGGCATGGCTGGAGAGGTGCGCGCTGTCGTCGGTGCACAGATAGCCGGACACATAGCGCGCCGGGATCCCCAGGCTGCGGGCGCAAGCCAGGAAGGCATGGGCATGGTCCTGGCACACCCCGGCGCCCTTGGCGAAGGCCTGGGCGGCATTGCCGTCCACCTCGGTGGAGCCGGGCACATAGGTCATGCGCTCGTGCAGGCGCTCCATCAGCTGGATAAGGGTGTCGCGATCGCGGCGACCGTCGCAGACCTCGCGGGCGAAGGCGGTCAGCGCCTCGTCGGCCTCGGTCAGCCGGGTCTGGCGCAGGAAGGGAAAGGCCGAGGCCTGGCAGGGTTCCGCCTCGAAGGTCTCGTCGATCTCCACCTGGCCGCTGGCGGTGATGGTGATGGCGTCGTGCGGCGTATCCAGGGTCAGCACATGCAGGATGTTGCCGAAGGGATCGCGCTGCGCCCGCGCCGGCCGTGGCAAGGCCAGCTCCCAGCCGAGGATCCGCTGACGGGCATCATCCTGGGGCGTGAGCCGCAGGTACTGGATGCTCGCGCGTACCTGGTCTGCGTAGCGATACAGGGTTTCGTGATGAATCGCGAGTCTCATACGGTCTCCAGGTAAGCGGTATTGATGGCGCTGCCGAGCTGGCGGACATGGACGATGAAGTCGCCGATCCAGGCATGGAGTCCTTCTTCGAGCACCTCGTCGATGCTGGTATAGCGCAGCCGCGCCTCGAGACCGGCCGCCAGGCGCTTGGCCTCGCGGCCGTTCTCGCCGGGCAGACTGGCCAGCACCCGGTGCAGTTCGATCACGCAGGCCAGCAGCGAGCGCGGCAGGTCTTCCTGCAACAGCAGCAGTTCGGCGCCATTGCGCACGTTGAGGGCATCGCGATAGAGCTCGGTGTAGGCCTCGAAGGCGCTAAGGGCGCGCAACAGGGCGCTCCACTGATAGAAGCCGCGGGCGGAGGCGTCGCTGATGGCTTCCGCCTCCTCTTCCCCCAGTACCTGGTAGCGGGCGTCGAGCATGCGCAGGGTGTTGTCGGCGCGCTCGACGAAGGTGCCCAGGCGGATGAAGCGATAGGCGTCGTTTCTCATGATGGTGCCGACGGTGGCGCCGCGGAACAGGTGGGAGCGCTCCTTGACCCATTCGCAGAAGCGGCTGATGCCGAAGCGGATCAGACCGGTGACGGCAATCTCGCGCATCTCCAGCCAGGTGGAGTTGACGTTCTCCCACATGTCGGCGGTGATGCGTCCACGCACCGCGTGGGCATTGCTGCGCGCGGCCTGCAGGCAGCAATAGATGCTGCCGGGGTTGCGCTCGTCCAGGGCGAAGAAATGCAGCAGGCGCTCGGGGTGCAGAGCGCCGTGCTTTTCCCGGTAGTCATCCAGGGTGCCGGTGATGAGCAGCGGCATGGCCAGCTCGTCCAGGCCTCCGCCCTGCCCGCTCTGCGGCATCATCGACAGCGAATAGCTGACGTCCAGCATCCGCGCGAGATTCTCGGCGCGCTCCAGGTTGCGGGACATCCAGTACAGATCGGCAGCGGTACGACTCAACATGGTGGGGTCGCCTTTCAAAGGTCCTTGCGAGGCCGCCGGGGCGGCCACTGTTCTGTGGCGATCTAGTCCTGCACCACCCAGGTGTCCTTGGTGCCGCCGCCCTGGGAGGAATTCACCACCAGCGAGCCTTCGCGCAGGGCGACCCGGGTCAGGCCACCAGGCACCAGGCGCGTCTTGCGCCCGGACAGCACGAAGGGCCGCAGGTCGATGTGCCGCGGCGCGATGCCGTTCTCGACGAAGGTCGGGCAGGTGGATAGCGACAGGGTCGGCTGGGCGATGTAGGCGCTGGGATTGGCCTTGAGCCGGGCGCGGAAGGCTTCGATCTCCATGCTGCTGGCGGTGGGGCCGACCAGCATGCCGTAGCCGCCGGAGCCATGGACTTCCTTGACCACCAGCTCGGGCAGATTGGCCAGCACATGGGACAGTTCGTCCGGCTTGCGACACTGCCAGGTGGGCACGTTGTAGAGGATCGGCTCTTCGCTGAGATAGAAGCGGATCATCTCCGGGACATAGGGATAGATCGACTTGTCGTCGGCCACCCCGGTGCCGATGGCATTGGCCAGGATGACGTTGCCGGCGCGATAGGCCGCCAGCAGGCCGGGCACGCCGAGCAGGGAATCCGGATTGAAGGCCAGGGGATCGAGGAAGGCGTCGTCGAGGCGGCGATAGATGACGTCGACCTTCTGGAAGCCCGAGGTGGTGCGCATGAACACCTGTTCGTCGCGTACCAGCAGATCGGCGCCCTCCACCAGCTCCACGCCCATCTCCCGGGCCAGGAAGGCGTGCTCGAAGTAGGCGCTGTTGAAGCGCCCCGGACTGAGCACCGCCACCGTGGGGTTGTTGACCGGGGTGGAACTGCGCAGGGTGTCGAGCAGCAGATTCGGATAGTGGTCGATGGGCGCGATGCGCTCCAGGGTGAACAGCTCGGGAAACAGCCGCATCATCATCTTGCGGTTCTCGAGCATGTAGGACACCCCGCTGGGGGTGCGCAGGTTGTCTTCCAGCACGTAGTAGGCACCGTCGCCATCGCGCACCAAGTCGACCCCGGCGATATGGGCATAGATGCCGTTGGGCAGGTCCAGCCCCTGCATCGCCAGCTGGTACTGGTCGTTGGCCAGCACCTGCTCGGCGGGAATGACCCCGGCCTTGATGATGCGCTGGTCGTGATAGAGGTCGTGGAGAAAGAGATTCAGCGCCTGGACGCGCTGGATGCAGCCGCGCTCGATGATCTGCCATTCGCTGGCGGGAATGGCACGCGGTAGCGCATCGAAGGGAATCAGGCGCTCCGTGCCCTGCTCGTCGCCATAGAGGGTGAAGGTGATACCGGCGCGATGAAACAGCAGGTCGGCTTCACGCCGCCGCTGGGCCAGGAGTTCCGGGGGTGTCTCGCTCAGCCATTGCGCATAGCGACCATAGTGCGGTCGGCATTGCGCCTGGACGTCATACATCTCGTTATACAGTTGGCGGCTCATGCCGATCTCCTTGTCACCCACGGTGCAGCTTCGCAAGCCGCGTGCCAGCGCAAGAGGCTTGTAGATCAAGCTCTTGCGCGGCATCGGGTCGCGCGGTGCACCAAAGCCAGGCACGTAAGCGTGCGCATGCACCGCAACGTTTCCGTCATGAGCCTAAGACGGTGCGGCGGGCGGAAAGTGCGATGATTGAGCGGCGGGGTGATTTCAGAGGGTGAGACGGGCATCCCCGGCGGGATGCCGCCTCGGCAGGGCTTGGATCAGGCAGAGCTGCGGCTGACTTCCTGGGTCACACCCCAGCCGTCGAGCTGGCCGCCCAGGGGCACCACCACCGCTTCCAGATCGCTCTCGAAATCGTCGATGGTGGCGTGGGTAGCGAACATCACCTTGCTGACCTGCAGATGCCAACCCCCCTCTTCGTGCGGCATCACCTGGGCATTGAGGGACTCGCCGTGAAACTGGTCCGCAGCGATGCGGGCCTTGCCTTCATCGGCGAAGATGGCGAAGAAGTCGATTGGATGGAAGCGGGCGAAATCGAAGCCGCCCTCCTTCATCCGCTGCAGCAGGTTCAAGCTCACATCATCGGCAAACGACAAGGACATAGGACAACCCTCCTCTGGTTCGGATGATCTTCTCGCCGAAGCGTCGCTATCGACGTCCGGCGAGTCGCGGCTGAAAACTCGAACGGTGCCGCGACCGCCAGGGCTTACGCCTTGCCGATGGCCTCCAGCACGTATCGAGGTAGAGCAAAGGCAGCAGCATGCAGCTCCGGGGTGTAGTAACGGGTCTGGATGCCTGTATCACTGTAGCGCTGCGCCAGGGTTTCGGCATCTTGCCGACGCCAGGTCACGTCCTTGCTGCCCCAGGCGAGGGTCATGACGCCCCCTATGTAGGTAGGCACCGCTGACAGATAAAAGTGCCAGTCGGCGAACAGCCCGGACATCCGGCCGGCGGTGGTCCTGACCTCGTCCAGTTGCAGGAAGGGGGTACCGTTCTGGGCCACCATCACGCCACCCTCGTTCAGGCAGCGATGGCAGGCCTGGTAGAAGTTCTCCGAGAACAGCACCTCGGCCGGGCCGATGGGATCGGTCGAGTCGGAGATGATGACGTCGTAGCGCTCGGTGGTGTTGGCGACGAAGTTCATGCCGTCGTCGATCACCAGATTCAGCCGCGGATCCTCGAAGGCACCCGCGGAATGGCCGGGGAAATGCTCCTTGCACATCTCCACCACCGAACCGTCGATCTCGACCATGGTGATGTGCTCGACCCCCTGGTGCTTGGCCACTTCGCGCAGGATGCCGCCGTCGCCGCCGCCGATGATGAGCACCCGCTTGGGCGCCGGATGGGCCAGCAGGGGCACATGGGTGAGCATCTCGTGATAGATGAATTCGTCGGCCTCGGTGGTCTGGATCACGCCATCCAGGGCCATGACCTTGCCCAGCACGGCGTTCTGGAAGATCACCAGGTGCTGATGCTCGGTGCGCACCTCGTGCAGCATGCGCTCGACGGTGAAGCGCTGGCCATAGCCGTCGTAGAGGGTTTCCAGGTAGTCGCTCATGTCGATCTCCGCAGGTGGCAGGCCGAGACGAGCAATGCCCGGCCAAAAGCCGGGCATTGTAAGAGCTGGATGTGACAGGCTCCAGTGTTGTGCTGGCTAACCCTTGTGGGTGGGCGCGGTGGCCGAGCGATTGCCGCGCGGGCCGGCGGCCGCCCAGGCGATCAGGCCGATCACCGGCAGCACGATGATGAGCACGGTCCAGCCGATCTTGGCGTTGCTGGTGCTGTCACTGCGGATGACGTTGACGATGGCCCAGATGTCGAGCAGGAAGACGATGAAGCCCAGTACACCGCCAATGGTGGAATTGATCATGTCGCGACTCCCGTTGCGAGGACACAGGTCTCGTCAATTGGGACTGGCAAGAGCGGCGTCGAGTTCGGCCG
This sequence comes from Pseudomonas sp. MOIL14HWK12:I1, assembly GCF_000510705.1. NCBI lineage: Bacteria > Pseudomonadati > Pseudomonadota > Gammaproteobacteria > Pseudomonadales > Pseudomonadaceae > Pseudomonas > Pseudomonas sp. MOIL14HWK12:I1. Next base: position 742,077 of record NZ_KI783307.1, on the reverse strand, counting down.
GCTCGCTTGGCAGCGGCGCCGGCCGAGGGCTTCAGCTGAAGGCCGCGAGATCGATGTCAGCGAAGGACGCCACGCACGGATGATCGCCGAGCTGGCCACCGGCACGCACCAGGCCACAGGTCGGCAGACCCGCCTGGCGCGCGGCATCCAGCTCTTCCACCACGTCGGAGAGAAACAGCAGGTCCGCCGGCTCGTGGGTGGTGGCCGAGGCGATGCGCGCATAGGACGCGGCGTCGCGCTTGCCGCCGGTCAGGGTATCGAAATACCCGGAAAACAAAGGGGTAAGGTCGCCGTGCTCCGAGCAGCCGAAGATCAGCTTCTGCGCCTGTATCGAGCCCGAGGAATAGACGTACAGCGGCAGCCCGGCCGCGTGCCACTGGCGCAGCGCCTGGACCGCGTCGGGATAGACGTGCCCCTTGAGGGTGCCGGCGCGATAGCCCTGCTCCCACACCTGCCCCTGCAGGGCCTTGAGCGGGGTGGCCTTGCGGTCGGTGGCGATCCATTCCAGGAGGATGGCGATCACCCGCTCCACGTCGGCGTCCAGCTCGCCGGCTTCGGCGCGCACGGCATCGAGCTGCTCGGCCACCGCCGGCTCCCCGGCCTGGGCGCGCACCAGCGCCGGGAGGTGCTCGCGGGCATAGGGAAAGAGCACGTCGAAGACGAAGCTGACGGCGCTGGTGGTGCCTTCGATATCGGTGAGGATGGCCTTGATCGTCACGCCTCGACCTCCAGGCGCGGGAAGCGCTGGGCGATGTCGACGCCCGTGAAGTGGGCCACCCAGCCGTCGGGATTGTCGAACAGGCGAATGGCGACAAAGGACGGCGACTCGCTCATGTCGAACCAGTGCGGGGTGCCGGCCGGCACCGAGATGAGGTCGTCCTTCTCGCAAAGCACGGCGTAGACGTGATCGTCGATGTGCAGGGTGAAGAGCCCCTGCCCGGCGACGAAGAAGCGCACCTCGTCCTCGTTGTGCCGGTGCTCTTCGAGGAACTTGGCGCGCAGCGCCTCCTTCTGCGGATGCTCGGGATGCATGCTGATGACGTCGACGGTCTGGTAGCCGCGCTCCTGGATGAGGCGATCGATCTCCGGCCGATAGGCGGCGATCACCTCATCCTGGCTGGCGCCGGGTGCCACCGGGGCGGTGGCCTGCCAGCGCTCGAAACGCACCCCGACCTCGGCCAGGGTGGCGGCGATGTGCTCGCCATCGCTGATCACCTTCAGCGGCTGGCGCGGTTCGGCATCGTGGTAGACGGTCAGTCGGCTCATGGACGCAGGCTCCGGGTCTTGAGTTCGCATTCGAAGAGGAATTCGAAGGCTTCCACGTGGCGCAGGGCATCGGCCATGCGCGGGCCCCAAGTATAGAGGCCGTGTCCGCGGATCAGGTACCCCACGCAGTCGGGATGCACGTCCAGCCAGGTCTGCACCTTGTCGGCCAGGCGCGGGATGTCCTGGTCGTTGTCGAACACCGGGATTTCCACCCGCACCTCGTGGGTGGTGACGCCGTGCAGCGCCTTCTGCAGCTCGTAGCCGTCCAGCAGCAGGCGATCCCCCTCGAGCTGGCGCGAGAGCACCGTCGAGTTCACCGAATGGGTGTGCAGCACGGCACCGATCTCCGGCTGCCAGCGATAGAGCTGGGTGTGCAGCGCGGTTTCCGCGGACGGCTTCTTGGCCTCCAGCGGCGTGCCATCGAGATCGGTGGCGAGGATGTCGTCCAGCTCCAGCTGGCCCTTGTGCTTGCCGGACACGGTCAGCAACAGGCGGCTGTCGGACAGCCGCACCGAATAGTTGCTGCTGGTGGCCGGCGACCAGCCGCGGCCATAGAGGAAGCGACCGGCATCGATGATTTCCCGGGCCAGTTGCTCACGCTGCTGGATCATGGAGGGTTCTCCTTGGTTCTGTACGAAAAGTCGCCGAGCGACGGTCAGGCGAGGCGAAAAACGCTGAGGAAGCGGAGTTTACGAGAGGTAAATGAGCATTCCGAAGTGTTTTTCAACGAAGCATCACCGAGCGCAGGCACTTTTCGTACTGGACCTAACGGACAAGAGGATGAGGAAGGCCCCCGCCAGCGCCGCCAGGGAGGCGCCGGCAAAGGCGGCAAGGGCACCGGACACCTGCCAGGCATAGCCAGCATACAGCGCGCCGAGCGCCCCGCCAGCCCCGGACAGGGCGGCATAGAGCGACTGGGCCTGGCCCTGGCGGCGGCGGTCGAAATGGGACTGGACGAACTGGATGGCGGCGGCATGGAAGCAGCCGAAGGTGGCCGCATGCAGCAACTGGGCGAACAGCAGCACCGCCAGGTGATCGGCCAGGGCGCCCAGCAGCAACCAGCGCCCGGCGGCGATGAGAAAGGCGGCTACCAGCAGGGTGTTGAGCGCCAGCCGCGCCAGCAGCTGCGGCATCACCAGGAAGATCAGCACCTCGGCGACCACCCCCAGCGACCAGAGCTGGCCGATGACGCCGCGGCCATAGCCGAGGTCTTCCAGGTGCAGGGTGAAGACCGTGTAATAAGGACCGTGGGACAGCTGCATCAGCGCCGCGGCGAGGAAGAAGGCCAGCACCCGTGGCTGGCGCAGGGTGGTCAGGAAGGGCTCGGCCGGCGCCTCGGGGCGCTGGCCCGGATCGACCTTGACCCCCGGCACCGCCAGCGAGGCGAGCAGGATGATCGCCATCACCAGCAGCAGATAGGCCGGGTAGAGATCCAGACTGACGTATTCGAAGGCCCAGCCGAGTCCCGCCACCGCGGCGATGAAGCCGATGGAGCCCCAGAGGCGGATACGCCCATAGCGCTGTGGCTGGTCGCGCAGGTGGGCCAGGGTGATGGCTTCGAACTGCGGCAGCACCGCATGCCAGAAGAAGGCATGTCCGGCCATGATCAGCGCCAGCCAGGCGAAGCCCTGGCCCAGGTAGATGCCGGAAAAGCACAGCAGGGTGCAGGCGGCGCCCAGGCGGACGATGCTCAGCCGGCGGCCGGTGCGATCGGCCAGCCAGCCCCAGAGATTGGGCGCCAGCACCCGCATCAGCATGGGGATGGCCACCAGCTGGCCGATGGCGGTGCCGGAAAAGCCCAGGTGGTGGAAGTACAGCCCCAGGTAGGGCGCCGTGGCCCCCAGCAGCGCGAAGTAGGCGAAATAGAAGCCCGACAGCCGCCAATAGGGAACCGGCATCGTCCGTCCGCTGATCAGAGTTGCGGTAGGACGGGCGTGCCCACCCGCACCTCGGCGTTCTGGGCGCGGTGACGCAAGAGGTGATCCATCAGCACCAGGGCCATCATCGCCTCGGCGATGGGCGTGGCGCGGATGCCCACGCAGGGATCGTGGCGACCCTTGGTGATGATATCCACCGGTTGGCCGTGGACGTCGATGGAACGCCCCGGGGTGGTGATGCTGGAGGTGGCCTTCAGCGCCAGGTGGGCGACGATGGGCTGGCCGGAGGAGATGCCGCCGAGTACGCCACCGGCGTTGTTGGACAGGAAGCCTTCCGGGGTCAGCTCGTCCCGGTGCTCGGTGCCGCGCTGGGCGACGCTGGCGAAACCGGCGCCGATCTCGACGCCCTTCACCGCGTTGACGCTCATCAGCGCATAGGCCAGCTCGGCGTCGAGGCGATCGAAGATCGGCTCGCCCAGCCCCGGCGGCACGCCGTCGGCGACCACGGTGATGCGCGCACCCACAGAATCCTGATCGCGGCGCAGCTGGTCCATGTAGGCCTCCAGCTCCGGCACTCGGTCCGGATCGGGGCTGAAGAAGGCGTTCTCTTCCACGCTGTCCCAGGTCTTGAAGGGGATCTCGATGGGACCCAGCTGGCTCATGTAGCCGCGCACCCGGATGCCCTGGGTGGCCAGGTACTTCTTGGCGATGGCACCCGCCGCCACGCGCATGGCGGTCTCCCGCGCCGAGCTGCGACCGCCGCCACGGTAGTCGCGCAGGCCGTACTTGTGGTGGTAGGCGTAGTCGGCATGGGCCGGGCGGAACAGGTCCTTGATCGCCGAGTAATCCTTGGACTTCTGGTCGGTGTTGCGGATCAGCAGGCCGATGGGGGTACCGGTGGTGACGCCCTCGAAGACCCCGGAAAGGATCTCCACCTCGTCCGCTTCCTGGCGCTGGGTGGTGTGGCGGCTGGTACCGGGCTTGCGCCGATCCAGGTCGCGCTGCAGGTCGGCGAGGTCCAGGGGCAGTCCGGGTGGGCAACCGTCGACGATGGCGACCAGCGCCGGGCCATGGCTTTCGCCGGCGGTGGTGACGGTAAACAGCGTGCCGAGGGTATTGCCGGACATGCGAGGGCTCCGCGCTACGGGTGAAAGGTATGGATTCAAATTGGGAATGGGCGATTTTACACGCGCCGTGGTCTTTTACACGGATTGTGTGCGGGATAGGCCCCCACACCCCAGCTCTCCGGTGCCCTTCCCGCCATGCGTCTGCTGTTCTCCCTGCTGCTGTGCCTCGCCCTGCCCGCCCTCGCCACGGCGGCCGATCCCGTGCTCTATCGTCCCCTCCAGCTCGACACCGGCAGCGGTGTACTCAAGGGCAGTCTGATCCTGCCCCGTAGCGACAGGCCGCAACCGGTGGTGCTCTTCGTTTCCGGCTCGGGGCCCATCGATCGCAACGGCAACGCCCCCGGCGCGCGCAACGCGGCCCTGCAGCGGCTGGCCGAGGCCCTGGGCCGGCAGCGGATCGCCAGCGTGCGCTTCGACAAGCGCGGCGTGGCCGAGAGCCGCAGCGCCGAGCCGGACGAGAGTCGCCTCAGCGTGGAGCGCTATGTCGACGACCTGGTCGGCTGGATCCGGCTGCTGCGCGCCGATCCGCGCTTTTCCGCGGTGATCCTGCTCGGCCACAGCGAAGGCGCCCTGATCGCCAGTCTGGCCGCCGACCGGGTGCCGGTCGCCGGGGTGGTGACCCTGGCCGGCAGCGGCCGGCCCATCGACGTGGTGCTGCGCGAGCAGTTGGCGGGCAAGCTGTCGCCGGCCGGCCTGGCCAGCGCCCAGTGGATCATCGACCAGTTGCTGCGCGGCACCCCGGTGGCCGAGGTGCCGAAGGAGTTGCTGGTGCTGTTCCGCCCCAGCGTCCAGCCCTATCTGATCTCGCTGTTCCGCCAGGACCCGGCCAGGGCCTTCGCCGGCATCCACGCGCCAGCGCTGATCGTCCAGGGCACCCATGACGTCCAGGTGGAGGTCGACGATGCCCGCGCCCTGCAGCGCGCCAAACCGGATGCGGAACTGGCCATCATTGCCGGCATGAACCACATGCTGCGCATCACCCCGGCGGACTTCCAGGCGCAACTGCCCAGCTACGACAATCCCAACCTGCCCCTGGCCCGCGCGCTGGTCGAGCGCGTGACCGCCTTCGTCGCGCGCTCAGGTTCCTCGCGCGCCGGCCGATAAGCCAGCAAAGGCGCCCAGGCGGCGCACCCGCTGGAGCCCGTCCGTGGACACCCCCGATCACGCATCACCGGCCGTCGAGGCCGCACCCAACGAGCCCCATCCCTGGGCCAGCCTGCCGCCGGAGCGCTTTCAGCTGCTGCGGCTGATGCCGCAGCCGGCGGATCGCCGGGTCGGCGCGCGCCCACTGCGCTTCGTGCAACTCGGCCTGGTCGAGCGCCATGGTGACGAGGAAAGCCTGCTGCGGCTGACGGTGCAGATTCCCGGTCAGCTGCTGCACCGCGAGGTGAACGTGCTGGAGGTCTGGGTCGACCATCGCCAAGGCGAAATCCGCCTCGGCCCGGAGCGCGGTCTGCAGATCGAGCCGGAAGAACGCGGCCTGGGACGCTTCCTGCTGGCGCGGGCGGCCGCCTGGGCACGCCTGCGCTGGAGTCACTACCGGGTGCAGGACCTGCCCCTGGCGCGCCGCGACGCCCTCGACGAAGACAGCCGCAAGCGCCGCGACCACGTGCTCGGCGCCCAGGGCTTCACCGTCGAGACGGCGGCGGATGACGAGCGTCAGCAGCTCTGCCGGGCCGCCCGGGTCAGCCAGCTGCGCGAGGACTGGAATGCCGACAAGGTGCAGCTGCTGTCGCTGCTGGACGGTGCCACCCTGCTGGAGCAGTGCGACCGGGTGATCGACGAGCGCGATGCCAGTCTGCGCCAGCTGGAGGACCGCATCGCCCTCTATCGCCGCGATGACATCTCGCTGCGCTTCGCCATCGGCTGCCTGGCGGTGTTCTGCCTGTTCCAGGCCGCGCTGCTGATCTGGATGGCGCTGCGCTGAGCGGTCTGGTGCCGCGCCAGGCACCCTTGCCGACGACCTGTCGGCAGCGCCCAGGCGCCACCCCTCGCCCGAGGCTTGCTCCCCCGCCGGACCCTGCTAACGTAGCCACCCGTTCGCATCCATCCGCCCGGAGTGTCCGCTGTTCATGGTCTCGCCTCTCCTGTTTCGCCCGCGCGCGCCCCTGCGTCTCGCTACCCTCGGCCTGCTGACCGCCCTCGCCGGCTGCCAGTACCTCGGCGAAGAGCAGCCGACCCGCAGCCAGCCGCAACTCAAGGGCAGCCTGCCGCTGCGCGGCCTGGCGCAGACCGCCTCGGTGCGCCGCAATGCCGACGGCCAGCCGCTGATCGAGACCACCACCTTCCACGATGCCCTGTTCGCCCTCGGCTACGTCCATGCCAGCGAACGCCTGGCGCAGATGGTCGAGCTGCGCCTGCTGGCCCAGGGTCGGCTGGCCGAGGCCTACGGCGAAAGCCGCCTGGACAGCGACAGGTTCATGCGCGCGGTGGACCTGCGCAAGGCCGCCCAGGTGGCCTACGGCAACGCCTCGCCACGGATGAAGGCCTTCTTCGAGGTCTATGCCCGGGGGGTCAACGCCTATCTCTATCGCGCTGGTGAACGGGTCCAGCTGGATGGCCACGACTACCGCGCCGAATACTGGAAGGCCGAAGACAGCGCCCTGCTCTTCGAACTGCTCAACTTCGCCCAGGCGGTGGACCTGCGCAAGGAAACCGCGGCGCTGGCCCTGGCCACCCAGGTCGGTCCCGAGCGCCTGGCCTGGCTCCTGCCCACCTACCCGGACGAACCCCTGCCCGAGGAGGAGACCGCCAAGCTGCGCGGCCTGAATCTGCGCGGCCAGCTGCCAGGGCTCGAAGCCCTGCTGCAGGTCCAGCGGCAACTGGCGGAGCAGGCGCCCTTCGGCGGCCCCACCGGTACAGCCTGGGCGGCCACCCCGGGGCATACCCGCAGCGGCCGCAGCCTGCTCGCGGTGGACAAGGTCAGTGCCGTCGGCCAGTCGCCCTTTACCCTGGTGACCCTGAGGGCGCCGCGCTTCGAGGCCGTGGGTACCACCCTGCCCGGTCTGCCACTGCTGCTCGACGGCTATAACGGCAAGCTGGCCTGGGGCGCCGCGACCCTGATGGGCGACAGCCAGGACCTCTACCTCGAACGCCTGCAACGCCAGGGCGGTCGCCTGCAGGTGCAGAGCGGCGGTCAGTGGCAGCCGGCCGGCGAGCGGGTGGAGACCTTTTTCGTCCGCGGTGAAAAGCCGCGGCGCGAGACGCTCTATACCAGTCCCCGCGGTCCGCTGCTGAATCTGGCCCTGGCGCCGGACGCCAACGGCTACGGCCTGGCCCTGCGCAGCAGTCGCCTGGAAGCCGACAAGAGCCTGGACGCCCTTTTCGACCTCTCCCGCGCCAAGGATGTGGAGCGCGCCTTCGAACTGGCTCGCGACCTGCGCGCCAGCGACTGGAATCTGGTGTTCGCCGATGCCGAGCACATCGGCTGGCAGGTGACCGGGCGCTATCCCAACCGCCGCAGCGGCCTGGGTCTACTGCCCTCGCCCGGCTGGGACGAGCGCTACGCCTGGGATGGCTACGCCGATCCCATGCTGCACCCCTATGACCAGGATCCGGCCCAGGGCTGGCTGGGCGCCGCCAACCAGCGCGTGGTACCGCGTGGCTACGGCATGCAGCTGTCCAGCAACTGGTCGGGCCCCGAGCGTCAGGAGCGCCTGGCGCAACTCGCCGGCCGCTCGGCGCGCCTCGATGGCCGCGACGCCATGGCCCTGCAGCAGGACCAGACCACCACCCTGGCCGCCAAACTCAAGACCCAGCTCGACTCCCCCGGCTTCGCCGCGCCGCTGCGCCAGGCCATCGCCGCCCTCTCGGCGGGCCAGCGCCCGCAGGCGGAAGAGGCCCTGCGGCGTCTGCAGGGCTTCGACGGCCGCCTGGCCGCCGGCTCCGGTGACGCGGCGCTCTACGAAGCCTTTCTCCAGGCCCTGGCCGAACAGACCTTCGCCGACGAGCTGGGTGGCACCAGGAGTCCGGCCTGGCAGGCCTTCACCACCCTCAGCGACACCGGCTACAACGCCATCGTCGATCATCTTCTGGCGCGTGACGACAGTCCCTACTGGGATGACGTCAGCACCGCCGCCCACGAAGACAAGCCGGCGATCTTCGCCCGCGCCCTGGCCGCGGCCGTCGCCACCTGCGAAACCCGGCTGGGTAGCGATCGCACCAGCTGGCAATGGGGCCGCCTGCACCGCCAGGATGGCAACGCCTATGGTGGCGACGGCTCGACCCTGGACCTGACCGCCAGTCACTGGGGCAGCAATGACCGGGTCTGGCTGGCGCCGGCGCTGCGCCTGGTGGTGGACTTCGGCCTGGCCGAACCGCTGCAGGCGAGCCAGCTCGGCACCCCGGGCAAGGGCTGGACCCACGGGCAATACCAGAGCCTGCCGCTGCAGCCGCAGAATCTGGAGCGCGTCTATGGGCGCGACCGCCTGCTGCTGATTCCGCAGAAGTAGTCCCACCGCCGGCAACCCGCGACTTGGCGCGGGTTTTGCCCCGTTTCTGCCAGACCTCAGCCGGCGTCGCCCTCGTTCGCCGCGCCGCGGACCGCTGCAAAGGCGCTGTCCCGCAGGCGCCCTGGCAATGAAAGCGCCCGTTGATGGTGCCGCGTCTGTCACCATAATGGTGCAGGCCCTAGTCGAGACGCCCATAGCGGTGCACAGAGAGGCGCCCTGGCGTTTGTCAGTTGCCGGAGACACCATGCCTGCCCAGCCTTCCCCCCACGCCGCGCACCTCTGGGTCGCGGGTTCGGATGCCCCGGAAAAGCCGGAGCTCAACCTGGGCTTCCTGCCCCTGAGCGATGCCGCCTCGATGATCGTGGCGGCGACCCAGGGCTTTGGCGAACCCCATGGCCTGACGCTCAATCTGCACCGCCAGCCCTCCTGGTCGGCGCTGCGCGACAACCTGCTCAACGGCCAGCTCGACGCCGCGCACTGCCTCTACGGCCTGGTCTATGGCGCCCATCTCGGCCTGGGCGGCGCGCCCGCCACGCCGATGGCAGTGCTCATGAGCCTGGCGCAGAACGGTCAGAGCCTCAATCTGGCGCGTAGCCTCACCCGGGAAGGCGTCCGGGACACGGCCTCCCTGGTGGAGCGGATCCGCCAGCCAGACGCCAGACCGCTGACCCTGGCGCACACCTTTCCCACCGGCACCCATATCTTCTGGCTCTACTACTGGCTGGCGGCCCAGGGCATCCATCCCCTGCAGGACGTGCGCACCGCGCTGGTGCCGCCACCCCAGATGCCCGAGCACCTGGCCGCCGGCCGGGTCGACGGCTTCTGCGTCGGCGAACCCTGGGGCGCCGCCGCCGTGGCGCGCGGCCAGGGCTTCACCCTGACCACCACCCAGGCGATCTGGCCGGACCACCCGGAAAAGGTGCTGGCCTGCACCGGCCACTTCGCCGAGCGCTATCCCAATACCGCGCGGGCGCTGATCCGCACCCTGCTCGACGCCAGTCGCTTCATCGAGGAAAGTCGCGAGAATCGCCTGGGCACCGCCCAGCTGATCAGTGGCGCCGACTACGTGGACACCGACGCGGCGCTGCTCACCCAGCGCTTTCTCGGTCACTACGAGGACGGCCTCGATGGCCACTGGGAAGACCAGCACCCCCTGGCCTTCCATCGCCAGGGCGCGGTCAATCCACCCTATCTCTCCGATGGCCTCTGGTTTCTGACCCAGTTCCGCCGCTGGGGCCTGTTGCGCGAGGAGCCGGACTACCTGGCCATCGCCGAGGCCGTGCAGTGCACCGAGTTGTACCGGCAGGCCGCCACCGACCTGGGGCTGGCGGTACCGCCGACCCGGCGCAGCAGCACCCTGTTCGACGGTCGCACCTGGGACGGCAGCGACCCGGCCGGGTATGCCCGCAGCTTCGCCATCCACGCGCTCAGCGACTACTAGGGAGAACGACCTTGCGCATCCTGCTCATCGACGACACCCCCAAGCAGGTCGGCCGTCTCAAGGCCGCGCTGATCGAAGCCGGTTTCGAGGTCATCGAGGAATCCGGCCTGACCATCGACCTGCCCGCGCGCATCGAGGCCCTGCGGCCGGACGTCATCCTGTTCGACACCCAGTCACCCGGGCGCGACGTCATGGAACAGGTCTGCCTGGTCACCCGCGACCGGCCGCGCCCCATCGTCATGTTCACCGACGAGCACGACCCGGCGGTGATGCGCCGGGCCATCCAGTCCGGCGTCAGCGCCTATATCGTCGAAGGCATCCAGACCAGTCGCCTACAGGCCATCATCGATGTGGCCCGCGCCCGTTTCGAGACCGACCAGGCCCTGCGCGCCGAACTCCAGGCCCGCGAGCAGCAGCTGTTGGAGCGCAAGAAGGTCGACCAGGCCAAGGGGCTGCTGATGAAGATGCGGGGCTGCAGCGAAGACGAGGCCTATACCCTGATGCGCCGCCAGGCCATGAGCAAGCAGCAGAAGCTGATCCAGGTGGCCGACCAGATCATCGCCATGAGCGAATTGCTCGGCTGAACCGGCGCCAGGAGCCTGCCACGGGAAATGGTCTGGCTCCGCTTTGTGTGGCACTATCCGCGCCCCCTGGATATTCACCCTCGAAAAGGACGTCTGTCATGAGCTCATTGCAAGCCGAAATGCTGGTCGAACAAAAGGTCGCCAACGCGCGCAAATCCACCGGCGCCGCCTACCTGATCTGGTTCTTTCTCGGCATGCTCGGCGGTCATCGCTTCTACCTCGGCCGCACCGGTACCGCCGCCATCATGCTGGTGCTCTCGCTGCTCGGCTGGGTCACCTTCTTCATTCCCTGGATCATCCTGGGGATCTGGTGCCTGATCGATGCCTTCCTCATCCCCGGCATGATTCAGCAGCACCAGGACAAGGCGCGCCAGCAGGCGCGACTGGAAGTGGCGGCGCTGCAGGCCGGTCACGCGCTCTGATCCGCGCCGGAGCGCCTCGCCGGCGGCGCCCCGCTGATTTTTTCCTCGACAAGCGCAGCGACCTGCGGCTACTGTCCGCTGCAGGTCACCTCCTGTGACCCACGTCGCTCGGACGGTTCCGGGCGCTTACGTACTTCGAGGAACGCATGACTGATTCCAGTCCCGTGCGCCGCTTTGCGCGCATCGATCGCCTGCCCCCCTACGTCTTCAACATCACCGCCGAACTCAAGATGGCCGCGCGCCGTCGCGGTGAGGACATCATCGACCTGTCCATGGGCAATCCCGACGGGGCGACTCCGCCGCACATCGTCGAGAAGCTCTGCCAGGTCGCCCAGCGCGAAGACACCCACGGCTACTCCAGCTCCAAGGGCATTCCGCGCCTGAGACGCGCCATCTCCCACTGGTACCGCGATCGCTACCAGGTGGAGATCGATGCCGACAGCGAAGCCATCGTCACCATCGGCTCCAAGGAAGGCCTGGCGCACCTGATGCTGGCCACCCTGGATGCCGGCGACACCGTGCTGGTGCCCAATCCGAGTTATCCGATCCACATCTACGGCGCGGTGATCGCCGGCGCCCAGGTGCGCTCGGTACCCCTGGTGCAGGGCATGGACTTCTTCGCCGAACTGGAGCGGGCCATCCGCGAAAGCATTCCCAAGCCGAAGATGATGATCCTCGGCTTCCCCTCCAACCCCACCGCCCAGTGCGTGGAGCTGGATTTCTTCGAGCGCGTGGTGGAACTGGCCAAGCGCTACAACGTGTTGGTGGTGCACGACCTAGCCTATGCCGACATCGTCTTCGACGGCTGGCAGGCGCCCTCCATCATGCAGGTGCCCGGCGCCAAGGACATCGCGGTGGAATTCTTCACCCTGTCCAAGAGCTACAACATGGCCGGCTGGCGGATCGGCTTCATGGTCGGCAATCCCGAGCTGGTCGCCGCCCTGGCGCGGATCAAGAGCTATCACGACTACGGCACCTTCACCCCGCTGCAGGTGGCGGCCATCGCCGCCCTGGAAGGCGACCAGCAGTGCGTGCGCGACATCGCCCAGCAATACCAGCAGCGCCGCGACGTGCTGGTGCGCGGCCTGCACGAAGCCGGCTGGATGGTGGAGAACCCCAAGGCATCGATGTACGTCTGGGCCAAGATTCCCGAGCCCTATGCCCACCTGGGTTCGCTGGAATTCGCCAAGAAGCTGCTGGCGGAGGCCAAGGTCTGCGTCTCGCCGGGACTGGGCTTCGGTGACTATGGCGACGATCATGTGCGCTTCGCCCTGATCGAGAACCAGGACCGCATCCGCCAGGCGGTGCGCGGCATCAAGCAGATGTTCCGCGCCGACGGCCTGCTGCCCAAGGCGGCCGCGCGCAAATCCGGCGTCGAGCCGGCCTGAGTCTTCGCCGCGCCGTCGACCGGCGGCGCGGCGAATTCTTGTCAGTCCGGGCGTTCCAAGCTATAAGCCGCTAGTGACCTCCCGGGATATCGCCATGCTGAAAGGCCTGTTCAATCTGCTCAAATCGCCCTCCGCGGACGATCTCAAGCTGGCCGCGAGCATCAACAACTCCTACAAGTCCATGCGCGTAGTCGGTCGCGGTACCCTGCGCATCGATCCGGCGGAGATCTTCGACTCCCCCGAATTCAAGGAAGACCTGGACCGCGCCCGGCGGCTCATCAACCGCTGATGTTCCTGCTGCTGCTCCTGCCGATCCTGGTCAGCGGTTTTCTCGTCTGCCACAAGCATCCGCTGTACTTCTACCGCCTGCATCGCTACGAGGGCCAGTACCTCTATCTGCAGAGCGCGCGCTTCGGCCTGTTCTGCACCCTGCTCGCCGTGATCCTGCACCTGGGCGTCGCCCAAATCGTGCAGGGGCGCAGCTGGTCCTGGGGTGAGCGGACTTTTTCCCTCGACTACTTCGCCGGTCTCGCCGAGCTGCTGCGCCGCACCGGCACCCTGGAAGATCCCCTGCAGGCCGCCTGGATCCTGCTGGTAACGGTGACCGCCCTGCTGATTCCCACGGCCTGGGCCACGCAGGCGCGCTGGACCATCAAGCACAAGTACGGCCTGAGCGAGGACAACTACCGCACCTTCATCCTCGCCGGCATCCTCAAGGACAGTCCGCTGGACGATCTGCTGATGACCGCCTCCATCAACAAGGAGACGCTGATGCTGACCCTGGAGGAGCGCAAGGTGTACGTCGGCCGCATCACCACCCTGGGCGAACCGAGCGAAACGGAAGGCGCCGACCAGGACGTCTGCATCAAGCCGATCATGAGCGGCTACCGCGACAAGGACAAACTCTGGGTGACCTTCACCACCCACTATGCGGACAAGGGCAAGGACATCTACCTGACCCTGAAACAGAGCCAGATCGTCTCGGCAACACGCTTCGATTTCGACGCCTATGAAGCGTTTCGCTCAAGCGTAAGCCGCGCCTGATCTGGCTTCGCGCACTTTCTTCAGGGAACGTATGACTTTTTGGGCAGGTCCCATTTGCAGGCGCGTTCACCGCACAGCGGTGAGCCCCTTCCCTTACTGCCCAAGAAAATCAGGAGCACGTCCATGACGCCCATGCTGAAGAAAGCCTCCAGCCTGTCCCTCGCCATCCTGCTGGCTGCCGGTGCCGGCCTGGCCCAGGCCGCCGACAAGCTGTCTCCGGCCGAATTCGTCGACGACGCCTCGGCCAAGGGCATCGCCGAGATCGAAGCGGCCAAACTGGCCCTGGACAAGAGCAAGTCCCAGGACATCAAGACCTTCGCCCAGAGCATGATCGACGACCACACCAAGGCCAACGAGCAGCTCAAGAGCCTGGCCCAGGAGAAGAAGCTGAAAGTCTCCACCGACGCCGAGCTGATGGACAAGGCCAAGGCCATGATCCTGCAGGTGCGTGACGACTCCTTCGACCGCTCCTATGCCAACAACCAGGTCGTGGCCCACGAGCAGACCATCGAGATCTTCCGCAACGAAGCCAAGACCGGCGATGACGCCGCGCTCAAGGCCTTCGCCGAGAAGACCCTGCCGAAGCTGGAGCACCACCTCCAGGAAGCCAAGGCGCTGCAGACCAAGTACGCGAAGTAATAGCGTCATCCCAATAGAAAAGGCCGTGGCGAGTGATCGCCACGGCCTTTTCCTGCAGCCTATCGCGGCCATGGGCCGCTACCGTACCTGTAGGAGCGGCCCATGGCCGCGATCCGAACCCGGCCCGCACTACTTCGTAAGCGCCAACAAGGGGCAACCCGCCGTGACGGCGCTCAATTCTTGTGCAGCGCCTTGACCGATTCAGACGCTACCAATATCGCGATCCCCAGCTAACACTGGGCTCACTCAACTTGGCTTCGCTCTTGCAAAGACCTCGGCAGGGGTGGCCAACGGCGGTCACCCAACCGACAAAGGCGTCAGTTCACCTCCCGGCAACGGGCAAGGGTGACTGGCGCCTTTTTCATGCCCGTGACGTGCCCGAGGTGCCTCCATGAGTCCCAGTTTCTGGAAAGCCGGCCATGCGCCGACCCTGTTCGCCGCCTTCCTCTACTTCGACCTGAGCTTCATGGTCTGGTACGTGCTCGGTCCCATGGCCGTGCAGATCGCCACCGACCTGCAGCTGACCACCCAGCAGCGCAGCATGATGGTGGCCACGCCCATTCTCGCCGGTGCCGTCCTGCGTCTGATCCTGGGCTTCGTCGCCGATCGGCTGTCACCCAAGACCGCCGGCATCATCGGCCAGGTGGTGGTGATCCTGGCGCTGCTGGTGGCCTGGCAGCACGGTGTGCACAGTTATGAGCAGACCCTGGTGCTGGGCCTGTTCCTCGGCTTCGCCGGTGCTTCCTTCGCCGTCGCCCTGCCGCTGGCCTCCCAGTGGTATCCGCCGCAGCACCAGGGCAAGGCCCTGGGCATCGCCGGCGCCGGCAACTCCGGCACGGTGTTCGCCGCCCTCTTCGCCCCGGCGCTGGCCAAGGCCTTTGGCTGGACCAACGTATTCGGCTTCGCGCTGATCCCGCTGATCCTGACCCTGGTGGTCTTCGTGCTCTGCGCCCGCAACGCCCCGGAACGGCCGGCGCCCAAGAAGCTGGTGGACTACGGTCGTGCGCTGAATGACAAGGACAGCTGGTGGTTCATGTTCTTCTACAGCGTGACCTTTGGCGGCTTCCTCGGCCTTGCCAGCACCCTGCCCGGCTACTTCCATGACCAGTACAGCCTGGAGCCGGTGGTGGCCGGCTATTACACCGCCGCCTGCGTCTTCGGCGGCAGCCTGATGCGGCCCCTGGGCGGTGCCCTGGCCGACCGCATCGGCGGGATCCGCGCGCTGCTTGGCATGTATACCGTGGCGGCCATCTGCATCGCCGCCGTGGGCTTCCACCTGCCCAGCGCCATGGCGGCCCTGGCGCTGTTCGTGGTGGCCATGCTCAGCCTGGGCGCCGGCAACGGCGCGGTGTTCCAGCTGGTGCCCCAGCGCTTCCGCAAGGAAATCGGCGTCATGACCGGGCTGATCGGCATGGCGGGCGGCATCGGCGGCTTCGCCCTCACCGCCGGCCTGGGCGCGGTCAAGCAGGCTACCGGCGACTATCAACTGGGCCTCTGGCTGTTCGCCGCCCTCGGCGTGCTCGCCTGGTTCGGCCTGCTCAGCGTCAAGCGCCGCTGGCGCACCACCTGGGGCTCGGCTGCCGTTACCGCAGCGCGGGTCTGAGACCCTATTCAAAGTCTGCTACGCGTCGGCCAAACCGCGTTGAAAATGCCCTGGGTCGCCAGCCCGGTCGGAATGCTCATTTACCGCTCGTAAACCCGAGCGCGGGTCCGATCCGCTTCCTCAGCCATTTTCGCGGGGCCGCCGAGGCCTTGTTTGTCGCTAGCTCGCGAGACTTAGAACAGGGTCTGAGGGAAGTCCGGCGGCCAGGGGCCGCCGGTTTTCATTCAGGGGGCGGAACGCACATAGCTGGTCAGCACGTGATCCCGCCAGACCCCGTCGATCTCCAGATAGCGCCGTGCCAGGCCCTCGCGCTCGAAGCCGAGCTGGGTCAGCAGATGGGCGCTGCGGACGTTCTCCGGCAGATGGTTGGCCATGATCCGATTCAGGCCCAGCTCGGCGATGACGAAGTCCCGCCCCAGGCGTACCGCCTGGCGCATCAGCCCCCGCCCCTGCCAGGCCGCATCCAGGCCGTAGCCCAGGTAGCAGGCCTGGAAACCGCCGCGGAATATTTGGCTGAAATTCACCGTGCCTATGACCAGCGGGCCCGCTCGCAGCACCAGGCGCAACTCGCTCAGACCCGGCCCGCCGGCGCGGTAGGCGGCCGCCTGCCCCTGCCATTGCGCCAGGGTATAGAAGGCGTCGGAGCGCCGCGGCATCGACAGCGCCAGGTGCTGGCGATTGCGTCGGTAGTAGTCGGCCACCGCGGCGGGATCGGCCAGGGTCAGGTCGACCAGTTCCACCGCCTCGGTCACGGCGAAGCGCGGTGGATACTGCAGCGGAACGCTCAGGGCGGTCATGACTTCACCTGCGGCGGCAATTCATAGACCCAGGTGGCGCAGCGCTGCCCGTCCGGACCTTCGCGATCGTTTTCCAGCACCCGGACGCGCCGGAAACCGACCCGTTCGGCAAGGCGCTGGCTGGCGTCGTTGGCGGCCGAGGTGGTGAGAAAGAACCCGGCCGTGCCCCGCTGCTCGACGAAATACCGCAGTGCGGCGGTCATCAGGCCCTGCCCGGTATGCAGGCTGTGCAGCCAGTAACCGATCTCGAAGCGCCGCCCGCCGTCCAGTGGCGTGAGCCCCAGGCAGCCGAGCAGTTCGTCACCGCGCACCAGGAAGTAGCGTTTCTCGCCCTGGGCGAGGGTGAAGGCGCCGCGAGCCGCGAGCAGGCTGTCGCGGGCCTGGGCGACGCTGGTCTGTTCGCGCGCCCAGGCAAGGAAGCGGCGGTGCTCGGCATAGCTCCAGTTCAGGGCGTCGGCGAAGGCCGCGGCCAGGCGCGGTTGCGGCCACACCAGCTCGAAGTCGGCCAGGGCGATGCGCGGTGGAAAATTCATGGCGAGGTCCCGAATTCCAGGCGCGGCACGGCGGCCAGCAGGCGCTGGGTCATGGCGTGAGCGGGAGCGCGCAGCACCCGTTCGGCGCTGCCCTGTTCGACGATGCGGCCGCCGTCCATGATCGCGATACGATCGGCCAGGTACTCGACCACGCCGAAGTTGTGGGTGATGAACAGATAGGCCAGGCCGCGCTCCGCCTGAAGTTCGCGCAGGAGATCGAGGATCTGCGCCTGCACCGAGACGTCCAGCGCCGAGGTGGGTTCGTCGCATACCAGCACCCGCGGCTCGACGATCAGCGCCCGGGCGATGGCGATGCGCTGCCGCTGGCCGCCGGAGAATTCGTGGGGAAAACGCTGCAGGGTGTCACCCGGCAGCCCGACCCGCTCCACCAGGGCGGCGGCCCGTCTCTGGCGCTCGGCGGCGTCCAGTTCCGGGCGCAGGGCCAGCAGCCCCTGCTCCAGGGTGGCAGCGATGCGCATGCGCGGATCCAGGGAGGCGAAGGGATCCTGGAAGACGATCTGGATCTGCCGGCGCAGTCGTTGCAGGGTGCGTCCATCGGCCGTGAGCAGCTCTGCGCCGCCCAGGCGGGCACTGCCGCCGATGCGCGGCCCGTCGAGCAGCCGCAGCAGCGCCTTGCCGGTGGTGGTCTTGCCGCAGCCGGATTCGCCCAGCAGGGCCAGGGTCTCGCCGGCGTGCAGGTCGAAGCTCACCCCGTCCACCGCCCTGACCCAGTCCCGAGTCCGGCCCCAGGCGCCCCGGCGGAGCGGATAGTGCACGGCCAGGTCGCGTACCTCCAGCAAGCACTCGCCCGGGGTTCGCGCGGGCAAGGTGCGGGGTACTCCTGCCAGGGTCTGGCCGCGCTTGGCGAAGGTGGGAATGGCGGCGAACAGCTCGCGGGCATAGGGATGCCGGGGCGCCTGGAAGAAGTCCGCCGCTGGTGCGCTTTCGACGATCTCGCCGTGGCGCATCAGGGCCACGTGATGGGCCACCTGGCGCACCACCGCCAGGTCGTGGGTGATCAGCAGGATGGCCATGCCCAGTTCGCGCTGGATGTCGGCCAGCAGAGCGAGGATCTGCGCCTGGACGGTGACGTCCAGCGCCGTGGTGGGCTCGTCGGCGATCAGCAGATCCGGCTCGGCGGCCAGCGCCAGGGCGATCATGATGCGCTGCTTCTGGCCACCGGAGAACTGGAAGGGGTAGTCGTCGATCCGTCGCTCCGGCTCGGGAATGCCCACCCGACGCAGCCATTCCACCACCCGGGCGCGGGCGGCGGCGCCGCGCAGCGCGGTATGGGCGCGCAGGGTTTCCTCGATCTGCTCGCCGATGCGCATGACCGGATTCAGGCTGGTGGCGGGCTCCTGGAAGATGGTGCCGACGCGCCCGCCGCGCAATTCGCGCAGGCGCCCTTCCGGCAGTCGATGCAGATCGGTACCGGCCAGCAGCGCCGCACCCCGGGCGATACCCAACGCAGGCGGCAGCAGCCGCAACAGCGAGAGCGCGGTGACGCTCTTGCCGCTGCCCGATTCCCCGACCAAGGCAAAGGTCTCGCCGCGGGCGATGGCCAGGCTCAGGCCCCGCACCGCCTGGCGCGTACCCTCCTCGCCGTCGACCAGGATCTCCAGGTCGCGGATCTCCAGCACCGGGGTCATGGCTGCACCTCGCCCTGGCCGGGACGGCGCCTGAGCCAGGCGGATCTCAGCCGGCGACTGCGCGGATCGAAGGCGTCGCGCACGGCGTCGGCGAACAGATTGGCCGCCAGCACCAGGGCCAGCATGAAGGCGAAGGCGCTAAGCAGATTCCACCAGATCATGGGGCTGCGGGACATTTCGGTGCGGGCGTCGTTGATCATGGAGCCGAAGGAATTCATGGTCGGATCGACACCGATGCCCAGGTAGGAGAGCACCGCCTCGTAGAGCACCAGGCTGGAAAATTCCAGGGTCAGGGTGATGAGCACCAGGTAGAAGACGTTGGGCAGCAGGTGCCGGCGCAGGATGGTGAAGTGGGAAACGCCGAAGGCCCGCGCCGCCTGCACGTATTCCAGCTCGCGCAGCTTGAGCGCCTCGGCGCGCAGCAGGCGGCAGAGGCCGGCCCAGCCGGTGAGACCGAGGATCAGGCAGAGCATGAAGAGACGCAGGTCGGCGCGCGCCGCGCCGGTGTCGAACAGCTCCGGATGGCGGTCGATGAACCCCTGCATCATCAGCACGCAGGCCGCTACCAGCAGCACCCCGGGGATGGAGGTCAGGGTGGTGTAGAGGTAGGTGATGACGTCGTCCACCCGGCCCTTGAAGTAACCGGCGGCCAGGCCGAAGACGATGGCCGGTGGCAGCATGGCCAGGGTAGTCAGGCTGCCGATGACGAAGGCGGTGCGGATGCTCTTGAGCGACTGGTAGAGGACGTCGTTGCCGGTGCCGTCGGTGCCCAGCACGTGGTAACCACTGGCCAGGGCGATCACGCTGCCGGCCACCAGGCAGACGCCCAGCCAGGTCAGCAGGATGGCGCGCCAGGGCGTGGCGGTCTGGCCGCGGAGGATGAGTCCGCAGCGGCTGGCTAAGCCACCCGGCTCGCGCAGCCGTGCCGCGGCCAGGGCGGCAGTCGCCAGGGCCAGCGCCAGACCGCCGAGCAGGCCCAACGTCAGCCGCTTGAGGACATCGCCCCGCCACTCGGTAGCGGGATCGCGCAACGTGGTGCCGGCATGCTTGAGGCGGGGGAAGTCCCGCAGCGGCGCGCCCTCGGCGCTGGTGCCCAGGGTTTCCTTGGTGAACTGGTGGGTGGCGAGCGGCGCCGAATAGGTCTTCTCGCGCTGGGTCAGGCTGGTCTCGGCCAGCAGGCCGTCGAGGGCCGAGAGCACCGTGGGCGAGTAGATCGGCGCCGTGGCGCCAGGCGTCGCGGGTAACTGGGGCCGGTAGTGCAGCGAATCCAGCAGGGCGATGGCGACGAAGCTGGCCAGCACCACGGCCGCGCTCATCGCCGGGGCATCCTGCAGCACCCGGCGCCAACTGGCGCGCAGGGCCGGCTGGCGACGCGCGCGCCAGGCGTAGATCAGGCTGCCGGCCACCAGCAGGTAGAGGGCGAGGTCGGTCCAGAGCAAGACGAATTTCGGCATGGCGGCTACCTGAAGCGAACGCGCGGATCGGCGAGGGTGTAGGACAGGTCCGCCAGGATCAGGCCGACGATGTAGAGCACCGACCCCAGGAACACCATGGTGCGGACCACGGCGAAGTCCTGGCCGTTGATGGCGTCGATGGTGTAGCTGCCCAGGCCGGGAATGCCAAAGAAGGATTCGGCGATCAGGCTGCCCATGATCAGCAAGGGAATGGCCGAGACCACCCCGGTGAGGATAGGCAGCGCCGCATTGCGCAGCACATGGCGCAGGAGCACCTGGCGCTCGGCCAGGCCCTTGGCGCGGGCGGTGCGCACATAGTCCTTGCCGATCTCTTCGAGAAACAGCGCGCGATAGAAGCGGGCCTGGCTGCCGAGGCCGGCTATCACCGCCACCAGCACCGGCAGGGCCAGGAAGCGCAACAGATTCCAGCCTTCTTCATAGCCGGAAAAGGGCACCAGGCGCAGCGTCTTCGCGAACAGCCACTGGCCGGCGATGATGTAGAACAGCGAGGAGATCGACAGCAGCACCACGCAGAGCACCACGCCCCAGAAGTCCAGCCGGGTGGCGCGAAAGAACACCAGCAGCAGGGCGAAGCCGACGCTGGCCGCCAGGCCGAGCACGAAGGTCGGCAGCGCCAGCGCCAGACTCGGTCCAGCGCGCTCGGCGATCTCCCGACCGATGTCGCGGCCGCTGTCGGAGGTGCCGAAGTCGAACACCAGCAGACTGGCCGACCGTTCGAAGAAGAGCGTATCGGTCAGCTGCTCCATTCCTTCACGGGTGGTATTGATGAGCAGCGGCTTGTCGTAGCCGTGCTCCGCCTTCCAGTCCTCGATGGCTTCGGCGGTGACGTACTTGCCGCCGATGGCCAGGCGCGCCATGTCGTCCGGGGTGTTGACGGTAAAGAACAGCAGAAAGGTCAGCAGATTCACGCCGATCAGGATGAGCACGCCATAGGCCAGGCGCCGCAGCAGATAGCCGATCATGGCCGCCCCTCCCCGTGGCCGTCGCCAAAGGCGGTCTGGCGCTCACGCCGCCGGAGGCTGCGCCAGGCCGGCCAGATCAGCAGCAGCCCCAGCCCCAGCAGCAGCCACAGCGGCCAGAGCACCGGCCGGTTCCATTCCAGCACCTTGCGCTCGCGCAGCGCCGGGTCCAGGCGCAGATAGCGCAGCTGATCGCGCACCATCTGGGTCGGCTTGGCGTTGTAGACCCACTGCTGATAGGCCCCGGCCGACAGGGGATTCCAGCCGAACAGCCAGGGCGCGTCCTGCTGCACGAGGGCGACCATGCGCCGGATCAGGGCGACCTTTTCCGGTCCGTCATCGAGACTCTTCATCTGCTCGAACAGCCGGTCGTATTCGGCATTGCTGTAGTTGCCGGCATTCTCGCCACCATGCTTGGCCTTGCCCTGGGGACCGTAGAAGAGGAACAGGAAGTTCTCGGCATCGGGATAGTCGGCGTTCCAGCCCCAGAAGAAGATCTGCGCCGCGCCCTTGCGCATCTTGTCCTGGAATCTGTTGTAGTCCGAGCCGCGTAGTTCCAGCTGGATGCCCAGCTTGGCGGTCTGCTGGCGCATCCAGTCGAACATGGCGCTGTCGCCGCTGGTCTGGGCGTCGTATTGCAGGATCAGCGGCCGCCCGCTGCTGGCGTCGCGGCCATCGGGATAGCCGGCTTCGGCCAGCAACTGTCGGGCCTCTTCGATGGGTCGCCGCTCGGGTTTGCCATCCACCATTCGATAGACCACCGGGTTGCTGCCGGCCGGCAGCGCTTCGTAGCCCAGCACGCCCGGCGGCAGCGGGCCATTGGCGACCAGGCCGTTGCCGTTTAGAAAGACGGTGATGTAGCTCTCCCAGTCGAAGGCGATCGACAGTGCCTGGCGCAGCTTGCGATTGCGCACCTGCTGCTCGGGCGTTGCGCCCTGCCCCACCACCGGATCCAGCCAGTTGAAACCCAGGTACCAGTTGGACGCCTCCACCGCGGTGGGTAGCTTGAGGCCACGCTCGCGGTAGAGCTCGGCGGAATCGGCCGAATCACCGGCCTTGGTGCGCAGCGCCACGCCATATTCGCCGCGCTCGACCTGGGGGGTGTCGTAGTAGCCCTGGATGAACTTGCCCATCAGCGGCACCCCTTCCTTTTCCAGGCTGAACACCGCGCGGTCGATCAGCGGCATGGGCTTGCCGCAGTCGTCCAGCCGACCCTGTTCGCGATCCTCGGGCTCCCCTTCGCAGGGATAGGGATCGGCGTGGTAGTTGGGATTGCGCTCCAGCACATGGCGGCGATTGGGGATGGACTCGGCCAGGCGATAGGGTCCGGTGCCCACCGGCCAGCTGTTGAAGCCGAGGTTGTGCTCGGCCATCCCCGGCTGGCTGTAGAAGCGATCCGCCTCCCAGGGCACCGGCGCGGCGAAGGTCATGGCCAGCCAGTAGTTGAACTGGGGGTACTTGCCGATCACCCGCAGCCGCAGGGTGTGGTCGTCCAGCACCTCGACCCCGGGCAGCTCGCCCTGGCGCAGGTCCAGCCAGGGCAGCGGCGCGCCCCTGGGCAGGCCGGCGCGCAGGGACTTGTCGGCGGCGCGCAGGCCGTCGCCATAGGCCTGCATGCCGACCAGATGCTCGGCGAAGATGGCGTAGCTGGGCGAGACCAGCCGCGGACTGGCCAGGCGACGCAGGCCGTAGGCGTAGTCGGCGGCGGTCAGGGCGCGGCTGCCGGTCTCGGGAAAGTCGGGGATCTGGTAGCGATCGGCCAGGTCGGCGGGCTGGATCGGGAAGTAGCGGTAATGGCCCTGGGCATCGCGGGCGAAGGCCGGATGGGGCGCATAACGGGCGTCGCGGCGGATGGGGATGTCGTAAACGCTCTCGGCGATCTGCGCGGCCGGTGCGTCGTCCGGCAGGCGCCGGCCTTGGGCATCCAGGTAGTAAGGCGTGACCACCCGCTCGGCGCCGCGGGGGATCAGCTCGTAGGGCCGCTTGAAGTAGTGGTAGCCGTAGAGGGGTTCATAGATGTTGTAGGTGAAGTTGGTCTCGTCGCCGGAATAGGAACTGGCCGGATCGAGGTACTTCGGCGAGCGGGTGGTGAAGGCGGTATAGAGGGTATTCTGACCTTCGGCTCCGGCGCGGTAGGGGCTGTTGATCGGCGTATCGGGTGAACAGCCACCGAGCAGCGCCAGGGTCAGCAGTGCGAGGAGTTGTCTGGACAGTCTGGGCATCGCGTTCCTGCACCGAAAGGGACCTGAGGCGGCAGCGTCCGCCTAACCGGCTAAGCTTGAGCTATTTTCCCGCGAGGCGCAGCACCCCATGCAATCCCGGAAAGATTTCGACAAGATCGTCCACTGGTCCCAGCTCCAGGCGCCCGACGGCCCCGGCTATGCCGACAGTGACGAGCGCTTTTCCCTGGGTGCCGCCTTCGGCCGCCACTTCGGCTTCGCCCGCCTGGGCATCCACCACGAATGGCTGCCACCCGGTCGCCGCACCTCGCGGCCCCATGCCGAGGCCACCGAAGACGAATTCATCTATGTGATCTCGGGCCACCCCACCGCCTGGATCGACGGTCACCTCCAGCGCCTCAAGCCGGGCGACGGGGTGGGTTTCAAGGCGGGGGATGGCGTCGCCCACACCTTCATCAACGAGACCGACGAGCCGGTGGAGTTGCTGGTGGTGGGCGACACCAGCCGGGCGGACAACCGCCTGCACTATCCGCTGCATCCGGAATACACCGCCGGTCTGGGGGACAAGCAGTGGCAGGACTGTCCCAAGCGGGAACTGGGGCCGCATACGGGTGAGGCGATATCGCGCAAAAAGGACGACGAGTGCCCTTGAATCCGTTGCGACTCCCCGCCTCCATCCGCGCCAACGCGGGACTTCTCACCCAGTTGCAATTGGCGCCCGATACCTGCCTCGGCTATAGCGAGCATCAGCTTGAGTCTCATGCCGAGAGAAGCGGTGCCTCCCTACCCTGCTTTATCGCGGCCATGGGCCGCTCCTACAGTGTAGGAGCGGCCCATGGCCGCGATAGCCTGCACACGGCTCCTTATCCTACTGTTGGGCTGCGGCGATGGAGCTGCCTCAACCCCACAGGGCCTCAGCCAACACCTTGGTGCGAGGAAAACGCTGCGCGGTTTTCCACCCTACGCGGGATCTGTGGGAGCGCTCCCTTTTCCTCGGGGTGGGGGTCGGCGGCTCAGGCCCTACGCGCCTGGGCCGCGCTCACCGCCGCGCGCAGTGCCAGCAGGTAGCTGTCCACGCCGAAGCCGGCGATCTGCCCCAGCACGATCTCGGCGAACACCGAGTGATGGCGAAAGCTCTCCCGCGCATGGATGTTGGACATGTGCAATTCCACCACCGGGACGGTAAGGATCGCCAGGGCGTCGCGGATGCCGTAGCTGTAGTGGGTCCAGGCGCCGGCGTTGATCAGCACCCCGTCGACGCCCTCCTCGTAGCCCTGGTGGATGCGCTCCACCATCGCCCCTTCGTGGTTGCTCTGGAAGGACTCTATTTCCACCCCCAATTCCGCACCGAGGGCCGCCAGCCTGGCGTCGATCTCGGCCAGGGTCACGGTGCCGTACTGCACCGGATCGCGCTTGCCGAACATGTTGTGGTTGATACCGTGCAGCATCAGGATCTTCATGGGATCGCTCATGTCAGGGGAAGGGTCAGCCGGTCGATGACCGGCCGGGTCTCGGGGCGCACACCGCGCCACCAGGCGAAGGCTTCGGCCGCCTGCTCCACCAGCATGCCCACGCCGTCGGCCAGTTGCGCCACGCCCTGTTCCTTAGCCAGGCGCAGGAAGGGCGTCAGCCCTTTGCCATAGGCCAGTTCGTAGGCCAGCGCCGCCTGGGCAAAGACGTCGGTCGGGACCGGTGGCAGCTCACCGACCAGGCTGGCCGAGGTGGCGTTGATCACCAGGTCGAATCTCTCCCCTTGCAGGGCCTCGTAGCTGCTTACACTCAGCAGCGGATGCCCGATCTCCTGGGCGAGCCCGGCGGCCTTCTGCCTATCGCGATTGACCATCACCAGCGCCGCCGGCCCGGCCGCGAGGAAGGGCAACAGGGCGCCGCGGGCCGCGCCCCCGGCGCCCAGCAAGAGCACCCGCTTGCCGGCCAGCGGCTGGCCGAGGTTGACCTCGATGTCGCGCAGCAGGCCGATGCCGTCGAAGTTCTCCGCCAGCACCCGCTCCCCCTCGAACTTCAGCGCATTGGCCGCCTTGGCCAGGCGCGCCCTTTCGCTGGGCTCGGTGGCCAGCTGGAAGGCCTGCAGCTTGAAGGGCGCCGTGACATTCATGCCCCGCCCGCCCTGGGCGCGAAAGCGCGCCACGTCACCGGCAAAATCCTCCAGCGAGCCTTCGATGGCACCGTACTTCAGGTCCTGGCCGCTGGTTGCGGCGAACAGCCCATGGATGAGAGGGGACTTGGTGTGATTGATCGGGCGGCCGATCACCGCGTAGTGGTCGGTCATGCCGGCATCTCCTGGGTGAAGAGCACGCCATCGGCCTGCAGCTGGGCGATCTCGTCCGCGCTGTAGCCCAGGCTCCGGGCCACGGCGGCGTTGTGCTCACCGAGATCCGGCGCCACCTGCTGGATGGTGGTGTCGCAGTCGGAAAAGCGGAATGGCAGATTGGGCATGCGCAGGGTGCCGAAGCGCGGGTGCTGCTGCTCCTGGATCATGCCGCGGGCCTTGATCTGCGGATCCTCGATCACCTCGTCGATGCGCTGCACCTTGGCGCAGGGCACGTCTATCTCGTCGAGCAGCGCCAGCAGCCGGGCGACCGGATTGGCCGCCACCCAGGCCTTGACGATGGGCAGGATAACTTCGCGATGAGCGTTGCGGCCGGTGGAGGTGTGGAAGCGCAGGTCACTGCCGAAACCCGGCTGGCCAGCGTCCTGTTCGACCAGGGCGGCGAAGCGCTTCCAGGAGTCGTCCACCTGGGCGGCGATGACCAGGTCGCCGTCCTGGGCGCGGAATACGCCATAGAGGGTCGAGGTGGGCATGTCGTGACCGGTCTGCTGCGGCAGGATCTCGCCGCCGGACAGGGTGTAGCACTGCACCGCGTACTCGTGCATGGACACCAGGGTGTCATACAGCGCCATGTCGATGTGCTGGCCGCGGCCGCTGGTGACCCGGCCGAGCAGCGCCGCGTTGATGGCGGCCACCGCGTGGGCGCCGGTGTACATGTCGCCCAGGGAGATGCGCAGCAATGGTGGTGCCTCGCCCGGCGTGCCGACCATCTGCATGATGCCGCTCTTGGCCTCGGCGATCAGGCCGAAGCCGGCGCGATGGGCATCGGGCCCGGTGTGGCCGTAGGCGGAAATCGAGCAGTACACCAGGCGCGGATTGCGCGCCGACAGCTCCGCATAGCCCAGGCCGAGCCTGTCCAGGGCGCCGGGCCGGTAGTTCTCGATGAAGACGTCGGCGCTGTCGCAGAGCTGCTGCATGAAGGCCTTGCCGCGCGGGTCCTTCATGTTGACGCTGACGCCCTGCTTGCCCATGTTGAGTTGCAGGAAGTAGCCGCTCTGCTGGTCGTCGAGGACGAAGGCGTGCTGGCGCCCGGCATCGCCGCTGCCGGGACGTTCCACCTTGATCACCTCGGCGCCCAGCGCCGCCAGGCAGCGCCCCACATAGGGACCGGCGAGGAAGTGGCTGTAGTCGATGACCCTCAGGCCTTGCAGCGGCAGTGGCTGGCTCATAGGGCGCCCTCCCGCCGCGGCACCATCAGGCGGTGCTCGCCGCGCTGGACCACCTCGCCCTTCTGGTTGATCAGCTCGGATGGCAGCACCACGATGCCCCAGCCCGGCTTGCTCTTGCTGGGTCTCATGGACCCGACGCGCATCTTCACGTGCAATTCGTCGCCGACGCGGATCGGCAGGAGGAAGTCCCAGGTCCAGCCCAGCGACATCCCCGGCAGGAAGCGATAGTCGCACTGGGTCTTGAGGCCGTCGGCGATGGAGAGCCCCATCAGCCCATGGGCGACCAGGCCGCCGAAGTGGCTGGCATTGGCATAGGCCTCGTCGACGTGGACCGGGGTGTGGTCACCGGTCAGGTCGGCATAGGCCAGGATGCGTTCCTTGGTGACCAGGTAGCTCGGGGTGATCGCCTCGTCGCCTTCGCGGGCGTCCTCGAAATATTTTTCTTGTACGGTCATGGTCGCTGTCACTCGGCTTGACGGGCGTTGACGGCCAGGGCGTCGTGCACGGCGCGGGCCGGCACGGCCTGGATGAATTCCAGCGCCAGGCCATCGGGCAGGCGCAGCCAGTTGTAGCCCTGGGGCAGTTGCTCCACACCCTCGAAACGCCGGGCGGCGGCCAGGGCGGCGTCGAGGTCCTCGCACATCAGCCCCAGGTGGCCCAGGCGCCCCTCGGGGCCGGCGAAATCCGGCTTGCTCATGAATTGCATACCGCCCAGGGTCCAGTACTGGGTGGGCTGGTCGACCGTGCCCTGCACCTCGCGCAGGGTCATGCCGAACACCTCGTGGAAGAAGCGGATGTGCCAGTGGATGTCTTTCACCCAGATGGCCACGTGTTCCAGATAGGCCTTGGGAATGCTCATGATGTGGCGTCCTCTTGTTGTCGATCGGCCAGGGCGCGCTCGATGCCCTTGATGCAGGCGACCAGCGTGGCGTTGACCGGGGTCGGTACGCGGTACTGCTGGCCGAGCCGCACCACCGCGCCGTTGATGAAGTCGATTTCGGTGATGGAGCCCCTCTGCAGGCTCTGCAGCATGGAGGTCTTGAACGACGGCGCCAGCCCTTCGCGGGCCAGTTGCCAGGCGGCTTCAGGTTCCTGCAGCCCCAGCTCGACCCCGGCGGCGCGGGCCACCGCGATGGCCTCGGCGACCGCCTGCAAGGCGGTGTCGCGCAAGAGCGGCTCGCTATAGAGCTGGCCGTAGGTGAGCTGGGTGATGCCGGTGAGGGCCCCGGTGGCGACGTTGACCTGCAGCTTGTCCCACAGGGTGCCGCGGATATTCGCGCTGACTGTGGTTGCCAGCCCCGCGCCGGCAAAGGCCTCGGCAACCGCCTGCACCCGCGGAGTGAGCTGGCCGTCGAGTTCGCCGATGAGGGTCTGCTTGCCGGCCACCCCGCTGCGGATCCGCCCCGGGCCGAGCAGCACCCCGCCGACATAGGTCTTGCCGGCGATCACCCGCTCCGGGCCGACGATCTCGGCCAGCAGCTCTTCGTGGCCGAGGCCGTTCTGCAGCGACAGCACCAGGGTCTCGGGACCGACCAGCGCCAGTGCCTGGCGCATGGCCTCGGCCGTGGCGAAGGACTTGACCAGCACCACCACCAGGTCGACCACCCCGACCGCCTCGGCGCTCATCGCCGCCCGTACCTGGACCCGGCGACGGCCCTCGGCGGTCTCGATGTCCAGGCCGTCACGGGCGACCGCCGCGATATGGGCATTGGGCCGGTTGAGCAGCCAGGCCTCGTGCCCCGCCTCGCTCAGCCAGGCGCCAAAGGTGCTGCCCAGGGCGCCGGCCCCGAGGATGCAGATTTTCATGGATCGGGCTCCTTGTTTTCGCCCTACCCTAGGCCCGCGTCTGCTATTGAGCTATACAAAGAGCCCAATTCGCCCATCAGGAATGCTGATAATGCTGCCGACGGACGGCCTGCCCGAACCCAAGCTGCTGATGCTGTTCGAGGTGCTCTATCGCACCGGCAGCGTGACCCGGGCCGCCGAACAGCTGGGTCAGAGCCAGCCCACCATCAGCCTCTGGCTGGGCAAGTTGCGCCAGCAGCTGCGCGATCCGCTGTTCGTGCGCACGCCTGGCGGCATGAAGCCCACGCCCCAGGCCGAGGCCCTGATCACCCCCTGTCGTGAGGTGCTCGAGTCCCTGCGCCGGCTGGTGGCCTGGGAAGTCGCCTTCGAGCCCGCCACCGCCCAGCGGCTGTTTCGCCTCTGCCTGAGCGATGCCAGCCACATCACCCTGCTGCCGCGGATCCTGGCGCAGTTGCGCGAGGTGGCGCCCGGGGTGCGGCTGGAGATCGCGCGGATCGACGGTAACACCGAGCAGGCCCTGGAGATCGGCGAGGCGGACCTGGCGATCGGCTTCATTCCCTGGCTGGGCGGCAGCCTCTATCAGCAATTGCTGTTTCCCCAGGATTGGGTCTGCCTGGTCAGCGCCCGCCATCCGCGCCTCGGCGAGCAGCTGACGGCCACGGCCTATGCCGAGGAGGGCCACGTGCTGGTCAGTGCCGGCACCGGGCAGAAGCTGCTGGAAGCGGGCCTGGTCAGCGCCGGGGTGCAGCGCCGCATCGTGCTGGAGCTACCGGGCTTTCTGGGCGTCGGCGCGGTGGTCGGCACCTCGGACCTCATCGTCACCCTGCCGCGGCATATCGGCACCACCCTGGCGGAGACCTATGGCCTCAGGGTCCACGAATGCCCGGTACCGATCGAAGGCTTCGCGGTCAGGCAGCACTGGCACGCGCGCTATCACCAGGACGCCGGCAACCGCTGGTTGCGCGGGGTGCTGCTGGAGCTCTTCGGTCAGGGCCGCTAGCGCCGGGGCCGCAAACGAAAAAGCCCCAGCACGGGGCTGGGGCTTTTGGGCAGGACGCCTGGACGATCAGTTGTCCAGAGCCGGGCGCTGGCCGGCGATGGCGATGCGCTTGGGCTTGGCTTCTTCCGGGATCACGCGCACCAGTTCGATGCTCAGCAGGCCGTGCTTGAGATCGGCACCCTTCACCTCGATATGGTCGGCGAGGCGGAAGGACAGCTTGAAGGCGCGCTGGGCGATGCCCTGATGCAGGAAGGTCACGCTCTCGGCGCTGTTTTCGCGCCGGCCACCCTTGACGGTGAGCACGCCACGCTCGACTTCGATCTCCAGGTCATCTTCCTGGAGGCCGGCGGCGGCGATCACGATGCGATACTGGTCGTCACCGTGTTTCTCGACGTTGTAGGGCGGATAGGAGCTGCCAGCGTCGTTGCGCAGAGCGGATTCGAACAGGTCGTTGAACCGGTCGAAGCCGACGGAATGACGGAACAGCGGGGCCAGGGACAGTACGTTGCTCATGGTGAATCTCCTGATAGGTTCAGCAAGTTTCGGTGTTGCCTGCGGGACCCGACTTCGGCATCCCGCATGAACCTAGATAGGAATCCCCCACAAAATTTCAAGGGCGAATCCCGACGAACGGTAGTGCCCGCTATTTCTTCTTCGGCTTGCGCTTTTTCTTCTTGGCGGCGGTCAGCGGCAGCGCCTGCTCGAAGGCCGAGCGCACCTCCTGCAGCCGGCGCTCCTTGAGGTCGTGGATGCGCTTGCCGCGCTCGGTGGTGAAGTCGATGAGATTGCTGTCGTCGCTCATGTCGCTATCCGGCGAAAGGTGAGATTCAGCCGCAACCCGCTGGCTTTGCGGGTCTTGGCGATCTGGTGCTGCCAATGATGCTGGGTCGTGCCGGCCATGACCAGCAGGCTGCCGTGACCCAGTTCCAGGGAATGGCCGATGCGGCTGGTGCCCTTGCGGCGGAAATCGAAGCGCCGCGCGGCCCCGAGGTTGAGCGAGGCGATCAGCGGATTGGCGCCGAGACTGGCCTCGTCGTCGCTGTGCCAGCCCATGGAATCCTGGCCGTCGCGGTAACGGTTGAGCAGCACGCCATTGAAGGCCTGGCCGCAGGCCGCCTCGACGGCTTCACGGATGAGTTGCAACAGCGGCGTCCAGGGCAAGGCGGCGTGATCCAGGCCGGCGTAGCCGTAGACCACCCCGGGGTCGGCATACCAGGCGACCTGTCGCGGCACCGGGTGCCAGCGGCCAAACACCCGCACCTGCGGCTGGCTCCAGGGGGTTTCGGCGTCCAGCTGCTGCAGCCAGGCATCGGCTCGTTCCGGGGATAGCCAGTGCGGGTGGAAGGCCAGCTCGGCGTCGTCCAGCTCCAGGCGCTCGAGCATGGCTAGACCCGCAGATCCACCTGGGCGCCCACCTGCTCCGGCTCTTCCAGGGCCTGGGCACGTTCGGCGCCAAGGCCCTGGCGCAGGGCTTCGCGCTGCCGGCGGCGGCGGCGCGCCTCGCGATCCAGGGTCGCTTCGTCCTCCAGCGGGGCGTGCGCCGTTTC
Organism: Pseudomonas sp. MOIL14HWK12:I1; assembly: GCF_000510705.1. Classification (NCBI taxonomy): domain Bacteria; kingdom Pseudomonadati; phylum Pseudomonadota; class Gammaproteobacteria; order Pseudomonadales; family Pseudomonadaceae; genus Pseudomonas; species Pseudomonas sp. MOIL14HWK12:I1. The sequence goes on along the minus strand of NZ_KI783307.1, from coordinate 710,773 downwards.
GGCAGGTGCCGTCACCGGCGCGACCACGGGGCGCACGGGCGCCGGATCCAGCTGGTTGGGTGGGGTCACGCCCAGGGGCGGAACGATGGGGATCATGACGGGGACCTCGAATTCGCGGACTGCGGCAAAGAGCGCGTTAGGCTTCTGACTCCGCTTTCGCTAAAATAGCCGGCTTTTTGATAGCTGGGGAGAAGCTTCCACATGGCGTCGCATCAACCGGGACAACGCTGGATCAGTGACAGTGAGGCCGAACTGGGCCTGGGAACCATCCTGGCCCTGGACGGCCGCCTGCTCACGGTGCTCTATCCAGCCACCGGTGAGACGCGCCAGTATGCCCAGCGCAACGCCCCGCTGACCCGGGTGCGCTTCGCCCCGGGCGACGAGGTGACCCATTTCGAGGGCTGGAAGCTCACCGTGCGCGAGGTCTCCGAAGAGGACGGCCTGCTGACGTACCACGGCTTCACCGCCGAGCGCGAGGCACGCAGCGTGCCCGAGGCCCAGCTGTCGAACTTCATCCAGTTCCGCCTGGCCAGCGACCGCCTGTTCGCCGGGCAGATCGATCCCCTGCCCTGGTTCGGTCTGCGCTATCACACCCACGAGCACCGCAACCGCCTCCTGCAGTCCAGCCTCTGGGGCCTTGGCGGTACCCGCGCCCAGCCGATCCCGCACCAGCTGCACATCGCCCGCAGCGTGGCCGACCGGGTCGCGCCGCGCGTCCTGCTGGCCGACGAAGTGGGCCTGGGCAAGACCATCGAAGCCGGCCTGGTGATCCATCGCCAGCTGCTCAGCGGTCGCGCCAGCCGCGTGCTGATCCTGGTCCCGGAAAATCTCCAGCACCAGTGGCTGGTGGAGATGCGCCGCCGCTTCAACCTGGAAGTGGCGCTGTTCGACGCCGAGCGCTTCATGGCCAGCGAAGAGGGCAACCCCTTCGAGGACGCCCAGCTCGCCCTGGTCTCCCTGGACTGGCTGGTGCGCGACGAAAAGGCCCAGGATGCCGCCTTCGCCGCCGGCTGGGACCTGTTGGTGGTCGATGAAGCCCACCACCTGGTCTGGCACCCCGAGGGCGCCAGCCGCGAATACAGCCTGGTCGAGCAACTGGGCGAGGTCATCCCCGGCGTGCTGCTGCTGACCGCGACCCCCGAGCAACTGGGCCAGGACAGCCACTTCGCCCGCCTGCGCCTGCTCGATCCCAGCCGCTTCCACGACTTCGCCGCCTTCCAGCAGGAGTCCCAGCACTATCGCCCGGTGGCCGAAGCCGTGCAGGAACTGCTCGACGCCGGCGCCCTCAGCCCGGCCGCCCAGGACGCCATCGGCGGTTTCCTCGGCCAGGAAGGCGAGACCCTGCTGAACGCTGCCGCCGCCGGCGATGCCGAGGCCCGCGCGCGCCTGGTGCGCGAGCTGCTGGATCGCCACGGCACCGGCCGCGTGCTGTTCCGCAACACCCGCGCCGCGGTCAAGGGTTTCCCCGAGCGCGAGCTGCACGCCCACGCCCTGCCCTTCCCGGATGCCTACCTGGACGAGGGCGTCATGCCCGGCCAGTCGCTGCAGCCGGAAACCGAATTCGCCCCGGAAGACGATAACGACCGCTGGTGGCGCCACGACGGCCGCGTCGAGTGGCTGATCGACACCCTCAAGGCGCTCAAGCCGCACAAGGTGCTGGTCATCTGCGCGCGCATGGAAACCGCCCTGGACCTGGAAGACGCCCTGCGCCTGAAGTCCGGCATCCCGGCCACGGTGTTCCACGAGGGCATGAGCATCCTCGAGCGCGACCGCGCCGCCGCCTACTTCGCCGACGAGGAATTCGGCGCCCAGGTGCTGATCTGCTCCGAGATCGGCAGTGAGGGCCGCAACTTCCAGTTCGCCCACCACCTGGTGCTGTTCGACCTGCCGGCCCACCCAGACCTGCTGGAGCAGCGCATCGGCCGTCTCGACCGGATCGGTCAGCGCCACACCATCCAGCTGCACGTGCCCTACCTCGAAGGCAGCCGCCAGGAGCGTCAGTTCCAGTGGTACCACCAGGCGCTGAACGCCTTCCTGGCCACCTCGCCCACCGGCAGCGCCCTGCAGGCGCGCTTCGCCAGCGAGCTCGACGAGCAGCTGGCCGGTGGCGACGACGCCACCTGGCAGGCCTTGCTGGAACAGGGCGCCCAGGCGCGCGCAACGCTGGAAGCCGAGCTGCACAATGGCCGTGACCGCCTGCTGGAACTCAACTCCTCCGGCGCCGGTGCCGGCGAGCAACTGGTCGAGGACATCCTCGAGCAGGACGACCAATTCGCCCTGCCGATGTACATGGAAGAGCTGTTCAACGCCTTCGGCATCGACAGCGAAGATCATTCCGACAACGCCCTGATTCTCAAGCCCAGCGAGAAGATGCTCGACGCCGGCTTCCCCCTGGGCGACGACGAAGGCGTGACCATCACCTACGACCGCAACGTGGCCCTGGTCCGCGAAGACATGCAATTCCTGACCTGGGAGCATCCCATGGCCCAGGGCGGCATGGACCTGGTGCTGTCGGGCTCCATGGGCAACACCGCCGTGGCGCTGATCAAGAACAAGGCGCTCAAGCCGGGCACTGTCCTGCTGGAGCTGATCTACATCAGCGAGGCGGTGGCGCCGCGCGCCCTGCAACTGGGCCGCTACCTGCCGCCCCTGGCGATCCGCTGCCTGCTGGACGCCAACGGCAACGACCTGGCTGCCCGGGTGGCCTTCGAGACCCTCAACGATCAGCTGGAAAGCGTGCCGCGCACCAGTGCCAACAAGTTCGTCCAGGCCCAGCGCGACTCCCTGGCCAAGCTGATCGGCGGTGGCGAAGGCAAAGCCCTGCCCCGCCACGAGGAACGCGTGGCCAAGGCCCGCCAGGCCTACCTGTCGGGCATGGACGAAGAGATCGCCCGCCTGGAAGCCCTGCGCGCGGTCAATTCCAGCGTCCGCCAGGACGAGATCGACCGCCTGCGCCAGCAACGCGAAGAAGGCCTGACCTACCTGGACAAGGCCTCGCTGCGCCTGGAAGCGATCCGGGTGCTGGTGGCGGGTTGAGTGGAGGGCTTCGTTAGCGAAGCTCTTCAGCAATACCAATCGCGGCCATGGCGGTCCGCCGATGCGGCCGCTCCTACAGGTTGAGCACAGACTGTAGGAGCGGCCTCGCGATGCGTTTCATGACAATACCCTGGGCTTCGCTATCACTCAGACCAACCTGGCTACTCTCCCGCTGCCAGCGGTCGAGCCCCGGTTCACCGCCGTATCTTTGAGTCCGTAGCGTGGAAAACGGCGCAGCCTTTTCCACTGGGCTTTCTAGCCAGGGGCGCCCTCACCCCAACCCTCTCCCGAGGGGAGAGGGGGCTATCCGAGCAGGCGTTCAGGATTTTCCGCCCCGGCAAGCTCGGGATCGGTCGCGAGGCAAGCCGTAGGTTGGGTTTAGACAGCCCCATCGTCGAAGCCCAACAGGCGGGGGCGAACCCATCGCGTTGGGCTTCGCTGGCGCTCAACCCAACCTACGGCACCGCTCGGCCACGTAGCGTGGAAAACGGCGCAGCCTTTTCCACTGGGCTCCCTAGCGAGGGGCGCCCTCACCCCAACCCTCTCCCGAGGGGAGAGGGGGCTATCCGAGCAGGCGTTCAGCTTCTTCTGCCCCGGCAAGCCCGGGATCGGTCGCGAGGCAAGCCGTAGGTTGGGTTGAGACAGCCCCATCGTCGAAGCCCAACAGGCGGAGTCGAACCCGCCGTGTTGGGCTTCGCTGGCGCTCAACCCAACCGACGAAAACCTCTCACGCCGCCAGGGTCGCGCCGCCGTCCACCACGATGTCCTGCATGGTGATATGGCTGGCCAGGTCCGAGGCGAGGAACAGCACGGTGTTGGCGATCTCGTCGGGCTGGGCGATCTTGCGCAGCGGGATGCCCAGCTTGAAGTCTTCCGGCAGGCCGTCCACCAGGCGTTGGTAACCCTCGGGCGAGCCGAGCATGCCGGCCAGCATGGGGGTCGCCGTGGAGCCCGGCGAGACCACGTTGCAGCGCACGCCCGACCCGGCCAGTTCCAGGGCCACGCAGTGGCTCAGGGACACCAGCGCCGCCTTGGAGGTGCAGTAGCCGGCCATCTGCAGGCGCGGCACATGGGCGGCGTTGGAGGCGATGTTGACGATGGCGCCCCGGCCCTGGGCCTTGAACAGCGGCACCAGCTGGCGGAACAGGTAGAAGGGGCCGGAGACGTTGACGTCCAGCAGCGCCTGCCAGTCGTCCAGGCTCAGGCTGTCGCTGGTGCCCAGGCGCAGCACGCCGGCGCCATTGACCAGCACGTCCAGGCGGCGCTCTTCAGCCAGCAGCGCCTGGCAGACGTCCTCCACCTGGGCCGCGTCGGCGACGTCCAGTAGCTGGGTGCGGAACGGATAGCTGCCCTCGGCGAATTGCCGGTCGAGGCCGATCACCTCGGCGCCCGCTTCCTGGAAGCGCCGCGCCACCTGCAGCCCGATGCCCTGCCCTGCGCCGGTCACCCAGACGCGCTTGCCGGTGAAATCCAGTTGCGTCATCAGCAGATTCCTCAGGCGCGCGCGCGCAGCAGGTCCAGCCAGCCCTGCAGGGTCGGCTGGGCGGCGAGATCGGCGAAGGTCACCGGCAGACCGCGCTTCTGCCACTCGCCCACCAGGGTCATGACCTGCACCGAGTCCAGGCCGAAATCGGTGAGGTTGTCGTCCAGCGCCGGTGCTTCATCATCGGCGTCCAGCAGCGGCTGGACCTGGGCGCGCAGCCAGGCTTCATCGAGCACGGCCGCACCCGCGCCGGTGACCTGGGCGGTGCTCAGGGTGCTGCCGCAGCGGGTAGCCACGTAGCGCAGCGCCATGCGGTGCTCTTCTTCGCTGAAGTCGGCCACGGCGTCGCCGATCAGGAAGGCCTGGATATCCCTCATGAAGGCATCGGTGCAGGTGGTCAGGCAGCCGATATGGGCATAGACGCCGCAGACGATCAGCTGATCGCGCCGCCATTCGGTCATCAGGTCCTGCAGGTTGGAACGGTGGAAGGCGCTGTAGCGCCACTTGGTCAGCACCACGTCGTCAGCCTTGGGCGCCAGCGCGTCCACCACCTGCTGCAGCGCGGGATCGGCCTGGGTCAGGCCCGGGCCCCACATGTCGTTGAGCAGGGCGCGATCGGCCGGCGGCTGGTCGGTGGGCTGGGCGGTATAGACCACCGGCACGCCCTGGGCATCGGCCCAGGCGCGCAGGGCGGCGATGTTGGCCACCACCTGATCGATCAGCGGGCTGTCGTCGCCATAGAATTCGACGAAATAGCGCTGCATGTCGTGGATCAGCAGCACGGCGCGATCGGCCACGGGCGTCCAGTCCACCTTGTTGGCGGGGAAGCCGTCGGGCTGGGGCAAGGGATAGGAGGCAAGACGGGGAATAGCCATGGGAAACCTTAGGAACGCCCGGTGGATGGGGTCTGCAGCTGCTCGCGCAGGCGGCGCTTGTCGATCTTGCCGACGGCGGTGAGCGGCAGCTGGTCAAGGAACTGGAAACGGTCGGGCAGCTTGTACTCGGCCACGCCCTGCTCGCGCAGGTAGCGGCGCAGCGCCACCGGCTTGAGCGCCGGATCGCTCACCACCAGGCAGGCGCAGCTCTTCTCGCCCATCAAGTCGTCGGCGATGGCGACCAGGGCCGCGTGGGTGATGCCGGGATGGCGCAGCAGCAGGCCCTCGATCTCGGCGGCAGCGATCTTTTCACCGCCGCGGTTGATCTGGTCCTTCACCCGCCCGACCACCTTGAGGTAGCCGGCGGCATCGCGCTGGACCACGTCGCCGGAGAAATAGAAGCCCTCGGCGTCGAACACCTGGGCGTTGTGCTCGGGGCTGCGGTAGTAGCCGCGGAAGGTGTAGGGGCCACGGGTGGACAGCAGGCCGGGCTCGCCGTCGGGCACGGGATTGCCGTCCTCGTCGGTGATGCGCACTTCGTCATCCGGGCTCATGGGCCGGCCCTGGGTGGTGAAGATGCGCTCGGGTTCGTCGTCGAGGCGGGTGTAGTTGACCAGGCCTTCGGCCATGCCGAACACCTGCTGCAACTGGCAGCCCAATTCCGCGGGCACGCGGCGGGCCTGGGCTTCGGCGAAGCTGGCACCGCCCACCTGCACCACGCGCAGGCTGGCGAGTCGCGCACGCTGCTCGGGCGCGGCCGCGGCCTGCAGCCAGAGCGCCACCGCCGGGGGTACCAGGGCCACCCAGTCCACCTGATGGCGTTCGATCAGCGCGAAGCAGCGCAGCGGCTCGGGATCGCGGGCCATGACCACGCAGCCGCCGGCGATGAAGACGCCCAGGGCGCCGGGCGAGCTGAGGGTGTAGTTGTGGCCCGCCGGCAGCGCACAGAGAAAGCGCGTCGCCGGGCTCAGGCGGCAGATCTCGACGCTGCGTCTGAGGCTGTAGTAGTAGTCGTTGTGGGTGCGGGGGATCAGCTTGGGCGTGCCGGTGCTGCCCCCGGATAGCTGGAAGAAGGCCACCTCGCCACCGGCGGTGGGCGTCAGCTGAAAACCGTCCAGCGGGGTATCCAGGCGCTGCTGCAGGCTGCGCGCGTCGTCGGCGCCATCCAGCAGTACCTCGCCGAGGCCCGGCGCCACGTCGCGCAACTCGGCGAGGAAGTTGTCGTCGCGGAACAGATTGTGCTCGCTGGAGGCGATCAGCAGCCGGGGCTGGATCTGCTGCGCATAGGCGAGCAACTCCAGCTTCTGATGGCTGAACAGCGCATTGACCGGGGCAATGCCGGCCTTGAGCAGGGCAAAGAACACCACGTAGAACTCGGCCACGTTGGGCAGCTGCACCAGGGCCGTGTCGTGGCGGCGCATCCCGGCGGCCTGCAGGTGGGCGGCCAGGCGACTGGAACGCTCGTCCAGCTCGGCATAGCTCAGCTGCCGCTCGCCGCAGAGGATCGCCGGCGCGTCCGGCAGGGTCGCGCGGCTGCGCGCCAGGATCTCGGTCATCGGCAGGTCGGGCCAGTAACCCAGGGCGCGATAGCGCGCCGCCAGGTCGTCCGGCCAGGGGGTGAATTCCAGACTCACGTGGGGTTCTCCTCGTCGAGCAATCCACAGGCGGCACGCATGGTGCCCAGTTTGGCGGTAACCTCGGCCCACTCCGCCGCGGGGTCGGAGGCTTCGACGATGCCGGCACCGGCGAACAGCCGCAGCCAGTCGCCGTGCACCGTGCCGCAGCGGATGGTGACCACCCACTCGCCGTTGCCCTGGGCATCGCACCAGCCGACCATGCCGGTGAACAGGCCGCGGTCGAAGGGCTCGATGCGCTGGATCAACTGGCGCGCCGCGGCCGTGGGAAAGCCGCACACCGCCGGAGTCGGATGCAGGCGGCAGGCGAGTTGCAGCGCCGAGGTGCGGCTGTCGGCCAGCTCGCCGTCGATGGCGGTGGACAGGTGCCACATGGCGTTGGTGCTGAGCAGCGAGGGGCCTTCGGGTACGTCCAGCCGGCTGCACAGCGGCGCCAGCTGCTCGCGGATGTCCTCGATCACCAGACGATGTTCGTAGTGGTCCTTGCTGGACTCCAGCAACTCGCGGGCGACGCGCTGGTCTTCCTGCGGATCGGCGCGGCGCCTGGCCGAACCGGCCAGGGGATTGGTATGGACCTGGGCACCCTGCCTGCGCACCAGCAACTCGGGGCTGACCCCGACCAGCTCGCCGCCCTCGGCGGTGGGGATGCGGAATTGATAGCCGGTGGGATTCTGCCGCGCCAGATTGGCGAGGATGGTCTCCACGTCGGCAGGCTCGGCCAGGCGGATCTCCTGGATGCGCGACAGCACCGCCTTGCTCAGCTCGCCACGGCGGAAGGCCTCGATGGCCTCCTCCACCGCCAGGCAGAAGCCGTCCGCGCTGGGCAGGTTGCGCACCTCGCGCACCTGCGCCGGGGCAACCCCTGCGCTGCAGACCGGCGCCGGGCGCGCCGTCCAGGCATGCTCCCGAGGCACATAGAGGCAGGAGGGCCTGGTGGTATCGAAGGGAATGGCACCCATGATCACCGGCTCGGCGATGCCGGCCTGGCGGGCACGGGCGAAGGCCTCATCCACGGCGTGCAGGAACAGGCTATCCCGGTGCGCGCCGCCACTGGCCGGTGTCTCGACCCGGGCACAGATGCCCCGCCCTTGCAGGACGCGATCACCCGACTGGAACAGGAATGCGGCCTGTTCCCGACGATCGGCAGCGACTCCGCCGACCACCTCAGCCCTCTTGCTCGTCATTTCGATGGACCTCTACAAGAATGATAATGCTTATCAATAAGCAGAAGCTAAAGGTTGCCTGCCGGAAAGTCAATTCGTTAGCGACCGAACGATCTCGCCGAATGGCCAGCAACCCTTTGAAATATCTGGTGAATCTCCACTGGGCAGAGCGCCGGCGGGTACCGGATCCACGGCTCCTGCCCTGGCCCTGTCGGCTACTGGAAAGGAACGACTTGCTGCCCAGGGGGTGGTTCTTTGAAAATGAGAGTGATTATCTTACAACTGGAAGGCGTCCATGTTCAGCTTGTTCTCAGTGTTTCGCATTCTCACCACTCTGGCGGTCGCCACTCTGATCCTGGGCGGCCCCGCTCAGGCGGCGGACTGGCCGCGGCAGATCAGCGCCGACGGCAGCCAGGTGACCCTGCCCGCCAAGCCGCAACGCATCGTCTCCACCAGCGTCACCCTTACCGGTTCCCTGCTCGCCATCGGCGCGCCGGTGGTGGCCAGCGGCGCCACCTCGCCCAACAACAGATTCGCCGACGACCAGGGCTTCCTGCGCCAGTGGGGCGCGGTCGCCAGGCAGCGCGACGTGAAGCGGCTATATATCGGCGAGGCCAATGCCGAAGCCGTGGCCGCCGAGGCGCCGGACCTGATCCTGGTCAGCGCCACCGGCAACGACTCGGCGCTACGCCTGGTCGAGCAACTCAAGGCCATCGCCCCGGTGCTGGTGGTGGGTTACGACAATCGCAGCTGGCAACAGGTGGTGGAACTGCTCGGCCAGGCCACCGGCCACGAGGACGCCGCCCGCAAGGTGGTCGGCGACTTCGACCGGCGCGTCGCCGATCTCAAGGCGCGCCTGCAGCTGCCGCCGCAACCGGTATCCGCCTTCGTCTACAACCCGGCGACGCGCCAGGCCAATCTCTGGACCGCCGCCTCTTCCCAGGGCCAGTTGCTGGAAAGCCTGGGCTTCACCCTGGCGAAACTGCCGGCGGGGCTGGAGACCGGCCATAGCCAGGGGCAGCGCCACGACATCCTGCAGCTCGCCGGCGAGAACGTCGCCACCGGTCTCACGGGCCAGACCTTTCTGCTGTTCGCCGCGGACGCCAAGGAAGCCGAGGCGGTACGCAGCAATCCGCTCCTGACGCACCTGCCGGCGGTCAAGGACAACCGCGTGGAAGCCCTGGGCGCCGAGACCTTCCGTCTCGACCCCTACAGCGCCAACCTGCTGCTGGATCGTCTGGAGCAGCGCTACGCCAAGCCCTGAGCAGAACAGTTACTGTGAGGTTTTCTAGGCGAGCAGTCTGATAGCGGCCATGGCGGTCCGCCGATGCGGCCGATCCTAAAAGACATCGTTGTTTTGGTGATCGCGGCCATGGGCCGCTCCTACAGGTGCCGGCTAGCCTGTAGGAGCGGCCCATGGCCGCGATCGGTCTTGTCCACTGCTGATCGCCGTATGCACCCGTTAGAAACGCCGTGGCGGTTTTACACGCTAGGCGCCCAGGCTTTCCGCTCGACGCAGACCGCGGGCCAGCGCCCAGCAGAGGGCAGCTACCCCGGTGGCGACCAGACCGAAGACGCAGGCTGCCTGCGCCGCCAGCATCAGGCTGGCCAGACCGCCGAACAGTGCCGCGCCGATGGCCTCGCCGCCGATGTTTTGCGCCGTCCACAACGCATTGATGCGCCCCAGCAGGCGATCCGGCGTCAGACGCTGGATCAGCGCGTACTGCACCAGGGAATTGAGCGCACCCAGATAGCCGAACAGCACCAGGCACAGCGCCGACAGCCAGAAGCCGGGCAGCAGCGCGAAGACCGCCACCGCCAGAAAGGTCGCCACCGCGGTCATCAGCAGGGTACGTCCCGGACGCGGCGCCTGGTTCAGTCGACCGCTGGTGAGGGCGCCGATGGCCGCGCCCAGGGGCGCGGCGGCATAGAGCCAGCCCAGGTGCCCGGTATCCAGTCCCCAGTCCTCGCCCAGCGACGGATAGAGCACCCGCACCGCATTGGCCATGGTGACCAGGGCGCCGACCAGGGCGACCGCGCCCAGCAGGCGATTCTCGAAGAGGAAGGCGATGCCGCCGCCCAGGGCTTGCCAGGGCGTTTCGCGTGGCTGTTCCGGCGGAGGCAGCGGCGGCAGGCGCAAGAGCACCAGCAAGGTGATGAGGGTACCGCCGGCGGTCAGGCCGTAGTTCCAGGCCACGCCACTCTGGGCGATCAGCAGGGTGCCCAGCGGCGGGGCGACGATGGCCGCCACCCGCACGCTGAGCATGTTCAGGGCACCGGCCTGCACCATGGATTCGCGCCCGACCAGGATCGGCGTGACCGCCAGCAGCGCGGTGACGCCCAGGGCGCCAAAGAAGCCGTCCCACAGCGCCAGCAGGTAGATGGCGGTCAGCGACGGCTCGGGCAGGCTGGCGTTGACCGCCAGGCCGATGAAGCCCAGGCCGCAGATGGAACGCGCGGCCAGGATCAGCCGGCGCCGCTCCAGGCGGTCGGCCAGCACCCCACCGGTGAGCAGGCCGACGAACATGCCGATGCCGGCCATGCTCAGTGCCAGGCCCACCTTGAGCGGCGAGTCGGTCAGCGCCTGGACCTGGATGGGGATGGCCACGGCCAGGAGGCCGAGGGACAGCACGGAGACCAGCCGGGCGATGAACAGGGTGCGAAAGGCGGCGTGGGACCTGAGCAGGCCGAAGTCGAGCAGGAAGGACGTCTTGGACATGAATCACCGGAAAAACACAGGGGACGCTATCGAGCCGCCGGGGCAAGGCTGTTAGCATGTAATACAGACTATCATGTGTTAATACGCCTTGTTCTCATTCACTCCCCTCCCCGTCGGTCGTCGCGGATGATCCCGCGCCGCCTCCTCATCCTCGGCTGCGCCGCTGTCCTGCTGCTTCTGGTGATGGCCGCCAGCCTGGCGCTCGGCGCCACCGCCATCCCGCTGGCCGATGTCTGGCAGGCGCTGGGCCAGGGCTGCAGCGAGCCGGCCTGTCTGATCGTGCGCGAGGCGCGACTGCCACGCACCCTCGCCGGGCTGCTCGCCGGGGCGGCGCTGGGCGTGGCCGGCACCCTGATGCAGGCGCTGACGCGCAATCCCCTCGCCGACCCGGGCATCCTCGGCGTCAATGCCGGCGCCAGTTTCGCCGTGGTGCTGGGCATCGCCCTGTTCGGCGCCAGCGGTCCCGAGCAGTACCTGGGTTTCGCCTTCGGCGGCGCCCTGCTGGCCAGTCTGGTGGTGCTGCTGGCCGGCATCGCAGGCGGTGGCGGCTTCAACCCGATGCGCCTGGTGCTGGTCGGAGTGGCCCTGGGGGCCATGCTCGAAGGTGTCAGCTCCGGCATCGCCCTGCTCGATCCGCAGGTCTACGACCAACTGAGGTTCTGGCAATTCGGCTCCCTGGACGTGCGCCAGCTCGACCTGCTGAGCAGCGCCAGCCTGCCGGTGCTGGGCGGGGTGTTCATCGCCCTGCTGCTGGCGCCAGCCTTGAACGCCCTGAGCCTGGGTACCGACCTGGCCGTCGCCCTCGGCACCCGGGTCCGCCAGACCCAGTTGCTCGGCCTGCTGGCCATCACCCTGCTCTGTGGCGCCGCTGCCGCGGCGGTCGGCCCCATCGCCTTCGTCGGCCTGATGGTGCCGCACCTGGGTCGCTGGGCCATCGGCGAAGACCATCGCTGGCTGCTGCCCTTCGTCCTGCTGTTCACCCCCAGCCTGCTGCTGACCGCCGACATCGTCGGCCGCCTGCTGGTGACCAACGAGTTGCGCGTCTCGGTGGTGACCGCCTTCCTCGGCGCGCCGCTGCTGATCTGGCTGGCGCGCCGTCAGCGCCAGGGAGGCCGGGCATGAACCGTCCCGGTCGCCTGCGCCTGCCCGGCGTGCTGCTCACCCTGCTCGGCGGCGCCCTGTTGCTCGCCCTGTTCGCCCTGGCCAGCGGCAGCCTGTCCCTGAGTCCCGCCCAGGTGCTGGGCGCCCTGTTCGGCGAGGCGCCGCGCGGCATCGAACTGGTGGTCACCCACTGGCGCCTGCCGCGGGTGGCCCTGGCGCTGCTGATCGGCGCCGCCCTGGGCCTGAGCGGGGCGCTGTTCCAGTCACTGCTGCGCAATCCCCTCGGCAGCCCGGACATCATGGGTTTCAACACCGGCGCCTACAGCGGCGTGCTGGTCGCCCTGGTGCTGTTCCAGGCCAGCATCCTCTGGAGCACCACCGCCGCCCTGATCGGCGGCCTGCTCAGCGCGGCCCTAGTCTATGCCCTGACCTGGCGCGGCAGCGGCGTGGATACCCTCAGACTCATCATCGTCGGCATCGGCGTACGCGCCCTGCTGATGGCGCTCAACACCTGGCTGATCGTCCACGCCTCCCTGGAGGCCGCCTTCAGCGCCGGCCTGTGGAGCGCTGGTTCCCTCAACGGTATCACCTGGGCCAAGGCCTGGCCGGCGGTGGTCTTCATCCTGCTGGCGGGTGCGGCCAGCCTAGCGCTGAGTCGCCGGCTGTTCCTGCTGGAGATGGGCGATGACACCGCCTGCGCCCTCGGCGTGCCAGTGGAGCGCACGCGGCTGTCGCTGCTGGGCCTGGGCGTGGTGCTCACCGCCGCCGGCACCGCGGTGGCCGGCCCCATCTCCTTCATCGCCCTGGCCGCGCCGCAGATCGCCCGCCGCCTGACCGGCACCCAGCGCCTGGCGCTGCCCGCCGCCGCCCTCACCGGCGCGGTCCTGCTGCTGGGCGCGGATCTCATCGCCCAGCGCCTGTTCCTGCCCTATGTCCTGCCAGTCGGCCTGGTCACGGTGAGCCTGGGTGGGCTCTACCTGATCGGCCTGCTCATCTGGGAGTCCCGCCGCTCATGAACGACGCCCCCGCTTCGCGCCTGCACGCCGAGCGCCTGACCCTGGGCTACGGCCGCAAGCTGATCGCCGAAGACCTGTCGCTGACCATCCCCGATGGCGAGCTGACGGTAATCATCGGCCCCAACGGCTGCGGCAAGTCGACCCTGCTGCGCACCCTCAGCCGGCTGCTGGCGCCCAGCCAGGGTCAGGTCTGGCTGGATGGCCAGGCGATCCAGAGCTATCGCACCAAGGAGGTGGCCCGGCGCCTGGGCCTGCTGCCACAGAGCTCCCAGGCCCCGGGCGACATCTCGGTGCGCGACCTGGTGGCCCGCGGACGCTATCCGCACCAGACGCTGTTCGGCGGCGTGCGCGCCGACGATGAGCGCGCGGTCACTCACGCCATGCAGGCCACCGGTGTCTTCGAACTGGCCGACCGGGCGGTGGACACCCTCTCCGGCGGTCAGCGCCAGCGGGTATGGATCGCCATGGCCCTGGCCCAGGAAACCCCGCTGCTGCTGCTCGACGAGCCCACCACCTGGCTCGACATCACCCACCAGATCGACCTGCTGGAATTGCTGGAAGACCTCAATCGCCAGCAGGGCCACACCCTGGTGATGGTGCTGCACGACCTCAACCACGCCTGTCGCTACGCCACCCACCTGGTGGCCATGCGCGACGGCAAGGTGCTGGCCACCGGCCGCCCGCGCGACGTCATCACCCCCGCGCTGATCAAGGCGGTCTACGACCTGGACTGCCTGATCATCGACGACCCGGTGGCCGGCACCCCCATGGTGGTGCCCCTGGCGCGGCGCTAGCGTCCGGCGAGCATCCAGTCCCGGAGCAACTGCCCGTAGAGCTCAGTGCCCTCCTCCAGGCGTTGCAGCTCGCAGTATTCGTCCACCTTGTGCGCCATGCTCGGTTCTCCCGGCCCCAGGATCAGGGTGGGCGGATCGTTCAGCGCGGGCAGCAGCACGGCGGCATCGGTGAAATAAGGCACCACGCTGGCGGGCAGCGCCTCGCCGTGCAGGGTAGCGCAACGGTCGAAGACCTGCCGCACCCAGGCGTCGCTCCTGTCGGCACAGACCCCGGGCAGATCCACCAGGACCTCCAGCTCCAGATCGCTGCCCAGGTGCTCGGCCAGACGCCGCTGGATGTCGGCATGCGCCAGGTTCGGTGCGGTCCGCAGGTCGAGGGTGAAGGCGGCACGATCCGGCACCGAGTTGATGTTCAGCCCACCGCTGACGGTCCCCACGTTGAGCGTGGGTTGGCGCATGAGCGGATGCGGCGGGCCGACGGCGAAGGTGCGCGCCTGGCCAATGGCCTCGGCCAGGCGGTAGATGGCGTTTTCCCCCTCCTCGGGCATGGCGCCGTGGGCCGTGCGGCCATGGGCGGTGCAGCGGAGCCAGAAGGCGCCCTTGTGCCCCAGCACCGGCCGATTGGCGGTGGGTTCGCCCACCAGCAGCGCGCCCAGCTCGCCAAGCAGGTGCGGCGCGTCTCGGCACAGCGCCCGGGCGCCGTCACAGCCGGTTTCCTCACCGCCGGTGAGCAGCAGCCGGACGCCAGGCCCCTGGGCGATGACCTCGCGATTGCGCTGGCAGGCGACGATGAAGGCGGCAATGCCCGCCTTCATGTCGCTGGCGCCGCGGCCATAGAGGCGCCCTTCGACCACCTCACCGGCGAAGGGCCCGTGGCGCCAGGTGCCATTGCCCAGGGGCACCACGTCCAGGTGCCCGGTAAAGCCCAGCGGCTTGCCGGCTCCGCGCCCCGGTAGCCAGGCCACTAGGTTGCAACGTCGTTCGCCGAAATGTTGCAACTCGCAGTGGAAGCCCACCTCGCAGAGCGTCGTGACCAGGAACTGCGCACAGGCTTCTTCATCGCCCGGCGGATTGAGCGTGGGAAATCCCAGCAGCGCTCGGGTCAGGGCCAAAGGATCGTCGAGCATTGGGGATCTCCAGTCGGACTACGGGTGATCAGGCGCGCCGCGAGAGCCAGTCCAGGCAGTTGAGCCAGAAGCGGCGATAGGCATCGCCGGCCAGGAAGTCGTCGGGCATCCAATGCATCGACATGTCGCTGGTCCAGACCAGGGTACGCCCCCGGCCGACTTCCCGGGTCGCCAGCAGCGGATGACCGCTGCCCGCGACGCTCGCCACGAGCTGGGCGTCCGGATGCAATTCCACCTCGTTGTAGCCCAGCAGATAGGACCAGTCCTGGGGCAGGCCACGCAGCAACTCATGCTCGCCGTGCACCTCTGGCGTGAAGCCCTCGGGCACCTCGATGCGGTCGTCATAGGGCAGGCAACGCACCGGCAGCACCTCTTCCACCGCCGTACCGCGATAACGGGCCCCCCCGTTGATGCCCTGGAAGCTGTAGTAGCCACCGACCATCATGAGCGCGCCACCCTGCAGCACATACTCGCGCAGCGCCGTCAGGCGATTCGGTGTGCGGCGGCTACGCAGCCAGGTATCCGGATGCAGCAACAGGCTGTTGGCACCGATATCCGACAGGATGATCACCTGGTAGTCGCGCAGGGCTTCCAGCGTCGCCGGAAAGTCGGTTTGCGCCTGGTCGGCGCACATCTGGGTGACGGCATAGTCGCTGTCGGCCAGTGCGGTCAGCAGGCGCTGGGCGCCATTGTGGGCGGTGACGGAGGCGAACTGGTCAAAGCCTTTGATATGGGTCGCGGTGCTGACCCAGGATTCGCCAGCGAGCAGAACGGACTGTTTCATAGGTTCTCCGGTTGCGGGACTTTAGGCCGATCGAACGCGCTGGAAGACGCGGCGCGGGTTGTCGATCAGCAGGGTTTCCAGTTGCGCCCCCGTGACGCCGTGGCGGCGCAGACGCGGGACAAAGTGCTTGAGCAGGTAGCCATAGCCGTGGCCGCCGTAGCGGGTGAGCATGGTCTTGAGAAAGACGTCCTGGGACAGCAGCAGGCGCTCGCCGTAGCCGGCCTCCAGCAGACCGACGAGGGCGCGGGCGTTGTCTTCGTCGGACGGCGACTGGGCGGCCTCGTCGGCGAAGTAGTAGCCCATGCCGATCATGTCGTATTCGAGGAAGGCACCCCGCTCCGCGAGTCCGTGCTGGTAATCGAGGTCGCGATGACTGGGATTCATGTGGCAGAGCACCACGTGGTGCAGGTCGGCGCCCTCGGCGGCGGCGATGTCCAGCACCCGGTGGCCCAAACGTTCCCAGCCGGGCAGATGGACCGCCAGGGGCACCCCGGTAAGGCCGCTGGCCCGGGCGGCGGCGCGCAGGGATTTTTCCTCGCTGTCGGTAAAGGCGGCCGACACCCCGATCTCGCCGATCAGGCCGGCGATGACCTCCGGCTTTTCCGCCGCTCCGCCCACGTCGTGGACGATCTGGGCGGTGAGTTCCTCCACCGAGCGCTCCCTGACATAGGCCGGGTGCGAGGGCTCCAGGTAGAAACCGGCGCCCATGATGATGTTGAGACCCGTGAGCCGCGCGATGCGCTGCAGCGCCTGGGGATCGCGACCGATGCCGAGGTTGGTGGGATCGACCACCGTCTCCCCGCCCAGGGCGCGATATTTCAGCAACTCGGCGCAGGCCAGCTCCACGTCGAACAGCTGGCAGTTGTCGCGGCTGACCAGCGGATTCATATGCAGCTCGCCGAGCAGTTCGATGCTCACCGGCTGCTCGGCCAGGTGTCGCTCGCCGCAGCAACGGGGTGGCACCCATTTGCCGGAGGCGTCGAGCAGAATGTGCTCGTGCATCAGGGTCACGCCCAACCGGTCCACCGGCAGCGGGCCAAGCACCGTCATGGCATGGCCGCTGTCGACCCCGACCGGAAGCGGCTCGGGATGGCGAAACAGACTCATCCGCCTACCCTCCCCAGCGGGCGGCCGGTCTTGAGGATGCGGGTGTTGAGCCAGATGGCCAGCAGCACGATGGCCCCCGTGGCGATCTGGGTATAGAAGGGCGACACATGGGCGAGGATCAGGCCGTTCTTGATCACCGCCATGGTCAGCACGCCCAGCAGGGTGCCAAGGATGGTGCCGAAGCCGCCGAACAGACTGGTGCTGCCCAGCACCACCGCCGCGATGACCTCCAGTTCGAAGCCCTCCCCCTGGTTGGAGGAGCCACTGCCCAGCCGTGCCGTTACGATCATCCCGGCCAGCGCCGCCGCCATGCCGCTCAGGACGTAGACGCGCAGCAGCACGCCGCGGGTATTCACCCCTGCCCGGCGGACGCTTTCGGCATTGGCGCCAATCCCCGTGAGATAGCGCCCGAAGCGCATCCTGCCCAGCAGCAGCATGCCGCCGAGCACCGCGAAGAGCGCGAGCCATACGGCCAGCGGCAGTCCGAGCACCCAGCCGCGACCGAGCGCGAGAAAGGCGCTGAGTTCACGGGGAACCGGAATGGAGTAGCCCTGGGTGATGAGCAGCGCCAGGCCGCGAATGATGGTCAGGGTCGCCAGGGTCACGATGAACGCCGGGATTCCCGCGTAGGCGATGAAGTAGCCGTTCAGCGCACCGATCAGCGCCCCCACCAGCAGGCCGCCGGCCAGCACCACCGGCCAGGGCAGCTGCCAGGTGTTGAGGCCGAGGGCGGCCAGGGCGCCCACCAGGGCCAGGGTGGAACCGACCGACAGGTCTATGCCACCGGTGGTCACCACCAGGGTCATGGCCACGGCCACGATCAGCAAGGGCGCGTTCTGGCGAATGACGTTGAGCAGGTTGCCGCTGCTGAGGAAGTTGTCGGTCACCAGCGCGAACAGCAGGCAGCAGAGGGCGAAGAACAGCGCGATGCTGGCGACGCCGGGATAGTCGTGCAGCAGGCGGCGCAGCGGTGACTGCACCACCACGCGCTGTCGGGTCAGGTCGAGGGTATTCATGAAATCCTCCGATTCAGGCGCAGGCGGAACGGGCGGTGAACTTGTGGCCGACGATCAGCTCGACGATCTCGCCCAGACTGGTGTCGGCCACCCGCCGCTCGGCCAGGTTCTGGCCCTCGTACATCACCATGATGCGGTCGCAGACCAGGAAGAGATCCTGCAGCCGGTGGGTGATGAGGATGACGCTCACCCCCTGGCGGCTGATGGTGCGGATCAGCTCCAGCACCGCCTCGACCTCGGCCACCGCCAGGGCGGCGGTCGGCTCGTCCATGATCAGTACCCGGGGTTCGAAGGCCGCGGCGCGGGCTATGGCCACGGCCTGGCGCTGGCCGCCGGAGAGGTGGCGTACCTGGGCGCGGGTATCGGGCAGGCTGATGCCCAGCCCCTCGAGGATGCGGCGCGCATCGGCGTGCATCTTGCGCTCGTCCAGCAGCGGCAGCCCGAGCAGCCGGCGGCGGGGCTCCCGCCCCATGAAGAGGTTGCCGGCCACGTCCACGGTGTCGCACAGGGAGAGATCCTGATAGACCATCTGGATCCGACAGCGCTGGGCATCCGCCGGGCCCTGGAACACCTCTTCGCGGCCGTCGATGCGGATGCAGCCACTGGTGGGCAGCACCGCGCCGGAAAGAATCTTGGTCAGGGTCGATTTGCCGGCGCCGTTGTCGCCGACCAGCCCCAGGACCTCGCCGGGCTGCAGGGCGAGGTCGACGCCGCGCAGGGACTGGATGGAGCCATAGCTCTTGGTGATGCCGGTCATGCTGACCCGGGGAACCGTCGTCGCAGTGTCCATGCTGGGTCTCCGCTACTTGAAGTCGGCGCGATAGGCATCCAGGTTTTCCCGGGTGACCAGGGTCACCGGGATATCCTGCTGCTTGGTGACCTGCTGGCCGGCGAGCAGCGCCAGCGCCGCCTCCACCGCCGCCTTGCCCATGCCGCGGGTGTTCTGCTGCACCACCACTGCCACGGAGCCGTCATCCAGGCCCTGGACGGCCTGGGGCGACAGGTCCCAGCCAAAGATCCGGGTGCGCTCGCCGCTGCCCTGGGCGACGCTGGCCGCCACGGTGCCAATCAACGCCGGCTCGCCGGTGGCATAGACGATCTGCAGATCCGGATTGGCGGTGAGCAGGTTTTCCGCGGCGCTCTGCGCGGTGTCCTGCACGTTGTTGCCATCCACGGTACCGACGATCTTCGCCTTGGGCGCGCGCTGGGCCAGCCCCTCGCGGAAGCCGTCCAGACGCAGGTTCTGCACGTAGGAACCCAGGGCTCCCACCACCCCGACCTTGGCCTCGCCACCCAGCTCTCGGGTGATGTAGTTGCCGGTGTATTCCCCCAGCTGGCGAGCCGCGGCGCGGTTGTCGACGCCGACCTGCACCTGGTTGTCGCCATTGAGCACGGCGTCGATGGCCACCACCGGGATACCGGCCTGGACCGCCGCCGAGACCGCCGGCTTGATGCCGTTGACGTCGATGGCACAGACCAGGATGGCGTCCACCCTGTCCTGGATGTAGGCCTCGATGGCGTCGTTCTGGGCGGAGGGGTTGTCGTTGGCGTTGAACACCACCAACTCGGCGCCCGCCGCCTTGGCGGCGGCCTGGGCACCCTGGGTGATCTGGGTGAAATAGAGCGCCTGCTGATTCACCTGGACCAGTGCCAGCCGCTTGGCCGGCGCCGCCTGGGCACTACCGACCAGGCCCAATCCGAACACCATCAGCATGGAAGCGAACGTCTTGCCGAATCGAAGCATCTCCATCCTCCTCTACCCTGCCAACGGATGTGGCAGCGGTTAGTAAACCGGTTTACTAAGTGGGCCAAAAAATAGAACCGGGAAGGTTCTGTTGGAAAGGAAACAGCACAAGGCGTGCCAGCAGCGACTGGAGGACCCTCTTCCACTGCCAATTCAAATGGTTACTCAAACCCCCTGCGCAGAGCCTCTGGCCGGACAGCCACCGGAGTGCTCCACGACTGGGCAGAATGGAAACGCCAAGTGCTACCTTGGGGCAGGCGCTGGGGCGACCGAGCCGCGTTCCACCAGGGTCACGGCGACCCGCTGCTCCCCGACTACCGGCTGCCCGGCAAGCACCGCCAGCAGGGCTTCGATTCCCTGGCGACCCAGGTCCCGCGCCGACTGGCGCACGGTACTGAGCGGCGGCGTGAGCAATTCCGCGTAGGGCGCGTCGTCGAAGCCGACCAGGGACAGGGCATCGGGAACCGCCAGGCCGCGTTCGCGCAGGGTATCGAGCACCCCTACCGCGATGAAGTCGCTAGCGGCGAAGATCGCCTGAGGCGGCTCCGGCAGATCCAGCAGGGTCGCGGCCGCCTGACGCCCGAAGTCGCGGCTGTACTCCCCCAGCAGCAGATAATCGGGACGCAAGGGTATTCCGGCCGCGGCCAGGGCTTGCTCATAGCCCTCGCGCCGCTCCCTCACGCTCATCACCGCTGCCGGTCCGGAGACATGGGCGATGCGCCGATGCCCCTGGCGGATCAGATGCTCGGTGGCCAGTCGGCCGCCGGCGACATTGTCGGCGAAGACCTTGGGCATCGAGGTACCCGGGACATCCTCGTCCAGCAACACGATCTCCCGATAGGCGCCCAGTTGCGCCGCCAGCGTCCCGTCATCCGCGCGGTTGGTGATGAACAGCAGACCATCCACGCGGCGCGATCCCTTCCAGTGGACGTACTGGATTTCCCGCGCCGGATCGTTGCGCGTCAGGCAGAGCACCAGGTTGTAGCCATGGGCGAAGGCCGTGGCCTCGGCGGCGTCGGCCAGCTCGGCGAAAAAGGGATTGGCGATGTCCGGCAGCACCAGCCCGATGGTCTCGCTGCCGCCCTTGCTCAGGCGTTGGGCCAGGCTGTTGCGCCGAAAGCCCAG
The DNA here is from genome assembly GCF_000510705.1 of Pseudomonas sp. MOIL14HWK12:I1. Classification (NCBI taxonomy): domain Bacteria; kingdom Pseudomonadati; phylum Pseudomonadota; class Gammaproteobacteria; order Pseudomonadales; family Pseudomonadaceae; genus Pseudomonas; species Pseudomonas sp. MOIL14HWK12:I1. The sequence goes on along the minus strand of NZ_KI783307.1, from coordinate 690,049 downwards.
GGCCTCGATGGCCCCTTCGATACGCTGCGCCGTGGCGGGTGGCAGGCTCAGACTGTGATTCAGGTAGCGCGAAACGGCAGACTTGGACAAGCCTGCCTGCCGGGCGACATCCTGAATGGTCACGCTTTTCGCCATGGGTCCACCTGCAACGAGAGAAGGAGCGGCCTGGCCGATCATCTCTCCTGCCCCGCCCAGGCTTCACACCTTGCCTGAGCGGGGAGTCGCCGTCGAGCCGAACCCGCGAGCCGTCACAGCGCCTTCAACGCCCGATTCAGCACCGGGCCGATCTGCGTCAGCTGGGCCGGGGCGATGATGTCGACGTGGGCGCAATCCACCTCGTGAGCCTGCAGGCGGGTGATCCAGGGCGCCCAGGTGGCCTTGACGTCCATTCCCGCCGGCAGGGTGCGCCGGGCGACGAACATCAGCGCCTCGCCCTCGAAACGCGCGCTGCGCGCCGTGGCCAGCAGCCGCACCGAGTCGGCGTAGTTGCCCTCGATGGTGGCGAACAGCTCCGCCCCCTCCCCCAGCGCGGGATCGGCCAGGCCCTGCTGGGCCGCCAGGAAGGCCTCGCGCTCGCGATTGACCTCGGCCAGCACCTCCGGGTCCAGCTCGCGCTGGCCTTCGCGTTCCTGCCAGTTCTGAGTTTCCGGCGGATAGGTGTCGAGCAGGCCGAGGAAGGCGACCTGCTCTCCTGCCGCCTGCAGCCGCGCCGCCAGACCCTGGGCCAGGGTGCCACCCAGAGAATAGCCGAGCAGATGATAGGGCCCCTGCGGCTGCACCTCGCGCAGGGTGCGCAGATGGCGCTGGATGACGGCTTCCAGGTCGGCGCCCTGGGCCAGGGGGCCGTCCGGACGCGGCGACTGGATGCCGAGTAGCGACCAGCGCGGATCCAGGTAGCGCGCCAGCACGCTGAATTGCCAGGCGAAGCCCGAGGCCGGATGGAAGCAGAACAGCGTCGGGCCATCGCCCGGGCGTAGCGGCAGCAGGGTCTCGAAGCCGGCGCGGGTCGCGCTGGCCGCATCCTGCTCCAGCTGCCGGGCCAGGCGGGCGACACTGGAGGCCACCATGATCTGGCCGATGGACACCGGCCGCCCCAGGCGCCGACGCAGCGTGGCGGCCAGGGTCATGGCCAGCAGCGAATGACCGCCCAGGGCAAAGAAGTCGTCGTCCGCACCGACGATGGCGCAGCCGAGCACCTCGGAAAACGCCGCGGCCAGATCGCTTTCCAGCCCCGGCGCCAGGGGGCGACTGGCGGCCCTGGCCACGCCCTGGGGCGCCGGCAGGGCCTTGCGATCGAGCTTGCCGGTAGCGCCCAGGGGCAAGGCGTCCAGCTCCACCAGGGCCACCGGCACCAGGTGCGGCGGCAGGCTTTCGCCCAGGCGCGCGCGCAGGCGCTCCAGGTCCAGCGCGGCGCCGGGCTGGGCGACGAGATAGCCCACCAGTTGGCGGGCATCGCCGCCGGTGGCGGTGGCCGCCTCGCCCAGCACCCGGGCATGGGTGACCGCCTGGGCCACGCCGGGCAGCGCCAGCAGGGCGTGGTCGATTTCCGCCAGTTCGATGCGCTGCCCGCGCAACTTGACCTGGTCGTCGCTGCGGCCCAGGTATTCGGCGACGCCCTCGGGCAGCCAGCGCGCCACGTCACCGGTGCGATAGAGGCGCTCGCCCTGCCCGTCCGGCGCGGCGATGAAGCGCGCGGCGGTCAGCTCGGGACGGCCCAGGTAGCCATCGGCGAGTTGCACCCCGCTCAGATAGAGCTCGCCCGCCACACCCGGCGGTACCGGGCGCAGACGCTCGTCGAGGATGTGCAGCCCGGTGTTCCACACCGGCTTGCCGATGGGCACGCTGCTGCCACTGACAGCCGCCAGGGCGGCGCCATGGGCCGGATGATAGGAGACGTCGACCGCGGCCTCGGTGGGGCCATAGAGATTGTGCAGGGGCGCGCCGACCCGGCGCTCCCAGGTGCGAGCCAGTTCGGTGGGCAGCGCCTCGCCACTGCAGAACACCTGGCGCAGGCTGGCGCAGCGGGCCACCGCGGCCGGCTCGTCCAGACTGGCGACAAAGGCCGCCAGCATCGAGGGCACGAAATGCACCGTGGTCACCCGTTCGCGGGCGAACAGTTCCTGCAGCGCCAGGGGATCGCGATGGGCCTCGGGTGGCGCCAGGTACAGCCGGGCGCCCACCAGCAGCGGCCAGAAGAATTCCCAGACCGAGACATCGAAGCTGCTCGGCGTCTTCTGCAGGACGGTGTCGCCGGTGCCGATGGGATAGCTATCCTGCATCCACAGCAGGCGATTGACGATGGCCGCATGGCCGACCACCACGCCCTTGGGTCGGCCGGTCGAGCCGGAGGTATAGAGCAGATAGGCCGGATCAGCGGGACGCGGCCCTTCGAACGCGGGAGCCTGGTCCAGCCCCTTCAGGGGCGCGTCGAGAATCAGCACCTGCTCCTCGCGCAGCCCCGGGAAACGTCCCCGCTGGCTGGCATCGGTCACCAGCACCCGCGGCCGGGCATCGTCGAGCATCAGGTGCAGGCGCTCATCCGGATAGCCGCTGTCCAGCGGCAGGTAGGCCGCGCCCAGCTCGAGCGTCGCCAGCAAGGCCAGGGACAGGAACACCGAGCGTGGCAGGGCCACCGCGACGATGTCGCCGCGACCGACCCCGGCATGACTCAGGCGCTGGGCCAGGGCCAGCACCTGCTGGCGCGTCTCCTCATAGGTAAAGGCGTGCTGCAGATCGGCCAGTGCCGGTGCCGCGGGCGTCCGCGCTGCCTGCTCGGCCAACAGCGCGGCCAGGGTGGTGGCGGGCAGCGGGCGCTCGGTGGCATTGATGGCGGCCAGCCAGTGCTGGTCCGTGGGCGCCAGCAGATCGGCTTCGCCCAGGGTGAGCCCAGGTTGAGTGGCAAACTGCTGCGCCAGCAGGCCGAAGCGCTCGGCGTGGCCCTGCAACAGCTCGGCGGCATAGCGCTCGGCGTTGCCCAGCAGCTTGATGTCCAGGGCGCCGCTCGCTTCTAGATAAAGAGCGATTTCCAGATCGCGCACCGGCCCCGAGGCCAGTTCGTGGGTGATGCCGGGCACCCCGGCGAAATCCAGCGCGAAATCGAACAGCTTGAGGTTGATGACCGGTCCGGTCAGGGGCTCGGCATCGCCCGGCCGGCCAAGATCGCGGGCGATCTGCTCGGCGTCGTAGCGCTGGTGCCGGCGCACCTTCTTGAGCTCGGCGGCCAACACGGCGGCGAGTTGCGGCAGCGTCTGGGTCGAGTCGGTGCGCACGCCCAGGGGCAGGACGTTGAGCGTCGCGCCGCCGGATTTCAGCGCCACCGACCCCATGCGCCTCATGAAGATGAAGCCGGCGCTGAAGGCCGGCTGACCGCTGAGACGGGCGAACCAGGTGGCGGCCAGGGCCACGGCCAGATCGGCCGGCGTCACGCCCTGGGCCTTGCCCTGCTCGGCCAGCCCGGCGAAGACCGCGGCGGGCACCCGGGCGCGTGCTTCCACCACCCGCGGCGTCGGCACCTGCCCCGCCAGGCCACCGGGTGCCAGGGAGGCGGCCGGCGGCAAGGCTGCGCCGCGCTCACGCCAGAAGGCTTCGTCACGCTCGCGCACGGCCGACTGCCGATAATCCTGGTATTCGCGCACCACCTCGGCAAAGGAGACGAAGGGCGAAGCCTCGGGCGTCTCGCCGCGCACCGCGGCGCTGTACAGGGCCGCTACCCGCTTGGCCAGGGCGGCGAAGCCATAGCCATCGATCAGCAGGTGGTGATAGCGCTGGTACCAGTACAGGTGGTCGTCACCCAGCTGGTAGATCCGGTTGAGCCACAGCGGCCCGCCACTGGTGGCTCTCAGGTCGCCGTCGAGGTCGGCGCGGATGGCCGCGCGCGCCGCGCCTTCCGGATCGGCGGCCCCGCGCAGGTCCAGCCACTCGGGGGCAGGCGTGGCCGCCTCATCGTCGATCCACTGCACCAGCTCGCCCTCGCGCTCGGCAAACTTCAGTTGCAGGCTGTCCAGCTCGCCCAGGCCCTGGACGATGGCCGCCTGCAGCGCCTGGGCATCGATCGAACCGCGCAACTCGACCAGATGGGCCACGGCGAAGGCATTGGCATGGGGCGACAGCTGATCGGCCATCCAGATACCGGGCTGGGCGGCGACCAGGGGCAGTGGGCGCGAAAGAGAAAGCGGCGTAGAGGACACAGGAACTCCAGTCAGGAAAGCAGGGAGGCGACCGGGCGGATATCGCGCCAGTGGCTGGCTAGCCAGTCGTCGCAGGCCGCGCGCGGCGCCGGTCCGAACACCAGCGTCCAGCCGGCGGGGACGGACATGGCCTCCGGCCAGAGGCTGCACTGACCCCGGGCATTGCGCAGGATCAGCAGCACCTGGGCGGGATCGTCGAAGGGGTTGGGGGTGTCCATCGGACCTCCTGGCAATGGGGATTAGCGCTGGGCGTCGGCGGCGACCCGGGGTCGCCAGAGCTGGACCAGGCCATCGAGCAGCCCGCCGCGCCACCAGAGGGCGTCGTGGCCCCCGTCGATCTCGCGATAGTCGAGCGCGTGGCCCTGCTCGCGCAGGCGCGGGACCAGGGCGCGCGTGGCTTCGAGGATGGCCGGCTCGCGCAACCCGGCCTCGATGAACAGCCGCAAGGGGCGGGTGCTCCCCTGCCCGTTCGCCAGCGCCTCGAACAGCCGTCCTGGCGCGCCGCGCTGCGGCCACCAGAAGGACCCGGACTGACTCAGGGCGCAGCCGAAGCGCTCCGGCCAATGCAGCGCGGCATAGAGCGCCGCCAGCCCGCCAAAGCTCTGCCCGGCGACCACGGTCGTGGACGACGACTGCGCATGGGGCGCCCAGTCGCGCACCTGGGGCAGCAGTTCTTCCTGCAACGCCAACCAGAATTGTGGATTGCAGGGCAACTCGCTGCTGCGCAGGGCGCGGTCGCTGTTGTCGATCAGCAGATAGACCGCCTCCGGCAGTTGCCCGGCCGCGGTGAGCTGCTGCAGTGGCGCGCCCACGGGCATCGTCTGCGCCCAGAACTGCCCATCCAGCAGGATGGCCAGCGGCCGCTCCAAAGGGGTGGTATTACCGGTGGCGAAGACCCACACCGGACGGCTGTTGCCCAGCCGTGCACTCTGCCACTCGTACTGTTGCAGACTCGGCCAGGCCGTTGGCGCCAGGCTGCGGTCGGCATCGAAGGCCGCCCAGGCCGGCTGGGCAGGCGCCTCCGGCAGGTGCACGCCCGACACCGCCAGCCCTCGCCCACCCTGCCAGGCGCGTCGCGGATTGAGCCGATCGGCCTGGGCCAGGGGAAAGACGCTGCGCCACCAGAGGCGAATGCCCTGGAGGTCGGGTTGGGCCTCGCCCTCGAAGGGCGCCGGCTCCCCGCTGGGGATCAGGCAGTAGCTGCCGCGCCAGCGGCCATCCAGTTCGGTTTCCCAAGCCCAGACATCGGTGCCTGGCAGGCGCCGCAGACTCTGCGGCAGGCCCGGTTGATGATGGTCGGTGACCCCGGTGATGTTGAGCCAGACCCGCTGGGTGCCGGAGCGCCCGGCCAGCCCTTCGGGATCGCGCCAGACAAAGGTCAGGCGATAGCGTCCGTCTGCAGTGGGTTCGATCAGCGGCGTACCACGACAGGCCACGGCCTGCCACCAGGGCTCGCTGCCCACGTCGTCTCGCTGGAAAAGTGAATCTTTCATCGCATCAAGGTACATCGTCGCAAGGATCGTCATGGCCTGCATCGCGCCGGCCGACCTGGGCCCTGCCCGGGTCGGCCTGGGACTCAGAAGTCGTAGCGCGCCCCGACCATCACGCTGCGCGAGGGGCCCTGGAAGTTGAAGGTGGAAACCGAACCTACGCGCGACCAGTATTCCTTGTCGAGGAGGTTGTTCACGTCCAGGGTCGCGGTCAATTGCTTGGTGACCGGATAGGAGAACTTGGCATCCACCGTGGCATAGCCCGGGGCGGAGACGGTGACGCCGGAGGTCTGGTTGGTCTGGGAGAAATCGCTCATGGCGGTCACCCCGCCACCGATGCTCAGGCCGGTCAGCGGACCGCCTGCCAGGGTGTACTTGGTCCACAGCGAGGCCATGTGCTTGGGCATGGCTTCGAACAGGGTGTTGCCATCGCCACTGAGGTTCTGGGTATCCATGTAGGTGTAGCCGGCGAGCATTTCCCACTGCTCGGTGAGCTTGCCGCTGACCTCGATCTCGGCGCCCTTCACCCGCGTCTTGCCGGACGCTTCGGAATAGGTGGTGATGGCCACACCGTTGGCGTCGAAAGGTCGGGTAGCCCGGTTCTCATCCGTCAGCTGGAAGATCGACAGCCGCGCATTCATGTCGCCGTTGAAATAGCTGCCCTTGATACCGACCTCGTACTGGTCACCCTCGCGCGGATCGACGGCCTTGCCCTGGGCGTCCAGCTCGCTCTGCGGCTTGTACACCTTGGAATAGCTGGCATAGAGGGAATGGTAGTCGTCCAGGTCGTAGACGGTACCCAGATAGGGGGTGACGAAGCCGCTGTGCTTCTGGCTCTCCCCCGCCTCGGCACCACTGGCCAGGGTGGTGGTATAGGCCTCGCCCCTGTACCAGGAAACGCGGGCACCGCCGATCAGCGCCAGGCGCTCGATGGGGCGGAAGGTGACCTTGGAATAGAGGCCGAATTCGCGATCCTCGCCGCTGTAGTCGGTCTGGTAGACGCGCGCCGGCTTGGCGAAGCGGGTCGGCGAATAGCTGTTCACATTGACCGTACCCAGGACGCTGTTGCCGTTCTGGTAGTCGGTGTCGTAGTGCTTGTAGTCGGTCCCCACGACGAATTCGCTGACCTGACCCAGGGTCTCGAACGGCTGGCTGTAGCTAGCGTCGAGGGAATAAGCGTCCTGCTCGAAGTCCCGGGTGCTGGCGCGGATGCTGGTGTTGCCGTTGGCCTGCACCGCCCCGCCGGTGAAGGCATAGAGGTAGTCCGCCTCCCGATGCGAGGCCCGGGCGGCGAGGCGCCCATAGCCACCGTTATCGAATCTGTGGGTCAGCTCGAAGATGCCGTCGGTGGTCTTGCCGTCGAAGTAGTTCCAGTCCGCCCCCAGGAAACGCGACTGGCTGAAGTCCAGCAGATTGCCCTGGGCATCGGTGGGATAGCCATTGTGCGGGGTGAGGTTCTTGACCTGATGGATCAGGCCGAAGGAGATCTGGGTGGCGTCGGACAGGTCGATGTCCAGATCGCCGTAATAGCTCTGGTCGGTGTTGGCGTTGTAATCCACCTCGCCATTGGTGTCGGCGCGGGAGGCGACGAAGCGACCCCGGACATTCTTGCTTTCGGTGAGCGGACCGGCCAGGTCGATCTCCTGGTAGTTGGTGTCCCAGGAGCCGTAGCGCCCGGTGATATGCCCCTGAAAGTCCTCGGTGCCGCGCTTGCGCACCATGTTGACGATGCCGCCCAGCTCGCTGGTGCTGTTGAACAGCCCCGAGGGCCCGCGCATGATCTCGACCCGGTCGAAGGGCGAGAGAATGGGCACGGTGCCGAAGATGCTGGTCATGGGCGCCGGCAGGCCGTCGATGTTGTATTCGTCGTATTCGTAGCCGCGCGAATAGATGGAGGAGCGCCCGCTGTCGTTGGTCAGCACCCGCAGGCCGGCGGTGGACTTGGCCAGCTCGTCCAGGGTGTTGAAGTTGCGATCCTTGATGTAGTCGCTGGTGTAGGAGGTGATCGACTGGGGGATATCGCGCAGGGCCGCCGGCGTCTTGGTGCCCACGGTCGCCGAATCCACGGTATAGCCGCCGGTCTGTTCCGAGGGCGCCATGTCGTAGAGGCGATTGCCTTCGATGGTCAGGGTGTCCAGTTCCGTGGCGTTCTGCTCGGCCACCGTGGCGGCCAGGGCCGTCAGCGGAAAGGGAATCAGCGCGCCGATCAGAAGCAGCTGACGGAGAGCCCCGCGGCGAAGGCGGACGGGCTGGCAGAGGGTTCCTTGGGTGTTCATGGTGATCCTTGTGACCGTGGCGTTGCAGCCGACGCCGTGCACTGGAAGGCTGCTGTTCGCGTCGTCGCGCGAGGGCCAGCACTTTAAATGATAAAAACTCTCATTATCAAATGTTACGTTAAGCAATAGCTGTTCGCATTGCCAACGCCAGGCAGCCGTGATCCACGCCCAGGGGTCAGGACGCAATCAGGAAAGGATGCGGAAAAAGACGGATCGACCGGACCGGGAGGGTCCAGTTACAGGAGCAGGCCAGGTGTGAGCAGGCCGGAGGGAGAAGCCCGGCGGTCGTTAGAGACCGGAAACCGCCGGCGTCTTGGCCGCTACCTGGCCAATCACCGGACTGGGCAGCCGGCAGACGATTTCGCCGATGGCATTCATCCGCGCCAGACCACCGTCACCCTTGCAGGCGTGGTAATCGGCAAGGTGCTCGGAGGGCGAGTTGCGCAGGCCCTGATCGAGGGCCACCACCAGGGCGATCACCCCCAGGCCCAGGGCGACGATTTCGAACGTGCTGCGGGCACGATACCAGTGGATCGGTCGCGAAGGGCTCATGGCGGCTCCGGAGGATGGACGAATAGTGGCGAAGTGGCTCCTACTCTAATCGTCCTGGCCCGGATGTAAACAGCCGTCGCTCGCCTGGACGACAGCTGTCGTCGGCTCGTCAACGGCCGCCGGTTGGCAGCCCGTCACTGCGCCACCCTGACCATCCGCCCCGGGATCCCGGGGCGCGGTAGCCGGCGGGCTTCGTCATCCGCCTGAGCCACCGGTAACCGTGACCGCCCTACCCTGCGCCCAGCGGCCGCGAGCAGCGCGGCAATTCGCCCACTGCCGGCCGGCAAGGGAGGCGGAGCCTACGTCAGGGATTTTCCTTGCTGGGCGTCTTGATATAGCCGGGCACGGCGGAATCGGGGGGCGTGTTGCGCCCTTCGGTGGCCGCGGCCTCATTGGCCTGGGCCCGGTCTTCCTGCGCCTTGGCCTGCTCCTTGGAGGCCCGCTCGACCTTGCCCTCGGCCGCCTTCTCCTGGGCCTTCTGGCTATGGGCCTGGGCATCCTGGGCATGGTCTTCGGAGGTCTTGTCGCACGCGGTCAGGGTTGCGGCGGTAGCCAGTACGAGGGAGCACAGCAGAGCTTTGGACATCGGGTATTCCTGAGAAAAGAGACCTTTCAGGGACCTGGAGAAGCACGGGTTGGTTTCTGGCCCGCCGCGCCGGCTTTGCGACCTGAGGTGTCCGTCGCATGGCGGCCACGGCGGAACGCGCGCCGCATGCCTGGAGGTGGCGGATCTGGGATCGCCAGGGAGGGCCTCTCGCGCCTTTCCCAAAGAGCGAACCGGCCCGCCAGCCCCTGGCACGGGTTGCGGACGCCACGGACGACAGCTGATCGCCTGGCCAAGGCCGCACGTCCGCGGACGATGCGGCCAGGTCCGGTGATGCGACTAGGCTGACAGCACGTTGGCCATGGACGGTAGCGGGACGCTCGATCGGGTCCCGGCGCTGATGGCCTCCTGCCTCGACACCGATAACAAAAGCAGGGAACCAGCATGACGATTCTTCAACGCGTGGTCGGCGGCATTGCACTTCTGGTGCTCCTGCTGCTGGGCATCGTCGCCGTGAGCTTCAACAGTACCCAGTCCATCCATGAGCGGCTGGCGGTCATCACCGAGCAATCCGCGCCGCTTGGCCAGGCCGTTGGCGAGATCAACGTGCAGTTGCTGGGGGCCAACCAGACCCTGCTCGGCCTGCTGGCCGAGACCGACGCCGCGGCGATCGCCACCCGCGAACAGCAATTCCAGCAGCAGTTCGCCGATTATCTGCAGCTGCACCAGCGCCTGCCGGCGCTGTTGCGCGCCCATGACCAGCTGACCCAGGCGCTCGATCAGGAGCAGAAGCTGGGCAATGCCTATGGCGACCAGGCGAAGACCCTCATCGACAGCTACCGCCAGCTGGTCGCCATCCGCCGCGAAACCCGCACCCTGCAGGGCTATGCCACGCCGGAGGCCAATCGGCTGTCCAGCTATCTGCAGGCCTACAGCGCGCAACAGAAGGCCGAAGGCGCCACTGCCGCCGTCCGCGCCGCCCAGATGCTGCTGATCGAAACGGACAAGACCTACGCCGCCTTCGCCGCCCAGGCGGCACGCCTGGATCTGCCAGGACTGGATGTGGTGCTCAACCAGCAGCAGGATGTCATCACCGATCGCCTGCGCGCCCTGGCCGCCATCGACGAGCGCAGCGCGCGCATCGTCGGGGTAATGGTCACCCGCCTCCTGCACGAGATGACCGCGCCCGATGGCCTGCGCCAGGCCTATCAGCGGCAGGCCGCGGCCGAAGGCCAGTTCGACGCCCAGCGCCAGCGCACCGGCACCGCCCTGCAGGCGACCCTGGACGCCCTGCGTACCCTCAGCGCCGGCGCCGTGGCCGTGGCCCAGCAGGCCAAGAGCGATACCGACGCTACCGTGGCCACCAGCCGCCAGGTGCTCGCCATCGTCGCCCTGCTGGCGATCGGCGCGGCCCTGATCATCGGCGTCTGGGTCGCGCGTGGCCTGCGGCGCCCGCTGCTGGCCTTCCGCGAGTCGCTGCGCCAGGTCACGGCCGGCGATCTGCGGGTCCAGTTCGATGTGCGCCGCAAGGACGAATTCAGCGAACTGGGCGGCTATCTCAACGAACTGATCCGCTCGCTGCAGACCACGGTGCAGACCCTCACCCAGTCGGCCGACGACCTCCGGGGTACCGCCCAGGCCAATGCCGACATCAGTGCCAGCACCACCCGCGCCGTGGAAGAGCAGACCGAGCGTCTGGGCTCCGCCGCCTCGGCGATGACGCAGATGGAAAGCACCGTGGCCGAGGTGGCCCAGCGCGCCCTCGACACCAAGGATGCCGTCGACCACACCTTCCAGCTGAGCACCACGACCGGCACCACCGTCGCCGAGACCATCGACAGCATCCAGCGCCAGGCGCGGCAGATCCAGGTCGCCGCCCAGGCCACCGATGAGCTGCAGGGCTATGGCCAGAGCATCGACGGCATCGTCGATGCCATCCGCAACATCGCCGAGCAGACCAACCTGCTCGCCCTCAACGCCGCCATCGAGGCGGCTCGTGCCGGTGAGCAGGGGCGCGGTTTCGCCGTGGTCGCCGACGAGGTGCGTTCCCTCGCCAGTCGTACCCAGGCCTCCACCACCGAAATCCAGCAGCAGATCGAACAGATGCAGCAGAAGATCCATTCGGTGGTGGAAATCATGGGGGTGAGTCGTGCCCAGTCCGGCGAGTGCGTGCAACTGGCCTCTTCCGCCCGGGAAGCCCTGCAGAGCATGAGCAAGGCGGTCGGCACCATCCGCGAGATGAACACCCAGATCGCCGCCGCCACCGAAGAACAGAGCGCCACCGTCCAGGAGACCAGTCGCATGATGGTGCAGATCAACGACGCCGCGCTCCGCGCCGCGGAAGGCGCCGACAGCGCCGCCCGCAGCAGCGAGGACCTTTCGCTCATGGCCAGCCGGCAGCGCGAGCTGCTGCAACGCTTCAGTGTCTGATCGGGGACCGACTCATGTTCAAGCCCAAGCTTCGTCTTCTCGCCGGTCTCGTCCTGGCCGCCACCTGGGTCAACCTGGCCCAGGCCAACGCGCCGCTCATCGGTGTCCTGACCTCCAAGCGCGACAACTTCCGCACCCTGCTGATCAACAACGTCGAGGAGCGCGCCCATACCCTGGACGCGGACCTCTTCCTGGAAAACGCCAACAGTGACAGCGCCCTGCAGCTGCGCCAGTACCGCAACCTGATCGCCGCCCACGTCGATGCGGTCATCGTCAATCTGATCGACGACAGCAACACCCAGGAGATGCTGGCGCTGGCGATGAGCAGCAAGGTGCCGCTGGTGTTCATCAACTACCGCCCCAGCGTCTCTCCCCTGCCCGCCTATGCCGGCTTCGTCGGCTCCGACGAGGTGGAAGCCGCGACGATGCAGATGGAGGAGCTGGCCCGCCGCGCCGGTTACAAGGGCAAGGTGGCGATCCTCATGGGCGAACCGGGCCACCCGGCGACCAAGCTGCGCACCGAGAGCGTCGAGAAGGTAGTGGCCAAGTATCCCGACATGCAGGTCGTGGTGAAGGCCTCGGCCAACTGGCAGCGCAGCGAGGCGACCGAACGCGTCCTGCAGTGGGTCGACAAGGGCGTGGCCTTCGACATCGTCGCCGCCAACAACGATGAGATGGCCATCGGTGCCATCCGTGGCCTGGAAAAGGCTGGCAAGCCGCTGGCGAAGTATCTGGTGGGCGGCATCGACGGTACGCCCGACGGCTTGCAGGAGATGCGCGAGGGCAAGTTGGCGGTCAGCGTGCTGCAGGATGCCAAGGGCCAGGGTCAGGGCGCGGTGGACATGGCCTTGCGCCTGGCCAATGGCTCCACTAGCAGCAATCTCACCCGGGTCCCCTTCCAGCTGATCACGCCGGACAACCTGGCGTCCTTCTAGCCCGGAAAGCAGGCGAGGCCATCCGTCTCCGGTGGCCTCGCCCGTCTTCAGTACCCAGTACCAGATGCCCGATTCGCTCGCGCGCTCGGGACGCCTATCCTCAGAAGCGCCAGCTGAGTCGCGCGTCGAGGTCCTGGTCCCTGGTCCGACCGCTCAGTTGTCCGTCATAACCCAGGCCCAGCGAGACCGTCTCGCTCAGCGCCAGGTCCAGCGCCCCGCGCACCACCGCCGCGTCACGCGCGATGGGCGCCCCCACCACCTTGAACGCCGGGCCGCCAGCGAAGGCCGCCTCATGCTCGGGGGTGGTGTCGCCAAAGGCGTGGCGCCAGCCCAGGGTGGCACTCGGCACCAGCTTCCAGTCACCCAGCGGTTTGCTCGCCAGGCGCAGGCCGAGGGTGCTGAAGGTCACGTCGGTGTTCTGCCGCGGATTGTCCAGGTCCAGCGCCCCGCTATGCTCGTGGAAGCCGTCGGTCTGCAGGTGCACATGGGCCAGACTGGCGAAGGGCGAAAAATTGAGGCTCCCCGCCTCGATCCGATAGGCCAGCTCGCCGAAGGCCTGGGTGGTGCCGGCGTCGTAGTCCGGCGCCAGGCGCTGGTCGGTGCCGAGGATCGCCAGGTTGCGCCGTGCCTCCACCTGGTGCCAGGTATGGGCCAGGCCCAGCTTGAGGCTGAGGGCATCCCACTGTTGGCCTGCATAGAGGCCCAGGTGGTAGTCGGTGCTGTCCGCCGAGCCGGATTTGCCGCGCAGGTCGAGATCGGTGTGGCCGAAGCCCACCAGCCCGCCGACGCGCCAGCCGCCGTCCAGGGGTACGTCGCTGCCGATCAGCAGGCCGCGGCTGTGGCTGTCCAGGCTGCTGGCGTCGTGACTGCCGTCGTTGTGGCCCCAGGCGCCGAGGGCCTGGGTCCAGACCAGTCCGCGCTCGCGACTGCCGGCCAGACCCTGGATGCCGGAGCTGGACGGGAGCTCGCTCTGGGCATCGCTCAGGCGATCGCTCATGGCAGTGCGCACCAGCCGGCTGTTTTCCACCAGCACGGTCTTGGTCGAGGCGTGCAGTTCGTTGCCCAGGCTCTGGAACGTTGAGCCTGCACCCGCGGCATTGGTCGCGGCGACCTGATTCCAGAGTGCATTGCCGGCGCCGGCGCGATCCAGGCCCGCAGCGGCGGCCCGGGCGTTACGGCCCTCGGCCAGGTCGGCGAAGGCCACGCCATTGCGCGCCAGACTCAGGGTCGCCTGGTTGGCGCCATAGCTCAGGGTCGGGGTCAGGAAGGCGAAGTCGGACTGGATGGGGCCGAAGCGGCCGCTCAGCCCGTTGCCCGCGCTCAGCAGCTGATAGCTGCCCAGCGGCTGCCAGTAGGGACTGGAAACCAATGCCAGGGTGGCGCCATTGACGGTGATACCGCCCGTGGCCACCAGGCGATCGGCGCGGCCGCTGGCATTGGTCTCGACCTGGTAGACGGAGCCCTGGTCGAGGGTGACGTTGCCGTTGACGTTGAGCTGCCCCACCGAGTTGCCGGGGGCGAGAATGCCGCCCTGGGCCACGCGCAGGCTGCCGAGACTGCCATTGCCACCGAGGGTGGCGCCCGAGTTGACGGTGACCGCCGAATTGCCGAGGTTGCCGTTGATGGCCAGGCGGCCTTGGTCGACGCTGGTTGTGCCGGCGAAGTCGCTGTTGCCGGTCAGGCTCAGGGAGCCGACCCCGGTCTTTACCAGGCTGCCGTTGCCGTGCAGGTTGTTGGCCAGGCTGTCGTTGACCGACTGATCCAGCACCAGGGTGGCGTTGTCGGTGATGTCGCCGCTGCCAAAGGCCCGGGCATGACCGCGCAGGGTACCGCCGTTGATCAGCGTGCCGCCGCTGTAGGTGTTGAAGCCGCTGAGGGTGAGTTCGCCGCTGCCGTTCTTGGTCAGGCTGCCAGGGCCGCCGATGTCGTTGCGCCAGGCGTCGCGGACGTTGAAGCCACCCTGGCTCGCATCCATGTTCACGCTGACATTGCCATTGAAGGCGCCGTAGCCGTCGGCCGCGGCCATCAGATTGAGCCGGCCGTAGCCGTTGGATTCGTCGATGACCGCATAGCCCGAAGACAGCTCGGTGCTGGCCAGGATGTCGCGGCGCTGACTGGCGGTGAGATACGGAAAGCGCGTTTCCAGCAAGACCTCGGCGTTGACCGGCACCACCGGTGCCAGGTTGGTCGGGCCGACGGGGGCGAAGCCGTAGGTCAGGCGTGCGGTGTACAGCGCCTTGTCCTGGGCATGCTGGGATTGCCGATCGGTGGCTGGATCGATCCTGTCCTCGCAGTTGTTGATGTCGCCGCCACATTGCTGGGCTAAGTAGGCCTGGGCCTGGGCGAAGGCATCGCTGCGCAGCTGGGCGTTATTGACCAGGTTGTCGATGGCGAAATAGGTGGCGGTGATGCGCCCGCCGATCACGTCCAGCGGCGAGTGCATGCCGGCGACGATGCGGTTGTTGCCCAGTTCCGAGGCGCGGAACAGTTCCTCGCCCAGGCGCTGGGGCACGGCATAGCCGAAGCCGATCCCGGCGAGATAGGCGGCGTTGGTGTGGCCGCTGGGAAAGCCGCCGTCGCTTTGCGGCGTGGTGCTGAGGGCCGGGCGCAACGACAGCGGCACGATGTCCACGCCCGCCTGGCGCCAGGGCCGCGGATACTGGTAGGCATTCTTGGCCGGGGTGGTGGAGGCATCGTTGCGGATCGCCTGGACCAGTTGCACCACCTTACCCAGCTGCGAATTGGCGTCGCCGGCGCCATTGCCGTTGTCGCTGTACTTGGTGGTCTGGGTGGAGGCATCGAACACCGGGATGGTGGTGAAGGCGCCGGAGCCGGCCAGGTAGCCATTGGCCAGTGAACCCAGGCCGCTGATCAGGCTGTAGCTCTGGTCGCGGCGGTCATCGTAGTAGGCCGCCATCTCCTGGGCCTGAGTGCGGGTCTTCGCGAGGTCGACCACGTACTGGATATTGCGCTGCAGAATGGGCGCCCCGAAGGCGGTGGGCGTGCCGGTGTTCCAGCTGGCGCCGGGCGTCCAGAGCTTGTTGTAGCCGGATAGCAGATCGACGCCATTGATGGCGTTGTTGCCCGAACGGCTGGCTGCCTGCACCGAAAGTGCCAACAGCGACGCCGCGAATGCGATCGTCAACACCGCGGGTTTGTTACCTGAACGTTTCACCAGCGCTTCCCCTTGGGCCTGTGGATACAACTTGTTACAAGCTGTCTTGGGGCGGCGAGCCTAGAGCGGTGATGTGACGGTGTGGCGGCGGTTCGAAGGCAGTTTTACGACATCTTATGAAGTGCAGCACCACGACTCGCAGGCCGCAGCGGCAACGGTGCTTCGTATGTGGTGAGCGGGTCCTAACCGAGGCGCAACCTGTCCAGATCGCACCAGAGGTGCAGCTTGGTGAACCAGGTATCTCCCACGGCGACCGCCAGCGGCTCCCTGCCGAAGACGCTGAAGCCTGCCTGCTCGTACAGCGCCAGAGCGGCCTGATTGCCCTCGGTGACCGTGAGCTGGACGACCCTCAGGTCGGACCAGGTCGCTGCCTGGGCCAGCAATTCACCGAGCAGACCTTTCGCCAGGCCCAGCCGCCGGTATCGATCGGGCACGTACAGGCCGAACAGGGTCGCCTTGTGCCGAGCCTTTTCCCGCGTCTCGCGGCTCAGCCCCACCACGCCCAGCAGCTCCGCGCCCTGGGTCGCGCCCCAGACCCGTTCCCCTGCTCCGTCACCCTCCTGCAGACGACGCTCCCACCACCCGAGCGGCAGCCCGGCCCGCTCTGCAGGACTGGAGGTGAAGGCTTCCGGATGCCTGGCATAGGCGTCCAGCATCAACTGGCGATAGGCGGGAGCCCAGGTCGGGCCCAGACGCTGGATGTTCATTGCCAACCTCCCTTTCAATCGACAATCCGCTTACCGAAGCCAGGGCGGATGCACTGGACGAGCCTGTCGCGTCCGCTCAGAAATCGTCGTAGCAGACCTTCCAGAACAGGTCGATGCTGCCGTCGTCACGGTGGGCCACGATCAGCCCCTCGGTCTCCTCGAAGGCCTCGAGCAACAGCGCCCAGTCTTCGCTGCTGGCCTCCAGGCGCTCCACATGGACGTGCCTGTCGAGGACCCCGCGGGCGTTCATGACCAGCCGCGAGACCCTCATCGTCAGACGGTCATAGGAAGTCAGCTGAGACGACTGGCTGTATGCCATGGGCGCAGCCTCCATAACTGTTTTTTTATACAGTATTTCCTGATTCGGGTAACTGGCAAGTTGCTGTCCGCTCCGGTCCACCAGCGAACAGTCCACGCCCTTGTCCCGGACCCTACCCGGCTTGTATCCGGCTGACCAGGCGGATACCCGAGCTCCCCTCGGCAGGCCAGGCGCCGTCCATCCATAAATTGGCACCAACCATCCCCGGGAAAGATGTGACATGGATCACTTTTTCGCCGTTATGGTCAGACTTACCCGCTATGTCCAGGTCGCCCCTGGCGGGCACTCGCACCTGCCTTCGCCTCGGCGATTAACCGACGGCCCTGGAGGCTACGTCCAGGGTGGCAGGTATTCAGCGTCCGTCCGCGGGCGAAAAACTATCGCGATAACAATTACCGCATGTCCGCCGGAGACTCGTCCTCGCCGGCCTCTATCCAGGTAGTCCTCATGCAGCACAATGGCTGGAATTTCCTCAGCAACATCAGCGTCCGGGCCAAGCTGGCGCTTGGCTTCTCCCTGCTCATCGGCATGATCCTGCTGGTGGCCTACACCGGCTGGCAAGCCACGGACGCCCTGCGCGATCGCAGCGAACGAATCGGCGACATCTCCGGCTACAGCACTCTGGCGCGCGACATGCGCATCGAGCGCCTCGTCTATATCGTCAAGGCCGACGATGCCCAGGCGGCAAAATGGCTGGCCGCACTGGACAAGATCGAAGCTCAGTTGCAGAGCATCGTCCCCAACTTCAACTCGAAGGCCAACGAAGCCCTGCTGAGCGAAGCCCAGGGCGCACTCAAGCGCTATCGGGACTTCTACACCCAGGTCGTGACCGCCACGCGGGAGCGTGCGGCGATCCAGCAGGCGGCGACCGCCACGGCGGAAGCGGCCAACACCTATGTGTTGGCCTTGGCCACGGCGGCCAACGCCCCGGATGGGCGAGTCGAAGACCGCCAGCAGGTGGCGGCCCTCTTCATCGACCTGCAGCAGATGCGCATTGCCCTGCGCAGCTATGCCACCACGCCTACCAAGGAAAGCGAGGCCGCGGCCCAGGGTGCCCTGGACGGTATCCAGGCAAAGGTCAAACGACTCGCCACGACCAGCGCCTTGCCGACCGAGACGCTGCAGACGCTTGGCAAGGAACTCGCCGGCTACCAGCAGCGCCTGCAACAGCTGATCACCGCCCAGGTCCAGGTGGATCAGGGCCAGGCCGGAATCACCACCACCATCACCACGCTGCTGTCGGTGGCCGACAAGCTGACCGCGATCCAGAAGGAATTCCAGCTGGCGGATGTGAGCGGTGCACGTCAGCTGTTGCTGGTATGGCTGGCCATCGCCATCGCCCTGGGCCTGCTGGGCGCCTGGCTGATCACCCGCTCCATCGTCCGCCCCCTGAAGGACACCGTTCTGCTGGCCCAGACGGTCGCCAACGGCGACTTCACCCATCAGCTGGAGGTGACCCGCAAGGATGAACTGGGCGCGCTGCAGCTCAGCATGCTGCAGATGACCACGAACCTGCGTGGACTCATTGGCGAGATGAAGGACGGCGTCGTCCAGGTCGCCAGTGCCGCCGAGCAGCTGTCGGCGGTGACCGAGCAGACCAGCGCCGGCGTGCAGGCGCAAAAGATCGAGACCGATCAGATCGCCACCGCGATGCAGGAGATGACGGCGACCACCCACGAGGTGGCGCGCAATGCCGGGGCAGCCGCCCGCTCGGCACAGGAGGCCAGTCAGCAGGCCCAGCAGGGCGACCAGGCGGTCGACAAGGCCGTCGCCCAGATCGAACTGCTGGCGCAGGAAATGGCATCCACCAAGGCGGCCATGGCCACCCTGCGTGGCCATGCCGACAGCATCGGCGGCGTGCTCGACGTGATCAAGGCCGTCTCCGAGCAGACCAATCTGCTGGCGCTCAATGCCGCCATCGAAGCCGCTCGGGCCGGCGAGGCGGGCCGCGGCTTCGCGGTGGTCGCCGACGAGGTCCGCGGCCTGGCCCAGCGCACCCGCTCCTCGACCGACGAGATCGCCCAGCTCATCACCGGCCTGCATCAGAGCACCGATCGCATGGCGACCGTGCTCGACCACAACGTGCAGTTGACCGACAGCAGCGTCGGCCTGTCGCGCGAGGCGGGCGAGATGCTCAAGCGCATCACCCGCTCGGTCAAGGACATCGAATCGATGAACGATCAGATCGCCTGCGCTGCGGAACAGCAGGGTGCGGCGGGCGAAGAGATCAGTCGCAACGTCACCAATGTCCGCGACATTTCCGACCAGACCGCGGCCGCCAGCGAAGAGACGGCGTCCTCGAGCATGGAGCTGGCCCGCATCGGCGTACGCCTGCAGGAGATGACCACCCGCTTCAAGGTCTGAAAAACGCCCAGCCCCCTGCCACAGCGGCCTGTGGCAGGGGCTCGGACCGTCAGGTTCTCCAACTCAACCACTGGTCATCTGGGACGAATCTCCAAACGAGAAGGCGGTCCCAGAATGCCATCATATTGACATTACACGTCTATCTTCGGACGTCGCTATCCACCCTGTCAGCCCGGGCTTGCCATGAAAACCTCCCCAGAGCTGGGTCGGCTCGTCGATCAAACGCTTGCCCAGCCGGTCGGGCCCTTTGCCTTCGCCCCGGTGCTGGAGCGCCTGTTTCAGCTGGACATCCATAAGCAGCGCACGCGTCACCTCACGCGCTGCCTGCTCATCGGCACCCTGAGCTACAACAGCTTTCTGATCTGGTGGTGGCTGCTGCTGCAAGACGCCCTGCCCTGGGCGGCCGCCCAGATGCTGGGGATCGCCACACCCTTCGCGCTGTTGGTCGTGGTGCTGCTGCGCGGGGTACCGACGCGCTGGCGCGAAACCCTGGCCTCGCTGCCGTTCTATGTCGGCCTGCTGGTGGTCTACAACCTGGTGATCAATGGCCCGTCGGGCAGGGAGATGATTCAGACGCTGTTCATCTTTACCTGGCCGCTGATGCTGGCCTTCGTCAACACCTGCATGAAGAGTCCGCTGCTGCCGGCCCTGCTGTTCAATGGCTTCGCCCTGTCGGTGATCGCCCTGGCCGTCCATGAAGCGCCGGTGTCACCGATCGTGGGTGGGCTGATGATGACCAACGCCATCGTCATGGCCTTCTTTTCCCTGTTGGCCAGCTACTGGCTGAACGTCGAAGGGCGCCGCTCCTATCTCTACAAGCTGCGTGAAGAAGTCCGCCTGGCGTCACTCAATTCGGCCAACCAGGATCTGCAGATCCTCTCGGAAACGGATTCCCTCACCGGCCTCGCCAATCGGCGTCAGCTCCATCTGCTGCTGGAGGCCTTCTGGCAGCGGCGCCTGGCCGGCGAACAGGGAGCCGTGCTGCTGATCGACGTGGACCACTTCAAGCGCTACAACGACTACTACGGCCATCTTGCCGGGGATGATTGCCTGCGCACCGTGGCCAAGGCCCTGGCGGTCGGGTTGGGCCCGGGTGATCGGGTCGGTCGCTATGGCGGCGAGGAGTTCGTCGTGCTGCTGGAGCGGATCGGTCCGTCAGCGGCGCTGGACGTCGCCGAGACCATCCTGCAGCGCGTTCGCGACCTGCGGATTCCGCACCAGGGCCGCCAGGATGACAAGACCCAGGTCACCGTCAGCATCGGCATCGCCCGCAGCGGTCTTGCCGGCCTGAGCACCGCGGAGGACCTGCTCGACTGTGCGGATCGCGCCCTCTATCGCGCCAAGCGCGATGGCCGTGACCGGGTCTTCGAGGGCGGCATCGATGCCATCCTCGGCGCGCCTCTGGACCATGCCGAGCTGCTCACGCCGGAAGATGTCCGCAAGGGGCTGGTGGGCAACGAATTCCTGCTGCACTACCAGCCCATCTACCGCGTCGAGCCCAGGCAGGTGACGGGTTACGAGGCGTTGCTGCGCTGGCAGCACCCAACCCTGGGCCTGGTCTCGCCCGAGGTGTTCATCCCGCTGGCCGAACAGGGCAACTTCATCATCGCCTTGGGCGAATGGGTGGTGAAGGAGGCCTGTCTCGCGGCCAGTCAGTGGCCCCCGCACCTGAGCGTCTCCATCAATCTCTCGCCGCTGCAATTCGCCGATCCCATGCTGCACGAGCGGGTGTCCGCGGCCCTCAGACTCTCGCGCCTGGCGCCGAATCGTCTGGTGCTGGAAGTCACCGAAGGGGTGGAACTGGTCATAGATACCCGGACCCGCCAGTCCTTCGCCCTCCTCCAGCTGCTGGGCATCCGCATGGCCCTGGACGACTTCGGCAGCGGCTTCGCCGGCCTGGGCCCCATCCTCGAACTGCCCTTCCAGTTGATCAAGATCGATCGGCGGATCCTGGCGATCCAGGATGAGGAACAGCGGGGCGAGGTCCTGAGCTCCCTGTTGCTGCTGGGCAAGGCCATGAAGCTGGAGGTGCTCTGCGAAGGCGTGGAAACCCCGGAACAACTGGCGCTGCTGCAGCAACTGGGGGTCCGGCTCGCCCAGGGCTATCTGCTGGGCAGGCCGGCGGCCGCGCCGAGCGGTCAGGAATTCCAGCTGATGGCGTCCCTGGAAGCCTGAGGCCCGGCCGCTGGCCGCCCATGACGGCAGCCTGCAGAGCGGCCACCGGCCCGTTTAGAAGATCGCCAAGCTATCCAGGACCGCCGTGTAGAGCGCGGTCCCGTAGGTGACCACGCCGAGCGGCACCCCCACGGCGGCGCCCAGGATCAGGGCGCAGACCAGCAGCGCCACCAGCGGTATCCCGAACACGGGCTGCACCAGTAAGTGGCCAGGGTCGGTCTGCCCGGCCGCCTTGGCCTTGGACGCCGCTGCCGGGTTGCCGGCGTCGGCACGGGAGCGCGTGGCGGGCGCAGGCTGCTCACGCCCGGGCCTGGCCTTGCCTTCCATCTCGATCAGGTTGGCGATATCGGCGAGGGTGCCGCTGTTGCGGGTGATCTGCTCATGAGCAGCGCGGAGGGAATCGGGCTTGGCCGTGCGGCCTGCACCGCGAGGAGGTCTTCGTGAGGCGGTCATAGTGCAAGAAACGGCGGAGAAGGCGCTTAGAATGACACAGACTGAGGTTAGGGTTGTTAACCTTAATCGCGTGCATGGCTAATTGCCACCACCTCTTTTCCTGCAGCAAGGCCTGGGTGCGCAATGAGTGCCCAACGGCCCTGGTTCCGGCAAGTCAGAGGCGGCCTGGGTACGAATCTGCCTGAGCGCCTTTCGACAGACCGACAACTCGCCTCAGGAGGACCTCAGGGTGCTGACTTCGCCGGTACCTGCTTGAGCAGCGGAACGCTGATTTCTTCTTCGGCCTCGAGCGCGGCCAGCGCCAGGTGAATGGCTTCGAGCCGCTCCTGTGCCGAGTAGTCTTCCCCATCGTCAGGCAGATCCAACTGTGGTTCAGCGCCGCCAAGGGACGGCCATTCTCGGGCTTCAGCGTGGTCCTCGGCGAGATGGTGAGCCAGGGTTTCCAGCGAGGGAACGGGCGGCGGCTCACCCCCTTCAGCCGCCTGGGCGGCCTCGCTCGGGTCCGGCCTACCCATGCGCTCGGGCGCAGCGCCCTGCTGGAGGTACAGCGCCACCGCTGTCCCCTCGCCCTGACCCTTGGCGGTCAACGCCGCCTGGGTGCGCGCCAGTTCGAGGGTGGGCACTATCCCGGCCTGGTACAGGGCCAACAGCTCGGCATCGACATAGCCCAGCAAGAGGTAATTCGTTGACGTTTCACTGCCATCTGCCCGCATCTCAGTGCTTCCTGAACCGGTTGAAGAATCGCGCCCCTGGATCGCGCAGTCGAATGCCGCAACCGACATTCTGCCGGCAATGCCGATCGCGCGACAGGAAGGGTCGCTCACGCGAGGAGAGCAATGCGCTTTCAAGGCAGCCAGGACGCAGCAAATCCGCTCGCGGAGACCGCGCTCAGCAGGCCGAGCAGCGGAGTCTTCCGACGCGCTCACCAGCCTTGCCGTGCTGAGTGAGGGCTGCAAGAACAAAGGCAACCGGGATGCTTGGCCGCAGCCGGCCAGGTCTATCGCTGCACGGCGATGCACTTGATCTCCGCGAGGAGTCCGGCACGGGCCAGCTCGGCGACGCCGATGCAGGTCCAGGCGCATGTCCCCCTGGGAAAAAGCGCATCCTTCACGCGCCTGAACACCGGCATGTGCCTGGGCAGGTCGACGTGGAACGTCGTCAGCTCGACCACGTCCTGGAAGGTGCAGCCACCCGCGGCCAGGACAGTGCGAAGATTTTCCCAGGCTGCCCGGAATTGCTGCTCGGGGTCCTCGATAACCTCCAGGTCCGGCGAGCGGCCCACCTGCCCTGCGCAATAGAGCGTCTTGCCGACCTTCACGGCGGGGACATAACCCGCACGCTCCACGAGCAGGCTCATGCTGTCAGGGATGATCAACTGGCGGTCTGTCATCGTCTTCGCGCTCACGGCCATAGCCACAGAAAGCACAGGCTAACAACAAGCGCGCTTCGCAGCCTAGTCCAGGCTTTTCCTGGGCAGCCTCGAGCGCAGGTCCGATCGGGACCGCCCCAACCGCCTGGAGTGACGGTCAGGGTCACTCATCCCGCAGACGACTGTCGCTCTTCCGGCGGAAGCCCGTACCGACTGCCCGGATTCAAGCCCTCACAGCGAAAATCGGCTGAAACCCGCGTTCTAGACAGCTTTTTTCTCAAGTTACCGCGACCCTTGCCGTTACGTTTCTCACACTCCTCAACCGGTACATGGATATGACCCTTCGCGCGTTCAACATCGCCACCCGCAGCCTGCTGTGCTTCGGCCTCCTCGCCTTGCTGGTAGCCGGGCTGGGTATTTTCGGCATCACCCAGATGTCGCAGATCAGGGACCAGAGTCTGGTGATCGAAACGAGCAGCATCCCGGGGATCGTGGAAGCCGATAACCTGGCCCTGCAACTGGCCCGGACCCGCATCGAGGTGCTGCGCCTGCTGGCCATTCCTGATGCCGCTACCGTCGCCAACACGCGCAAGAAGATCGAGAGCATCAGTGGCGAGGTCGCCGACGCCTTCGGCCGCTATGCCGGCATGGTCAGCTCCGACCGTGAGCGCCAGGCCTTCGAGACCCTGCGCCAGGTCCACCGGGACTACCTCAACAACGTCAACCAATTGGCCGATCTGGTCGCCGCCGGCAAGGTGGAAGAAGGCCGGGCCCTGGTGCAGGCGGCCATGGCCCAACTGGGCACCAAGATGAACGAGAGCACCGAGGCCCTGCGCAAGGTGAACCAGGAGGACGTCAAGGCAGCCACCGAGGACGCGGGCATCACCTATAGCCACTCCAAGACGATCACCTGGCTGTCCATCGGCCTCGCGCTGGGCCTGACCCTCCTGCTGGCCTGGCGCATGACGGTCAGCCTGACCTACCCCATAGCCACCGCGGTGGCCGCGGCCAGGGTCATTGCCAGCGGCGACCTGACCCAGACCCTGGACGCCCGTGGTCACGATGAGGCTGCCCAACTGCTGCAGGCCATGCAGCAGATGCAGACCAATCTGCGCGACACCCTGGGCCATCTGGGCCAGTCGGCCACCCAGCTGGCCTCCGCCGCCGAGGAAATGACCGCCGTCATGCAGGAGAGCGCCAACCGCCTGCAGCAGCAGAACAGCGAGATCGAGATGGCCGCCACCGCGGTGACCGAGATGAGCCAGGCGGTCGAGGAAGTGGCCGGCAACGCCACCTCCACCTCCACCGATTCGCGCCAGGCCGCGGCCAGCGCGCGTGACGGCCAGCAGCAGCTGGGCAATACCCTGGTTGCGATCGAGACCCTGACCGACAACGTGATGAGCGCCAGCGATCGCGCTCGCGAGCTGGCCGAACAGACCCGCAATATCAGCCAGGTCCTCGACGTCATCCGCTCGGTGGCCGAGCAGACCAACCTGCTGGCGCTCAATGCGGCCATCGAGGCCGCGCGGGCAGGCGATGCCGGTCGCGGCTTCGCGGTGGTGGCGGATGAGGTCCGGGGCCTGGCCCAGCGTACCGGTGACAGCACGCGCGAAATCGAGAAGATGATCGGCAGCATCCAGCACGGCACCGGCCAGACCGTGAATGCCTTGCTGACCAGTGCCGACCAGGCGCGCCAGACCCGCGAACAGGCGCAGGCCGCCAGCGGCGCCCTGGAGACCATCGCCCAGTCGGTGTCGGGTATCGATGAGCGGAACCTGGTGATCGCCAGTGCCGCGGAAGAACAGGCGCAGGTGGCCCGCGAGGTCGACCGTAATCTGGTAAGGATCCGCGACCTGTCGGTCCAGACGGCGACCGGCGCAGAACAGACCCGCGCCGCCAGCCAGCAGCTGTCTGAACTGGCAGTCGAGCTGAACGGACAGATTCGCCGGTTCCGCGTGTAGACGTCGCCGCGCCTCCAGGTACCACCTCCCCTCCCGGGTCCTGTCGGCAACCGGCCGGCAGGCTGACGCAGGGTTGCGACCCGGGAAGTACGACCCGATCCGGGTGATACTCGACGGGCTCCGAGCGGTACCGAGCGAGCGCTAGGACGGAGTAACGATGACGTCGTTCGAGTGAGAGGACGGCGTCGCCGTAATTGGCGGAGCGCGCCAACCTGACTCCTGGACCTCTAGCCCTGCGGAACGCAGCGTCAAGGACCTCGGGGCCATCTAGACGGCCTGCATAACGTCCTAAATCCTCCCGGCCTGGCCGTCGTACGGTG
The DNA here is from genome assembly GCF_000510705.1 of Pseudomonas sp. MOIL14HWK12:I1. Classification (NCBI taxonomy): domain Bacteria; kingdom Pseudomonadati; phylum Pseudomonadota; class Gammaproteobacteria; order Pseudomonadales; family Pseudomonadaceae; genus Pseudomonas; species Pseudomonas sp. MOIL14HWK12:I1. The sequence goes on along the minus strand of NZ_KI783307.1, from coordinate 664,792 downwards.
GAATATCTATCTGCCTGGTATTGAAATTAGACCAAGGTCTAATTCAGACGAACGGTAATCAAACTCTGTAAACGAACATGTCCCTTTGCCATCATAGAAAAGGCAGAGGGTCTTTGTAGAGCCTTTCAAACGCAGCGGATCCTGTTGTATCGCTTACCTGCGTGCCTACACCACCTTGCCCTCCTCCACTACCGACAGCCTTACGCGGAATTGGGAGTTTCGGATGTCAAGCCGTTCATTCGCTGATCCAAGGCACTCTGGCAATGCGCTTCCTGTCTCTGTGACGGCGAGGCAGCGGCCATGATCGAAACCATTTCTCAGGCACTCGCCCCCATCATCTTCGTCACGGCCTTGGGCTGGTGCGCCGGCCGCTGGGGCATCCTGCAACAAACGGCGAGCAAGCCTCTCGCCACCTTCGTGGTCACCTTCGCCCTGCCTATTGCGCTGCTGCTCGCCGCCGCCAAAACCCGTCCCGAGCAGATTCTCAACCTGCCCTATGTGGCAACCCTGGCGTCCGGCCTGATCGGGATCTGGCTGCTGGGTCTGCTGCTCGGTCGTTACCGGGGCGGGCACACCTGGCGCGAAGCGACCATGCGCGCCATCACGGTGTCCTTTCCCAATATGGCCTACTGCGGGCCGCCCGTCCTGATCGCTGCCGTCGGCCCCTCCGCCGTGCTGGCGGTGATCGTCGGCAACCTGATCTACACCCTGCTGGTGCTCCCGCTGTCGCTGGTGCTGTTGAGCGGCGGCGGCGCGCGCCAGGCGCTCGGCAAGGCCCTGCGTCAGCCCCTGGTACTGCTGCCCCTGCTGGGCCTCGCCTGCGCGCTGCTGGGTATCCGGCTGCCGCAGCTGCTGGTGTCGGCGACGGACGAGATCGGCCGGGCAGCCGGCGGCGTTGCCCTGTTCACCCTGGGCCTGATCCTGTCTGGCATCCGGCCGAGCCTTGATCGCGACATCGTCCTCAACCTGGGGCTGAAGAATCTGCTGCAACCGCTGGTGATGCTCGCTGTGGGCGTAGCCGTCGGCCTGCAGGGCGAGCTGCTCCAGCAGGTGTTCCTGCTCGGCGTGCTGCCTGCCGCCACGGCAGCGCCCACCCTGGCCATGGCCCATGGCGTCTACAGCGAGGACGCGGCGCGCAGCGTGTTGTTCAGCACCCTGCTGGCCATCCCGGGCATAGCGTTGGGCATCGTGCTGGCCGCCCATCTGTAGCAGGCGGCGCACCCGCATTCAGGGCCTGGCGGATGCCCTGTGTCATCCGGCAAATCCGCCCACTCCGATCACTCACCCAGGCTTTAGGAGACGGAAATGGCTATTCGATGTGTACGGCTCTGGACCGGCAGCGAGGGTGATTCGCTGTTCGAGGAAGGCCATCTGGAATTGGGCGAAGGCCTGCACGGCAAGGCGTCGGGCCTGCCGATCGCGGTCACCGAACTGTCCTTTCAGGAAACCACCGCGGGGGGCTCCTTCGCCTGGCACCAGGACCCGCAGCCCCAATTCGTCATCACCCTCACCGGCACCCTGGAATTCGAGGTGAAGTCAGGCCAGACCTTCGTGCTGCGGCCCGGCGACGTGTTGCTGGCCCAGGACGACACCGGCTCCGGGCACCGCTGGAAGCTGCTCGGCGACGAGCCCTGGCGTCGTGCCTATGTCCTCTACGAACCCGGCGCCGACCTGCGCTTCGTCCCCCATACCGCCGCCTGACCTGGAGCAACCGATCATGTCCCTGTCTTCCACGGATTCACCCGACGTCGTGCTGATTGGCGCCGGCATCATGAGCGCCACCCTGGGCACCCTGCTCAAGGAGCTGGACCCCAGCCTGAGCGTGACCCTGTTCGAGAGCCTGCACGATTGCGCCCAGGAGAGCTCCCAGGGCTGGAACAACGCCGGCACCGGCCATGCCGCCAATTGCGAGCTGAACTACACCCCGCAACGTGACGACGGCAGCGTCGACATCGCCAAGGCGCTCAAGGTGAACACCCAGTTCGACCTCTCGCGCCAGCTATGGGCCCACCTGGTCCGCAAGGGCGCCATCCCCGACCCGCAGGCCTTCATCCACGCCTGCCCGCACCTGAGTTTCGTCTGGGGTGCGGACAACGTCGCCTTCCTGCTTGAGCGCTACCGCACCATGAGCGCCCACCACTGCTATCAGGGCATGGAATACAGCGAAGACCGCGCGCAGATCGCCGAGTGGGCACCGCTGATCATGGAAGGGCGCAGCGCCGACGAACCGGTGGCCGCGACCCGCATGGTCACCGGGACCGATGTCGATTACGGTGCCCTCACCCACCTGCTGGTGCGCCAGCTCAGCCAGCAATCGGGCTTCGCCGTGCACTACCACCAGCGGGTGGTCGACCTGGCCCGTACCGACGGCGGTCGCTGGCGGGTGACGGTGGAGGACGTCGAGCACGGCGGCCGGACTGAGGTCACCGCCCGGTTCGTCTTCATCGGCGCCGGTGGCGGTTCGCTGCCGCTGTTGCAGAAGTCCGGCATCCCCGAAGGCCATGGCTTTGGCGGCTTTCCCATCTCCGGCATCTGGCTGCGCTGCGATGTCCCGGCGCTGGCCGAACGGCACCAGGCCAAGGTCTATGGCAAGGCACCCTCGGGTTCGCCGCCGATGTCGGTACCGCACCTGGATACCCGCATCGTCGGTGGCCAGCGCTCGCTCCTGTTCGGACCCTATGCGGGCTTTTCCACGCGCTTCCTCAAGCACGGCGCCCTGACCGATCTCTTCACCTCGCTACGCCACGACAACATCCTGCCGCTGCTGAACGTGGCCAAGGACAATATGGACCTGACCGAGTACCTGATCGGGCAGATCTTCCAGAGCGCCAACCAGCAGTTCGCCATGCTGCAGCAATTCTTCCCCCTGGCGCTGAAGCGCGACTGGCAGGAAGCCGTGGCCGGGCAGCGAGTGCAGACCATCAAGCCCACCGGCCAGCACGGCCTGCTGAGCAAGAAGGGTGAGCTGGAATTCGGCACCGAGCTGGTGAGCGCTGCGGATCGGTCCATCGCCGCGCTGCTGGGCGCCTCGCCCGGTGCCTCGACGGCGGCGGCCATCGCCCTGGAGGTGCTGGAAACCTGCTTCCCGGAGCGCCTCACCGAAGACGCCTGGCTGCCGGCGCTGCGACTCATCCTGCCCACCTACGGCCTCGATCTAAAGACCGATGCGGCGGCCTGCCGGCAGAGTCGCGCCGAGACCGCCAAGGTCCTGGGGATCGTTGACGTCTGAGACAGGCCAGCCTCAGCCCATCCCTGCCCAGCAGCAAGGCGGCTGGGCGTTGCCAGCGTGGCGGTAGCGCAGCGCAGTAGTCAGTGTCTCCGCTACCGCTACCTTCTCGGGCATCGAGTAATGACCTGGGCAATACCCGCGGCAATGCCATCCTTTTTGTTCACCATTGGGCCTGGAGCAGGCGTGACGATATTTTGCGGCAGATCTACGGCAGCCAGGTTGAGATTCGGCACCCTGGCGTTGACCACTTGAAAATCCCTGCTTCGGCGAAGACGGCCATCCTTCGCCACCTGGCCGGAGTTCAGCAGGATGTAGTCAGTCTTCAGGATGGCCTGAATCTTCACCCATGGCGTTGATGTTGGAGAAACGCTCGACCAGGAAATCAATCAGGCTGCGCACTCGAGCCGACAGATGCAGTTGTTGCGGATACACCGCATAGATATCCGCCTGCTCGGTGTAGTCTTCCAACACGACTTTGAGGCGACCGCTGCGTACATAGCGGGCCAGATCCCATTCGGAACGCTGCAGAATCCCATACCCTTCCAGCGCCCAATTCAGGGCCACCTCGCCGTCGTTACAGCTCAGTACGCCATGGACCTTAACATTCTGGGTTCGCCCGCCATGATTGAAGTTCCAGACGCCGTAGGTCGCCTCATTCTGGCGTAGAAAGATACAGCTATGGTTCTGCAGGTCCGCGAGTCGGGTCGGGGTGCCATGCTTTTCCAGATACAGGGAAGAGGCGCATAGCAGTCGGCGATTGGCGGCGATCTTGCGTGCGTGGAAAGCCGCATCCGGGAGGTTGCCGATGCGGATGGCCAGATCGAAACCATGGGTCGCAAGATCCAGAGGGTGATCGCTGAGCTCGAGTTGCACCTTCACTTCCGGATAACGGGTATGAAAGGCCGCTAGGGCCGGGCCGATATAGCGCCGGCCAAAACCCAGGGTCGCATTGACGCGTATCAGGCCCTTGGGTGTGGCGCGACAACTGCTGACCAGCTGCTCCACCTCATTGATCTGAGTGAGGATACGTTCGGCGTGGCTGAAATACATCTCACCTTCGGCGGTCAGGCTCATGGAGCGGGTGGTGCGATTGACCAGGCGAATGCCCAGGCGTGCCTCCAGCGCGCTCAGACGCTTGCTCACCGCCGGCGGCGTCACGCCCAGATCACGGGCTGTTGCCGCCAGGCTGCCCTTCTCCGCGAGCAGATGGAAAAAGGCGAGATCGAGGGTCTGACTCATTGTTAACCCAGAGTTAATTAAGTAGTAATTTCTAAGCACTCACACTGTAGCGATCACTATATATACTCCTATCACCTTCTGCTGAACAGCCTGCGGCCAGCCAGGTCACGAGCCTGCTGGCGAGCCAGATCCTGTTATCGGGACAATTACGACCGAAGCAGTTTTCAGGCGTGCGTAGCGAACTAAGAACCAGGCCACCGGATCATAGGCCCGCCTATTCCGGCGAAGAAGGTCAGCGTCGAAATGTGCCTGTTATAACCAGGCCATATCCAAACCCTTGATATTAACCGAGGAGATAGCTGCAGCCATTCCGCTCGTCCGTAAAAAGCCTGAAAGCCCAACTCGCATTAGACGAACGCATTACTGAAGATGATTGATCGCTGATCGGCTTGATTGCCTCAAGTGATGATTCAGACATCCCGCGGCCGGACAGAAAACTGTTCTCGCGATGTCTCCTGACAAAAATAACAATGCAGGATTCCATAATGAAAAAAGCGCTCGGAAAGCTATATGTACAGGTATTGCTCGCCGTAATAGCCGGCTCCCTTGTCGGTGTACTGTTTCCCGAAACGGGCGCCGCGTTGAAACCTCTGGGTGACGCCTTCATCAAGCTCATCAAGATGCTATTGGCGCCGGTCATCTTCCTCACGGTCGTGACCGGCATCGCGGGCATGGAAAACATGAAAGAACTGGGGCGGGTCGGTTTTCGCGCCCTGATCTATTTCGAAGTGGTTTCCACCCTGGCGCTTGTCGTCGGTCTGGTGGTGGCCAATGTATTGAGCCCCGGCAGTGGAATGAATGTCGACGTCTCGACCCTGGATACCTCAAGTCTCAGCGGCTATGCCACGGCGGCCAAGCATACGTCGGCCATGGACTTCTTGATGGGCATCATTCCCCACACGATCGTCGACGCCTTCGCGAAAGGCAACGTGCTGCAGATCCTCCTCTTTTCCGTCTTGCTGGGGGTAGCCCTGGCCAATGCCGGGCCCCGGGCGAAGCTCTTCGTGGACACGCTCGACAGCCTGACGCAAGGCATGTTTCGGATCGTCAGCATGGTGATGCGCCTGGCCCCTATCGGTGCCTTCGGCGCGATCGCCTTCACCATCGGCAAATACGGATTCGGCTCGCTGTTTTCGCTGGGCAAGCTGGTGGCCTGCGTCTATCTCACCTGCGCCCTCTTCGTGATCTTCGTGCTGGGGCCGATCTGCCGCTACAGCGGCTTCAGCCTCTGGAAGTTCCTGAAGTACATCAAGGAAGAACTGTTCACCGTGCTGGGGACCTGCTCTTCCGAATCGGTGTTGCCACAAATGATCTCGAAGATGGAAAGAGCGGGTGTATCCAAGCCGGTGGCAGGACTCGTCATCCCATCGGGCCTGACCTTCAATCCCGATGGACAGGCCATCTATTACACCATTGCCGCCATCTTTATCGCCCAGGCGACGAATACGCCTCTGACACTGACCGATCAGCTGATCGTGCTGACCGTTCTGATGTTTACCTCCAAGGGATCCGCGGGCGTGGCCGGCGCAGGCTTCATCATCCTCACCGCGACCCTGGCCTCGCTCGACACCATCCCGGTGGCCGGCATGGTGCTGCTGCTGGGCGTGGATCGTTTCATGTCCGAGGCGCGGGGGATCACCAACACGATTGGAAATGGTGTGGGGACGATGGCCATTGCCAAGTGGGTCGGCGCCTTGGACGCCAACAAGATGAATAGAGCGCTCAATGGCGAAGAATCGGAAGAGGCACCCAATGCTGCGCGAGCGGAAACCGCCAAATCGGCCACATCACCGAGCGAGACTCTCGTGCAACTGCCCGATGTTACAAGTCGGGCGCTCAAACACTGATAAAGGTTCAGTTTTGTTTGGTACCTGTAGATGAAAAACACGCACTCGTTGCTCGATTCGATCTAAGAGCCAGTTTCCTGGCAGACAAAAACTCAAAGCAGGATATTGCGATGGTTAGCAAAACGCTTTACGACAAACTCTGGGATTCGCACCTGGTTAAACAGCGCGACGATGGCTCGGCGCTGCTCTATATCGACCGTCACATCATTCACGAAGTGACTTCCCCGCAAGCCTTCGAAGGCTTGCGTCTGAGTGGCCGCACGCCATGGCGAGTCGATACCAACATTGCGACCCCGGACCACAACGTGCCGACTACGCCGGAGCGCAAGGGCGGCATCGCCGCCATTACCGATCCGGTTTCGCGTCTGCAAGTGCAGACCCTCGACGACAACTGCGATCAGTACGGCATCACCGAATTCAAGATGAACGACATTCGCCACGGTATCGTCCATGTCATCGCGCCGGAACAGGGCGCCACCCTGCCGGGCATGACCGTGGTCTGCGGCGATTCCCATACCGCCACCCACGGCGCCTTCGCTGCGCTGGCACACGGTATCGGCACCTCCGAGGTCGAGCATGTGCTGGCGACCCAGTGCCTGGTCGCCAAGAAGATGAAGAACATGCTGGTTTCCGTCGATGGCCAATTGCCGTTCGGCGTCACCGCCAAGGACATCATCCTCGCGGTAATCGGCAAGATCGGTACCGCCGGGGGTAACGGCCACGCCATCGAGTTCGCGGGCAGCGCCATCCGGGACCTGTCCATGGAAGGCCGCATGACCATCTGCAACATGGCCATCGAGGCCGGCGCCCGCGTCGGCCTGGTAGCGACGGACGAAAAGACCATCGCCTACGTCGAGGGCCGTCCGTTCGCCCCGAAAGGCGTGGAGTGGGAGATGGCCGTCGAAGCCTGGAAAGATATGGTGTCTGACACCGGCGCCCATTTCGACAAGGTCGTCGAGCTCGACGCCGCGCAGATCAAGCCACAAGTCAGCTGGGGCACTTCGCCGGAAATGGTCCTGGCCGTGGACCAGAACATTCCCGATCCTGCCCAGGAGCTGGACCCGATCAAGCGCGATTCCATCGTCCGTGCCTTGAAGTACATGGGCCTGACCCCTAACCAGGCCATCACCAACATCCAGCTCGATCGCGTGTTCATTGGCTCATGCACCAATTCGCGGATCGAAGACCTGCGTGCTGCGGCCGTGATCGCCAAGGGCCGCAAAGTGGCTTCGACCATCAAGCAGGCCCTGGTCGTGCCGGGCTCGGGTCTGGTGAAAGCCCAGGCCGAAGCGGAGGGCCTGGACAAGATTTTCCTCGAAGCCGGTTTCGAGTGGCGCGAGCCAGGTTGCTCGATGTGCCTGGCAATGAACCCGGACCGCCTGGAGTCCGGCGAGCATTGCGCCTCCACCTCCAACCGCAATTTCGCCGGACGCCAGGGAGCCGGTGGTCGTACCCACCTGGTCAGCCCAGCCATGGCCGCCGCCGCGGCGGTGAACGGTCGTTTCGTCGACGTCCGCGATCTGATCTGAAGGAGACAAGCATGAAAGCCTTTACCCAGCACACAGGACTCGTCGCCCCTCTGGACCGCGCCAACATCGACACCGACCAGATCATTCCCAAGCAATTCCTGAAGTCGATTTACCGGACGGGTTTCGGCCCCAATCTGTTTGATGAATGGCGCTACCTGGATGAGGGACAGCCGTACCAGGACAATTCCAAGCGGCCACTGAACAGGGATTTCGTCCTTAACGCCGAGCGTTATCAGGGCAGCAGCGTCTTGCTGGCCCGGGAGAACTTCGGCTGTGGCTCCAGTCGCGAGCATGCGCCCTGGGCCTTGGAGGAATACGGTTTCCGCAGCATCATCGCGCCGAGTTTCGCCGATATCTTCTTCAACAACAGCTTCAAGAACGGCCTGCTGCCGATCGTCTTGAGCGATAGCGAAGTGGACGAGCTTTTCAAGCAGGTAGAGGCCAATCCGGGCTATCAGCTGCACATCGACCTGCAGGCCCAGACCGTGACCCGCCCCGATGGCAAGGTACTGAGTTTCGAGATCGACGGCTTCCGCAAACACTGCCTGGTCGAAGGACTGGATGATATCGGCCTGACCTTGCTGGAAGCCGATGCGATCAGGGCGTTCGAGGTCAAGCACCGTGCCCGTCAGCCCTGGCTGTTCAGAAATGCTGAAGAGCTGACACCAGCGCTTGGGTAACAGCCATGAACCTCTGATCACCCTTGTTTCAGTGACATCAGCTTCACCTTGAAATAAGCCGACATCCCCTCTCGCTCTGGTTTCAAAGACGACCTGGCGGACGACCACTCATCGCTCCGTTCAGGTCGGCTTTCGGAGAGAGAGGGGCCCCAGTGGGGCCGTGGTTGCGTTGTTTAGACCCTCCCTGTGTCCAACTACACCGGCGTGAAGACTGCATAAGCGGTGCCGCCGCGTCGACAGATCGATGGCATCTCGAGCAGCACCCGTTCGCCCTCCTCCATATCCAACTGCTGGCCATCGTCAGGCAGATGGAGGCTGCGCGCTGCCCTCACCTCAACGCGGCCTTTCGCGTCTTCCCGCTAACGGCTGTGGGCCGCCCGACCACGTTACGCAGCACCGCCGGCGGTCAAGATCCCGTTGATGAAGCTCAGCATCGATCCGCAGCTGTGGCGAATGCTGTAGTACAAGAAGCGGATGGCTCAGGGCCCGGTGCAGCTGGCCCATTCCGTAATGGACTCGCTGGGCCGTTTGAAACCGCCCTATCGTCTGTGTTTTACCGATGGGCCTCCGCGAGTCTCTGCGCCGTCGCCGCACATTGACCGCACGTTCGATCTGCAACCCAGCTTTAATATCGCGTTAAAGATAATTGCGCTCGTGCCGACATTTGATATCAAACAGACATCACATGTCCGGCCATATCACCTACCTGGAACCGCCCTATGTCCATCCTTCAGCATCTGTCCATCATGCGTGGTCTCGACGTAATCGCTTCCGCTGTCGAGCAACCCGAGGCCGCAGCCAGGCTCGATTCGCTCACCGGGCCAGCCCCGGTGCGCAGGGTAGCTGAAGGCCTGAAGGTACTGCTGGCTCGCCAGGGGACACTCGACGCCCAGTTGCACGAGATGCAAAGCGAGATCGAACAGCTGACCGCTCGCCTCGCCGAGCGCGAAGCCGCGGCTGACCGTTTGGCAACCCGCTTCGACCTGGTCAATCGTGCTACCAGTGAAGGCCTGTGGGATATGGAAGTGGTCGCCGGAGATCCGGTCAACCCGCGTAATGCGTTCTGGTGGTCGGATCAGTTTCGCGCCCTGCTGGGCTTTCGCAACGAGCAAGACTTCCCGAACGAGCTCGGAAGCTGGGCCAATCGGCTACACCCGGAGGACAGCAAACCGACTCTGGACGCATTCGCCCGGCACCTGAATGATCGCAGCGGCAACACCCCCTATGACATCGAGTACCGGGTAGCGACCAAGAGCGGCGAATATCGCTGGTTTCGTGCGAGCGGCGAGACCCTCCGCGACGCCAAGGGTACGCCGCTGCGTGTGGCGGGCTCCCTCAGGGACATCCATGATCAGCGCCAGCGCGATGCTGAACTCGAGGTGACCCTGACGCGTTTCGAGCTTGCCCGCGAAATGCTCAACGATGGTCTCTGGGACATGGAGGTGATAGCGGGCGATCCGGTCAATCCGCAGAATCCCTTCTGGTGGTCGCCCCAGTTCCGCCGCCTGCTGGGATTCGAGACGGTCGAAGAATTTCCCGATGTTCTCGACAGCTGGGCGTCCCGCCTGCATCCCGAGGACAAGCAACGCAGCATCGAGGCCTTTGGTGCCCACCTCAACGACCGCAGTGGCAAGACGGGCTTCGATATCACCTACCGCCTGAAATTGAAGGATGGCAGCTACCGCTGGTTCCGGGCGCGGGGTCAGACCCGACGCGCCCATGACGGCACGCCAATGCGGGTGGTGGGTGCCCTGACCGATATCCATGCCACCCATGAGCAGAATGCCCTTCGCGATTCTCAGCAGGCCCAGCATCGCGAGATGGAAGAAAACCTGAAGAACGTCACCGATATCGTCAGTTCGATCCAGGGCATCGCCGCCCAGACCAACCTGCTGGCGCTCAATGCCGCGATCGAAGCGGCACGAGCCGGCGAGGCGGGACGAGGCTTTGCGGTGGTAGCCGACGAAGTTCGCAAGCTGGCTACGCGCACGTCCGAAGCGACGCAGCGGGCGGCCACCATGATCCAACAGTGACGGTGCGCACGCCCTGGCTGCCTGGCCTGAACCGCCAACTGGCGGTGCAGTCAGCTAGAGAGAGTGCTCCAGCTCATCTTTCAGGTTGGCTTATCTGAAGGCTTCGAACTGAACCTGCCCCCGCCATGCGCGGGGGCTTTTTTTTGCCGATATGAAGCCAACCGTTCGCCACGCCAGGGCGCATGACGCCTCCCCTACCGAACACCTCTCCCCTGTGGCAGTCGAATCCGTGCCCACCGGCGTGGCGCTGACATCCGCGCCGGTTCAGACGCCCGAGGTGACGCTGCCTGTCCGGCAATCTCCAACCGTCCCTCAGACGCCGGGCACCTTTTCGGCGACTACCGTACCGGTAGCCGTTCCACCCCAGGCGAGGGGGGCACTCTTTAAGGGTCTAGTGCGGGATACGTTTCAGCGTTGGCAGCAGGCCTGGCCTTCTAGCGTACAACCCAAGGCCGGCGGCACGCCTGACTGGGCGATTACACCTTAGGACAAGGACTCCTCGCACCCTGAGAGAGCCTTTTAGTTTTCCTGGCCATAGGCCTGAAACGCAAAAACCCTCCTTGCGGAGGGTTTCTGGTGAAGATGGTGGGTCGTGTGGGATTCGAACCTACGACCAATTGGTTAAAAGCCAATTGCTTTTGACCCACCACTGCACCCAGGCGCGACGCGCCTCTCAGTGAAAACAAGCGGCCTCTAATGAACCCATTAGAGGCTGCAAATTTGAAAACTACATCTGCAATTTCGACCAAGGGCGGTACAGGAAAAACCACCAAGACCGCCAACCTAGGCGCGTTCTGTGCCGATGCGGGGCTCCGCACCCTACTGATCGACCTGGATCCTGTCCAGCCTTCCCTTTCGTCCTACTACGACCTCGTTGAGCCCGCCCCCTGCGGCGTCTTCGAGCTGATCGCCAGCAACGAGACACGCCTCGACCGCATCGTCTCCAAGACGAATATCCAGAATCTGTCGCTGATCTATTCCAACGATCCGCACAACCACCTGATCAACCTCCTCCTGCAGGCGCCCGATGGCCGGCTTCGCCTGGCTCATCTCAAGGACATCTTCCAGGACGACTTCGACCTGGTGCTGATCGATACGCAGGGCGCCCGCACCGTGCTCCTCGAGATGGTGATGCTCGCTTCGGATCTCGCCGTCTCCCCCCTCCCCCCTGAAATGCTATCTGCCCGCGAATTTAACCGCGGCACATTGCAGATGCTGGACGGACTCCGACCCTATGCCCGCCTTGGGCTACCGGTTCCGCCCATCAAGGCCGTGGTGAACGGTCTGGATCTAACTTCAGACGCGCGCCAGCTGGATGCGACGATTCGGGAGACCTTCCGGGGCCATGCCGATATCCAGGTCATAGATACCGTCATCCCTGATGCAGTGGTCTATTGCGAGTCGGCGACTCATGGGATCCCTGCACACCGTCTGGAGTACAGGCAGCCTAGCAACCGTCAGGCACCCGCTGCCCTGCAGGTGATCCGCAACCTCGCCATCGAACTCTTCCCGGAATGGACTGACCGCTTCACAGCCATGAACGAATCGGCCGTGCATGCCCTGGTGAGAGAGGGCAAGTGAGATGGCCACAGCCCAAAAGCATGATCTAACCCAGGCCACAGGTATCACTGCAGAGGTGGTGCTGGAACAGGGAAAGTTCTACGACGCGAAGGATTTCCGCAAAGTGCAGACCGGGCTCTCCAGCGCGGCCCGCGAGCTTCGTGCGCTGACCCAGTACGGCAACTCGATCCACGGCCGCCTCGGCGCGAGACTCTCCCAAGAGCAGCGCGAGCTGCTGAGCAACGCTGCTGCACTACTGGACTCGGTGAAGTACAACGTCGAGCACGCCAAGGAACGGAAGGCACGAGAGGAGAAGGCTGCAGCCAAGCTTCGTGAGCAACACGAGCGACAAGCGAAGCAACTGGTCGCCCAGCATTTCCAACTGCCGACAACGACGGTCGAGCAGCAGATCGAAGTACTGAAGTTGTACATCGCCATCAGGCCCATCACCGATGGCTGGTTGCTGAAACAAGATGGTCACCTTCGCGACATGATGCTGTCTCCAGCTCCAAGCTGGACAACCACCAATAAATGGCGTCTGGACCAGGTAATCAGCCTCATCGCTGATCTGAAATCCACCATCGAATATCACCTTGTTTTCGTTGACCAGGCTCCCTCCCAGCGGCTGGAGTCCCTACAGCAGCGAATCGATGAGGTACGGGAGGCGCAGCTTTCGAAGCCCAGCGCCCAGGAGACCATCAAGGTCTGGACCGAAGCGCTGCTGGAAGTCGCAAAGGCATCAGGTCCAGCGACGTCGATGGCTTCCTCTCAGGGGGGAGCCGCCTGATGGACGCCAACAAGCAGAAGATCCTGGAGCGCGTCGCCAAGTGCTTCGCGCTGGCCAAGGACGCCGGCGCCGCGCCGAACGAAGCTGAGATCGCGCTGCGTCAGGCGCGCAAGCTCATGCAGCAGCACAACCTCATGGACGTTGACGTCCAGGCAGTGCTCGCCAGCGAAGCAGTCGTTGCCACCGGCACCCGCAAAGCACCCGCCCATTGGCTTCACCAGCTCGCACTGGTGTGTGCCCAGGCATTCGATTGCGATCCCCTGGCCTTTCGCGATCAGCGCCTGGGGTGGGCTTTCAAGTTCGTCGGTATCGGTGTCGGGCCTGAGATGGCCAGCTACGCCTATTCCGCACTCCACCAGCAACTTCTGGCCGCTCGCAAGGTGTTCGTCCGCAGTCAAACTCGCTGCAAGCTGGCCACCAAACGCCGCCGTGGCCAGGTCTTCGCCGAAGGCTGGATCGAAGCAGTCAGCGTCAAGGTCCACCAGTTCGCCAAGGGCAAACCAGACGAGACCCAGCGCGTCATCGACGCCTACCTGGCCGTTCACCATCCTCACCTGACCACCGTAGAGCTTGAGCATCTCGAGGCCAAAGGGCACGACGTGCGAGCGCGCTATCAGGGCTACGAGCTGGGGACTCAAGCTCAGCTTCACCGCGGCGTTGGCCAGCGCGGCGAACAGGTAGCGCTGGGAAGTCGGCCATGAGCGTCACTCAGCTCCTGGAAGTCCCCGCCCACGATCACACCGTGCATGTCTCAGACGCTGAGCGCGTAGCAGCCAGCTTGGTCCCGCCTCACTCTCAAGAGGCCGAGCAGTCCGTCCTGGGCGGGCTGATGCTCGACAACAGCACCTGGGACCTGATCGCAGATGTGCTGCTGGAGGAAGACTTCTTCTTCCGCCACCACCAGCTCATATTCCGGCGAATCGCCCTGCTCGCCTCGCAATCGCGACCCTTCGATGTCGTGACCCTCGCCGAGGTGATGCCCGACGTCGACGAGGTGGGCGGCCTTGCCTATCTGGGAACCTTGGCCAAGGACACCCCCTCGGTCGCCAACATCGTCGCGTACGCAGAGATCGTCGCCCAGCGGGCGCACCTGCGCCGCCTGATCCTACTGGGCTTTGCCAGCAGCCGCGAGGCGTCAGCACCGGGTGCCAATCCCGCCGAAGTGCAGGAGCAGACCGAGCAGCGGCTGTTCGCGCTTGGCCAAGACCGCAAGGCCGCCGAGTTCTGCAATGTCACAGCTACCTTGCACAAGCTGATCGACATCATCGACGAGCGCTTCAACAACCCTATGGCGGTGACAGGCGTTCCCTCGGGCCTCAACGATCTGGATGCCCTCACCTCGGGATGGCAGGACACCGACCTGATCATCGTCGGCGCCCGTCCCGCTATGGGCAAGACCGCCTTCTTGCTGAACTGCATTAGAAGCGCGCTCCAACATGCGTGCAGTAAATCAGTACAGGTCTACAGCCTAGAGATGCCGGCTGAACAACTGATGCTCAGGTTGGTGGCGATCATCGGCCGCATCGATGCCGCGAAGCTGAAAAGCGGCCAGCTGGAGGATGAGGACTGGCCGAAGCTGACCATGGCCGTCAACACCATCAACAGCTTTGGCGATCGCCTAGTCATCGACGACCAGGCTGGCCTGTCCCCCACGATGCTACGCGCCAGAGCCCGTCGCGCCGCGCGCCGCTTCGGCCCGCCTGCCCTGATCCTGGTCGACTACCTGCAGCTGATGCGCTGCGAAGGCCAAGAGAACCGCGCCAATGAGATCGCCGAGATCTCTCGCTCGCTCAAGGCGCTCGCCAAAGAGATGAAGTGCCCGGTCATCGCGCTCTCCCAACTCAACCGGGGACTGGAGTCCCGGCCGAATAAGCGGCCTGGCCTTGCCGATCTGCGTGAGTCCGGCGCCATCGAGCAGGACGCGGACGTGATCATGTTCCTCTACCGCGACGAGTACTACCACCCGGATACCGAGCTCAAGGGCATCGCTGAGCTGATCGTTGGCAAATTCCGTAACGGCCAAGTCGGCACGGTCCGCGCCGCCTTCATCGCCCAACAGACGCGCTTCGAGAACCTGAGCGCGCAGGCCTGGCAGGAGATGAACGCATGATCCCGCTGATCGATTTCACTACCGAGTCGCTGATCCCGCTGCTGCACAAGCTCGCCATTGAGGGTTTGGAAAAATCACCCTGCCCCTCTGCGTGGTGGATGGAAGACAGCTTGTGGATCGAGGACGCCTGGCTTACCGCGGGCCTGAACATCGAGCTGAATCACCTACCTCAGCAGTTGAAACCCAAAGACTGGGCAAACCTGCTGGTCACGCAGGGGCTGGTATCGCGGCCGCAACGCTATGTACTCCATTACGACTCGAAGTTCGGAGGTCGCGCGCGCTGGCGTCATCTCGTGCGGGTCACCCAGGACGTGCTTCCCATCAACGTCATCGAGGCTGCCTACCCATGGCATCTCTACGAGATTCAGGACCATCCATTCATGGAATGGGGAATCCCCGGGGATACGCATGCCACACGTCCTCTGACGAGCCCCTGGCGTTTAGGTCTGCTGCTTCCCGATCCCGCCACGCTTGATTCGCATCGTCGGCCGTCTTCAGTCCTGCCAGTTCCTCATGCAGTGATAGCCACTTATCACGAGGCGATAGTTGCCGGATCTGATCGGGCAGCCAGGAGTGACGTTGAATGAGCGCGTACTCGATGGCTTCCAGACCTGCCAACGTCCAGCCTCGGGCTAGAGCTAACGCATCACCCAATGCGCAAAGGCAGAAGGTCTGCTCGTACCACTCACGCGCGGCGATGTGCTCATCCTGGCCAAAGCGTGCCTCGGCCTCTGCCCATATCGCTTTGGCCAATTCGCTGTACGTCTGTACCTCTCTAGGTTTCATGCCGGACCTCCTGTGGTCTGGGTGGGTTTGGTTGGCACCGCCGACCTTACCACCGGATGCGTCCGGCACCCTTTCGCGCCCGGCGGCCACCGCCGCCAAGCCGGTGCTTCTTCCCTGCCCTTCCCTCCGATCTGTCGCCGGCGGGAGCCGGCAAGGAGCTGCTCAATGAGCCCGCAAGCCATGTTGTCTGGGGTTACTCACCAGTGCCGCAACTGCGGCCATCACCTCTGCCGCCGCCCCCTCACCGCTGATGAGTTCATAGCCTGCAGCGTCTGCCATTCGCTCGACGTGAAGCCCTTGCAGGTCTTCGATCAGCCAGCGCCTGGTCCCTTCCACGACACTACCGTCGTCTTCCGCGTCGCCGGCTCCCGAAATGATGCGGCAGGGCTGATCAAGACCCTGGATCTGCTGTTCAAGGACGATGGTCTGGCCGAGATCGTCGCCATAGAGTCGGGCAACCAGCTCCAGCAACGGGCGGGAGGCCAATGACATGCTCTCCCATCACACCCCTGAACAGGATCTCCCTTCCCATACCGATCGCGAACGTGACCGGCAGAGGTTGGATGCAGCGCTGAACGACTTCCTGGCCAAAGGTGGCCAAGTCGTCGAAGTGAAGCCGACCGAGCGCGCCGTCGGCGGCCCTAGCTTCGTCATCAGCGCCCAGCGTGAGGAGCTGCGCCAGCTCGCCGAGGCCAAGCCGGCAACCGAAGTTTCCGATGAGGACCTGGTGCGGCTCCTTCGAGCCCGCGCCTTGCTCGGGGATACCCTTCGCACCGCATCCAAGCGCTTGCAACAGCCCCTGGAGCGTTGTCATGCCCTGGCCCGAGCGCATCGTCTGCCTTTCAAAGTGGGGTACGTGAAAGGGGGTAGCCGCACATGACGACGCCCGCCCATGCGCTACGTGGTGCCAACAAGAACCTGCAGGACCTGGTGGCGTTCGCCCTGGACGAGGGCTGGATCGTCGCCCGTACCAAGGGCGGGCACGTCAAGTTCTTGAAAGTCGGCTACTGCCCCATTTTCACGTCTTTCACGCCCAGCGATCGCCGCGCCGGCCTCAATGCCCGCGCCCAGCTGCGCCGTGCCCAGCCTATGAACGAATTGGACCAGACCCTATGACTACCACAACCAAGCGCAAGCCATCCGTACGGAAATCTGCAACAGAGGATGAGAAGTTCGTCGTCCGCTTTCCCAAGGGACTGCGTCCTCAAATCGCTGAGGCGGCCAAGCAGGCCCATCGCTCGATGAACGCCGAGATCATCAGCCGCATGGGCCGCACGCTCGAGCTCGAGGATGAGGTCTTTCGCCTGCAGCGCGTGATCGACCAACTGCTGGCCGCCAATGATGAGCCCAGCCGGCCGGCAGCTCGTGCTGCTCAGGAGATCCATGCATGAGCAAGCCCAGCAACGAAGCGGTCACTCAACGTCTGTTAGCCGCTGGCTTCCCTGGATCGAGCGCCCCTGTGGCACGCCTGGCGGATCCGATCAAGGAAACGCCTATGGTCCTGACACTGGATGAAGTCGGCCCCTACAACCGGAACCCCCGGACTGCACGGAACCCTCTCTATGACGAGATAAAGGCATCCATCAGAGCGCGGGGACTGGACCAGCCGTTTCCAGTAACCAAACGCCCGGGTGAAGACAAGTTCATCATTCGTACCGGCGGCAACACGCGCCTCGAAATCCTCAACGAGCTCTGGAAGGAGACGAGGGACGAGCGCTACTACCGCCTCCACTGCCTATTCCGCCCTTGGACTGACCGCGGCGAGATCGTCTCGCTGACCGGCCACCTCGCAGAGAATGATCTGCGGGGCAACCTCATGTTCGTCGAGCGTGCAGTCAGTATCGATGCTGCTCGTGAACTATATGCCCAGGAAGCCGGCCGAGAGATCTCTCAGCGGGAGCTTGTAAGGAAGCTGGCTGAGGATGGATATCGCATATCCCAATCCCATATCAGCAAGATGCAAGAGGCATTGAGGACGCTAGTACCAGCCATTCCTGGTTTGCTCTACTCAGGTCTCGGAAAGCATCAGGTCGAAAAACTGCTCACTCTACGTAGCGCTGCTTTGAAAACTTGGGTGAGCTTCAACGGTGAGGAGACAGACTTCGAGCTACTGTACCAAGAAGTGCTCAACGGCTTTGATGGTCACACCGACAACTTTGTCTTCGAGTCCATCCAGGACGAACTGATCGGCCAGATCCGCAGAGCGCTGAATGTCAGCTACGAAGAAGTACTCAAGGCGATCCTCGATCATCAGGACAGTAGCCGCCGCTCACAACTAGTGGGGGTGCAGGTGCCTGACGGCCAGGTTCCGCAGGTCCCTGCTACCGGTGCTATCGCTCACGCGACTGGCAACATGGCCACACTGGAACAGCCACCAGGAACGCCCAGCAAGCAGAAGCAGGGTGTTGCCTCCCCTTCTACACCACCGCCACTCCCCGAGCGTACCGGTGGCTCCGGTGCAGTCGACACCACTCCGCCGCAGCACACTCCGCCGGACCCCGAGCAGCTCTCCGAACAGGAGCGTGCCGCTCGACTGAACGGCCACATCGTCACGCCTGATGGCATCGGTCAAAAGGTAAGGGACGTTCAGCGCCGCATCGCGGCCGAGCACGGCGAAACCTTGCCTGACTTCAACAGTGATGCCCTGCGCGCGATCCCGGTCCAGGCCGGCGGCCTGCATGCCATCTCGGATGTCTGGTACATCGAGCGCAACACCGATACTCCTGAGGAGTTGCGTAAGGGCCTGCGAGCGCTGGTCTTCGAAATTGCCCAGCTGTGCGACGTTCCTAGTGAGCTGCTCAAGCCCACCGATTTCGCACTCGGCTTCACGCTTTCTACCCCTCAGTCAGAGCTGACCGCACGCGGAACAACGTCCTGGCAATTCTTGCAGTCGTTGACGGGCATGTACAGCTACGTGGTGTCGCGTGATCCAGAGAGTGCCGAGGCGCTCAAGGCAAGCATCGCGGAAGAGAACGCGACCTTCGCCCTGAACCTCGGCCAGCTACTCCTTGGCGATCCCCTTTTCGATAGCAAGCCAGCCAGCACCGAAGGCCGCATGACCGATGCCGCCGTCGTGAAGCTGTTCCGGGTGATCCGTCTCGCCCGCCGGCTGATCGAACTCGAGGCTGGGCAGTAGCCCGGTCACCTTCTGGACCTGCATTAGGAAGTCGCATATGTCCACGAAGTACAACCCCATGAACCAGGCGCTGATGGATCTGATCCTCCATCACTTGCGCAACGGCCAGGTCCAGCGCTGCCTGGATATTGGCCTGGACGTTGAAGTCTTGAATCTGCTGCGTCAGCCGCAGGCTCACAGCATCCTGAAAAATGCCCCGGCGCGCTGGTGCAAGATCCAGATCGATCTCGACATGGTCAAGAAGCTCTTGGAGAACTGCGAACGCGATGAGCGCGAAACCCGCCTCGTGCATCGCGCCATCCAGCTGGGTGCCACCAACGGCATGATCCGCGAATTCTTCGGCATGGCCCCCAGCGAGATCAGCGTGGTGCGCCAACTCCTGAATGTTCCCGGTCGCTCCGGCCGGGTGGCAGGGCTCAACGATACCGCCCAGGTCTGGTATCGCTTCCTCGACCTGATGAGCGCTCATGAGGTGGATCACAATGACGCCATCGCTCTGCTCGACATTTGCATGATGATCACCGAGGAGCTCAACGGACCCTTCGAGTCCGTCAAGGACAGGCACGACCAGATCACCCTCGGCCTCATCTGGAATCTCGTACAGACCTGGCTCAACGAAGGCCTCTACCCGCCCAAGACCGCCCGGGCACCGCTCTTGCTGATTTCAGATGCTCGGAAGCGGCGAGATCGGCAACTCGGTGATGAGCAAGCCTCTAGCGATGCCCTGCCCCAGGTGCAAGAACAGGAGCAGCCCGCTGCCATCGGGCAAATGAGCTTGATCGAGCTGGATTCGGCAGAAGGCGACAATAGGTGAAAACCACTGCTCCACGCGGCGCCCATCTACTCGGTCGCGCCTTGGACGTTGCAGCGTCACACCTGAACGTCCATGTCCAAGCCCAGCGCGACTACAAGCAAAAAACCGGCGAAGACCTACCCAAGGAATTCGCCGGCATCGTTTTCAGCGGTAACCCTCACGAGACCGTTCCTCGCCGACTGCTGCTCGATGACCGTCTCTCGCCCCTCGAGCGCAACGCCTGGCAGGTGTTTCGCCTGCTCATGAACGGTGATGGCGTCACTGCGTTCCCGACCTACGATCAGCTGCGCCCCTACCTGGGCAACAACCCAGGCCGTCCCGCTTCGCGTGAGACCGTGGCCAAGGCCCTGACCGTACTGCGCCTGACTCGCTGGCTGAGCCTCGGCCGCCGTGTTCGCGACGCGATTACCGGCCAGGTCCAGGGCAACATCTACATCCTGCACGACGAGCCCGTGGCCTACTCCGAGGCCATACAACTCGATCAAGATTATCTCCCCCTCGTAGCAAACGGCCTCGAGCACTCGAACAGCTCAATCCGCGAGATCGCCGGCCTGACTTTTGACGAGATGCTGGTCAGCGAGACCCAGGACTTACCCACTCGCGTCGAGGTGTTCAGAGAGCGATTCCGCGCCCAAGGGCTCGAAGATCCGGCGCGTGCGGCGGCGCCACCCGCTGAGTTCGGATTCCGAACGCCGGTCTTGGCAGCTATGAATCACCTGAGTTCGGATTCCGAACTCAGTCAAAAAAATCCAGTCGATCAGGTCCTGAGCCTCAGTTCGGAATCCGAACTCAGTGAAAATCCAGGGGTTTCACCCTTAGTTCGGAATCCGAACTCATCTAGTACGTATACGAATACAACTACTGATGTATCTAAAAGCTCTGTACTGCGCGAGCAGGCAGACGCGGATCTTGCGTGGCCTAGCGCCTATCAACGGATGACGTCGGAGCAGCAACAGCGAGCCCAGCTCGTGATCCTGGCTGTTCCCGCAGACATTCGGGTGCTCTTGGTGAAGCAATGGGGCGTCCGCTGCGCCTCGGGCAAGGTAGCAAAGCCCTTTGGCTACCTGATGAAACTCATCCAGAAGGCCCAGACCGGTGACTTCAACGCCGGTTGGCAGCCCGCCGCAGTTCAATCCGAAGCTCCAGCCATGCCAAACCAGGCCCCTTCGGTTCCGACAGTTCCGCGGTTTGAACCGGCCACTGTCCAGCCAAAGGCAGTCAGTGACGCTCAAACCGGGAATGACGTATTGAAAAGTCTTCGGAAGATGATGGGCCGCGGAGGTAGCGAATGATCTCCGCTCGCCCCTTCCTCATCTGCTCAACTTCAGCGCCCGAGGCTAGGGGTGATTCCCGGGGAATCACTCACCCGGCCGAATCCACAGACGATTCCCGGGGAATCACCAACCTACTCGAAGCTCAAGGTAATTCCCGGGGAATCACTCATCCGGCCGAAGCCCAAGGTGATTCCCGGGGAATCACTCACCTACTCGAAGC
>NZ_KI783307.1:0-643448 GCF_000510705.1 Pseudomonas sp. MOIL14HWK12:I1 | reverse complement strand
AAGCCCAAGGTGATTCCCGGGGAATCACTCACCCACTTGAAGCTCAAGGTGATTCCCGGGGAATCACTCATCCGGCCGAAGCCACAGGTGATTCCCGGGGTTTCACTCACTCCTCGAAAATCGATACTTCTTCTTTAGGCTTCGCCTTGTTGATAGGCGCCTGGAAAGCCTACCTGCAACCTCCTCGCACCCAAATACGGTTTTCCGCTGCCCTCCAGCGCCAGCCTCGGCACCCTGCCCGAGCGTCATCTCACAACCCAAGGAATCCTTCTCATGGCTGATACCTTCCAGCTAAATCTCGGCTCGCTCAGATCGAGCGTCAATCTCACCCTGCATACCCATCACGCCTCCCGCCTCTGGTTCGGTCGGCAGCGGTCCGACAACAAGCCCGGCATGATCGGCTTGTCCGGCTTCTCCAACATCATCAACCGCATCTCCGCCGGCGCCGCCAAGGACGATCCCTACTCAGATCTTTTCCTCATCATCATCGAGGACAAGATTGAGGAGTCGGAGCAGCAGCTGACCGCGATCGACGAGCGACTGGACCAGGTCATGGCCATGCTGCCTAAGCAGCTCGACGTGGGGACCAATCTGTCGATCCAGCCACTCAAGCTGCCGCTCTACTTGAACTCGCCGCTGGCCTTTAAGGGCGTGTACCTGCTCACCCGCTATGACGAGCTGGTGCGCCGGATCCTCCTGGCTGCTCATATCGGCTTGATCGACAACGGTTCCAAAGAGGCCTGGCTGGACGAAGGCGCCGCCGTGCTTCGTCGCCTGTACGGCGTCGGCCAGCGCTACAAGGGCTACAGCGGGGCGTCGCGCGACGACATCGCCGCCAACAATGCCCGCGCCACCAACGCCCAGCAGATGTACAGCTTCCTAGAAATGCCCAAGGACGTCCTGGAGGGCACCCGCCGTAGCAAGTTCGCACCGGCGATCCAGCGTCCCGGCGATGTCCCGGCTAGCTCCAGCAATGGCGACGAGGGCTTCGATGGCGACTCCGCCGACGAGGATGAGCATTTGGGCGCTATGACCAGCAACCAGAACATCAGCGAGATGAGTGAGGCCTGATCGCCATGGCACTGCAACAGTCCACTCAGGGTTCGAAAACTACAGACCTGCAACAGGCCGCCTTCCAGCCCCTGCAACAGGATGTCTTCGCGAACCTGCAACACGCTCCCTTCTACAAAGGGCTTTTAAAACCCTTTAAAGGTAAGGGAGCACTGGACCAATTAGCCGAGCAGTGCCGTTCCCTTGAAGCCGACCTGAACACCCTGGCCCAGGAGCGGATTCTCGCGCAGGCCCATCGCTTCCCCTTCACGCTCCTGCCGATCCGGATGACCCACCAGCACACCTCCGCTGGCCCAGTCTTTCTGCGCTGGCAGCAGAGTGGAACACGAAAGATGGGCGTGGGGCTCTGGGCGGACCTGTGCCGCCACGACCTGGTCACCGAAACGCTGCTCCAGGACCTGCACGCCATGGAGCTGCAGCGCATTGCTTTGAATATGCAGATCAGCCTGGTCCATGCCATCGGCCGGCAGGCCGCCGAGTGCGCCGAGAAGATGGCCCAGGCCGATGCCGTTTACACCGAACAGCTGCAACAGATCATCCAATCCCGCGGCGAAGACGCCGCATCCCAACAGGAGGCCTGACATGGGCACAGCAGTAGTATGGGAAGGCAACATCGGCTCCGCACCCGAGTACAAGCGGTTCCAGAAAGACAATCAGGATCCGCGGCACCTGCTTCGGCTGAACGTCTATTTCGATAACAGCATCCGCCTGCAGGATGGCTCCTACGAGGATCGCGGCGGTTTCTGGGCCAACGTCGAGCTCTGGCACCGCGACGCGGAAAGCTATAGCCGGCTGTACCAGAAAGGCTTGCGGGTCCTGATCGAAGGGCGGGCGGTCTTGGATACCTGGAAGGACGGCAACGGCGTGGAGCAAACGGCGATGAAGGTCCAGGCCAGCCGGATTGCGTTCCTGCCGCAACGCATCGAATCCATCACCATGGGCCAGGGTACGGCGCAGAGTCAGACGCGACCGGTTACCAACGGTTCAGCCCCTGCTCGCGCTCCGGCCTCAACCGGTGACGATTTCGACGATGACATTCCCTATTAGGACCCTCCGGGAAATTTCGCCGCCCTCAGCGTGAAGCTGCCGGAAGACAGGGCTCACCCAGCGTGGGCCTGTCGCTCCGGATTTAGCGCTGCCGGAAAAATGCGTCACTATGCCACGTAACGCTTCCAATCAGTGGATCACCAGTCCGCTGACCTAGACCGCTACATACGTGAGTTGAGGGCAAAGGTTTAGCATCACGCCGCCTGTCCATTCGCAAAGCCCAGCCGTCCATCGTGGCCGGGAATCTAAGCAATTTTTCACATCCTGGCGGTCATAGTGGTTCCAGAGCGCGACACCTCATGCAGTCATCGCGCTACCAGGCACACCCCAAATGAATGCTGCGTACGCAATCTCTTCGCGGCGGGCAAATTGCACCCTTCATCGGCTTTTCGAAAGGAAATCGAGCATTCGCACGTACCATTAGTTATCGCGATAACCAAATTTCCCGCGCGACCTTATCGGTTGCGTCTTTCCTTTCGAAGCTCTCTATCCAGGTAGTCCAAATGCATCAAAATGGCTGGAATCTCCTCAGCAATATCAGCGTAAGGGCCAAGCTAACGCTCGGGTTCTCTCTACTAATTGGCATGATCCTACTGGTGGCCTATACCGGCTGGCAGGCTACGGACACCCTGCGCGATCGCAGTGAGCGAATGGGCGACATCGCTGGCTTCAGCACCTTGGCTAGAGACATGCGCATTGAGCGTCTCGTGTACTTCGTTAAAGCCGATGACGGTCAGGCGGCTAAGTGGCTAGCAGCTCTGGATAGAACAGAAAAGCAGCTGCTCGCGATACAGCCAAACTTCAATTCGCCCGCGAACCTTGCCTTGTTAGCGGAAGCGGAATCCACCCTTAAAAAATATCGTGACTTCTACAACCAGACCGTTGCTGCGACCCGTGAGCGAGAAGCTACTCGCCAGACCGCATCCACTGCTGCAGAAGCTGCCAATGATCAACTTCAAGCACTATCCAAAGCAGCGAGCGCAGAAGGCGGTCGTTACGAGGATCGCCAGCTGGTCGCCGACCTCTTCCTCGGCGTACAACGGATGCGTGTCAACTTCCGTGGCTACGCCTCTCTGCCTAGCAAGGAAACCGAGGACGCAGCACGTAGTGCTATCACTACGGTGCTGACACAAATTAAAGGGCTCGAGTCTTCTACCCTTCCGAGTAGCGCTGTTCAGGCGTTGGCAGGCGAGGTCAGTGCCTATCAGCAACAGCTGCAGCACCTCATTGCGGAGCAGGCCGACGTTGATAAGGCGCAAGGCGGCATAACAGCGACCATCACAGCGATTCTCGCCACGGCTGACAAGCTGACCGCAATTCAAAATAACTCCCAGCTCTCCGATGTTGCCGGGGCGCGACAGATGCTTCTTCTGTGGCTCAGTGTGGCCATTGTTCTCGGCTTGCTGGGGGCCTGGCTAATCACACGCTCCATCGTGACGCCTTTGAAAGAGACCGTAGCGTTGGTCGAGGCAGTCGCCAGCGGCGATTTCACTCATCAACAGCAGGTCACTCGCAAAGACGAGCTGGGTACTCTGCAGGCCAGCATGCAACGGATGACCACTAATCTCCGTGGCCTGATTGGCGAAATGAAGGATGGCGTCGTTCAAGTAGCCAGCGCAGCTGAACAGCTGTCGGCCGTAACCGAGCAGACCAGCGCGGGGGTCCACACCCAGAAGGTTGAGACCGATCAGATCGCAACTGCGATGCAGGAGATGACTGCTACCACTCATGAAGTAGCTCGCAATGCCGGCGCGGCCGCAAAATCTGCTTTGGAGGCCAGCCAGCAAGCGGCTCAGGGCGATCAGGCCGTCAGCAAAGCTGTAACTCAGATTGAACTGCTGGCGAGCGAGATGGAGTCGACCAAATCCGCCATGGTAACTCTACGTAGCCATGCCGAAAGCATCGGCGGTGTTCTGGATGTCATCAAAGCCGTGTCTGAACAGACCAATTTGCTGGCTTTGAATGCTGCCATTGAGGCGGCTCGTGCTGGCGAGGCCGGTCGCGGTTTTGCGGTGGTTGCGGATGAAGTGCGTGGGCTGGCTCAACGCACCCGCTCTTCTACCGACGAGATCGCGCATCTGATCACCGGATTGGGCCAGAGTACAGACCGGATGGAGGAGGTTCTTGAGCAAAACATGCTGCTCACCGGCAGCAGCGTTCAGCTGTCGCGGGAAGCAGGCGACATGCTCAAAGGCATCACTCACTCGGTACGGACCATTAAATCCATGAACGAGCAGATTGCTTGTGCAGCGGAGCAACAGAGCGCCGCTGGAGAGGAGATCAGCCGCGGCGTGACCAACGTCCGCGACATTTCTGATCAGACAGCTGCAGCCAGCGAGGAAACAGCCTCTTCGAGCATGGAGCTCGCCCGTATCGGGGTACGCCTGCAAGAGATGACTAACCGATTCAAGGTATAGGGTTGGCCGAGCAGGTGGATCATTAGCCGGTACGCGATGCCTGCGAACGGCTAGCAAATCAATAAGCAGAGGACCAGTGGAAGAACTGCTGGCCCTCGTTACCTGACGAGCTTTCTACCCAGAACAAAGCCAGGTAAATTTCTATAAAACTATCTTCGCCTACCTGTGGGTATGCAAGGAGCTTACGTGGACCAAATCCACGGCGATAAGATAAAACTTCTCGGAATGGCGCTCGCCATGATGATAGTGGGCCTGGCAGCATTATTCATGGGGATCATGCTAGAACTTTCCGAGCCTGCCTATCCAGCATGTGCCAAGCCATAAGTGATCTCGGACTGCAATGAGCTCAGCCAACAACATCCAAATTTTTTATCACGTTTAGAGCGTGAGGTTTCGAAGTGCACTTGCTTATTAGGCCCCGTTTGTCCAGATGGGGGAGCAGTCATTCGTATGACACACCAGAGCTCAGGCAGAGCGTTTATCTCTGTGATCGACGTTCGGCAGTTGAGTGACATTCACTATGCTGCGGATGTGCTTGCACAAGCACACGCTCACCACACGTGCAGGTGAACCTTTAAATAGTAGAGTGTTGGTCTAAGCAAAGCGGTCTTAGATCAAGATTGTGCGGGGATCGCGAGGCTCTCATTGTCTGAGGCTGCTCAGCTCGCGCCGCTCGCTAACCTTTTTCACTCCGGATACGGTTTCCTACTGCTCTGCGGGTAACGTCCCGGTACCCTGAGCCCATCAAAATTGGGGCTTCACTGCATCCAGCTTAAGATTGGGAGGTCCTTCTGCCGATCTTGGAGCGAAACTGCATGGCCCCATCACAGGAGTGGGCCATGCAGTTTCGGGAAGAGCGTCAAGAAATCATCTGTACACACCGCTACAGCCTCATTTTGAAGGCACTCGTGCAGCTCGAGGAGCTCAGGCAGCTTTTGACTGCTTCGCTCAGCCTCAAGGACATCCTCAAGCCACAGATACTTGAGGAGCGACTGGTCGGCTTGATCAACGACTTTGCTCATAGCGCGATTGTGGAAGGCATCGTAGTGCCCAGGCTCATCCAGGACGCCGTACTGGATGAGCTTGAAATGAACCCCATCACGCTGGATGAAATCGACGCTGTTCTCAGCGCTCCGCTCAGCGCTACGTCCTTAGCCTATGTGCGCCTTCGCCATACTCAAGAGACGAGTACGCCGCAGACAGGTTCTGAGGAATAGGACCCCATCGAGCGATATGGATTGACGGTAAATCTCCCGATAGATATCAGGGACTCTAGGATTGGGGGTTTCGTTGACTACCAGAGTCACCGTTTGCTTTTCGGGCTGCTCCTTGGCTATCTCATGGTCGTGAAACGACAGGTACAGTTTGGAGGAGCGGTTGGTTGGAACATCGCCGGTCTTTTTCCTTGAAATGTACTGGCGCGCTCCCCGGGACGTAACCTCAAAGTCCTGACATTTTCCCGTGATCGCCGCAGCCAACCCTTGCTGACTCCTCATGACCTCGAATCCGGTCATGGCTTGAGCTTCAGTCAAGTAGGCGAAGGCTAGTGGCAGGTTGTATTTGGTCACCCCCGCATACTCAAAGGCCCTATTGGCGCCAAAGTCCTTCAGCATGTTTTCCCTCGCGTAATCTGGAAGGGCGAGCCCAATCCGCTTTTCAAGGAAATCGATCACCAGATCTGCATTCTCCAGAAAGAAGCGCTTCAGATCCGCTGCTACTGCCCCCGGGTGCTTTTTCCCACCTGCTCTATCGAGCCTTTGAGGATTGGCGAGGGGACAGATCTGGTAGCGCTCCTGACTGTATTCAGCCAAGCCAGCAACGTTGAAAGCCACATGTGCCGCATACAGCGTCTTGGCCTCTGTGTTTTTCACGATCCTATTGCGCAAATGGATAGGATTCTTACAGCTGGGGCACAGCGCATAGCACTTGGTTTCCCCATCGCGGATCTGCACATAGGGATGGGCCCGCTGGGTAGCCTTGTGGTAGCTCGACTCACTCAGACTGATAGGGTTATCTGGATCGCTCAGCACGCTGAAAACGTTCATGGAAATATTCCTAAAGGCAGTACGGCTGACTCAAATCTAACCTCTTTCCTTCCAGATACGGTTATCCCCTGCTTCTCTCGAGCTGCGCTGGCACCGTGAGCCCCACTACGAAATGGGGCCACACCGCACATGATCTGGAAGCTCACCATCCTCTCGCCGCTCGCCTTCGCCGTCGCATTGGCAGGCTGTGCTCAGCAGGAGCCTGCGCCCAGCGCACCCGGCCCCGACAGCTCGCGCAATCCGGAGCTGCTCCAGCCCGATCTCTATCCGAAAGGTGCTGTTTCAGAGCCCCAGGTGCGCTACGGCCGCTACACCCTGGTGAATACCGCGCCGGAGACCGAGCAGCGGGACCTGATGGCCCAGATCATCGACGTGAACATCCCAGCCAACATGAAGCCGACCGTTCGCGACGCGATGCAGTATGTGGTCAATCGCTCCGGCTACAGCCTGTGCGGTCCAGAGCAGGGCCACGTCAACATTCTCTTCACTCGCCCGCTACCGGCGGCGCAGTACAAGCTCGGGCCCATGAGCCTGCGCAACACCCTGCAGGTACTGGCTGGTCCGGCCTGGCAGGTCAAGGTCGACGAGGTCGTGCGGTCGGTGTGCTTCGTGCTCCGCCCGGGCTATCAATTGCCGGAAGGTCAGCGCTACGCCGCTGCGCCAGCAGCTCCCCCGACCACGGCCGCTGCCAAGCCTGTATCCACTGCCTCGAACTCGGTGGTGACTGTAGCCACTGTGCCCGCTACCGCGCCGCTGGAAACTCACACCGAACCGGCCAAGCCATCCACGAACGTAACCGCCGCACCGGCAGTCAAACCTATGCCCGCCGGCGCGGCGCTGACATCCGCGCCGGTCAAAGCGCCAGGAGAGTCCTTGCATGTCGGGCAATCTCCAAACGCTTCCCTGGCGAAGGGCACCTCTGCCAAACCTGCTGCTGTAGCGGCTTCGGCTCCTGCCAAGCCCTCTACCGCAGCCGTCACACTAGCCAAGCCGTTGCCCACAGTGGGCACTACGGCGGCCGGCGCCTACACCCTGCCTTCGGTTCGACTGACCGAGCCAGCCTCTGCCATGACCCAGACCTGGGATGCGCCCATTGGCAGCACGCTGCGGCAGTCCGTCGAGACGTGGGCCAAGCGCGCCGGCTGGCAGGTGGTCTGGGAACCCGATGACCTGGACTACCCCATCGAGGCCGCCCTGCACTTCCGCGGCACCTTCGCCGAGGCCGTTGCCCAGGTTTTCCCCCTCTACGAAGGCGCTCGCCGCTCCTTCATCGTCGATGGCAACTCCAGCCAGCGCATCGTTCATGTTTCCGAGAGGAAGAAGTCATGACCCGCCCCCTTCGCCTGAGCGCCCTGGCCGCGGCGCTCCTGCTCGCCAGCTGCTCGGTACAGCGGGTGGACGATTCGGCCCAACGTGCCGAGAACGATGCCGCCATGGCCAGCCAATACGCGGCTCTGCTGCGCAACCAGCAGCAACAGCCCAAGCGAGAGACGGTCGTGTTCAGCGACAAACCCTGGGTCTCCACACAACCGGTGGTGGCCAAACGTGGCATGCCCTCGGCGCTGGACTGCGAGCTGAGCTATCGGCCGTCCGGTAGCGTCGGCATCACCGAGATTGCCCAGTACATCACCAGCCAGTGCGGTATCGCCGTGTTGGTCTCGCCCGATGCACTCAATCCCAATGCCGCAGCGCCCAGCGCACAAACCGCCAGCACAGCACCGGCGCCGATCGGCAATCCCAGTCCGGATAGCCTGGCAGGCTTGCTGCCTGCAGGTGTCATCACCAACCCAGCGGCCATGGGCGCCGCGAGCTCGAGCGGTTCCGGCTATCGCGCGTCCGACTTCACCAGCCTGGC
This sequence comes from Pseudomonas sp. MOIL14HWK12:I1, assembly GCF_000510705.1. Taxonomy (NCBI): domain Bacteria; kingdom Pseudomonadati; phylum Pseudomonadota; class Gammaproteobacteria; order Pseudomonadales; family Pseudomonadaceae; genus Pseudomonas; species Pseudomonas sp. MOIL14HWK12:I1. Next base: position 635,013 of record NZ_KI783307.1, on the reverse strand, counting down.
CAGCGGAAGCCAGGTCAGCGGCCTCAAATACAGCGGCAAGGCCTCCGGCCTGCTCGATGAGGTCACCGCGCGCCTGGGCTTGGGGTGGCGTTACTCGCCGGTAGAGCGCGCTGTGCGGATCAGCTACTTCGAGACGCGAGTCTTCGACGTCTGGTCCTTTGGTGACAAGCAGGTCATCGCCAGCACGGTGAAATCCGGGATGGCCACCGCCGCCGGTACCAGCGGCAGTAACTCGGGCGGATCGAGCACCAGCTCAGGTGTTTCGGGCGACTCGGGTAGCAACCAGAGCACGACGGTCACCCTGGAGTCCTCAATCCTGCAGGACATCCAGAACAACGTGAAAGCGATGCTCAGCGTCGCCCCGGCCGGGCGGATGTACCTGGCCCCTTCGACCGGGACCCTGACCGTAACGGATCGCCCTGAGGTGATCTCGCGGATTGAGGCCTACCTCAACAACACCAACCGCAGCATCACCCAACAGGTGCTGTTCAACGTCAAGGTCTTCGAGGTCACGCTGACTGACACGGACCAGCTCGGCCTCAACTGGGCGGCGGTCTACAAGTCGCTCAATACCAAATGGGGGCTCTCACTCTCCAATACCGTCTCCGGTATCAGTACCAGTGCAACTTCGGCGTCGATAGGGATCGTCAACACCGCTGATTCTGCCTGGGCCGGCTCCAATGCCATCGTCCAGGCGCTGGCCGAGCAAGGTCGCGTCTCGAACGTACGCTCTCCGTCGGTTACCACCCTCAACCTGCAGCCGGCGCCCCTTCAGATCGGCAACGTTCAGGGTTACCTGGCCTCCAGCCAGACGACGTCCACGGCGTCAGTTGGCTCCAGCACTTCGCTCACGCCCGGCACCATCACCAGCGGCTTCAACATGACCCTGCTGCCTCGTGTGCTCGAGCACGACGAGATGCTGCTCATGGTGTCGATCAACATGAGCAGCAAGCCGACCTTCCAGACCTTCACAAGCAACGGCTCGAGCGTCCAGCTGCCGGACTACGACGCCAAGTCGCTGTCGCCCAAGGTCAAGCTGCGCAGCGGCCAGACACTGATCCTGTCCGGGTTCGAAGAGCTCAGTGAGGATGCGCGCAGGACCGGCGTTGGCGACCCGGGCTTTCTGGGCCTGGGCGGTAGCCGCACGCGGACCTCGGGGCACAGCGTCCTGGTGGTGCTGATCACGCCGATCGTGACGGGCTGACCGTATGGCCATTGTCAGCACATCACCGGTCCCCCCGGCGCAGACTGCCCAGATCCTGAGCTACCACGACAAGAGCTTTGTCTCCGGTCTGCAATGGCATCCGTTGGGCAGTCTGACCGGCTACATGAAGGAAGCCCGGGAATACGGACGCCTGCACAAGATGGACATCGTCGCCATCCGGCGCACGCCCAATGTCATCCAGGCCGGCTTCGTCGCGCGCAGCGCCGGGGCCATGAAGGGGATGTACTCGCTGGCCGCAGCGCTGGCCGGACAGTTGGGCCAATCCTGGCTGGCCGCCTGGCAGGTGCCTGGCGATGAGCCTCGCTATGCACTGGTGGCCGTGATCGACGGCGCCGTCATTCCCGGTTACGACCTGGTGGGCTCGGCCACCGAGATTCAACGCAAAGTCGCGCAGCTCGAAAGCCGTGCGCTGACCTTTGATGAGACCTACCTGCCGATTGAATTCGGCCTCGGCGGCAAGCCGCTCGACATCGACGAGCTGTTGCAGCCAAGCAATTTGAAGCGCGACTACGCCCTCAAGCCGCTTGCTTTCGGGATGAGCAAAGGCGAGTGGATCCGCGTAGGGGTCCTCGGACTCATCGTGGTGACCGGGGTTATCGGCTACAGCCAGTGGGAGGCGCATAAGCGCGAGCAAAGGCGACTCGCCGCTGTCGCGGCCGAGGCTGCACGTCAGGCCGAACTGCAAGCGATCAACGAGCGCTCCAAGGAGCAACAGACCATTCAGGCCCTAGAGCACCCGTGGGCGAAGCGTCCGGGCGTGCCGGACTTTCTCCTGACCTGCAACGGCGCCATCGATAGGCTTCCGCTGTCCATCGCCGGCTGGCTGTTCACCTCGGCACAATGTGATGGCGTGTTGCTGTCCACCAATTACAAGCGCGACGGCAACAGCACGGCTTCAGCGTTTGTTGCGGCCACGCGTGGTCACTTCGCTGATGAGCCGGCCTTCTTTGACGAAGGCAATGGCGCCGCTCTCAAGCTGACCTTCGAGCCGCCATTGGCAGGCGACGATGAGCTGCTGCAGGCCACACCAGCCCTAGCTGATCTGACCTCTTGGCTGCATGGCCAAGGCCTGGCTCCGATCATCAAGGAAGTCCCGGTGGTCATTCCGGCGCCTCAGGCCATGCCTGGCCAGCCGGCCCCCCCTGCGCCGCCGCCCCCGGACTTCAAACACTTCGAGCTGACCTTCAATACCGCGCTACCGCCGGACATTGTCCTCAAGGACGTGCCCCACCAAGGCCTGCGACTGCGCGAGATCAAGACCCTTCTACAGAGCGATCAGCTGGCCTGGTCGGTGACCGGTGACCTCTATGTCAAATGACCTCTCCCTCGTCGTGCTCGGCGCCCTGATGCTTGCAGTGACCGCCCCAGTCATCGCTGCCGAGGCAAAGTCCTCCGACCCTGACGGCATCACCGTCGGCGAACTCTCCCGGGTGCAGAGCGAAACCATCCTCTACAAAGCCCAGGGCGAGCGTGCCAAGGCACTGCGCGAGATCAATGGTACTTCCGCTCAAGCCACCACCGCGCCTCAGCCCAACTACCTGTCGCAACCTGTTGTAACGCCCGCTAGCCGGGTGACTGGTGCGGCGGAGCAGACCGGCGTCGCTGAGCAGCTACCGGTTGTGAAACTGGTCTACGGCGCGGGTACAGCACTGCACGCCACCCTGCTCTACGCAGGTGGCTTCGAGATCGATGCCTCCCCAGCGTCGACCGATCTCCCCGGTGGCTACCGCGTGGCCAGCCTGAGCTTGGACAGCGTAGTGCTCAGCCGCGGCGGCAAACGCTATCCGCTGGGGTTCTCCAACCGTGCGCCCAGCTATCCAGTAGCCACTGTCGCGGCGGGTCAGGCCTCCGTGTTGCCAGTGACCGTCACACCGATGAATCCGGTAGCGCCGGTGCCAATACCCGCTCCAGCCCCCATTGCCCTTCCGGGCTCCGCGCCTACCGCCCTTCAACCCTGAGGTGACCTTGATGAGTTCGAGCAATCACGTTGTGTCCGCTGCGGACGAGCCGGAAGGCGACGCCAAGGCTATTGGCCAACGGTTGGCGGGAGAGCTGGTAAACGAGCTACTTCCGCTCCAGCCCCGTCGCGTCCTCACTGCCGAAGGCGCCCAATGGGGCTCGGTAAAGCCGGAACTGCGTCAGCTCCTGGCTCTGGTGGAAGGCGTACGTCCTACCGATCATGCTCAACTGCTCGTATCTGGTCAGCATCTGCGCGACCCTTTCGTCATGGCCTTCATGGGCGAGCTGGATCGTGCGGGTCTGGACTATCGCGTGGTACCCAGCACCCTGAGTGAGATTCACGCGCTGTACCAGGTCGCTACCACTCGCGGCGGCACTTCCACGGGACTCGACAGCACCTCTCGCCAGCAAGAGGTCATCCGCCTCCTGGGTGAAGCTCATAGCCGTGGGGCGTCGGACGTCCACTTCGTGGTCGGTCGTGAGATCACCCACATCCTCTTTCGCATTCATGGCCTGCTGACCGAGTACGGTCAAATTCAGAGTCACATGGGCCGCGAGCTCTGCTCAGCCTTGTATAACTCCATGTGCGACGTGGCTGAGGAGCACTACCAGCCCGAGATCAGCCAGGACGCCCGGGTTAAGCACGCTTTTGTGGCCCAGTTGGGTCTGTTTGGCGCGAGGGTTGCCTCGCGGCCTTTGGTGGAGGGGCCGCTCATGGTCCTGCGACTGCTCTATGACGAGAAAGCCAAGCAGTCCCTGGACGAGCTGGGCTTTCTGGCCGAGCAGATCGCCCTGCTCAATCGTCTGCGCGGACTTCCGTACGGCGTCATCCTCATTACCGGTCCGACCGGATCCGGTAAATCGAAGACCCTGCAGGTCACCCTGAATCAGCTGCATAGCGAGACCGACGGCACCCGCCACATTCTGTCCGTCGAAGATCCGCCCGAGTATCCCATCAAGGCCAACCAGTCGCCGCTGGGTCATGCCGAAACCTGGGACGGCGCCATCACCAACACCATGCGGCTGGATCCGGACATCCTCATGTATGGGGAAGTGCGCGACCTCACCACCGCCCAGGCGGCGTTTCGCGGCGGCATGACCGGTCACCTGGTCTTCTCGACCCTGCACACCAACAACGCGGTAGCGAGCCTGCAGCGGCTCATCGACATGGGCGCCGACCCGAGCCTGGTGACAGACCCTGCACTCATGTCAGGCCTCATCAACCAGTCGCTGTTGCCGGTGCTGTGCACGCATTGCGCCCAGCCGCTGGCCTCTCAACGCGACCAGCTGAACCCGGCCCTCATCGAGCGACTGGAACGGGTCATGGATACCGCGAAGGTCAGGCTGCAGGGTCCAGGATGTGCGCACTGCCGAAACATGGGCGTCTCCTCGCGGACGGTCGTCGCCGAGGTTCTGATCCCCAACCATCGCTTCATGCAGATCTTACGCGACCAGGGTGCCAGCGCGGCGAAAACCTACTGGGTCCGGGAAATGGGCGGGATCACAAAGATCAAGCACACCATTGGCAAGGTCGCTGCTGGGCTGATCGACCCCCGGATGGCGGAGACCATCATCGGGCCTCTGGACCTCGAGCTTTTCGTCTTGGAGCAGCCCAATGCTTAGTCGGATTCTGGACAGTTGGACGACCTTTGCCGATGCCTGGTACGCCAAGCAATTCGGTAGCAAGGAGCGCATCCAGTTCTACGAAAGCCTCTGCGCGCTCTTGGAGAACGGCGTCGGCATCGACGATGCCCTGGAAGAGCTACGCGGAATCTTCAGCGATGGCGGCAAAAAGCGCCGGGACCCTACCGCCTTGGCCACGGCCGGCATCAGCCAGGCCGTGCGAAACGGTAAGTCCCTGGGCGATGCCTGTCAGCGCTGGATGCCTTACCAAGAGACCGCAATCATCGCCGCCGGCGAGCGGTCGGGTGCCTTGGTGCAGGCCTTCCTGGACTGCGTGCAGATGATCGAGGCCCGGGGGCGGATCCTGTCCCTGATCCTGTCCGTGACCGTCTATCCCATCATGCTATGGGCAATGATGGCCTATCTGCTCCACGTCATCGCCTCGCGCATGGTCCCGGCCATGACCCGGGTCTCCAACCCCGAGGGCTGGACCGGCATCCCCTACCTGCTCTATCAGGTCTCCAGCTACGTCAACAATTGGGGCCTGCTCACCCTGATCGTGGTGCTGAGCGTCATTGTCCTTGCCATGGGGTCACTGCCCTACCTGACCGGACCGCTGCGCGTCAGGCTCGATCGCGTGCCGCCTTGGTCGATCTACAAGGCCCTACACGGCTCCACCTTCCTGCTCAACATCTCGGTGATGCTCAAGGCCAACATCAATCAGATCGAGGCCCTGCAATCCCTGCAGCGCGGCGCCACGCCCTGGCTGCGTGAGCGGCTGATCGCGGCCATCTACGGCGTCAATCAGGGCAAGAACTTCGGCGAGGCCCTGCGTCTGGCTGGGCACGAGTTTCCCGATAAGACCGCCGTCCAGTTCCTCTGCGTATTGGCGACCCGCAAGGGCTTCTCCGAAGCCATCCACCGGTTCAGCAATCGCTGGATCGAGCAGACGCTCAAGCAGGTGGAGCGCTACACCAAGGCGTTTCTCACCTTCTCGACCATCGCCATGGGGCTCTTGATGCTCCTGGTCGTCAGCGGCGCCTTCAGCCTGCAGAGCAACGTTGCCAGCCTCCACCACTAGACCCACCACCCAAGGAATCACCATGAGCCAACCCTGCACCAGCCTCACTCCCACGGATGTCGAAACGTCGCACAACACGGTCGAGTCCAAGCCATTTCGCCTGCCGCCGCGTCACCGGCAGCGTGGCGTCTTCAGCTTGGAAATGATGTTCGTCCTGATCATCGCCGTGGTCGCCCTGGGCTACATCATCTACAACGGCGGCAGCCTCATGGGCTCCCAGGATGTGACCAACGAGCAGTCCAACATCGGCACCCTCATCGCCAACACCCGTAAGCTCAAGGCCAGTAGCGGCTACGGGACGTCCGGTACCAGCCTGGTTTCCCAACTGGTGGCCAGCAAGGGCCTGCCCAACATGAGTGTCAACGGCAGCAACCTGTACAACGCCTGGGGCGGTTCGGTCACCGTGGTGTCGAGCGGCATGACCTTCACTATCACCGAGAACGCGCTGCCTCAGGATGCCTGCGTCACCCTGGCCACCAAGATCAGCCGCGGCACCAAGGTCACCACCGCCATCAACGGCGGCACCGCGGTCACCGGCGAAGTAGATCCCGGCACCGCCACCAGCGGCTGCAGCAAGGACAGCAATGTCGTGGCCTGGACGGTTTACTGAGTTCGCATGAGCCTGATCACGCAAGCCAACTTCGTCGACCTCTTCCTTGGCCCGGACTTCTCGGACGTGAAGGGCCTCGACGGCTCCGGTAGCCGGCGGGAATCTGCGCCGGCTGCCTGGAGCGCAGAGCTGCAGGCGCTGCGCGAGCAGTGCCAGGCAAAGTCGATTGAGTTCGGCGATCCGGAGTTCTCGCTGGTCCAGGACGGCATCGTCCTGCGGGTGACGCAGATCAAGGATGCCTTCTCGGAAGACGTCTTCATCATCCGCAAATCCAATGCCCAGATCCGCCCCTTCCACATGCTGGGGTTTCCCGAATCGCTGGCCACCGCCATGCTCAGTGACCAAGTGCGCGGCCTGGTGATCTTTTGCGGCGAGATGGGTACCGGCAAAACCAGCAGCGTCGCCTCGCTGATCGCCGCACGCCTGCAGGCCTGCGGCGGCACGGCGCTGGCCATCGAGGATCCGGCCGAGACCAACCTCAATGGTCTGCACGGCGAGGGTCGCTGCATCCAGATGCAGGTATCCCGGCGCACGGGGGGGTACGAGGAAGCGCTGCTGCGCGCCCTGCGTACCGGTGCCGACATGATCCTCATCGGTGAGATCCGCGATATTCCAACTGCTGTTCAAGCGGTACGCGCCGCCATCAATGGCGTCTTCGTCGCCACCACCTTCCATGCCGGCAACCCCACCCAGGCGCTGGAGCGGGTGCTGGCTCTGGCCAGCAATGAGATCAAGAACGCTCGCGAGATCCTGGCTCAGGGTCTGGTAGCGGTGGTGGCTCAGACGCTGGAAACCCGCAATGACCGCCGCATCCTCAAGGTGCGCAGCCTTCTGGTCACCGGCGAAGACGGGGCCAGCATCCGCGAGAAGATTCGGGCGGGGCAAATCGCGCAGCTGGACCAGGACATCGACAACCAACTCAAACGAGACCTCTGGGGATGAATACCTCATTCAGCAAGGCATCACAGCGGGGCTTCATCGCCCTGGATATGCTCTTTGGCCTGATCGTCTTGGCGGCCGTGATGACCGGGGCCGCGGTCCTGGTAGCCAATCAGATGGACTCTCAGAATTATCGGATCGCCGCGGACCAGCAAAAGCAGGTTGCCGACGCCGCGGCCAAGTACCTGAAGGACAACTTCGCCACGGTCTATGCAGCGGCCGGCACCACGACGCCGGCGCAGATCACTCCAGCGATGCTGCGCAACACCAACTACCTCCCTGCTGGCTTCACCGATGCCAACGCCTTCGGCCAGACCTTTGTGGTGCTGGCCAGGCGGGTGGCGACCAACCAGCTCGAATCCATCGTGCTCACCACCGGTGGCCAGACCATCGATGAGATGGGTACCCGCGAGATTGCGGAGAACCTTGGCGCCCCGGGCGGCTTCGTACCAGTGACCAACACCGGCATCGTTCAGGGCGTGCGGGGTGGCTGGTCATTGGCGCTGAGCAACTACGGAGTCAACCCGGGCCTGGGCCACACCGCCAGTGCCCTGTTCCTGCAGGATGGAACTCTGGCCAACGACTATCTCTACCGCAATGCAATCGCCGGCAAGCCCGAGCTGAATCGGATGAACACTGCGCTCAACATGAGCGGCAACGACCTGAACAATGCGGCCAACATCACCGCGTCCGGTACCGCCAGCATCAGCGGCGATGTGAACGCTGGCCGCAACGTCAACGCCACGGGCAACGTGAATCTCAACGGCACGGTTACGGCCGGCGGAGACCTCCGGGCTGGCTCGATGTACCTGCAGGGCAATGCGTCCATGAACGGCAGCGCTGCAGTCGGGGGGAATGTCGCTGTTACTGGAGACACAACCACTGGCTCGATGTATGCGCGCGGCAACGTCCAGGGCGTCACCGCCAGCATGTCAGGGGAGACCTACACCACGGGCTGGTTCAGGACCCGCGGGGATACCGGCTGGTACAGCGAGAAGTGGGGCGGCGGCTGGCATATGACTGACAGCGACTGGGTACGGGCCTATGCCGGCAAGAGCGTTTACACCTCCGGCCAGATGCGCGGGAACAGCCTCTTTTCTGACGGCAGGACCTACGTCGGCGAATACATCCAGCTGATTGGCTCAGCCAATGAAAATTGGGGTTGTAGCCCCAACGGACTGGTGAGCCGCGATAGCGCTGGTGCACTGCTCTCTTGCGAGAGCGGCCTGTGGCGCAGGCCCAAGGCAAAAACACCGACCTGCACGGCCTACACCATTCCTGGCTACGATCCGAACGACGTGACAACTCGGGCGTGTCCAGTAGGCACGAAAGTGGGCTGGGATACGGGAGGCAGCGGGCAGCGCTGGGCATCTACGCCCAATATCGCCATCGGCCAGAACGACTACGCGACCATCTTCTGCTGCGAATTCTGAGGTAGACGCATGTACGACATTCCTACCCTTCTAGCGCTACGCCTTCTGGCCAGCGCTGTGCGTGTCCATCAGCATACGCTGGAAGCCATCGCCCTCGACGAACCAGGGACCCATCAGGCGCGTCAGCTACTGCATCAAGTAGATGCTTTGCTCGAGGAGATGATTGATCCAGAGCAGCTCCAGACCATGGTTGAAGAACAGCACCGCTTGAAGCGGAAGGTGGGCTGAGCCATGCCCATACTGTGGGTCATCCTGGTCGTGATGCTGGCCGGTACCAGCCTAATCAGCGAGAAGCTGCAGCGCAGCGATAATCGCCTCCAGACGGTCGATGTCTCGGCGTTGGCCCATAACCTCCTCACCTATCGCAATGCCCTGGCCGAGTACGCGCACGCCAATCCCACGGTCACGGGCGCGCCGGCCGATTCTGTCCTGGCATTGCCTACCTGGTATCGCAAGCTGCCGAACGTCTCCGGCTATGTGAACGCCGGCCAGAGCTTCACCTACTACCCCACTCCGCCCAATGGCCTGGTCAGCAAGATGGTCGACATCACCCAGTCTCAAGCTATCGGCACGGTAGTAGCCAGCACACTGCAAAGCCCCATCAGCGGCAACATGGGTGTCGTTGTTCCCCAAGCCATTCCTAACGGCTCTGCGCTCGCCTACCAGTAGCAACTCCGGCCCAACCTTTCCGGAGCCAGATGCGCTTCCGCGCTGACGTCTCGTGTTGCTCCAGATTGCTACAGCAGTGAAATATTCAAAGTACGGTTGCAGACGAAGCGGACCGGCCATCCCTTCAAATTAGCGGACGGTCGGCTAAAGCCGCGTTCTTGAGCGATTCGTTGTCTAGTAGGCGCCCCGTTTGAGATCACTGATTTGAAGCACGTCACTGTCCGTAACCTATTGCTTGTCTTGACCGCTATCACGGTACTCGTGTGCCTGAATCAAGACGTAGGCATATTTGGGGTTGCAGGTAGATAGCGGCTCAGTGGGGCATCGTGGTTACCCGCATTTGATGCCAAATCCCTCCTCGTGCCGTCCGGGCCCGTCAGTAGGCTGACGAAATCTTAGATATCGCGGTAACCGTCACGCATGAGGCAACGGCCGTTGCGCCATTGCTTTACAAGGCTCGCTATCCAGGTAGTCCATATGCAACACAATGGCTGGAATTTCCTCAGCAACATCAGCGTTCGCGCCAAGCTTACGCTTGGCTTCTCTCTGCTCATCGGCATGATTTTGCTGGTGGCATACACCGGTTGGACGGCAACCGATACCCTCCGCGATCGTAGCGCCCGAATGGGTGATATCTCCGGCTTCAGCACTCTGGCTCGAGACATGCGCATCGAGCGCCTGGTGTACTTCAACAAAGCCGATGACGTGCAGGCGGCGAAGTGGCTCGCCGCTCTGGATAAAACCGAGAGTCAGCTGAACAGCATCATTCCGCACTTCAACACCTCAACTAACAAAGCGCTGCTGAGTGAAGCGGATGCGATCCTGAAACGCTACCGCGAGTTCTATCAGCAGACAGTGGAAGCAACCCGTCAGCGGGAAGCTACGCGGAAGACGGCGGCGACGGCGGTGGAGGGTATGAATGCCTATCTGCTCGCGTTATCCGAGGCAGCCAATGCCGAAAGCGGTCGCTATGAAGACCGTAAGCAGCTCGCCTCGCTCTATGTCGGCGCCCAACGTATGCGAGTAACTGTCCGCAGCTTTACAGCACAACCCGGTAAAGACACCGAGGAAGCCGCGCGTACCGCTATTTCCAACGTGCTGGCTCAGATGGAGTCTCTCGAGACGACCAGCCTGCCAAGAGACGTGGTGCAGACGCTCACCAATGAAGTGAAAGGGTACCAAGAGCGGCTTCTGCAAATGGTCGGAGAGCAAGCGAAAGTAGACGCTGCGCAGGGAGGGATCACGACCTCCATCACGGCGCTGCTCGCGATTACAGACAAGCTGACCGCTGTTCAGAACGAATTCCAGGCATCCGATGTGGCCGGTGCCCGGCAAATGCTGCTGATCTGGCTGGCTGTCGCCATCACGTTGGGCCTCCTCTGTGCCTGGCTGATCACGCGCTCTATCGTCCGGCCTCTGCAAGAGACCATGGCATTGGTCGAGACTGTTGCCAGTGGTGACTTTACTCAGCAGCAGGCGGTTACCCGCAGAGATGAACTTGGCATGCTCCAGGCCAGCATGCAGCGGATGACCACCAACCTTCGCGGCCTGATCGGTGAAATGAAGGACGGTGTCGTTCAGGTTGCAAGCGCGGCCGAGCAGCTGTCAGCAGTCACTGAGCAGACCAGTGCCGGCGTGCACTCCCAAAAGGTCGAGACCGATCAGATCGCCACTGCGATGCAAGAGATGACCGCGACAACCCATGAAGTCGCGCGTAACGCGGGTGAGGCCGCCAAATCGGCCATGGATGCCAGCCAGCAGGCACAGCAAGGTGACCAGGCTGTCACCAAGGCGGTCACTCAGATCGAGCTGCTTGCTCACGAAATGGATTCGACGAAGGCGGCCATGGCCGCCTTGCGCGACCAAGCCGACAGCATTGGTGGTGTTCTAGGCGTGATCAACGCAGTGGCAGAACAGACCAACCTCCTGGCGCTTAATGCCGCTATCGAGGCCGCCCGGGCCGGTGAAGCCGGTCGCGGCTTTGCCGTGGTGGCTGATGAAGTGCGAGGTCTGGCACAGCGTACGCGTGCCTCCACAGACGAGATTGCTCAGCTGATCACCGGCCTGAATCAAAGCACGGACCGAATGGCCGCGGTGCTTGAGCAGAATGTGCAACTCACTGGCAGCAGCGTGAGTCTTTCCCGCGAGGCCGGCGAGATGCTCAAACGCATCACCCGGTCGGTGAAGAGCATCGAGTCGATGAACGAGCAGATTGCCTGCGCGGCCGAACAACAAAGTTCCGCCGGGGAAGAGATCAGCCGCAGCGTTACTAATGTCCGCGACATCTCCGACCAGACCGCTGCAGCGAGTGAGGAAACGGCGTCCTCGAGCATGGAGCTTGCACGCATTGGTGTCCGCCTGCAGGAGATGACTTCTCGCTTTAAGGTTTGATGGCTACCGGGCCGGTAATGCACCAGGCCCTACTCATTGAGGTGTAACGCAGTACTTCCCCAATACCCGTGATGTCTTACGAAATGGCGTACGCTTCTCAATTCGCCACCTCCCTAACGTGGACGAGCTCAATGCCAACTGACCTAGCGAGCGCCTCAAAGGTTACCGCTGGGTCAGAGGGCTTATGGCCGAGCAGCAATCGCTCTGCGAAGCAGATCTCTGCATAGGCATCGCTGCGCGAGAGCCGATCAGCTCTCACGATCAAACACTTGAGCTCACCCGTCATGTAGGCAATCTCAAAATCCTGCATTTCGCTCATAGCCAGTCATTCCGTGACGCACATCACATTTTGATATCATATTGACACTACCGATCAGCGTTATGAAGCGCGGAAACGCCAGCTTTAGAGCCTCTCGTCGGAAATCATTAGTCAGACAATCATCTTTCGATTCAACCGAATCTAAGCAAGTTGCGGTTCCGCGCTGACGTCTCGTGCTGCTCCAGGCACGGTTCCCCGGTAGGCCACTTGGCCATCGACAGGGGAATCCCATGCGTGTGTTTTTGTGCGAGAAGCCCAGCCAGGGCAAGGACATTGCCCGGGTGCTCGGCGCCACCGGGCGCGGTGAGGGCTGCATTCGTGGCCAGGGGGTAGTTGTCACCTGGGGGATCGGCCATCTCCTCGAGCAGGCGCCACCGGAAGCTTACGATCTGGCGCTGAAGTCCTGGTCCCTGGATGCGCTACCGATCCTGCCGGCAAACTGGAAGGTCGAGGTCAAACCCAAGACAAGTAGCCAGTTCAAGGCGGTCAAGGCAGTGCTCAAGGAGGCCACCGAGCTGGTCATTGCGACCGACGCCGATCGCGAGGGGGAGATGATCGCCCGCGAGCTGCTGGAGCACTGCGGCTACCGCGGTCCCATCCAGCGGCTGTGGCTATCAGCGCTCAACGACGCCTCGATCCGCCAGGCCCTGGCGAGCCTCAAGCCCGGGGCCGAAACCTTCTCCATGTACCACTCGGCGCTGGCTCGCTCTCGGGCAGACTGGCTGATTGGCATGAACTTCACTCGGCTGTTTACCCTCCTCGGCCGCCAGGCCGGCTACAGCGGGGTGCTGTCGGTAGGGCGAGTGCAGACGCCTACGCTGCGCCTGGTGGTCGACCGCGATCGAGAGATCGCCCACTTCGTCCCGGTGCCGTTCTGGAACCTGGACGTGCTACTGGCCGCCAACGGCCAGACCTTCACCGCTCAGTGGCGGCCCAGCCGCGACATCACCGATGACGAGGGGCGCTGCCTGGACCAGCGCCATGCCCAGGCGGCCCAAGCGCGTCTCACCGCGGGATCTACTGCGATTGCGGTGTCGGTCGAGACCGAGAGGGTCAAGGAAGTGGCACCCCTGCCCTTCGACCTGGGCACGCTGCAGGAGATCTGCTCGAAGAAGCTCGGCCTCGGGGCCCAGGAGACCTTGAACGTCGCCCAGGCGCTGTACGAGACGCACAAGGCGACGACCTACCCCAGGACCGATTGTGGCTACTTGCCCACCAGCATGCTGCCGGAGGTGCCGGCCGTGCTTGAGGCGATCCGCCGGACCGATCCGTCCATTGACCCGGTGCTGGCCAGCATCGATCCGGGACAGCGCTCGCGGGCCTGGAACGACGCCAAGATCACCGCGCACCACGGCATCATCCCGACCCTGGAGCCCGCCAACCTGGCGGCCATGAGCGACAAGGAACGGGCGGTCTACAGCCTGATCCGCGCGCACTACCTCGCCCAGTTCCTGCCCCACCACGAGTTCGACCGGACGGTGGCTGATTTCGACTGCAACCAGGTCGCTCTACGGGCAGTTGGCAAGCGCATCGTCGTGCCGGGCTGGAAGACGCTGTTCCAGGCCGCGCCTGCCGCTGAGGATGATGAGGACAGCAAGGAGAAGGACCGCGCGCAGATCCTGCCGCCGCTGCAGAACGCCTCGCGCGCCCAGGTGCAGCAGGCCCAGCTCAAAGCGCAGCAGACGCAACCACCCAAGCCCTACACCGAAGGCGATCTCATCAAGGCGATGAAGACCGTGGCCAAGCTGGTGACCGACCCGCGGCTGGCCGCCAAGCTGAAGGAAACCACCGGCATCGGCACCGAGGCCACTCGGGCCAGCATCATCCAGGGCCTGATCGATCGTGGGTTCCTGCTCAAAAAGGGAAAAGCGGTGCGGGCATCCGACGCCGGCGTCTCGCTGATCGCCGCGGTGCCGCCGGCCGTGGCCGACCCGGGCACTACCGCCATCTGGGAGCAGGCCCTGGACATGATCGAGGCCGGCACCATGCAGTTGGATGATTTCATCGCCAAGCAAGGCGCCTGGATCGGCAAGCTGGTCGCCCAGTACCGCCAGACCACGCTCAGCATCAAGGTCCCGGAGGGTCCGTCGTGCCCGCTCTGCCAGGGCAAAATGGCTCAGCGAAAGGGCAAGAGCGGCGACTTCTGGTCGTGCCTACGCTACCCCGACTGCAAGGGCCTGGTGAACATTGAAACGTCAAAAGTGAAAGGCAAGGGCGGCCCAGGGAAAGCCAGGCGAAGCGGCGCTTCCGCGTAGGATTGGGGCCCTCGGGAGCTTTCTTGCCTTTGTCACGGTCAGAGCCCCATAATGCAAGCGCTCCACCCCGCTCGCGCACTGGCGGTCATCAGTGGCAACCCCGGAGTTTCTCGACCTGGTCTTGAAGCTCCACCCCCAAGAGCACGCTAAGCATCGGGTAGGGCGTGTAGATCTTTGCGTGATGCTCTCCCTGTGTCTCCCTGCTCCGCAGCTGACACGCAGCCGTCTAACTTCGTGATAAGCGGGTTTACAGGCACATAGGGCTCACAGAAGGTTCGGTGCACACTGTACTTCGGGCCAACCTGGTGTGTTGGCCCACACTGTTCCTCCCCTTCAGCTGCGTTCGAAGGGTAGCCTGGTCCTCTCGGCATCGCCTGGTGGACGAGGCTACCCCTCGGGTAGCCTTCCTCTCTGCCGGTGCCCGCCGGCGCAAAAATGGGATCCCTTTGTGCGCGGATGCGTGCCTTGCGATTACTGGCCCTAGCCACGATAACGGGTCGGGTGAATGCGACGATCATCAGGACGGTAGGTCAATGCCCAGGGACCATCAGTGCCGGTGCTCACGCTCACAGGTGGCATCTTTCTCTTTAGCTCCACTAAGCCTCACCCTCGCCGAGGCGCCTTGCTGCTAGACCCAGCGCTGCGCCTGGCGCGCTTCTCCATTGCGATAAAAAACGCCGGCCTACAAATTTCAAAGATAAAACGGCACCATCCCTCTCGATGGAAATCCCTGCTCGCCTATCTAATGCTTTCGCCGGATCTGAACTCAAAGAACTCACGCGGAGCACGCTTATTGCTCTGACCTAAAGTCAGCCGCATCCAGACTATAGCGGCGCAATTTCACATAGAGCCCAGCGCGGGAAATTCCTAGACGCTTAGCGGTTTGCCGTAAATTACCGCCGGTTTGTTTGAGAGTCGCGCAGATCAGGTCGCGCTGGCTCAGCTCTATTGGCGTCAGGGCGTCACCTATCACGCCCTCGGACGCAGTTCGACCCGGCAGGCTAAACGGTAAGTCCATCGGCTGGATGAGCGCGCCTTGGGCTAGATTCATCGCACGCTCGATGACATTCTCAAGTTCCCTCACGTTGCCGGGCCAGCCGTGCGCAATCAGTATTGCCAGAGCATCGTCGGCGACGGCCAGCGGCGGCCGCTCCAAGGTCCGGCCCAAGCTCTGAAGGAGCGTCGCCACCAGCATCGGGATATCTTCGCGGCGCTCACGCAGCGGTGGAACCCGCAGGGTAAGGACATTAAGGCGATAGAAGACGTCTTCGCGAAAGCTGCCACCCGCCACCGCCTGAGCCAGGTCTCGATGAGTCGCGGCGATAATCCGGACGTCCACCGCCTGGGCCTTCTTGGCACCGACCCGGGTCACTTCGCCCTCCTGGAGCACTCGCAGCAGGCTCACTTGGGCCTCCAGGGGCATGTCGCCGATCTCGTCGAGAAACAGCGTGCCGCCATCAGCCAGCTCGAACTTCCCTGCCGCACCGCCACGAGCAGCTCCAGTGAAGGCGCCCTCGACATGGCCGAACAGCTCGCTCTGCACCAGGTCGCGTGGGATGGCGCCGCAATTCACCGCGACGAAGGGCCCATGCCGCCGGACGCTAGCGTTGTGGATCGCCTGGGCGAAAAGCTCCTTGCCGACCCCGCTCTCCCCCAGCACTAGCACGGTGGCTTCGCTGCGGCTGGCCGCCTGCGCAAGACGCAGGCTATCCTGCAAGGCCAGCGAACGCCCCTGGATATCGTTAAAACTGTAGCGCGCTCGGGTGCCCAGCAGCTGACGAGTGATCTCGCGGATGCGGCGATTCTCCCGTAGCGACAGTACCCAGCCACCCTGGGCGATGGGCGCGACGGAGGCCAGGCACGGCAAACCGCTGCCGTCTGGTAGCAACAAGGTGAGGTCGCGGTCCTGGCGTTCCCAGCGACGATCCAGCCAGAGGTCGAGGTCGGTGTCCTGGGTGATGAGGTTGGCAAAGGGGCGCCCCCGCTGTCGGTCGTCGAGCTGCAGCAGGCGTCGCGCATAGCCGTTCAGGCTACGGATGCAGCGGTCTTCGTCGAGCAGGATGACGCCTTCGTTGAGGACCTCAAGCACTCGCTGCTGCTCGTCCAGCAGCGCGGTGAGCGCCAACTGGCGGGAGATCGCATCGGCCGCGGCCTGGACCGTGCCCAGGGTATGGCAGTGGAAGTTGCCCACCGCCGCGGTGAGGGTCAGGGCGCCAAGCAGCCGTCCCTGGGTATCGCGCACCGGCGACGAAGCGCAGTGCATCCGCCGCTCGCGCAGCTCGCGC
The DNA here is from genome assembly GCF_000510705.1 of Pseudomonas sp. MOIL14HWK12:I1. Lineage (NCBI taxonomy): Bacteria > Pseudomonadati > Pseudomonadota > Gammaproteobacteria > Pseudomonadales > Pseudomonadaceae > Pseudomonas > Pseudomonas sp. MOIL14HWK12:I1. The sequence goes on along the minus strand of NZ_KI783307.1, from coordinate 618,224 downwards.
TTGAAATTCTCGCCCGCCAGGACGAATACCAGCCGCTGCTCGCGCAGGGCCAGGCCGGTGCAGTTGGTGCCCTGCACCGACTCAAGCAGACGACTGCCCAGCGGTGTGAGATCCAGCCCGCAGGCGGCCAGGGTCACGCCCTCGGCATCTGCCAGGTTGAGGTGCCCGTCCGGGTTGTAGCGCAACAGCTCGGCCATGACCGGCGCGGCGATGTCCAGGAGCTCGCGCTGCCGCTGCAGCCGGCGGGTCAGCTCCTGCGACTCGACAAACTCGTAGTGGAATTCCTCCGCGACGATGCCCGCCGCGCGGCTGCGCAGCCAGGACGCCCGGATCACCGGCCGCACCCGGACCAGTTCAGTGGCCCCCGCAAGGCAGTCCATCCAGGCGGCATCCAGCTCGCGCTGGACACCTTCGGCGGCCGACGGCCACTGCAGCTCGCTGACGAATCGCAATTCCTGCGTCAGCTCGCTCGGGGGGACCTGCTCCTGCATCTTCGGCTCCTCGTCCAGTCTTTGGACATGTCCAGCTGGACATGTCTTTTTTATAGACATAAACGCCTACTGGCAAGGCCTGCAGCCCGATACCTGGCTGTCTTTCCTGCCCTGGCATGGCGGTTGCTCTCTCACTGTCGGGCGCATCGCCCACGCCTATAACAACCACAAGAGAACGCCTCATGCCCAAGACGAAGACTCCCCTCTCCCTCGGCCTCATCGGTACCGGCCGCATGGGCACCTTCCATGCCACCGCCCTCGCTCGGCACCTCCATGGCGCGCGGCTAGTCGCCCTGGCCGATCCGGCGCCCGGCGCCGCTGCCCGGCTTGGTGAGACCCTGGATGTCGCCCATATCCACACCGATCCCCAAGCGTTGATCGAGGACCCCGCCGTTGAGGCTGTGGTAATCGTCGCCCCCGCCCGCAGCCATGCCGAGCTGGTGGTGGCCGCCGCCCGCGCCGGCAAGCCGGTGTTCTGCGAAAAGCCCATGGCCGTGACCCTCGAGGAGGCCGACAAGGCCATCGCCGCTTGCGCTGAAGCAGGTGTCGCTCTGCAGGTGGGCTTCAATCGGCGATTCGCCACTAGCTTCCGAACCGCACGTGAGCTGATCACCCAGGGACGCATCGGGACCCCCCAGCTGCTGCGCTCGCTCACCCGCGATCCGGCGCTGCATAACCCGGCGGCGGTGAAGCCCTGGACCATTTTCCTGGAAACCCTGATTCACGATTTCGACACCCTCAACTTCTTCAACCCAGGTGCCCGGGCGAAACAGGTGTACGCGGTAGCTGACGCCCTGGTGCGTCCGGACTTCCGCGACCAGGGGCTGCTGGATACCGCCGTCGTCACCGTCCGCTATGATAACGGCGCCATTGCCACCGCCGAGGCCAATTTTCAGGCGGTATATGGCTACGACGTCCGCGGCGAGGTTTTCGGCAGTGCAGGCATGCTGACGGCAGGAGACGCACGTACCAGCGAGCTGGTCTGCTACGGAGCCGAAGGTATCAGCCAGACCACCCAGCGCTCCGACGCGGAATTGCTGCGCGACGCCTATCTGGCCGAATTGCGAGCTTTCGTCGACGCCGTGCGCCAGGGCACGCCGGTACCAGTAGGTGGCGCCGATGCCCGGGCAGCGCTGGCTATTGCCCTGGCCGCCATTGAATCGGTGAAAACCGGCCAACCGGTCGCCGTCGCGGAGTGATGCCATGAGCTCGTCACCCTTCATCCTCGCTGTCAGCGCCGAAATGGTTTTTCTCGACCTGCCCTTCGTCGAGCGCGTCCGCCGCCTGCATGCCTTGGGCTTCGCCGTCGAGATCTGGGATTGGACCCGCCATGACATCGACGCCCTGGCAGCTACCGGCGCGCGCTTCACCTCCATGACCGGCTACGTCTCCGGCGATCTGGTCAGCACCGAGGGCCGCGCTGCTCTGCTCGCCAGCGCTCGGGAGTCCCTGGCCGTGGCCGAGCGCCTCGGCTGTCCCTCGCTCAACCTGCACGGCACCGGCCTGGACAATCGCGGCCTGCCGGCCAATCCCCTGACATCGGTCAGCGGCGGCCAATGGCTGGCAGCCGCTACCACCCTGGCGGACATCGCACGTCTGGGCGCGAGCGCCGGCAAGGTCTTCCTGCTGGAAAACCTCAACACGGCCGTGGATCACCCGGGCGTTCCCTTCGCCCGTGCCGAAGAAACCCTTGCCCTGATCGAGGCCGTTGCCAGCCCTCACCTGCGCCTGAATCTGGATCTCTACCATGCCCAGATCGGCGAAGGAAATTTGATCGAGCTGATTCGTCGTGCAGGGCCGGCCATAGGCGAGATTCAGGTAGCCGATGTCCCCGGGCGCTGCGAACCAGGGACCGGCGAAATCCACTACCCGGCGATCGCCCGAGCACTCGCCACCCTCGGCTATCGCGGTGTGGTCGGCCTCGAAGGCTGGGCCTCGGAAGGTGATACCGAGCGCGCCTTGGAACGTTTCCGAACGGCCTTCTCGCTGTAGTCCCGGCTCACCACTGCAACATCAATAACAACAAGAGGAAACCGCCATGATGCTTCGCAAATTACTCTGCGCTACCTTTGCCTTCGCTCTGATGCCTTTAGCCCTGGCCGATTACCGCATTGGCGTCAGCATCGCCAAGGTCGACGATAACTTCATGACCTATGTGCGTCGTAATCTGGAAGAGGCCGGTAAGGCCGAAAAGATCAGCATGCAATTCGAGGACGCCCAGGGAGACGTCGTGCGTCAGTTGAACCAAGTGCAGACCTTTCTGGCGCAGAACGTGGATGCGGTGATCGTCCTACCGGTGGATACCGCCGCCACTGTCAACATCACCCGCGCCGCCACAACGGCCAAAATTCCACTGGTGTACGTCAACCGGCGCCCAGACGATCCCAAGCTGCCCGCCGAGGTGGTCGCCGTGGCATCAGACGACCTGCAGGCCGGGCAGTTGCAGGGGCAGTTCATCGCCAAGCAACTGAACGGCAAGGGCAGCATCGCCCTAATCATGGGCGAGCTCACCCAGAACGCCACCCGCGGCCGGTCCGAGGGCGTCAAGGAAGCGCTCAAGGCTTATCCAGACATCAAGGTGGTCGTCCAGCAGAACGCCGACTGGGACCGCAGCAAAGGGATGGACCTGACCAGCAACTGGTTAACCGCCGGGACCCACTTCGATGCCATCGTTGCCAACAACGACGAAATGGCCATAGGCGCCGCCATGGCGCTGCAACAGGCCGGAATGGGCAAGGGTCAGGTTCCGGTAGTGGGGGTGGATGGCCTACCCGACGGCCAGGCGGCGATCAAGCGCGGACTGCTGGCCGCCTCGGTGTTCCAGGACCCACGCGGCCAGGCCGTGCAGGCGGTGCAATCCGCGCTCAGGATGATCCGCAAGGAACCGGTCCAGGCGGATGTCTGGGTGCCGTACGAGCTGATCACAGCGGATAATCTGGCGGGCTACGCGGCACGCTTCAAATAGATCGCGACCCCCTCGCTGCCTGAATCTTGGCTGGCTGGCCCAACGGAGCCGCCAGCTTGGCCAGGATCGGCGCCGACTGCAGGGGTGACCATTCGGCAGGCGATTTGCGCTTCGCTGGCAGGTACCCAAAGTGGGATTGGCAATGCCGCTCGCCCTGACCTCCCCTCCTCGCGCCAGCGACTTCAGCCTGCGCTCGGGGCGGTTTGCAAGCGCTGCCGCAGTTCGTCGATGAGCAGGCGCACGCGCGTAGGCACGTTTCTGGACGAAGGCATGAGTGCCCAGATCGGTAGGTTCTGGGCTTCGGCATCCGCAAGGGATAGAGGTAGCAAGCGCCCCGTTGCCACTTCCGCCTCGACGTCCCAGTAACTCAACATCGCCAGCCCCATCCCGTGCAGACAGGCCTCCTTCACTCCTTCCGCGCTGCTACAGGCGAAGCGTCCAGGTATGGGGAACAGGCGTAGCTCGTCCCCGACCATAAAGGGCCAGGACGTCATGGCCAGAGAGCGCAGGCCCTGGTGCTGGGAGAGGTCGCCAAGCGCGCCGGGTGCCCCGTGCCGCTCCAGGTAGACGGGTGCCGCGTACAGAGCGCGGGGATTGTCCGAAAGCTTTCGCCCCACCAGGCGCGAATCCTTGGGATGCGCCAGGCGAATCGCGACGTCGATTCCCTGCTCGACGATGTCGATTAGATCGTCGCTGAGGATGAGTTCCACCTGCAAAGACGGCTGTCGGCGCTGCAATTCGCCGAGCAGCGGCACCAGCACGGCACGACCGAGGAGATGGGGACAGGTCACCTTCAGGGTTCCAGAGGCGATCTCCGGGTCGCTGGTGACGCTGCTCCGGGCGGCCTCGCCTAGATCCAGCAAGGCACGGGCATGGCCGAGAAAGGCCTCCCCTTCCGGCGTCAGTGAAATCGAACGCGTCGTGCGGTGCATCAGGCGAACGCCCAATTCGGTTTCCAGAGCGGCCAGGGATCGTGAAATCGCCATGGCGCTGACGCCCAGGCGCCGCCCAGCTCCGGCCAGGCTGCCAACCACGACGACGCTGACGAACACATCCAGGTCTTTGAGATTCATTCTAACGAAATTCGTTATACAGCCAGTCATTCAGGTCCGATAGTGCCCGCAATCCAGCGGATTTACCATTCGATTCGTTATTACTGGATCAGCCACCATGTCCAACGTATCTATCCCGCACTCAGACACCAGGCAGCCTGCCCGCTGGGCGATCTTCGCGCTGACACTGGCCGCCTTCGTGATCGTCACTACCGAGTTCATCATCGTGGGCCTGCTGCCCGCGCTGTCGAGGGACCTCGGTATCTCGGTGGCCATGGCTGGCCAGTTGGTCACGCTTTTCGCCTTCACGATTGCCCTCGCCGGCCCGTTCATGACCGCTTGGTTGTCACGCTACGAGCGCCGCCGGCTGTTCGTCGTCATGGCGATGGCCTTCGCCCTGTGCAACGCCGCCGCCGCTATGGCACCTAGCTACTGGGCCCTCGTGGTGGCACGGGTGATCCCGGCAGCGCTCGTGCCAGTCTTCTGGGGCATCGGCAGCGAAGCCGCCGGACAGCTCGCATCCCGGGAAAATGCCGGCAAGGCCGTGGCCCACGTCTACTTCGGTGTGACCGCAGCGTTGCTCTTCGGCATTCCCCTGGGCACGGTCCTGGGGAATGCCATCGGCTGGCGTGGCGCCTTCTGGGTCCTGGCAGCACTGTCCCTGGGCATGATTCCCCTGCTCCTCCTCGCCCTGCCGCGGATCCCGGCGGGTGCGCGTCAGAACCTGGGCGCCCAGGTATCCCTGTTCAAAAGCGCCTTCTTCCTGGCCAATCTGGGCCTGTCGCTGGCGATCTTCACGGCCATGTTCGCGGCCTACACCTATCTCGCCGACCTGCTCGAGCGTTCCGGAGGCGTTCCGGCCGCCCACGTCGGCTGGTGGTTGATGGGCTTCGGTACCGTCGGCCTGGTCGGCAACTACCTCGCCGGTCGCCTGGTGGACAAGCACGAACAGAAAGCGAGCGTGCTGTTTTGCACGCTGCTGGCAGTCGGTGTGGTGTCGGCATCCTTTGTCGCGGAGCAGTCGCTCCCCTTCGTCGCGGCCCTGGCCGTCTGGGGCATCGCCCATACGGCGCTGTTCCCGCTGTCGCAGATTCGCGTCATGAACGCGGCAACTACCGGCAAGGCGCTGGCCGGAACGCTCAACATTTCGGCAGCCAATGCCGGTATTGGCCTGGGTGCGCTTCTGGGTGGCTGGGCTATCGGCCACGGCGGCATCACCCTGGCGTGCCTGGGAGCGGGCGTTCTGATCGGAGCCTGTGCGATCGCAACCCCGCTTGTGGAAAGCAGGCGGCCGACCCGCTCGCCTCGCTGACGATCATCTTTCGACCTAACAGGAGTACTTATGGATCTGCAATTGAAAGGCAAGACCGCCGTTGTCACCGGAGCGAGCCAAGGTCTGGGCCGCGCAATCGCCTTGGAGCTCGCCCGGGAAGGCGTCAGGGTGTTTGCCACTGCGCGCAGTGAAGAGCGGCTGGCCAACCTGGTCCGGGACGCTGCAGCCGAAGGTTTGGCACCGATCGTCACCTTCATCCAGGATTTCCTGGATGTCGATGCCGCCAGGAACATCGCCGCTCAGGCGCTCGAAGAAAGGGGACACGTCGACATCCTCATCAACAATGCCGGTGGCAGTCGGCCGATCGACATGATCGGCGAGGATTCGGTGTGGGAAGAAACGATGACGCTCAACTTCGATCGCCACCGCCAACTGACCCAGCACCTGATCCCACAATTCGTCGAGCGCAAGCAAGGCGCGATCTTGAATATCACCGGCACCTATGAAGCCCCCGTCGTCAACGCCGGATCGGTCGCGAAGGCGGCCATGGCCGTCTGGTCCAAGGGTCTGTCCAACCAATTGGGGAGGTACGGCGTCACCGTGAATGCCCTCCAACCGGGCCTACTCGATACCGCGCAAATCCGTCGCCTGTTCCCCGGTGACGCTCGCAAGGAGTACGCCCAGGCGCATATCTCGCTTGGTGACTTCGGCGAACCCCAGGACGTGGCCAACATGGCGGCCTTCTTGGTATCCCCGCGGGCGCGCTACGTGACCGGCTCGGTAACCACCGTGGACGGCGGCATGCGCTACTACTCGTTCTAGGGGCTTTCGGTGCCCCTGAACGGCCGCCCGGGTGGATGAGGATGCCGGACAGGCGTCGAGCGGGCGACGTAGCAGAGGATGACCCGCCTAAGGCCGCCACGGGCGCCTGCTCATCCGTGTCCGGCCACCCGCTTTGGGATAAAAAAAGGGAAGAGAAAGGGCTCTTCCCAGTGGGCTCAATCCGTATCCGAAACAGGCGCAGGGAAACGCCGTTCCTACCGCTGCGTCGAGCCCGAGACTGCGCGAGGGCCTATGCCCCGGCCCAGCGCTTGAACACCACGCTGGCGTTGACCCCACCGAAGCCGAATCCATTCGACAGCGCGTACTCGATGGGTAGCTGCCGTGCCTGCAGGGCAACGAGGTTCAAGCCTTCGGCAGCCGGATCCGGGTGGTGCAGGTTCAGTGTCGGCGGCACGAACTGATCCCGCAGGGCGAGCACGGTAAAGATGGCCTCGATGCCGCCCGCGGCGCCCAACAGATGCCCGGTGCTCGACTTGGTCGAGGTGATGGCCACCGGGGACGCGTCGCCAAACACCGCACGGATGGCCGCCAGCTCGCCCTTGTCGCCCACCTGGGTGGAGGTGGCGTGGGCGTTGATGTGCTGGACCTGGGTCGCGTCGATACCGGCCTGGCGCAGCGCCTGCGTCATGGCGCGGCGGGCGCCGCTGCCATCTTCCGGGCCGGCGGTGAGATGGTAGGCATCGGAGCTGGTGCCATTACCCACCAACTCGGCCAGGGGCGTGGCGTCCCGTGTTGCGCGACCATCAATAGTTCTACGTTAGGGGTTTGGGCGAGGGCTTCTCGGCCAGGCAGTGCTCAGTGTTTTTCTCCTGTGTCGCTACGCGAGACCGCTTCGTCCGCTCGAATCTCTTCACAGGCTCAATTGACAACTACGGTGCAGCTGAACATTCTTGCCCCATGTTCCGCTGACGTCGTCAGCAACATGCCCAGGCAGCTCTGGATCTCAAGACTGCAACGTGGTCACCCACGTCGATCCGAACCCATAGTTCGCCAAGCTTCCGGAGGCGCGAACGGTTGACCGGTTCTACCGGTTGATGGAGGCACCTCATACATCTGCTCTACCTACCCAGCGGGGACACACTCCCCCGCCCGGGATCAGTGTTTCTCCGCATTACTCACCTGCAGGAGAAACACCATGACCACCCCTACCCTGAGCTATCGCTTTGGCGAATCCGTCGGTACTGCCCTGCGTGAAATCATTCGCTCCGTGCGTAATGCCCAAGCTAAGGCACGTGCTGCGCGTCCGTCCGTAGCACCGGCTGAACGTCGTGTAGTCGAGTTTCCGCAACCGATCTTAGCGGCTGCTGTGCTCGAGGAGATGGATCACGTCCCGGCGTTCGTTCGCCGCAACGCGATCGACCTCAACACCTGGTTCAAGCAAAACACCCAGGAAGCCCAGCTTGAAAAGCCCAAGCGTGAGCGCAAGCCGCGCAAACCCAAGGCTGCCGCCTCTGTCACTGAGCCCGTCCAGTCACCAGCGCCCCGCGCGCTGCGTCCGGGCTCCTTGGACCAGCTGATCGCCCCGTTCGACCCTGAGGTCGCGCTGGCCAGCTGATTCACACCTTACCCACCCCTGTCGGGAAACCTCCCGTCAGGGCGGTTTTCCTGACGTCATCTGAACGAAGGAGAGCTGATGGCTATCAAAAAACAAGGCGCTGTGGCAGAGGATCTGCGAAAGGTTGGTACCACCTCGGTGGCCGCCGGCATCGTAGGTGTCTTCCTCAGCGATCACCGACTGTTGACGGCTTGTGCCCTCGCAGTAGGTGTTCTAATCTGGTTCATAGGTATCGTCCTTACCGTGGAGGAATGACATGAGTCAGACCGCCTTCGGCATCCTCATGCTGACCTTTCTTTTGTTCGTCTGCTCTGGCATGGCGATTTGGGTCACCTGGCCCAACTTCAAACTGAAAGCGCAGAAGCTGCTGCGATCTCACTGAATGATCCACACCCCTAAAGCCCTCTTCGGAGGGCTTTTTCATTTCCGGGGTATTGACAAGCGATACGGCCCTGAACATTCTGAGGGTGTATGCCGCTGACGTTGTCAGCAACATGCCCTAGGCAGTCTCGGATCTCACGATTGCGATGCGCCCCGAGCGCATTGATCCAAACCCAAGTTCGCTAAGCATTCGGTAGCGCGAACGATTGACCGGCACCCCCGGTTGATGAATGCACCTTCCACCCACCCTCGACGGGACTACCCGTCAGGGCCGGTCTCCGTCACAACCTGGAGACCTTCCATGAAAAGCGGTCTTGCGTTGTACCAGGCATTGCGCTCCATCGATGTTCCTGATGACAAAGCAACTGCTGTTGTCGATGCTTTGGAGTCCGATATGCAAACTCACCTTGCTACCAAGGCTGATCTAGCACAGCTCGAACTCAAGCTCACTATCCGCATGGGCGTCATGATTTCTACTGCTGTCGGCATCCTGCTGGCCGCGATGAAATTCATGCACTGACCTGGCACCACCCTTTCTGGCTACACCCACCCACGCGGGGAATACTCTTCCCCTCCCGGGCAAGGTGTTCTCCGTTTTCACCTATTGAAACTGGAGAGTCACCATGAGCAACCAAGCCGCCGAAAGCCAATACTTCGACCTGCACACCACCGGTATCGGTTACCTCAACCGCATCCGCGAAGTGAAACCCAAAGGTAGAAACGCCAAGCCCTTTTTGGCCGTCACCGTAGCAGCCCTGTGCGGCAGCAAAGAAGCGGTGGAATACCGCTACATCGACTGCAATGTCGTCGGCGCCGAAGCTGAAAAGCTGGTTCGCCGCTGCATCGAAGCCGTCAACGCTGAGAAGAAGGTTCTCGTGTCCTTCCGCATCGGCGATTGCTGGGCTGATCCCTTCACCTACTCTTCCGGACCGAAGCAGGGACAACACGGCGCAAGCCTGAAAGGTCGTCTCCTGTACATCGGCTGGATCAAAGTGGAAGGTGAATTTGTCTACGAAGCCAAACCGCGCGACGCAGCCCCGGCTGAGCAGCAAGGTACGGATCAAGGGGATGACAGCGACCAATCCGCCGCTTGATTCACCCAGTTCTTCCAGGCGCCCACCGGGCGCCCCTGCTCTACCCAGGCTTTGCCACCTTTCTCTTCGCACACCCATCCGGGGGCACCATCCCCGGACCGGGGCATGGTGATCTCCATGAGCTAGATTTTGGAGCCCATCATGCAAGTCATCGCCACCATCAAGTCCGAGCTGCCCGCCCTGCCCATCGTTGCCGAAGTCTCCTATGACGACGTCACCGAAGAGCTGCTGAGCAGCGACCTGTTCTGCGACAACGCCTGGTTCCTGTTCGAGATGAACGCCACCAGCGCTGACCGCGTCCAGGCCTGACTGAACACACCCTATAGGCGCCCTCTGGCGCCTTTGTCTTTTGGAGGCCCCATGGCTACCAATACCGCACCTGCTCACAGCAAGTTCGATCTCGACGGCGCAGCCAACAACTACCCATTGCAGGTTCTGCAGTCTCGCCGTGGTTTCTACCTCGGTACCCTGGACGATGAGGGCATGCCCTTCAGTCGTGAATCGGCTGAATACTTCCGAAACCACAAGGCTGCAGAAAATGCACTTAACTCAGGGAAGTGGACTCGGCATTCGCTGAGCATCTGACGAGCTGAAATCTACCCTTAAGGGATTCATCATCCCTTGAGGGCATGATGAATCTCAGGACGTTGGAGGCATCATGGAATTGATTATTCAAAGCTTCGAAGGCCAGGCTTTCGTCAGCAACCCGTACGCACCTGGTACGTCTCTTCGCCAAGACCTCTTCGAGCGGCAGTTCACCATCACCCTGCATGGGTCGATGGAGCTGTTTGAAGACTCCGGTCGCGGCACCTTCCACACTGATGGCTATGTCCAGCTCGGCCAGTGCGGCCTGCTTGATGACATCCTGCCCATCGCCTTGGACGCAGTCCGACAAGACCGCTATCCGGCACCTGCAGCAGCGCTCACCTTCTGCCCGAAGCGGATCTCCGTTTCCGATCGCCACGGCCACCTGGTCATGGCGGGCAAGGTGGATCGTGAGAGCCGCCGCATCGACTGGATTGACCCCTGCCGCACGGCCGAGGAAGAGAAGGTGGTACTGGCTCAGATCCAGCTGTTGCGTTCGCGCTCTGCGTTCCAACACGGCTGGGACAACTTCAGCACCTCACGACTGCTAGACACCGACGCTGACCTACTCAAGGGCCGGCTTGTTCACAAAGCCTGGCGGCCGCACGTTCGTGCACTGCTAGGCGCCTGATCTCACCCACACCCATCAGGGGACACCGTCCCCTGGGGGCGGTTGTCCGCCAACGCTTTGGAGACAACCATGACCAACGTCCACACGCTCGACAGCACCTCGGCCATCCGCGCTCGCGAAGACGCCATCATCGCCGAAGCCAAGGTCATCTTGGACCAGCGACTCTTCACCCGCGGAAGGCGCATCAACAGCCCTGAGGATGTCCGCAGCTACCTGAAGCTCAAGATAGCACCTGAGCCTAACGAAGTCTTCGCCGTCATCTTCATGGATTCCCCATATCGGGTGATCGCGTTCGAGATCCTGCAGTACGGCACCATCGACAAGGCCTTGATCAGTCCTCGTCACGTTGCCCAACGCTGCCTGAAGCACAACGCCGCCGCGGTCATCGTGGCGCACAATCACCCCTCCGGTAATCCCGAGCCTAGCGAGGATGATTACAGCCTCACTGAACGCCTGCGGGACGCGCTAGCGCTGCTGGATATCCAGTTGCTGGACCACTTCATCGTGGGCAAAGGACAGCCTCTCTCGATGGCGGAAGCCGGACGTTTCACCTTCGCCACCTCGAGCTGATACAGCCCCTGGTACTACACCTTCCATTCACCTACCCAGAGGGGCTGACCCTCTGGGCAGCTCCTCGTCCGAGGAGTCTTCAATGAACAGTTCGTCCACTTCCACCACCCAGTCGGTAACTGAACACAGCGGCCTGGTAGCCGTCCTGACCGATCTACAACGCCGAGGGTGGCGCGCCTCTGAACTGTGGGATGGCGAGGCCTGGGGGCCTATCCACGCCCTCTGGTCCGCTGATGAGATCGCTAAGCACGCGGCAGAAACCGACTTGGCCAAGCTGCGCTTCCTATCGGAAAGCACAGCCGGCCACGAAGGTGTGATGCTGCTGGTATGGGGCAATAGCCCTATCGAGCTCATCGCCGACATGACCATGGCGAACGGCTTCAGTGAGGCCGTCGAGTTGGCCCAGCGAAGCGTTTGGCCGTACTACCCGGAGGAGGAGTAGTCATGGGCTGGACCTGTCCGCAGTGCGGCTCTGCTGACGTCTCAGCCGAGGGGGGAGTGACACCACCTCGACCCGACATCGATGCGCCCGAAGCTGCTGAGTCCGACTGGGACGACACCTGCGAGATGACCTGCAATACCTGCCAACACCAGGATCTCTCGATGTTCTTCGTGAGTGACCTGGAACAACCCTAACCCTAGCTCTGCTGAGCTCCATCAACCACCACACCACCGTGAGGGACCGACCCTCTGGGGCGGCTCCTCTTTTTGAGGAGCCACTTTTGACAGCGCCTCCCCTTCATCCGCGGCCACCGAGACCTGTACATCCGCCAGGAGCTGCTGATCAGCTCACTGTAGACGCGGTTCTTGGTCAGCTTATACACCCAAATATCAGGCCATTCGACGATCCCATGCTTCTGAGTTAACGAGATCTCTGGGTCGATTTCCTGCCAAGCCGCAAAAAAGATTTTCGATCGCCCGGACAGCCATCGAGCGTCGTGTCTCATAGGTAGCTGAGCCGATATGCGGAACGGTGACCACATTGCTCAGGCTGAAAAGCGGTGACCGTACCATCGGCTCTTTCACGAAGACATCAAGACCTGCGGCACGGATCTCTCCCGCCGATAGGGCTCGTACCAGGGCGGCCTCGTCGACCACCGGCCCACGGGATACGTTGATGAGGATCGCGGAACGCTTCATCAGCTGAAACTCCTTTGCACCGATGAAGTTCTTGGTTTCTTCAGTCAGAGGCGTCATGGGACAAACGAAGTCCGACGAACCAAGCAGCTCGTCTTTCGACACGTATCGCGCGCCCAGCTCACGCTCAATATCCAGTTTACGTGAGCGCCCGCTGTACAGAATCTGCATACCGAAGCCAGAGTGACCACGACGGGCAATTGCGCTACCGATCTGGCCCATCCCGAGAATCCCTAGCGTCTTACCATGCACATCGGTGCCGAATTGCGCTTCGCCAGTTGCCTGAGTCCAGTTGCCTGTCTTCGTCCAGTGATCAAGCTCCGGAATCCTCCTGGCCGTTGACAAAATCAGTGCGAAGGCGAGATCGGCGGTGGTCTCGGTAAGGACGTCGGGAGTGTTCGTTAGAAGGACACCCTGCTCGGTCAAGGCATCCAGATCGTAGTTGTCATAGCCGACCGAGATGCTGGAAATGATCTGCAGATTCTTGGCAGATTCGATCTGCGATCTACTGAATTTTCTGTTGCCGCCGATGAGGCCATGCGCTACTGGCAAGACTTCGTTTAGCTGGCTATTTAAGTCTTCGCCGGTTCCTTCGAGTCTGATGATTTCAAACTCCTGGGCATAAGGCTCAAGCAGATCAACTGGAACACGATTGAAGGCGACGACCGTCTTGCGCATAGGTAGCTCTCAACGCTGTGGCATTGTTGATTGTCTTGCCGCCCACCAACACCCTTCCGTTGTGGGAGAACAAACAGCAAGCCAGCCTTGCGGCTGGCTTTTTTCAGTGGGTGACGGGCTTAGCAGGTGGAAGCTCAGCCCCCTTTGGAGGAGCGGTTTTTAGCGACTCGATCTCTCGCTTGGCCTGCTCCACATCGAAGGCGCCGTCCCATTTAGCGATGGCGATAGTGCCGATGCCATTGCCGATCAAGTTGGTCACAGCGCGCGCCTCGTTGAGGAAGCGGTCGATACCAAGCAGCAGCACCAGGCCTACCAAGGGAATGGCGTGGATGGTGGTAAGCGTCGCTGCCAGAGTGATGAAGCCGGCACCGGCAACCCCGGCGGATCCCTTCGAGGTCAGCAGAAGCACACCCAGCAGCATCAGCTGATCCATAATGGAAAGCGGGGTATTGGTAGCCTGGGCGATGAAGATGGCCGCCATGGTGAGGTAGATGCAGGTGCCGTCAGCGTTGAAGGCGTAGCCGGTAGGCAGCACCATGCCCACTACAGACTTTTCGCAGCCCAACCGCTCCAGCTTGGCCATCATGCGTGGTAGTACTGCCTCGGTGGAACAGGTACCAAGGGTGATCAGGATTTCGTCCTTGAAGTAGCGCAGAAACTGCAGCAGGGACAGTCCAGACCAACGTGCGACAGCACCCAGTACCACGACGATGAACAGGAGCGTCGTGATGTACAGAGCCACCAGCAACTGCCCCAACGACAGCAGAGTGCCGATGCCGTACTTGCCGATGGTGAACGCCATACCGGCACCTGCCCCAAGCGGCGCAAGCCGCATGACCATACCGACGATCTTGAACAACCCCTGCATGAACAGATCGATGATGTTCACCAGTGGCTTGCTCTTCTCACCCAGCTGAACCAGGGCGATGCCCATCAGTACGGAGATCAGGATCACCTGCAGCATCGAGCCCTTGGCAAAGGCATCGGCGAAGGTGTGAGGGATGATGTTGAGGAAGAAGTCGACCGTCCCACCTTGCTGCTCAGCGGCCTGGCTGTACTTCTGCACTGCGCTACCGTCGAGCGTGGCAGAATTGATGTTCATGCCCACGCCCGGCTTGACCACGTTCACCACAATCAGGCCGATGACCAGCGCAATGGTGGTCACAATCTCGAAATAGGTCAGAGCCTTCACTCCGATCCGGCCTACCTCTTTGATGCTGCCCATCTTCGCGATACCAACCACCACGGTACCGAAGATGATGGGCGCCAGAAGCATCTTGATCAGCTTGATGAAACCGTCGGCAAGCGGCTGCAGCTTGGCACCGAGCTCAGGTTCGAAATAGCCAATTGCACCGCCGATGACGATACCGATCAGCACCTGTATGTAGAGTTGGCCATACCACCGAGACCTCTTGATTTCCGCTTCCATTGGGGCACCTCGTTTTATTGTTGTGTTCGGGGCTTGCTGGACTCTGCACGGGTATCTGGCCGCGTTTTGAGAGCGCGGCCAGAGGCGATTTATCAGCTGTCGCTGAGCTCTCGCATGACCTTGTAGAGCGCCGACTTGGCTTCGAAGCCCACACCCGGCACATCCGGCAGACCGACGTAGCCGTCTTCCACGCGGATGCCATCGGCGAAGCCACCGAAGGGCTGGAACACGTCTGGATAGGATTCGTTACCGCCCAGGTGCAGGCCGGCAGCGATGTTCAGTGACATCTGGTGGCCGCCGTGGGGTACTACGCGACGCGACGACCAGCCCAGCTCTTCCATCGCCTTGAGGGTGCGCATGTACTCGACCAGGCCGTAGGACAGGGCGCAGTCGAACTGCACATAATCGCGATCCGAACGCATGCCGCCATGGCGCAGCAGGTTACGGGCGTCCTGGTGCGAGAAGAGGTTTTCGCCGGTAGCCATCGGCAGCTCGTAGTGGTTGGCCAGCTCGGCCTGGAGGGCGTAGTCCAGCGGGTCGCCAGCTTCCTCGTACCAGAACAGGTTGTAGGGCTTGAGCGCTTCGGCATAGGCAATCGCGGTTTGCTGATCGAAACGACCGTTGGCATCCACCGCCAACCGGCGTCCGTCGCCGACCACATCGATCACGGCCTCGATCCGGCGGATGTCTTCGGCCAGCGAGGCGGCGCCGATCTTCATCTTTACCACGCTGTAGCCACGGTCGAGATATCCACGCATCTCGTCCTGCAGCTGGGAGTGGTCTTTACCTGGGTAGTAGTAACCGCCAGCAGCGTAGACCCAGACCTTGTCGTCGGCCTGGCCGTTGCGATAGCGGTCGGCGAGCAGACGATACAGCGGCTTGCCTTCGATCTTGGCGACGGCGTCCCACACCGCCATGTCGATGGTGCCCACCGCGACGGAGCGCTCACCATGGCCGCCGGGCTTTTCATTGGTCATTAGGGCCTTCCAGATGGCGAACGGATCCAGGTTGTCGTGTTCCTTGTCGATCAGGCTCTCGGGGTCGGCTTCGCTCACCCGGGCCAGGAAGCGATCGCGCATCAGAGCGCCCTGCCCGTAGCGACCATTGGAGTTGAAGCCATAGCCCACCACTGGCTTACCGTCGCGGATTTGATCCGTGATCACGGCCACGACCGAGCAGGTCATCTTCGAAAAATCGATGTAGGCATTCGCAATGGGCGATGCGATGGATACGGTCTTTTCACGAATCTCGACGATACGCATTGGGTGCGCTCCTTTGTTGTTGGAGACCCAAACATAGACCTGGCGAACTACCCCGCCCAATGCTATTAATGCCTGACCACATGCTGAAACGGCATTGCCCTGATGGAGCTGGTCTGGCTGGAAGATTTCATTGCCTTGGCGGAAAGCGGTAGCTTCATTCGCGCCGCCGAAGCTCGCCATGTCACGCAACCGGCGTTCAGTCGCCGCATTCGTTCACTGGAGCACTGGGTAGGCACCCCGCTGTTCATCAGGACGCCGCAAGGCACCTCGCTCACCGAAGCCGGCAAGTTCATCTTGGACGATGCCCAAGACACCATCAGTCGTCTCTACCGGTTGCGTGAGGATGCCCTTCAAGCAAGTGGGACGGTCATCAAGCATTTAGAGATTGCGGCGACCCATTCCCTATCCTTCACCTTTTTCCCCAGGTGGATCCGTCAGCTCGACCGCAAAGCACCCATCGAGGCCATACAGCTCCACTCAGACAGCATGCCCCGCTGTGAGGGGATGCTGTCCCATGGCCACGTTCAATTTCTGCTCAGCCACAGGCACGTTAACGTCCCTCCTCGCCTCCCCGTTGATACCTACATCAGCAAACGGATAGGCGAGGACTCGCTCATCCCTTTGGTGGCAAGCAACGTGAACCTGCCCAAGGATCTGGGCGAGCTACCCTATCTGGCTTACAGCGAAGAGTCCGGCTTGGGTCGCTTCGTGGCGCACCAGTTCGCCGGCAAGACCGAGTACACGAAGCTGAAGCCGCTGTTCAGAAGTCATCTCGCCGCGGTGCTGATGTCCATGGCACTGGAGGGCAAGGGTATTGCCTGGCTTCCCAGATCGTTGACGGAACAGGAGATCTCTTCAGGCCACCTCATACGCGCGCTGGATGAGAGCTGGGATATTCCATTGGAAATACATCTCACCAGGCCTAAGGCTGTTATCAGCAGTTTTGCAGAAAACTTTTGGCGTCAGCTTGGGTAGCGTTGCAGCCTAGCGCTCGAAATTGCCGTAGCTAGATCTGCTGCTAATGCTGCTACCACCACACGGCGTATGCTTTACCCCTTGCAGTGTTGACCGAGCGGAAGTCTGCCTACAGAATTCGGGCTGTATGCAGCTGACTTCGTCAGCCATGCCCAGGTGGTCAGGATCTCAAGACCACGGCGCCACGCGCTGATCCAGCCCTAAGCTTGCCAAGCATCCGGTAGCGCAAGCGGTCGGCTCCGCCGATGGATGCACCTTTTACCGTTTTCTCCCCCAGGGTACCCCTCCCCTGTCGGGCATGGCGTGCCCCTTATTCACGAGGACCGCCATGATCAAGATCCCCGGCCACCTGGCCATCCGCACCATCCAGGGACGCAACGGCGCTTTCAACGTCGGTCGGCTCTCTACCTCTATCGGCGAATTCGTCATCAAGGACGCTGTGCTCGAGCAACACGTCGAGGGCAAGTACCGCGGCGAGTTCGTCATCACCGAGATCCGTGCATCGTCCTACAGCACTGGCGGCCGCCTGGTCATCGAGATTCGCGCGCGCCTAGACAGCATGGTACTCGAGGACCTCGATGCTCTGACGGCCTACGACAACGCGCAGATCGATGCGCAGTCGCCGGATCCGCTCGATGAAGAGCAACCTGTCGCGGCACCGCCGCCAAAGGCTCGACCACAACCCGCTCGTCCCGCCAGGCCTGCCAGTGATCCAGCAGCGCCTGCAGACGACAACGCACCCTTTGGGATGCCGGTATCACCCGCATCTCCTCAGCTGACGCCTGAGCCGGATGTCAATGAAGCTGACCAAGAACTCTTCGGTACGGTCTGGCCACTTGGCGAGACCGTGCGGCTGGACTCCACGGTCGACCGGCAACGCCTCCGGCAGCAATGCCAGCGGCTGGGCCAGCTGGGCTACACCATGGACTTCAAGTCGCAGGCCTGGAGCCGCGCGGCCTGACCTCACCCTTCACAACCACACCCGGCTGGGACCTCTCCCAGCGGGAAGGCCTGGCCATCACCACAAGGACCTTCCCCATGGGCTGGCTGTTTTCTCACCCCGCGCGCGACGCTCTGATCGCCGAACTCACCGCCGACGGCGAAACCGACAACTGCACCCGCACGGTCATCGATCATCACCTGGTCGACAATGTGCTGTGGCAGGTCGTGAAGCTGGTACCCAAACATGATGGCGTCGTTCGTGGCGTCGCGGCGGGCGAAACCTGCACCTTGATCGGTTGCAACCTACTGGACGTTCACGGGGGCCGCTGGGGCCACAAGTCACTGGATGAAAGCGTGGGCCCCTTCTACTGGAGTTGCCCGCTGCACTTCCTCACTAGGGCCACCCACGGCATCAACCTCGAATGGCGCGAAGGCGTCCGTCGATACCACGCGGCGCGCTGAGCGCCTTCTCTCACCCACCTCGGGGCAACCGCCCCTGGGCGCGTTGCCTCCCTCAGGAGCTGACGATGCCCCTCTACCCTATCGATGAGTGCCCCGATCTGCTGGTGGACGCCTGCGTCTGCGATGAAGAACGGCGGCTGATCTTTCTCTCGGCCTGGGGCCGCGACACCGCCGTCCAGGAAATTCTGGCCAGGCTCACCCTGGGACGCAGCGAAGGCGGCCTCGAGCAATTCCACCTGGTCCAGAGCGGCCGCAGCCTGCCGGTCTTTCCGGACGCTGAGCGACTGGAGAAACGCACGACTCGCCAGCTGCGCGGCACCCTGTTTGGCAGCCTGCTTCATGTATGGCTGTTCGACGGACGCTGCGCGGTACCGGATCGTGCCAACCACCTGGCCTACGCCTTGGTGCGCGACAGCATCGACCCCCTGGCCAGCCTCTGGCCGCTGGTGGTCGACACCTGCCCACTCCCGCTCTTGCCGCACTGGCAGGGACCGGTCATGGAACTGCTCCTGCAGGAGCAGATGCTCGAGCGCCTGCCCGGCGCCTTGGGCGACCTGGCCGGCTGGCGACTCCGACTCAAGCTCGACGAGCTGCAGTACCACCTTGGCCAGCGCATCCGCGCCGGTCAGCTCACCACTTCCTGATCGGGCCGCTTGCGGCCCCTCCTCTCTCACTTTCCCAACACTGGAGCTCCGACCATGGCCCTGATGTTTCCGCGCCTGGCGCGCAACTTCGCCAAGAACGGCTATTACCCCACCGACGAGGTCACTCTCGAACGGACCCTGCAGGCCCTGAGCCCTGCCTCTACCGGCACCATGCGGATCCTCGATCCCTGCGCCGGCGAAGGTGTGGCCCTGGCGGAAGCCGCTCATACCCTCGGGCGTGAGTGCGTCCAGGCCTGCGCGGTGGAGTACGACCGGGAGCGCGCCGAGCACGCCCGTGGCCTGCTCGATCGTGTCCTGCAGAGCGACCTATTGGACACCATCATCACGCGGCAGGCCTTCGGGCTGCTCTGGCTCAACCCACCCTATGGCGACCTGGTCGCCGACCACAGCGGTGCCACGCAGTATCAGGGCAGCGGCCGCCGGCGACTGGAGAAGCTGTTCTATCAGCGCTCGCTACCACTGCTGCAGTACGGCGGCACCCTGGTGCTGATCGTGCCGCACTACGTCCTGGACGATGAGCTGTGTGGTTGGCTCTGCAACCACTTCACCAGCCTGCAGATCCACGCGGCCGCAGATCCGACCTTCAAGCAGGTGGTGATCTTCGGCATCCGGATCCGCCGGCAGGACCTGGCGAGACCCGCTGACATCAAGGCAACCCGAGAACGCTTTCGTGCGATCGGCAGCAGCGAGGCCTCGGCCGAACCGCTACCGGAGGTATGGCTCGGGGAACCCTATGGGGTGCCAGCCGCCGTCACGGAGCTGGAGCACTTCTACCGCGTTACCCTGGAGCCCGAGCAGCTCGCCCTGGAGACGGGTCGACTGGGCGGACTCTGGAATGACTTCACCCTGCACTTTGGCCAGGCTGGCCAAGTACCACGACCACCGGTCAAGGCGCTGTCGCAATGGCACCTGGCCCTGGCCCTCGCCGCGGGAGCGATCTCGGGCGTGGTCACCTCTCCCAATGGGCGCGTCCTGGTTCTCAAGGGCGACACCTACAAGGAGAAGGTCAGCCGCACCGAATTCACCGAGGATGAGGACGGCAACGTCCTGGAGTCGAGGATCCTGACTGACCGTTTCGTGCCCGTGATCCGGGCCTGGGACATGACACCGGGATCTCAGACGCTGGGACAGGTCCTGACCATCACGTCGGCGCCGGCGGCTGAGCCACCCGCACCGGCAGCACCTGAACCGCTCCAGCCACCGGCCGGACGCTTCGACCCTGGTCGAATCGTCATGACGGCAGCGGTGAGCGAGCTGGTGGAGCGCGGTGAGCTCAACCCCGTGACCTACCTGCGGCGTCATCTGCAGGGGGACTGGGGCGAGCTTGACCAAGAGGACAAGCACAGCAATGACCAGGCCCTGCGCCTGGGCAATCGGCTGTTCTCCAGCTACGACACTCCGATGTCCGACGAGCCCCGGCTCTGGATCATTACCGAAGCTGACCGCAGCGTGACCACGCTGCTGTTGCCCTCGGACTACTAACCCGACCCGCCGCCGGCGGCCATGCTGTTACTCGACATCCTGTTACTTCCATCCCCTGGGTACGCCGATACCCATCCGGGGTCGGCCGTGCCCGTTTCTCATCTCAGGAGATCCACATGACCGACCTCAATGCTGGCCAACCGGCCCTGCTCACCACCGTCAGCCTGACCGACTTCATCGCCGAGTTCGGCGAGGGTCTGCTCGACTCCCTCAACCGTTCCAACCCACCGGTCTATGCCGGCGCCGCTCACCCCGGGCGCCAGGCCGTGATGGCAGGTCTCAAACGCACACCCTTCCCGGCGCAAGCCGATGTCGTCCAGGCGATCGCCGCCCTGCTGCTCGACCGCGGCGAACAGGCCGGCATCATCAACGCCGAGATGGGGACTGGAAAGACCATGATGGCCATCGCCGTGGCCGCTGTACTCCACGCAGAGGGCTATCGCCGCTCCCTGGTCGTCTCGCCGCCCCATCTGGTCTACAAGTGGCGGCGCGAGATCCTCGAAACCGTCCCGGGCGCGCGCGTCTGGGTGCTCAACGGACCGGACACCCTGGTGAAGCTGCTCAAGCTCCGCCAGGCCCTGGGCGAGCCTTACGATGGTCGTCAGGAGTTCTTCATCCTGGGCCGCGTACGGATGCGGATGGGCTTTCACTGGCGGCTGGCGTGCGGTACTCGCCGCGCCGCCGGCAGAAGGCGACTGGCCTGCTGTACGGACTGTGGTCGTGTGCTCGAGGACGAGGAAGGCAACTACCTCACCCTCGAGGACTTCCAGCGCGAGGAGCGACGCCGGCAGTGCCCGAATTGCAAGGCGCCCCTTTGGACGATGATGCGTCCGGGCAGGCCCGCCGGTGGTGACAGGCGCAGCGTGATCCTCAAGTCGATGTGCCGCATACCGACCATCGGTCCCATCCGGGCCGAGAAGTTGGTGGCGGACTTCGGCGAAGAGTTTCTTGCAACGATGCTGGCTGACAACGTCCACGAGTTCATCAATCTGATGGACGCCAAGGGCAACTTCGTCTTCAGTGACCGCCAGGCCAAGCGCATGGAGCGGGCGATGGCCAACCTGGAATTCGGCTTCGGCGAGGGTGGCTACCAGCCGACCGAGTTCATCAAGCGCTACCTCCCGGACGGCTACTTTGACCTGCTGGTGGTGGACGAGGGACACGAGTACAAGAACAGCGGTTCGGCCCAGGGCCAGGCCATGGGGGTGCTGGCAGCGAAAGCGCGCAAGACGCTGCTGCTGACGGGCACGCTCATGGGCGGTTACGCCGACGACCTCTTCTACCTCCTGTTCCGGATCCTCTCCCGGCGCATGATCGAGGACGGCTACCGACCGAACGCGCGTGGCAGCATGGCCCCTGCGGCCATGTCGTTCATGCGCGACCACGGCGTGCTCAAGGACATCTACACCGAGCGCGACAGCCAATCGCACAAGACGGCCCGGGGCAAGAAGCTCTCGGTACGGACGGTGAAGGCCCCAGGCTTCGGCCCCAAAGGCATCCACCGCTTCGTGCTGCCCTTTACCGTGTTTCTCAAGCTCAAGGACATCGGCGGCAATGTGCTGCCGGCGTACCAGGAGGAGTTCGTCGACATCCCGATGGAGGCGCACCAGGACGCGGCCTATCAGCAGCTGGCCAGCAAACTGACCGCGGAGCTGCGCCAGGCCCTGGCACGGCGAGACACCACGCTACTTGGGGTGGTGCTCAACGTGCTGCTGGCCTGGCCAGACTGCTGTTTCCGGCCGGAGGTAGTGAAACACCCTCGGACCCGGGACACCTTGGCCAGGCTCGACGCCATTTTTGACGAAGACCAGGCCAACCCTAAGGAGGAGGCGCTGATCGAGCTGTGCCGTCAGGAGAAGGCGCTGGGCCGCAAGGTGCTGGCCTACACCGTCTACAGCGGCACCCGGGACACGACCAGTCGGCTCAAGCGCTTGCTCGAGCAGGCCGGTCTGAAGGTGGCGGTACTGCGTGCTTCGGTGGATACGGCCCGACGCGAGGATTGGATCCTCGACCAAGTCGACCGTGGCGTCGACGTGCTGGTCACCAACCCGGAGCTGGTGAAGACCGGTCTGGATCTGCTGGACTTCCCGACCATCGTCTTCCTACAGACGGGCTACAACGTCTACACCCTGCAGCAGGCAGCGCGCCGGTCGTGGCGGATCGGTCAGAAGCAGGCGGTACGGGTGCTGTTCTTCGGCTATGCCGGCAGCTCCCAGATCACCTGCCTGCAGCTGATGGCCAAGAAGATCGCGGTGGCTCAGAGCACGTCGGGAGACGTTCCAGAGTCTGGGCTCGATGCGTTGAACCAGGATGGTGATTCGGTCGAGATGGCGTTGGCTAGGCAACTGGTCAGTGGATGACAACAGCCCCTCTTCGGAGGGGTTCCTTCTCCCGATACCCTAGAGAAGCAGCTATCAGCGTCCTGCTAAACACGAAAGACCCACGAGCAATCCGCATATTTATTTACGCATAGTTTTGTGTATCATGAGCTTGCGCGTGCCATACCTATGACTAAGCTAACTACTTTGATCGCACCGACACGACAATCGAATTGACTCAGACGATCACACCTACCTACCGCTATCGAATGACTTTGAGGCCACAGCGCATGAGTGCACTCCTAGACCGGGCTGAACAGGCGGTGTCTGCTACAGCAATGGTTCGAGGCTTTAGCGCGAAATTGAAAGAGGTCACCAGTGGTGAGGTCACTCACCTAGTGATTTTCAAGGACAACGAGCCGGCTGCAGTGTTGGTAGGCGTAGAGGCCTACCAAGCTCTGCAGGACGAACTCGAAGACCTGCGTGCTGAGCGCCTCGCCATTGAACGCCTTTCCACCTTGGACAAACAAAACACAGTGAGCCTTGAGGACATGGAGGCTCGCTTCGAATAGGCGAAGGTTGATGAAATGGAGCGTTCGGTTTCACCCTGATGTCGAGCATGATCTCGTCCAGCTAGGCAAAGCTGAGGCGAAAAGGGTACTCAAAGTGATCCGGGAACGGATCGCTGAAGGCGAACCTGAAAAAATTGGCAAGCCTCTCCGCGGCGCCCTCGCAGGGCATCGCAGGATCAGGACGGGCGATGTACGCATCATTTACAAGATCGAAGGCACGGAAATCATACTGATCCTATGCGTAGGGGCCAGACGTGATGACGAGGTTTACGAGGCTGCCAATAGAAGAGCCTGACGAGATCCCCCGCTTCGGCGGGGTTTCTTTTGTCTATAGCTCACCGACCACACACCGCTTGTCGCAATAGACGGCCGCTAGCCTGCAATATCTTCGAAAGAGACGGTAATCAATCGAGAGAAACGTCTTCTGAATGAGAGCTCTCGACCAATAGCGGTCGTTCTCGGTGGATCTCAGGTAGCCAAAAACGCTAAGGAGTGAGGAGTGGCAACCAAAGGTGAGGCGGCAGTGGTAACCGGTAGTGCCTACAAGCCATAACCAGAATTGGCCAATGCCCATGTCTCACAGCTGACAGCGTCCTTAGATGCCCATCCCTCGAAACCTCGGAGTTGAGCATTTTGATCGCCGCCGCGCCGTCAGAAGTTACAGGAATGTCGGTTAGTGCTAGGCCATGCCCTGATATACCTATATACAACATCTCCTCACTATTCTCCCCTGGCAACCAGGCCTGCATGGTGCAATGCTTGAGAGATTCCTTAGCGAAAGTTGCGAATTCTCTGGTTCTCTTTGTTTCGCCTCGCGATGTTGCCCAAGCCATTAGTAGCGGGATCAAAGTACTACCTTTGGTTTGATCCTCACGATAGGTATCAGTAGATTCTCTGGGGTGGCTGATCAAGTTTCGATAGCTCGCGTCTATTGTTGGATAACCATTATGTGTCCAGTAGGTGAATCGGTAGTTTTCGAGTAGGTGGTCACAATAGTTGATAGCAAGCGGATGCCATTTTTCCATCATGGAGAGGAAGGTCAGCGCGACGCCTATGTCGATCGACTGCTCATCTGCGATCGGGCTAAGTAAGATCGGATTGTTGCTGATCAGGTGACGGATCTTTAAGGCCAAATTGGCGGCCTCGTCGAATATGGATGGGTCGCCTGCGTCAGTTTTCAGGCATCGTTGAGGGACCGTGTCATCCCCGCTTATCTGCCAAAGCAGCCAGAGGCCACGCTGGGCGATCCGTCCCAATGTCTCGAATAGTTTGAGACTGATGTCGACTGATGTCGAAGTATTCACCGCCGCAGAGATGCCATGTCGGACATGAACGTATGGCAAAATTTTTTCGCCTAAAAACTCGTCCCAAATTTGGAAGTGAAGATCAACGAGCAATGCGAACGTGTTACCCATGTCGTCCGCAATTTTCTTCTGCTGTTTAGCATCAATGTGCACCTTAATGTGTTCCCAGGCTAGCAGGATGACGCGTTCGCTGGCTCGATAGGGGGCCTCCAGATTGCCCGCGGCACGTGCCCAGACGAACAGTACCCACAAGCAAATGTAGACCTGTCTCACGCTGGTTAACCGTGACTGCGGTTTCAGGTTTTCACCGCCAAACAACCCCTTAGCCAAACGACAAAAATGCTGGTAGGCAATATCCGGCTCGTCGATCATCGCGACCGATTTCTGAAAACTACTGCGCAGGCGCTCGTCGACCAGCTGCTGCTGTAGCACACCCTGGCTTAGCTTTCCGGCCAGGAAATCCCCGTTCCAGATCTGAAAGGAAATGCGTTCATTCGTCTTTATTTTTATGTACTGCGTTACAATATCCTGGATCGCCTCATGTATTTCCCCACCGAAACACAGGCAGATGATAACTTTCATGTGCTTGTATTGCTCGGCAATCCGAACAGGAATATAGAAATCCGTGATTTCATTGATTGAGCCCCTTAGCGCCTGCGGTGTGCCGTCCCAATCGTTGCGGGTCAGATCACCCTGCTTGATGGAGAACAGAAATAGCTTCTCCTCCGAAATACCTGTTTGTGGGTCGAGTTCATTCCCCACAGCAGCTACGTCCACGCCGTATTGACGCGTTCCAACGGAGGGGCGCGAAATCACATTAAAATTTAGCTCGCTGAGTAAATCAGGTAGCACCACGTCAAGCTCACGGCGCTCTCGAAGAGAGGCGAGATATTCCCTGAATACGAGCTTCATTCTGTTTTACCTGCGTTTCGAAGACTCATCAACTTCATCTGCAAACCGACGGGTTCGAGAATCATTTCACGCGGCAACTCAACACTGTGGCTTATGCTTGCGAGGGGATGTTCCAAGCGCGTAGGTTGCCTATCGCTCTGCTCGTCGCCTTCGTTGGAGCTCAGGCTGTCCTCGATCCACGTCACCATGCCATTTCCGTAAAGGAGAATGCTCTCGGCAAAAATGCCGGCAAAAGGTGAGTCTTTTCGACTCGCCTGCATCGCATCATTCATAACGTCAGAACGGCGCTGACCTTCTAACTGTTTTTCGCGTTCAGAGGGCCCGAGCTCGACGATAAACCCAACCTTCTCAATTTCGTCACAGTACTGCTCAAGACTTTTGAGCGCGCGCTTTACCATCGGAGCGGATTTGTCATTGGTGTCGTCGGCAATAGGCTGAAGATGCTTTTGGGCACTGGTGTAATTTATTAGCAGCGGGTCGAACAGCAGATCGCTTATTTCGGCATCCCAATCTTCAGATCCTTGCGATTCGCTCGGCGGCTCATGAGTTCGCTTAGTAGAGGGCTGATCAGCTTGTGCGAACGTAGATTTGATACTCGCGCGCTGAGCGCAGCGCCCTAAATTAACCAGAAAGCTGGCAGCGATGACAGGGGTCATAAAGAAGACCGATGTCGCTCTGCGAGCTATGAACGCATATTCGCTTTCCGTAAAATTGAATAGGGTGAGTTCCAGCCGGAATGTGTACTCCTCATTGCCTCGAAAGAAGCATTCATTCATTTCTTTGCATAGCGAGTGAGGTGCTGTCCTTAGCCAGTCGACAATCCAGGTCTCGAAGTCCTGGACAGGCCCGTCAATGAGGTTTCGGATAGTTGAATCAAAAAGCTCAAACCGGAGATTGGAGCCCGGTTGCATAAGCAGCCTAGTAATAAAATCGCGAGCTTCATCAGCACCGCCTGCTTTTATGAGGTTTGCCAAGCCAAGGTCGATAAGCTTTTGAGTTTGAACTTCCAGCTGGATGGCTCCAAGCTGCGCCAGCAGTAATGCCCTTAACGAAGGTTGAATGTCCTTGAAACTGAAAGCGAGTGCGTAGGCAAGATGGTGAGCGACCTTTGATGTGATCGGATGTAAGGCCTTGCCCGTCAGCTCCTCGAGCTCCATTGCAAAACGCTGCGGAATCGACTCTGTGAAACTTAACAGCGTTCTCACCAGTGCGCTACGAACCTCATCGTCAGACTCCGTTACAGCTGATATACCAAGCACATCTAATGCTCGGCGCCATTCGGCGTCATCGTTAAATGGCGGGGAGGATAAAGCCTGTATAACTTGAGCCTTCACAACAGCCGTGCCATTCTCAATCAACGCGTACGCGCGTCTAGTGAAGTAGGGCAGATCCGCTTTTAGGCCGTTGCGAATGGCAATTTGCAAACTGTAGAAGTCACAGGCATCCAGCTTTCCAGAGTCGACTAGATCAATTAGCTCCCTTGGTCTATTTGGCGAGGCACTGCACCACTTCCGAAGGGTCTCAGTAGTCTCGTGAGCTTCCCCGTCTGCTTGGCTTGCGAGGATCCTGAGTGATGGTAGTAAAGCTGTTACAGAAGTGTTTAGGCGCTCCATGGCTAAGCTGTAGATCCTCCGCCCTTGGTAACCCTTAAAGCCACTAAAAGCTGCCAGGCCGCTGGCAGAGAGAGTGTCAAGCAGATCGAAATTTTCCCCATTGTGGGCGTCGGCAAGTAGTTGAGCAATCGCATCGAAGTGCTGATATCGACAATGCCAACGATCGCTGAAAATGGCCTCTAGCAGCGTTCCATTTTCAGCTAGCTCCACGACATCTGCGAGGGTGGGAAGGATCATCCGCGGCTCCTCAGCGGGGCGTAATTTGTAGGCAAATTATATCGGTAGTAAGTGTGGCTGGGAATGGCATTGCGTCGTCTGAGGTAGGCGTCCGCGTCGCGCGCCATTCCATGTATGCCTGCCCTGTAAAGCGAGGAATTCAAAACGGAATCTATGTTTTTACACTGCATGGGTTAATAGTCGGCGGTGGCAGATGACTATTTTTCTGGTTAGCGACCGTTGCGCTGGTGAGCCACTCTTGTGCTTGCCCGCGTGAAGGACATGTTATGAGCATCATGCCTACCCGTAGCCGTTAGCCTTGGAACAAACGAAAATTGATTAGGCAAAAACCCAGCTACAACTGAGAGATATCCAGGCTATCCGAGTAATGCTTCAAATTACAGAAAAATTCGAGATCTAGCTTTTTTCGATCTGGCTATCAACAGCAAGCTTCGTGATTGTGACTTAACCAATCTCCGCGTGCGCGACGTCGACCATGGCGGCGGCTCAAACCTTGGCTATCGCCTTCTCCAATATTGTTTTGAGATCCGGAGCAACCGTGAAGCCCTTTGGAATGGTGAATGTATTCAACGGGCTGTTGCTATGGCCATTCTTGGTCACCACGACTTTAATCTGCGCCAGTAGTTTTTTGCCCTTTACTGTCGCGGGACTGGGCCCTGCTTGCTCCGCCCACAAATCACTGGTTTCAGGTGAGCCACCATCAGGCCAGATGAGCCGATTTATCACTTGACGCTTAGCGGAAAAGGTATCTTTTGCCTTGTTAACCGCCCTGGACGCATCCATTCGCCATCGTTCCGCTTCTTCAAGTGAGATTCCGTATAATTCTGCCAGATAATCCGCTGAGCAGAAATATCCTTCAATATCCGATCCTGCCGTCGCCCATGGATATACACCCTTCGTACTGAATGCTGCGGCCCATTTATCTGCTTCTTTGGTCGTCATGAAGTCCCCATCTCGATGGATAACAGCACTTACGTCAATTTTGCCGTCGACCAGTAACCCTTCAAGTAGCTTGTCCTTTGGAAGGTTTTCGATTCCAAAGCACCTGCACAATGACAGATGTCGGCTAAGCTCTGGCCATTGCCGGAGAATAGCCCGAAGGGGCTTGTCGTCTTCATCTTCAATGAAAAACAAAACAGATTTATCTAGTCCGCCCCATCCGAGCAATCGACGGATTGCTTCGTCATCGTCTGTTTTGACTTCGCCTTCACTCATCCAGACTAACTTGGTTGTGGAGCTGGCTGCACGTACCACGTGCGGGCTGTGCGTGGACAATATGATTTGGGTGTCATGTTCGTCCGCCGCTTGCTCCAGGGCTTCAATAAGTCGCTCTTGTCGATTGGGATGAAGATGGGCATCGGGCTCATCAATCAGCATGAGCCTAGGCTCAAAATATATGAGATACGCAAAAATTTGGATGGTTTGGAGGATGCCTGTAGCAGCTGTTTCTAGCGGCCTTTTATATCCGTCCATCTGTACCGTGGCCGATATGTGGAAATCCTCCCTATCATCGTAGGACACATCAATGGACACGGTAGGGTGCACTTTTTGCAGCAGCAGGTTGAGCTGCCTCAAACGCTGCTCCCCCGCTGAGCTATCAGATTCGTCTGCTTTACGGGCTTTGAGATTGAGTAGGATGTTGCGTAGTACTCCTCCGGCGTCGCCGCTGGCGGCCTGTCGACGCAGCGACGGCTGTGCCAGGATTGCCTCTTTCTCTGAGAGTCCAGCCAATCCGGGGATGTAAGTCGTGAGAAACTGATATCGCTGCTTGTATGGCGTAACCGCGTTTCCACCGTCGATGTGTGCTGTGATTCCAGCCTTATTCCTCGCCGCCCTCAGTTTCACAACAGTCTGGACCGGATCGTCTCCTGCGGTTACATGATTGAACGCTACCTCAATAGGTGTCGATGTCGCTCCGGGCTTCAACTGACCGTTGTGGAGCATGGACAACGGATCGCTTGAGGGTAAGTAATCTAACCGCTCAAAAGAGATCATTTCACTGGTGTTTTTTGGCAGAATGTAGCTTGCGGCGCGTGCTGCCAAATGGACAGCCTGAAGCACGGACGATTTACCGCACCCGTTAGGCCCGACCAAAATTGTTACCTTCCCCAGAGGAATGATGGCGTGTTTAGCTGCCTTGAAATTCTGGACAGCGATGGATTCCAGGGGATTCCAGCGCTTTGCCCGCGTGGAGCGTGTATCTGGAAAGGTGACTGAAGTATCCAAGATCGGCGCTACTTCTACATTATCGGCGAGCTCATCAGCCGCGGTACGTTTGTGCCTTGTGCGTCGAATTCGCTTACCAACCGGCGCCGTTTCTGGCACTTCTGGCTCATATTCTAGGTTCGCTGAATCTTGCATCGATTCCTTCCTATCAAAGGTCTGGAGCTGGGTCGCGACTGCGAAAAATTCGGCTTCAGGCAGGTATATGGTAAGCGTAAGCAAAATACAACCTGTCCTGACCAGCCCGGCAGCCACTGATACGGTAACAGCTGCTCGATATCACTAGCCATCTACGCTGGCAGCTTCGCTAGCGCCTACATAATGTACGCGAACGATCACGCCCGATAGTTTCCGCCAACTGGATCAGGCTTACGATTTTCTTCGTCCATGATCGCCTCGGCAAAAATAGGAGGCCAATATCGTCATTAGCGCTGGAGTTAAGAAGCACCAGGCTTTCGAAGGAATATCAAGGGCAGCTATGGGTCGGACGCAGTCTCCCATGCCTTTCCATTTTATCTGCTGTAGCCGTGTGCTTTTACCTGTACCTCATGCGCTACACCTATCAGCACGGCTAAAGACGTGGCGAAAAGTAGTCCAGCGGACCCAAACGACTACGGTTACATTTCGAGACGCCAAACGACTACACCGGAGCCTGTCATGTTCGTTCGCGCCTACCTTCGAGCTTCGACGGATGATCAGGACGCCACCCGTGCGCGGGAGACGCTACGCACCTTCGCCGGCGAGCATGGCGCCCGGATCGCGGCGACCTATGTTGAGAACGCGTCGGGCACACTGCTGAACCGTCGTGAACTGCTGCGACTGCTGGCCGATGCCGAGCGTGGAGATGTACTGCTGGTGGAAGCGGTCGACCGATTGTCCCGGCTTGACCGTGCGACCTGGGACCAGTTGCGCGACCGGATCGCCCAGGCGGGCCTGCAGGTGGTTTCCCTCGATCTACCACTGACCCATGCATTGATCCGGCCGGCCACGGTCGGCGGCGACGGTCTCCAAGAGTGGATGACGAGGGCGCTATCCCAGATGTTCTTGGAATTCATGGCGGCGTTCGCTCGGAAGGACTACGAAACGCGACGTGCCCGCGCGGCCCAGGGCATCGCCAAGGCGAAGGCGGCAGGAGTTTACAAAGGGCGGCCCAGGGATGAGCAGCTGCATGCGCGGATCCGCGAATGCTTGGCCAGGGGGATGTCGGTGCGGGGGACGGCGCGGGTACTTGAGTGCTCAACCAGCACCGTGAACCGGTGCCGATCGCAGACTATCGCCGCCCAAAAACAGGAATGAGCCAGCTGCTTAACCAGCGAAGGGGAAAGGGAATTCCCACGCGCAACTATCGCGGAGCCCCTCTAGCAAACGCTATTCGTCTTCGCCCTCTGAGTGGCTAGCAATGTCCAGATAGTAGTTGTGCCACATACCAGCTTTTTGGTGAAGATAAGGGGTAACCGTGCTTGTACAGCACGAATTATCTCCCGAAGTGGGCGGACTTTTTTCATTGCCGATTTAACCGCACTGAATCAGCGCTCAACGTATCATCACGTGGGATATAGCATCTTGCAAGTAAAAAGGCTATAAAGGCAGCCACCGCCTAATCCAGAGGAAATCACGATGTCCCTAATTCAAGAATACCGTCAGACTGAAGCGACTATTGAAGAACTGAAGCAGCGCTTGGAACAGCTAAACAGCGACGGGCGCCTGCAGAAAGAGCTTGAGTTCGAAAAGCACCTGCGTGCTTTGCTGAGCGATTACAACAAGTCGCTCCGTGACGTCATCGCTATTCTGGACATGAACGCCACTGCCACAAAGAGCGTCGCCCGTAAGAGCAATTCCGCGCCGGCGGCACAACAGCGCCGGCCCCGCTCGTTGAAACGCTATGAGCACCCCGAAACCGGCGAGGTCATTGAAACTAAAGGCGGTAACCACAAGATACTGAAAGCCTGGAAAGCTAAGCACGGTGCCGACGTGGTTGAGGGCTGGCTTCAGGGCAATTAATCGTCCGCATGCCGCACAAGGCAGCGATTCATAATAGTGTTGAGTCGCTGCGCTTCTAGTACAGGTGAGGCCCCACTGCATCAGTGATGCCTTGTTTCGCCTCCGCCGTTCGTCGCTGTCAAGTTTGCCGGGACCCCTTTCGCTAATTTCTGTCTATCCATACAGCATCCTGAAAGGAGGTCCACTCTCATCTCCATTTCGCGCCCCATCCCTCGTCTCTGCCACAGTTGTCTCGGTCGTTCTGTCGACTATCAGAAGATCAAGGCTTCAGGGATTGAGCAGGCGGACTGCTATGGACATGCTCGGTGATGAGCAGGACAGCTTCTAACAATAGCAGTCTCTCTTCCGCCCTACGGAGCTGATGTACTGCCGTAACCTAATCGATTTGCTGACCGAAGAGCTCGACCAAGTTCGTCAGTGCCTAGGGCAAGCCCAACGCGCCAATCGTCTGTTTGTAGTTGAGTGCGACAACTAATTGCAGAACGCGATGCCCTCAAGGCGAAGGTGCAGCGTCATCGGCTACGCTACGTCCAGTTCGTACAGGAAGAGAATCAGCGTCACGGGCCCCGCAGGGTACGACTCTTCCCAGACGGCCGCGACGACCCTCCCTCACGGGCCCGGCGTCATATCCTCCGGCTGGAGTCGATGAACTCCGTCCTGCATGCAGATCTCTTCAAGGTGCGCGCGCAGCTGCAGGTCCTGCTTACCGAACACGGCAGCACGCCGTCGGCCCCGACGCGCATGCAGCATGGATAACGTGGGCACCAATGTCGTTGCGCTCGACTCCCGCTCGATAGCCGCCGCGTGTGGCGGGCAAAGTCCCCATGTCGACGACGCCAGCACCCAGCCAATCGGCCACGCCGCGCTCAATGCTAACTGCCCTCGAGGGCTGGCCTGATGCGGCCCTGACCGAAATCTTCAGCGCCCGGTCAGGCATTGGTGAGCTGACCCTCGTCTGGCCGACGCTTGCGCGTCCCACTGCCGTCGGCGAGCGGGTTGTACTCATCGCCCCTACCTGATCTGCCCACATGGGTGGCTGCAGGCCGGCGTCGATCTTGGCCGGTTGAGCATCATCCAGCTCCAGGGCAAAAACGTGCTGTGGACAGCAGAACAGTGCCTGCGCTTCGGTATCAGCGGCGCAGTGCTCTGCTGGCCCAGCCGTAAGGGTGATCGCCCGCTACGCTGGCTGCAGGTAGTCCCTGAAACCGGGCAGACCAGCGCTAAATGGCTATCAGTCTTTCTTGGCATCGCCAAGGTGGGCTAGCGCCCACTGCTCCGCAGTGGTAGTTGCTATTGCGTGCCTACCATTGAAGGTTGTGTCCTTGGGCCATGCAACACCCCGACCCTGAGCGAAGACTGCACGATACTTTTTGATGTGTTTGAGTCCTTCGTCACTCTCCTTCTCCATCTCGTCCATCAGGTAGGAAACCGACCAGACGTTGGACTTGAAGGGGCGCTTCAGTACCCGTTCGAGCAGGGCAGGCACCTCGCCATAGGCCAGAGTATCCCCCGCTAGGTAGACGATTTCGTTGCGGAAACGCGGCTCGAAGAACACGATGTCCGCTGTCAGCTTGCCGATATCGTCCGGGGTGGTAAGAGTGACCTTGGTATCCAGACTGCCCAGTGCATTGACCGTATCTGTGTCGAAATCAATCACGCCAAACACGGGCTCGAACAGGAAGCTGGTGAACATCCCGGTTGAGATGATCACCCATTCGGTTTGACTTTGCGCGCGCAGCAATTCACGCACATCGAGCTGTGCATCGAAAAGATCCTGGGGGCTGCCACGACCAATTACCTCGAAATCCACGCCGAATTGCCAAGGAAAGTACCGCTTGACGCCGGACTGGAGAGCAGCACGAGCAAGCTTCATCGGCGTTTCACGGCCAGCCACCATGCCTGCGCACCCAATGACAGTGTCGTACTGAGAGAAGACCGCGGCCAGTTGCTCGATAGAGTCGTTGACCAAGTCGGCAGCCACCATATTAACGCCCAAACTGCGCAGCTCATCTATCTCTTTTTTCTTACCAGGCGTCTGGCTGTTAATCGTGGACTCGCGCAGGAGAACGCTTACCTCGGAGCCGGGTTTTTGCTTGGAGATTCGCGCGAGGTTGCGCAACACTGGTAGGCCAAGTTCACCAGCGCCTAGTACGAGAATAGATTGAGTAGCGGTAGGAAAATTGAGAGTCATGATCAATCCTGCAGTCAGGTGTAGTATTGACCAATGCTGGCAGACAACAGCGACGCTTAGTAGAAGGCACACGCGTGATACCGGAGGAGAAATTGACCGAGCTGGAGATTCTCAGACAGTCGGAAGCCATCTGTCAGACGCTCAGGCGGGACGTTGATGGAGTACGCCGTGAGGTGCTAGCTCATGCAGGCAGTCGATGGTCCTTAGGTATCCTCCATGCACTTGGCGTCTACGGCGTCATGCGTCACGCAGAACTCGCACGACAATTGTCAGGGATCACCCAGAGAATGCTGACAAAGACTCTCCGCTCGCTCGAACGTGACGGCCTTCTTGTCAGACACGACTATGATGAGTTGCCGCCCAGGGTCGAATACGAACTGACAGCTCTAGGTATGAGCCTATTGGTTCGGATGACGCCCATCTGGACCTGGGTGGTCGAGAACGTTGAAGAGTTCCGGACAGCACGCCACGCCTTCGACGACAGAGGGAGTAAAAGACCTGCATGGCAGGATCCAAAGCCCATACCGGGCGATTGAAATAGGAATGACCCTAGAGGCTGGCTGTTAGCGACAGCTTTCACTCATATTATTAATACGCCTCATCGCCTATTACAGCCTCCGTAATTGGAAGCGGTAACTTCACGTTTAGCCATGTCAAAACCATGACTGCGCCCTATTTTTCCCTCGGCGCTTTGGGAGGCTTCGGTCAAGTAAGCTCCGTGCCCGTCGCGACTCCGGTGGTGAAGAGCCCAGAAAGAACTTTATGCTGTCGGGCATGCTCGAGATGCCGGCGCATACGATCAGCGGCTGCCAAACGATCCCCTGCCTCAAGTAGCGCCAGGATTTCCAAATGTTCCTCCGCGTGCTCTTTTCGCGGCGTACGCTGACTGGCCTGCTGGTACTCAACCAGACGCCGCAGGCCATCAAGTCGACGCACCGTCTGCAGGTGAAACCTATTACCAGAGAATGTCGCCAGCGTTTCATGAAACTGGGCGTTGGCTTCGAACAGCTCGCGCGGCGTCATGGTCAGGTAGCCCCCCTGGGCAATGTACTCCTGCTGCCGGCGGCACCTGCCCAATGCTTCGGCATCGACCATGAAGGTGGGTGCGAGCAGAGCTGCAGGCTCGATGATTGCTCTGAAGGTGTAGCTTTCTTCGTAGGCCTGTACCGAATCGATTATGGGCAGGAACTGCCAGCCCTGCCCCGCCCGCTGCTCGATCCAACCTTCCTGCTGGATACGCATCAGCACCACCCGCAACGTTGCCCGTGTCACGTCGAACAGCCGCATCAGATCAGTTTCCGCAAACTGCTCGGGCAACTTGCGCTGGAGCCGCATGGACGCGATCTGTAGATACAGCGGATCCTCAGCTTCCTCGAACAAGGATTGAGCAAAGCCGGCCATGTCCTTGGCACTTAGCGCCAAGAAGAAGCCTCGGTTACGGTCATAGGTGAGCATGCCCTGCTCCGCCAGGAACTGCATGGCGATCTTGACCGGGCTTCGCGAGGTGTTGAGGACTTTGGCCAGCCCTAACTCCGTCAGGTGATGCCCTTCTTCAAATTGTTCCTGCCGAACATAGGCAACGATGTCACGTGCTACCCGAGTTTGTAGGGCCGAGAGATTCATAGAACGGTAAAGCACCTTAAGCCGATCGCCCATCTGACAGGACAGGCAGGATAGCCCGCAGTCTACCACCCACTCAGCCACTGGCATGTCTGAGCAGGCGGCAATCGAAGGGGCTCTAACACCGCCGCTTATTTGGTCAAGAGAATCGGCGCTGGAACCTTGGTTTCGTTCGCAACCGGCAGCATCGGCTTGCGCGTCATCGTCAGCGCGATCACCGCTCCCACAAGCAACAGGCTGCCGGCAATGATGAAGGCCGCGTTATAGCCGCCCGAAGCCTGGATCACATAGCCCGTCACAACGGGTGCGAGCATCCCAAAAAGGTTGCCGCCCATCACTACGAATGCTACAGCGCGACCCACGTCACCCGCACTGGGCAGCATGTCATTGAGCAGCGAGAAATTAAGCGAGGTCGTAGAGGCGATACCCGCGAGCGTAAGCGAGGAAATTGCCACCAGCCCGAATGTCGAGTCAGCGAAGGGAATCAGCAGGATGCAGCTGGCGATCAGCATAGACAGCGCAATGACGTTACGGCGTTTGCCCGAACTTACGCCACCACCCTTCTTAAGGTACAGGTCGCTGAGCTTGCCTAAACCGATGCATAGCACCACGGCCATGGCATAGGGAATGGCCGTCACGACGCCGCTCTTGGCCAAGGTTAAGTGGCGAGCCTCCTGCAGGTAGCTGGGGAGCCAGGTCAAGAACAGGTACTGGGTGTAGACGTTGCACCCCTGGGTCAGGGCGAGCCCCCACAGCGTGGGCGTTTTCAGTAATTTCTTCAGGCCGTAGCCTTTACCGGTCGCGGCACCTTTCTCGCCGTCGCGATGCTGAAGAATGTGGGCACGCTCCTGCTCACTCAGCCACCTGACGTCTTCGGGCTTGCCATAGAAGCAATACCAGGCAAGCAACCAAACAGCCCCAATGCCACCCGCGATCACGAACGACCATCGCCAACCGAGACTGGCAACCAATGCCGCCAACACGATCGAGCATATGGCCGGGCCAGCATAGGAGCCGCTATTGAACACAGCGGTCGTGGTACCGCGCTCAGTAGCGGGAATCCACTCGCGGATCACTTTGCCGCCAACTGGATTGCTGACTGCCTCACCAGCCCCCATCACCAAGCGTGCGGCAATCAGTGTAACGAAGCTAGAGGCCGCGCCCGTCAGCGCGGTTGCCGTCGACCACACCAGGATGCCCAGGCCACCGATGCGCTTGGCACCGTAGCGATCAATCAGCAGACCGACGGGAATCAGGAAGAGCGCATAGCTCCAGATGAACGATGAGAAGAGATAGCCCATGCCCACCGACGACAGATGAAACTCTTCGGCGATAGGCTTGGCTGCGATGGATAAAGCGATCCTGTCCATGTAGTTGATCATGGCCAGGGTGAAGAGAAAGACGCCAATCCAGGCTCTACGGTAACGCATGGGGAGTGACCCTCTTGTTTGAATGAGTTCCTACGCCTGAGACTGGCGAGAGTGACCGGCCAGGCCGCTGGGCCCTGGCCGGTTCGGACGTTCAGGTGCCGTGGTAGAAAGGAAACGCACCGAACAACAGCCCACCTGCCAATAGGCCGAAGCTTGCGAAGATCGCCCACTTCAAGGCGAAGCGTTGGTGATCGCCAAGATCGACCTTGGCCAAGCCCACCAGCAGGTACAGCGACGGCACGAGCGGACTTAATAAATGAACCGGCTGACCGACGACTGAAGCGCGGGCGATTTCGACAGAACTAATGCCGTAATTGGCGGCGGTCTGCGCAATGACCGGCAGGATCCCGAAATAGAAGGCGTCGTTCGACATGAAGAACGTGAACGGCAGGCTGACTAGCGCGGTGAACACCGCCAGGAAGGGGCCGAAGCTGTGAGGAATGACAGCCAGCAGTCCTTTCGCCATGGCGTCCACCATCCCGGTGCCTGACAGAATTCCGGTGAAGATACCGGCGGCGAAGATCACCGAAGTCACCGCGAGCACATTACCTGCGTGGCTTGCGATGCGCTCCTTCTGCTCTTCAATTCGCGGGTAATTGATCATGAGAGCGATAGCAAAGCTGACCATGAACAGCACCTGGATCGGCACGACCCCTGCCATCAACAGCCCCACCAGAACAAGCGTGAGGATTAGGTTCGGCCAGAACATGCGGGGACGGCGGTGCTGATCGCACTCTTCGGCAGAGCCATTACCCAGTGCTATGCCAGCACTGGACGTATCCAGCGTGACGATTCCAAGCCTATTCCGCTCACGTTTACCTAGCACGACTGCGGTAAAAATCAGGCACGCGCAGCCGATCAGCATCCCAGGCACCATAGGCAGGAAAATATCCATGGCGTCCACGTGGAGTGCGGCAGCAGCACGCGCAGTCGGGCCGCCCCAGGGCGTGATGTTCATGATGCCGCTGGCAATGTTCACCACGCAGGTCAGGCCGAGCACATTCATGCCGAGCTTCTGATAGAGCGGCAGGAAGGCTGCAACCGCAATCATGTAGGTAGTGGAGCTATCGCCGTCCAAGGACACTAAAAGTGTCAATACAGCAGTGCCCACGAGCACCTTGAGCGGATCGCCCTTCACGAGTTTGAGGATCGTCCGCACCAGGCCGTCGAACAGGCCCGCATCGATCATGATGCCGAAGTAAAGGATGGAGAACGTCAGCATGACGCCGGTGGGCGCCAGCGTCTTGATGCCATCTAGCATCATCTTGCCAAGCCCGGCGTAGAACCCACCGATGAGCGCGAAAATGATGGGTACCACGATCAAGGCGACAAGCGCTGACAAGCGCTTCGTCATGATCAGGTACATGAAACAGATGACCATCGAAAAGCCGAGCACAGTAAGCATGGCTAGCCCCTATTTTTGCGAATGGATGTCAGATTCGGACGGTAGGGAAAGCAATGCGCTTGCTTTCTCTGGCCACAAAACTCAATTCACACTCATAGCGGGCCACCGCATACAGATTGTATTTCATCATCATGCGCCTCAATTTTTATCATTGTTTTAGGTTGCAAAGGCATGAAATAGCGGGACTTTTTACCGATTACGACAGATTGCATCGTTCGTACGGCAAGCCAGCTCATTCGCCTCGACTGCATCCAGATTGACCTAGATAGCTATCGAGTGCAATATGGCCTCACAAAAACATGCCTGTGAGGTCGCTGTGATGAATGAGATTCGGAGTCAACACCTAGCTGCCAATGGCCGCGACTATCGTGTTGCGAACATTCGGGAGGCAGTGGCGTCAGTTGGCGGACACTTCGCCAAGATGCCTCTCTCCCTGCGCATCCTTGCGGAAAACATCCTGCGTACCGAGGCTGAGCCGATTGCTGCATTGAGCGTGGTAAGTCAGCGCGCGAAGGATCAGGACATTCCGTTCCGCCCTGCGCGCGTCGTACTGCAGGATCTGCTAGGTACACCCGCACTCGTAGACCTGGCAGGTCTGCGCGATGCCGTAGCAGAACGTGGCGGTGACCCCAGGCAGGTCAACCCCGTTACCCCTACGCACCTGGTTGTCGATCATTCTCTGAATGTCGAGCGCTGGGGCAATGCCAAGGCGTTAGCGGAAAACGAGGCAATTGAGCGCGAGCGAAATGCCGAGCGGTTTGCCTTCTTGGACTGGTGCAATAAGGCGTTCAACAACCTGTCCATCGTGCCGTCAGGCAATGGCATCCTTCATCAGATCAACCTAGAGCGCCTGACGACTGTCGTGGGCACCAAGGAGATCGACGGCGAGCTGTGGGCGTTTCCCGACACCCTAGTAGGTACTGATAGCCACACCACGATGATCAACGCCATCGGCGTTTTGGGCTGGGGCGTTGGCGGTATCGAGGCTGAAGCTGCGATGCTGGGGAAGGCCCTGATGATGCGTGTGCCAGAAATCGTCGGCGTACGATTGGAGGGGGCGCCGCCCAGTGGCTACGTCGCGACGGATATTTCTCTGGCCCTAACTGAGCTGCTGCGCAAGGCAGGGGTCATCGGTAGCGTGCTCGAATTCTTCGGCCCCGGGGTGAGCACCCTGTCGCTGTCTGATCGCGGCACCCTATCGAACATGGCTCCGGAATTCGGCGCCACCGCAGCGATGTTCGCAA
Source organism: Pseudomonas sp. MOIL14HWK12:I1 (assembly GCF_000510705.1). Taxonomy (NCBI): domain Bacteria; kingdom Pseudomonadati; phylum Pseudomonadota; class Gammaproteobacteria; order Pseudomonadales; family Pseudomonadaceae; genus Pseudomonas; species Pseudomonas sp. MOIL14HWK12:I1. The sequence continues at coordinate 578,682 of NZ_KI783307.1, read as the reverse complement.
TCGACGAGCGCACCCTTCACTACCTGCGCTTGAGCGGCCGTGGTGGAGAGATTTCCGTCTTGACTGAGGCTTATGCCAAGCAACAGGGCCTGTGGCACGACACCTTGACCGAGGTGGAATACGACCGTGTCGTCACCCTGGATCTGTCTACGGTCGGTCGGGCTATCGCCGGCCCCAAGCAGCCCCACCAGCGCATTCTGCTAGGCAAAAAGGATCCTGCTACCTCGCTGCCGTCGGGTCTAGATAATGGTTCGGTAGTCATTGCCGCCATCACCAGCTGTACCAATACCTCGAATCCTCGGGGTGTGATTGCCGCCGCACTGGTAGCCCGCAACGCGCTGCGCCGCGGCCTGAAACGCGCACCTTGGGTCAAGACGTCCTTTGCCCCCGGCTCTAAAGTAGTCGCCGATTACCTTGAGCGCGCGGGTCTAAACAAGGATCTGGATCAGCTCGGTTTCAACGTCGTCGGTTACGGCTGTACGACGTGCAACGGCATGTCAGGCCCGCTGATCAACGAAGAGATCGAGAACGAGATCCGGACGCGCAAGCTGGAAACGGTGGCGGCCACTTCGGGCAATCGGAACTTCGAGGGGCGTGTACATCCGCTGGCGCGTGAAGTCTTCATCATGTCGCCGCCGCTCATCGTAGCCTACGCCCTGTCCGGTACCTATCTGATTGACCCAGAAAAGGATCCCCTCGGTACCGATAGCGAAGGCAAGCCAGTGTATCTGCACGAGCTCTGGCCAGCTGATGACGAGCTCGCCCGGATCGAAGAAGCCTCGCTTTCAGCAGATCTCTTCGATAAGGCTTACGAAAATATCCCACGCGAGGCTGGCCTGATCGCATCGGATCTTCGTGCTGGCGTCAGTGACCAGTATGCCTGGCAAGCCGACAGCACCTACATTCGCAAGCCCCCCTACTGGAGCGAAGCGCTCACCGCGTCCGTCCCGGAGAAAGACCTGCAAAAGATGCGCGCGCTGGTGATGCTGTCTGACAACATCACGACTGATCACATCTCGCCTTCCGGTGCCATTCTCCCCGACAGCGATGCCGGCACCTACCTCAAGAGTCACGGCATTGACGTTCCGGAATTCAACTCCTATGGCACGCGTCGGGGCAACCATGAAGCAGCGCAACGAGCGACCTTCGCCAGCCCACGGCTGAAGAACGAGATGCTTGCCGACGGTCGTGAAGGCCCCTGGGCCGTAGTGCTGCCGGAAAATCAGATCACTTCGGTTTTCGAGGCCGCTCAAACGTACGCGGCGCGTAAACAGCCGCTGATCGTCATCGCGGGCAAGGAATACGGCAGCGGCTCCTCTCGCGACTGGGCAGCGAAAGGTCCACGGCTGCTGGGCGTAAGGGTCGTCGTCGCCGAGAGCTTCGAGCGCATCCATCGTACCAACCTCGCAGGACTGGGCATTCTTCCGCTGCAATTCGAGACAGGCGTCTCGCGGCAAACCCTGGGCCTTACCGGGCGAGAGCTGTTCAGCGTGGAAGGCATCGATGAGCAATTCGTACCCGGCGCGAAGCTCACCTTGGTCGTCGAGCGAGAAGACGGCGAAGTGGAACGTGTCACCGTCACCAGCCGCCTGGACACCTTCGAGGACGTTCGTTACTTCCGACGGGGTGGCCTGCTGCCTCAGCTGTTGGTGGAGCGTCTGGAAAAGGCTGGCAAAACCGTTGCTCTTGAAGGAACTGCAAAATGACTCAACAACGTATCCCTGCCGTCTACATGCGTGGCGGTACCAGCAAAGGCGTTTTCTTCTTGGATAAGGACGTGCCGCCGGCCGGGCCGCAGCGTGACGCCTTCATGCTCCGGGTCATCGGCAGCCCCGACCCCTACGGCAAGCAGATCGATGGGATGGGTGCCGCTACGTCGAGTACCAGCAAGGTAGTGATCATTGGCAAGTCCGCCCGTGATGACGCTGACGTCGACTATCTGTTCGGTGCGCCCTCGATCGAAAATCCGGTCGTGGACTGGTCAGGCAACTGCGGCAACCTCAGTTCCGCGGTAGGCCCCTTCGCCATCGCCCAGGGCTTGGTTGACGCGCCTCGTGACGGCATCGCCACCGTACGGATCTGGCAGGTCAACATCCAGAAGCACATCATTGCACACGTGCCGATGCGCGATGGGGATGTCGTCGAGGAAGGGGACTTCGTACTGGACGGCGTCGCCTTCCCTGCGGCCGAAGTTGTCGTCGAGTTCATGCACCCTGGCGGCTCTGGTGGCAACATCCTGCCTACCGGCAACACCATCGATGAGCTCGACATTCCTGGGTTTCCAGCGTTGCCGGCCACCCTCCTCAATGCGGGCAATCCCACAATTTTTGTGGAGGCCGACCGGGTCGGGCTCGTAGGCACCGAGACTCAGGAGCAGGTCAACGGAAACACTGAGCTGCTTGCCCAGCTGGAAACCATCCGTGCCCACTGTACGGTGGCCATGGGCTTGGCCGCTACGCCGGAGGAAGCCACATCCCTGCGGCCACACACGCCCAAGCTCTGCCTCGTGGCAAAACCGGCCAGCTATGTGGCAGCCGGCGGAAAACAAGTAGAGGCCGCCGAGATAGACGTCATTGCCCGCATCGTCTCGATGGGCAAACTCCACCACGCCATCACGGGCACGGGTGCCGTCGCGGTTGCAGTCGCTGCGGCCCTGGAAGGGACGCTCGTCAATCGCATCGCGGGCGACATCGGTAATCGTCAGGTGCAGATGGGGCATACCGCAGGAACGGTCGCTGTCGGCGCCCAGACCCAGCAGATCAACGGCGCTTGGGTAGTGGAAAAAGCCGTGATGAGCCGCAGCGCTCGTCGCCTGATGGAAGGCTGGGTACTCCTTCCCGAACAGTACTGATCACACCAGCAGCCGGGCACCTGTTTGCCCGGCGCTGCTCATCACAAAAACAATAGCCGATGAGTACCTGAAGCATGTCGCAGACGCCTTTCAATCGTCGTCATTTCATTCGCCTGGCCAGCGCTGCAGCCGTCCTGTCCACGACTAGTCTGGCTTCCAGCCGCCTGCTCGCAGCCACCACACCGAGCGCTTCTTCTATGACAACCACTGCGCAAGCCGCCAAGTTCGTCTATGTCGGATCGCGTACCACGCGTGAGCGAAACGCGCGGGGAGCTGGCATCACGGTCTACCAATACGATGCCGAGACGGGTCAGGCGAAGTTGATTCAAACGGTCGAGGACGTGGTTAACCCGTCCTTCCTGTGCTTTGACCGCGAACAGACATTCCTCTTCTGTGTGCATGGCGATCAGCAGGAAGTCAGTGCCTTCGCGATCGACGGCAATACGGGCCAATTGTCGAAGATCAACACCGTCAGTTGCGAAGGTCGCAATCCGGTACATCTGTCGGTAGATCCAACCAATCATTTTCTCGCCATTGCCAACTATGCCACCGGCGCCATTGCGCTGATTCCATTTGGTGCGGACGGTAAGCTCGCTGCAGTGGCCGACCTGCAGAAGCTTCCAGGCGAGCCAGGGCCGCACCGGATCGAGCAAGCCAGTTCGCACCCTCACATGATCCCTTTCGATCCGTTCGGTCGCCATGTCGTAGTGCCGGACAAGGGCTTGGATGCGGTGTTCGTCTACCGGGTCGAAACCACCACGGACAAACCGAGCCTCGTCCAAACGAGCGTGGTGAAAACCCGCGAGTCAGCTGGGCCACGGCACGTAGTGTTCGCACCCAAGGGCCGCCCCTTCGCCTATGTGGTCAACGAGCTCGACAGTACCGTCACGGCCTATCGCTACGATGGCGAAAGTGGAGCATTGGCGGCCATACAAGTACTCCCCACCCTCCCCGATGACTTCACCGGATCCAGTCGTGCAGCAGCCATTGTCATGGCACCTAATGGCGAAACTCTCTACGTCTCCAACCGGGGACACGACTCGATCGCGATTTTCTCACTGGATTCGAAATCTGGTTGGCTCCAGGCCGTTGGATACCAGGCGAGCGGCGGGCGTAAACCACGCTTCATGACGATATCGCCGGATGGTCGTTTCGTATTCGCGGCTAACGAAGACAGCGACAACATCCAACGGCTTAGCGTGATACCTGAGGGGCGTCTGGACACCCCAAAAATCGCGATCAATACGGGCAGCCCGGTGTGCATGATTTTTAAAACCGCCTAGTCACCTGCCGACCCTCACGCGCGCCATACGGTGAGACGTCAGATAATCAAGGAGTACTGATGTGCATGATCTAGCACAGGTAAAGAGCGAATTGGCTCCTACTGGGGTCTTGAGGGTGGCCATCAACTTCGGCAATCCAGTCCTTGCGCAACCGGGGCCCCAAGGCGCGCCTAAGGGCGTATCTGTTGCCCTTGCCGAATGCCTGGCACAAGAAGTCAATCTCGACGTCGAGTTCATTACGTTTGATGCCGCAGGCAAGGTGTTCGGGGCCTTAGCAGAAAACGCTTGGAACATTGCTTTCCTAGCTATCGAGCCGGTGCGCGAGGCCCAACTTCATTTCAGTACTCCCTACGTTATCATTGAGGGCACCTACCTTGTGGCGAGCGGTTCCCGCTATCAGACGGCTGCAGATCTCGATCATGCGGAGGCTGTTATCGCTGTTGGCCGAGGGGCGGCGTACGACCTCTTTCTGAGTAGAACGCTCACCGCGGCACGGCTTGAGCGGGCTGACACCTCTGTAGCTGCTGTCGAGCTTTTTTGCGAGCAACGCCTTGATGCGGCTGCTGGAGTACGTCAGCCCCTTGATGCATTCGCGAAGGCCAATGCAGGTCTGCGGGTACTGAAGGATTCATTCACTTCGATTCAGCAGGCCATCGCGGTGCCACGCGGTAGAACGCTGGCGGCTGCCTATATCCAGGATTTTGTTGAGCGGCAGTTGAAAAATAACTTTGTCACGAAAGCGCTGTTACAGAGCGGCCAGGCTGACCTAAGCGCTAAGCGGAAGCCCGGCGTTATGAAGACCACCTCTAAAAAGCGCCTCTAAACCATTCGGTAATCAGGTCAACTACTGAAGGTTGAAACCAGTAGATATCCCCGTGACCGGCACCTTCGAGCAGGTAAAAATCGGCGCGATTTCCGCGTGCGACCAGTTCAGCGTGAAGCCGCTCCGACTGCATGGGTGATACGAGCTTGTCTGCTGTACCATGCATAATAAGGAATGGAGGCTTTTTTCCTTCCAAGTAACCCACAGGGCTGCATGAAATAGCCAACTCGGGATCATCCTGGATGCTTTTTCCAACATGATCACCAACCGTAAAGCCGTGTAAAAGTAGCGCCTCGGGCGAAGCTGGAGAAGCTTGTTTCACATGAGCGCGCTCGGTACCTGCAACATCTAGCAAAGAGGAAATCCCATATAAACTAGCTACCGCCTGCACAGCAGACGATTGATCAGGACAAGGTCCCTTATCAAATTTAGACTCATCGTTTGTCAGGCCAAGCATTTGGACAAGATATCCACCTGCAGAATTTCCCAAAGCGCCAATTCGAGCGGAATCGATGCCAAACTCTTGCGCGTGAGCGCGTAGATACCTAACGGCGGTCTTGGCGTCCTCTATCGGAGCCGGGTAGCGTTCTGGAAGGACGCGATACTGCGCGGCGGCAACCACAAATCCTCTTTGTGCTAAAGCGTATCGCAACTCGATGAACCTATCGTGATGACTGGAAATAAAGCCACCACCAGGAAAAAATATTATTGCAGGTTTGGGTCTGTCATTCCGCGGGATTAGGAGGGACATTTCGAGCTTGCGCACTGACCGAACATCCGTAACTTGAGAGTATACGACCCCTGAAAGATGATCGATTTGATCGCGAAGTGGTAGCTGGGGCAGCGGTATGATACGCGCACCAGATACCGATACTTTATGATTCATTTTCGCCTCATCATCAGACATATTTAATAACCATCTGCAGAATTAGTAAATATCATACAAGACTATCGTTGAAATTTATACATAAGAGACTACCAGACGCAACTCGCACAGGGCTTGTTTCTTGGGAACATCCTAAATACACACTCCGTTGCCCGAACGGTGGGTCGTTCAATCCTTATTTACTTAAATGGTGCAAGGTTTGCTGGGCGGAGAGTAGCCTACCTCCTTGCGCTATCAACACTTGCCGCTTCGCCTCTACCGTTCGTCGGTGTCAAGCTTGCTGGGAACCCTTTCGCTGATTACTGTCTATCCATACAGTACCCTGAAAGGAGGTCTATCCCATGTCCATTTCGCGCCCCATCCCTCGTCCCTGCCACGGTTGTCCCGGTCGTTCTGTCGAGTATCAGAAGGTCATGGCTTCAGGGACTGAGCAGGTGGGCCGCCATGGACATGCTTGGTGATGAGCAGGACAGCTTCGAACAGCAGCAGTCCCTCTTCCGTCCTACGGAGCTGATGTACTGCCGCAACCTCGTTGATCTGCTGACTGAAGAACTAGACCAGGTGCGTCAGTGCTTGGGGCAAGCCCAGCGCGCCAATCGTATTTTGGTTGCTGAGCGGGATGTCCTGACGGCGGAGGTACAGCGCCACCGACTGCGCTACATCCAGTTCGTCCAGGAAGAGAACCAGCGCCACGTACCCCGCGGTGACCGACTCATTCCGGACGACCGCGACGATCCCCTCTCACGCGCTCAGCGCCATATCCTGCGGCTGGAGTCGATGAACTCCGTCCTGCACGCTGACCTCTTCAAGGTACGCGCGCAGCTGCAGGTGCTGCTCACCGAGCGCGGCAGCACGCCGTCGGCGGCGACGGGGGTGCAGCATGGATAACGCGGCCACCAATGTCGTAGCGCTCGACTCCCTGCTCGATAGTCGCCGCGTATGGCGCGGGCAGAGTCCTCATGTCGACGACGCCAGCACCCAGCCAACCGGGCACTCGGCGCTCGACGCCCAGCTACCCCTCGGCGGTTGGCCTTATGCAGCGCTCACCGAAATATTAAGCGCCCGACCGGGCCTGGGTGAGCTGATGCTCGTATGGCCAACGCTGGCGCGCCTCACCGCCGCCGGCGAACGAGTGGTGCTGATTGCCCCTCCCTACTTGCTCTATCCGCACGCCTGGCTACAGGCCGGCGTCGATCTTGGCCGGCTGAGCATCATCGAGGTGCAGGGCAAAGACGTGCTGTGGGCGGCAGAGCAGTGCCTGCGCTCCGGTAGCTGTGGTGCGGTGCTCTGCTGGCCAAGCCGTGCGGACGATCGCGCGCTGCGCCGGCTGCAGGTGGCTGCAGAGACCGGGCAAACCCTGGCCTTTGCGTTCCGCCACCAGCGCGAGGCGGTCAACGCGTCACCTGCAGCGCTACGCCTGGTCCTCGAGGGTTCACCTCAGCAATTGCGGGTGCTCAAGTGCCGCGGCGGCAACCCACCGGCAACGGCGCTTGCGCATCGGGTCTGGCATTGAGGGACGACTGCCATGAAATGGGCCTGCATTTTTTTCCCGCAGTTCGCGCTGGACGGTGTGCTGCGCAACTGTCCTGACCCGGACGAGGCTCTGGTACTGCTCCACGGGCCTATCCAGCGACGGATCATCAAGGCGGCAAATGCTGCGGCGCTGGCGCTTGGGCTACGGCCAGAGATGACGTACACCGCTGCCCAGGCGATCTGCCCGCAGTTTGCGACAGTGGAGTACGACGAGGCGGCACTAAGGCGCCAGCACGAGCTCCTCGCCGCCTGGGCCTATGGGTTCAGCTCCCAGGTGAGCCTGCACTTCGCTGACGCCTTGGTGCTCGAGGTGCAGTCGAGCCTGCCACTCTTCGGCCCGTGGCCCCGATTCGAGGCGCGCCTACGTCAGGAGCTCACAGCTCTGGGGTTCGGCCATCGGATCACCCTGGCACCGAACCCGGTCGCCGCCCGAGTGTTGGCCAACGCCGGCGACAGCCTGGCGGTTCGGGACGATGCCGGCCTGGCCAGCGCGTTGCGCACGCTGCCGGTGGCGCTTCTGGGCTTCGAGCCTGAGATCGTCCAGGCCCTGGGCCGCATGGGACTGCGCCAGCTGAACCAGGTGCTAGCGCTGCCCCGGGCGCAGCTCGCACGGCGCTTCCCCCTGAGCCTGCTCAATCACCTCGATCAAATGCTGGGCAGCAAGGTCCTGCCCCTGGAGTTTTTCCTGCCCCCGACCACCTTCAGGCTGCGGATCGAGCTCAACTTCGAAGTCGAGTCGACGCAGGCCCTGTTGTTCCCGCTGCGCCGACTGACCTCGGACCTGGCCACCTGTCTCGCCGGCCGAGACATGGGTGCCCAACGCTTCACCCTGCGTCTCGAACACCGTGAGGCGCCGACAACCGAGATCGTGGTAGGTCTGCTTGCACCCGAGCGGGACCCTGCGCTGCTGTTCGAATTTGCCCGGGGCCGCCTGGAGCCCACCCAGGTGGTAGAGCCGGTACTCGCGATTGGCCTGGTCGCTGACGAGTTGCCCTCGTTCGTCCCTCAGCACCGCGGCCTATTTGATGAGCGCCCGCAACAGACGGTGAGCTGGGAGCAACTGCGTGAGCGGCTGCGGTCGCGCCTGGGCGACGACGCGGTCTATGCGGTGGGCGCCCAGAGCGATCACCGACCGGAGCGGGCCTGGCGGCGCGATACGCCGTCTCTGGCACTCCAGGCATTGGGACCGAATCGACGGCCGGGTTGGCTGCTGCCGGCGCCGGAGCCGCTGGATGTCGATCAGTCACGGGTCCTAAGCGGACCGGAGCGGATCGAGAGCGGGTGGTGGGACGGTGAGGATGCCCGTCGGGACTACTACGTGCTCGAACTCGCAGACGGGCGTACGGCCTGGGCTTTCCAGTCGCAGGCGGAGGGGGCTGGCTGGTGGGTGCAGGGGTGGTTCGCGTGACACCCGGCTATGCGGAGCTGCACTGCCTGTCGAACTTCAGCTTCCAGCGCGGTGCCTCAAGCGTCGATCAGCTGTTCGAGCGGGCCAAGGCCAAGGGCTATGAGGCGCTGGCCATCACTGACGAGTGCACCCTCGCCGGCATCGTGCGGGCCTGGCAGGCATCGGAGAAGCATGACGTCCGGCTGATCGTCGGCGCGGAACTTCAGGTCGCCCAGGGCCCCAAGCTCGTGCTGCTGGTGGAAGACCTGCAGGGCTACCAGCAGCTGTGCCGGCTGATCACCCTCGCCCGCCGGCGGGCGGACAAAGGCAGCTACCGGCTGCTGCGCGAGGACCTTGGCCAGGTCGCTGGCCTTGTCGCGCTCTGGGTACCGGAGCGGAACGGGGAAGCGGAGTCGGTGCGTTGGTTGCTGGAGGTGTTTCCTGACCGGCTGTGGATCGCCGCCGAGCTCCACTTCGACCAAGACGACAAGGTGCGGCTGCAGCAGCTCCAGGAACTGGGAGCGGCCTTAGGCATAGGGCTGGTCGCCGCCGGCGACGTGCACATGCACTGCCGCGGGCGCCGGGCACTGCAGGACACCATCACCGCGATTCGCCATCACGTCCCGGTGGCGGAAGCTGGCCAGTTGCTCTTCCCGAACGGGGAGCGTCATCTGCGTACCCGTGAAGCCTTGGCACGCTGCTATCCGCCCGAGCTGCTGGAGGAAACCCTGCGCATCGCCGAACGCTGCACCTTCAACCTGGCTGAGCTGCGCTACCAGTACCCCAGCGAAGTGGTTCCGGAGGGACACACCGCCACCAGCTGGCTACGTGTGCTGACCGAGGAAGGCTGCGCCTGGCGTTGGCCGGAGGGTCTATCAAATCGCTTGCACGCTCAAATCGAGAAGGAACTGCAGCTGATCGCCGACAAGGCATACGAGAGTTACTTCCTGACAGTGCACGACATCGTCCGCTTCGCACGGCAGCAGGGGATCCTCTGCCAGGGGCGCGGCTCGGCCGCGAACTCTGCAGTCTGTTTCGCCCTGGGCATTACCGAGCTGGATCCAACCCGGATCAACCTGCTGTTCGAGCGATTCATCAGCCACGAGCGCGATGAGCCGCCGGACATCGACGTCGACTTCGAGCATGATCGCCGGGAAGAGGTCATCCAGTACATCTTCCGCCGGTACGGCCGGCAGCGCGCCGCCCTCACCGCGGTGGTGTCCACCTATCACGCCGCGGGCGCTGTGCGGGACGTGGCCAAGGCCCTGGGCTTACCGCCAGATCAGATCACCGCGCTGGCGGACTGCTGTGGTCGTTGGACCGACAACCTGCCGCCGCCGGAGCGTCTCCGCGAGTCTGGCTTCGATCCTGATAGCCCCCTCCTTCACCGGATCCTGGTGCTCACCGGCGAGCTGATCGGATTCCCTCGGCACCTGTCGCAGCACCCGGGCGGTTTCGTCATCGCCGACCAGACGCTGGATACCCTGGTACCGGTCGAGAACGCGGCCATGGAAGGACGCACTGTCATCCAGTGGGACAAGGACGACCTTGATGCCATGGGCCTGCTCAAGGTCGACATCCTCGCCCTGGGCATGCTCAGCGCCCTACGCCGCTGCTTCGACCTGGTCAAAGGCTACCGAGGCGAGGAGCTGACGCTGGCCACCGTCCCCCAGGAGGACAAGCCGACCTACGCCATGATCAGTCGGGCCGATACGCTCGGGGTGTTCCAGATCGAATCACGCGCCCAGATGGCCATGCTGCCGCGGCTGAAGCCACAGACCTTTTACGATCTGGTGATCGAGGTGGCCATCGTCCGGCCGGGCCCCATCCAGGGAGGGATGGTTCACCCGTACCTGCGCCGGCGGACGGGCCAGGAAGAGATCAGTTACCCGCCGGCGCTGGAGCGCGTCTTCGGCCGAACCCTGGGCGTCCCGCTGTTCCAGGAGCAGGTGATGGAGCTCGCCATCCTCGCTGCCGATTACACCCCCGGCGAGGCCGATCAGCTGCGGCGCAGCATGGCGGCCTGGAAGCGCCATGGCGGGCTTGAGCCGCACCGGGAGCGGCTCACCTCGCGCATGCTCGCCAACGGCTACACCGCCGAGTACGCCGCGGACATCTTCCGGCAGATCGAGGGGTTTGGCAGCTACGGCTTTCCCGAATCTCATGCGGCCAGCTTCGCCCTGCTCACCTATGCGAGCTGCTGGCTCAAATGCCATGAGCCGGCGGCCTTCGCGGCGGCGTTGATCAATTCATACCCCATGGGCTTCTACAGCCCAGACCAGATCCTGCAGGACGCCCGGCGCCATTGGTTGCAGACCCTGCCGGTAGACGTGACCTGCAGCGACTGGGATTGCAGCCTTGAGGATGTCGCGGATACCCCGCAACCGGCGATCCGGATGGGGCTGCGGATGGTGTGCGGCCTGGCCGAGAAAGCTGGGCGCGCGGTTGAGCAGGCCCGCCGACAGCGGTCATTCAGCGATGTCACTGATCTGTGCCTGCGCGCCGGTCTCGATGCCAAAGCCCGGGAGTGCCTGGCGGATGCGGGCGCACTCAAAGGCTTGGCGGGACATCGATTCCAGGCCCGCTGGGCGATGGCTGCGATCGAGCCCCAGCTGCCGCTCTTTGCTGAGGGTGCGGTGGTTGAGGAGGAAATCCAGGAGCTGGTCGCGCCGACCGTGGGCGAGGACCTCTATTCGGACTATGCCTCATTGGGTACCACCCTGGGCCCCCACCCACTCACGCTGCTGCGGCCGGAGCTTTCAGCCCGGCGGCTGATGAGCTCGCATGAGCTGAAGGAGCGGCGCCACGGCCAGCCGGCCCGGGTCGCTGGCCTGGTAGTCGGCCGGCAGCGGCCCGGTACGGCCAGCGGCGTGACCTTCGTGACGCTGGAGGACGAGTATGGGATGGTCAACGTGGTCGTGTGGCGCACCCTGGCGGAGCGCCAGCGGCGTGAGCTGGTGGCCTCACAGCTGCTGCGGGTAGATGGCACCGTCGAAACAAGGGACGGTGTACTGCATGTAGTGGCGGGCCGACTGGAGGACATCAGCGAGCTGCTTCAGGGGCTGGATACACGCAGTCGAGATTTTCGCTAATGGCAAATCTACGGTTGCCTGCCTTACGGGAAGTATGTGTCCCTTAACTCTCGCGCAATAACATTTAGCTGGCCTGGCTTACCGAGTGTCTCGTCAACGGTTGGCAGCTGCATACCGTCTCCGAAGTATTCGGGGTGACCATTGTCGTCATAGAAAAACTCGCTTGGAGACGCGTCCGCCTGTGCGGCATAGATATCGTTGATTGTCGATACCGCTAAAGAGCGGCTTGCCCCTTTAAAGACCAAGGTTGCTGCCTCGCGGCTCTTCTGGTCCTTCAAGCCCTCCTCGAAATCTTCTTGCTCCTGCGCCAAGATCACTTCTTTAGTCACGGCAACCCCCTATACGCGTTCTATTAATTAGACTGGTCTAGCTTAGCTCTGACTAACGAGTGTCCGAGCTGACAAACAGCAGCAACGCCGATGAGCATGACGATGAGAGGAGCAAAATCCTCAGCGAGGCCCCGCTGGTCAAGCGGGTGACCGCTGAGCTCTGCAACGAAGACAAGTGTGATCATTGAGAAAATTGTTGCGAAGGCACACCAAAATGAGATTCGGTAGCCCTTCTTCAAGTGCGCTGCGCGCTTTGACCATTGGTCGTTATTCATAGCCCTCTCCGATACAAGTTTACCCCACCAGAACACCAGCAATATCACACGCCGTCAAAGCTGGCGACTCCGGTCCGGAATGGCTTCCACTCATTTTCAGGGGTACCAGGAAGGCAGATCGCCACGCTCACCTGCTGCCCAGCCTGTGGATCGGCCGGCTTTATCGCCACGTGACGATAAACGGTGAAGTCGGGCCTATACATCGTCGAGCTCTGGCTCCGATGGTATTCCCAGATGCCGTACCCGTTCGAGGTACTCACCTGGCGCTCCAGATTGATCACGCTACCTTTTTCCAGCCGAATCACTAGCACCTTGGTAGCCCTCTCAGCCAAAGCGCGCATCATAACCTGCCCGCTCTCAGCACCTGGCCGAAGGGCGATCTATGGGCTGTTGAACCCCGAAACCTAACCTCCTGAGACCTGGATAAGGTTTCCTACTGACCCCCTTCAGCGCTTCTGCGACCGTGCACGGCATCCTGTGCGAGGTCTCCTATGAAGCGCCCTTCCCTATCGCAAACACTCGTCGCGACCGGCTTTTCAGCCTTGTCTGGTGCGTGCCTGTATCTCTACGTTGAGCTGTCCCATGTCAATCGCGACCTGAACGCCACGGCTGACCAGAACACGGTGCATGCCATCACCCAGCGTCTGGACAAGATGCAGGATCAGATGGATGGCTTCGCCGGCGGCAAGCCAGTCCAGGATGCGGATTTCCGGGCGAGCCAACAGGCGTTGTCGCAGCGCATCGATACCGCCCAGGCCATGCTGGTGGAGATCCAGCGCGCCAACCAGACCGCTTTGCAGGGAATGGCCCAGGCGGGCGACCTGGTCGTGCTCGAGGCCAAGCTGGAAGGACTGCAAAACGACCTGGGGGACCTGCGCAAAAAAGCAGTGGAGCCGGCCAAGGCGCCGCCCCCACTTATCGTCCCCAAGCAGCGCAGCGCCCCGGCGATCGCGCGTAAGTCCGAGCCGGTCAAGCCGGTCGACACCCCTCCCCCCTTCACTGTCGTCGGCATCGAGTACCGCGGCGGTGAGCGCTTCCTTGCGGTCGCGCCTCCCGGCAGCACCCAGCTCAGCGAGCTCTCCTTGGTGCGCCCAGGAGACAACGTCGGCGGCACCCGCTGGCGGCTGGCCAACCTCGACGACCGCCAGGCGCAGTTCAGCGTCGACGGCGCGACCCGCACCCTTTCCGTCAAGTAGTAGAGGCAACTCATGCGCCCCCAGTCCCCTCTCTTCCCGGCGAGCCTTGCGATCGCCCTCATCCTGCTCTCGCCATCCGCGCCGGCACTCACCGCAGACCTTGTCGCCCCCCAAGTCTTCTCCGGCGAAACAGGTAGCGCTGAGCGTCAAAGCGCGGTCCAGCGTAACGACAGCGCCATCGCCCAGGAATGGGGCCTGAGCAGTCAGGAATTCCAGCGCTACCGGACCCTGATGCAGGGCAGCCGTGGAGTCTACTCACCTGGCCTGGATCCGCTCACCGCCCTGGGCATCGAAGCCCAGTCCGATGCCGAGCGGCGCCGCTATGCCGAGCTGCAGGTTCGCGCCGAGGCGCAGCGGGTGCAGAAGGAGCTGGCCTATGACCAGGCCTACCGCGACGCCTGGAATCGCCTCTACCCGAACATGCAGCCGGTACAAGCCGGCGGCCAGGCAGCGCCCCAGGCAAGTCCAGCTGTGCGCGGTAATGGGCGGCTCGCCGTGTTCGTGACCGATAGCTGCGCCGCCTGCATCGAGCGGGTCCAGACACTGCAGAGCGCTGGCCAGGCGTTCGACCTCTACCTGATCGGCAGTCAGAACGACGATGCCCGTATCCGCCGCTGGGCCGTGCTCGCCGGGGTCGATCCGGCCAAGGTGCGCGGACGGCAGATCACGCTCAACCACGACGCCGGCCGCTGGGTCCAGCTGGGCCTGGGCGGCGAACTGCCGGCCGTTGTCCGCGAGGTGAATGGGCAATGGCTACGGCAATGACCAGGGCGCTCGCCGCCGGCCTCCTCCTGCAGTTGATCGCGGCGGGGGTACTGGCATCCGAGACACCGCCCCCGGCCTATCAACTGGCTGCCCATCAGGCGGGCATCCCCTCTGAGGTCCTCTACTCGGTAGCCCTGCAGGAGAGTGGTACCCGATTGCGCGGCAGGGGCGCACAGCTGGTCCCCTGGCCCTGGACGCTCAATGTCGCCGGCGCCGGCTATCGCTTCGCCACCCGCGCTGATGCCTGCACTGCGCTGCTGGTCGCGTTGAGCACCGCCGGCGCCAAGCGCGTCGACGTCGGCATCGCACAGGTCAACATGGGCTGGAACGGCCATCGCTTCGGCCGCGGCGTCTCGCCCTGTGAGGCACTCAACCCCTACAAAAACCTGGAAGTCGCAGCGCAAATGCTTGCCGAGCTGCGCGCCCAGGGCGGCGACTGGATCAACGTCGCTGGCCGCTATCACCGTCCCGCCGGCGGCGCCCCCGCTGCCAAGTACCGCGAGCTCTTCGCCAAACACCTGAGCCGGGTCACCGGCATGACATTGCTGGCCTCGAATCCATGAAGCAGATCCTCTCACTCCTCATCCTGACCCTGCCGCTGGCCGCCCAGGCCACCAGCCTCACCGTGGTCGAAGACCGCGGCGGCGTCTCCGCCTTGCCCTACTACCAAAGCCTGAATCCGGAGCCGATGCAGGCACAGCAGCAAGCGCCGCTACCACAGCCTGCCCAGGCCTTGGGCTTCCCCGTGCGATCGCAGCGGCTCACCCCCGGCACGGTCCAGGGGCGCGCGCTGAACGCGCCTGGCCTGCAGCCATTCTTCCTGATTGGCGACGACGACCTGTCTCGCCAGTGGCTGGCCAGCCGTGGCGAGACTCTTCAGCGACTCGGCGCCGCTGGCCTGGCGGTCAATGTGGCCAGCGCGCAGCGCCTGGCCGCGATCCGCAGCTGGGCCCCTGGGCTGGCCATCAGCCCCGCCGTTGGCGATGACCTGGCTGCCCGCCTCGGGCTCAACCACTACCCCGTACTCATCACCCCAACCGCCCTTGAGCAATAGGAGATCCCAGTGCCCAGCTCTCAGACTCCACACTCAGCCGCTGATGATGCCTCCAAGCCGAATGCGCATGGCGCCAGTCCATCTCAGGACGAATCCCTCAGTTACCCCGTCACCTTCGGCCCAACACGGTCAGGGGCTTCCTACTATCTGACGATGGTCATTCGCTTACCTGACCACCAGAAAGCACGCGCCGCCCTGGCAGGTGACGTGGAGGTTCTGGTCGACCTCCATGGCGGCGAGATCACCGGCCGCTCTATGGACGATGAGATCACCCTCTGCGAGCGCTTCGAAGCAGCGCTGCCGCGTGGCCAAGCCGAGGCTATCCGCAAAGAGCACGCCGCGGCCCTGCCGCTGCCAGGCGCTGGCGAGCTGGAGCGCTGACCATGGCTCGTAATCATGCCCTGGACACGCTGCTGCGGCCTGCGGTGGAGCTCTACACCGTGCAGGTGTGCCTGGCCATGGCCTTCCTGTGCGTATTCGCGCCCTGGGCCGTCGCCCTGACCCCGTTGTTCGGTCTGGTCACGGCCGTCGCCTTTCTTGCCTTCGGCACCTACCGCTTCCGCCAGGCGCTGCGCGTGCTGCGCTACCGGCGCAACATCCGGCGGCTGTCGTTCTACAGCATGACCAGCAAGGAGATCCCGGTCAGCAACGAGCGCTTGTTCATCGGCAAGGGCTTTCGCTGGGAGCAGAAGCACACCCAGCGCCTGGTCGACACCTATCTGCCGCAGTACGCCCCCTACGTCGAGCCGTCGGAGTGGACCAACAGGGCCCGGCGCCTCGAGGCGCGCCTAGAGTTCGCCCCTTTCCCGCTCACCCTGCTGGCCAAGGCCACCGCCTGGGATAACGCCGCGAACCCGTTCCGACCGCTGCCTCCGGTGGGCGGTCTGCCGCGCCTGCACGGCATTGAACCTGAGGAGCACGATGTCACCCTGCCGTTGGGCGAGCGAGTGGGTCACACGATCGTCTTGGGCACCACTCGGGTGGGCAAGACGCGCCTGGCCGAGCTCTTCATCACCCAGGACATCCGTCGCAAGCGGCGCGGCCAGCATGAGGTGGTGATCGTCTTCGATCCCAAGGGCGATGCCGACCTGCTCAAGCGCATGTACGTCGAGTGCGAACGCGCCGGCCGGACCAACGAGTTCTATGTCTTCCACCTGGGGTGGCCGGACCAGTCCGCCCGCTACAACGCGGTGGGCCGCTTCGGCCGGATCTCGGAGGTGGCCACCCGCGTCGCGGGCCAGCTGTCCAGCGAGGGCAACTCGGCGGCATTCAAGGAATTCGCCTGGCGCTTCGTCAACATCATCGCTCGGGCCCTGGTCGCCCTCGGCCGGCGGCCGGACTACCTGCAGATCCAGCAGCACGTGATCAACATCGAAGGGCTGTTCCTGGAATACGCCCAGAAATACTTCGATGAGCACGACCCCAAGGCCTGGGAGAAGATCATCTTCATCGAGAGCAAGCTCAACGAAAAGAACGTGCCCTTCAACATGAAGGGGCGGCCGTTGCGCGTGATCGCCATCGACCAGTACCTCAACCAGACTCGCGTGATGGATCCGGTCATGGACGGCCTGCGCAGCGCCGTGCGCTACGACAAGACCTACTTCGACAAGATCGTCGCCTCGCTGCTGCCCCTGCTGGAGAAACTCACCACCGGCCGCATGGCCGAACTGATCGCCCCGGACTACCACGACGTCAATGACCCGCGACCGATCTTCGATTGGATGCAGGTGGTGCGCAAACGCGCTGTGGTCTACGTCGGCCTGGACGCCCTCTCCGACACCGAGGTCGCCGCGGCAGTTGGTAACTCCATGTTCTCCGACCTGGTCTCGGTTGCCGGCCATATCTACAAGTACGGCATCGATGATGGCTTGCCCGGGGAGGCCAGCGGCAAGGTGGCCATCAACCTGCACGCCGACGAATTCAACGAGCTGATCGGCGATGAGTTCATCCCCATGATCAACAAGGGTGGCGGCGCCGGTCTGCAGGTGACGGCCTACACTCAGACCCTGTCCGACATCGAGGCCAAGATCGGCAACCGCGCCAAGGCCGGGCAGATCATCGGCAACTTCAACAACCTCTTCATGCTGCGGGTCCGCGAGACGGCGACGGCTGAGCTGCTGACCAACCAGTTGCCCAAGGTGCAAGTCTTCACCGCTACGCCAGCAAGCAGCGCGAGCGACGCCGTCAACGGCAAGACCGCCTTCACCTCCAACACCCATGACCAGCTCAGCGCCACCAGCGTGCCCATGCTGGAGCCCGCCCATGTGGTGGGCCTACCCAAGGGCCAGTGCTACGCGCTGATCGAGGGCGGCAACCTGTGGAAGGTGCGGATGCCGCTGCCGGCGGTGGATCCGGATGAAGCGATGCCCAAGGACCTGCAGGAGCTCGCGGAGAAGATGCGCAAGGCCTACCAGGTGGGCCAGGCCACCGGCAGTGAGTGGTGGGAGGCTCCAGGCCAGCGCCGTGTCGCAGACGACCTGCCCTTGGACCTGCAGGACGACTTCCGGCAGATGGCCCAAGGCGCCGCTGACGAAGGAGATGCTGCATGACCGCCAGCTTTGATCATGACCACCCCAGAGGATGCCGCTAATGGCCGACGTCGCCCAGCGCGCCCAGCAGCAACAGGTCAAGGAGCAGACCTTCATCGGGTCGGTGCTCAGCTTCCCCTTCCACTTCATCGGCGTGATGTTCCTATCCCTGGGCGGCGCCATCCTGGTGGACTGGCTCTGCCTCTACTTCCTCTGGCCAGGGGCTGGCTGGCACCACGCCAAGGGCATGCTCGATCACGAACTGGCCTGGCTGTCGCAGGGGTTTCTATCCAGCGTTGTCGTCCAGGAGCCCGGGCACACGGCGACCTGGTTGGTGGGGCTGCTCTACGACTGGCTGTTCGTGAAGACGGGTTTGGTCCACTGGCTGACTGGGATGCAGCAGCTGGCCGCCGCCGGCCCACGTGGCGAGCTGGATCTGCGCTACATGGCCGCGCAAGGCATCACCACTGTGCAGACCTACGGCCTGTCTGCCCTCTTCACCGTGCTGGTGTTCTGCGTGCGCCTGGTGATCCTGGTGCTCGCCGTGCCGCTCTTTGCCATGGCCGCCCTGGTTGGCTTCATCGACGGCCTGGTGCGGCGGGACATCCGCAAGTTCAGCGCCGGCCGCGAGTCGAGCTACTTCTACCACAAGGCCCGCAGCACCATGCTGCCGCTGGCCCTGTTGCCCTGGTCGCTCTACCTCGCTTTGCCGTTCAGCGTGAGCCCGCTCCTGGTACTGCTGCCCTGTGCCGCCCTGCTGGCCCTGTCAGTGAACCTCACGACCGCCTCATTTAAGAAGTACCTGTAGTCGTCGGCCTGCTCCGCGGCCGCAACCTGGCCACAAGGAGCGCCCTCACGCCATCAATATGCAGGGGTGGTATTGAATCCCTGTCCCAGCCGATCTGGAGTTACCCCATGCAGTGGACCCCTGAGCAAGCCCCCGCCATCGCGTCAAACGCCCGCAAGCTGCAGATCCAGGCCTTTGCCGGCACCGGAAAGACCACCACCCTGGTGGGCTACGCCAGCGCCCATGCGGACGTGCAGATGCCCTACCTCTGCTACAACAAGTCGGTGGAGATGGCGGCGAAGAATCGCTTTCCGCGCAACGTCACCTGCAAGACCGCCCACGGCCTGGCCTACGCGGTCTATGGCACCCAGTGCCAGCACAAGCGGGCCGGCAACCTGCGCATCACTGAGGTCGCCCGAGTGCTGAACACCCAGGACTGGGAGCTGGCCAGAGACGTCGTCAATACGCTCAGCACCTTCATGGCCAGCGCCGACCTGGCCCTGGACGGCCGCCACTTCGCCCGCTTTCTTGCGTTCGCGCAGGCGACTAGGTTTCGGACTAATACTTTTACTCGATAACGTCGAAGTCCTTGAGATGCTCTTCGGACAGCTCCAGGCCCAGGCCGGGCTTGTCGTCGTCGAGTTGCAGGTAGCCGCCGACGGGCTGGGGTTCACCCTTGAAGACGTAGTAGAAGAGTTCGTTGCCTACCTCCACGTCGAACACCGGGAAGAACTCGGCCATGGGCGAGGCGGTGCTGGCCATGGTCAGGTGGTAGTTGTGCATCTGACCGGCGTGGGGGATGACCGGTACCGACCAGGCTTCGGCCAGGGCGTTGATCTTGCGCGCGGCGGTGATGCCGCCCACACGGTTGGTGTCGTACTGGATGACGTCCACGGCGCGGCGTTCGAGCAGGTCCTTGAAGCCGTAGGAGGTGAATTCGTGCTCGCCGCCGGAGATGGGCATGATGCCCATCTTCTTGAGTTCGACGTAGCCTTCGATGTCATCGGCGATGACCGGTTCTTCCAACCAGCGCGGTTCGAATTCGGCCAGTTTGGGCAGCATGCGGCGGGCGTATTCCAGGGTCCAGCCCATGTAGCATTCCAGCATGATGTCGACGTCGGGACCGGCCAGTTCGCGCAGGGCGCGGACCTGCTCGATGTTACGGCGCATGCCAGCCGGACCGTCCTTGGGGCCATAGCCGAATCTCATCTTGAGGGCGTCGAAGCCCTGGTTGAGATAGCCCTGGGCTTCTTCCAGGAACAGATCAAGGTTGTCGTTGGCGTAGAGCTTGGAGGCGTAGCAGGGGATCTTTTCCTTGGTGCGGCCACCCAGCAGCTTGAACACCGGCTTGTCTACCGCCTTGCCCATCAGGTCCCAGAGCGCCAGGTCGACGGCGGAGATGGCGGCCATGCCGATGCCCTTGCGGCCCCAGGCGTGGGTGCGGCGATACATCTTCTGCCAGAGGTATTCGTTGTCGAAGGGATCCTGGCCCATGACGATGGGCGTCAGGTACAGGTCGATGATCTCCTTGGCCACCCGCGGCGCCAAGGCGCAGTTGCCGAGGCCGACCAGGCCGCTGTCGGTTTCGATCTCCACCACCAGCCAGCCGTGGAAGCGGAAGGAGCCCATGGCGTCGCCGCGCTCATAGAGGATGTCGGTAGCGTTGGTGCAGAAGTGCGGCTGGGGCGGGACGACCTTGCCTTTCCATTCGAAGACGCGGGTACGGACGTTTGTAATTTTCACGATGAGGCTCCTGGATTCTTAGAGGTTCACGCCGAAGCATGTCTGTCGACTGTAGGAGCAAGATGAAGCCGGTACTAATCAATTCCTCGCATGCATCAATAACTTGAGGAAATGGCAAAGCTACAGTGTTTGTCTTCACTGTTATGGGACAGGAGGCGCTAAAGGGATGCGGTAAACCCGTTGAGCGGTCTGCCAGAAGAAGGCCTCACGCTGTTCCGGTCTGTCCTCGGCTAGAAAATTCTCAAAATGCGCCACCAGTTCGGCATAGCCGATACGCAGGCCGGCCACCGGGAAGTTGCTGGCGAACATGCAACGCTCATGACCGAAGAGCTCCAAGGTGTCGCGCACCAGACGGCAATTCTGTTCCACGTCCCAGCCGGGTTCGGGCAAGCCGAACTCGGAGACCTTGACCGCGACTTGTGGCAGCCGCGCCAGGGCACTCATGCCCCGTCGCCAGAGTGCCAGCCCACTGGGGCTACGATCCCAGGGTAGGCCTGTGTGATTAAGTACGACGGTCAAACCAGGATGTGCTTCGAGGAGGGTGGCAGCCTCTTCCAGATGCCACCAAGGTACGCGCAGATCCCAGCTCAGGCCGAGACGCTGCAACATCTCCAATGCTCCGTGCCAGGCAGGATCCTGCAAGCTGCCCAACTGGCCGCGAATAGACTCGGCGTCATGGGGCCTGCGGGCCGTCACCGGTTTGTAGCGGATGCCGCGTACTAACGACGACTGAGCCTGAACCTCCAACACCTGCTCGGCACTGGGGTCCAGCAACGGTGCCCAGGCCACCAAGACGCTGGGCAAGCCAATGCGTGCCTGTTGCTCGATCAACCAGCGCGTTTCGGCAAGCGGATCGCTCCGGGCGTGCTCGGCTTCGCAATGCACCGATCCCAGCAGTCGTAAGCCAACGGCATCACGCTGAAAGTCCTCAGGCAGGTAGTTGCAACGCAGCGCCCGGTAATCGCCGAGAAAGAAGCCCGGCTCGCCCTCTCCCTGCAGCCAGGGATAGTTCAGTCGGCCCAGATCCCAAAGGTGATGGTGGGCGTCGATCAGGGCGCGCACTGTCATACCACTATGACCTGGGACACATCCGGCTCTAGCAGGGTGTTGAAGTAGCGGCGCATCTGCCAGGTCTCCAGATCAAGCATACCTACACGCTGGTCCTTGAGGGTCACAAAGGCCAGATCACGGGTGGGATGCAGACTCATGGCGATAGCAGTGCTCTCAAGCTCGATGCGCCCAAGTGGTTGCAGGCGCTCGTCGAACACCGACAGCGAAGTTTCGCCATAGTTGGTGACATAGAGCCGGTCGCGGCGGTCGCGATAGATGCGCGTCGGATCACTACCCGTGCGACCGCGGGCGACGATTTCCAGGCTTCGAGTATCGATGGCGACGATACCGTTGTCCCCGCGGGTGCTGACGTAAAGCAAACGCTCGTCATGGCTGAAGCAATTGCCTTCCGGGCGGCTGCCGGGCTGCAGCGGCTCGGGTGCCCGGGTCGGATCCTGGGGCGCGAGACGGGTAACGGTGTTGCTCAGTAGGTTGAGGGCGAAAGCCGTCTCGCCATCGCGACTCAGGGCCACCAGATGGCTCTTGTAGCCGCCTGAGGGTATGGCGCGATCAGGGACGTCGCGGCGCTCCGGCTCATCGAAGATCAGCAGAGTGGAGTCGGCCTCACTGAGCACATAGAGGCGACCATGCTCGTCCAGCGCCAAGCCGTGGGGACGACGAAAAGGCCATAGATTGAGGGTTCGGACATGCTTGCGCTCTTGCAGGTCAATGACGAATACCGAGCAGCCCCCCTCCCCCTGGTGGCTGGAAGTTTCGATGCCGTAGTGGCCGACATAGGCGTAGCGATTGGCCGAATCCACCACGAATTCATGGGGAAACTCGGGCAGGCGAATATGCTCCAGGGCCTCCCCGCTTTCAACGTCATAGAAGCTGAAGGTGTGGGCACACTTTTCTACCAGCAACAGGATTTCACGACTCATAGTTCACTCCGAATTAATAGGGACGGATCAGCTTTCGCAACGTTTAGGCAGCGCTAGCGCGAGGACAGATGCCATCGCTAGGGACAGCGCTAGGCAGAGCACTCCGGCGCCTTGATCAAAACGCACGATAAGGACACCGACCAGATATGGGCCGCAGAAGCCTCCCAGGTTGCCCAGCGCATTAATCAGGCCGCGAGCGCCACCGGCAGCCTCGGCACTGAACAACCGCGGTGGAATAGTCCAGAACACCCCGGCGGCCGACTGCAGAAAGAAGCCGCAACCTACCAAGGCGGCGTAGGCCAGCCAGAGGTGCTCATGCAGAAGGACGGACAGGAACAGGCAGGTAGCGAAACCAGCCAGCGGCAGGCAAACGAACAGGCGCCGGCGACCTGTGCGGTCCGATAGATTCGAGAACAGAAACATCCCGGCCAGCGCGGCGAGATAGGGAAGGATGGCCAGCATCCCAACCATGCCCATGCCACTATGGGTAAGCTCCTTGAGGATGCTAGGAAGCCACAGCGTGTAGCCATAGATGCCGAATTGGTAGAAGAAGTTGACCGCGATGAGGTGCCACAGCGTGCGCTCCGGCAAGATCTGGATCAGCGACTGCTTGGCCTGGCCTTGAGCTCGCAGACGCTCCTGTTCGGCACTAAGGGTCTGAACCAGATAGTCGCGCTCAGTACTGGACAGCCACTTGGCCTCCTGAGGGCGGTCGCTCACGGTAAGCCACCAGATCACCATGACCAGGGCCGAGACAATCCCAGCACTGATGAACAGCACTCGCCAATCGTAGACCGCGATGATCCAACCAGAGAGCGGTGCGCTGATAATCCCCGCAAGAGGGACGAACATGATGACGATGGCATTGGCGCGGCCACGCTCGTGATCTGGGAACCAGTTCGCGACCATGGTCAGCACCACTGGCAACATCCCACCTTCGGCTACGCCTAGTGCAAAGCGCAGAAACAGCAATTCGTATTCGTTGCGTACCAGACCGGTGAGCACTGAAATGACCGCCCAGGCCAGCAGTGACCAACCGATAAAAGCTTTACCACTGCCATGCACGGCGATCTTGCCACCCGGAATCTGCAGGAACAGATAACCGATGAAGAAGATACCGCCCGCGAGTCCGACCATACTAGCCGACACTCCCAGATCGCTGGCCATGCCCCCGGGCATGGCAAACGCGATGCTGATGCGATCAACGTAGGACATTATGCAGGCGATAAGGATAGGCGGAATGACCCTGAGCCAGCGCTGCTGGGGCACCTGCGCATCAACCTTAGCTGCGGCGGACAGGCCAGATTCTTTAGTAAGGCTGCTCATGGCCGTAGCTCCTTCGCGAGCGAGACAGCCAAACGACGGGCAATAGCACCCATAGTGATACTCCTTTTTTGTTGTTGTGGAGGGACAAACCTTTAGCGTTTCGTGCTACCCATGCGACAGGCGACCTCGAACGCTTGGCGCGTAGCGCCAACGTTGGCGCTACCCAGACCAGCAATGTCGAAGGCGGTGCCATGGGCGGGCGTGGCGATGGGAATGGGCAAACCGCCCTGCACCGTCACGCCGCGGGAGAACCCCATTAGCTTGATCGCGATCTGGCCCTGGTCGTGGTACATGGTCACCACCGCGTCGAAGGCGCGGTTATCGCCCTGCACCTTGAGAAAGATGGTGTCAGCGGGATAGGGGCCATCG
Organism: Pseudomonas sp. MOIL14HWK12:I1; assembly: GCF_000510705.1. Taxonomy (NCBI): domain Bacteria; kingdom Pseudomonadati; phylum Pseudomonadota; class Gammaproteobacteria; order Pseudomonadales; family Pseudomonadaceae; genus Pseudomonas; species Pseudomonas sp. MOIL14HWK12:I1. The sequence continues at coordinate 554,464 of NZ_KI783307.1, read as the reverse complement.
GTGTCAATGCCCAGCGCCTTTGCGCGCTCTATAGCCGGGCCGATGATGTCGATTTCCTCGCGGCCGAAGCTGCCGTTGTCGCCATTGTGCGGATTGAGGCCGCAGACACCGATACGCGGCCGTGCCAGGCCGCTGCGTTTGAGCTCGTTATCGATCAGTTTGATGGCTTCGATCACCCGCTCTTGGCTAAGCAGGTTTGGGACGTCCTTGAGGGCAACGTGGGAGGTCACCCGCGAGGTCCAGAGGTCGTCGAGCACGTTAAATTCGCAGAATGGTCCCTGGTAGTTCAAGTGCTCGGCGAACCAGTGCAGCTCGTCACTGTGGTCCATGCCTGCCAAATGCAGCGAGGTCTTGTTTAGGGGGCCGAAGAGGATGGCATCGGTGTAGCCGGTTTTGGTCAGGTCAAGGGCGACGGCTAGAGTGTCCAGGCTGTAGCGGCCGCCGACTACACTAGGTTCTCTGCGTGGAAAGCGACCTTCGGCGGCTCCGCGATACGGGTATAGCAGGGGGAGACCGTCTTCGAAATCTAGTGCATCGAGGCAGTCAATGGCACTGTAAGAGAAACTGCAGCCAGCAATGCGCATACCGTTACGCACTTCGTCCTCATCAGCGATCAGGATGATGTGCGCGCTGCGACGGACTGCCGGATCAGACAACAGACGTGCGATCAGCTCAGGACCGATGCCCGCCGGGTCGCCTAGAACTACGGCTAGTCGGGGCAGTGAAGAAGTCGTCATAGAAAATCCTCGGAACAGTAAAAACGCAGCGAAAATTGGCTGCTGGGGAGAGCGCTACAGGGCTTAGTTACCGGAAAGGTCATGATGCTGAGATATGCGGCGCGACCATGAATAGGCTTGCGCTACCCATGCGTGGGCACTACAAACTCGAAGGGCGATGTTCATGGGAGGCTTTGCTCAGTTGTTCTTCTGCACTGACTATCGCCATTGTCTGCCATAACCGTCCAATCAAAGCTGCTCATAGGTACATAGCCTACGGTTATGTCTAGCACGGGCGCTTCAGGCCCTAGGCAGGTCGCCGAACGCCAGCGCATACTCGGCTGATAATCGCGATAATAAGAAGTGTGCCGATGATTGATCTGCGTCAGATGCGCCAATTTGTGGCCGTGGCCGAGACACTCAACTTCCGACGTGCAGCGGAGCGTCTCAATATGGCCCAGCCTCCACTAAGTACGGCGATCCGCCGCCTCGAAGAGGAACTTGGCGTACTTTTGCTGGAGCGCGACAATCGCTCCACTCGCCTCACCGCGGCCGGTAGCCTGTTTCTGCTAGAAGTCCGACGAACCCTCGCCCAAGCCGAGCGCGCCTGCAGTGCGGCGCGCCAGGCGGCAGCGGGTCTGACTGGGTCGTTGAGAATTGGCTGCGTCGATAGCCAGGTCGGTGGCCTGCTGCCGCGCCTGTTGCGCCACTACCGGGCGCAACATCCTCACGTAGCCATAGAGCTGTTGGAGGCGACGCCACCAGAACAACTCGAGCTGCTGCGCCAGGATCGGCTCGACGCCGGAGTGCTGGTATTGCCCGTCGCCGATACCGGCGACATCCAGTTCGATCCGTTGTTCGAGGATCGTTTGGTGGTGGCGCTGCCCTTGGGGCATCACCTGGCCGAGCACCCGACACTCGGCCTCGCCGATTGCGCCTTGGAACCCTGGATCCTGTTCGCCCCTCATGATGGCCCGGGCATGTACGCCCGCATCCTGCTCGGCTGTGCCGAGGCCGGCTTCGTGCCTAGGGTGGCTCAGCATTCGAGGCAGATGCAGACCACCGCCGGCCTGGTCGCCGCGGGGCTCGGCATCGCCCTGATGCCACGCCAGTACGCCCGGCGGCAGACTGCGGAATTGGCTTGGCGTGAACTCGAAGGCGCTGGAACACCACTGCCCTATGCCTTGGCGTTGGCCTATCGCGAGCCTTCGCCCTGCGTGCAGGCCTTGCGTGAGCAAGCCCAGTCGCTGCTGGCGCCCGCGGAATAGGCGACGCTCCTGGATATTCATCCTAGCGTATGAGCCGGCTGATCGAAGGCAACGCGATAGAGCGAGGTGGTCGCCAGGATATAGAGCGCTTGCTCGTGCTCGTCGAAGGTCAGATTGCCGACCATCTCGGGGACGTTAATGAGCGCCAGCCGGGTACCATCGGGATGATAGACCTGCACGCCACAGGCACTGCTGGTATAAAGCCAGCCATTGCGCGAGACACGGAAGCCATCTGGCAGGCCAGGCCCCACCTCGGCGAAGATTCGCGGATTAACCAGCGAGCGACCAGCGATAACGTCGAACGCAACGATGTGATGGCGCCCGTCGGCGCGGCGCGCGGCCGAGGTATCGGAGACATAGAGGATGCTTTCGTCCGGCGAGAAAGCAAGGCCATTGGGGTCCTCGACGAAGTCGCTGACCACGTCCAGTTGGCCGTCCGCGGGATCATAGCGAAAGACGTACTGGTGACGTTGCTCTTGGGGCGCCAGGTGGCCCTCGCGATCTGAGAGGATTCCGTAGGGCGGATCACTGAACCAGATTGTCCCGTCGCGCTTGACCACCAGGTCATTGGGGGAATTGAGACGACGCTCCTGGTAGCGGTCAACCAATACCTCCTCTGTGTCGGCCAAACAGCCGTCCCGACATGGCGTTTTCAAGATCGCCCGGTGGCCGTGGGAACAATGCAGGACCGCCCCGTCCGCTGCTAGTGCATGGCCATTGGCAAAACCAACCGACTGCCGCCACACGCTCAGGCCATCCACTGCACTCCAGCGCAGCATGCGATCGTTGGGAATGTCGCTCCAGAGCAGCGCCTGCTCGGCGGGCAACCAGACCGGCCCCTCACTCCACAGAGCGCCACTGGCCAGGTGTTCCAGCGGGCGGCATGCGTGCTGCAGCGCGGCACCTCGGGCATCGAACAAGGTAACGGTGGATTCCGACATCGCGAAAGCTCCTTGATCTGTCAAACGAACGGCCAGATGCACGCGATACAGCCCAGGGCAAACAGGCTGGCCAGGGTGGTGAGCAGGGTCCAACTGCGCAGGCCGTCGGCGACGCTCAAACCGAGCAGGCGCGTGACGATCCAGAAGCCAGCATCGTTGACGTGGGATAGACCGATGCCACCAGCGCCCATAGCCAGCCCAACCAGCGCGGTCTGGTTGGGGTTCAGGCCCAGTGTCTGGATCATCGGCAGGATAATACCGGCGGTGGTCATCAGGGCTACGGTGGTGGGGCCCTGGGCGGCTCTGATCATCAGCGTGATGAGGTAGGCAAGCAGCAGGATCGGCAGTCCGGTGGCCTGCATGGCAGTAGCCAGCGCCGCACCGATGCCGGTCTGTACCATGATGCTGGCGAAGGCGCCGCCCGCGCCGGTGATGAGGATGATCATCGCAATGCCAGGGATAGCCGCCGCGAGCTGTGCGGATACGTCACGGAGCGGCATGCCCCGTGCCAACCCCAAGAGTCCCATGGCGAGAAAGACGTCCGCGAGCAAAGCCACATAAGGCACCCCCAGGACCTCCAGGGTGGCCCGCATCGCGGGCGGCAGTGGCAGGCTGGGGGCTAGCACACCCAGCAGGATCAGCACGATGGGGCAGACGATCACCAACACTACCCGTCCCGCCGCGGGCCGCTCTTCTACCAGGCCGGCCACCGGAGCCTGGGGTTCACTGGCGAAAGCACTGGCCCGGTAGGAGCGTTCGAACAACCGCCGCCCCGTGATCAGTAGAAGTACGCAGGTCATGGCAGCGATCGGCAAACCGAAGGCGAGTACCCTGCCCACTTCCACGCCGAAGGCTGTGGCAACGGCGACCGCGCCCGGGTGAGGCGGCAAGAGGGCGTGAACCACCAGCAGGACGCCGCACATGGGCAGGCCGAGCCGATACAGCGGCCATTGCCGTTCCGTGGCCAGTCCCGCGGCCAGAGGGATGAGCATGATGACGCCCACCTCGAAGAACACTGGCACACCGACCGCGAAGGCCGCCAGGGCCAGCGCCAGCAACACCCGATGACTACCCAGGCGGGTGACTAGCAGTCGCGACAGCGCCGTGGCACCTCCGGAGATTTCAATCATCCGACCGACCATGGCACCGAGAGCGATGATCACAGAGACATGCCCCAGTGTTTTACCCAGCCCGCCCTCCACGGCTTGCGCCAACTGCGCTGGTGCGACGCCGGATACCAGCGCGGTAGCGGTGGCCACACTGATCAAGGCGATGAAAGGTGGCAACTTCAAGGGAATGATCAATATCAACAGCGACAGGATCGATAACAAACCGATCAACAGCAGATTAGTCGTGGCCATGGCATGCTCTTTTTATTGTGAGAAAAATGGCGATAACAGCAAGTTAAAGCGTTGCTAGCCGCGCACGAAGCGTGCACACGATTGAATTTCCGGCCGCATAGATGTCTCTCGTTCAGGGTGGCGAAATACGCCCCACCCTATGGGCCTCAGATGGTTACCGGGGTGACAGTCAGCCGGCCCCCAGATAGCTTGGTATGTATCCAAGCAACCACGCCGCCGCTGTAGAGCGATCATTAGAATGACCAAGGTCGTCCACCATAGAATCAACACTAGGAACATCCAGCGCGGTGCATCGGCCACTACCAACCCAGCCAGAACGACGGGCACGGACAGCACCAAGGCCAACCACCCCAGCGTCTTGTGGACGTATTCGAAAACCAAGCGGCGAGGAGTCATGAGGTAGTGATCTCCCGGGATGCCCGGTCCACCTTTGGTGCCTCTCAAGCGTCCGCCGACGACTTGGATGACTACACCGGCGACCAGGCCCCACCCCCCCAGCGCATGCCAGCGCGCCAGGCTCGACGCGCCCTGCGCGGCGACCAAAATAAGGCCGAGCGCCAGAAGCATGAGCAGGCTACCTAGGCTTTGCAGAAGCAAGTGCAGACGCCACCAGAGCCTGTTATCCAGCTCATCAGGCCAGCGCTGTCGTGGTGTGACCTTGACGTATCGAGCGATCAGGATGCCTGCAGGAAATAACAGCCCCCAGGTCAGTACCATCAAGCGCCCATGCCAGGCGGCCAATGGCGTCAGGTGATGTTCGGCGGCACCCGATAGCGGCCGCCACAGCCAGTTAGAAGGCCCCAGCGCCAAACCTAGCCCAAGCGCAACCAGGCTGCACAGACCCGCGGCATACAGATACAGAGCAGTTCGGGACATCATCGTGTACCTCGATAGCCGCCGAGCACAGGCCCAATCATCTGGACATGCAGGCAGCCATCACGGGAAAATTCCCGCGTCATCAGTTATTTTTGTTGTTTGACCGAGAAATAGTAATCCGCGGCCTATTTAAGACAGGCGAACATGCCTTTCGCTACTGAGCATCAGCTAAAGCCACCGACTTGCCCAATACTTTAAAACAGCTCGATATATATAAAAAAAATATCAGTCCGCTCTAATTCACGTCATGAGTGAGGGAGCGATATATCCCAGTGCGCAAACAGGAAGAACGAAAAGACAAACGGTAGCGGCCGTAAGAAGCGAGGCAAAGAGATGCCGATCCAGACGATCTACTACTAAAAAAGAATGCGCTGATTGCGAGTGGCGCTGGCACCTAGCCGTGCTCCTGCTCATAGCCACGCTGATTGTAATACTGGCTGGCCTAGTGCTCACCTGCATGGGCTCCGGCGCCGCTTTGCCGCAATTCCAGCAACTACCTTGACCTTTCTCAGCCACCGGACTCTGGCCACCGACAGCGGACTGATTAGCTCCGTGAGCAGCATCGTCTCCTCCACCGTGCCGTTGTTCATCGGCTGGACGCGCGACACCATCCAGAGCAGCACCTTGACGCTGCAGGTACTTGCCCTGCTCATCACTCTCGGCGCTCTGCTGGTACTGCGCATCACCTAGGTAGTGGGGCTGGCCATCAGCGTCTGGAAGCGCATGATCGACCTGCAGGACGCCGGCGTGCAGATCACCCACGACGGCTACCTCAAGCTCTACCAGATGAGCCGCCCGGACCTGTCCAACCGCTTCGGCGCCATCCTGCTCGATGAGGGCCAGGACGTGAACCCGGTAATCGCCGACCTGGTGCAGCGGCAGCGCACCATCCAGGTGATGGTGGGCGATCGCCACCAGCAGCTCTACCGCTTTCGCGGTGCCCAAGATGCCCTTAGCGCGGCCTGGATGGCCGATGCCGAGAAGCACTACCTGACCCAGTCGTTCCGCTTCGGCCCCGCCGTGGCCCATGTGGCCAACGTCATCCTGTCGTTCAAGGGTGAGACGGTGAAGCTGCAGGGCCTCGGCCAGCGCACCCTGGTGAAGCGCTCGCTGCCTGAGGACCTCGCGCACCGGACCTGGCTGCATCGCACAGTCAGCGGCGTGATCGAGAACGCCCTGCGCCTGGAGAAACAGGGTGGTCACCGCATGTTCTGGATTGGCGGGATCGACAGCTATTCGCTGCGCGAGCTCGAGGATCTGTTCCAGTTCAGCCGAGGCCGCAATGATCTGGTGCAGCAGAAGAAGCTCTTGCGCGACTACCGGGACTTCGAGCAATACGAGGAGATCGCCAAGGCTACCCAGGATCCGGAGATGCAGCGCTCGGTGCGGATCATCGAGGCCTACTTCGACCTGCCCAAGCGGATCGAGCAGCTACGGCGCTGCGCGGTGGCCAGCGAGCTGGATGCCACGGTCACCCTGACGACCGCGCACAAGGCCAAGGGCCTGGAGTGGGACTTCGTGGGGCTGTACGACGATTTCAGTGCGGATCCGCTTGCACCCGAGATCGATCGGGCCAGCCGCGACGATGAGCTGAACCTGCTGTACGTGTCGGTGACCCGGGCCATGCAGATCCTGGCGATAAACTTGCTGGTGATCGACATCATGCAGCGGTACAAGGATCTGCATGGCAGTATAGCCACTCACGATAGGTCGGCTTAGTGCTCGATACCGATACGCAAGGCCTAAGTTCATCAGCGAAGTTTACGCACACCGATAGGGTCGCGGGCCAACACAAGCCATACTGCCAATCCGACAACCAAAGCGCCCACAATAGCTTTCGGTGAAAAGGTCTCGCCCAACACTGAATATCCCCAAAGCACACCGAAAGGCGGAATTAAAAAAGTGACGCTTAGCGTTTGCAAAGGACCGATATCGTTTAGCAGGCTAAAGTACAGAATGTAGGCCAGGGCAGTACACAGCAGGCCTAGTGTGATTACGCATAGCCAAGCTTCTAACGGTGGCCAGGCCAGAGGAGGGGAAACGACAATAGAGCTGAGGCAGAAAGGCAGGAGAAATACCGTAGCTCCCAGCTGGCTACCTAACGCTATCACCCTTGAGTCCAGATTTACGCAGTCTGTGATCCAACGCTTCGTCAAGAAACTCGCTATTGCATAGCACGCCGTCGCAAGAAGACATGTTAGAACGCCTATCGCTACTTTACTGTCAGCTGCCAGAGCGCCATGCGGAATAATGAGCGCAACGCCTATGATACCGGCCCCTACGCCTAGCCACTTCCGCCAGCTCAGCGTCTCGCCAAAAAAAGCAAAGCCAATTATTGCGCCCATCAGCGGTGTAGTAGCGTTTAGCGTTGCCGAATAGCCAGTCGGCAAGTATTGAGCCGCGATGCAATACAAGCCGAATGGCAGCCCAGAGTTAATTACGCCTATGAATGCTACGGCTTTCAGCTGGCCAGCGAATCGATAAGGAATCCTAAGGATCAGCAACAAAGCGAGCAGCCCCACCGCCCCGAATAACACTCTAAGAAAAGCGGTGTTAAATGCGCCAAAGAAAGGCACGGCGATCCGCATAAAAAGGAAGCTCGCGCCCCAAATTGCCGCCAGAAAAAATAGTCTCATGCCAGCTGCCATACGCATTTGCAGTTCCTCGCCACAAAGCCTTTTGATGAGCAGCAGTGTCTTGAATTGCATTAGGTAGTACTGGCCGTTTTCGGCCGCTAATGGAAAAATGTAGATACCAAATGCTCGGTAGCGGTCTTTTTACCAGCGACCCAGCAGGATGCTTCGAAGCTGATAACCAGTCCTTCCACGCCGGTAGCAAAGAATTGGTCCACCTATGATCGCAACCTAAAAGGACGTAGGTACGGTTTCACCTGGTGAGCTTCACGTGGCGAGCTGAGGATGGCCGACCCCATCGAACTGGAGCCGTCCATGTCCCCTGCCCGCTTCGAATACCACACCGAATTCTCCCCCCTCACCTACCGCGTCCAAGAGCGCGGCTGGCTGATGTTCAAGCACGAACAGCAGACTGGCACCCCTGACGTCGCTGCTTTCCTAGCCGATCCAGAACGGAAGGCTCGCCTGCAGGCCCTGGGCGCGAACGGCTGGGAATTGGTCAGCGTGCAGCCAGTGCTGGAAGGCCGCGCCCAGATTGGTCAGCAGACCGCCCAGGGCAACCAGGGGTGGGGCGTGGGCTACGCGGTGGCCACCGGCTTTCTGCTGTTTTTCAAACGCCTCATCGTCCCTGCGTAAAGTCAGTAACCAAGCGGGTTTGCAACCTATTTGGGTGCAGTAATGGTTTCCCGCTGACCTCCTTGGTGGCCCTCGGCATCCTGTGCGGCATCAACCCGCTGCCCAGGGCCCCGCTGTGAAACTGTCCTCTTCCCCACGCAAGCCTTTCGTTCACTTCGGACTCGTCAGTGGCCTGGTCGTCGCACTCGGACTTATGGCGGGTCCCGCACTCGCCGCTGGCACCGCCAGCGAGCAGGCCAACGTCGACGTGATGATCCGCCAGCTCAACGCCGTCGAGGCGGTCGCCCGACGCAGCGCCGAGCTGCCACGCGACGGCAGCTCCCGCTATCACTTGGACTACAACCGTCTCGCCGCCGACATCGCCCGGATCCGCCAGGGCCTGCAGGACTATCTGGCCCCAAGCCGTGCCCAGCCCCGCGATGCGGCCGAACTCTCCGGCCAGTATCAGCACGAAGGCGCCCAGCCATGAGCATGACCGCCGCTCAGACCGCTGCCTTTCAGGCGGCCAGCGGCCTTACGCCGGCGGCCAGCAACACCTTCTGGCTTTCGGTAGCCATGGCCATCACCACCCTCTGGTTCGCCTGGCTGTGCACCAGCCTCTACAAGGGCTGGGCGAACCAGAACCTCAAAGCAGCCGCCGCCAAGGGCGCCCTCATTCGTGGGCTGCTCCTGTACTGCGTCCTGAGCTTTCTCATTTTGCATTAACCCCTCGAGGAGAAATCCATGCTGTCCCTCAAACACCTGTTCACCCTCGGCGCCCGCGCCAGGACGCAAGCCGCCCTGGCAAGCGCCGCATTCCTGCCGACAATCAGCCTGGCAGCTCTGCCCCAGGCGCAGGCCCCTTCGCGCGGCGAAGGCGCTACCTGGCTGGAAACGCTCAAGAACTATGGCTACGACGGATTCATGCTCATTGGCCTGGCGCTCTGCGCACTGGGCCTGGTCGTGGTCGCAGCTCATGGCATCGGGGTCTACCACGAGATCCATACCGGCAAGAAAACGTGGAAAGACCTCGGCTCGACGGTAATCGTCGGCGTGATCCTTATTGGCCTGGTGATCTTCATCGTCACCAAAGCCACCAGCATCATGTAAGGCAGGACGGGCGCCCAGATGGATATCACCCAGGACCTGAATGAGGACGGCACCCTTCGGTTTCTACCGAATCGCCTCAACACCCAACCCGTCGTCGTGGGCGGCCTGACCACCGATGAAATGTTCGCCACTGTCGCCATCTGCGCGTCCTCCGGCTTTTTGATTGGCATTCCACTCGCGTTCTTCACCACGCCAGCTATGCCGATCTTTTCTGCACTGGCCTGCGGCTCGCTGGGCCTTGCGCTCGCTGGACGGATCCTGCGCCGCTGGAAGCGCGGCCGCCCGGAAACCTGGCTCTGGCGCCAAGCCGAGTGGCGCCTCGCGCATTGGGGACTGGCGGGTCGCCGCCTGGTCATCCGTAGCGGTGCCTGGACCTGCAAGCGGATGGTGGGGCTATGAGCCGCGCGTGGAAGCTGTCAGATTCGCAGCGCGCTCACATCACCACCCTGCGCCTTGCCCTGTGCCTAGTCAGCGGCATCGCGATCTGGAATGGCTACGGCTGGTACAGCGCGCCCAAGGACCTGACTGTGCACGTGCCACCGGACCTACGCTCGGGGAGCACACGTCCCTGGTGGGAGATCCCTCCCGAGTCGGTCTATTCCTACGCCTTCTACATCTTCCAGCAGATGAACAGCTGGCCAGCTGACGGCGAGAAAAACTACAGCGACAACATCACTCGCCTGACCCCTTTCATCACCCCTTCGTGCAAGACCTATCTGGAGGGGGACGAAGCGCTCAAACGCAACAGCGGCGAGCTGCGCAAGCGCGTGCGCAACGTCGCGGAGATCCCAGGATCAGGCTACGGCGACGACCCCACCCGCCGCGTCCAGGTGCTCGGCAATAGCGAGTGGACGGTCATGCTCGATGTCGTTGCCAACGAGTACCTAGGTGGCGAGAAGGTCAAGACGGCGCTCACGCGCTACCCGCTCCATATCGTCAGATCCGACGTCGATCCCGAGAAGAACCCCTGGGGCATGAAGTGGGACTGCTACAGCGGTCAGCCGCAGCGGATCGAGGCCGGCGTCGAAGTCAAAGTTCGAGGTACACCATGAGATACCGCCCCTCCCTCGCCCTGGTGCTGGGCGGCCTGCTGCTGAGCAGCCTTGCCCAGGCCATCGAGATCCGCAAGTGGGAGCGTGTTCCCCTGGCCATCCCGCTCGTGGTGGGCCAGGAGCGAATCCTATTCGTTGATGCCAACGTTCGGGTCGGCGTCCCTCCCGCCATCGCTGACAAACTCAGGGTGCAAAGCACCGGCGGAGCGATCTATCTCCGGGCCAAAGACCCGATCGAGCCCAGCCGGCTGCAGCTGCAGAATGCGGCCACCGGCGAGATCATGCTGGTCGACATCGCCGCAACGCCGGCCCAGGAAGGCCAGGCTGCGCTTGAGCCGATCAAGATCGTGCCAGGTGACACGACCCCGGCCCGCTATGGTCAGGCGGTAGCGGCCGCTCCCAAGTCGTCGGCCAAGGCAAGCCGGCAAACCGATGAGGATGAGGACGAGCCAGCCCCTCCCAAGCGGGAGACGCCGATTCCTGTCGTGCTCACCCGCTACGCCGCCCAAATGCTCTATGCGCCGCTGCGCACCGTGGAGCCGGTCGACGGCGTCGCCCAGGTCAGGATCGACAAGCGCCTGGACCTGTCGACGCTGCTGCCGGCGCTACCGGTTGAGGCCAGTCAGCTGGGCGCCTGGCGCCTGGACGATCACTGGGTAACTGCCGTGAAGCTGCGCAACCAGACCGGCCAGCGCCTGGCCCTGGATCCGCGTGAGCTCATGGGCGACTTCGCCACCGCGACCTTCCAGCATCCCTACCTCGGCGCCCGGGGCGATGCCAGCGACACCACCGTGCTCTACCTGGTCACCCGGAATCATGGCCTTGGTCAGTCACTGCTGCCCAGCCTGGGCGCTGCAGATCCTCGCGTCACCACGGAGGCCCGCCATGCAGCTCAGAAGTAATCCACTCCTCAAGTATGCACTGCTGGGGGTTCTGGTCCTGGTGGTCTATGTCGGCGTGACCCTACTGGGTAAGAGCAAGCCTCAAACGCCCGAACAGCCACAGTCCGCCCAGCTCACGCCTGAGCAGGCCAAGGCGCTGGGGATCGAGGGCGACACGGCAAACGACACCTTGCGCACCATCGTCGTCGAGAGCCGGCAGCTCAAAGAGCAGATGAGCAAGGCCCTAAGGGACAACGAGGAGGCCAAGCGGGAGAACGACGCTCTCAAGGCTCAGCTGAACAATATCAACGCCACGGTCGATAGTCGCGTCCAGGCGGGCATCAACCAGAGCCTGGAGAACCAACAGAAGCAGACACAGGGTCTGTTCGATGGTCTGCAGAAGCAGCTCAACACCCTGTCGCAGATGGGCAACCAGACGGGCAGTGGCACTGGCTCCAGCGCCGACATGCCCATCGGGCTCGGCATCGCTCCTGGGGAAGGCAATCAGTTCAAGAAGGGCAGCGGCAGTTCGGACCTGGTCTGGATCGAGCCGCAGGACGCGACGGCCATTGACGCCAACGGCAAGCCGATTAGCGCCGGCAACAGCCAGGCCGCCAGCGGCTTCGCCTTTCCGACCGCCTTCGGCGCCGCTGGCCAGAAGACCCTGGATGCTGCCTCAGGTGGTGCGCAGCGCGCAGCCGATGGCATGGGCGGGGATGAGCAGTCCCGCAAGAAGGTCCGCAAGGTCTACACCCTGCCGCAGAACTCGACGCTGATGGGTTCGGTGTCCATGACCGCCCTGGTGGGCCGCGTGCCGGTGGACGGCACGGTCAACGACCCCTACCCCTTCAAGGTCCTGATCGGCCCCGACAATCTGACCGCCAACGGCATCGACCTGCCCGACGTCGCCGGCGCCGTGGTAAGCGGGACGGCCTCGGGCGACTGGACGCTGTCCTGCGTGCGCGGCCAGATCCGCAGCATGACCTTCGTCTTCACCGACGGCACCGTGCGCACCCTGCCCGCGCCGCAGGAAAACGCTGGTCAGCAGAACAACGGCCAGAACAATCAGAACGCCTCCACCAATGGCCAGCCTGCCGCGGTTCAGGGTGGCATGGGCTGGATCAGCGATCCCTACGGCATCCCGTGCATCGCCGGCGAGCGCCGCAGCAACGCCGCCCAGTACATCGGCTCTCAGGCCCTCATCACCGCCGCCGGCGCCGGCGCCGCCTCGCTGATCAAGAACGACGGCACGACCTCAAGCTACGTCCAGACCCCGAACGGCACCATCGGCACGAGCGGCATGTCCGGCAACAAAGCCATGGGCAAGATCATCGGCCAAGGCGTCAACGACATCTCGACCTGGGTGAACAAGCTCTACGGCCAGGCCTTCGCCGCTGTGTACGTGCAGCCCGGGGCGAAGGTGGCTATCCACCTCGACCAGGAGCTGGCCATCGACTACGAACTCAAGGGCCGCAAGGTCGACTATCGGACAGGAGCTCGCCATGCCTCGGCTGCCCTCGATTAATCGCACACGACTTCAGATAGCGGCTGTACTGGCCCTGGCCCTGCTGGCCAGCGGCTGCGCGGTCGACAAGGAGAAGATGCTCCCCCATGGCGACCAGACCATGATGGACGTCTGGAACGCCGGTACTACCGGCACGGCCGGCAGCAGCCAGGGTCGCCAACTGGTCGATGCCCGGGCGGAGCTGCGCCGTCCGGTGGACACGAGCCAGGCTCGGCCGCTGGCTGACAACGCCGACTATTCGCGCACCGCGCAGAACGAGATCTACAGCCAGTTCAAGCGCCTGCCCAATCCGGACCTGGTCATGTACGTCTTCCCGCACCTGGCCGGCTCCGACCCGGCCCCCATCCCCGGCTACACCACCGTGTTCCCGCTCTACCAGCGTGTGCAGTACGCCATGCCCGGTGAGCGGGTGGAGAACTACTGATGGGCATCTTCGAACGCCTACGCGGCAAGAAAACCACCGACACCTCGACGGCGGAGCCAGATCCTGTACCAAGCCAGTCAGAGCTTACTGAGCCGGTTGAGGAAGCGGATCTATCAGCCAGAGCTGAGCCGGCTCTGCATCCCGAATCCATCCGTGCCACCCGCGCCCTCGAGGTCGACGAGGAAGCCGCCTACCAGCGCTACCTGGATCGGCTGAAAGCGCACGGTATCCCGGAGCCAGGTGCCTGGATGACCGGCAAGGAGAAACCGGCAACTGTGGCAGATGTGGCCAGGCTCTACGACGTCAACCCTAGCTTCACCAACCTGCTGCCTTGGGTCGAATACCTGCCCGAGCACCAGGCCATGCTGCTGGAGGACGGCAAGTCGCTGGCCGCCTTTTTCGACCTGGTGCCGATCGGCACCGAGGGCCGCGAAGCCAATTGGCTTCGCCAGGCCCGCGACGCCCTGGAGAACGCCCTGCAGGACGCCTTCGATGAGCTGGAGCAGAGTCCCTGGGTCATCCAGTTCTATGCCTTCGACGAAATCCAGTTCGATGGCTATCTCACCGGGCTGGCCAACTACATCCAGCCGCGGGCTCGCGGCTCCGAATTCACTCAGCTTTATCAGAGCCTGATGAAGCACCACCTGCATGCCATCGCCAAGCCTGGCGGTCTGTTCAAAGACACGGCCGTATCCCACCTGCCCTGGCGTGGTCAGCATCGGCGGGTGCGGATGGTCGTTTCCCGCCGCAGCATCGGCGACGGTCTGGTCAGGGGGCAGGCACCTGCCGCCTACCTTGCGAACATCTGCAGCCGGCTGACCGGCGCCCTGCGCAACGCCGGCGTGACGGCTCACCGGATGGACGAGCGCGCCATTCGCCACTGGCTCCTGCAGTGGTTCAATCCGTGCCCGGATCATCTGGGCACCTCGACCAAGGACCAGCAGCGATTCTTCGAGGTGGTCAACAGCGCCGTCGACCAGGACGAGCTGCTGGCCGAAGGCACCATTCCCTTCCTGGCCAGCGGGACCGATTTCTCCCAGTGCCTGATGTACCGCGAGCCTCGCTCGGATGCCCAGAAGGGCCTGTGGTTTTTCGATGGCCAGCCCCATCGTGTCGTGATGCTGGATCGGCTGCGTAAAGCGCCGATGACCGGCCACATGACTGGCGAGCGCACCTTTGGCGAAGCCTTGCACGCCCTCTTCGATAAAATACCCGAGGACACGGTGCTGGCTATCACGCTGGTGGCCACGCCCCAAGACACGCTGGAAGCCCACCTCAACAACCTGCACAAGAAGGCCGTCGGCGACAACCAGGCCTCTGCCCTCACCCGTGAGGCCATCAAGGACGCCCGCCAGCTGATCGGGCGTAAGCACAAGCTCTACCAAGGCAGCGTGGCCTTCTATGTTCGGGGCAAAGACGAGCAGGAGCTGGAGCAGCGCTGCAACGACCTCACCAGCATCCTGATCGGCGCCGATATCGAGCCTGTGCGGCCGGAGGATGAGGTGGCTGCACTCAACAGCTACCTGCGCTGGCTGCCCGGCAACTTCGATCCCAACCAGCCGCGGGCGCTGCAGTGGTACACCCAGCTCATGCTGGTTCAGCATGTCGCCAACCTGGTGCCCATCTGGGGCCGCTCAACCGGAACGGGACATCCGGGCATCACTCAATTTAACCGCGGTGGCAGTCCGCTGACCTTCGATCCGCTCAGCAAGCTCGATCGGCAGATGAATGCGCATGGCTTCGTCTTCGGTCCTACCGGTGCTGGCAAATCGGCGACGCTCAACAACCTCTTGATTCAGTGGCTGGCCATCTACCGGCCGCGCATCTTCGTGGCCGAAGCCGGTAACAGCTTCGGGCTGCTGGCGGACTTTGCCCAACGCCTCGGCTTGACTGTCCACAAGGTCCGCCTGGTTCCCGGCGCTGGCGTCAGCCTAGCGCCGTTCGCCGACGCCATCCGCCTGGCCGAGGATCCGGCTCACGTCGCCGTGCTCGATGCCGAGGACCTCGACGCCTCAGACAAGGCCAGCAGCCCGAAGCCCGACCTGGAGGACGATCAACGCGACGTGCTCGGCGAGATGGAGATCGTGGCTCGCCTGATGATCACCGGCGGCGAAGAGAAGGAAGACGCACGCATGACACGCGCCGACCGTGCGGCCATCCGGCACGCCATCATCAATGCCGCCAAGGCCTGCTCCAAGGCAGAAAGGACAGTGCTCACCCAAGATGTGCGCGACGCACTGAGCGAGGCCGCGCACGACGAGAATATCCCTGAGAAAAGACGCGAGCGCCTGCAGGAGATGGCCGAAGCCATGGAGATGTTCTGCATGGGCGCTGATGGCGAGATGTTCAACCGCCCCGGCACGCCCTGGCCGGAGGCTGACCTGACCGTGGTGGACTTTGCCACCTATGCACGCGAGGGCTACCAGGCGCAGCTCGGCATCGCCTACATCTCACTGCTGAACTCGATCAACAACATCGCCGAGCGTGACCAGTACAAGGGCCGGCCGCTGATCAAGCTGACCGACGAAGGCCACATCATCACCAAGCACCCGCTGCTGCTGCCCTATGCGATGAAAATCACCAAGATGTGGCGGAAGCTCGGCGCCTGGTTCTGGCTGGCGACCCAGAACATTGATGACATCCCGGTTTCCGGCGCGCCGATGCTCAACATGATCGAGTGGTGGATCTGCCTAAACATGCCGCCGGATGAAGTCGAGAAGATCTCCAAATTCCGCAATCTGAGTACCGCGCAGAAGGAGCTGATGCTGTCGGCGCGCAAGCAGAGCGGCGCCTATACCGAAGGCGTGGTGCTCTCCAAGTCGATGGAGACACTCTTCCGCGCGGTGCCGCCCAGTCTCTATCTGGCGCTGGCTATGACGGAGCCTGAGGAGAAGGCGGAGCGCGCCCAGCTGATGGAAGAGCTCGGCACCGACGAGCTGGGCGCCGCGCTCGCCGTCGCCGCCCGTTTGGACCGGCTACGGGGGATCGAACCCTACCCCTTCAAGCTGCCACCGGCTCGAGGAGCCCGGCGATGAGAGTGATGGACCAATTCACCCAGGACCTCATCGACAGCCTGACCGGCTTGCTTCGGCAGCCGCATCTGCCGGAGACGCTCACCGCCCTGCAGATCTGCGCGCCGGTCTTGATCAGCAACCTGCAGGCAGTGAAATCACGCGCGGTGGATCGCCGTGAGATCGAGGCCCAGCTCGACACGGCGCTCAAGGACTGGCTGGCCAAGCATCCGCAGCCGGATGACGCACAACAGGCGCTGCTGGAGGTGCTGCATCGCGACGTGTTGAGCCGGCAACTCGATCAGCCTTCTGCCCATGAGGCTTTGGCATGATTAGGGGAGCTATATCTCGGCAACCAGCGGCAATGGCTCTCATACTGCTCGCCGTTTTGCTCTATGTCCTATGGCACCTCTTTGGATGGCTCGCAACAGTAGAGCCACGAGTCACTCCTGAGCCACCGACGTTCATCTATGGGGCTGCCAAAGCCCGCTTCACGCTGATCGAGTACGGCGACCTGGAATGCCTTTACTGCAAGGAAGCCTTCCCGCAGGTCAAGCAGCTGATCGATCGGCACGAAGCGCTGAACTGGCAGTGGCATCACCTGCCGCTGCCCATGCACGGCGAAGCAGCGCAGCAGGAGGCACGCCTAGTTACGTGTGCGGGATGGCTGGGCGGTAATCCGGTGTTCTGGCAGGCGGTTAAAGCGGTCTACCAGCACAGCCGTGGCAACGGTGCCGGCCTGGCAGTCCCGATCGAACAACTCGGCCTGCAACCCGCCGTATCGCTGCAGCACCTGCAGGCGTGCATCCAGGAAAATACGACCGTGCGGCGAGTAGTGGCTAAGCAGACCGCAACCGCAGGGCAGAAGCGGATCGATGCCACCCCGACCTTCGAGCTCCGGGACAATCGGTCCGGTCGTACGATCCGGCTTCCATCGTTGCTGGACGACTCCGGCATGCTATCGGCCATGGACTGGCTGGCGAGTCAGGGAGGTGCGGATGCGCAGCAGCGCCAATGACATCCTCCCCTGGCTTGCCAGCCTTTCCGATCAGACCCTACGGCGGCTCAACAGCCGCCTCACCCATCTGCTGCGGATGATCGATGCCGAGATGCAACGCCGCGATGCCCCGCACCAACGTTCTCCACTGCCAGGCAACTGCGATGAGCAATCCCGCTGATGACTCCCTCCCCCGTGTGACCGGTGAATTGCCGAAGCCCATGATCGTGTTTGAAAGCGGCAGCGCACTTCCGCCGATCAAGCTGGCACGAGTCACCCAGGTATACCAGTCACCAGTGGCTGTTCCGAGTGGGCGCCTATGAACATCAAAAGTCATACGGCAGTGAACGCGAAGCCATGGAATCGGCCGAGCGATTGCTCTTCACCCTTTTTCGTGACATCGCGGATGAACAGATACTGGCTGCCCTTAGCCGAGGTGATACTGCCCTCGCGGTGCGGTATGCCGAACGCCGAGGCTATTGGCAGGGACGTCGAGAAGAGAAACATCTGCACCAGGTAGCCGTAGGCAGTGCCTTGGCAGCGCTGAGACATCTCACATGAAGCAGACGCCGGCTTTTAAAATCGTTGTGGAATTCTGAAATTACCGAAATAGCGAATGACAGCAATCGACCCATAGCGGACGTTGGGCAGTCAGTCTGGCCGAGTCAGAGCGGTCGGCTTGCCGGCGTCGAGGTAACTGGCCGCTAGTTCCAGAGTGCCTCTTCCTCCACGACGTAGGCACGCCTGAAGTGATAGTCATGGTATGTCGGTGACTATCACTTCTACCGCTGGGAGGGCCCTGACCTCACCAGCTGTACCTCCGGTTGGGCCGCCATCAGGGATATAGAACAGCAGCCAATCTCCTTGGGTTTCCAGGATCAAGCCCAGTCGAAAGCCACCACCTTCGCTGACCATTCCGACTCCTGCACCTTCGATATTTCCAAGGCCGGCAAGCACCTGGTTTACCGCCTCGCGTTTGAAGGATTCGGGAAACGTCGTCTGGTCTGGGTCATGAACACTTCTTGCGGTGGATATTCTCCACATTAAGTCAGTGTCCACTCAGCCCGGGGCGGACCACCCTGAAAGCTTCATGGTCAGTACGCTGCGCCTTCAACGGATTCGAAAGGATTGACTTTGCAGAGCCACTCACGGCTAGATAGCGGCTGGAATCGCCTAAACGGCATTCCTTGGACACGAGGCGTGGGCATCTCCTGTCTGTGAACCACCTACGTACAAAGTGCGTTACTGACGGCCATTAGCTTGCCAATGGCTGTCCCGTTCATCCGCGGATTGGTCCGTGGGTGCGCTAGGAAAACAAGCCCACAACGAAAGTTTTCTTAGTCCACCTCACATGGCACAAAAACCGAGGATCACCATGAGCGCACAGACGCGTTTCAAACTGCTCGTATCCCACCTTACGAAGCTGCTCAACGAACACCCCACCATCAGCAAGCTGGAGAACTTCTCTCCGCGCCACGCTGAAACTCTTGCAGCAGCCGGCTTCGGCTATCGCAACCAATTCGACTACCTCAAAGCCGTCAAAAACCGCGTAGAACACTGCGTTGGGTACTACATCCCCGACAGCAAGATGATCGCGCAACGGATGGTTAACGGCCTCCAGTACCCCGAGCAACTGCTGCCGGTGCTGGTCAGACTGTTTGAGAGCGCCGGCACCTACGGTGCTGCAGTCAAATGCCGCATGGGATATGACGATGACCTCTCCGGTCCCCGGAAACTCATAAACGGTACCAAGGACTACGCCAACCGCGAGAGGTTGAAGCGCGAGTTCATCGATGATCTGGATGACGATGAACACCGCCCCCTGCGCCGGTGGTTCTGGAAATTCATTCGTGACGACAACCCAGAAGACCACTTCACCTACGAGCTCAATGTCCCGCGCGACTTCCCAAGCAGCTACCACCTGGGCCGCACCACCAGCTTTCCGCTGACCGTCAGCTACGACCTTGATCTGGGCGCCGATCAAGAAGCCTCGTTTTTCAAATACAACCGCCAGCTCGCCTTCAGTGGAACCGTACGGATAGTGCCCAGTGGCCGTAGAGGCTGGCGTTACCCCACGTTCAAGCTGAACGAAACGCCCACATACGATCAACGCACCGACGCTGAACGGGATAAGGTACCGTACGTGCAGCCTGGCGAAGACCTCGACGATGACGAATTCGAAGCGGGTAGGGCCGCAGGGCGCATGTGCGCCGAAATCCCCGTAGAGAAAAACGGTTCGCTCGCGTGGATGGCTGGCTACGTCCTGAACTGGAAGGACGGCCTGGCCTGGGGCCACATGTCCACGGGGCAGTCGTACAAGGCCTTCCATTTGGCGCTTGATACTGCTGAGTCACTCGACCTCCTAGAACTGGAGCCTCTGAGAGTTGCGGCGGAAGGCTGTCGCCACCTGGCGTCGACCCGATGCTCCAGGCAACTGGAAGACGCCATCGCGGATGAAATCGCAGAGCGCCAGGCGCTCTGATTCGAGCCATTCCCAACGCTGACCCTGAGTGCGCGAGCTAGAGAGCAGCCGCGCGCTTCTACTCCCTATTCAGGAGATCCGACATGAAAGAGTTCACCCCCAGCACCCAGGTTGAGCACACTGAACAGAACATCGGCATGCCCAATGGGGTCATGCATTACACCGACGCCACCGCAGACGCCATGCGCATCCATCTGCGCCTTGTTCTCAGCACTGGTGGAGATGTCGCAAAGAGCATCGACGCCGCAACAGTCATCACGAAACTTGCAGCCCGAGCACTGGTGAAAGAGGACCTGGGCAACCTAAGCGGCTCGGAATTTACCCATCACCTGGCGAGCCTGCCGAAGGTCCCCGAACTGCACCATGCAAAGCCCGCCGCGGTGACTGGTACTTGCGCTGATGCAATCGAGTCCTTGTTCGAGGAAATCAACACCTGATCCAACGGTTGGGTGGGGGGCCAAAGCCTCCGCCCAACCCATCCAGGTAGTCACCAAGCCCCCGACACTAAACCGACCCAGTCCCCCGAAACGCGGTGAATCGCGCGCCTAGCTTCCTAGACGCCAGACGATCCCTAATGGCCGGTTCAAGCCATCCACAAAGGGCAGCAATTGGCCGCTAGCTGCCCTACGGCAACGGCTGCTTTGGGTCGATAGCAGCCCCACGAGCTTTGCCGAGGCCATTAAAGCCATCCCACGACAGTCCACGCGAAATCCCGCAGACAGTCGCAATTACTTCGGAAACATGCAGCAGGCTCCTTCCGTCCGGATGTGGGTATCTCAACCTCCAGCGACGTAGATATGGTTTCCCACTGACCCAGCCCTCCTGATCGCGTTTCCTGTACCAGCCACTTCTCTGCCTGGTACCGCGCATGTCCATTTCCCCCCCTACCCTCTCAGCAGGCTTGAAAGCCCCCCTGCTGGGCTTTGTCCTGGCCACCGCCTGCGTCCTCTTCGCCAAAGCGGACGTACTGGCCATCTCCGACGCCGCTCATCCGCTCGTCAACAGCGCCGGCGCACGGGTTGTGCTCTTGGATGCCCCGGAGCGCTTTGAGCAGCAGCTTTCCGAAGGCCTGCCGGCGGATCCGCGACAGGCCGTAGCCATCATGCAGCAGCGGATGCGTTCGGCCTCCGCCCAGCAGCTGGGACGTGACCTCGCCAAGGCGCACCAGGACGTAGCCGATGCCTGGAGCCTGGGCGTGGCCAAGCTGCCAGCAGTCGTGGTGGATCGTCGGTATGTGGTCTATGGCCAGCCTGATGTGGCGGCCGCCGTGGCCAGCATCGAGCGCTACCGGAGCAGCGGACGATGAGCCGCCCCTCTTCACGCGGATCTGTGCAACGTCTACGGCGCCTTGCCCTGGCGATCCCGCTGGCTACCAGCCTGCAGGCCACCGCGGCGGTCACCACCGCAACCATCGTGTCGTCCTCGCTCTCGCCCGACTGCCTCGAATACAAGGTGGTCGGCATCTGCTACTGGCTGTTCTGCACCCCATACGGATGCAAGGTGAAGACCTCGGCCAAGGTACGCCACTTCGTGCCCGATGCCGTGGTGTCCAGCTATGCCAATACCGGCGAGAACCCATGGACGGAGATGGCCTCTTTCAGCCCCGTCAGCAGTGTCGCCGCCGGCGGCAATGACCCGGGCGACAGCGCGACCCAGGCCAACACCACCATCAGCGCGCGCTTCAAGAACACGGATGTCATCGGCCACCCGGGCGGCTACGCGTTCAGCCAGTTCGCCAGCGGCTCTGGCTATGTCTGCAAGGGCGCCGGTACCGCCTACATGCCGTATCTGCTGAGCAACTACGACTACCTGGCTTGGCGGTACGGCATCCCCGAGGTCGTCTATCCGGGGGCCCTTATCCCGGGCAAGCGCGAAGTGGGCGGCACCTTGTCCGGCGACCTGTGGGGCAACGTCTATCCGCGCAGTGGATTCCTGCATCAGCCCGATGACTACAAGGCCGCGGCGGTAATGGCGCAGCGCGCCGGCGATGTGGTCACGCGCTCCGGCCAGGTCCACGTCTACCAGTCGCTGCTGGCCCAGGCCGAGGACGGCTACTGGCCTGCAGGCGAGCTGCTTGAGGGCGATGCCACCACAGGCAAGTGGCAGGAGCTCACGCCCACGCTGAGCCAGAGCTGCGCAGCCTTCCCCAACCCGGGCCCACACGTCCAGGACGCCGTGGGCGCCTATGCCTGGGCGCTGTGGCGCCCCTACAGCTGCTGCAAGCGTGAAGGCCAGGTCTTCCTGGGCAGCACCGACTTTCAATGATCAGGAAGCCGTCGATCATGAACACTACTCGCCTTACCCTGCTGGCCAGCACCTGCCTGGCTGGCCTTCTCCTCGGCAACGCTGTCCAGGCAGCCGAACCCTACCGTGTGCAGTCCCAGGGCAGCGTCATCGGTGACGACGTGCTCTACAGCATCGGCGGCGGCAATGCCGTGTCGATGGGCAGCGTCGGCAACATGGACAGCATCCAGATTGGGGGTGGCTGGAACACCAACCTGATCTGCGGAAACATGAGCCTCACCAACACCCTGCAGAACCAGCTCAACGGGGCCACTCAGGGCTTCCAGACCATCATGAGTTCGGTGATACAGAACGCCACCGCCGCGGTAGGCTCCCTTCCAGGCCTGATCCTGCAGCGCGCCAACCCGGGGCTGTACAACCTCATCACCAACGGCATTGGCCAGGCACGCCTGGACTTTGATCGCTCGAAGGGCACCTGCCGCGCGATCGGCGACAAGATGCTCGATGTCGCCGGCGGCCAGGTCGGCTGGAACAAGCTCGCCGAGGGTGAAGCGATGAAATCGGCCGCTGCCGGCACCACTGATGCGGTGGCCGCAATCAACCAGGTCGAGCAGAAGAGCGGGAATGAGGGCGTCACCTGGGTCGGCGGGAGCAAAGCCGGGGGCAGCGGCCAGCAGCCTATCAAGGTGGTCGGCGACGTCACCAAGGCCGGCTACAACATGCTCAGTGGCCGCTCACCCACCGCTACCGGCTCGATCCCGGCCAGCAGCTGCAACGGTGGCCTCGTTTGCAGCACCTGGTCGTCGCCGCAGGAGGCCGCGACCTTCGCCACCCGCGTCTTGGGCGAGCAACAGCAGCAGACCTGCGACAACTGCCAGAAGAACGTGACCCAGGCCGGGGTCGGGCTCACCCCGCTGATTCAGGAAACCTACGACACCAAGCTCAAGGCGGTGAATGCGCTGATCGCCGGCACCCAGCCGATGACAGCTGAGAACCTGGCCGCGGCCGGTAGCAACTCCATCCCGATTACCCGCGGCATCATCGAATCGCTGCGCACCGAGCAGGACCAGGACGTACTGGCCAAGCGGCTTGTGTCCGAGGTGTCCCTGGCAGATGTCATCGAGAAGGCGCTGTCGCTGGTTCGTACCTTGGCCGCTGGCCGTCAGGAGCCCAACGTCGCCGCCAACCAGGTCGCCCAGACGCAGGTCGACCAGAACGCCGCCAACCTGCAGGCCGAGATCCAGAACCTCAAGACCGAGCTGGACATGCGCCGGGAGCTGGCCGGCAATTCGCCCACCACCATCCTGCAGCGCGCTGCGCTGCGCAAGGATGCTTCCAAGACCATCTTCCAGGGCGACCCCATGCCGAACCGGCTGGATCGCGTCGAAAACCCCGTCAAGAAGGGCGAGTGATCATGAGCAATGTTTCTTCGGATAGTCGTTCGCAGATCAACCGTGAGCGGAAGCAGAGCCCGGTATTACGACTCGCCAAGGGCGGCTTGAAGCGCTCCGCATGGGTGGCGGTGATCTTGCTCACCACGGTGCTGCTGGCGCTGGCCAGCAGTCTGCTGATCCAACAGCTGTTTGGCGACGTTGCGGGTTACCGGCAGTGGGCAGAGGCCCACCGTAGCGGTCTGCAGGTCTGGAGATTGATCGTGTATGCAGCCTTGGCAGCCGGCTGGTGGCCCGTTCGCCAGCGGTTGCGAACGCTGCCAGAGGGTGCCGGGCGCCTGGCCCGTTGTGAGTGGTTGGCGATAGCCGTCATTGCGCTCTACGAACTGCAACTCCACCTGTAGCGCCACGCAGAGAAAGACACCCATGGTTCTCTACACCAACGACTACCTCGAGTATTACCTGACCCTGGTGGGCTGGCTGATCAATAGCGCTATCTGGGATTTGATAGGAAGCACCGGCCTATTCGCTGCGCCCTTTGCTGCCATCGTCATTCAGGAGTGGTTGCGCGCCCGCGGCGAAGGCCAAGACGAGGGCAACAAGGGGGCGCTGAGCCTGGCGCGGATCGAAAACCGATTCTATGTCGCCATCTTCGTCATCATGCTCGGGCTCATGCCCTTGCCGAACTCGGTGCTGAGTTTCTCCACCCTTGAGTACGATAAGACACGCTCCAAGCAGTGTCAGGTCGACGTGCTGAAGCCATCCGAGACGGGGTGGGGCACCAGCTTCAGCACCCTCAATGGCAAGAGCGCCCGGATTCCCATCTGGTGGGCAGTGGTACATGCCCTTTCGAAGGGCTTTACTGCAGGTGCGGTCGCCGGCATTCCATGCGGACTGGATCTGCAACAGCTACGCATGGAGGTGAACGCCACCAGGATCGGCAATCCGCTGCTGGCCCAGGAGGTCGCGGACTTCACAAATGACTGCTACGCCCAGGCCCGAGCCAAGCTGTTCATGACGCAGCCGAACCTGTCCGCCTCGCAGTTCGAAGATGTCAGCTGGATTGGCTCGAAATTCTTTCTGAGCACCAGCGGCTACTACAGCGATGGTGCTTCAGGGTTTCGCTCACACACACCGCGCAAGGCCTGGCCCTATGACAAAACGCGTGATGCGGGACTGGCCGAGACCACCGGGGGCGGCGGCTACCCAACGTGCTCGCAGTGGTGGTCTGACGGCACAATCGGATTGCGTGCACGGCTGTTGGCGGCGGTGGAGCCCAGCCTGATCACTCAGCTCGCCCAGTGGGCGAAACTGATGAACCAGCAAGAGGTAGAAGACCAGGTGATCCGCGACCTGGTATCGCCCCGCAAGCAGGTACTGACCCAAGGGCAGGTCTATGGAGACTACGGTGGCCAGGTAGGCGGCAGCATCGGCAGCAGCATTTCGCGCGTCGCAGCCACTGCAGGTCAGGCAGTGGGATCGCTAGCGATGTACCCGGCCATCGACAGTGTTCGTCAGGCTGCGCCGATGGTCCTGGCCTTCCTGAAGATGGCCTTCATCATCTGCATCCCCATCGTGCTGGTGCTGGGCACCTATGATTTGAAGGTTGCCATGACGCTGACCTTCGCCCAGTTCGCACTGATCTTTGTCGACTTCTGGCTGCAGCTGGCCCGCTGGGTCGACAGCACGATTCTCGACGCACTGTACGGAAACATCATGGGTGCCTCACCCCATCTGAACTTCAACATCATGATGGGCATGAACAACGCCCAGGGCGACCTGCTGCTGGACTTCGTGATGGGCACGATGTTCTTGGTGCTGCCGGCGTTTTGGATCACAGCGATGAGCTGGACTGGCGCGAAGATAGGATCTTTGGCGGATGGGTTGGTTACAGGTACTAAGCCTGCTCATGAGGCAGGCGCTAAAGGTGTAAACACTCTCACCAAAAGCATTTTGTAACTATCACAGCAAGTACCTCTACGACATTAGAGGTACTTGCTATCGTCCTCGAACCAGCCCTTCGTTTGCCCGAAAACATTCCGCTCTACGCCGTAGGCAGGCTCATCATCATGGCGAACTTTGTCGTATCTCCCGCTCGATTGAGCGAACAGCCACAAAGCTAGGCAGATGAGGATGAGGGGGACGAACAAATACAAGGAGTAGACGGCTGCAGCAGCCAGGACGAAGGCACGCACCGTCCATTTCAACACCTTGATGATGCCGGCCGGAACACCCACCGCAGCCAAACCGGTCCAAATGGCGCCTTCAGCCCGTACGAGCAAACGGCTCGTATCCAGCTTTCCAAGGTGAGTCCAGTCTTCGGTAGATCCCGGTTTGCGAGTGGTCATGGCTACTGCCTCATTCCATGGAGCGCGATGGCTCTATGGTGGCACTTATACGTCGCAATTGATGACGCCGCAAGTGCCATGGCATAAGATGCCAATCACCTTCACCTCCACCTGGAGTTGCCATGCCGACCCGAAATATCGTCATCCCAGACCCCCTCTCTTACGAGATCGATCGCTTGGTCGCGAGCGGCCGCTACCAAAACGCTAGCGAGGTGGTACGCAATGGGCTCCGCCTACTGATTCAGCAAGAGGCTATGGTCTCGGCCAAGGTCGAGGCCTTGCGCAACGCCACGGGCTCAGCCCTCGAGCAGCTGGAGCAGGGAAGATTCGACGAGGTGAACGGGGGGGACCTGGAGCAGTACCTGGAAGGCTTGTCGGTTGAAGACAGCCGCATAGGCCACTGAACCGATGAAGTACCGTATCTCCGTCGAGGCCCGACAGGACCTGGCCGACATCCTGGTGTATTCCGCTCAGCAATTCGGCTCAGCGGCCCGGAAGCGCTACCAGAGCTTGCTAGTAGGCAGCTTCAATCTGATTGCAACCGATCCCTATGGGCCTGTGAGTCGCGCCCGCGATGAGCTGCACGAGGGCCTGCGCAGCCTCCACCTGGCCCATGCCCAAAGGGGTATCCCGTCCGAGCAGCGCGTCGGCCAGCCTCGTCATGTGGTGTTCTACCGGATCGCGGCTGACGACGTCATCGAGATAGTGCGGCTGCTGCACGACCTAATGGAGCCCAAGGAACATCTGGCCAGCCCCCGGTAACCGAAAGGGCCAAATGGGCCGGAGCAAAGGGGGGGAATGGAAGGGGGCTCTAAGGGTAAAAGCCCTACCAGAAAGGGCTCCGCCGCTGGCTGCGAAGAGCAAAGGGTACCCAGGCTTCCGGCCATAGTAGCCATATGCCGCCCCAACCTTCCGAGTAGTGATAGCGGTTTACCATTGTTCGCTTACCGCTGCTGATCGACAACGCAGGCCCAAGAATTACCAAGGGCATGCCATGTTCGATCTCTTTTTCAGGAAGAAAGCCCCACCCTCTGCGCCTGCAGGGTCCAGCAAACAGGGCTTCACCCAGCCGTCTGCAGGCCAGGATCTCCTGGCGCTCCCCCGCCGGCAGAAGCTCATGGAGAACATCTGGCAGCGGACGTCGCTGTCCCGCGAGCAGTTCGCCTCACTCTATCGGGATCCTCTCGGGCGCTACGCTGACTTGGTCCAGCAGCTTCCCGCTTCGGAGAACCACCACCACGCCTATCCCGGGGGCCTGCTCGATCACGGGCTGGAAATCGTCGCCTACGCACTGAAGATCAGGCAGAACTACCTCCTACCCATCGGCGCACCGCCCGAATCCCAAGCAGCCCAGGCGGAGGCGTGGTCAGCAGCGGTAGCTTACGGCGCCCTCCTCCACGACTTGGGCAAGATCGCCGTCGACATCGAGGTCGTCCTCGAGGACGGCAAGCCATGGCATCCCTGGCACGGTCGCATTGAGAAGCCCTACCGCTTCAGGTACGTCAAAGGTCGCGACTATCAGCTTCATGGCGCTGCCTCAGCACTCGTCTATTTCCAGGTGCTGCCTCCCCACGTGCTGGACTGGCTCAGTGGCTACCGTGAGCTATGGTCATCGCTGATCTTCGTGTTGGCCGGGCAATGCCAGCACGCTGGCGTACTGGGCGAGATGATCGTCCAGGCCGACCAGGCGAGTGTCGCCCAGGAGCTCGGTGCCAACCCGCAACGTGCGATGGAGGCCCCCAGGAACTCGATCCAGCGGCAGCTGGCCGATGGGTTGCGGACCCTGGTCATTGAGAAGTTCAAGCTGAACCAGCCAGAAGGGCCCTCGGACGGGTGGCTGACCCAGGATGCGCTATGGCTCGTCAGCAAGCCTGCCTCAGACCAGCTGCGGGCACTGATGCTCTCCCAAGGCGTAGAAGGTATCCCCACGTCGAACGCCCCGTTCTTCAACCTAATCCAGGACCAGGCCATCATCCAGGTCAATGCTCAGGACAAGGCTATCTGGAAGGCAACGATCGACACGGGCCACGGCTGGAAGAACACCTTCACCTTACTCAAGGTTTCTCCTGCACTGATCTGGCCAGATCCTGCAGATCGACCAGCTCCCTTTACCGGCACACTCACACTCGAGCAGCCAGACGGCGCAGAGCCAGATCAGCAGCGGCCTGAACAAGTGAGTGGTAGCGTTGGGCCAGCATTTCCGCTAACACAAAATGTGACACATGTCACATCTTCACAAGAGATGCCTTCATCCGAAACACTGCCGCCGCCCGCATTCCAGACCGGTTTAGACTCCATGGACGAGACCCTTGCGCTAGCAGATGAACTCTTTGGTGAGGCGGCTCCATCTGCCGCAATTCCAACCCATCAGCCACTTCCTGACGTTGTCGAAGACGGCTTTATCGACCACATCACCGAGCACTTAGCTAAGGCACCTATTTCGTCTACGAACGCAGCTGATCTCGGTCAGGCTTTCGTAGCCTGGACAAGGCAAGGCGTGCTTTCACACAAGCTAGTGATTAACGATGCCAAGGCACTGATCCACACAGTGGATGGCACCGCATTTCTTGTCAGTCCGGGATTATTCAAGCGCTATGCCCTGGAGCATCCTCACATACATGCGGATGCCAAGGCGCGTGGAATTGAAGCCTGGCAATTGGTCCAACGAGCTTTTGAAAAGCTCAAAACTAATCGTAAGACAGCGGACAATCTGAATATCTGGATATGCGAGGTCATCGGCCCGCGAAAATCTAAAACGCTTAAAGGCTATCTGCTGGAGAACCCTACTGCGATCTTTACGCATCCGCCCTTCGATAATGTAAGTCTGCGACTGCAGGTCACAGGAGCTAGCGAAAGTTGAATATCATTGATATCGCTAGCGAATACAACGAAACTCACGACCTCAGACCAGCGACTAGAGTTATATATCTAGCAGCGGCCCGAGCACTAAGTCGCAGATTCGGTGACGACGTCGAACTGGAGAAGTTACATCATCGCGACATTCTGATCTGGCGCAAAGAAGCTCTAGATTCCGGACTGGCCAAACGCAGCTGGAATACGTACGCGAGCCATCTCAGAACACTCTTTAGGTACGCCATTTCTCAGGACCTATTGAGCATCCGGAAAAACCCCTTTACCGACACCTCTGTAGTTCCGCCTAGGAAGCGGAAGAAGACCGTACCTCACGAGGCCATTACCCAGGGTCGCAACCAGCTGATCAGACTCCAAGAGATAGAACGGGTGTCAGGCGAACGCAGCAGCATAACCCCTGCTTGGTTCTGGCTAGCCGTGTACGAGACCTTTCACTACACCGGGATACGTCTAAACTCTTTATTGAGCATACAGAGGCGAGACATCTGCTTAAGACGCAGAACAATTAACATTAGAAGCGAAGGAGATAAGACTCACAAAGAATTTCTCCTACCAATTCCTGGTCCTCTTTATGAGCACATAGACCGCATTGCAGCATGGGCAGATTCTTTGCACTTCAAAGCCACGGACCAACTATTTAATGTCAATAGGTTCTCCTCACATTACAGACGAGAAACTATGGATATCAATCAGATTGAAGCAATGTATAGAAAGCTCACGGCCATGGTAGGGACTCGGATGACTCCCCACCGGTTCAGGCACACCTTGGCGTCTGACTTGATGCGACAAGCTGATCGTAATATCCACGTAGCTAAGGCCCTACTGAACCACTCCAGTATCGCTACCACGATGGAATACATCGAGACGGATCCACACCAGATGCGTCATGTGCTGGAAGAACGTGCCGATAAGGTACCGAAGAACATGATCGTTCGAGTTGATTACAGCGCCCGGCAGCACCAGGAGCAACCACTAGATTCACCCAAGCCTTCCTCCCTGCCCTTTCAGCAGCCGGCGAGCATCGCAGGACCTGCCACGCTAGAAGCGTTCGATCAGCTCGCAGAATGGATCAGCAACGGGGCACGACCGCTTACAGCGGTAGTAAGACGTGGATAGCTGAGCAGCGGAATACAAAGCGAAATGGCGCCCAGACCAGTTTGTGCCAGGCTCCGGGCGCCAGTTGATTCAGTTTGACATCATCAAACTGCGGGGCTAGATTCCGCCACAGACGGCTGCTTGTCTGAGCTGAGGGAACGCAAAAACCCTCCTTGCGGAGGGTTTCTGGTGAAGATGGTGGGTCGTGTGGGATTCGAACCTACGACCAATTGGTTAAAAGCCAACTGCTCTACCGACTGAGCTAACGACCCGTTAGTGGGCGCCATTCTAGCGATTTTCTCAGGAGAATCAACACCCTAGATGAAATTTTTTACTGGTAGCGCGTAGGGTCGGAAATTCCCGCCGCCTTGAAGCCTTCGGCGCGCAGGCGGCAGCTGTCGCAGCGACCGCAGGCCTGGCCTTCATCGTCGGCCTGGTAGCAGGAGACGGTCAGGGCATAGTCGACGCCCAGCTGGCTGCCAGCCTGGACGATCTGCGCCTTGGAAAGGAACTGCAGCGGGGCCTCGATCTTGAAGGTATCCCCTTCCACACCGGCCTTGGTGGCGAGATTGGCCAGGCGCTCGAAGGCCTCGACGAACTCCGGCCGGCAATCCGGATAGCCGGAGTAGTCCACCGCATTGACCCCGATGAAGAGATGACGGGCACCGAGCACCTCGGCCCAGCCCAGGGCTAGCGACAGGAACACGGTATTGCGTGCCGGTACGTAGGTGACCGGGATGCCCTCGCCCGGGGTCTCCGGGACGGCGATGTTTGGGTCGGTGAGCGCCGAGCCACCGATGCCATTGAGATCCAGGCCGATCACCTTGTGCTCGACGACGCCCAGCTGGCGCGCCACGCGTTCGGCGGCTTGCAGCTCGGCGCGATGGCGCTGGCCGTAGTCGAAGCTCATGGTGTAGCAGGCGAAGCCCTGGGCCTTGGCCATGGCGACGATGGTGGCGGAATCCAGGCCGCCGGAAAGAAGGATGACCGCTTTGGGCTGACTCATGCTCAGTGTCCCGGTTCGTCGTTCCAGAGAATCTTGTGCAGCTGCAGCTGGAAGCGCACCGGCAGGTTATCCGCCACGATCCACTCTGCCAGCTCACGCGGCGCCACCTGGCCATGGCTGGGTGAGAACAGCACCTCGCCCGCCCGTTGCTCCAGGCGATATTCGATCAGCTTGGAGACGGACCAGTCATAGTCCTCGCGGGAGCAGATGACGAACTTGACCTGATCGTTGGGCGTCAGGTGGTCGAGGTTGGCGTACAGGTTGCGCCCCACCTCCCCCGAGCCCGGCGTCTTGAGGTCGACGACCTTGCTGACACGCCCGTCCACGCCACTGACATCCAGGGCGCCACTGGTTTCCAGCGACACCTCGTAGCCGGCGTCGCACAGCTGCTCGAGCAGCTTGAGGCAGTTGGGCTGGGCCAGCGGCTCGCCGCCGGTCACGCAGATGTGCCGCGGGCGGTAGCTCGCGACCTGCTCCAGGATGGCATCGAGATGATGGATCTCGCCGCCGGTGAAGGCATAGGCCGTGTCGCAATAGTGACAGCGCAGCGGGCAGCCGGTGAGCCGGACGAAGACGGTAGGAAGACCGGCGGTGCGGGCTTCACCCTGGAGCGAATAGAAAATCTCGGTAAGACGTAGGGTATCTTTTTGCATGGAAGCCACGGGCGTGACGGCTACACAGGCCATCCGCCTCCGTTGCGGTAGATAGAAGAAAAAAGCCTGCGCTAGGGCAGGCTTTTCAGATCCCGCTGCGCCAGTTGCGCAGCGGAGGTTCCGGGATATTGGCTGATGACCTGCTGGTACATGCCCTTGGCCCGATCGGTGCGGCCGAGCTTCTGCTCGACGCCACCCAGTTTGTACAGCGAATCCGGCACCTTGTTGCTGGTGGGATAGGCCTGACTGACCTTGGCGAAGGCCTGGCCAGCAGCCTGCAGATCGCCCTTGGCCAGATTCACTTCACCCAGCCAGTACTGGGCATTGCCCGCATACTGGCTGTTGGGATACTTGCGCAGGAAGGCATTGAATGCCTGGCTGGCTTTGTCGAAATCCTTGGCCTTGATCAGATCGAAGGCAGCGTCGTAGTACAGCTTTTCCTTCGCCGGATCACCCGGTTCACTGCTGGCAGCCGGTGCTCCTGCGGAAGCAGGCGGTGTCGGCGCATTGTTGGCCGCGATGGCACCACCCTGGGCGGCACCGGCAGCGGATCCGCCGCCCGCATTGGCAGGCGCGGAAGAAAGCTGGGAAATACGGCCATCCAGATCCTGGTAACGATCCAATCCTTCCTGCTTGAGCTGGCGGATCTCGTTTTCCTGAACCTCGACCTGGCCACGCAGGCGAGCGATATCGTCCTGCATCTGTTGCAACTGCATGAACAGTTGACCCATGCCGGAAACGGGAGCCCCGTTTCCGGCACTGGCCGCGCCTGCATTGCCATAGCCTTGCCCAGCGGACTGGGCAACGCCATAACTACCATCCTGTACGGGGACCTGAGCCCCGGCGACAACCGGTACACCAAGGGTCAGGGCGATCAAGAACTGCAGGCGCTTGGACATCGTTTATTACTTCTTCAGCTCGACGCGACGGTTCTGAGCCCAGGAAGCTTCGTCGTGACCGACGGCAACCGGACGCTCTTTACCGTAGGAAACCAGCTCCAGCTGAGCCGGGGACACGCCCTGCAGCACCAGGTAGCGCTGAACGGCCTTGGCACGACGCTCGCCCAGAGCCAGGTTGTACTCGCGGGTACCGCGTTCGTCGGTGTTGCCTTCCAGAACGACGCGCTGGCCGCTGGCCTTCAGGTCACGAGCGTGAACGTCCAGAGCGCGCATGGCTTCCGGCTTCAGGTCGGAGCTGTCGTACTCGAAGTAGAAGGTGGTGATGGCGCGCAGAGCGGCTTCGTCGCCCATGCTGCCGTCAACGGCACCCGAGTTGGCGCCGTAGCCAGCGTTCGGGTCGACAGCACCGGCACCAGCGCCAGCACCAGCGCCTTCACCGGAGGCGTCGCCGCCCTTGGAGGAACAGCCCACGGCCACGGCCATGGCCAGAGCCAGTGCAGCGAACTTGCCGAATTTCAGCATTTCCATCATGTAACTCCTAAAAGAACCGCAATGTTGGTGTAACTAAGGACTTTTCTAATTAGCCGTCAGTTCAGGTAAGGAGACCAGGAAGGCTCGCGCACGTCACCCTGGGCGGTGGGAATAGGAATCCGGACGCGACCATTGATGGAGACAAGCATCAGGACGCCTCGGTCCTGCTGGCGGGTGGCGTAGATTAGCATGGTGCCATTGGGCGCAACAGTGGGCGAGTCGTTGAGGCTGGTGTTGGAAAGTACCCGCACAGAGCCGCGTTGGAGGTCTTGCGCAGCGATCTGGAAGTTGGTGAAACCTTCCTGGCGATGCACCATGACCAGCGTCTTTTCATCCGCCGAAAGTTTCGGGTTGGCGTTGTAGTTACCGACGAAAGTCACGCGCTCAGCACCCCCGCCATTGGCGTTGGTCTTGTAGATCTGCGGCTTGCCGGAACGGTCGGAGGTGAAATAGATGGTCTGACCATCCTTGCCCCAGAAGGGCTCGGTATCGATGGCCGAGTCATTCGTCACACGACGAATGGCACGCGAGCCGAGGTCCATCACATAGATCTCGGGGTTGCCGTCCTTGGACAGCACGAAGGCCAGGCGATTGCCGTCGGGCGAAAACGCCGGCGCGCCATTCAGGCCTTCGAAGTTGGTCAGCTGCTCGCGGCGACCGGTGTCGATGTACTGCATGAAGATGCGCGGGCGCTGCTGCTCGAAGGAGACATAGGCGATGCGCTTGCCATCCGGCGCGAAACGCGGCGACAGGATCGGCTCGCGTGACTGCAGCAGGGTAACGGCACGGGCACCGTCATAGTCGGCGCGCTGCAGGGTGTAACGGGTGTTGGTGGCGGAGAAGCGCTCGGCGGTCACATAGAGGATGCGCGTCGAGAAGGCACCCTTCACACCGGTCAGCTTTTCATAGGCCTGGTCGGAGATGAAGTGGGCCATGTCGCGCAGCTGATCGGTGCCGCCGCCGACGTTGCCGGTCAGGACCTGCTGTTCGGTGGAAACGTTGAACAGGGCGTAGTTGATCTGCAGCCGACCGCCATTGGGCACGATGTTGCCCACCAGCACGTAGTTGGCACCCAGGGCCTTCCAGTCACGGAAGATGACTTCGCTGGCCTGGCTCGGCTGGCTCAGCATGTTCTGGCGCGGAATCGGCGAGAACACCCCGGAATTGCGCAGGTCGTCGCTGACGATGTTGGCCAGGTCTTCCGGCAGTGGCTGACCACCCTGCCACCCGAAGGGCACGACGGCGATCGGGATGGCGCGATCACTACCGCTGGAAATCACCAGCGGATCGGCCGCCTGGGCGGAGCCCACCACCAGGACCAGGCCCAGCAGGATGTAACGGATCAGGGTGTTCACAGACTCAGGTCCTCCGGTTTGAAGATCATGCGGCGCTGACGATACAGCTGATCGAAGGTCTTGCGATCCAGCTGCTGCAGCTCACGGATACGACCGACGTTACGCACGGCCGATACCGCTGAATTATCGAATTCCTTGTTGCCACTGGAGCGGGTCACCGTCGCGCTGGTGATGGTGCCGTCCGGCAGCATGTTGATCTGCACCTCGACGCTCATGCCGTTGCGCGCCGACTGCGGACGCGTCCACTGCTCGCTGACCAGCCGCACGATCAGGTCATCGAAACTCGATGCCACCTCGTCGCCCTGCTCTTCGGCCAGTGCCTGCTGCCGCTGGGTATCATCGGACAACAACTCGGCGAGGGCCTGCGCCTTCTTGTCTTCCGCTGCCTTGCGCGCAGCCGCCTGGGCAGCCTTCTTCTTGGCGTCGTCCGCCGCTTTCTTCTTGGCGGCCTCCGCAGCAGCCTCTTTCTTGGCCGCCTCGGCTGCAGCCTTCTGCTTGGCTTCTTCGGCCGACTTCTGCTTGGCTGCCTCTGCCGCAGCCTTCTTCGCCGCTTCCTCGGCCGCTTTCTGCTTGGCTGCTTCGTCAGCCTTCTTCTTGGCGATGTCCGCCTGCTTCTTCTGCTCGGCGGCCTGCTTGGCTTCCGCAGCCGCCTTGGCGGCCTCGGACTGTTTCTCGGCCTCAGCCTTGGCTTCGGCGGCCTTGGCCGCCGCTTCCGCTTGCTGCGCCTTTCGAGCGTCGTCGGCTTTCTTTTGTTCCGCGGCCTGTTGCTGGGCTTCCTTCTGTTGCTGAGCCGCCTTGGCCGCCGCCGCTTCACGCTGGGCTTCCTGTTGCTGACGACGCTGCTCCAGTTGTTCCTGCTCGTACTGCTTGGCCGCGGTCTTCTTCGCCTCCCCCGCCAGTTTCTGCTCGGTCTGCACCTGCGCCGAACTCTTGGATTTGAGCTGGACCAGGGTCGCCTGGACGACCGGACGCGACTGGGGCAATTCAGGGGTGAAGGCGAAGCTGACAAACAGCAGGCCGAAGATCAGCACATGCAGGGCGACTGCCCAGATGACCGGCCAGAAATAACTTTCGGACGACGAACGCTCGCGGTGTCGCATCAAGGCGCCTCGGTAATCAACCCGACGTTGGGGACGCCGGCCTGTTGCAAGGCACCCATGGCGCCGGCGACGACGCCATAGTTGGCGGCCTTGTCACCGCGGATGAACACCTGGGTGTCCGCACGCTGACGCATGATGGCACCGACCTGCTGACTCAGTTGCGGCAGGGACACCGCGGTGGAGGACTTGGCCTTCTGATCGGTATCCACCTCGGAACCGACGTTCCAGTAGTAGGTACCGTCGGCTTTCACCGAGACGGTGAGGATCTGCTTGTCGTTGTCCTGCGGCAGGGCCTGGCTGTCGACCTTGGGCAGGTCGACCTTGACGCCCTGGTTGAGCATGGGCGCCGTCACCATGAAGATGACGAGGAGCACCAACATCACGTCGATGTAGGGCACCACGTTCATCTCGGCGACGGGCTTGCGTTTCTGGCGGCGAGGGACCATGGGATACCTCTTTATTCGTCGCTGGTGTGGACTTTGCGGTGCAGGATGGCCTGGAATTCATCCGCAAAGGTGTAGTAGCGGTTGATCAGCATTTCCGAGCGGGCGGCGAAACGGTTGTAGGCCACGACGGCAGGAATGGCGGCGAACAGACCGATGGCGGTAGCGATCAGGGCTTCGGCGATGCCGGGTGCCACGGTGGCCAGGGTCGCCTGCTGGGCGGTGGACAGGCCGCGGAAGGAGTTCATGATGCCCCAGACGGTACCGAACAGACCCACGTAGGGGCTGGTGGAGCCGACGGTGGCCAGGAACGGCAGGGCCTGTTCGAGCTTTTCTTCCTCGCGGGAGATGGCCACGCGCATGGCGCGGGAGACACCTTCCATGACCGCATCGGGATCCACGCCGGGCTGCTGACGCAGACGGGAGAATTCCTTGAACCCGGCGCGGAAGATCTGCTCGACGCCGGAATCCGGATCGGGGTTGCTGCCAGCCTGGCGGTACAGCTTGGACAGATCGATGCCCGACCAGAATTTCTCTTCGAAGGCATCCAGGGAACGCTTGGCGGCGCGCATGGCGTTGCCACGCTGGATGATCATGATCCAGGACGTGACAGAGGCTGCGACCAGGATGAGCATCACCAGTTGCACCACCAGACTGGCGTTGGCGATGAGGCTCCACATGGACGTATGGTCGACGTTGGGTTGCACGCTTAATCTCCTGATTGAATTGACGCCGGACTTCCGGCAAGAACCGTTCGCATGGCTTCGGGCATGGCCCTCGGCCTGAAGCTGTCAGCACGCACGCAGGCGACCGTTACCCACCCTTCGCAGAGCAGGACATCGTCCTTAGCACGCCGGACCTCCTGGTGAAACCTGAGGCTGGCGCGCTTCGCTTCAACCACCTCGGCACCGATCAGCAACTCGTCATCCAGCCGCGCGGGCGCATGGTAGCGCGCTTCGCTGCTGTGGACGACGAAGAGCAGACCGTCCCGGGCGAGTTCGGACTGGGCATAGCCCAGCGCGCGCAGTCGCTCGGTGCGGGCGCGTTCCATGAACTTGAGGTAGTTGACGTAATAGACGATGCCGCCGGCATCGGTATCTTCGTAGTA
Source organism: Pseudomonas sp. MOIL14HWK12:I1 (assembly GCF_000510705.1). Lineage (NCBI taxonomy): Bacteria > Pseudomonadati > Pseudomonadota > Gammaproteobacteria > Pseudomonadales > Pseudomonadaceae > Pseudomonas > Pseudomonas sp. MOIL14HWK12:I1. The sequence goes on along the minus strand of NZ_KI783307.1, from coordinate 517,528 downwards.
GACACGACACCTGAGGACGGACGGCGACGGGCTCCGCGATTGCGCGTGCATACTCTAGAACCTAGCCTCGCCGTTGCCAATCAGAAATGTTCGCAACTGCATTTAGTTACCATTGACCTCGAACAGATCGGGCGTACCGCCCTGGGCCAGACGCGTCGGCAGGTTGAGTCCGAAGTGCAGATAGGCATGCCGGGTCACCACCCGCCCGCGCGGCGTGCGCATGATATAGCCTTGCTGAATCAAATAGGGTTCCAGAACGTCTTCGATGGTGTGACGCTCTTCGCTGATGGCCGCCGCCAGGCTGTCCACGCCCACCGGACCGCCGTCGAACTTGTCGATCATGGTCAGCAGCAGCCGGCGATCCTGGTGATCGAAGCCCTGGGCATCCACGTCCAGCAGATCGAGGGCACGACTGGCGATGTCGTGGCTGATATGGCCCTGCCCACGCACCTCGGCGAAGTCGCGCACCCGCCGCAGCAGGCGATTGGCGATCCGCGGCGTGCCCCGCGCGCGGCGGGCAATTTCCATTGCGCCCTCGGCTTCGATGGCGAGGCCGAGGATGCCGGCGGAGCGGGTGACGATGGTGGCCAGGTCCGCGGTGCCGTAGAACTCCAGGCGCTGGACGATCCCGAAGCGGTCGCGCAGCGGATTGGTCAGCATGCCGGCACGGGTGGTCGCGCCGACCAGGGTGAAGGGCGGCAGATCCAGCTTGATGGAGCGCGCCGCCGGCCCTTCGCCGATCATGATGTCGAGCTGGTAGTCCTCCATCGCCGGATAGAGGACCTCCTCGACGATGGGCGAGAGGCGATGGATCTCGTCGATGAAGAGCACATCGCCCGCTTCCAGGTTGGTCAGCAGCGCGGCGAGATCACCCGGGCGTTCCAGTACCGGACCGGAGGTGCTCTTCAGGGACACCCGCATTTCCTGGGCGATGATGTTGGCCAGGGTGGTCTTGCCCAGACCGGGCGGGCCAAAGATCAGGGTGTGGTCGAGGGCCTCGCCCCTGCCCTTGGCCGCCTGGATGAACAGGCCCATCTGGTCGCGCACCACCGGCTGACCGATGTAGTCCGCCAGCCGCACCGGGCGAATGGCGCGATCCTGGACTTCTTCGCGGTCGCGGCCACCGGCCGAGATGAGACGATCGGTTTCTATCATGGGATCAGACCATGCCCTTCAGGGCGCGACGGATGAGTTCCTCGCTGGAAAGGTCTTCCCCTTCCACGGCGGCGACGGCGCGGCTGGCTTCCTGGGGCTTGAAGCCCAGGGCGACCAGGGCGCTGACCGCGTCGGCCTCGGCGCTGGCCGCGACGGCGGCCTGGTTCGGCAGGACCAGGGGGGCGATGGCGGGCAGATTTTCCCAGGCCTTGAACCTGTCCTTGAGCTCGACCAGCAGACGCTCGGCGGTCTTCTTGCCCACCCCGGGCACCTTGACCAGGGCGGCCGTGTCCTGGGCTTGCACACAGCGAACCAATTCATCCACCTCGAGACTGGACATCAACGCCAGGGCCAGCTTGGGGCCGACACCATTGAGTCGGATCAACTCGCGAAACAGCTCTCGCTCGCGTTTTTCCCCGAACCCATAGAGCAGGTGCGCATCTTCCCGTACCACGAGGTGGGTATGCAATGTGACGACTTCGCCCTGGGCCGGCAGCCGATAAAGGGTCGTCATGGGCACTTCGACCTCGTAGCCGACTCCGCCCACGTCGAGCAGGAGATGGGGCGGCTGCTTTTCCGCCAGGGTGCCACGTAGACGACCGATCACTGGGATACCTTCCTAACGTTGGAGCGAGATGAGAGAGCGGATGGCGCTAGAGACGCAGGCGACCGCCGCGGCGGCGGGTCGCCAGCAGGCCATGGGGAACCAGGCTCTGCCGGGTGTGGGCATGGCACAGGGCAATGGCCAGGGCGTCGGAGGCGTCGATCTGGGGTTTCTCGGTCAGGCGCAGCAGGTGCATGACCATCAGCATCACCTGCTGCTTGTCCGCCCCACCGTTGCCGACCACGGCCTGCTTGACCTGGCTCGCGGTGTATTCGGAAATCTCCAGACCACCTTCGGCGCCGGCGACGATGGCCGCTCCCCGGGCCTGACCCAGCTTGAGCGCCGAATCGGCGTTGCGCGCCATGAACACCTGCTCGATGCCCATGGTGACCGGCCCGTACTGGGCGATGACGTCGCGCACCCCGCGATAGACGATCTGCAGCCGCTCCGGCAACGGACCGTTACCGGTCCGGATGCAGCCGGAGGCGACGTACTCGCAGCCGCGCCCGGTGTCGCGCACCACGCCGAAGCCGGTCAGCCGCGAACCCGGGTCGATGCCCAGCACCAGGGTGCCGGGCGCATCGGGCGGCAGGCGCTCGTAGAGGGACATCAGCCGAGCTGCGCCATGACATCCTCGGGGATGTCGGCGTTGGAGTAGACGTTCTGCACGTCGTCCAGGTCTTCGAGCATGTCGATCAGCTTGAGCACCTTCTGCGCGGTTTCCAGATCCAGGGTCGCGGAGGTCGAGGGGATCATGGTCACCTCAGCTTCGTCGGCCTTGTAGCCGGCGGCGGTCAGGGCTTCGTTGACGGCGATGAAGTCGGCAAAGCTGGTGAAGACGTCGATGGAGCCATCGTCGTTGGCGACCACGTCGTCGGCACCCGCTTCCAGGGCGGCTTCCATCAGGGCGTCCTCGTCCAGGCCGGGGGCGTAGCTGATCTGGCCCTTGCGCTCGAACAGATAGGCCACCGAACCGTCGGTGCCCAGGTTGCCACCGCACTTGTTGAAGGCATGGCGGACTTCGGCCGCGGTGCGGTTGCGGTTGTCGGTCATGGCCTCGACGATGATGGCGACACCGCTCGGGGCGTAGCCTTCATAGGTCAGTTCCTCGACGTTCTCGCCTTCGCCGGCGCCCACGCCCCGGGCGATGGCCCGGTCGATGGTGTCGCGGGTCATGTTGGCGGTCAGCGCCTTGTCCACCGCCAGGCGCAGGCGGGGGTTGTCGGCCGGAACGCCGCCACCCTGGCGCGCGGCCACGGTCAGCTCACGGATGATCTTGGTGAAGATCTTGCCCTTCTTGGCATCCTGACGCTCTTTGCGATGCTTGATGTTGGCCCATTTGGAATGACCGGCCATAAGCTACTCCAATGTCTTGACGAAGACGGCGCCGCGGCGATGACCGCGGCGCACTGAAAAGGGAAACGGCGGGCACCCGTCCGGGCGCCCTCCTCCGATAAGGCTTATTCCGCCTTGGGCTGCTCGCGCAGGCGGATGTGCAGCTCGCGCAGCGCCTTGGCGTCGACGGCGCCGGGCGCCTGGGTCATGACGTCGGCGGCGCTCTGGGTCTTCGGGAAGGCGATGACTTCACGAATGGACGAGGCGCCGGTCATCAGCATCACCAGGCGATCCAGGCCGAAGGCCAGGCCGCCATGGGGTGGCGCGCCGAACTTCAGGGCGTCCAGCAGGAAGCCGAACTTCTCTTCCTGTTCCGCTGCGCTGATCCCCAGCACCTCGAACACCGCCTGCTGCATCTTCTTGTCGTGGATGCGGATGGAACCGCCGCCCAGCTCGGTGCCGTTGAGCACCATGTCGTAGGCGCGCGACAGCGCCGCACCCGGGTTGGCCTTGAGCTCGTCCGGGCCGCACTTGGGCGAGGTGAAGGGGTGGTGCATGGCGGTCAGGCTGCCATCGTCGTTTTCCTCGAACATCGGGAAGTCGACCACCCACAGCGGCGCCCACTGGCAGGTCAGCAGATTGAGGTCGTGACCGAGCTTGATGCGCAGCGCGCCCAGGGCCTCGGAAACGATCTTGGTCTTGTCCGCGCCAAAGAACACGATGTCGCCATCCACCGCGCCGACGCGGTCGAGGATGACGTTGATGTTGTCCAGGGGGATGTTCTTGACGATGGGCGACTGCAGGCCCTCGACGCCGGCGGCGCGCTCGTTGACCTTGATGTAGGCCAGCCCCTTGGCGCCGTAGATGCCGACGAACTTGGTGTAGTCGTCGATCTGCTTGCGCGGCATGCTCGCCCCGCCCGGTACGCGCAGGGCGGCGACACGGCACTTGGGATCGTTGGCCGGACCGGCGAAGACCTTGAAGTCGACGTCCTTGAGCTGGTCTTCCACGTCCACCAGTTCCAGCGGGATACGCAGGTCCGGCTTGTCGGAACCGAAGCGACGCATGGCCTCGGCCAGGGTCATGTGCGGCAGCTCGCCAAATTCGACGTCCAGGACTTCCTTGAACAGGTTGCGCACCATGGTCTCGGTGATGTCCATGATGTCTTTTTCATCGAGGAAGCTGGTCTCGATGTCGATCTGAGTGAATTCCGGCTGGCGGTCGGCCCGCAGGTCTTCGTCGCGGAAGCACTTGGCGATCTGGTAGTAGCGATCGAAGCCGGCGACCATCAGCAACTGCTTGAACAGCTGGGGCGACTGCGGCAGCGCGAAGAAGCTGCCGGGGTGGGTGCGGCTGGGCACCAGGTAGTCGCGGGCACCCTCGGGGGTGGCCCGGGTCAGGATCGGGGTTTCCACGTCGAGGAAACCGTTCTCGTCCAGGTAGCGGCGGATGCTGGAGGTGATGCGCGAACGCAGCTTCAGCTTCTCGGCCATCTCCGGACGGCGCAGATCGATGAAGCGATAGCGCAGGCGGGTCTCTTCGCCGACATCGGTGTATTCGTTGAGCGGGAACGGCGGGGTTTCCGCCTCGTTGAGCACTTCCAGCTCGTAGCCCAGCACCTCGATGGCGCCGGAGGCCATGTTGGCGTTGCGCGCGCCTTCGGGACGCAGGCGCACCTTGCCGGTGAGCTTGACGACGTACTCGCTGCGCACGCGGTCGGCCTTGGCGAAGGTTTCGGCGCGATCCGGATCGAACACCACCTGGGCCAGGCCTTCGCGATCGCGGATGTCGAGGAAGATGACCCCGCCGTGGTCACGGCGGCGGTGGACCCAACCGCAGAGGGTGATTTCCTGGCCGTCCAGGCTCTCGTTCAACTGGCCGCAATAGTGGCTGCGCATCATGGTCGTGGTTTCGCTTCTCTAGAACAGGCTGAATGCGTGGAGGCGCCGGGCCGGCAAGACCGGGCGCTCGACTGAACGGGAGATTCTATATCATCCGTCACGATTTTACCGTAGCCGGGCACGCAGCTCGACGTGCGAACACTGGCTAAACGGCCAGCGGTTCTGTGATAGCCTCGGAGCCCTTCGCAACCGACGCACAGGAGCCGTCAGCATGGAAATCAACATCGGAATCGCCGAACAGGATCGTGCCCAGATCGCCGAGGGCCTGTCGCGCCTCCTGGCCGACACCTACACCCTGTATCTGAAGACCCACAACTTCCACTGGAACGTGACCGGGCCGATGTTCAACACTCTGCACCTGATGTTCGAGACCCAGTACACCGAGCTGGCCGTGGCGGTGGACGACATCGCCGAGCGCATCCGCGCCCTGGGCTTCCCGGCGCCGGGTACCTACGCCGCCTATGCCCGCCTGTCGAGCATCAAGGAAGAGGAAGGGGTGCCGGACGCCCAGGACATGATCCGCCTGCTGGTGCAGGGTCAGGAAGCCGTGGTGCGGACTGCGCGGGGCATCTTCCCGTTGCTGGACAAGGTCAGCGACGAGCCCACCGCCGATCTGCTGACCCAGCGCATGCAGACCCACGAGAAGACCGCCTGGATGCTGCGCAGCCTGCTCGCCGCCTAGCTCCGGCTGCCGTCGCGGGCCGCGGCCCGCGACGGTGCCACGATTGAGCGGCCCTCACCTTTTGGGTTAAATAAGGACGCGCTTTTCGCGCCGGGTCACTCCGCTGTCGGGCACCGCTCCGGCAGTTTCGGCAGACCCGTGTTCTCTATCCCAAGGTGATTTCACATTGAACACGTTATCTACTGTCCATGTCGTGGTGGGCGCTGCCGCGCTCCTGTTATCGGCAATTCCCGGACTGCAGTCCGACACCTCGTCCTTCGATCAACCCGAGTCCATCCATCTGGCCCTGCTGGGTCTTGCCACCCTCCTCTTCACGCCTTTCTCCCGCAGCCGCAGCAGCGGTGCCCAGAAACTCGCCAGCGCCCTGCTGGTGATCGCCGTGGTGGCCCAGACCTTTATCCTGCTGGCGCCCCTCGAGCAGATCGGCGGCCTGCCGGCCGAATTGCTGCCGCTGGGGCTGACCCTGGTCGCCGCCCTGGCCAGCCTGCCGGAAAAGTTTCGTGCCCCGGCGGGCAACGCCGCGGTGGCCGACAGCGAGGTTCGTCCGCGTCAGGCGGCGCGTCCCGCCCCTGCCGCCGCCGCTCCGGCCCGTCCGCTGGCCGATGACCGCGAGCGCGGCACGGTGAAGTGGTTCAACACCTCCAAGGGCTTCGGCTTCATCTCCCGCGACACCGGCGACGACATCTTCGTGCACTTCCGCGCGATCCGTGGCGAAGGTCATCGGGTGCTGATGGAAGGCCAGCGCGTGGAATTCTCGGTGATCCAGCGCGACAAGGGCCTGCAGGCCGAAGACGTGGTCATCGCGGCCTGATCGCTGCCGGCAAAAAAGAAAGGCCGCCCTCGCGCGGCCTTTTTCATGGGCGACGAGACTACTGCCGCTGGGCGGCCGCGGCCTTGCTGTCGTTCATGCCGGTGGTGTTGCCGAGCAGGCTGGCGGTCGCGGTCTGGATGAAGGCCTCCAGGCGCTTCTGCAGCTCGGGCGCGCTGGCGTCGCCCTTGAGCACCTCGCCACCGGCCTGGGTGCCCAGGTGATAGCGATAGAGCACGGCGTCGCGGTCGCGCGGCTTGACCAGGATGCGATCGCCCGTGACCAGGGCCACGGTCTGGTCGCTGCCCGACGGCTTGATCACCGCCACGCCCGGATCGCCCTGGGGCAGACCCAACAGATCACGGCCCCAGCACTGGTGCTGGGTTGGCTTGCCGAAGCGGGCCAGCACCGTGGGCACCACGTCGATCTGGCTACCCACGGTGTCACGACGGGCGCCAAAGGTTTCCTGCACGCCCGGACCGATCAGCAGGAGCGGTACGTTGAAGCGCGACAGGTCCATCTCGGTGATCTGCTCGTTGTTGCCGAAGCCGTGGTCACCGACGATGACGAACAGGGTGTCCTGGTACCAGGGCTCGTTCTTGACCTTGGCGAAGAACTGACCCAGCGACCAGTCGGCGTAGCGCATGGCGGTGAGGTGTTCGTCGAGCGAGCCGTGACCGGTGACCGGGGTGACCGGCAGGTCCTTGGGCAGCGCATAGGGGGTGTGGTTGGACAGGGTCTGCAGCAGCGCATAGAAGGGCTTGCCGTCCGGCGCCTTGGCCAGCTTGTCCAGCTCCTGCACCGAGCGGTCGAACATGTCCTGGTCGGAAACGCCCCAGGTCGGATCCATGAACACCGGATTCACGAAGTCCTCGCGGCCGACGAAGCGGGTCATGCCCTGGTTGCTGAAGAAGCCGGACTGGTTGTCCCACTGGAAGTTGCCGTTGTAGACGTAGACGTCGTCGAAGCCGCGGGTGCTGAGCAGTTGCGGCAGACCGGAGAACTGGTGCGCGCCCTCGGGCATGCGCATCAGATACTCGAAGGCCGGCAGGTTGGGGAAGCAGGCCATGGTGGCGAACATGCCCTGGTGGGTATGGGTGCCGTTGGAGAAGAAGCGGGTGAACAGCGTGCCCTGCTTGGCCAGGGCGTCGAAGTTCGGGGTGATGCCGTCTTCGTTGCCGAGGGCGCCGATATAGCGACCGGCCATGCTTTCCATGAGGATCACCACGACGTTGCGCACCTTGGGCAACTGGCCGGCGGTGGGCGGGGTGTAGATCCGGCGGATGGCGGCCTTGTCGGCGTCGATCAGCTCGTCACGCGGGGTCAGCAGCAGTTGCCGGGTCACCGCCAGGGCGTCGGCGGCCGGCATGGTGGCCTTCCAGCTGTTGTCGCGATGGTCGGAGAAGCTGTTCTCAGCGGCATTGATCAGGGTCAGGGTGCCGTTCAGACCGAGGTGGTTGGCGAACATGGAATCGGTGGTGTAGGCGTCGCCCCAGCGCAGCGGCGGCCCGGATCTCAGGGTGCCGCGGGCAGCGATGACGGCCACCACCAGGCAGAGCAGAAACACCGCGCCCCGGCGATACCAGGCGGCCGGTCGCGCCGCGGCATACCGGCGGGTGGCTCGCTCCACGCCAAAGAACACCAGGCCCAGCAGCAGGGTCGCCACGGCCCAGGCCAGGAGCAGGCGCAGCACCGGGAAGCCGTTCCAGATCATGCTGGTGACGGTGTGCAGGTCTTCCTGCATGTACTGGAACACCAGGCTGTTCAGGCGCTGGTGGAATTCACGGTAGAAGTTCAGCTCGCCGACGCCCAGCAGCAGGCAGAGGCTGGCGGCCAGGGTGAACCAGCCGGCCTGCAGGCGGCGGGCGGCCATGGCTCTGGCGCTGAGCAGGCAGAGCAACGAGGGCACGCAGATATAGACCACCAGGCGCAGGTCGAAGCGAGCGCCGTTGAAGAAGGCCTCGGCAAAGGTGGCGAAGGGCGAGTCGCCGATCAGATCGGTGTTGTAGCCCAGCAGCGCCAAGCGTAGCAGGGTGAACATGACCATCAGCGCCAGGGCGCAACCCAGCACGAAGCTGAGGTGGCTGCCCAGCGTCGGCACCGGTCGGATGCCAGCGGCGCGCGGGGTGTGGGGGACTTCCGTTTGCGACATGAAAACACCTTGTCAAAAGCAGCAGGGATTCGCGGCGCGTGGCCAGCGGCTCGGGATCGGCCACGCAGAGGCCTCGGGCGCGGTCGGCAGGCGTGGGAGTTTAACCATCCGGCGCGATCACGCCAGTCCTGGGCTGCGCGACGTGGGCGAAGCGAGACCTCCGCCGCGCCGACCAGCGCCCAGCCTGAGCAGGAGCTCGTCAAAATTTCGTCAAGGACTGCTCTGGATGCGACATCAGCGCAGGCATGGGCGGCAGCCGCCGCTTGCAGTAAAATCCAGCACCCTCGACCGCTCCAGCGCCGTATTCAGGATGCCCCATGGCTCACCGTGACGCTCTGCAGGTGCTTCGCACCTACCTCACCAGCCAGATCCTTGGCCAGGAAACCCTGGTGGAGCGTCTGCTCATCGCGGTGCTGGCGGACGGTCATCTGCTGGTGGAAGGCGCCCCCGGGCTGGCCAAGACCAAGGCCATCAAGGACCTGGCGGAAGGCCTGGAAGCGGATTTCCACCGCATCCAGTTCACCCCCGACCTGCTGCCGGCCGACATCACCGGCACCGAAATCTATCGCCCCGACACGGCGACCTTCTCCTTCCAGCAGGGGCCGATCTTCCACAACCTGGTGCTGGCCGACGAGATCAACCGGGCGCCGGCCAAGGTGCAATCCGCGCTGCTGGAAGCCATGGCCGAACGCCAGGTGAGCATCGGTCGCACCTCCTATGCCCTGCCCGACCTCTTCCTGGTGATGGCCACCCAGAATCCCATCGAGCAGGAAGGCACCTATCCCCTGCCCGAGGCCCAGCTCGACCGCTTCCTGATGCACGTCAAGATCGGCTACCCCGACGCCTCGGTGGAGCGGCGCATCCTCGCCCAGGCCCGTGGCGAAGCCCTGGACGGCGAGACCCTGCCGACCGAGCGCGTCACCCAGGCGGCCATCAACGCGGCCCGCCGCGAGGTGCTCGGGCTGTACATGGCCGACGCCGTGGAGGAATACCTGGTCCAGCTGATCATGGCGACCCGCACCCCGGGGCGCTTCGATCAGGACCTGGCGCACTGGATCACCTACGGCGCCAGTCCGCGCGGCTCCATCGCCCTGGATCGCTGCGCCCGCGCCCACGCCTGGCTGGCCGGGCGGGACTTCGTCAGCCCGGAGGACATCCAGGCGGTGGTCTTCGACGTCCTGCGCCACCGCATCATCCTGTCCTTCGAGGCGGAAGCCGCCGGCATCGACCACGACCGGGTGGTGCAGCGCATCCTCGATCTGGTGGCCGTGGCCTGAGATGGCCGAGCGCAACGGCGTGACCCTGGGCCTGGCCGAGCTCATCGAGATGCGCCACCGGGTGGTCGAGGTGCAGCTGTTTTCCGCCGCCGGACGGCGCAGTCCGCTGATCGGCCTGCACCACTCGCGCCTGCGCGGGCGCGGCGTGGACTTCGACCAGGTGCGCGCCTACCAGCCCGGCGATGACGTGCGCGCCATCGACTGGCGCGTCACCGCCCGCACCCGCGAGCCCCATACCAAGCTGTTCCACGAAGAACGCGAGCGGCCGGTCTATCTCCTGCTGGAACAGAGTCCGCGCACCTTCTTCGGCACCCGCCAGCAATTCAAGTCGGTGCTGGCCGGGCGCCTGGCCGCGCTGATCGGCTGGGCGGTGCTGGAGCACAACGACCGCATCGGCGGCATGATCTTTGGCGGCGAACGCCTGCACGAGGTACGGCCACGGCGCAGCAAGCAGAATCTGCTGCGTTTCTTCGATCACTTGATCAACGCCAATCGGGCGCTGCAGGATCAGGCCCTGGCCCAGGTGCCGCGCATCACCTTCAACCAGGTCCTGCGCCGCGCCCGCGAGGTGCTGCGTCCCGGCAGCCTGGCCCTGGTAATCTGCGACGAGCGCAGCCTGGACATAGCCACCGAGCAGCACCTCACGCTGCTTTCGCGGCACAGCGACCTGGTCCTGCTGCCGCTTTCCGATCCGCTGGATCACGAATTGCCCCAGGCCGGCCTGCTGCGCTTCACCAGCGGTCCGGCGGAAGTGGAACTGGACACCGACCGCGCCGACGTGCGCCAGGGCTACGCCGAGCAGGCCGCGCAGCGTCGCGAACGCTGGACCGAACTCAGCCTGCGCCTGGGCATTCCGCTGCTGCCGCTGTCCACGGCGGACGACCTGGTCGAGCAGTTGCGGCACCTCCTACGCCAGCACCGTCCGGGGTACACCTCGTGACCCCCGGCCTGCCGAATCTGGAGCCGCTGCGGTTGCCGCCGGAGCCGACCCTCTGGCCACCGGCGCCGGGCTGGTGGCTGTTGCTGCTGGTAGTGGTGGCGCTGGGCTTCTTTCTGCGCCATCGCCATGGCCGGCGGCCGCTGGTCAGCGCGCCCCTCGCCGAGGCGACCACCGAAGAGGATCTGCGCACGACCGCCCTGGCCGAACTGGCCCGCCTGCCGCGCCCCTATGGCGCGCCGGCCGGACCCTGGTTGCAGGCGCTGAACGCCCTGCTCAAGCGCCTCTGCCGCGCCAGCTATCCGGATCAGCTCAGCCAGACCCTGAGCGGCCGCGACTGGCTGGCCTTTCTCGATTCACGCTGTCCGGCGGCCGGCCTGACGCGCTACATGATCCTGGTCGACGGCGGCTATCGCCCGGATTGCCGGCTGGATGACCGCGCCATCGACGGCCTGCAGGACGCCGTCGCCACCTGGATCCGCAAGCATGTTTGAATTCGCCTGGCCCTGGTTGTGGCTGCTGCTGCCGCTGCCCTGGGCGCTGCGCGTGCTCCTGCCGGCGGCCGACAGCGGCCAGGCGGCCCTGCGGGTGGAATTCCTCGCTGAACTCGAACACCTGGGTGGACGCACCCGCCACACCGGCGGCCTGAGCGGCGCCCGCCGCCTGCTGCCCTTTCTGCTGGGCTGGCTGCTGATCCTGGCCGCCGCGGCGCGTCCGCAATGGGTGGGGCCACCCCAGCCGCTGGACGTGAGCGGGCGCGATCTGCTGCTGGCGGTGGATGTCTCCGGCTCGATGGACACCCCGGACATGCAACTGGGCGACGAGAACGTCAGTCGCCTGAGCCTGGTCAAGCAGTTGCTCGGCCGCTTCATCGACAGTCGCCAGGGCGATCGCGTCGGCCTGATCCTGTTCGGTTCCCAGGCCTATCTGCAGGCACCGCTGACCGCCGACCGGCGCACCGTGCATGCGCTCCTGGAAGAAGCCCAGATCGGCCTGGCCGGGCGCAACACCGCGGTGGGCGATGCCGTGGGTCTGGCGGTCAAGCACCTGCGCAAGCGCCCGGACAACAGTCGCACCCTGATTCTGGTCACCGACGGCGCCAGCAACGGCGGCGTGGTGACGCCCGAGGTGGCGGCCAGCCTGGCGGCCAGCGAGCGGGTCCGCGTCTATACCCTGGGCATCGGCGCCGACCCGGACATCCTGGGCGCCGGCGCGACGCCCAGCGATCTCGACGAACCCATGCTGCGCCACCTCGCCGAGGTTACCAACGGCGCCTATTTCCGGGTGAGATCCAGTACCGAGCTGGCCGCCGTGTCGCGCCAGCTCGATCGTCTCGAACCCATCCGCCAGCAACCGGACCAGGCCCGCCCCACCCGCGAACTCTATGCCTGGCCGCTGGCCGGGGCACTGCTGCTCGGCCTGGCCCTGGCGCTTGGCCGCCTGCCGTGGCCGACACGCTGGCAACGTGGAGGCAAGGCCCGATGAGCGACTGGCTGCCGCTACTCCTGCGTCCCTGGTGGCTGCTGGCCCTGGTGCCGGTCGCCCTGGTGATCGGCTCGCTGCGTCGGCGCCGGCATCGCCACGGGCGCTGGCAGGCGCTGCTGCCCCCGGCGCTGCAACCCTGGCTGCTCAGCGACAGCGATCGCCAGCGCTCGCCCCTCGGGCTGGTGCTGCTGGGTCTGGCCGGGGTGCTGGCCTGTCTGGCCCTGGCCGGTCCCAGCTGGCAGCAGGGCGAAGCGCAGAACTTTCGGCGCAACGATCCGCTGGTGGTGGTCTTGGCGCTGACGCCCGATCTGCTCGCCACCGACGTCACCCCCAATCGCCTGCTGGCCGTGCAGCGCAAGCTGCAGGACCTGCTCAAGGCGCGCCAGGACGGCGAGACCGCCATCGTCGTCTATGCCGGCAGCGCCCATACCCTGGTGCCCCTGACCGACGACCTGCCGACCATGGACAACCTGCTCAAGGCGTTGCGGCCGTCGATCATGCCGGTGCCCGGCCAGCGCGCCGACCTGGGTATCGCCCAGGCCCTGGAGCTGCTCGGCCCGGCGCCCAGCGCCAGCGCCCGGCTGCTGCTGATCGCCAGCGACCTGGACGACCGCGAGCGGCTGGGCCTCGAGCGCCAGCTGCAGGGTCGGCTGCGCCAGCTGGCGATCCTCGGCCCGGGTACGCCCCAGGGCGCCCCGGTGGCCGCCGAGACTGGCAACTACCTGAGCGACGCCGCCGGCGGCATCCGCATCGCCCGCCTGGCCGAAGGCCGCCTGCAGGACGTCGCCCGCGAGCTGGGTGGCCGCTATCAGCGCCTGCAACGCGATGACAGCGACCTGCGTCGCCTCGGTCTGCTGGAGCGACCCGACGATGTGCGGGCCAGCGAGGGTCAGGGACCTTCCGACTGGCGCGACCAGGGTTACCTGCTGCTCCTGCCCCTGCTGGTCCTGGTCGCCTGTGGCGCACGCCGCGGCTGGCTGCTATGTCTGCCCTTCTGCCTCTTGCTGACGCCGCCTCCGGCGCAGGCCGGCAGCTGGGACGATCTCTGGCTGCGTCGCGACCAGCAGGCCCTTCAGCTGCTGGCCGACGACCAGGCTGGCGCGGCCGCCGACCTCTTTACCGACGAGCGCTGGCGCGGCGTGGCGCTCTATCGCGCCGGCGACTTCAGCGGCGCCGCCGCGGCCTTCGCCCGGGATCCCTCGGCGGACGGCCACTACAATCGCGGCAATGCCCTGGCCATGGCCGGACGCCTGGACGAGGCCCTGCGCGCCTACCGGGCGGCGCTGGTGCTGCGTCCGGATCTGACCCCCGCCCTGCGCAATCGCAACCGCCTCGAACGACTGCTCGCCCAGCGTGCCGCGGCCCAGGCCGAGGCCGCCGCCCGCAGTCGCCAGGCCCAGAGCGCCAGTCAGAGCAGCGCCCAGGCGGACGAGCCGGCCAGCAGCAGTACCCCGCCGTCCACCGCGGCCGCTGCGGCCAGCCCGCAGCAGCAGGCCCAGGCCGGCGCGGACTGGCTCGTCAGTCCGCCCTACGCCGAAGATCCCCTGGCGGAGGAACAGCGTCAGGCCGCCGAACAGTGGCTGCGGGAGATTCCCGACAACCCGGCCGAGCTGCTGCGCCGCAAGTTCTGGTACCAGCAACAACAACGCGAGGAGAACGCGCTGCAATGAAGGCCTATCCCTTGCTGCTGCCCCTCGCGCTGCTCGCGCCCCTGGTGCAGGCGGCGGACCTCAGCGCCCGCCTGGAGCGCACTCAGCTCAGCCAGAACGAGACGCTCGAACTCATTCTCGAAACCACCGATCCCGCGCAGTTCGGCAAGCCCGATCTCGGCCCGCTGGAGCAGGACTTCCGGGTGCTCGGGGTCCGCCAGAACAGCCTGCCGCCCGGCGAGCGGGTGACCACCCGCTGGAACGTCACCCTGCAACCCAAGGCCAGCGGTGCCCTGACCATTCCCGCCCTGACCCTCGACGGCGCCCGCAGCCAGCCGCTGACCGTCACCGTGGAGGCCAGCGCCGCCAAACGCCAGGCCCGTGAGCCGGTCTATCTGGAAGCCTCGGTGGAGCGCACCCGGCTCTATGTGCAGGCGGAAACCATCCTGACCATTCGCCTCTACCACGCCGTGGCGCTCTATGACGATCATGTGCTCACCCCGCCCAATCCCAGCGAGGCGCGGGTGGATCTGCTCGGTACGCCGCAGGTCTACGAACGTGACGTCGAGGGCGTACGCCATGGCGTGATCGAGTGGCGCTACGCCATCCATCCGTTGCAGAGCGGCACCCTGGTATTGCCGCCCCAGACCTTCAGCGCCACCCTGGCCGGCGGTCTCGACGACAGCTCCAGGGCCGGCCAGCCGATCCAGCTGCGCACGCCGGCCCTGACCCTCGAAGTCCTGCCACAGCCCGCCAGCTATCCGCCACAGACGCCCTGGTTGCCGGCGCGCAACCTGACCCTGACGCAGCAATGGAATCCCGCCCCGGCAGAGGCTCGCGAAGGCAGTGCCCTGACCCGCACCCTGCAGGTGCGTGCCGAAGGCCTGGCGCCTGGCCAGCTGCCCCCACTGGTGCTGCCCGAGACCGAGGGGGTGAAGCGCTATGCCGAACAGCCGCGGCTGTCCATGCAGACCCAGGCGCGTGGGCTGGTCGGGCAACGCGAAGAGCGTGTCGCCCTGATTCCCACCTCCACGGGGGACAAGGTCCTGCCGCCAGTGGAGGTGGTCTGGTGGAACACCGAGACCGACACCCTCGAACGCGCCACCCTGCCCGCCCAGACCCTGGTGGTCGCCGAGGATCCGACGCTGCAGCCGGTGGCGACCGCCGCGGCCAAGATAAGCGGCAATGACCGCGGCCTCTGGCGCTGGCAGCTGGCAACGGCCTTTTTCGCCCTGACCACCCTGCTCGGCTTCGGCCTCTGGTGGCGTGCCCGCCGGCAGCCGGCGGTCCTGCCGACGGTGCCCGATCTCGACAGCCGCCTGCAGCGCGAAGAGCTGCGCCGCGCCTGTCAGAGCAACGACCCCCACGCCACCCGTCACGCCCTGGACGCCTGGGCACGACAGCAGCCGGAGACCCTGGCGGCCATGGGCGCGCGCTTCGAACCCCTGGCCGCGGCCCTCGATGACCTCAACGGTGCGCTCTACAGCGAAGCCGGTCAGCGCTGGCAGGGCGAGACGCTGTGGCAGGCGATCAATGCCCTGCCGCCGCTGACGCCCGCGGCCGTGCACGACACCCTGCCGCCGCTCTATCCGCGCTGAGCGCCTTCCTCCAGGCGCGCCAGCCGCTCTTCGAGCGCGGCGAGCCGGGCTTCCAGCGCCTCCAGCCGTCCTTCGCGCCCACCCGCGGGCGCACTGGCTTCGGCGGCGCTACCCAGTTGCGCGACCTGGGCATCGCGTTCCGCGGCGTTGCCGAACAGATGCAGATAGCGCTCTTCGCGCTGGCCGGGTTGCCGCCCCAGACCGGTGGCCAGGCCACGAGCGATCAGCCGCTCCAGGTGGTGACGCACCTGCTCGGTATCGTCGAAGGCATGCATCCGGCCGCTGCGGGCCAGCAATTCCCCCAGGGTCTGGGGTCCGCGCAGGAACAGCAGCGCGCAGAGCACCCACTGGGGCGGCGGAAGCTCCAGGGCCTTGTCCAGGCGCTGTTCCCAGCGATCCGCCCGGCTGCCCATGACCAGGCGCGCCAGACCGCGTTCTTCCAGGCGCCGCAGCCCCTGTCCCACCTCGCCCGGGGTCAGATTGAGCACCGGCTCGCGACTGGTCTTCTGGTTGCAGGCCAGCACCAGCGCATTGAGGGTCAGGGGATAGCTTTCCGGCGTGGTCAGCTGCTTTTCGATGAGGCTGCCGAGAACGCGGATCTCGTTGGCCTCCAGCGGCTCTTCGGCAAAGGCGGGGGTGACTGCTTGGCTCATGGCGGACTCCGCTTGGATGACGCGCCAGCCTAGCCTGCCCTCCGAGCCTGTTCAACGTCTCGCGAGCTAGAGCCAAGCAAGGCGAAAATGGCTGAGGAAGCGGAGTTTACGAGCGGTAAATGAGCATTCCGACGGGGCTGGCCTTCCAGGCCATTTTCAACGCAGTTTGGCCGACGCGCAGCAGACTTTGATCAGGCTCTCAGCGCCGTCGCCACTGCGGCAGCCCAATCAGCACCACGGCGCCGACGATGACCAGCATGGCCAGCATCTCCGCCGGCCCGATCCGTTCACCGACGAACAGGGTGCCCAGCAGCACCGCCACCACCGGATTGACGTAGGCATAGCTGGTGGCGGCCGCCGGTCGTACCCGCCCCAGAAGATAGAGATAAGCGCTGAAGGCGATCAGGGAGCCGAACACCACCAGATAGCCCAAGGCCAGCCAGCCGCCCAGGGGCGGCCAGTGCTGCAGGCGCTCACCGCTGAGGTAGCTGGCGCCGAGCAGCGCCGCACCGGCCACCAGCATCTCCACGGCGCTGGCCATGGCTCCCCGTGGCAACGGCAGGTAGCGACTCCAGATCGAGCCGAAGGCCCAGGCCGCCGCGGCGAGCAGGATCACCGCCGCACCCAGGGGCGTGGCGCTCATGGTATCGCCCAGGTTGAGCAGGGCTATCCCCACCAGACCCAGGGCGATGCCGGCCCATTCCAGCAGGGTATTGCGCTGTCCCCAGAGCAGGCCGAACAGCAGGGTGAACAGCGGCACCGTGGCGATCGACAAGGCCGCGATGCCGGAGGTCACGCCCCAGTGCTCGGCGAGGGTCACGCCGCCGTTGCCGATACCCAGCAGCAGGATGCCGATCACCGCGGCCGCGGCGGTCTCGCGCGCCGTCGGCCAGGGGGTTCCGCGCAGGCGCAGCCAGCCCAGCAGCAGGCTTCCGGCGATCAGGAACCTCAGCCCCGCCATCAGCAGCGGTGGCCAGTGGGCCACGCCGATGCGGATCACCAGATAGGTGGAACCCCAGACCACATAGAGCGCGAAAAAGGCCGCCAGCAGGGGCAGCCAGCGAGGTAGGCGCGGCGCGAGGCAGGGCGAGGCGGAGGTGTCCATGCGCGAGGGATTCCTGAGGGGTCAGGCAGCCATTGTAGGAGCGCACGCCGGGACGGCTAAGATACAGTCAGGGGATAAAGGGCCGATTAGGCTTTGATTCAGCAGACTTTAGGAGCAAGGACCTTCGATTCGAAGGCAGGGGAACGGACATGAACCATATCGATCGCCGTCTCATCGACCTGCTGCTGGTGGAGGGCCGCGCCAGCTACGCGGACCTGGGTCGCCGGCTGGGACTCTCCGCGCCAGCCATCGCCGAGCGCATCGCCAAGCTGGAAGACGCCGGGATCATCACCGGCTATGGCGCCCGTATCGATCGCCGCGCCCTGGGCTATGGCACCGAATGCCTGATCTCCCTGCGCCTGCACAGCACCAGTCAGGGCCCGGTATTGAAGAAGCTGGAGGCCCTGCCCCAGCTGCTCGCCTGCCACCGGGTCACGGGTGAAGACTGCCTGATGCTGCGCGTCGCCGTACGCGACATGGGTGAACTGGAGAGCCTCATCGATCAGCTGAACCAGTTCGGCATGAGCCGTACCGTGGTGGTGCTGTCGACGCCCTTCGAACGCCCCCTGCCGCTCCTGCCCGGCTGACGGCACGCAGAAAAAAGCCCCGGCGCCTCGCGGCACCAGGGCTGGCGGAGCGACGCCCCGTCAGATGAAGGAGTCGTCGTCGCCACTGTCGTCGAAGAAGCCGCCACCGCCGCCGGTATCGCCATAGTCGGCAGCGTCCTGGAAGCCCCCGTTATCCTGATAGCCACCGGCGTCCTGGAATCCGCCGCCATTGTCGTAGCTGGCGTTGTCCGCCCAGCCTCCCTGGGAGCCAGCATCGGCCAGGCCCTGGTCGGCAGCCGGGGTCTCATTGATGACGTTGACGATCTCCTCGGGTTGCGAATGGTGGAACAGGCCCGAAATCGCCTGAGCCGCCAGCACGCCACCGGCTACCCCGGCCGCCGTCTGCAGCGCACCGCCCATGAAACCGCCCATGCGCGAGGGCGCGGCCTGGGGTGCGCCATAGCCGGGCGCGGGCTGGGCATAGCCGGGATTGGGCTGGGCATACCCCGGATTGGCAGGCCGCGACGCCGCCGGACCCGGATCATTCCAGCCACGCGACGGCGCCGCGTTGGCCGCTGCCTGACCGCCCGCTGGCTGGCTGCTACCGCCACCGAAGAGGCTGGACAGGAAGCCACCGCTGCTTGGGCGATTCTGCTGGACCTGGGCCATCTGGCTTTCCAGTTCCCGGACGCGCTGGTCCAGCCGCTTGATGGCGGCTTCCTGGATCAGCATCGCCTGGGCCATGTAATAGGGCGCCGCGGGCTGCTCGCGCAGGCGCTGCTGGATCAGCGCCTCGGCTTCCCGGTCACGGGGCGCGGTCTGGGCTTCCGTGGTCTTGAGACGGTCGAACAGACCTTCGATCAGCTGGCTTTCTTCGCGTTGCATGATGACCCTCCCGCAGACGGTCTACTGGCGGCCTTCCCCGGGGAACGGCCTGGATGTCGAAAGGCGCAAGGCTGCGCACTGTTATGCCAGATAAAGGCGCAGCGGTTGCTTTTCAAGTTGCGTTCGCACGGCATTCAGCACAGGTTCAGCCAGAGGTCCACTGGCGCCCTTCCCATCTGAAGAGCCGCCCTGCCAGGGAGTTCCGGGTGGCGTCCAGGACTGGACAACCGGCCGGCGCTGCGGGAGCCTGAGTCTTTGCCCGCGAGGCCTGCGCATGCCGCCCCTGCTCATCCTGATCGACCAGCAACAGGGCATCCGCGCCCCGCACCTGGGCCCACGCAACCACCCCGAAGCCGAGCAGCGCCTGGCCGAGCTACTGGCGGCCTGGCGCCAGGCCCGGGCGCCCCTGCTGCATGTCCGGCACCTGTCGCGCAATCCGCATTCGGTGTTCTGGCCAGGGCAGCCCGGCGTGGAGTTCCAGCCGGCCCTGGCGCCCCTGCCCGGCGAGCCGGTGTTCGACAAGCAGGTCCCCGACGCCTTCGCCAACAGCGGGCTGGAGCGCTGGCTGCACCAGCGCGGCATCGCGTCGCTGCTGATCTGCGGCGTGGCCAGCGAGAATTCGGTGGAGGCCACGGCCCGCAGCGCCGGCAATCTGGACTTCACCACCTGGGTCGCCGAAGACGCCTGCTACACCTTTGCCAAGACCGACTTCGCCGGGCGGCCCCGCAGTGCCGAGGAGGTCCATGCGATGGCCATGGCCAACCTGCACGGCGAGTACGCCACCGTCACCTCCACCGCGGCCATGCTCGAACGCCTGCGAGCGAGCGGGTCGCCCTGCTAGACTGCCCCCCTGCCCGTCTGGAAGCGTTGCATGAACCCTGTCGATATCCTGCGCGACTCGCTGTCCTTCTTTGCCCGCAATCTGCGCCCCCTGGCCGTCCTCACCCTGCCCTGGCTGCTGCTCGAAGCCCTGCTGCGCTATCAGGTGCTGGAGCGCTTCGGCGCCAACGGCGGCCTGTGGGACATGCTGGTCAGTCTGCTCTGCTATCCGCTCTACACCGCCGCACTGCTGATCTTTCTGGAGGCGCGCACCCAGGGCAACACCCCGCGCCTGAGCGGCGTGTGGGGCGCCGCCCTGCTGCTCTGGCCGCGCTTCGCCGTCCTCGCAGCCGTGACCTCGGGGCTGGTGATGCTGGGCTTTTCGCTGTTGATCGTGCCGGGCTTTCTGATCATGGCCAAGCTGGCCTTTGCCGAGAACCTGCTGGTCCTGGAGGGACGGGCGCCGCTGGACGCCCTGCGCGGCAGCTTCCGGCTGAGCCGCGGGCATTTCTTCACCCTGCTGGCGTGCATCCTGGCCACGGTCCTGCCGGCCTGGCTGCTCGACGCCTGGATTACCCGGCATTTCGCCGAGGCCGCGGTGCCGGAGATCGTGCTGCAGACCCTGTCGGGCTTCCTGCAGCTGATCCCCAGCATCGCCGTCTACCGCATCTACATGCTGGTCAGGCAGAGCGCCTGACCAGGCCACTCACCACATCAGGTCGTCCGGCACCTGGTAGGCCGCGTAGGGATCGTCCGGATCCGGCTCGCCGCTCTGCACGTTGAGCAGCACCACCCGCTTGGGATCGCGCTCCTGGATGCGTTCGGCGGTAGCCCGGGGCACCACCTCGTAGCGGCCTTCGTAGCGCACGATGGCCAGACTGCCCTTGCTGAGCTTGTCTCTCATCATGACGTTGACCGACAGGCGCTTGACCTTCTTGTCGTCGACGAAGTTGTAGTAGTCCTCGGTGGTCAGCTTGGGCAGGCGACTGGTTTCGATCAGCTGCTTGATCTGCGCCTGCTCGGCCTTGCGCTTCTTCTTCTCTTCCTGAGCGCGATTGAGCTCCTGGTCCTTGGCCAGTTTTTCCGCCTGGGCCTGCTGGACGGCCAGCTCCTGGGAGCGATCCTTTTCCGCCTGCCCGCGATGCTCCATGCGGTTCTGCTTCTGCTTCTGCTTGACGGCCTGCTTGGCCTGCTTTTCATTGACCAATCCGGCTTTCAGCAGCTGGTCGCGTAGGGACATGCTCATCGATACGACTCGTCTAGATCATCCAAGGGGGCGCAGCTCGGAAGCGGCCGCGCGCCAGGGTGTCCATCCTGCGCAGCCGACGAACCGAGTGCAAGCCTTTCTCTGGGGTGAAATAATGCGGTCATGACCTATCCGCCCCTGGTTCGGGCGCTGCCGATCACAATTCGCCCATGATTACCTTAGCGATCGTCCTGCTCTTCGTCGCCAGCGTGCTTTTCGTTCACCTTCGCGGACGCGCTCGCCTGCCCTTCCTGCGTCAGCTGGTCAACCACTCGGCGGTGTTCGCGCCGTACAACGCCCTGATGTACCTGTTCTCCAGCGTGCCGTCCGAGCCCTATCTGGATCGCAGCCGCTTTCCCGAGCTGGATGTGCTCAAGGACAACTGGCAGGAGATCCGCGTCGAAGCCCTGCGACTGTTCGACGAGGGCTACATCCGCGCGGCGGAAAAGGACAATGACGCCGGCTTCGGTTCCTTCTTCAAAAAGGGCTGGAAGCGCTTCTACCTGACCTGGTACGGCGAGCCGCTGCCCTCCGCCCAAACCCTCTGCCCGCGCACCGTGGAGCTGGTGCGGCAGATCCCCAACGTCAAGGGCGCCATGTTCGCGCTGCTGCCGGGCGGCAGCCACCTGAATCCCCATCGCGATCCCTTCGGCGGCTCGCTGCGCTACCACTTGGGTCTGGCCACGCCCAACTCGGATGCCTGCCGCATCTATGTCGACGGCCAGCCCTATGCCTGGCGCGACGGCGAGGACGTGATGTTCGACGAGACCTATGTGCATTGGGTGAAGAACGAGACCGACCAGACCCGGGTCATCCTCTTCTGCGACGTCGAGCGGCCGCTGCGCAATCGCCTGCTGACCCGCGTCAACCAGGCGGTCAGCCGCTTCCTGGGCAGCGCCACGGCGCCGCAGAACGTCGAAGGCGAACGCGTCGGCGGCATCAACCAGGCCTATGCCTTCAGCAAGAGATTCGGGGATCGTATCGGTGGCGGCGTGAAGAAATTCAAGCGGCGCCATCCCAAGGCCTATCGCATCGCCAAGCCGGTGCTGGCGGTGCTGGTGGTGATCGCGCTCTACCACTGGATCGTCAGCTGAGGCGGCGATCCCGCGCCGGTGGCGTCAGCGACCCCTAGCCGGAACGCTGCTGGCGCTGTCGGTGCAGCCGGGCCACCAGCTCGGCTTCGGCCTGGGACAGACCACAGGCCTGGGTGAGATCGTCGGCACTGGCGCCCAGTCCCACCAGGCGCGCAGCCTGGGAAAAGGACAGACTGGTAGGGTCGCTCTGCTCGATCTGGGTCAACCGATCGGGCAAGGGCGCCACCACCTTGGCCAGTCCCTGCACCTGCTCACCCATGCGTACCTGCCCGGCCTGGTAGGTTTCCAGGCGCTTGAGCAGGATCTGCATGCGCTTGTCGACCAGGGCCTCCCGCTCGGCCAGCTTGGCCGCCTGCTGCTGCTGGCGTTGCCAGAGAAGCCAGCAGCAACCGCCGAGGCCGGCACAGGCCAACCCCAGGGCGACGCTGAGCAGGATCAGCCCGACGAGCATCAGATGCTTTCCAGCTCCGACCACTCTTCTTCGGTCATCAGCTTGTCGAGCTCGACCAGGATCAGCAGCTCGCCGTTCTTGTTGCACACACCCTGGATGAACTTGGCGGATTCGTCATTGCCGACGTTCGGTGCGGTCTCGATCTCCGACTGCCGCAGGTAGACCACCTCGGCCACGCTGTCGACCAGGATGCCAACGACCTGCTTGTCGGCCTCGATGATGACGATACGGGTGTTGTCGGTGACCTCGGTGGGCAGCAGACCGAAGCGCTGACGGGTGTCGATCACCGTCACCACGTTGCCACGCAGGTTGATGATGCCCAGCACATAGCTCGGCGCACCCGGGACCGGAGCGATTTCGGTGTAGCGCAGGACTTCCTGGACCTGCATCACGTTGATGCCGTAGGTCTCGTTATCCAGGCGGAAGGTGACCCATTGCAGGACCGGATCTTCGGAACCCTGTGCGGACGTTTTTTTCATGTTCCCTAGCCTCGTCAAATACCGCACGTGCGGCGAAGCGGGCGAACCCGCCGGTTAGTTGCAGCGGGCAGCCCTAGCGACGGCCACCCACCACCTGTTCAGCGAGCGCCGCCACATCCAGCAGCGCACACATCTGATCGATCACCGTACCGGCCAGCCACGGCCGGGTAGCGCGCTGGTTCCGCCATTTGACCTCGGCGGGATCCAGACGTACCGAATGGCTGACGCCGTGCACGGCCAGGCCCCAATCCAGACCTTGCAGCGATATCACGAATTTCAGCCCCTCGCGATAGTCGTCACGGTAACGCTCGGGCATCACCCAGCGCGCCGCGTCGAGCACACGCAGATTACCTGCCTGGCAGGGTAGCAGGCCCAGGAACCAGTCTGGCTGACCGAACAGCGGCGTCAACTCTTCGTCGGCCAGCGGATAGATGGAACCCAGGCACACCAGGGGCGCGGCCAGGGTCAGGCCGGCGACGTCGAACAGCAGGCATTCGAAAGGCTCTTCACCCCACTCCGGGCGACCGTCGAGATGCACGGCGCTGGGCGGTACGCCAGCCGCTGCCACCGGCTGCGTCACCGGGGTACCCACGGCGATGCCTTCCACCGCCGGACGGGCCGGCTCGGCGACCGGTGCCAGTTCGGGGACGCGCCAGTCCAGTTCGATATCGGTTTCGGGCGCGAGCAGCGGCTGGGGTGCAGGCAGCAGGACCTCGGGCAGGACGCGCTCGGCCAGGGCGACCGCGGGACGCCGGGCGGCCAGCGGCACGACCCGCGGCTGCCGTGCGGCATCCCGCTCGAGTTCTTCGCGTACCGCGGCGGCGAATTCGTCTTCGCTCACGCTGGCGATCGGCGCGGCCGGCACCACCACCGGCGCCACGACAGGCGTGGCTTCGGCAGTCGGCAGTTCCAGGAACGCGTCCAGCAGCAGGGCATCGAGATAGCCCTGGAGGACACGCTGAGGACGATTGTCGAGGGACGTCGGTTGGCTCATGGCGATCTACGTGAGTGAGTTGTCCAGCCTATCGGCCGGCGGAGTGGAAAACTTGAATCAGGCGACCTGGCTGCTGGGCGCACCGTCGAGCAGATGCCGCAGCAACGCCCGGTAGGCGATGACGCCGCGGCTGTTCAGCTCGTAGCGCGACGGCACCTGGCCGGAGCGACTGGCATCGCGCAGCCGGGTATCGATGGGGATGAAGGCCTGCCACAGCTGGGCCGGATAGGTGTTGCGCAGGACCTTGAGCGTGCCGATGGAGGCCTGGGTGCGGCGGTCGAACAGGGTCGGCACTATGGTGTAGGGCAGCGCCTGCTTGCGCGAACGGTTGATCATGGTCAGGGTGTTGACCATGCGTTCGAGCCCCTTGAGCGCGAGGAATTCGGTCTGGGTGGGAATCACCAGATGCTGGCTGGCTGCCAGGGCATTGACCATGAGGACGCCGAGCAACGGCGGACTATCGATCAGCACGTGATCGAAGTCGTTCCACAGCTGCGCCAGGCTCTTGGAGATCACCAGCCCCAGGCCGCTCTGGCCAGGCGACTGCCGCTCCAGGGTGGCCAGGGCCGTGCTGGATGGCAGCATGGACAGCTGCGGATGGCTGGTGGGCAGCAGCAGCCGCTGCGGCAGCCCTTCCGGAACCTGACCCCCGTGCTGGAACAGGTCGAACACGCTGTGTTCGAGGCTGTCCGGATCCTGACCGAAATAGCTGGTCAGGGAACCGTGGGGATCGAGATCCACCAGCAGGACGCGCTTGCCCTCATCGCCGAGCAACCCGGCGAGGGCAACGGTGGTGGTGGTCTTGCCCACCCCACCCTTCTGATTGGCGACAGCCCAGACTCTCATGTGCAGACTTCCTCCCGACGACACGACCAGCCGGGTCAAGGTGCCGGCGTAGGGGCCGGCGACGAAGATTTGACAGGCGCCACCCCGGGCACCCGTTCTCCAGGCGATGCTGCAGATTGTGTGCCAGTCGACGGATTTTGCAAGGTACTCTGCGGCCGGAACAGATCGAGATTGCGCGAGATCAGCAGCACCACCCGCCGATTGCGGGCGCGGTTGACGTCACTGGTGTTGTCGACCACCGGCTGATAGGCGCCATAGCCCACCACGGCCAGGCGTTGCGGCGCGATACCATTGCCGATCAGCAGGCGCACGATACTGGCGGCCCGGGCTGCCGACAGCTCCCAGTTGGTGGGATACAACGCCGTGCTGATCGGCCGGTCGTCCGTGTAGCCCTGGACCTGAATCGGATTCTTGAAGGGTGCCAGAATCTTGGCCACCTTCTCCATGAGGCCGAAGGCGGGATTGCTCGGCAGGGAATCGCCGCTGGCAAACAGCAGGTTGGAGCTGAGCTCGATTTCCAGCCACATCTCACTGGCCTTGATGTTCAGCTGATCGCCCGCGATGAGATCGCCGAAGGTGGCCCGCACACTGTCGGCGATCTGCTGCAGCGGATCGCTGGGGGTACCCTTGGCCGGCTGGGCGGCGCTGGCATCCATCACCGTCGGCGTCACGCCGGCGGGACGCTGGTCGCCGAGGGGGATGGGTTTGAGCGAACGCTCCGGCTGGCTGAAGATGCCCGACAGGCTGTCCGAGAGCACCTTGTATTTGCTTTCGTTCAGCGAGGAAATGGAATACATGACCACGAAGAAGGCGAACAGCAGGGTGATGAAGTCCGCGTAGGAGACCAGCCAGCGTTCGTGGTTCTCGTGCTCTTCGGGACGGCGGCGGCGACGAGGCATGCGGCGTCCTCCTAGTCCAGAAAACCTTGCAGCTTCATTTCGATGGAGCGGGGATTTTCGCCCTCGCCGATGGACATCAGCCCTTCCAGCAGCATTTCCCGGTAGCGGGACTGTTGCTGCGCCAGCGCCTTGAGCTTGTTGCCGACGGGCAGCAACAGCAGGTTGGCGAAGCCGACACCATAGATCGTGGCCACGAAGGCCACGGCGATGCCGCTGCCCAGTTGCGAGGGATCGGCAAGATTCTGCATGACGTGGATCAGGCCCATCACCGCGCCGATGATGCCCACCGTGGGCGCATAGCCGCCCATGGCCTCATAGACCTTGGCGGCGGCGATGTCGCGGTCTTCCTGGCCGTAGAGGTCCACCTCGAGGATGCTGCGCAGGGCTTCGGGCTCGGTGCCATCCACCAGCAGCTGCAGGCCCTTGGCGGCATAGGGATCGGCTTCGCGAGCGACCAGGGGCTCGAGCCCCAGAAGACCTTCCTTGCGCGCCACGTTGCTCCAGTTGACCACCTTGCGGATACCGCCGGTGAGGTCCAGCCGCGGCGGCATGAATACCCAGGCCAGCATGGTCAGGGCGCGCCGCAGCACCGGCAGGCGGGTCTGCAGCAGGACGGCACCCAGGGTGCCGCCGACCACGATCAATGCCGCCGGGCCATTGGCCAGGGCGGTAAAGGAGCCGCCCTCCAGCAGGTTGCCGCCCATGATGGCGGTAAAGGCCAGCAGGATGCCGATAAGACTGAGAACATCCACGCTCAATGCCCTTCTGGCCGGAGAACGCCTGCCGTCACGAACAGGCCTCGGTCAGGTGTCTGCCGATGTCGTCCAGGCCATAGATGGCGTCGGCCAGATTGGCCTTGGCGATGGCCATGGGCATGCCGTAGATGACGCAACTGGCTTCGTCCTGGGCCCACACCTGGCTGCCGACCTGCTTGAGCATCCGGGCGCCTTCGCGGCCGTCGGCGCCCATGCCGGTCAGGACCACCGCCAGCACCTTGTCGGCATAGGCCTTGGCCGCGGAGCCAAAGGTCACGTCGACGCAGGGCTTGTAGTTGAGGCGTTCGTCACCGGGCAGGATCTTCACCATGCCGCGGCCATCCACCATCATCTGCTTGCCACCTGGTGCCAGCAGGGCCAGGCCCGGACGCAACTGGTCACCGTCCTCGGCTTCCTTGACGCTGATGCGGCAGAGCTTGTCCAGGCGCTCGGCGAAGGCCTTGGTGAAGGCGGCAGGCATGTGCTGGATCAGCACCAGAGGCGCCGGGAAATTGGCTGGCAGCTGGGTGAGCACCCGCTGCAGAGCCACCGGCCCACCAGTGGAAGTGCCGATGGCTACCAGGCGATAGTGCTTGCGCTTGGGCGGCGGCGAAGCCGGGGCGGCGGGTGCATGACCTGCTGCAGCGCCGCTAGGCGCAGCCGGACGCGCTGCCGGGCGGGTCGTGGCCGGCGCCGCGGCAGCGCTTGCGGGCGCTGCCGGCGCGACGCTGGGCGCCACGGCGAAGCGCCGATTGGACCGGGCGATATGATGGATCTTCTCGCACAGCAGCTTCTGCACGCTGGCCGGATTGCGCGAGATGTCCTCGAAATTCTTGGGCAGGTAGTCGACCGCGCCGGCATCCAGGGCGTCCAGGGTGACCCGGGCGCCTTCATGGGTGAGCGAGGAAAACATCAGCACCGGGGTCGGGCACTTCTGCATGATGTGGCGGACCGCGGTGATGCCGTCCATCATCGGCATCTCGTAGTCCATGGTGATGACATCGGGTCGCAGCGCCAGGGCCTGGTCGACCCCTTCGCGCCCGTTGCTGGCCGTGCCCACCACCGAGATGTTGGGATCGGCCGCCAGGATCTCCTTGAGCCGACGCCGGAAGAAGCCGGAATCGTCCACCACCAGTACTTTTACCGGCATACGTTGAAACTCCTAACCTTGGGCGGCGCAGGCCACCCGATGGCGCCGGGCACGGGCCCGACGCCGCTCGTACCCGACCGACTCAGAGCCCGCGACGGGCGTAGCGCTTGAGCATGCTGGGCACATCGAGGATGAGCGCGATGCGGCCGTCGCCGGTGATGGTCGCCCCGGACATGCCGGGCGTTCCCTGCAGCATCTTGCCCAGTGGCTTGATGACCACCTCTTCCTGGCCCACCAGTTGATCGACCACGAAGCCGATGCGCTGGGTGCCCACCGAGAGGATCACCACATGCCCCTCCCCCTGTTCCACATGGGCCGCATTGGGCACCAGCCAGCGCTTGAGGTAGAACAGCGGCAGCGCCTTGTCGCGCACCACCACCACTTCCTGGCCATCCACCACGTTGGTGCGGGACAGGTCGAGGTGGAAGATCTCGTTGACGTTGACCAGCGGGAAGGCGAAGGCCTGGTTACCCAGCATCACCATCAGTGTCGGCATGATCGCCAGGGTCAGGGGGACCTTGATGACGATCTTGGAGCCCTGACCTTTGGTCGAGAAAACGTTCAGCGTGCCGTTGAGCTGGCTGATCTTGGTCTTGACCACGTCCATGCCCACACCGCGACCGGAGATGTCGGAGATCTCGGCCTTGGTCGAGAAACCCGGGGCGAAGATCAGGTTGAAGCACTCGGTCTCGGTCAGGCGATCGGCCGCGTCGCGGTCGAGCAGACCTTTTTCCACGGCCTTGTTGCGCAGCAGATCCGCGTCCATGCCCTTGCCGTCATCGGAGATCGACAGAAGGATATGGTCGCCTTCCTGCTCGGCGGAGAGCACTACCCGCCCCGCACGGGACTTGCCGTTCTCTTCACGCTCGGCCGGTCCTTCGATGCCGTGGTCGACCGCGTTGCGCACCAGGTGCACCAGCGGATCGGCCAGGGCCTCGACCAGGTTCTTGTCCAGGTCGGTTTCTTCACCGACCAGTTCCAGGTTGATCTCTTTCTTCAGGCTGCGCGCCAGATCGCGGACCAGGCGCGGGAAGCGACCAAAGACCTTCTTGATCGGCTGCATCCGGGTCTTCATGACCGAGGTCTGCAGATCGGCGGTGACCACGTCGAGGTTGGACACGGCCTTGGCCATGGCTTCGTCGCCGCTGTTCAGGCCTAGGCGTACCAGACGGTTACGCACCAGCACCAGTTCGCCGACCATGTTCATGATCTCGTCCAGCCGCGCGGTGTCGACCCGCACGGTGGTCTCCGCCTCGCTGGTGGGACGCTCGGCAGGCGCGGCGGCTGCCGGCTTGGGCACCGCGGCCTCGGCCACCGGCGCCGGCTTCGGCGCAGGCGCGGGAGCCGCCGGCTGAGGTGCGGCCACCGGTGCCGGCGCAGCGGCCACCGGAGCGGCTACCGCTTCCGCGGCTGCCGCGGGACCACTGAACTTGCCCTTGCCATGCAATTCGTCGAGCAGGGATTCGAATTCGTCGTCGGTGATCTCGTCACCGCTCGCTGCGGCTGCCGGAGCCGCTGCGGCCGGGGCTGCAGCAACGGGTGCCGCGGCTTCGTTGGCGACGAACTTGCCCTTGCCGTGCAATTCGTCGAGCAGGGCCTCGAATTCATCGTCGGTGATGTCGTCGCCACCGGGCGCGGCCGCGGCAGGGGCCGCAGCGGCAACCGGCGCAGCGGCCGGCGCCTCCTGGAACTTGCCCTTGCCATGCAGCTGGTCGAGCAGGGCTTCGAATTCGTCATCGGTGATGTCGTCGCCACCGGCGGCTGCCGGCGTTTCCGCTGCCGCGCTCGGCTCGCTGCCCAGGGCATCGAGCAGATTCTGGAAATCGGCATCGCTCAATTCCGGCTCGGCCGCCGCAGCGGCGACCGGAGCCGGTTCCGCGACCACTGCCGGAGCGGCAGCCACGGGCGCAACCGGAGCCGGCGCCGGCGCACTGCCGGCGGGCTCGGCCAGGCGGGCCAGGGCCGCCAGCAATTCGGGCGAGGCCGGGGTCGGCTCTTCGCGTTCACGGACCTGACCGAACATCTCGTTGACGGAATCCAGTGCCTGCAGCACCACATCCATCAGTTCGGCATCCACGCGGCGTTCACCCTTGCGCAGGATGTCGAAAACGTTTTCCGCGATATGGCAGCACTCGACCAGGGTATGGAGCTGCAGGAAACCGGCACCGCCCTTTACGGTATGGAAGCCACGGAAAATGGCGTTCAGCAGATCCATGTCATCCGGGCGGCTTTCCAGCTCGACCAATTGTTCGGACAACTGTTCGAGAATCTCGCCGGCCTCTACCAGGAAATCCTGGAGGATCTCTTCATCGGCGTCGAAGCTCATTCCTGCACTCCCCAAGAGGGTCTGGGTCAAAAGCCCAGACTGGATAGAAGATCGTCGACGTCGACCTGAGCGGCCACGACGTCTTCACGCTTATCGGCATGAATCTGCGGACCTTCACCCTTCATCGTCTTTTCTTTTCGATTCTGTTCGATCAGCGCGGTGTGATCGTGACTGAAGCCGGTATAGCGATCGACCTGGCTGGCCATCATCACCAGCTTGACGAGGTCTTTCTCGATCTGCCCGACGAGATTGACCACGCGCTTGATCACCTGACCGGTAAGGTCCTGGTAGTCCTGCGCCAGGAGGATGTCGTTGAGCTTGGCCGACAGTTGCTCGGCGCTGCTCTCGCTGTGACTGAGGAAGGCGTCGACGCGCTTGGCCAGCTCGCGGAATTCGTCCGCGCCCATTTCCCGGCGCATGAACTTCTTCCAGTCGGCATGCACGGCGCGGGCTTCGTCGCCGAAGTTGCCTACCAGCGGGGCGCTCTCCTCCACCAGATCCATGGTCCGGTTGGCGGCGTTCTCGGTCATCTTCACCACGTAGGAGAGACGATCGGTGGCATCGCTGATCTGGGAGACCTCTTCGCCGGCCATGCCGCGCGGATCGATCTCGAAGTTGACGATGGCGTTGTGCAACTCGCGGGTCAGCTTGCCGACTTCCTGGTAGAGACCCCGATCGCGCAACTGGTTGAGTTCATTGATGACGTGCACGGCCTGGGTGAAATCGCCGCTTTCCAGGCATTTCACCAGCTCTTGGGCGTGCTGTTTGAGATTCGACTCGAAGTCGCTGAAGCTGTTGGAGCCAAGCTGATCCATAACGTCCCCGCGGCTTTCTTCAGCCGTTCACCCGCTCGAAGATCTTGTCGATCTTTTCTTTCAGCACCTGGGCGGTGAAAGGCTTGACCACATAGCCGTTCACGCCGGCCTGAGCGGCTTCGATGATCTGCTCGCGCTTGGCTTCGGCGGTCACCATCAGCACTGGCAGGGTCTTCAGGCGCGCATCGGCGCGCACCTGGCGCAGCAGGTCGATGCCGGTCATGCCGGGCATGTTCCAGTCGGTGACGAGAAAATCGAAGTTGCCGCTCTGCAACATCGGCAGCGCGGTGTTGCCGTCGTCCGCTTCGGCGGTATTGGTGAATCCCAGATCGCGCAGCAAATTCTTGATGATGCGTCTCATCGTGGAAAAATCGTCCACGATGAGGATTTTCATGTTCTTGTCCAAGTCGACCTCCGTCCTAATCCGCACACACGCCGCAAGGCGCGTCTAAGCAATCGTAGTAGCCTGAGTACCAGCCGGTTAACGCGAACGCCATTCCGCCAGCCGCGCCCGCAGGCGTGCCGCGCATTGACTGTGAAGTTGGCAGACGCGTGACTCGCTCACGCCCAGCACCTCGCCGATTTCCTTGAGGTTGAGTTCCTCGTCGTAATACAGCGAGAGCACCAGACGTTCACGCTCCGGAAGATTGGCGATGGCGTCGGCCAGGGCCTTGCGGAAGCGCTCGTCCTCCAGACCGCGACCGGGTTCGAGTTCATGCGAACCGCTCTCCTCGAGCCCATGCTCACCACCCTCCATGAGGTCGTCGAAACTGAACAGGCGACTCCCCATGGTGTCGCCAAGGATGCCGTAGTACTCATCCAGACTCAATTTAAGTTCGGCCGCGACTTCGGAATCTTTAGCGTCGCGACCGGTGCGCGCTTCCACCGCGCGAATGGCGTCGGTGACCATGCGCGTGTTGCGGTGCACCGAGCGTGGCGCCCAGTCGCCCTTGCGGACCTCGTCGAGCATGGCGCCGCGGATGCGGATGCCGGCGTAGGTCTCGAAGCTGGCGCCCTTGCCGGCGTCATATTTGCGCGAGGCCTCCAGCAGGCCGATCATGCCGGCCTGCATCAGGTCCTCGACCTGCACACTGGCCGGCAGTCGCGCCAGGAGGTGGTAGGCGATGCGTTTCACCAACGGCGCATAGCGGTTGATGAGTTGCTCCTGCTGGGTACGTTCCGAGGTTTTGCTGTACATGCGAAGCCCGCTGGATGCTGTCATGCGTGGGTACCGATGGCTGGTTGCACAAGGCGCTCGACAAAGAACTCGAGATGGCCGCGCGGATTGGCGGGCAACGGCCAGCCATCGACTTTCTGAGCTACCGCACGAAAGGCCAGCGAGGCCTTGGCACGCGGAAAGGCTTCGAACACGGGGCGCTGTTTCTGCACGGCTTTGCGCACCGCCTCGTCGAACGGAATGGCGCCCACATACTGGAGGGCGACATCCAGGAATCTGTCGGTCACCTTGGTCAGCTTAGCAAAGAGATTGCGACCTTCCTGGGGCGTCAGCGCCATGTTCGCCAGGACCCGGAAACGGGTGACGCCATGGTCGCGATTGAGCAGCTTGATCAGGGCGTAGGCATCGGTGATGGAGGTGGGCTCGTCGCACACCACCACCAGGACTTCCTGGGCGGCGCGAACGAAGCTGACCACCTGGTCGCCGATGCCGGCCGCGGTATCGACGATGAGCACGTCGAGGTTTTCGCTGATGTCGCTGAAGGCCTGGATCAGACCGGCGTGCTGGGCCGGCGTCAGATTGACCATCGCCTGGGTGCCCGAGGCCGCCGGGACGATGCGGATGCCGCCCGGGCCGTGCAGCAGCACGTCGCGCAGCTCGCACTCGCCGGAGATGACGTCGGCCAGGGTGCGCTTGGGCGACAGGCCGAGCAGAACGTCGATGTTGGCAAGGCCCAGGTCGGCGTCGAGCAGCATGACGCGCCGCCCGATATCGGCCAGGGCCAAGGCCAGGTTGACCGACACGTTGGTCTTGCCGACACCGCCTTTACCGCCCGTGACCGCTATGACTTGGACGGGATGCATGCTACCCATTGCCTGATACCTTTGATTGAAATCCGTCACACTTTAGACCAAGTGCATTTGGCGTGCCCAGGCATGCGATGCACCACTACCGTTCGTCTGCGCTAACCGGCGCGGCGGGCATTGCTCTGATACAGGCCGGCAAGCATGCCCGCCATGGTTTCTTCGCTCGGTTCCTCGGGGGCCTGCAGGCTCACCGCGCGGCTCACCAGCTGGTGGCTGCGGGCCGGATGCAGGTCGTCCGGGATGCGGGGGCCGTCGGCAATGTAGGCCACCGGCAGGCGCTGGCTGATGGCCAGACCCAGGGCCTCGCCGAGACTGGCGGCTTCGTCCAGCTTGGTCAGCACGCAGCCGCTCAGGCCGCAGCGCCGATAGCTGTGGTAGGCCGCCTTGAGCACCTGGCTCTGGCTGGTGACACCCAATACCAGATAGTTGCGAATTTTCAGCTGGCGGTTGGCCAGGGCTTCGAGCTGCACCTTGAGCGCCGGATCATTGGCGGGCATGCCCGCGGTGTCGATCAGCACCAGGCGCTTGCGTGCCAGGGGTGCCAGCGCCTGGGCCAGGGACTGGCCCGGGTCGACCAGGGTCACCGGCACGTCGAGGATGCGGCCAAGGGTCTTGATCTGCTCCTGGGCACCGATGCGGAAGCTGTCCATGCTGACCAGCGCCAGACTCTGGGGACCGTACTTGAGCACGTAGCTGGCGGCGAGCTTGGCCAGGGTGGTGGTCTTGCCCATGCCGGCCGGACCGACGAAGGCGACGACACCGCCCTCCTCCAGAATCTTGGCGTCGGTGGTCTTGGCCAGCTGGGCGAAGTTGGCCAGCAGCATGCGCCAGGCATGGCGCGGGTCCTGGATCTTGGCGACGCTGTCGAGCAGGTGGCGGGCCAGATCGGCCGGCAGACCCATGCGCTGCAGACGACGCCAGAGGCCGGCCTGCTGCGGACGGGTGGACTGCACCTGGGTCCAGGCCATGGAGCCGAGCTGGACTTCCAGCAGTTCACGCAGACCGCTGAGTTCGCTGCGCATGGCTTCCAGGGCGCGACGGTCTTCCGGCGCGGCGCTGGCGGCAGGGGCGGCAGCGGCCGGCTGGGGCGCACGCGGCGGGGCGATCACCGGCTCGCGGCGGCTGTCGGCGGCGCTGATGGCGCCGAGCAGCTGCTTGTCCTTGGGTGCGGCCGAGGGCACGCCCGGCGCGCGGATGCTGAGGTCGGCATGGGCCTGGGCGATCTTCGCATGGGTCTTGCGCAACTCCGCCTGCAGCTCCGCGTTGGGCGCGGCCGGTGCCGGAGCCTGGTAGTCCAGCGCCGCGGTCAGCTCGACACCACCGGCGACCCGGCGGTTGCTGAGGATGGCGGCATCCGGGCCCAGCTCGTCGCGTACCAGCTTCATGGCTTGACGCATATCGGCGGCGAAGAAACGTTTGACTTGCATGATCTAGACCTCAGCCATTCTGGCCAACGGTAGCGACGATGGTGACCTGCTTGTTGTCCGGAATTTCCTGGTAGGCCAGTACACTCATGTTCGGCGCCGCCATCCGCGCGAAGCGGGACATCATCCCGCGGATCGCACCGGCTACCAGCAGCACCACTGGCTTACCCATCATTTCCTGACGCTGCGCTGCCTCGATGAGGGAACGCTGCAGTTTTTCAGCCATGCCAGGCTCGAGGAACATGCCGTCCTCGGCGCCTTGACCGGCCTTCTGCATACTACTTAGCAACATCTGTTCCAACCTTGGCTCAAGGGTGATAACAGGCAGCTCAGGCTCCATTCCAACGATGTTCTGGACGATTGCGCGGGACAAGGCGACCCGTACGGCACCGGCGATGGCGGCGGGATCTTGACTCCGCGGACCGACGTTGGCGATGGCTTCGGCGATGGTACGGATGTCGCGGACCGGGACCTGCTCCTGCAGCAGTTGCTGGAGGATCTTGAGCAGGGTCGACAGGGAGACGATGCCGGGCACCAGCTCCTCGGCCAGCTTGGGCGAACTCTTGGCCAGTACCTGCAGCAGTTGCTGGACCTCCTCGTGGCCGATCAGCTCGTGGGCGTGCTTGAAGAGCACCTGATTGAGGTGGGTGGCGACCACGGTGCTGGCATCGACCACGGTGTAGCCGAGGGACTGGGCCTGGTCGCGCTGGGTGACGTCGATCCAGACCGCCTCCAGACCGAATGCCGGATCCTTGGCGGCGACGCCGTTGAGGGAGCCATAGACCTGACCGGGGTTGATGGCCAGTTCGCGGTCGGGATAGATCTCGGCCTCGGCCACGCTGACGCCCATAAGAGTCAGACGATAGGCGTTGGGCAGCAGGTCCAGGTTGTCGCGGATGTGTACCGACGGCATGAGGAAACCGAGGTCCTGGGACAGCTTCTTGCGCACGCCCTTGATCCGCGCCAGCAACTGGCCACCCTGGTTGCGATCGACCATGGGGATCAGCCGATAGCCGACTTCCAGACCAACCATGTCCACCGGGGTAACGTCGTCCCAGCCCAGCTCCTTGGCCTCGGCCGGACGCTGTACGGGAGCCAGGTCCTGCTGCTTCTTGGCTTCGACCTCGGCGGTCTGCTTGGCCTGGCGCTGACGCTTGTAGATCAGCCAGGCACCGGCGGCGGCGGCGCCACCCAGGCCGAGGAACGGCAGGTGCGGCATGCCCGGCACCAGGCCCATGGCGATGATGATGAAAGCCGAGACCGCCAGCGCCTTGGGCGAGGCGAACATCTGACGATTGACCTGCTGACCCATGTCTTCGGCGGAGGACACCCGGGTGACCATGATGGCCGCGGCGACCGACAGCAGCAGCGAGGGAACCTGGGCGACCAGGCCGTCACCGATGGTCAGCAGGGCGTAGATGCGCGCCGCTTCGCCGAACGGCAGACCGTGCTGGGCCATGCCGATGGCCATGCCGCCGATGAGGTTGATGAAGAGGATCAGCAGACCGGCGACGGCGTCACCACGGACGAACTTGCTGGCACCGTCCATGGAACCGTAGAAGTCGGCTTCCTGGCCCACTTCGGTCCGACGCTTCTTGGCTTCGGCCTGGTCGATGATGCCGGCGTTCAGGTCGGCGTCGATGGCCATCTGCTTGCCGGGCATGGCGTCCAGAGTGAAACGCGCCGACACCTCGGAGATGCGGCCGGCACCCTTGGTCACCACCACGAAGTTGATGATCATGAGGATGGCGAACACCACCGCACCGACCACGTAGTTGCCGCCGACCACCACCTCGCCGAAGGCCTGGATGACCTTGCCCGCGGCGTCGTGACCGTCCTGGCCGTGCAACAGCACCACGCGGCTCGAGGCCACGTTCAGCGCCAGGCGCAGCAGGGTCGACACCAGCAGGATGGTCGGGAAGACCGCGAAATCCAGCGGCCGCAGGGCGTAGACGCTGACCAGCAGGACCACGATCGACAGGGCGATGTTGAAGGTGAACAGCACGTCCAGCAGGAACGGCGGCATCGGCAGGGTCATCATGGCGAGCATCGCCAGGACGGCCAGCGGCACGCCCAGGTTGCCGCGAGCCAGACCGCGCATGTTGCCCATCATCATGGATTTGTCGACTTTCACACCCATTCCTCGCTTGCCGGTGCCGTCGTCACGGAAAGTTGACGCAGCGCACTGTTCGCAGGGGCTTGAGCAAGCTCCGGGCCAACTGCTCAAGACCTTGAATCAGCGGGGTTTTCCCGGAGGTGATACAGGACTGGTTACGGATCGCCGGACTCGTCGGCTGAACCGTGGGCGGAGGCCATGAGTCTGTCTAGGGACCCGCGCTAGCGCGCCTATCCGAGGAACATCACCATGAAAATCTGGACCGCGACCCTGTTGGCCACCTGTCTGGTCGGCACCGCCCAGGCAGCCGAATCCCTGACGATCCCGCTGAACAAGGTCACGACCGACGGTGTGGGCGAAAGCGTCGGCAGTGTGCAGGTGACCCGCTCCAAGTACGGCCTGGTCTTCACGCCGGATCTCAAGGGCCTGGAGCCCGGCATCCATGGCTTCCACGTTCACACTAAGCCCAACTGCGGCGCGGCCGAGGTGAACGGCACCCTGACCGCGGGCGGCGCGGCGGGCGGCCATCTGGATCCGCGCAACACCGGCAAGCATAGCGCGCCCTGGTCGGACGACGGCCACCTGGGCGAATTGCCGGCGCTCTATGTGACCGCCGACGGCCAGGCCACCCAGCCGGTGCTGGCGCCCCGCCTGAAGCGCCTGGAAGAGCTCAAGGGCCATGCGTTGATGGTGCATGCCGGTGGCGACAACTACGCCGACCAGCCCAAGCCGCTGGGTGGTGGCGGCGCACGCGTCGCCTGCGGCGTCATCAAGTAGGCGCCTTCCCCTCCTCATCCCGCCGCAGATCCGGCGGGATGGGCAGATCGGACAATTTGGGCTTGCGCCCGCGTCCGGCCCGGAATTGCCTGAGCTGATAGACATAGGCCAGGACCTGGGCCACGGCCACATAGAGTCCGGCCGGAATCTCCTGATCCACCTCGGTGGAGAAATACACCGCGCGCGCCAGCCCTGGCGACTCCAGCAGCGAGACCTGGTGTTCCTGGGCGATCTCGCGGATCTTCAGCGCGGTGAAATCGCTGCCCTTGGCCACCAGCACCGGCGCCCCGCCCTTGGCCGCGTCGTACTTGAGCGCCACGGCGAAGTGGGTCGGGTTGGTGATGACCACATCGGCATTGGGCACTTCGGCCATCATCCGACGCTGGGCCATCTGCCGCTGCATCTGGCGGATCTTGCCCTTGACCTCGGGCTTGCCCTCGGCGTCCTTGTATTCGTCCTTGATCTCCTGCTTGGTCATCATCAGCTTCTTGCGGTTGCTGAAGATCTGGAAGGGCACGTCCACCGCGGCGATGATCAGCAGCCCCAGGGCCAGCAGCAGGGTGGCATGCCCCACCACCTGCATGCTGTGCAGGAGCGCCTGCTCGGTCGGCAGCTTGGCGATCTGCAACAGGGCCGTGCGCTCGCTCATCAGCACCAGCACCGATACGCCGAGGATGATGAAGAACTTGCCCAGGGCCTTGAGCAACTCCACCAGGGAATTCTTGGAAAACATCCGGGCGATGCCGGACATGGGATTCATCCGGCTCGGCTTGGGCGCCAGCATCTTGCCGGAAAAGAGGAAGCCACCCAGGGCGATGTGGCCAACGATGGCGGCGATCACCACCAAGGCGATCATCGGCAGCATCCCGATCATCGCCGCCTTGCCCGAGGCCAGCAGGAAGGTGCCCATGAAGCGTTCGTCCATGACCTCTTCGCGCCGCAGGGAGAAGTTGCTGCGCATCACCTCCAGCAGCTTGCCGCCCAGGAAGGCGCCGTACATCAGCAGGCCGCCGACCCCCGAGAGCATGACCGCCACCGTGCCGAGTTCGCGTGATCGCGGGAGCTGCCCCTCCTCCCGGGAGTCACGCTTGCGTTTCTCTGTGGGGTCTTCTGTACGGTCTTCGCCATCGGATTCAGCCATGCGGCATATCTCCTAGCGGGCTCGGGCGAGTTCGCGCAGCCATTGCAGCGCCTCGCTGGCGAGACTTTCATAGTGGGAGAGGATGTCGGCGGTGCCGAGCCAGACGATGACCATGCCCAGCACCACGATCAGCGGCATGCCGACGGAAAAGATGTTCAGCTGCGGCGCGGCGCGGGTCATGATGCCAAAGGCGATGTTGACCACCAGCAGCGCGGTGATGGCCGGCAGCACCAGCAGGATGCCGGCGCCCATGACCCAGCCCAGCCGCCCGGCGACCTGCCAGAAGTGCTCGACGCTCAGGGTATCGCCCACCGGCAGGGTAACGAAGCTTTCGGCGAGGATCTCGAACACCACCAGATGGCCGTTCATGGCCAGGAACAGCAGCGTCACCAGCATGGTGAAGAACTGGCCCATGACCGGGGCCGAGGCGCCGTTGACCGGGTCGATCATGGACGCGAAGCTCAGACCCGCCTGGGTCGAGATGATCTGCCCCGCCACCACGAAGACATGGAAGAACAGCTGCAGGCTGAACCCCATCACCGCGCCGATGAGGATCTGTTCGACGATCAGCGGCAGCGCCTGGGGACTGATGGCATCCACCTGTGGCATCGGCGGCAGGGTCGGCACCAGCACCAGGCTCAGGGCCAGGGCCAGATACATCCGCACCCGCACCGGGACCAGGGTGGTGCCGATGATCGGCATGGTCATCAGCAGCGCGGCGATGCGAAACAGCGGAAACAGGAAGCTGCCGACCCAGCCGCCGATCTGGGCGTCGCTGAGGGCGAGCATGGGCTAGCCGATCAGCCGCGGGATGTTGGCGACCGAGGTCTGGATGAATTCCATCAGTTGCCGGACCATCCAGGGCCCCAGCACGATCAGCGTCAACAGGGTGACGATCAGCCGCGGCAGAAAGCTCAGGGTCTGTTCGTTGATCTGGGTCGCCGCCTGGAAGACCGCCACGATCAGACCGACGATCAGACTCGGCACCACCAGCACCGCCACCAGCAGCGCGGTAAGCCAGAGACCCTGGCGGAACAGATCGACGGCGACTTCAGGGGTCATTTCGCTTCTCCACGCAAAGGGGGCACCGCTAGACGGTGCCGAAGCTGCTGGCCAGGGTACCCATGATCAGCGCCCAGCCATCCACCAGCACGAACAGCATCAGCTTGAACGGCAGGGAGATGATCATCGGCGACAGCATCATCATGCCCATGGCCATCAGCACGCTGGCGATCACCAGGTCGATGACCAGGAAGGGAATGAAGATCATGAAGCCGATCTGGAAGGCGGTCTTGAGTTCGGAGGTGACAAAGGCCGGCACCAGGATCGACAAGGGCGCCTGGTCGGCGCTGGGGATGTCGGTGCGCTTGGACAGCCGCATGAACAGGTCCAGGTCCGATTGCCGGGTCTGCCCCAGCATGAAGTCCTTCATCGGCACCTGCGCCCGGGCGATGGCGTCCTGGGCGCTGAGTTGTTCGTTCAGATAGGGCTGCACGGCGGTGCTGTTGATGCGGTCGAACACCGGCGCCATGATGAACAGCGAGAGAAACAGCGCCATGCCCACCAGCACCTGGTTGGACGGCGTGGTCTGCAGGCCCAGCGCCTGGCGCAGGATGGCGAAGACGATGACGATGCGGGTGAAGCTGGTCATCAGCATGACGAACGCCGGGATGAAGCTCAGCGCCGTCATGATCAGCAGGATCTGCAGGCTGACCGAATACTCCTGCTGCCCCTGGCCGTTGGTGCTCAGGGTAATGGCCGGGATCGACAGCGGATTGGCCTGCCCGGCCTGCTGCGCCAGCGCCAGGGGCGCGAACAGCAGCACGGCCAGGCCCAGCAGCCAGCCCAGGGTGCGCCCGAGGTTGGCCGGGAGACGCGAAGAGATCATGGTTTCGCCTTGGGATCGCGGCTGATGAGTTCCAGCAGGCGCTGGGCGAATTCCGGCGCCGGCGCCTCGGTCTCGCCCGGTCGCACCGGCTCGCGCAGGCTGTGCAGCGGCGTGATCCGTCCGCCGGCGACGCCGATCAGCAACTGCTCCTGGCCGACCTGAACCAGCACCAGCCGCTCGCGCGGGCCCAGGTGCTGGGTGGAGATGACCTTGATCACCTGCTGACCGCGCGGACCCTGCTGCTGCACCCGGCGCACCAGCCAGGCCAGGCCGAGAATCAGCGCGATCACCAACAGCAGACCGAGCAGCAACTGACCGACCTGCGCCCCCACATCCAGCCCCGGCGAGGTGGCTTCGGCGGCACGCGCGGTCAGGGGCAGGAGACCCAGCGGCAGGAGCAGACTCTTCATGGATCACCGCAGCTTCTTGATACGTTCCGTGGGGCTGATGACGTCGGTCAGGCGGATCCCGAACTTCTCGTTCACCACCACCACTTCACCATGGGCGATCAGCGTACCATTCACCAGCACGTCCAGCGGCTCGCCAGCCAGACGGTCGAGCTCGATGACCGAGCCCTGGTTGAGTTGCAGCAGGTTGCGGATGGAGATGTCGGTGTGGCCGACCTCCATGGAGATGGTCACCGGGATGTCCAGGATCACATCCAGGTTGGGCCCTTCCATGCCGCTCACTGCCAACCCCCCACTGCTCTGACCAAATTCTTCCACCGGCGCCTTGGGCGGCTTGGGGGCTTCGACCTGGGTACCCTGGGCCATCAGGGCGTCGATGTCGTCCTGACTGGCGTCACCGGCTTCGGCCAGGGCCGCGGCCCACTCGTCCGCCAGGGCTTGTTCTTCTGGGTTGTCTGCCATCGTCTGGGTCTCGTGCTACGCCGGGCCCGGGCCCGGACGGAAAAAACGGTTGTCGCTCAGCGGCCGCGGCTGACCGGTTCGAGAATCTGCAGGGCCAGGTTGCCCTTGCGCGCGCCCATCTTGACCTTGAAGGTGGGCATGCCATTGGCGCGCATGAGCATCTCCTCGGGCATTTCCACCGGAATCACGTCGCCGGGCTGCATGTTGAGAATATCGCGGAGTTTGAGTTGGCGCCGGACAACCGTCGCCTCCAGGGGCACGCGCACATCGAGCAGGTCCTCGCGCAAGGCCTTGACCCAGCGTTCGTCCTGATCGTCCACGTCCGACTGGAAGCCGGCGTCGAGCATCTCGCGGATCGGCTCGATCATCGAATAGGGCATGGTCACGTGCAATTCGCCGCCGCCGCCATCCAGTTCGATGTTGAAGGTGCTCACCACCACCACTTCGCTGGGGCTGACGATGTTGGCCAGGGCCGGGTTGACCTCGGAGTTCATGTACTCGAACTGGCAGTCGAGCATGGCGCCCCAGGCTTCCTTGAGATCGATGAAGCACTGGTCGAGCACCATGCGCACCACGCGCAACTCGGTGGGGGTGAATTCACGACCTTCGATCTTGGCGTGACGCCCGTCGCCGCCAAAGAAGTTGTCCACCAGCTTGAACACCAGGCGGGCGTCGAGGATGAACAGCGCGGTACCGCGCAGGGGCTTCATCTTGACCATGTTGAGGCTGGTGGGCACGTACAGCGAGTGGATGTACTCGCCGAACTT
The DNA here is from genome assembly GCF_000510705.1 of Pseudomonas sp. MOIL14HWK12:I1. Taxonomy (NCBI): domain Bacteria; kingdom Pseudomonadati; phylum Pseudomonadota; class Gammaproteobacteria; order Pseudomonadales; family Pseudomonadaceae; genus Pseudomonas; species Pseudomonas sp. MOIL14HWK12:I1. Next base: position 475,855 of record NZ_KI783307.1, on the reverse strand, counting down.
GGTGACCTGCACCCCTCCCACGGAGACGTCCGCCGAGCGGCGCAGCAGGTTGAACATGCTGACCCGGGTATAGCGGGCGAAGCGTTCGTTGATCATCTCCAGGGTCGGCATGCGTCCGCGGACGATGCGATCCTGGCTGGTGAGGTCATAGCCCTTGATGGTGCCCGGCTCGGCATCGGTCTCGGTCTCGACGATGCCATCGTCGACCCCGTGCAGCAGGGCATCGATTTCATCCTGAGAGAGCAGATCTTGCACGGCCATGGCGTTACCTATTGCAGGACGAGATTGGTGAACAATACCTGTTCGATGGCAGTCTGGCCGGTCAGTTTCTTCGCCAGTTCCTGAACCTTGCTGGTGGCCTGCTGGCGCAGCATCTCCTTGCCCACCGGCGTCAGCAGGCTATTGAAGTCCTGCCCGGAAAACAGCATCACCAGCTGGTTGCGGACCTGCGGCAGTTGCGCCTTGAGCGCATCCATCTGCGCCTGGTCGCGCCCCATCAGGGTCACCGTGACCTGCATGTAGCGCTGACGACCGTCGGCGTTGTAGTTGACCACGAAGGCCGGCACCAGCGCCTGGTAGACCGCGGCCAGATGCACCGGTGCCGCCGGAGCGGCCGGCGCGGCGTGCTCGGGCTCGGCGCTCTTCTTGCCGAGCAGGAACCAGGTCGCACCCACCGAGGCGCCGATGACCAGCAGCAGGGCCACGACGATGATGATGATGAGTTTGAGCTTGCCCTTGCCCTTGCCTTCCGCGGCTGCGCCCTCTGCCGCGGGCGCCTGCTTCTTCGCCATAAGTGTTCGACCGAATCCTGTGCGGCTCGTCACCCCTGTTGGGTGACGCAGCTAACCTATTGATACGAAGGGGATATAGCAGGTGCGGCCCAGGCTGTCACCTGGGAGGCGTTGGCCTGTCAGGCGTAGTAGTCGACCAGACTGCGCGCGGCGAGGGTCGCCGAGCCGCGGGTTTCGGCGACGTTCGCCACCGCTTCGTCCGCGCCATCCCCTGCGACACCCCCGCGGCCCCGGCGCGAGCCCTCGTGCTGAGCGCCCTGCTGGGACTGCTGCCAGGCCTGGCCGGACGACTGATCGGAGACGTTGACGTTGGCCAGGTTCATGCCCTGCTGGGCGAAGAGCTCCCGCAGACGCTGGCTGCCGTTGTCCAGCGCCTCGCGCACGTCGGCGTGGGGACTGGCGAAGGTGACCTGGGTCTGGTCCTGGGTCATGTCGATGCGCACCTCCAGTTTGCCCAGTTGCGCCGGCTCCATCTGGATGTCGGCGGTCTTGAGGTTCTGGCTGGACATCCACATGACCTTGTCGACCACCGCCTCGCTGAAGTTGCCGGCCTGGGGATTGAGCGGCTGGCCCGGTACGGCAGCGGTGACCGGACGAGCGGTCTGCGCCGGACTGCTGAGCGCCTGCGACAGGGCGGTGAGCTTGTCGGCGAAGGCATCGGTCTTGCTCGGGGCCGCCGCGTCCTGACCATCGCCCTTGTCCAGGGTCGCGGCCAGGGCCGCACTGGCTGCCTGATCCGCCGCCTGGGCGGGCGTGCCATCCGCCGGCAACAGCCCTTGCAGCTGGGTGGCCGCCAGGTTGTTGGCGTTGCTGGTGAGCTTGGGGGCGTCACCCTGGGCCTGGGGCACCTGGCCCAGCAGCTGTGCCAGACCATCGTCGGTCGTCTGCTGCTCGCCGGGCTTGGCCGGGGTGGCCGTGGCGCCCGCGCCGATACCCGGGGTGGTCGTCTGGGCTACGGTTGCCACGGCAGCGCCCAGCAGCGCCGCCGGATCCAGGGCCTGGGCAGTGGCGGTGGCTGCGGCGTCCGCGGCCGTCCCGGTGGGCAGCTGAGGCGTTGCCACAGGCGTGGCTACCGGCTGTGGGAACTGGCCGGTCATGCCGAACATGAACAGCGGATCCAGAACCGCGTCCACCGGCGCCTTGGCGTCTTCGCCCTGGGCCACCGGCAAGGTCTTGCCGCTGTCGTCGGCGGTGGTTGCCGACGGCGCGTCGCTCTTGGCGGTGCTGTCGGCCTCGGGCTTGGCGTCCGCCGTGCGGTCGTCATCGCCCGCGCGTTTCACCCGGTCATCCCCATCACGGGCACGCCCGGATTCGCTCTTGCGCGCCTGGCTGGGGGCCTTGCTGTCGCTGGTGTCACGCGGCTTTTCGCTGCGCACCGGCTCACGCGGCTGCTCCTGGGCAAAGACATCGGCGAAGCGCTCCTGCGCGGCCGGGCGATCCTGGGAAGGGGTCTTGGCCGCCGCCCGGCCGGTGCTGGCTGGCGAGGTGGCGGTGTTCAGAAGGAAATCGGGCACGACGGCCATGGAGGACTCCGAAGGACGGGTTTTCGGACGGGTTTTCGGATCACTAGCAAGTTGCGCGCCAGCCCTAAACGCCAGCGCTTTGACGAGGTCAGCCCGCGTAGCGCTGCCGCTCGACCTTGAACAGGATGCGGACGATGGCGAATTCGCGCTCCATGGCGGATACCCCCATGGCCAGCTCGGCGGTGGTCGCCCGACGCCGCGCGCCCTCCTCCACGGCTCGGCACAGCTCCGCCAGCGGTGCGGCCCCCATGTTGCCGGCACTGCCCTTGAAGCTGTGCGCCAGCTGGCGGACCTGTTCGGCATCGCCGCCGATCACGCTGCGCTTGAGTTCGGCGATACGTTCTTCGCAATCCACCAGAAAGGTTTCGATGAGGTCGACGTACTCCTCCTCCATGCAGTCGCGCAGGGCGGCGAGCGTTTCCGGATCGAGGTGGGAGGAAAACATCGGCATTCTCACTGGCTAAGACAAGGGACGAGGGGCAAGGCCCGGCCTAGATATAGGTCGAGCGCGCCCGCTGGGCGTATTCGTCCATCTGTTTCTGTTCGCGCTTGTCCTCGACCAGGCGCTGCTCCTGGCGATAGCGCTCGACCAGCTTGCGCAGGCCTTCGAGGCGCGCATAGTGCTCCTGCCACTGGGTGCGGGCCTTGGCCACCACATCGCGGTGCCACTGGGCGTTGCGCTCCTGCTGGCCGATCGCCTCTTCCAGCTGGCTGAGAAAGCGCTGATAGCCGATCAGCCACTGGCCGGTGACGCCGCGGCTACCATTGGCCACCAGGCGCTGCTGGTAATCCTCGCGATAGCGCTGCAATTCGCCGAGCTTGAACTCGGCCTGGGCCAGTTGCTGCTGGCACTGCCCCAGGCGCTGGGCCGCGTCACGCTCGTCGCGCTCGCTCATCTCCACCACGGGGCCCAGACGTTCGGCTCTGCCTTTCATGATCTATCAGCCTCCCAACACAGCTTGGAGATTGGCGGCACTCTGTTCCAGCGATTCGCTCTCGCGCAGCCCCTGGCGCAGGAAGTGCTGCATGGGGGCGTAGCGAGCGATCGCCAGATCGGTTTCGGCATTTCCGCCGGGCACATAGGCACCGACGCTGAGCAGGTCCTTGGCCTGCTGATAGAGCGACCAGAGCTGCTTGACGCGCTGGGCGTTGCGCAGGTGCTCCGGGCTGACCACCTGGGGCATGACCCGGCTGATGGACGCCTCGATGTCGATCGCCGGATAGTGGCCTTCCTCGGCCAGGCGCCGCGACAGCACGAAGTGGCCATCCAGCACGCCCCGCGCCGAGTCGGCGATGGGATCCTGCTGATCGTCGCCTTCCGAGAGCACAGTATAAAACGCCGTGATCGAACCCCCACCTTTTTCTGCATTGCCGGCCCGCTCCACCAGCCGCGGCAGCTTGGCGAACACCGACGGCGGATAGCCCTTGGTCGCCGGCGGCTCGCCGATGGCCAGGGCGATCTCCCGCTGCGCCTGGGCATAGCGGGTCAGGGAATCCATCAGCAGGAGCACGTTCTTGCCCTTGTCGCGAAAGTATTCGGCGATGCGGGTGCAGTACATGGCCGCACGCAGGCGCAGCAGGGGCGCATCGTCCGCCGGCGAGGCCACGACCACCGCCCGCTTGATGCCCTCCTCGCCCAGGATGTGCTCGATGAATTCCTTCACCTCGCGGCCCCGTTCGCCGATCAGCCCGACCACGATGATCTCGGCCTTGGTCAGCCGGGTCATCATGCCGAGCAGCACGCTCTTACCCACGCCGGTACCGGCGAACAGGCCGAGACGCTGGCCGCGACCCACCGTCAACAAACCGTTGATGCTACGGATGCCGACGTCCAGGGGCTCGCTGATGGGCTCGCGCTTGAGCGGGTTGATGGTGGGGCCGTCCATCGGCACCCAGTCTTCGGCACGCATGCGGCCCTTGCCGTCCAGGGCATTGCCCAGGCCATCCAGCACGCGACCGAGCATGGACATGCCCATGGGCAGACGGCCGGTATCCGGCACCGGCACCACCCGGGCGCCGGGCGCGATACCGGCGAGGCTGCCCACCGGCATGAGAAAGGTCTTGTTGCCGTTGAAGCCCATCACCTCGGCCTCGACTTCCACCGGCTGGTAGCCACCGCCATTGATCAGCCGGCAGCGGCTGCCGACGGCGGCACGCAGGCCCTCGGCTTCCAGGGTCAGGCCGACCATGCGCAGCAGGCGGCCCTCGATCACCGGCTGCTGTTCGACCCGGATGGCTTCATCGTAACCGCCGAGGCGGCGTTCGAAACTCAGACGCTCAAGACGCATGGGGGGCATCCTCGATGTCGATGTGCAGATCGGCTTCCTGGGGCTGGGTCGCCTGGTGACGCTGCTGTTCGGCCAGCTGCGTCAGTGCCTGGGTCAGACGGGTCTCGATGCTGGCATCGATGACGCTGCTCTCGGTCTCGATCCGGCAGCCGCCAGGCATCAGGGTCTCGTCCTCGAGGATGCGCCATTTCTCCTCGTGGCGGTCACGCAGGGCCTTCATCAGCTCGAAGTCCTGGGGGCTGACCTGGATGCGGATGTTCTCGGCCCCCATGGGCAGCAGCTTCAGCGCCGTGCGCACCACCTGACCCAGTTGACTGGAGTCTAGCGCGAGTTCGCGCTGGATGACTTCGCGGGTGATGTGCCGGACCAGCTGCACCATCCCGGCTTCCAGGGCCTGGTCCTGTTCGCCGATGGGATCGAGCAGATGGCTCATCAGGGTTTCCAGGCTGGCCAGCCGGGCGGCCAGCGCCGCCTCGGCTTCCTGGCGCGCCTTGAGCTGACCGGCGTGGTAGCCGTCGCGCTCGCCGGTGACGAAGCCTTCGTTGTAGGCCTCCTGGCGGATCGCCTCCAGCTCTTCGAGGGTGATCGGCTGGACCTCTTCGACCGGCACCTCTTCGATCTGCGGCTCCGGCTGGGGCTCGGGCTCTGCCGCCGCGGGCGCAGGGATCTCCTCGGGCTCGTCGAAACTGTCGAAGGCCGGCAGTCGCCAGACATCGAAGGCTTCCAGATCCCGCGCCCTGATCAGTTCGCTCGCCGCTTCTTTGCTCATTACCTGTCCGTCAGAAAACCGCTACTGAGCAGACATTAGCAAAGCACAGGCCAACCCCGGCAAGCCGTCAGACCATTTCCTCGCCACCCTTGCCGCCCAGAACGATCTCGCCGGCATCGGCCATGCGACGAGCGACGGCGAGGACCTCCTTCTGCGCGCCCTCCACCTCGGACAGTCGCACCGGGCCCTTGGCTTCCAGGTCGTCGCGCAGCAGCTCGGCCGCGCGCTTGGACATGTTGCGGAAGAACTTCTCCTTGATGCCGTCGTCGGCGCCCTTGAGCGCCAGCACCAGCACATCGGAAGACACCTCGCGCAGGAGCGCCTGGATGCCGCGGTCGTCGACGTCGGCCAGGTTGTCGAAGACGAACATCAGGTCCTCGATCTGCCCCGACAGATCCTGGTCCGCGTCGCGGATCGCATCCATCAGCGGGCCTTCGACCGAGCTGTCCAGGTAGTTCATGATGTCGGCGGCGCGCTTCACGCCGCCCAGGGCGGTACGGGTGGTGCTGGCGCTGCCGGAGAACTGCTTCTCCAGGATCAGGTTCAGCTCCTTGAGCGCCGCCGGTTGCACGGTGTTCAGCGAGGAAACGCGCAGGACGATGTCCAGGCGCACCTTGTGATCGAAGTGACCGAGCACCTCGGCCGCCTGGTCCGGGTCAAGATAGGCCACCACGATGGCCTGGATCTGCGGGTGTTCGTAGCGTATCACGTCCGCCACCGCCCGCGGCTCCATCCACTTCAGGCTGTCCAGGCCGCTGGTGTTGCCGCCCAGCAGGATGCGGTCGATCAGGCCGCTGGCCTTGTCCTCGCCAAGGGCCTGGGTGAGCATCTTGCGGATGTAGCCGTCGGCGCCCACGCCCAGGCTGGTCTGGTCGCCCACCACCTCGATGAAGTCGCCCAGTACCCGCTCGACCTGCTCGCGGTTGACGTTGCGCATCTGCGCCATGGCGGTACCGACCTTCTGTACCTCCTTGGGTCCCATGTGGCGCAGGATCTGCGCGGCATCGGCCTCACCCAGCGACAGGAGGAAGATCGCGGCCTTCTCGACCTTGGAAAGTTGCGCGTCATTCGTCGCCATTGATCCAATCCTTCACTACCTGGGCGACACGGCCCGGATCATCGTTGACCAGCTGCTTGATGGCGGTCAGTTGAGCGTCATAACCCTCGCTGGGGCTGGGCAGCAACAGCGGCGCAGGCCCGGCCAGGCTCACCTTGTCGTCGGCCAGATCGTCCGACAGCCCATCCAGACCGCCGGCACCCAGGGCACCGGCACCACCGGCAGCGGCCAGGGCAGCGGCGTCCTTGGTGTTGCCGCCGGACAGGTTCTTCAGCACCGGACGCAGCACCCCAAAGACTAGCACCAGGATGAAGAGGACGCCGAGGGCCTGCTTGACCACACCCCAGAACCAGGGCTGCTGGTAGAAGGGAATGCTCTCGATCTCTTCCTGCTGCACCGGGGCGAAGGGCGCATTGATCACGCTCACGCTGTCGCCACGGCTGGCGTCGAAGCCCACGGCATCCTGCACCAGACGGGTGAAGCGAGCCAGGTCTTCGGTGGTCCAGGGCTGGTGGCTGACCTTGCCGGCGGCATCGACCTTGACCTGGTCGTCCAGTACCACGGCGACGGAAAGCCGACGCAGACGACCCTGCTGCTGACGGGTGTAGCTGATGCTGCGGTCCAGTTCGTAGTTGCGGGTGTTCTGCTCACGCTTGTCGGTCGGGTACGGCAGGGTCGCCGGCAGGCTGGTCTTGCTGTCGTAGATGAACTGGTCATTGGCGTCGCGCAGCGGCTGGCCGGGAGCGATGTAGTTCGCACCGCCACCCTGGGCACCGGCCTTTTCCGGGGTCGAGGACGGACCGGGCGGCTGGTTGGACAGGGCCCCCGGCACGCCCTGGGCGCCGCCGCCGGAAGTCTGACGCTGTTCGCTGTTCTGTTGCTCGCTGCGCAACGCCGGCTGATCCGGGTTGAACTGCTCGGAGGTCGACTCCACGGCATTGAAGTCCACGTCGGCGGCCACCTCGGCCTTGAAGCGGCCATTGCCCACCACCGGCTGCATGATGTTCTGCACGCGCTGGGTCAGGGAGCCTTCCATCTTGCGGGTGTAGTCCAGTTGCTTGCCGGCGATCGACAGCTCGGAAAGATTCTGCTGGTCGGACAGCAGCTGGCCCTTCTGGTCGACGATGGTGACCTGGGACTTGTCCAGTTCCGGCACGCTGGTGGCGACCAGGTTGATGATGGCCATGACCTGACCGGCATCCAGGGTACGGCCAGGGTACATCTCTACCAGTACCGAGGCGCTCGGCTTGCGCTCGTCACGAACGAACACCGAACTCTTCGGGATCGCCAGGTGCACCCGGGCGCCCTTGATGTTGTTGAGGCTGGAAATGGTCCGGGCCAGTTCGCCTTCCAGGCTGCGACGGTAGTTGGCCGCCTCCATGAACTGGCTGGTGCCCAGCGGCTGCTCCTTGTCCAGCAGCTCGAAGCCGACGTTGCCATCGGAGGCGGTGATGCCGGCCGCGGCCATCTTCATGCGCGCCCGGCCGAGGTCATCGGACTTGACCAGCAGGGCACCGGAATTCGGATCGACCTTGTAGCCGATGTCGGCCGCGCCCAGGGCCTGCAGCACCTGGTTGGCGTCGAGACCGTTCATGCTGGTGTACAGCGGCCGATAGTCCGGCTGCTGGGTCCAGAGCACCACGGCGAAACCCAGGGCGACGCTGGCGGCCAGGCCGATCAGCAGCCCCATCTGCCGCAGCAGCGGCATGTCGGACAGGTTGTCGAGAAAGCTGAGACCCAGCAGCGACTTCTTGGGCTTGTCTTCAGCCGCAGGTTGGGTCGTCGGGACGGGTGCGTTGGTAAGAGCGTCAGCCATTTTCTAGACCGTCCTCAAATCGACATTTGCATGATGTCTTGGTACGCCTGCACGAACTTGTTGCGTACCTGGGTCAAGGCCTGCACGGAGACGCTGGCCTTCTGCGAAGCGATCATGACTTGAGTGAGGTCGACGCCGCCCTGACCCAGCTCGAAGGCCTTGGCCAGCTCGCCGGCGGTCTGCTGGGTTTCGTTGACGGAGCCCACGGCCTTGCTGAGCATGTCGGCGAAGCTCGGACCCTGGACCTGTTCCGCGCCGGCAGCCGGAGCTACGACGGCTTTCGACCGGGCCATGGCTTCGGTCTGCATGGAACGCATTTCCAGCATCAACCGATTGAACTCGACACCTTGAACCATTTGCTCTGCTCCTCTGGCACGGGAAATTGACGCCGTACCCACTCGTGTCAGAGATAGAGCAATGCCTGTGCCAGATCCTAAAAATCCAGCGAAAACAATGGCTTGGTAAAAAGGTGCCGAGAACCGACTAAAGTTTGCCGAAAATCAGTCGACGCTGAGGCGGTCGCGGTTGCGCTGCAGCAGGGCCTTGCCGATCCCCTTGACCTCGAGCAACTCGTCCACCGAGGCAAAGGCGCCATGGGCTTGGCGATGGTCGACGATCGCCTGGGCCTTGACGGCCCCTATCCCCCGCAGCCCTTGCAGCGCGGTGGCGTCGGCGACATTGATGTTCAGGGGCACCAGGTTGGCCGTGGAGGCTGGCTTGATTGCAGCCCCTGGGCCGGACTCGCAGGCATTGGCCCAGGAGCCGAACAGGGCCAGCAACGTCACTATCCAGATGAATCTCATAGAGGAACCTCCGTGTTCCGCTGTTTGATTCGCAGAGCTTAACGCAAAGGCTCAGGCGGTCAACTCACCAGCGAGCCCGCCTGGGCACGCTCGGTCCGCAGCGCCAGCAAGGTCTGGCGAACGCCCTGGCGCCAGTCGCTGGGCGGGATGCCGAAGCGCTGCTCCAGCGCGCTGGAATCCAGCATGGAATAGGCCGGACGCTTGGCGAGGGTCGGAAATTCGGAGGTGGCGATGCCGGTGATGAGCGGCGCCCGCTCCAGCATGCCCAGCTCCTGGCCGGCGTCGATGATGTAGCGCGCGAAGTCGCACCAGCTCAGGCCGCTGTCACCGCCGAAGTGATAGAGGCCGTAGGCCGTCTGCTCAGGCTGAGCATGAGCCTGGGCGGCGACCTGCAGCAGGGCGTCGGCGATATGGCCAGCGTAGGTCGGGCAACCCACCTGATCACTCACCACCCGCAGTTCGTCGCGATCGGCAGCGAGCCGCAGCATGGTCTTGAGGAAGTTGTTGCAGTGTTCGCTGAACACCCAGGCGGTTCTCAGCACCACCGAGCGCGGGCAGGCGGAGAGCACGCGATTCTCCCCTTCCAGCTTGGTCATGCCGTAGACCCCGGACGGGCTGACCGGATCCTCGACCTGATAGGGTTCGGTGGCGGTGCCGTCGAACACGTAGTCGGTGGACAGGTGCAGCAGCGCGATGCCGGCGGCGCCGCAGGCCTGGGCAAGCACCGCAGGGCCTTCGATATTGCCGCGGGCGGCGATCTCCGGCTCCTGCTCGGCCTTGTCGACCGCCGTGTAGGCGGCCGCGTTGATCACGACGTCGGGAGCGAATCGCTCGAGATGGCTGGTTACCGAGCCTTCGTCAGCGATATCCAGAGTGGCACGTCCATGGGCCTCCCATGCCAGTTCTGAACGCTGAAGACGATCGGTCAGACAACGTCCGACCTGACCGTTCGCTCCGGTAACCAGTATCTTCATCTATACAGCTCCGCCAATCGAAGGCCTTGTGCATCTTTGGCGGACAGGATGGGATCCGTAACCCGCCAGTCGATATTCAGATCCGGATCATTCCAGATCAAAGACCCTTCATCAGAGGGATCGTAATAATCTGTGCACTTGTATTCAAAATCAGCGGTTTCCGACAGCACCACGAAGCCGTGGGCCAGACCCGGCGGTATCCAGAGCTGACGTTTGTTGTCTTCCGAGAGGATCTCGGCGACCACGTTGCCGAAGGTGGGCGAACCGCGACGGATGTCGACGGCCACGTCCAGCACCTCGCCACGCACGACACGCACCAGCTTGCCTTGCGGCTTGCTGCGCTGGAAGTGCAGGCCACGCAGCACGTTGCGGGCGGAACGCGAATGGTTGTCCTGCACGAACGCCAGGGTGATCCCCGCCTGCTCGGCATAGCGCTCCGCCTGGAAGGATTCCAGGAAGAAGCCGCGGTCGTCACCGAAGACCTTGGGTTCGATCAGCTTGACGTCCGGGATCGCGGTTTCGAAGACCTGCATCAGTCCTGCTCCTTGCACAGACGCGCCAGGTACTGGCCATAACCGGTCTTGCTCAGGGCTTCGGCCTGCAGCGCCATCTGCTCGCAGGTGATCCAGCCTTTCTGGAAGGCGATCTCTTCGAGGCAGGCGACCTTCAGCCCCTGACGCTTCTCGATGGTCTGGACGAAGTGGCCGGCTTCCAGCAGGGCGTCGTGGGTACCGGTATCCAGCCAGGCGAAACCACGGCCCAGCAGGGAGACGTTCAGCGAGCCACGGCGCAGGTACTCGTTGTTGACGTCGGTGATTTCCAGCTCGCCGCGGGGCGACGGCTTGATGTTGGCGGCGATATCCAGCACGTCGTTGTCGTAGAAGTACAGACCGGTGACGGCGTAGTTGGACTTCGGCTTCTTGGGCTTCTCTTCGATGCTCAGGGCCTTGCCCTGCTCGTCGAACTCGACCACACCGAAACGCTCGGGGTCGGCGACGTAGTAGCCGAACACGGTGGCGCCCTTCTCCACGCTCGCCGCCTTGAGCAGCGTCTCGCTGAAGCGCTGGCCATAGAAGATGTTGTCGCCGAGGACCAGGCAGACGTTGTCATCGCCGACGAATTCGCGACCGATGATGAAGGCCTGGGCCAGGCCGTCCGGGCTGGGCTGCTCGGCATAGCTCAGCTGCATGCCGAAGTGGCTGCCGTCGCCGAGCATGCGCTGGAAGCCGGGCAGGTCGGCAGGCGTCGAGATGATCAGCACTTCCTGGATACCGGCCAGCATCAGCACGGACAACGGATAGTAGATCATGGGTTTGTCGTAGATCGGCAGCGACTGCTTGGACACGCCCAGGGTAATGGGGTGCAAACGGGTACCGGAGCCACCGGCCAGCAGAATTCCCTTGTATTTGCTCATGGCAATCGTCCTCTGAAAATTGACTGTTGCTGTCGGTCGGACACGCCCAAGGGCGTGTCCGCGATAGGATCGTTAAACGGCTTCGCCGAGACGCTCGAGGCGGTAGGCGCCGGACAGCACCCGCTGCCACCACTCGCGATTGTTCAGGTACCAGGTGACGGTCTTGCGCATGCCGGTCTCGAAGGTCTCTGCCGGCGTCCAGCCCAGCTCGCGGCCGATCTTGCTGGCATCGATGGCGTATCTCATGTCGTGACCGGGACGATCCTTGACGAAGGTGATCAGGTCGCGATAGCGCTCGACGCCCTCGGGCTTCTGCGGCGCCAGCTCTTCGAGCAGGTCGCAGATGGTCTCGACGACCTGCAGGTTGCGCTTCTCGTTGTGGCCGCCGATGTTGTAGGTCTCACCGACCTCGCCCTGGGTCACCACGGTGTAGAGGGCGCGGGCATGGTCTTCGACGAACAGCCAGTCACGCACCTGGGAGCCGTCGCCATAGATCGGCAGCGGCTTGCCATGGATGGCATTGAGAATGACGTGGGGGATCAGCTTCTCGGGGAAGTGATAGGGGCCGTAGTTGTTCGAGCAGTTGGTCACCAGAACCGGCAGGCCGTAGGTCCGGCCCCAGGCGCGCACCAGATGGTCGCTGCCGGCCTTGCTGGCCGAATAGGGCGAGCTCGGGGAATAGGGGGTGGTCTCGGTGAAGAGGTCGTCGGTGCCGTGCAGGTCGCCGTATACCTCGTCGGTGGAGATGTGGTGGAACCGGAAGGCCGCCTTGGCTTCCGGCGCCAGCTCGTTCCAGTAGGCACGGGTCACTTCCAGGATGACGCCGGTGCCGACCACGTTGGTCTGGATGAAGGCGGCAGGGCCCTCGATGGAGCGGTCCACGTGGGACTCGGCAGCCAGGTGCATGACCACGTCGGGCTGGAAGGACGTGAAGACCTGCTGCAGCGCGGCGAAATCGCAGATGTCCACCTGGTGGAATTCGTAGCGGTCGGAGTCGGCGACTTCGACCAGGGAGTCCACGTTACCGGCGTACGTCAGCTTGTCGACGTTGGCAACCTTGCATTGGGTTTCGTTGATAAGAAAACGTACTACGGCGGAACCAATGAAACCCGCGCCACCTGTTACCAGTACCTTCATCCTGAATCCTGCCTATATCGATTTGTACATCATCGCGCCCGGCGCTGCGGGCGAGACATCGGAGGACGGCGCAGCCATCCCTGGCTCGGGTCACAGCTACAGCTATGCACCCAAAGACCTGAGTTAAACAGTGGCAGGAAAAGAAAGTTCAGCCTAGCGGGGGGAGGCTGCCGCTTCTGTGCTCGGCTTCAAATCCAGGCCGAAAGAAAGCGTGGACGGGATCACTCGATGGATCGCTTGCCGTGCAGCCAGTCGACGATATCGCCTTCGGGGGAATAGCCGGCGACGACGTCCCGCAACAGTTGCCGGACGCGGAGGTAATCACCCGCATCGATCGCGCGACTGAGCTCGACGAGGGCGGCGCGGAAGGCCTCCCAGGCCAGGAAGTCTTCGCTCGCACGCATGATCTTGGGATGGGACGTCGGACTCACGTCGTCACCGATGAGCAACTCTTCATAGAGCTTTTCGCCGGGGCGCAGGCCGGTGAACTCGATGGCGACATCGCCATGAGGGTTGGCCGGCGAGCGCACGCTCAGACCCGACAGCTTGATCATCTGCTCGGCCAGCTCGACGATGCGCACCGGCTCGCCCATGTCCAGCACGAAGACGTCGCCGCCCTCGCCCATGGCGCCGGCCTGGATGACCAGCTGGGCGGCCTCGGTGATGGTCATGAAGAAGCGGGTGATCTTGGGATGGGTGACGGTGACCGGCCCTCCCTTGCGGATCTGCGTCCGGAACAGCGGGATGACCGAACCGGAGGAACCCAGCACGTTGCCGAATCTCACCATGGTGAAGCGGGTGCGATTGACCTGGTGGATACCGTCGGCCTGGCCGTGCAGCACGGGCGCCGCTTCGCGACTGAGCGCCTGCAGGATCATCTCGGCCAGGCGCTTGGTGCTGCCCATGATGTTGGTGGGCCGTACCGCCTTGTCGGTGGAGATCAGCACGAAGCTGGTGACGCCGGCCTGGATGGCCGCCTGGGCGGCATTCAGGGTCCCCAGGACGTTGTTGCCGAACCCTTCGGCGATGTTGTGCTCGACCATGGGCACGTGCTTGTAGGCCGCCGCATGGTAGAGGGTGGCCACCTTCCAGTGCCGCATCACCTGCAGGAGCAGCGGAGCGTTGCGGATGGAGCCCAGCACCGGCACCAGGGTGACCGGCAGGGCTTCGCGTTGGAGATGGGCGTCCAGCTCGCGATGGATGCTGTAGAGATTGAATTCGGCGTGGTCGAGCAGGATCAGGGTGCGCGGTTTCTGGCCGATGATCTGCCGACACAGCTCGGAACCGATGGACCCCCCTGCCCCGGTCACCATCACTACCTGACCGGTGATACAGCGCGCGAACAACTCGGGCCGGGGCGTGACTGGATCTCGTCCCAGCAGGTCGGCGATATCGACCTCCTGGAGGTCGTCCACCTGTACCTTGCCGCAGGCCAGGTCGCTGATCCGCGGCACGGTTCTGACGTGCAGCGGATAGGGTTCCAGCAGGCCGAGCACCTCGCGCCGCCGTGCCCGGGTGGCAGAGGGAATCGCCAGGAGGATCTCTTCGGCACCCGTCTCGTCGATCATCTGCTGGATGTGCTTGGGGGTGTAGACCTTGAGCCCGGCGATGATGCGATTGGCGATGCTCTTGTCGTCGTCGATGAAGGCCACCGGACGCATGGCGCGACCCATGCGCAGCGCCGCGACCAGCTGGTTGCCCGCCGAGCCGGCGCCATAGATGGCAACCCGCGGCAACTCGTCCGGCTGCTTGATGAAGGGCACCGTGATGGCGCGATACCAGTCGCCCAGAAAGTACTGGCGCAGCGCGAGGCGCAGGCCGCCGATCAGGATCAGGCTGACGATCCAGTAGTTGAAGATCATCGAGCGCGGGACGATCTCCGGCAGGTCGCGATACCAGTAGATGACCACCGACAGCAGCAGCGTCGACAGCGTCACCGCCTTGGCGATGGCGATCAAGGCATCGTTGCCCAGGTAACGCATGACCGCGCGGTACATGCCGAAGCGAATGAACAGGGGAATGGCGATGGCCGGCGCGGTGATGAACAGCCAGGCATGCCCGCTGAAGGGCTCGATCATCTGCACGGAGCCCAGGCGCAGATAGAAGGCCAACCAGAGCGAGAGCCAGATCAGCAGGAGGTCGACCGCGACCTGGATGACTCTCTTGGTACGCCGGTTCAGCTTGACCAGATGGTCACGCAACATGTCAGTGTCCCTAATCCCTGAATCCCGTGGACTGCGCAGCCATGGCTACCTCATCGGTCCCAGCATGGTATCGGAGGGCCAGGCAAAGCAAGGGCCCATAGGCAAGCAAGAGCCCCAGTATGGCACTTAAAAGCCCCAGCCCCACCAGCAAAGCGATAGGCAGCAACCAGAACAGGTTGATGGCCAGCACCGCCAGGGTCACTGGCCGATGGGCGCCATGCCGCCGCGAGGCCCACTGGTAGGCGTGGGTGCGATGGGCCTCGTAGGGTTTCTTGCCCCGACTCAGACGCCGCAACAGGGTCCAGGTCGCATCGACCACGAAGACGCCGAGCAGGATCAGCCAGGCCCAGAACAGCGACAGCTCGATCAGCGCCGCCTGCAAGGACAACATGCCGAGGATCAGGCCGAGAAAGCCACTGCCCACATCGCCCATGAAGATGCGCGCCGGCGGGAAGTTCCAGCACAGGAACCCCCCTACGGCCGCGGCCAGCAGCAGAGGCGCACCCAGCAAGGTCCCATGGCCGGTCATGGCATAGATCAGCGCCATGCCCAGACAGACGACGAGCGCTTCGCCGCCGGCGATGCCGTCGATGCCATCCATGAAGTTGTAGAGATTCAGCAGCCAGACCAGATAGAGGACGCCCAGGATCATCACCAGCCAGTCGGGCAGTCCCAGCACCGCGGAGAGCTGCGCCGGCAAGGCGCCATAGCCGCCCAGCCACAGCAGCGCAGCGATCGCGGCCAGGAAATGGCCGAGCAGACGCCAGCCGGCGCCCACGTGCCGATGATCGTCGACGAAGCCGAGCACGGCCACCAGCAGCCCCGCCCCTATCAGGACGCCGCAGGAAACCGGATCAAGCTGTCCCAGCAGGCGCAGCACGACACAACCGAGCACGAACGTTACGACGATCGCCAGACCACCGCCGCGGGGCGTCGCCACCTGGTGCGAACTGCGGGCGTTGGGCTCGTCGAGCAGGCGGCCGGACAGAGCGTAGCGACGGAGCGCCGCGGTGCCCAGCCAACTGCAGCCACCGGCCAGGAGCAAGAGCAGTGGCATCATCTGCGTCCCTCCGCAGCGGCCCGCTGCGCCCCCAGCGCACGCAAGGCGGCTCGCGCCGACACGGGGGGCTGCCAGCCCAGCAGGGTCTTGGTGGGTCGGATGTCGACCTGCAGTGAACCACAGAGGCGTTGCGCCACCTCGCCTCGGCCAAGCAGTCGGGCACCCCATTCGAGCCAGGCGGGCGGAACGGCGATCAGCCTGGGCTTGCGACCCAAGCCTTCACCTAGCAATTCGAGCAGCTCGGCGGTGGAAATATCTTCATCGTCGCTGACCAGCAGGATGGCGCCAGCGGCCTCCGGCGCGGTGATGCACAGGATCAACAGATCGAGCAGGTTCTCCAGCGCCAGCAGGCTACGCCTGTTGTGCCGAACGCCCCCCAGGGGCAGCGGCACGCCCCGCGCCAGGGTGTCCAGCAGGCGCGCCACATTGGCCTTTACCCCGGGTCCGTAGATCAGTGGGGGGCGCACGATGACCACCTCCAGTCCGGTCTCGGCCATCAGCGCCAGCAGTTGCCGCTCGGCCGCCGCCTTGGAACGTGCGTAGGCATCGGTGGGCGCAGGCTGGTCGTCGGCGCGAAAAGGCTTGCCGGGGAGGGTCCAGTCGCCATTGACCTTGATGCTGCTGACAAAGATGAGGCGACGGACGCCGGCAGCCTGGGCGTCCCGGGCCAGCTTGAGGGTCGCGGCCCGATTCACCTCGTCGTAGCGCGCCTCGCTGGCGGCCCCTGGCTGCTCGCCCAGCTGGTGGACGTGGGCCGCGAGGTGGATGACGGTGTCCACCCCTGCCAGAGGCGCGGACCAGTCGGTAGCGGCGGAGAGGTCGCGGATCACCGGAATGACCCCGCCATCAACCGCGGCGGCTGTCGGCCGGCGTTGCGCGGCGACCACCGGATAACCCCGGGTCTGCAGCTGCCGAACCAGGGCCGCGCCGACGAAGCCCCCTGCCCCTGTCACCAGAATCTTGCGTTCCATCAATGCGTTGCGCCGTGCCAGTCAGCCAGGAAAGGGCGCTTATGGTAAGACATTGCCCCGCAGGGGCCTAGCGACGCAAAACGCAGGCATAAAAAAGCCCGCCGAACCTGAGCGCGGCGGGCCGAAAAAACGTGAGAACCTTAGAAGGTCTTGGCGGAAGTCTGGACTTCAACGGCCTGGAAGCGCGCGGCCGGTTGGGCGACGTAGTGGCGCGAGAAGCTCTCGACGCGCTGAGCAGGCTGCAGGAACAGGGCAACCATCCAGCTACCGGCCAGAGCGGCTACAGCCAGGAAAGGGTGACCGAGTTGCATGCTGGTGAAGCAGGCGGCGATACCGATCCAGATGAAAAGATAGTGGCGCATGACAACTTCCTCACTCGGCGTGGACTACGAGGTCACCCAAGACCTTATGTGAAGGAAGTCTCATACAAAAATCGGAACTCGTCTACAAAAATATCAAAAAGACTTGACTTTTTTTGTAAACGTCAAAAATCCGCTAGTGGCTTGCTCGATAACGCTTTTTTGACGACCGCAACAGAAACTAAAAATACAGAGAAATCAGTGGTTTGCCAGAAAGCAGCGGACAAAGGAAAAAGGGGCGACGGCTTTATGGCTCCAGCTCATTGACCCTGTCTCTCAACTCCTTGCCAGGCTTGAAGTGCGGGACGAACTTGCCGTCCAGCAGCACCGACTCGCCGGTCTTGGGATTGCGTCCGGTACGGGGAGCCCGATAGTGCAGCGAGAAGCTGCCAAAGCCCCGAATCTCGATACGGTCCCCGGTGGAAAGCGCCTGGGCCATCTGCTCCAGCATGGTCTTGATCGCCAGCTCGACATCCCTGGACGACAGCTGCCCCTGATAGGAAACGATGCGCTCGATCAACTCCGACTTGGTCATGGATTTTTCCTTCGTTATCAAGCGGCTAGATCACCTTCAAGGACTTTTAGCACGCTGGCCGATTTTTGAAAAGTCAAGCCGGCGGCTTCACCTCCACAACTTTTTACGGGCCGTGACCACCCTGCCCGCTTTCTTCCGGACAAAAAAAAGCGACCCCGAAGGGTCGCCTTTTATTCAAGCTCGAACTTAGTTCTGGCTTTCCATCTGCGCCTTGATCAGGTCGCCGATGGTGGTGGGGCCAGCAGCAGGCTCTTGCTTGCTACGCAGGGAGCTCATGGCTTCCTTCTCGTCGTCGACGTCCTTGGACTTGACGGAGAGGCTGATCACGCGGCTCTTGCGATCGATGCTGATGATCTTGGCTTCGACTTCGTCGCCTTCCTTCAGCACGTTACGGGCGTCTTCGACGCGGTCACGGCTGATTTCGGACGCCTTCAGGACGCCTTCGATCTCGTTGGCCAGGGTGATGACAGCGCCCTTGGCATCGACTTCCTTGACGGTACCGCGCACGATGGTGCCTTTCTCGTTCAGGGAGGCGTAGTTGGAGAACGGATCGTCTTCCAGCTGCTTGATGCCCAGAGAGATGCGCTCGCGCTCCGGGTCGACCGACAGGATCACGGTGTCCAGCTCGTCACCCTTCTTGAAGCGACGCACGGCTTCTTCGCCGGTTTCGTTCCAGGAGATGTCGGACAGGTGTACCAGGCCGTCGATGCCGCCTTCCAGACCAATGAAGATACCGAAATCGGTGATCGACTTGATGGTGCCGGAGATGCGGTCGCCCTTGTTGAACTGACCCGAGAACTCTTCCCACGGGTTAGCGCGGCACTGCTTGATGCCCAGGGAGATACGACGACGCTCTTCGTCGATATCCAGGACCATGACTTCCACTTCGTCGCCGACCTGAACGACCTTGGACGGGTGGATGTTCTTGTTGGTCCAGTCCATTTCGGACACGTGCACCAGGCCTTCCACGCCCTCTTCCAGCTCGGCGAAGCAGCCGTAGTCGGTGAGGTTGGTGACGCGCGCCTGAACGCGGGTGCCTTCCGGGTAACGGGCCTTGATGGCGACCCACGGATCCTCGCCCAGCTGCTTCAGACCCAGGGAGACGCGGTTGCGCTCGCGGTCGAACTTCAGCACCTTGACGTCGATCTCGTCGCCGACGTTGACGATTTCCGACGGATGCTTGATGCGCTTCCAAGCCATGTCGGTGATGTGCAGCAGGCCGTCTACGCCGCCCAGGTCGACGAACGCACCGTAGTCGGTGAGGTTCTTGACGATACCCTTGACTTGCTGGCCTTCCTGCAGGGATTCCAGCAGAGCTTCACGCTCGGCGCTGTTCTCGGCTTCCAGGACGCTACGACGGGAAACGACAACGTTGTTGCGCTTCTGGTCCAGCTTGATGACCTTGAACTCGAGTTCCTTGCCTTCCAGGTGGGTGGTGTCACGCACCGGACGGACATCGACCAGGGAGCCCGGCAGGAACGCGCGGATGCCGCTGACGTCGACGGTGAAACCGCCCTTGACCTTGCCGTTGATGACACCCTTGACCACTTCGTCGGCGCTGAACGCGGCTTCCAGGACCAGCCAGGACTCGGCGCGCTTGGCCTTTTCGCGAGACACTTTGGTTTCGCCGAAACCGTCTTCGACGGCATCCAGGGCTACGTGGACTTCGTCACCCACGTTGATGGTCAGCTCGCCTTGTTCGTTGTAGAACTGCTCGAGCGGAACCAGGCCTTCGGATTTCAGGCCGGTATCGACCACAACCCAGTCGCCATCGATCGACACCACGGTGCCGACGATGATGGCGCCCGGCTGCATGTCGAGGGATTTCAGACTTTCTTCAAAGAGTTCTGCGAAGCTTTCGCTCATGTTCATACCTGTTGTATGGATACCCGATGTATCCGGCTACCGCATGACCAGCCCATGCGGGGTGAGTGGTTACCATCCGGCTGCCGGGATGCGACTGGTTCCCGGCAGCTTTCACCGACGACTCGGATGAGTCTCGGCCTTCATCCCGCCAGGTCGCGCTCGGCGGCCAGGGTCAGGATGCGTTCCAATACCTGTTGTATGGAGAGATGCGTGGAATCCAGCTCGACGGCATCGTCGGCCGGCTTGAGCGGAGCAACGCTACGCTGACTATCGCGGGCGTCCCGCTCACGGATCTCTTCCAGGAGGGCAGGCAAGCTAACATTTTCGCCCTTCTGCTTCAACTGAAGATAACGCCTCTGTGCCCGTTCCTCGGCACCGGCGGTCAGAAAGATCTTCAGCTCGGCGTCCGGGAACACCACGGTGCCCATGTCGCGACCGTCGGCGACCAGACCGGGCGCCTCACGGAAGGCCTGCTGGCGCTGCAGCAGGGCATCGCGCACGGCCGGCAGGGTGGCGACCTGGGAGGCACCGGCGCCGACTTCCTCGGTCCGGATGACGTCGGTGACGTCCTCGCCTTCGAGAATGATGCGCTGGCCGTGCTCATGCCCGGCAAGGAACTGGACGTCCAGATGGGCCGCCAGCAGCTTGAGCGACTCCTCGTTGGTGTAGTCCACGCCATGGTTGCGCGCAGCGAAGGCCAGCAGGCGATAGAGCGCGCCGGAATCCAGCAGATTCCAGCCCAACTGACGGGCGACCAGCGCCGCAAGGGTGCCCTTCCCCGAACCGCCGGGACCATCGAGGGTGATGACGGGTGCGGTACTGCTCATGAGTGCCCCTCCGTAAGAGAATGATGGGCGGCGACCTGGGCGCCGGCCTGGGTACGACTGGCGAGGATGCGCCCGAAATATTCGCGTGCGCCGCGCGCATGGGTCAGCACCTCCATGAGGAACTGACCATCGCCGGCCTGGATGGCGCCACGCAGTTCGTCGAGATCGGCGCGATAGGTGTCCAGGGCCTGCAGCACGGCTTCGCGATTGGCGATGAAGATGTCGTGCCACATGGTCGGATCGCTGCCGGCGATGCGGGTGAAGTCGCGGAAGCCGCCGGCGGCATAGTGGAAGATCTCGCGGTTCTCGCTGCGCTTGGCCAGGGAGTCCACCAGATTGAAGGCCAGCAGATGCGGCAAATGGCTGGTCGCGGCGAGGACCTGGTCGTGGTGCTCGACGGTCATGTGCTCGACATCGGCCCCTATGGCGCGCCAGAGCCGATCGACCTTGTCCAGATCGGCCGGCAGGGTCTCTTCCAGCGGTGTGAGGATGACCTTGTGACGATTGAACAGCGCCGCGTTGGCCGCCGTCACGCCGCTGCGTTCGGAGCCGGCGATGGGATGACCCGGCACGAAGCGCAGCGACTGGCCGGCGAAGGCCTGACGCGCGGCGCGCACCACGTTGCCCTTGGCGCTGCCGACGTCGGTGAGGATGGCGCCCTGCAGCGGCAGGGCCGCAAGCTCGGCCAGCACCCGCTCCATGGCGAGAATCGGCACGGCAAGCTGGATGACGTCGGCACCCGGGCAGGCATCGGCCAGCTCGGCGACGCAGCGGTCGACGACGCCCAGCTCGACCGCCAGCCGGCGGGTCTCCGGATCGCGATCGACCCCGACCACCTCACGGCAGAGACCGCTGGCGCGGGCGCCCTTGGCGAAGGAGCCGCCGATCAGGCCCAGGCCGACAACGACGAGACGTTCGATCAGGGGGGTGGCCACTTCAGCCACGACCCAGGACCTTGCTCAGCGCCGCCAGGAAACGGGCATTTTCCGCTTCGGTGCCGATGGAGACGCGCAGGAAGGTGGGCATGCCATAGCCGGCGACGGGCCGCACGATGACGCCCTCCTGCAGCAGCCCCTGATTGATCGGCGCAGCGTCGCGCCCCAGGTCCACGGCGATGAAATTGCCACGGGAGGGAATCCACTTGAGGTCGAGATCGCGGAAACCAGCTTCCAGCTGGGCCATGCCGGCATCGTTGAGCGCCCGGCTGCGGGCCAGGTAGTCGCTGTCGGCCAGGGCCGCACAGGCCGCGGCCTGGGCCAGGCTGTTGACATTGAACGGCTGGCGCACCCGGTTGAGGACATCGGCCACGGTCGGCGAGGAGAAGGCATAGCCGACGCGCAGGGCGGCCAGGCCATAGGCCTTGGAAAAGGTCCGCGAGACGATGAGGTTGGGGTACTGGGCCAGGAACGCCAGGCCGTCCGGCAACTCGTCGCCTTCGGCGTATTCGATGTAGGCCTCGTCCAGCACCACCAGGACATGCTCGGGTACGCGGGCGAGGAAGCGTGCCAGGGCCTCGCTGTCGAACCAGGTACCCGTGGGGTTGTTGGGATTGGCGACAAAGACCACCCGGGTATCGGCATCGATGGCGGCGAGCATGGCCTCGAGGTCATGCCCGTAGTCCTTGGCCGGGACGCTGCGGCCTTCGGCACCGATCGCCAGGGTCACCAGTGGATAGACGGCGAAGGCGTGCTCGCTGAACACGGCGTTGTAGCCGGGCGCCAGGTAGGCACGGGCGACCAGTTCGAGGATGTCGTTGGAGCCGTTGCCCAGGGTGATGCCGTTGGCGGCCACGCCGAACCTCTGGCTCAGGGCCTGCTTGAGGTCGAAGCCGCCGCCATCGGGATAGCGGGTCAGCTCGGCCAGTTCGGCGCGGATGGCCTCGAGCGCCTTGGCACTGGGGCCGAGGGGATTCTCGTTGCTGGCGAGCTTGACGATGCTGGCGGGCGCCAGGCCCAGTTCGCGGGCCAGTTCATCGACGGGCTTGCCGGGCACGTAGGGCGAGAGTTTCTGTACGCCGGGAAGGGCTTGTGCCAGGAAATCGCAGCTCATGGAGACCTCTTCAACTTGCGATGACGACGGCTGGGCCGCCGAAAATGGGCGCCATCTTAAAGCCAAGGCGGGTCGCGGACCAATCGAAGTTGCGCCTGCGCGACGGAAAGCCCCTAGCTGATGGCGCTGTAACGCCCCGGCCGATGGTTGATCGCCAGGGTCAGATTGAGGATCACGGCGCCCAGGATGGAGACGAGGATGGCACCTGGCTCGACGACCCACAGCGCCAGCAGGACGATCAGGCAATCGATGCCCATCTGCACCTTGCCCGCCCGCCAGCCATAGCGCTGCTGCAGATAGAGCACGGCGATGTTGATGCCGCCGAGGCTGGCCTGGTGGCGGAAGAGGATCAGCAGCCCCACGCCCATCAGTACGCCGCCCATCACGGCGGCATAGAGGGGTTGCAGGGCACTGAAGGCGACGAAGTGCGGGGTCAGCTCGGTAAGCAGCGACACCAGGGTCACCGCCGCCAGGGTCCGCAGGGTAAAGGCCCAGCCCATGCGCCGCACGGCCAGCCAGTAGAACGGCAGGTTGATGAGAAAGAACGCCTGCCCGAAGGAGAGGCGCGTGCCGTACTGGGCGAGAAAGGCCAGGCCCGCGGTACCGCCGGTGAGCAGGCCCGCGTGGCGATAGAGATTGACCGCCAGGGCGATCATCAGGGTCGCGCTGAGCAAGGCCAGTACGTCTTCGAGCAGATTGTGCCGCTGGGGAGTCACGGAGGTCATCGGGGCCATCCTGGCGCGAGGAGGAAGCCGACCCCGACGTCGGGGTCGGTCGGGCGACTGTCAGCCGAGTTCGGCCAACAGTTTCTCCCACTCCTTGGTTTCCTTCTTGGAGGGCGCGCCCAGCAACTCGACCGCCTGGCGCAGGCGGAAGCGGGTGAGGTCCGGCCCAAGGATCTCCATGGCGTCGAGCACCGAGACCGAACTGGCCTGGCCGGTGATGGCGGCGAACAGCAGCGGCATGACGTCCCGCAGCTTGAGCTGCTGGTGCTCGGCGACCACCTGGATCACCGCGGTGATGCGCTCCTTGTCCCACTGGCGCAGGGCTTCGAGCTTCCACAGCAGCAGCTGCATGACCAGGCGGACCTGGTCGGCGGACAGCTTCTTGTGCTGGAACAGCGCCGGATCCAGATTCAGGGCGCCGCTGAAGAAGAAGCCGGCCAGCGGGGCGATCTGGCTGAAGGTCTCGACCCGCTGTTGCACCAGCGGGGCGATCTTGAGCAGGTACTCGGGATTGAGCGCCCAGTGCTGTACCTCGGCGGCGAAGCGCTCGGGGCTCAGCTCGCGCAGCCACTGGCCGTTGAGCCAGGAGAGCTTCTCGACGTCGAAGATCGGACCGCCGAGGGAGACGCGCTGGAGGTCGAAGTGCTCGACCATCTCGTCCAGGGTGAATTTCTCGCGCTCGTCCGGCATGGACCAGCCCATGCGGCCGAGGTAGTTGAGCATGGCTTCGGGCAGGTAACCCATGCGCTGATAGAAGGTCACCGAGGTGGGATTCTTGCGCTTGGAGAGCTTGCTCTTGTCCGGGTTGCGCAGCAGCGGCATGTAGCACAGCTGCGGCTGCTCCCAGCCGAAGTATTCGTAGAGCTTGATCAGCTTGGGCGCCGAGGGCAGCCACTCTTCGCCACGCAGGACGTGGGTGATGCCCATCAGGTGGTCGTCGACCACGTTGGCGAGGAAGTAGGTGGGCAGGCCGTCGGCCTTCATCAGCACCTGCATGTCCATGCGATCCCAGGGGATCTCGACATCGCCGCGCAGCAGGTCGGGGACGACGCAGACACCCTCCTCCGGCACCTTCATGCGGATCACATAGGGCTGACCAGCGTCCAGGCGCTGCTGCACTTCTTCCGGGGTCAGGCGCAGGCCGCGACCGTCGTAGCGGGGGGTCTCGCCGCGCGCCTGCTGTTCGGCACGCATCTGGTCGAGCTCTTCGGGCGTGGCGAAGCAGTAGAAGGCATGGCCCTTCTCCACCAGCTCCCGGGCGTATTTCCAGTAGATCTCGCCGCGTTCGCTCTGCCGATAGGGACCATGGGGGCCACCGACGTCCGGGCCCTCGTCCCACTCGATGCCCAGCCAGCGCAGGGCGTCGTAGATCTGCTGTTCGGATTCGCGGGTCGAGCGGACCTGGTCGGTATCCTCAATGCGCAGGATGAACTGACCGCCGTGCTGACGGGCGAAGCAGAGGTTGAACAGGGCGATATAGGCGGTACCGACATGCGGGTCGCCAGTGGGCGACGGCGCGATGCGCGTGCGAACGGTGGTCATCGGCTTTCTCGAGAAACGCGAAGGGACAAAGGCGGAATGGTAGCAGCGCCAGCCCTGGCGCTGCCAGTTGGAGCGGGTTCAGACCTGGACCAGGCGCTCGCGCAGGGCCTGGATCTCGTCGCGCAGCTGGGCGGCGGACTCGAACTGCAGGTCGCGCGCCAGTTGCAGCATCTTCTCTTCGAGCTGGCGGATACGCTTGCCGATCTCGCTGGGCGAACGCAGTTCGGCGGCGTATTCGCCCTTGTCCTCGGCCGCCTTGGCCACCCGCCGCTTGCCCTTGGCACCCGGAGCCGCGGCGCCTTCCATGATGTCGCGGATGTCCTTCTTGATGCCCTGGGGCACGATGCCGTGTTCTTCGTTGAAGGCCAGCTGCTTGTTACGGCGGCGCTCGGTCTCGTCGATGGCACGCTGCATGGAGCCGGTGATGCTGTCGGCGTAGAGGATGGCCTTGCCGTTGAGGTTGCGCGCCGCCCGGCCGATGGTCTGGATCAGCGAGCGCTCGGAACGCAGGAAGCCCTCCTTGTCGGCGTCGAGCACCGCCACCAAGGAGACCTCGGGCATGTCCAGACCTTCGCGCAGGAGGTTGATGCCCACCAGGACGTCGAAGGTGCCCAGGCGCAGGTCGCGGATGATCTCCACCCGCTCCACGGTATCGATGTCCGAGTGCAGATAGCGCACCCGCACATCGTGGTCGGCTAGGTAGTCGGTGAGGTCCTCGGCCATGCGCTTGGTCAGGGTGGTGCAGAGTACCCGTTCCTCCTGGGCCACCCGCAGGCGGATCTCGGAGAGCAGGTCGTCCACCTGGGTGGTGGCCGGGCGGATCTCGATCACCGGATCGACCAGGCCGGTGGGTCGTACCACCTGCTCGACCACGCGCCCGGCGTGTTCTTCCTCATAGGGCCCCGGGGTCGCCGAAACAAAGATGGTCTGGGGCGCACCGGCTTCCCACTCCTCGAACTTCAGCGGCCGGTTGTCCAGCGCCGAGGGTAGGCGGAAGCCGTATTCCACGAGGGTTTCCTTGCGCGAGCGGTCGCCCTTGAACATGGCGCCGATCTGCGGAACGGTGACGTGGGATTCGTCGATCACCAGCAGGGCGTTGCTCGGGAGATAGTCGTAGAGGGTGGGTGGCGGCTCGCCCGGACCACGGCCCGACAGATAGCGACTGTAGTTCTCGATGCCGTTGCAGTAGCCCAGTTCGAGGATCATCTCCAGGTCGAAGCGGGTGCGCTGTTCCAGGCGCTGGGCCTCGAGCAGACGATTCTGGCCGCGCAGCCATTCCAGGCGATCGGCCAGTTCCAGCTTGATGTTCTCGATGGCGCCCAGCAGGGTCTCGCGGGGCGTGGCGTAGTGGGTCTTGGGATAGAAGGTGAAGCGCGGCAGCTTGCGGATCACCTCGCCGGTCAGGGGATCGAAGGCCGACAGGCTTTCCACCTCGTCGTCGAACAACTCGACGCGCACGGCTTCCAGGTCGGATTCCGCCGGGAAGATGTCGATGACGTCGCCGCGCACCCGGAAGGTGGCGCGGGCGAATTCCATGTCGTTGCGGCTGTATTGCAGCTCGGCCAGCCGGCGCAGGATGGTGCGCTGGTCGATGCGATCACCGCGATCCAGGTGCAGCACCATCTTTAGGTAGGCCTCGGGACTGCCCAGGCCATAGATGGAGGACACCGAGGCGACGATGATGGCGTCCTTGCGCTCCAGCAGCGCCTTGGTGGCGGACAGGCGCATCTGCTCGATGTGGTCGTTGATGGACGAATCCTTCTCGATGAAGGTGTCCGACGAGGGCACATAGGCTTCCGGCTGGTAGTAGTCGTAGTAGGAGACGAAGTATTCCACCGAGTTGTTCGGGAAGAAGGCCTTGAATTCGCCATAGAGCTGGGCGGCCAGGGTCTTGTTAGGCGCCAGCACCATGGTCGGGCGCTGCACCTGGGCGATGACGTTGGCGATGCTGAAGGTCTTGCCCGAGCCGGTCACGCCGAGCAGGGTCTGGTGCGACAGACCTGCCTCCAGGCCTTCCACCATCTGGCGAATGGCTTCGGGCTGGTCGCCGGCCGGGGTGTAGCGGGTGGAGAGCTGGAATGCGGACATGGCTGCCTCAATAGCGCGAAAATGCACGGACGACAGCGCGCCGACCGGAGGCCGGAGCGATGCGGACGAGGAAAGGACTGGAACCACCCAGATGAGGTCGCCAGCGCCCTTTTGCAATCTGCCCGCGTCGCCGCACGTCAGGAAAACTCCGACGGAGGTCGGGTCGCGATGGCGACTGCAGGGGGCTATACTTCCGCTTCCCGAGCGTTCCGCCCTTCCCTTCACCCCTCATTCGAGCCGCTGCCCCATGAGTTTGTTCTCCGCCGTCGAAATGGCACCCCGTGACCCCATCCTTGGCCTGAACGAGGCCTATAACGCCGATGCCCGTCCGCACAAGGTCAATCTGGGCGTGGGGGTCTACTACGACGAGCAGGGCCGCATCCCGCTGCTGCGCGCCGTGGCCGAGGCCGAGAAGCAGCGCGTGGCCGCCCAGGCGCCGCGTGGCTACCTGCCCATCGAGGGCATCGCCGCCTATGACCAGGCCGTGCAGCACCTGCTGTTCGGTGCCGAGTCGAGCCTGGTCCGCGACGGCCGCGCCATCACGGTCCAGGCCGTCGGTGGCACCGGCGCGTTGAAGATCGGCGCCGACTTTCTCAAGCGGCTGCTGCCGGACGCCGTGGTCGCCATCAGCGACCCGAGCTGGGAAAACCACCGTGCGCTGTTTGAAAGCGCCGGCTTCCCCGTGCAGAGCTATCGCTACTACGACGCGGCCAGCAACGGCCTGAATCGCGAAGGCTTCCTGGCCGATCTCCAGGCCTTGCCGGAGCGCTCGGTGGTGGTGCTGCACGCCTGCTGCCACAACCCCACCGGCGTCGATCTGCAGCCGGCCGACTGGCAGGCGGTGCTGGACGTGGTCAAGGCGCGCAACCTGGTGCCCTTCCTCGACATCGCCTACCAGGGCTTTGGCGACGGCATCGAGGAAGACGCCCAGGCCGTGCGCCTGTTCGCCGACTCCGGCCTGACCTTCCTGGTCTCCAGCTCCTTCTCCAAGTCCTTCTCGCTGTATGGCGAGCGGGTAGGCGCCCTGACCCTGGTCAGCGAGAGCCGCGAGGAAAGCGCCCGGGTGCTGTCCCAGGTCAAGCGCGTGATCCGCACCAACTATTCCAACCCGCCGACCCATGGCGCCACCATCGTCGCCACGGTGCTGAGCAATCCCGAGCTGCGCGCGCTGTGGGAAGCCGAGCTGGGCGAGATGCGCCAGCGCATCCGCAGCATGCGCAACGCCCTGGTGGAAGGCCTGGCCGCCGCTGGCGCCAATCGCGACTTTGCCTTCGTGAACGCCCAGCGCGGCATGTTCTCCTACTCCGGCCTCACCGCCGAGCAGGTCGAGCGGCTGAAGAGCGAATTCGGCATCTATGCGGTCAGCACCGGACGCATCTGCGTGGCAGCGCTGAACGAGCGCAATCTGCCCCCGACCATCCAGGCCATCGCCGCGGTGCTGCAGGGCTAAGGCAGCCGCTTTGGCGGCGCCGTTTTCCAGTGTCGCCGAGGCTTGACTTCCCGTTATCTATCAGTAAGATACGCTCCGTTGTTCCGCGATAGCTCAGTCGGTAGAGCAAATGACTGTTAATCATTGGGTCCCTGGTTCGAGTCCAGGTCGCGGAGCCAAAATCTGAAAAGCCCGTAGCGGGTAACCGCTACGGGCTTTTTTCATGGCTGCGATTCACTCGCCACAACGCTGACGACCGCCTAGACGAGATTCACTTGGGCCCCGGGCGTGGGGCAACTGCGGTGCAATGCCTCCAGATCCCAGGGCTTGGGCAAAAAGGTCGCCCGTGCCGCGCGGGCGGGATTGTCGTCGCAATAACCCGAGGTGATGACGATGGGCAGATTGGCCTGCCGTCCTCGCGCCTGCAGCGCCAAGTCGACGCCGCTCAGGATTCCCGGCATGCGCACATCGGTGAAGAGCAGATCCAGCTGCGGCTGCTCGTCTTGCAGAAAGGCACAGGCGGCGTCGGCGCTGCCGAAGGCATGCACCTGATAACCCCAGCTCTCGAACAATTCCTGCAGCAGATCGAGCAGGACAGGCTCATCTTCGGCGACCAATACGCGCTGGCGATTCATGAGCGGATCCTGTGATGGTTGAGACGCAATCGTTCGACCATAGCGTTTCGTTGCCGTCCTGCCCTGTACGACCAAGGGAAAGCCTGTACAAGAAAATACGCCGCGAAAGGCGCGTTGCCGGCAGTTCCAGCCATGCCGGTGTAAGTCTTGTACAGGAAGCCGCCGTCGGGCTGGGCAGAGCCACCTTTGGGCCTGTCGTACCCCCAAGCGAGACGGCTTTGCGTTAAGCTGGCGCCGCCGCCGTCTACTCCGCAGGTCAGAGCTTTGGATCCGTCGTCTCGTCGTCATTGGATCAGCGATCTCAGCAGCAGGATCCGCGCTCGCCCGGCATTGGCCTACAGCCTCGCGCTGCTGGCGTTCGGCCTGGCCCTGGCGGCACGCTTCGCCCTGGTGGACGTCCTGCTGCAGGGCTTTCCCTACCTGACCTTCTTTCCCGCCGTCATCCTGACCGCCTTCTTCTGCGGCAGCGGCGCCGGTACCCTGTGCGCCGTGCTGTCCGGCCTGGCCGCCTGGTACTTCTTCATCCCGCCGGGCTGGACCTTCGTCGTCGGTCCCCAGGGCGCCCTGGCGCTGGCCTTCTATGTGGTCATCGTCAGCGTCGACATCGTGCTGATCCATTACATGCACACGGCCAGCGCCCGGCTGCGCGCCGAGCAGCAGGTAATCCGCGACCTCTACAACGTCCAGACCACGATGTTCCAGGAGTTGCAGCACCGGGTCGCCAACAACATCCAGTTCATCGCCTCGCTGCTCATGCTGCAGCAACTCAAGTTGCCCGGCGACAGCCAGGCGTCCCAGGCCCTGGAAGAGGCCCGCTCGCGACTGGAGAGCATTTCGCGTATCCACCGGCGCCTGCACGATCCCGCCGATGCCGATCAGCCGGTGGCCCACCACCTGCAGCTGCTGACCAGCGATCTGCTGGCCGCCGCGGGACAGGCCAACGTCTCCTGCGCCATCACCGCCGAACCGCTCAATTTCGACCTGCCCCGCCTGACCACCCTGTCGATGCTGGTGGCCGAGGTGGTGACCAACTCCCTCAAGCACGCCTTCGACGCCAGCCAGCGCGGCCTCATCAGCATCAGCCTGCAGCGCGGCGACGATCAGCAGCTGCTGTTGCGTATCGCCGACAACGGCCGCGGCATGCCGCAGCAGTTCAATCCGCGTACCAGCCAGCGCCTGGGCTTCAAGATCATCAACAGCCTGGCCGAACAGCTCGGCGGCGAGGCCCGCTACCGCAACGACAACGGCACCGTGGTCGAGGTACAGCTGGCCGCCTAGGCCCAGGGGGATCGAGTCCACCCGGACGCGCCTAAAACCCTATACAATGCGCGGCTTTTCCAGCCAGGTGCTCACACCATGACCGCTTTGCCGCCCTGCCCCCGCTGCGCTTCCGAATACACCTACGCCGACGGCGACCAGCTGATCTGCCCGGAATGCGCCCATGAATGGACGCCCGGCGACGCCGGCGCCGCGGACGAGGCCAAGGTGATCCGCGATGCGGTCGGCAATACCCTGCAGGACGGCGATACCGTCAGCGTGATCAAGGACCTCAAGGTCAAGGGCTCGTCGCTGGTGGTCAAGGTCGGCACCAAGGTCAAGAACATCCGCCTGGTCGACGGCGACCACGACATCGACTGCAAGATCGATGGCATAGGTGCGATGAAGCTCAAATCCGAGTTCGTCAAAAAGGTCTGATCGTCGTGCCGGGGTGTTCCCTGGCGGAGCGATGCCCTACCCTTGAGGCTCTTTTTTTCCTGCCAAGGACTCTCCATGTCTCAGCGCTTCCTCCGCCCGGCCCTGTTCCTCGCGCCCCTGCTGCTCGCCGGCCAGGCCTTCGCCCAGTCCGCGCCCAACAACGCCCAGGAACCCCAGCCGTCGGTCACGGAGAAGTATGGCGACTGGCAGGTGATCTGCCGCATCGCCCGCAACGCGGACCGTTCCGTGCAGCTGTGCGCCATCACCCAGCAGAAGGACAGCGCCAAGGGTCAGCGCATGCTGGTCACCGAGCTGCGTCCCAATCGGGAAGGCGTGGACGGCATTCTGGTGCTGCCCTTCGGCGTGGCGGTGACCAAGCCGATCTCGCTGCAGATCGACAAGCGCAGCCTGGAGAATCGGCCCTTCCACACCTGCATCCCCCAGGGCTGCGTGGTGCCGGTGGAATTCGTCGGTGACGTCTTCAAGCAGCTGCAGCGCGGCGGTCGCCTGACCGTGACCACCCCGGTCGCCAATGGCGAGACCGCCAGCGAAAGCCTGTCGCTCAAGGGCTTCTCCAAGGCCTACGACCGCGCCAAGGAACTGACCAAGCCGCTGTAAGGCCCGCTCAGGGCGCTGCCGGCTGCTGCGCAGTGCCGCTGGCGGCGGCGCGCTCCACTCTCGACTCTAGGGGACGCCTGGTCGAAGGCGCTACTGCACCGGCAGGAAATTGATGAACAGCAGACTCTGGGCGTAGTTGACGCCGATGCGCCGATAGCGCTCGTCCAGCAACTGGGCGAGCAGGTCCAGGCGGGCGACGATCTTGCCGAATTCGGTGGCGAAGCTGAGGTTGCTGCCCTCCTCCGAGATCTCGTTGGCGAACAGCAGGGGTTCGCCCGCGGCGTTCTTGCGCTGGCCGAGCAGCCAGGTGGCCTTCTCGATGTTGCGCGCGGCGTTGTTGACGAAGCGCGCATCCACCACGTCGGTGATATAGAACTCGGTGCGATTGCCGTGGGCGGCGATGATCATGCTGCCGATGGCATAGATGAAGGCGCCGACGCGATCACCGCGGTAGTCATCACCCAGCACGTAGCTCAGGGCCGCCACGTCCTTGCGTCCGTCCAGCGCCGGCAGGCTGCGCCGCTGTTCGATGGCCATACGGATTTCGCGCTCGGCACTGGCCGCATCGGGCAGCCCGGTCTTTTTCCATTCGGCCGGATTGCGCAGATAGAGCTTGTTCATCAGCAGATAGAGGCTCTGCAGATTGGCCTGCATGGCGAGGGTGGCCATGCGGTCGGAGCTGGTCTGCAGGAATTCGCTGGGGCGGGTCTTGCCGAATTGCCGGGCGATGTCCTGGGCGGACTGACTGGTGCAACCGGTCAGGCTCGCGAGCAGCAGGCCAATCACACACCCGAGACGGGCGACGGCTGTGAAGGGGGTGGCAGACATGGGGACTTCGGCGGCTGGGGGCAGCCGAAGGGTAAAGCCTTCCCTGGCCGGCCTGCTGTGCGGCAGGCCAAGGAATGGGCTTTTCTAGCGGTCAGCCGTTGCTGGGAAAGGCAAACTGCGAAGCCTCCTGGGCCTCGCGCTGCGGCCAGCGCTGGGTGATGGTCTTGCGCCGGGTGTAGAAGCGCACACCGTCGGGGCCATAGGCATGGAGGTCGCCGAACAGCGAGCGTTTCCAGCCGCCGAAGCTGTGGTAGGCCACCGGCACCGGCAGGGGTACGTTGATGCCGACCATGCCCACTTCGATCTGATCGGCGAACAGCCGTGCCGCTTCGCCGTCGCGGGTGAAGATGCAGGTGCCGTTGCCGTATTCGTGGGCGTTGATCAGGGCGATGCCCTCTGCAAGGCTCTTGACCCGCACCACGCAGAGCACCGGGCCAAAGATCTCTTCCTTGTAGATGCGCATCTCCGGGGTGACCTGATCGAACAGGCAGCCGCCGAGGAAGAAGCCGTCTTCATGGTCGGCGACCTTGAGGCTGCGGCCGTCCACTACCAGCTTGGCGCCCGCGGCGACGCCGTCGACGACATAGCCGGTGACCTTGTCCAGGTGCGCGCCGGTGACCAGCGGCCCCATGTCCAGGCCGCACTGAGTGCCCGGGCCGACTTTGAGTTTTTCGATCTCCGGCACCAGCCGGGCAATCAGGGCATCGGCGACCTGGTCACCGACGCAGACCGCCACCGAGATGGCCATGCAGCGTTCGCCACAGGAACCGTAGGCGGCGCCCATCAGCGCATTCACGGTATTGCCGAGGTCGGCGTCGGGCATGACCACCGCATGGTTCTTGGCGCCGCCCAGGGCCTGGACGCGCTTGCCCTTGGCGGTACCACGGGCATAGATGTATTCGGCGATGGGGGTGGAGCCGACGAAGCTCAGCGCCTTGACCTCGGGGGCGTCGATCAGGCCGTCCACGGCTTCCTTGTCGCCATGCACCACGTTGAGCACGCCCTTGGGCAGACCGGCTTCCTCGAACAGCTGGGCAATGGCCAGGGTGGAGCTGGGATCGCGCTCGCTGGGCTTCAGGATGAAGGTGTTGCCGCAGGCGATGGCCAGCGGATACATCCACAGCGGCACCATGGCCGGGAAGTTGAAGGGGGTGATGCCGGCCACCACGCCCAGGGGCTGGAAGTCGGACCAGGTGTCGATGCTCGGACCGGCATTGCGGTTGTATTCGCCCTTTAGCAATTCGGGTGCGGCGGTGGCGTATTCGACGTTCTCGATGCCACGGCGCAATTCGCCGGCGGCGTCTTCCAGGGTCTTGCCGTGCTCTTCGCTGATCAGCTGCACCAGGCGCGCTTCGTTGCTTTCCAGCAGTTGCTTGAAGCGGAACAGCACCTGGGCACGCTTGGCCGGCGGGGTGTTGCGCCAGGCCGGAAAGGCGGCCTGGGCGGCATCGATGGCCTGTTGCAGGGTGGCGGCATCGGCCAGGGGCACTTCGCGGATCACCGCGCCGGTGGAGGGGTTGTAGACCGGTGCTCGGCGGCTGCCGCCGTCGACCAGTTGGCCGCCGATGAGATGCTTGAGGCTCATGAGGGACTCCTTGTACAAGAGGTGGGCGCTCCGCGGCGGGAGCGCCGGAAAGGGGATCAGTCGAGGCGATTGAGGACGTCGCCGACCGCGGCGAAGACGCGGTCCAGGTCCTCGATCTTGGCGTTGAAGGTGGGCCCGAATTGCAGGGTGTCGCCGCCGAAGCGGACATAGAAACCGGCCTTCCACAGGGCGATGCCGGCCTCGAACGGGCGGATCACCGCATCGCCATCGCGCGGGGCGAGTTGCAGGGCGCCAGCCAGGCCGCAGTTGCGGATGTCCACCACGTGCTTGGCGCCCTTGAGGCCATGCAGCGAAGCTTCGAACTTGGGCGCCAGCTCGGCCGCCTGTTGCACCAGGTTCTCCCGCTCCATCAGCTCCAGCGCGGCCAGGCCGGCGGCGCAGGCCACCGGATGGGCCGAGTAGGTGTAGCCATGGGGGAATTCCACCATGTGTTCGGGCGTGGCCTGGTTCATGAAGGTGTCGTAGATGGCACTGCTGGCGATCACCGCGCCCAGGGGCACGGCGCCGTTGGTGACCTGCTTGGCCACGTTCATGAGGTCCGGCGTCACGCCGAAGAACTCGGCGCCGGTGTGGCGGCCCATGCGGCCAAAGGCGGTGATGACCTCGTCGAAGATCAGCAGGATGTCGTGCTGGGTGCAGATCTCGCGCAGGCGCTGCAGATAGCCCACCGGCGGCACGATCACCCCGGCCGAACCGGACATGGGCTCGACGATGACCGCGGCGATGTTGGAGGCATCGTGCAGCTCGATCAGCTTGAGCAGTTCGTTGGCCAGCTCCACGCCGCCGGTCTCGGCCATGCCCCTGGTAAACGCCAGGCCCGGTTGCAGGGTGTGCGGCAGGTGGTCGACGTCCATGAAGGAGCCGTACAGCTTCCGGTTGCCGCCGATGCCACCCAGGCTGGTGCCGGCGATGTTGACGCCGTGATAACCGCGGGCCCGGCCGATCAGCTTGGTCTTGGCCGGCTGGCCCTTGATGCGCCAGTAGGCGCGGGCCAGCTTGACCGAGGTATCAGCGCTCTCGGAGCCCGAACCGGTGAAGAAGACATGATCGAGACCGGCCGGGGTCAGCTCGGTCATCTTTTCCGCCAGCTGGAAGGACAGCGGATGGCCGTACTGGAAGCCCGGCGAATAGTCGAGGGTGCCCAGCTGCCGTGCCACGGCCTCCTGGATCTCCTTGCGCGAGTGACCGGCGCCGCAGGTCCAGAGGCCGGAGAGACTGTCATAGATGCGTCGTCCCTGGTCATCCGTCAGCCAGCTGCCTTCGGCGGCCACCACGATGCGCGGGTCCTTCTGGAAGGCGCGATTGGCGGTGAAGGGCATCCAGTGGGCGCGCAGGTTGAGCGAGGCAGCGACGGGCGGGGAAACGGTCAGCAACTGGTTCATGACAGGGTCTCGGGCGGTGAAGTCGAGTCTGCAGAGTGCGCCCGGTTTTGCGTGAGTTAAAGGGTTTTTTTCTCGCGCTTGGATATCTTGAAACTCACCTTATTGGCGAGAGTCCTCAACCAATCGAGACTTTCTTGCAGGGGAAAACGTCTCTCATTAGTCGGATACTGGAATGGATGAAACCCCCTTTCCAGAGGCGATCATCCGTGCCAACTCTGCACCGCCGAAACATCTTGAAACCAAGAAAATTGATTAGTAATCAGTGACTTGCCTGAAACACTTTAAGCTGGCCGCCTGCCACCGTAGTCCCGTGGCGCCGAGGCCCCCTAGCCTCACCTCTTTTCCCGGCGCGTAGTCCTGCCGGGCGCGGTAGCCTGTCCGCCGTCTCTACCGCGCATTCAATCTTCCGCTTTCGCTAACCCGTGCCCCTCTCCCGAGGCAGAGCGCGTGGTTTACCTATTCCCCAAGGAAACCTCTCCCATGCTGATTCAGCTCAACTGGATCCGCGGCCTGGCGGCCGTTCTCATCGTTTTCCACCACATGACCGTGGGCAGCTACCAGACCACCGAACACCAGCAGATCGCCCTGAATCTGCTGTCGCTGGAAACCACCTGCATCTTCGTCACCCTGTCCGGCTTCTTCTTTCGCTACAACCTCGGCAAATACAGCTACCAGGTCTACCTGAGCAAGAAGCTGCAGAACGTCATCCTGCCCTACCTGCTGATCTCGATCCCCGCCGTGCTGCTCTATGTCTCCGGACTCAAGCAGGAGCACGAGTGGATCGACATGAACGCCTTCCATGACTGGCCGCCCTTCGCCCAGACCGCCCTGCTGCTGGCCACCGGCGCCCACCTCGGTCCGCTGTGGTTCATTCCGGCACTGACCTTGATCTTCCTGCTCGCGCCGGTCCTTGAATGGATCGTCAAGCGTGGCCTGCTGCCCGCGGCGACCATGGTCGGCCTGCTGTATTTCCTGGTGTCCGACCGTCCGGCCAACGATGCCGATCCGCTGCTGGCGGCGCTGCATTTCCTGCCGATCTACCTCTGCGGCATGCTGGCCTGCGAACAGCGCGAGCGCCTGCAACGACCCCAGGCGCGCTACTGGCTGCTGGCGGCCCTGGTGCTGCTGAGTGGCGCGGCGGTGCTCGACAGCGCCTTCTACGGCCTGCAGAAACTGGTGCTGTGCCTGCTGCTGTTCGCCGTCTTCAGCCAGCGGGTCAAGACGCCGGAACGTGCCGACAGCCGCCTGACCAGGGGCATGGCCCTGCTCGGCGCCTACAGCTTCGCCATCTACTTCCTGCACGGCTACCTGGCTGGCGCCTACCGGGTGTTGGGGCGCCTGCTGGGTGAGCAGAATTTCGCCCAGTACCTGGGGACCCGCCTGTGCCTGACGCTGATCACCCTGCTCTGCTGCATCGCCGCGGTCTGGGTGGTCAAGCAGGTCACCCAGCAGCGCAGCCGGGTGCTGATCGGCGCCTGAAGCCGGTCGCTGGCGCCGCTCCCGACGGCGCCTTATGCTGTCCCGCATTTGCGGTGGCAGCCATGAAGACGACGCGCAAGGCCCTGCTCGCCCAGGTCGGCGATTTCGAGATCCGCCTGCTGCGACTGTTCAAGACCGTGGTGGAATGCGGCAGCTTCACCGCCGCCGAAGGCCGGCTGGGCATCACCCGCTCGGCCATCAGCCTGCACATGAACGATCTGGAAAAACGCCTGGGCATGCGCCTCTGCCAGCGCGGGCGCGCCGGTTTCTCCCTGACCGACGAAGGCCGCGAGGTGCTCAAGGCGAGCCAGTCGCTGTTCGCCGCCCTGGAAGGCTTTCGCAGCGAGGTCAACCAGCTGCACCAGCACCTGCGCGGCGAGCTGAACCTGGGCATCATCAACAACCTGGTAACCCAGCCGCGCATGCGCATCACCCATGCCCTGGCCGCGCTCAAGCGCGCCGCGCCGGGGGTGGTGGTCAACATCGGCATGACCCTGCCCGGCGAGATCGAGACCGGCGTGCTCGACGGCCATCTGCACCTGGGCGTGCTACCGCTGATCAATGCCCTGGCCGGGCTGGACTATCTGCCGCTCTACGAAGAGCGCGCCCTGCTCTATTGCAGCCGGGCCCATCCACTGTTCGCGGTGGCCGATGTGGCGCTGGACGAAAGCGTCCTGGCCGCCCAGGACGCGGTCGGCCCCAACCATCTGCTCAACCAGGACGGCCACGAGCGCCATGCCGCGCTGAATTGCACGGCGCGGGCCTCGGATCGCGAAGGCGTAGCCTTCCTTATCCTCACCGGCTGCTACATCGGCTACCTGCCCGACCACGTCGCCCAGCCCTGGGTGGTGCAAGGCCAGCTACGAGCCCTCAACCCCGAACGCTTCCATTTCGACACCACCCTGGCCGCCGTCACCCGCAAGGGTCGGCGGCCGAATCTGGTGCTGGAGCGCTTTCTCGAAGCCCTGGCCGAAACGGTCTAGTTGGCGCTGCGCGTCGGGCGGACGACGATCTCGTTGACGTCCACGTCGTCCGGCTGCTCGATGGCGTAGCGCACCGCGCGGCCGATGGCATCGGGTTGCAGGGCGATGGCGCGGTAGCTGTCCATCATCGCCTGGGCGGCGGGATCGGTGATGGTGGAAGCCAGCTCGCTTTCCACCACGCCCGGATGGATGCAGGTGACCCGCAGATCGTCACGTTCCTGGCGTAATCCCTCGGAGATCGCCCGCACCGCATGCTTGGTGGCGCAATAGACCGCCGCCGTGGGCACCACCGACAGGGCGCCGATGGAGCCCAGGTTGATGATGTGTCCAGCGCCGCGGGCGGTGAATTCCGGCAGCACCGCGGCGATGCCGTTGAGCACGCCCTTGATGTTGACGTCGACCATCTGCATCCACTCTGCGGTCTTGAGCGAGGCCAGGGGCGACAGCGGCATGATGCCGGCGTTGTTGACGATGACGTCCACCCGGCCCCAGCGTTCGCGCGCCGCTTGGGCGAAGGCGGCCACGTCGGCGCTGTCGGTGACGTCCAGTCGGCGGCAGGCGGCCTCGCCGCCCGCAGCGTTGATCTCGGCCGCCAGGGCTTCCAGCCGCTCACTGCGGCGGGCACCGAGCAGGAGCTTGCAGCCGGCCGCGCCCAGTTCGCGCGCGATGCCCGCACCTATGCCACTGGAAGCGCCGGTGATGAGTACGACCTTGTCGATAGCCATGGAGTGTTCCTCTCGAAATGGGATGGTTTGCCCGGACGATCTGCTCGTCAGCTGCCTGCCCTGTCGGCACGGCGCCCTTACAGGCTTGCCACCACCTTAGCGAGGGGTCATTGTCGTGGTAACTCCCCCTTCCCTGACTGCCATGGTTAGCTGGACTTACCAATGCCTAATGATCTGAATCTGCTCAAGGTCTTCACCGTGGTGGCCACGGCCGAGAATTTTCGTGTGGCGGCCGATCGCCTGGGCGTTAGTCGCTCGGCGGTCAGCCAGGCCATTCGCCGTCTGGAAGACGAATTGGGCAGTTCACTGGTCCAGCGCACCACCCGCAGCGTGCGTCTTACCGAAGCGGGCGAACGCCTGCAGCGACAGGTCGCCGGGCCCCTGGCCGGGCTGCTGGGTGCCCTGGAAGACGCCAGTCACGCCGGCCCACCGCGGGGGTTGTTGCGGGTCGCGGTCACCTCCATCGCCGAGCGCTTTCTCGACGGGCCGCTGCTGGCCAGCTTCGTCGAGGCCTATCCGGAGGTGACCCTGGACATCACTGTCACCGACGAGGAATTCGATATCGTCGCGCGGGGTTTCGATGCCGGCGTGCGACTGGGCGAGGTGATCGAGCAGGACATGATCGCCATCCCGGTGACCGGGGCGCAGCGCGAGGTGGCGGTGGCGACGCCGGCCTACTTCGCCCGCCACGGGCGGCCGCGGCACCCGCGCGACCTGGCGGACCACCGCTGCATCGGCTGGCGTCCGGCTCCGGAGGTGGCGCCCTGGCGCTGGGAATTCAGCGAGGACGGCCGCGCCTTCGACGTGGCCGTTTCGCCGCGGATCACCACCAACGACATGCTGCTGATGGTGCGCACCGCCCTGGCCGGCGGCGGCATCACCTTTGGCATGGAGGACACCTTCCGGCCCTATCTGGCACGTGGTGAACTGGAGCGGGTGCTGGACGACTATCTGCCGCCCTTTCCCGGCTTCTACCTCTACTATCCGAACCGCCACAACCTGGCGCCCAAGCTGCGGGCACTGGTGGAGCATGTGCGGGGGTTCAGGGAGCAGAAGGAGGGGTAGCGCGGGGTTTGGGCTACCCTCACCCCGGCCCTCTCCCGGAGGGAGAGGGGGCGCCCGCCTGATACCGCGTAGCGTGGAAAGCGGCGCCGCCTTTTCCACCTGTGCTAAGGCCAACCCTGTTGGGCCTCGGCGATGGAGCCGCCGCAACCCGACCTACGCACCCTTTAGGTTGGGTTGAGCAAAGCGAAGCCCAACCTCACCCATCAGGCCGTAGTGTGGAAAACGGCGCAGCCCTTTCCACCTGGAGCTAATTCAGACCTGTTGGGCTTCGACGGTGGAGCTGTCTCAACCCAACCTACAGGACAAGCAGGTTGGGTTGAGCGCAGCGAAGCCCAACCTCACCAACCAGCCATCAGGTCCCCAGGATCCACTGATCGATGGCCTGGGCCAGGCCATCTTCCTGGTTGCTGGCCGTCACCCGGTCGGCTGCTTCGCGCACCACCGCCCCGGCCTGGCCCATGGCGATGGCCAGGCCCGCCTGGCGGAACATGGGCACGTCGTTGCTGCCATCGCCAATGGCCGCGGTGCGCGCCACGGGTACGCCCGCGGCCTGGGCCAGTTCGATCAGGGCGTCGCCCTTGTTGGCCTTGGGATGGGTGATGTCCAGGTAATAGAGCTGGGAGCGCAGCACCGTGGCGCCCTCGCCCAACCGCTCACCCAACTCGCCTTCCAGGGCTTCCAGGCCGGCGTGATCGCTGCCGGCGGCAACGATCTTGTCGACGCGATCCAGGTAGGGTTCGAAGGAGTCCACCACGGTCGGTCCATAACCCAGTGCCCGGGTCTCGCGGGGGACGTAGGGCCCCTCCCCGTCGCGGGTCAGCCAGAGGTCGTCGGCGAACAGCCAGACCTCGAAGGCCTCGCGGTCCAGGCGCTCCAGCACCTGGCGCGTCACCTGCTCGGCGAGGCGATGAGCGCGGATCAGGGTGCCGTCCGCTTCCACCAGATTGCCGCCGTTGAAACCGGCCACCGCTTGGTCAATGCCCAGTTGCCGCACCAGCGGCAGCAACGCCCGCGGCGGGCGGCTGCTGATCAGGGTAATGGCCTTGCCGGCCGCCTGCAGGCGCTTTACCGCGGCGATCACCGCCTCGCTCAGGCTTTTGTCGTCACGCACCAGGGTGCCGTCGATATCCGACACCAGCAGGTCGATGGGGATCAGGTCAGCGGATGCCATGAGCGGCCGTCCTTCTGCAGGAGTTCATCGGCACCGGCGGGACCGGCACTGCCCGCGGCGTAGCTTTCCACTGCGCCGCCCTGTTGCCAGGCGTCGAGGAAGGGTTGCACGGCGCGCCAGCCGTTCTCGATGTTGTCGGCGCGCTGGAACAGGGTCTGGTCGCCGATCAGTGAGTCGTAGATCAGGGTTTCGTAGCCGGTGGAGGGCTGCATCTCGAAGAAATCGCTATAGGCGAAGCCCATGCGGATGTTCTCCAGTTCCACCAGGGGTCCCGGGCGCTTGGCGTGGAAATCGAACCACATGCCTTCGTCGGGCTGGATCTGGATGATCAGGTAGTTGGGCCGCATCCGGTCGATCTTGGTGTCGCGGAACTGGGCATAGGGCGCGTGCTTGAAGCAGATGGCGATCTCGGTATCACGCGCGGTCAGGCGCTTGCCAGTGCGCAGGTAGAAAGGCACCCCGGCCCAGCGCCAGTTGTCGACGAACAGCTTGAGCGCCACATAGGTCTCGGTCTGGCTCTCGGGATCGACCCGCTCTTCCTCGCGATAGCCTTTGACGGGCTTGTCGTTCATCGTCCCGGCGGCGTACTGGCCACGCACCGAGTTGGCCAGGGCCTCCTCGGTGGTCTGGGGACGGATGGCGCCGACCACCTTGGCCTTCTCGTCGCGCACCGAGGTGGCGTTGAAGGAGGCCGGCGGCTCCATGGCGACCATGGCCAGCAGCTGGAACAGGTGGTTGGGTACCATGTCCCTGAGGGTACCGGTCTTCTCGTAGAAATCGCCCCGCGACTCCACGCCCACGGTCTCGGCCGCGGTGATCTGCACATGGTCGATGTAGTGGTTGTTCCAGAACGACTCGAACAGGGCGTTGGAGAACCGGCTGACCAGGATGTTCTGCACCGTCTCCTTACCCAGGTAGTGGTCGATTCTATAGATCTGCTTTTCCTCCATGTTCGCCAGCAGGCGCTGGTTGAGCGCCTGGGCGCTCGCCAGGTCGGCGCCAAAGGGCTTTTCCACCACCAGCCGGCGGTAGGCGTCTTCACGCTCTTCCAGCAGCCCGGCCTTGCCCAGACGCTCGGCAACGTCGCCGAAGAAGCGCGCGGCGGTAGCCAGGTAGAAGACGGCATTGTCGGTGTCGGCCTGGGCGATGCGCTCGCCCACCGCCTGGTAGGTGGCGTCTTCGAGGAAGTCGCCCTGCAGATAGCGGATGCGCCCGCGCAGCTGGCCCCAGAGATCGGCATCCAGCGCCTCGTCCCGGGACTTGCCCTTGGCTTCGGCCTGGTCGCGGATGAAGGCTTCCAGCCGGTCGGCGAAACCTTCGTCGGTGTTGGGGTTGTGATCGACGCCGATGATCTGGGTGCGGTCGTCGAGCAGACCGTCACGCAGGAGGTTGTACAGCGAGGGGATCAGCAGTCGCTTGACCAGGTCGCCATTGGCGCCGAACAGAAAGAGCGTGGCCGGCGGTGCGGTGGGCGCCTTGGTGCAGGAGCGGCGCTCTTGGGCGGCGGTGCTGGGGGTGACAACAGGAGAATCGGTCATGACAGGGCCTTATCCGCGAGGGCGGCTGATGCCGTCC
The DNA here is from genome assembly GCF_000510705.1 of Pseudomonas sp. MOIL14HWK12:I1. Taxonomy (NCBI): domain Bacteria; kingdom Pseudomonadati; phylum Pseudomonadota; class Gammaproteobacteria; order Pseudomonadales; family Pseudomonadaceae; genus Pseudomonas; species Pseudomonas sp. MOIL14HWK12:I1. The sequence continues at coordinate 433,866 of NZ_KI783307.1, read as the reverse complement.
CCCGGGACGCGGCCCGTGGCCGCTCCACAGGGGAACGGCCGGGGTTTTATTGCGGGATTTCGACGTGGCCGCCGAAGCCGAATCTCATGGCCGACAGCAGCTTGTCGGCGTAGGTGGCTTGCTGGCGGGAGCGGAAACGCGCATAGAGGGCGGCGGACAGGACGTTGACCGGTACCGCTTCCTCAATGGCCGCCTCGATGGTCCAGCGACCTTCGCCGCTGTCGGCCACAGAGCCGGAGAATTTCTCTAGGGCGACGTCACCGGCCAGGGCCTGGGCGGTCAGGTCCAGCAGCCAGGAGGACACCACGCTGCCACGGCGCCAGACCTCGGCGATGTCGGCCAGGTCCAGGTCGAAACGCTCGTCTTCCGGCAGCTTGTCGCTGTTCTTCATCTTGAGGATGTCGAAGCCTTCGGCATAGGCCTGCATCAGGCCGTATTCGATGCCGTTGTGCACCATCTTGACGAAGTGACCGGAACCGGCCGGACCGGTGAAGATGAAGCCGCGCTCGGCACGCTCGTCCGGGGCGTTGCGGCCACGGGTACGCTCGATGCTGCCATAACCGGGGGCCAGGGCTTCGAAGATGGGCTCCAGGCGCTCGACGGCTTCGGACTTGCCGCCGATCATCATGCAGTAGCCGCGCTCCAGGCCCCAGACGCCACCGGAGGTGCCGACGTCGACGTAGTCGATGCCCTTCTCGGCCAGGGTCTTGGCGCGACGGATGTCGTCCTTGTAGTAGGTGTTGCCACCGTCGATGATGACGTCGCCGGGAGCCAGGCGGTCGGCCAGCTCGGCGATGGTCTGCTCGGTCGGCTCGCCGGCCGGCAGCATGACCCAGATGGCCCGCGGCTGAGCCAGGGCGGCGATGACACCGTCCAGGCTATCGGCGGTGACGGCGCCTTCCTTGCCGAGGCCGGCCACGGTTTCGGCACTGCGGTCATAGACCGCGACTTCATGCCCATGCTTCATCAAACGCCGTGCGATGTTGCCGCCCATGCGGCCCAGTCCGATGATTCCCAATTGCATGCTGATGACTCCTTGAGGTCAGGCGACCGCCGCCTCGACCAGTTCGACGATTTGTTGCAGGCCGGCGTCGATGTCGCCGCCCTTGATATGCACGCGCAGGTAGCGCCGTCCCCGTTCGGCCAGCACCTCGAGGTCGCCCTTGGCCTGGGCGGCCTCGACGACACCAAAGCTCAGACTCCGCCCTGGAATCTCCAGGTCGTTCTGGGCATCGGCGGTAATCTGGATGAACACACCCGAGTTCGGACCGCCCTTGTAGGCCTGTCCGGTGGAGTGCAGAAAGCGGGGGCCGAAGCCGCCGACGGTCGCTACGCGCTTGCTGTCGCGAATGCTATCACGCATGGCGCTCAAGGCCTCCTCATGCACGGCATTGCGCTCGAGATAGGCCAGCACGGCGAGATAGTCGCCGGGCTGCAGGCGCGCCAGGTGCGCCCTGATCGCCGCGCGGGCGGTGTCCTGCCCCTGCAGGTCGGCATCGCCGAACAGGGCCAGGGTACCCTCCTCCAGCAACGGCTCGTCGCCGGCAAGACGCCCTTCGCGTTCGTAGCCGTCGGTAAGGGCGCGGGTCTTGATCTTGCTGGCTTCCACGTCGGGCTGATCGAAGGGATTGATGCCGATGACGGCACCGGCCACCTCGGTCGCCACCTCCCAGCGGAAGAATTCCTGGCCGATCAGTTCGGCGCGGGCGAGACGGATGTCCACCACCGGATGCCCGGCTGCGGCCAGGGCTTGCAGGCGACGGTCGCGCTCGGCGTCTTCTTCGCCCGCCAGCACCAGGCTGACGAACACCCGATCCGCCCCATAGACGGCTGGCTCGCCGAGCGGCTCCAGGTCCACCGGGATGATGCCCTTGCCCTGCTTGCCGGTGCTCTCGGCGAGCAACTGCTCCAGCCAGGCGCCCAGGCTGGCGACACCCGGCGAGGCGATCAGGGTGACCTTGTCGCGTCCGGCACGCACCGCCTCGCCCAGGACCACGCCCAGGCGGATGCCGGGATTGATGGCCGGTGGCGCACTGGGGCTGCAGGCCAGCACCATGGGCTGGGTCACCTGGAAGAAATCGGCCACCGAATGGCCGAGCAGCGCCAGGGGCACCATGCCAAATACCGACAGCACCGAATAGCGTCCACCGATATGGGGATCGCCCTGGAAAATAGCCCGGTAGCCCTCGGCCGTGGCACTGGCTTCGAGCTTGGAGCCGGGATCGGTAATGGCGACGAAGCGCCGCTGGGCTGCTTCCGCACCCAGGGCCTGCTCGACAGCCTTATGGAAATAGGCGCGCAGGATTTCCGGCTCCAAGGTCGAGCCGGATTTGCTCGACACCAGGAACAGCGTCCGGTGCAGGTCCAGTTGCTCTTCCAGGGCGGCGATCTGCGCCGGATCGGTGGAATCGAGCACCTTGAGCGTGAGCCCGCCTGGCGCGGTGCCCAGGGTATTGGCCAGCACCTCCGGACCCAGGCTCGAACCGCCCATGCCCAGCAGCACCACGGTATCCAGGCCCTCTTGCCGGGCCGCTTCAGCCAGGGCTGCCAAGGCTTTGGGGTCAGCCTGACGGCCCTGGGCCGCGGCCAGCCAGCCGACCCACTGGTCTTCGTCGCGACCGGTCCAGAGCGAGGCATCGCCCTGCCACAGCCTACGGGACCAGCCTTCACGGCGTGCCTCGTCGAGACGCTTTTCCACCGCTTCATTCAGCGCATCGGGCAGGCGATAGTCCGCGGTATTCAGGCGCTCACCCAGGAAATCGAGGCGCTTCTGGCCGACCGCGCCCAGCAGCGCATCGGCGGCGTCCTCGAACTGGCGGGCACCGTCCTTGACCAGCCGCTTGGCCACGCCATCCAGGTCCAGCCCGAAACGGGCCGTCGCATCCACCACGCGCTGCGCGGCTTCGATGTCGGTGCTCAGCATGGGAGCCGCCGTGCCATGGTCACGGAAGGCATCCATGGTTTTCGGCGGCATGGTGTTGACGGTATCCGGACCGATCAGCTGATCGACATAGAGGGTGTCTGGATAGGCCGGATCCTTGGAGCCGGTGGAGGCCCACAGCAGACGCTGCGGGCGCGCCCCCTTGGCTTCCAGGACCTTCCAGCGCGGCGACTGGATCAACCGCAGGTAGTCCTGATAGGCCAGCTTGGCGTTGGCGATGGTGACCTTGCCACGCAGCCCGCCCAGCTCGGCGTCCTCGCCCTTGCGCTCGTCGATCAGCTTGTCCAGCACGCCATCGACCCGGCTGATGAAGAAGCTCGCCACGCTGGCGAGACGGGAGATGTCTTCACCGCGATGCAAGCGGGCTTCCAGACCGGCGATATAGGCTTCCGCTACCGCCATATAGGCGTTGCGATCGAACAGCAGGGTCACATTGACGTTGATCCCCTCTTCGATCAGCTTGCGGATGGCCACGGCACCCTCGGGCGTACCCGGCACCTTGACCATGAGGTTGGGTCGGTCCACCGCCTGCCAGAGCCGGCGCGCCTCTTCCAGGGTGGCACGGGTATCCAGCGCCAGATAGGGCGAGACCTCCAGGCTCACGTAGCCATCGCGGCCTTCGAGGCGATCGTAGACCGGCCGCAGGATGTCGGCGGCCTGCTGGATGTCCTCGATCGCCAGATGCTCATAGACATCCACCGGCTCGGCATCGGCCTTTTCCAGAAAGGCCTCGAGGCTGGCGTCATAGTCACTGCCATGCCCCATGGCCTTCTCGAAGATCGACGGGTTGGAGGTGACGCCGGTGAGGCCGTCACGCTCGATCAGCTTTTGCAGTTCACCCTTGGCGAGGAACTCGCGGCTGACGAAATCGAGCCAGACCGCCTGGCCCTGCTCCGTCAGCTGTTTGAGTGGATTGCTCATTTGGCACTCCCGGAGCGTTGTGCCTGTTCCTTGGCCAGCTTGACCACGTTGTCCACAGTGTAGCCGTATTTGGCCTGCAGCTTGCCGATGGGCGCCGAGGCCCCGAAGGTGCTCATGGTCACCGAGGCACCCTTGCGCCCGATATAGCGCTCCCAGCCGAGGGGACCGGCCTGCTCGATGGCGACGCGCCCCAGCACCTCGTCGGGCAGCACGGACTGCTTGTAGGCCTCGTCCTGCTCTTCGAACAATTCCCAGCAGGGCATGGAAACCACCCGTGCCTTGACCCCTTCGCCCTTGAGCTGCTCATAAGCCTGCATCGCCAGGCCCAATTCACTGCCGGTAGCCATAAGGATGACCTGGGGCTTACCACCCTCGGCATCGGCCACCACGTAGGCACCCTGAGCGACCCCTTCGGCACTGGCGTACTTCGAACGATCCAGGGTCGGCAGCGGCTGGCGCGACAGCACCATGCAGGAGGGTCTGTTGGTCTGCTGCAGGGCGATCTTCCAGGCCTGCACGGCTTCGTTGGCATCGCCCGGACGCAGGGTCAGCAGGCCCGGGGTGGCGCGCAGTTGCGCCAGGTGCTCGATGGGCTGGTGGGTCGGGCCGTCTTCGCCAACGCCGATGGAGTCGTGGGTGAAGACGAACACCACGGGCAATTCCATGATCGACGCCAGGCGGATCGGCGGCTTCATGTAGTCGCTGAACACCAGGAAGGTGGCGGTGAAGCTGCGCAGGTAGCAGAGCGCCATGCCGTTGGCGATGGAGCCCATGGCATGCTCGCGAATGCCGAAGTGCATGTTGCGCCCCGCAGGCTCCCGCGCGGAGAAGCTGCCGGCGCCGTCGAACTTGAGGTTGGTCTTGGTGGACGGCGCCAGGTCGGCGGCGCCCCCGACCAGCCAGGGGATCTGCTCGGCGAAGGCGTTGAGCGCCTTACCGCCGGATTCGCGGGAGGCCACGCCCTTGGCGTCGGCGTCGAAGCTGGGCAGCTTGGCGTCCCAGCCCTCGGGCATCTCGCCAGCGCGCATGCGCTGGAGTTCGTCGGCACGACGCGGATCGTCCTGGCGCAGGCGGTCGAAGGCGCGATTCCAGTCTTCGTAGAGGCCGCTGGCCCGTTCCAGCAGGGCATCCCGCAGGTGATGACGGGCTTCGTCGGGCACCAGGAAGTCGGCATCTTCCGGCCAGCCATAGGCCTTCTTCGCCAGCTTGATCTCGTCCGCGCCCAACGGCTCGCCGTGGGCCGCCGCGGTGTTCTGCTTGTTGGGCGCGCCATAGCCGATCAGGCTGTCGACCACGATCAGGGTCGGCTTGCCGGTGTTGCCCTTGAAGCGATGCAGGGCGGCGGCCAGGGCCTCGGCGTCGTTGGCATCCTTGACGTGCAGGGTGTGCCAGCCATAGCCACGGAAGCGCTCGGCCACGTCTTCGCTGAAGGCCAGCTCGGTGTGGCCCTCGATGCTGATGGTGTTGTTGTCATAGATCCAGCAGAGGTTGTCCAGCCCCAGGTGGCCGGCCATGGACGCTGCCTCGCCGGTGACCCCTTCCATCATGTCGCCGTCGCCGCAGAGGACGTAGACGTCATAGTCGAACAGGGTCACGCCCGGCTGATTGAAACGCGCCGCCAGCCACTTCTGCGCCAGTGCCATGCCGACGCTGTTGCCGCAGCCCTGCCCCAGCGGACCGGTGGTGGTCTCGATGCCGGTGGTCATGCGGTACTCGGGGTGGCCCGGGGTCTTGGAATCCAGCTGGCGGAATTGCTTGATGTCCTCCAGGCTGACCGCTTCCTTGCCGGTCGCGGTGCCGTGCTCGTCGATCTCCTTGACGCCTGCGAGATGCAGCAGCGAATAGAGCAGCATGGAGGCATGGCCGACCGATAGCACGAAGCGGTCGCGGTTGGGCCAGTCCGGATGCTCGGGGTGATAGCGGAGGAAGCGGCTCCACAGCGTATGACCGACCGGGGCCAGGGCCATCGGCGTACCAGGGTGGCCGGAATTGGCCTTCTGTACCGCATCCATGGACAGGGTACGGATGGTATTGATGGTCAATAGGTCGGCGTTGGAGCTGGAAGGTGCGGTGGAACCCATGGCAAGCGTCCTCGTGCTGGCAGGCGCGCCACCCGCGGCAAAAACGGCAAGCACCGTCCATGAAACCGTTTTCAGCACAAGCAGCGCCTAGGAGAAGAAAGCAAAGCGGCCGGACGGGGTCCGGGACGGCGGGGGCAAGCTTCCTCTGCGACCCCACGCCGCAGTCGCGATCCTTTCTCTAGAACAGCGCCTTAGACGGTTGGTTCCCTCTGGGTAGATAGCCGGCTATCGACTTGCGCGCTCAGCAACCGGCGAGCAATTCCTGCTCCACGTCCAGCCCGGCATCACGCATCTGCGCCAGCTTGTACCTGAGGGTGCGAGCACTGATGCACAGGCGCTCGGCGGTCTCCTTGCGGCGGCCGCGTTCGGCCTTCAGGGTATCGAGGATCACCTGGAATTCCCGATCGCGCAGATCGGCGTCCAATGGACGCATGGCTTCGGCCACGCCTGACGTCGGTACGGGCGCTGCGACAGGCGTCTGGGAGACACCGGTCGCCAGCCAGTGCAGTCCGAAATCCTCGGCCTGGAGCTGGTGGCCCGGTTGCAGGATCAGCGCCCGCTGCACGGCATTGTCCAGTTCGCGCACATTGCCCGGCCAGGGATGCTCGGCCAGGGCCTGGCACGCGGCGGCGCTCAGGGCCGGTACCGGACGATTCATCCGCGCGGCCTGGACAGCCAGCAGCCGTTCGGCCAGGGGCACGATGTCGGCCGGTCGTTCGCGCAGCGGCAGCCAGGCCAGCGGAAAGACCGACAGGCGATAGAAGAGGTCTTCACGGAAGCGCCCGGCGGCCACCTCCTCCGCCAGCCTGCGGTTGCTGGTGGCCACCACGCGGATGTCCAGCGCCAGCGGCTTGCGCGCCCCGACCCGCTCCACCTCGCGCTCCTGCAGGACCCGCAGCAGCTTGGCCTGCAACCCCAGCGGCATCTCGGAGATCTCGTCCAGGAGCAGGGTACCGCCCTGGGCCAGTTCGAACTTGCCCGGCTGGGCGGCGATGGCGCCGGTGAAGGCGCCCTTCTCGTGCCCGAAGAGGATGGCTTCCAATAGGTGATCGGGGATAGCGGCGCAGTTGACCGCCACGAAGGGGCCGTCCGCCCGCGCCGATTGGTCGTGGATGAAGCGCGCCAGCACCTCCTTGCCGGTGCCCGATTCACCGGTGATGAGCACCGTGGCCTCGCTCCGGGCGACCCGGCTGGCCAGCTCCAGCAGTTGCCGACTCTGGGGATCGGCTGCCACTGGCTGCCGCGCACCGGGCGCGCGGCGCCCCTGGGGGCAGCAGCGCGCCAGTGTGTCCAGCAGCAGGCGCGGCTCGAAGGGCTTGACCAGATAGTCCGCCGCCCCGCCGCGCATGGCCTCGACGGCGCGTTCGATGCTGCCGAAGGCGGTCATAAGCAGCACCGGCAGCGCCGGATCGCGCAGCCGGATACTGGCCAGCAATTGATGACCGTCGATGCCGGGCATGTTGACGTCGCTGATCACCAGGCCGAAGGGCTCCTCGGCCAGCGCCAGCAATGCCGCCTCGCCGCTGTCCACGGCGCGATAGCGGTAACCGCCGAGCTCCAGGGTATCGGCCAGGGCTTCGCGCAGGGCGCGGTCGTCTTCCACCAGCAGGATGGGCAGGGTCATGCCGAGGTCTCCTCGCTCGCCAGCAGGGGCAGGATGAAGGTCACCACCGTGCCACGCCCCACCCGCGAGCGCACGGTCAGCCGGCCGCCGTGGGCCTTGGCCATCGCCAGGGCGACCGGCAGGCCGAGACCGGTGCCGGTGGTCTTGGTGCTGAGAAAGGGCTCGCCCAGGCGCTGCTGGACCGCCAGCGGAATGCCGGGACCGCTGTCGCTGATCGCCAGGCGCAACTCGCCGTCACGGCGATGGAGATGCACCTTGAGTCGCGCCGAGCCAGCGCTGCCCGCCATGGCCTGCAGGGCGTTGTGGATGAGGTTCAGGGCGGCGCCTACCAGCATGTCGCGGTTGCAGGCGAGCAGCCCGCCCTGGGCATCCAGTTGCCAACGCACGGGGCAGTGGCCGAGATGAGGGGTCGCCGCTTCGCGCAAGGCAGTGAACAGCGCGCTGGGCGTCAGTCGATCCGCCAGGGGCAATTCGCCGCGAGCGAATACCAGCATGTCGCGGACCTGGTTTTCCAGTTCGTGCAGCCGCTCCTTGAGCCGGCTGGCGAAGCGTTGTTGCTGCGCCAGGGCCAGGCCGCCCTCCTCCAGATGGCTGGCATAAAGCAGCGCTGCGGTCAGCGGGGTACGGATCTGATGCGCCAGCGAGGCCATGGTCCGACCCAGCGCCGACAGCCGTTCATGCCGCGCCAGTTCGCCCTGCAGGTGACGGGTTTCGGTGAGGTCGTTGAGCAGCACCAGCTGTCCCGGCTCGCCATCCAGGGAGCGGATGGCGATAGACAGCCGCCGGCCGTCGCGCAGGGACACCTCGTGGCCGTCGTCATGACGCGGGGCAAAGGCCCGGGCGATCACCGTACGCCACAGCTCGCCTGTCAGAGGCTCACCGAGCAGGGCCTGGGCCACGGGGTTGGCATCACGCACGCGCCCGGCGCCGTCCAGCACCACGATGCCGGCGGGCAAGACGTCGAGCAGATTCTGCAGCCGACTGGCCAGGCGCTCCTTTTCCGCCAGCTCCTGCAGACGCTGGGCAGACACCCATTCCAGTTCGCCCTGCAACGAATTCATCCGGGCTTCGAGCAACTGGAAGGATTCGCTCAGCTGGCGCGACATCTGCCCCAGGGCTTCACGGGCCTGCGCGGAGGCGGAAGCCTCCACGGCAGCGTCGGCAGGGACAGCGGAAGAAAGGGCTTGCGCAGGCATCGGCTGGGGCTCGCGACGGACAATTGACATTGTCCAGGCTGGAGCAAGACCCATGCCGCCCTGGCGCCAAAGCGCCGTAGCGTGGAAAACGGCATGGCCTTTTCCACTTGCCACGCTAAAAAAGAAGGTGGATGAGGCTGCGCCGTCATCCACCCTACGTTGACCCATTCAGCGCTACCGAAGGATCGCTAGATCTCTTCGTCGAACTCGTCGTCGCGACGGCCCATGCCGTACTTGCGCATCTTCTCGACCAGGGTGGTCCGGCGGATGCGCAGTCGCTCGGCGGCACGTGCCACCACGCCACCGGCATCGTCCAGCGCCTGCTGGATAAAGCTCTTTTCCAGGTTGGCCAGGTAGTCCTTGAGATCCAGGCCTTCGCTCGGCAGCAGCGCCGAGGACGACACCTCGACCGTCCCGATCCCGGCCATGGCTTCGCGCTCCTGCAATTCCTCGCGAAGAGACTCCACCATGGGATCGGCTTCATCTTCCACGTAGCGGAACTTGAGCGGCAACTCGGCCACGCCGATGACGCCATAGGGATGCATGATCGCCATGCGTTCCACAAGGTTCGCCAGTTCGCGGACATTGCCCGGCCACTCGTGGCGGCACAGCGACATGATGGCCGCCGAGTTGAAGCGGATGGAGCCCCGCTTCTCGTGTTCCATCCGCGCGATCAGTTCGTTGATCAGCAGCGGGATGTCTTCACCCCGTTCGCGCAGGGGCGCCATGTCGATGGGGAAGACATTGAGGCGGTAGTAGAGGTCTTCGCGGAAGGTGCCCGCGGCGATCATCTGCTCCAGGTTCTTGTGGGTCGCCGCGATGATGCGCACGTCCACGCTCTGGGTCTTGTTGCTGCCTACCCGCTCGTAGGTCCGTTCCTGCAGCACGCGCAGGAGCTTGACCTGCATGGGCAGCGGCATGTCGCCGATCTCGTCGAGAAACAGGGTGCCGGTGTTGGCCAATTCGAAACGACCGGCGCGACTGGTGATGGCGCCGGTGAAGGCGCCCTTCTCGTGGCCGAACAGCTCGCTTTCCAGCAACTCGGCCGGAATGGCGCCGCAGTTGACCGGCACGAAGGGCGCCTCGCGGCGCTTGGAATGGAAGTGCAGGTTGCGCGCCACCACCTCCTTGCCGGTACCGGATTCACCGAGGATGAGTACCGTGGCCTCGGTATCGGCCACCTGCTGCATCATCTTGCGTACGCCCTGGATGGCGCGGCTGGTACCCACCAGGCTGCGGAACAGCTCGGGCTCGCGCTGACGCCCGCGATCCCGAGCCTGGTCGTACATCTCGCGATAGACCTGGGCACGGTGCAGGGAATCCAGCAGCTTGTTGTAGGCCAGCGGGTATTCGAGGGAGACCAGCACGCGGCGGCGGACCTCGTCCGGCCATTCCGGCTGCGCCGCTTCGCCGAGCAATAGCAGCGGGACCATCTCGTCCCAGGCCACCACCTGCTTGAGCAGCTCGACGCTGTTGCCACGGCTGTCGACGCGACCGACCAGCACACAGCTGACCTGCCGACTGCTGTCGAGCGCCTCGAGGGTGGCCTGCCAATCGGAACTGGTGCAGGCGAGATGAGCTTCGCCGAGAAAATCGAGAATGACCGAGACCGCCTTGCGCCGCTCGGCTTCATCGTCGATCAGAAGGATCTTGGTTTCACGCCACATGTCCCTGCCCCAATTCGGCTTGTCGGTTCGCTACGCGCAGGTGTCGCCTGCATCCAAGTGCCAACTGGTCGGCATCTTGCGCAAGTTAAGACAAATTGTGATGCGGGGTCAATTTTATGGCGGCGAAATATCCAAACTTTGAATTACCGTCCAACAGATGACAGTCAACCGAACAGTTGATAGACCTTGGCGGCCTGATTCGACTTGTTGAGCTTGGTCAACTCTTGGGCGGTAGCGTCCCGCTCTGCCTTGCAGCTCTGCAGCAAGGAGGCATAGAGCGCCAGCAGGCGCTCGAGGCTGGCACGCAGGGCTACGGCCTCGTCCCCCGTGGCATACATGGCTTCGTCGACGAACAGCCGGCAATCCAGATCCAGCTCGGCGATCCGCGTCCAGTCTCCGGCCTTGAGCGCAGCGGCCATCTGCTCATAGACGAGCTCGACGCGTTCCACCGGGGTCTTTTGCATGGCGACGTTCATCGGTCGACTCCAGATCAGGGGGCAATGGCATCCCAGCCGGATTTGATCTCGCGGATCAGGCCGGATACTTCTTCAAGGATAACAGGATCATTGTTGCGGTTGGCTTCGCTGAGCCGGCGGATCATATAGTCGTACAGACGATCCAGGTTGGTGGCGATCTCACCACCCTGCTCGAAATCGAGGACGTCCTTGAGACCGGCGATAATGGAGACGGTCTTGCCGATCAGCTCACCCTTCTCCGGCAGCCAACCACGCTCCAGGGCACCTTGCGCCTTGGCCAGACGATCCAGCGCGCCCTGCATGAGCATCTGGATCAGCTGATGAGGGCTGGCTTCAAACACCTGCGCCTGCAGGCCGACCTGCTGGTATTGGCGCATGGCTGTCATTGCGTTCATGTCACGACCTCTGTGTGTTTCCGATAGCTATTTATCGGTCGTCACCGGCAGAACTTGACGCTGGGTTAGGCAAATTCTCTCGCGTCACGAGCTTTTCGTGGCGAAGGGCATGGCTGCCAGGGAAGAGGCCAACTGGGACGCCGTATTGGATAGCTGCGAATAGGTCGAGTCCATGGCGTTGTACTGTTTGTAGAGGCGCTCCTGAAGCGAGGTCATCCGAAGGTTCAGAGCCGTTTGCTGCTCAGCGACCTTTTTGCGTACATCAGTTAGAGCCGATGTCCGCTGCTCTAGAACACCGCCAGATTGAGTATAGACGTCGAGTTTGCCCTTCATCCGTGCGGCCAAACCATTGTCACCGGTGAAGAAGCTGGCGAGATCGGAGAAGTTGCCGCTGACCATCGAGCTCAGCTTGGTGTCGTCAATCGCAAGCGTTCCATCTTTCTGGGTAGTGATACCCAGGTCAGCAAGCGCCTTGATCGAACCAGTGCCCTGCATATTCACCAGTTCGTTGCGGATGGTACTGGTCAGGGTCCGGGTAGTGGCATCGCCTACCAGCGCGCCGGTAATGGGCGCGCTGTTCTCGCCAACGCTCGTGACAGCCGTCTGAGTCTTGATGACCCCCATGAGCTTGTTGTAGGCATCGACGAATTTCTTGACGTTGCCCTTTACTCCCGATTCGTCCTGGCTTACTCCCACAGTCATGGGAGCGTCCTTGTCCGTCTTGGCCTTGAGAGTAAAGCTGACACCTTCGATGGCATCATTGACGGTGTTGGTCTTGCTGGAAACCTGCAAGCCATCGACTGTCATGAGCGCACTCTGGGCTCGCGTCAGCATACGTGCGGCAGCTGGATCGCTTGGCGTGGGCGGGTCCGTCACACTGCTATCGGTAGGCTTGGCAGAGGGCGTGAATGCTAACTTGGAAAGACTTTGGCTGCCGCTGCCATCGTCGTTTGCCACTGACACCGCAATATCGTTGCCATCGCCGGATTGATTGCTGCTAAGAACCAGACGCGCGCCCTGGGTATCGCTGACGATGGTAGCGCTTAGTCCCTGAGATTTGCCTGCAGCGTTGATGGCATCGCGGACGCCTGAAAGGGTGTTGTTGGTGGAGTCAATGGTGATGCCAGGGATAGAGGTATCCCCTACCTTGATATTCAAGGTGCCCTTGCTAAAGGCTCCCGAAGCGCTCACGGCCGCAAGAGCGACCTTACTGCCAACGGCCAGTTGCTTGACCTCAACCTGATAGCTGCCAAGACCGGCGCTTTGGCTGGCAGTTGCCGTCAGCACATCCGACTTGGAGGTGCTGACGGAGCGCGCTAGGAAACTGGAGGGACTATTGAGCGTGGACAGAGCGCTCTGGAACTCACTGATGGCGCCCTTAAGCGAGCCCACTGCCGTAAGCTGCGCTACGGCCGTGTTTTCGGTTTTCGTAAGCTGATTTTGCTTTGGCGCTTTTTCCGCCGACACCATCGTCTTGACGATCGTATCGATGTCGAGCCCCGAGCCACCAATGCCAGATATGCCTGCCATGTTTTCAATCCCTCCCCGCCAACGTTTCGTCGTTGTGGATCTCTATCTACAAGATCCGTGCCGATCAGGCTTTGGCCTCGAACATCAAACTTCGAAAGTCATCAAGCTGTTTGGAAAGCTTCAAGACTTCCTCGGTCGGAATCTGTCGCACGAGCTTGCCTGAGTCGCCGTCGATCACCTTGACAACTACCTCACCGGTAGAATTGTCGACGCTAAAATCTAGATTGCGATGATCGTTCTGTAGCTTCGATTTCAATCCAGAGACAGCACTTTCCACATCATCCTGCTTGACATCCGCAGACGATGTTTGGGCTTTATCCTGCTCAGTCGCCGCTGCTTTCTCCGGTGACGAAACGGCAGCCACCCCGTTTCCGCCCAGATTTACGCCAGAGGCGGGCACCGCGGCAAAACCCGATGTTTTGACGATGTCCATGTTTTGTCCTCACAACGGATGAAAGGGAGAAGAGGCGTCCCTCTTCTCCCTGCCTTACCTAGCCAGCTACTGGCCTTACTGGAGCAGGCTGAGTACCGACTGGGGCAGCTGCTTGGCCTGGGCCAGAATCGCAGTACCGGCCTGTTGCAGCACCTGGTTCTTCGACAGGTTGGCAGTTTCCGCGGCGTAGTCAGTATCCTTGATACGGCTACGAGCAGAGGTAGCGTTCTCAGCGATGTTGGTCAGGTTGCTAATGGTGTTATCGAAGCGGTTCTGCACCGCACCGAGGTCTGCACGCTGGCTGTCGATGCCATTGAGCGCCTGATCGATAACGGCGATGGCCTTCTGCGCACCGTCGGCAGTGGAGATATCTACTTTATCGACGGAGTTGAGCTTGCCAGCGGTTTGGCCGAACAGCGTTGTAGCCCCAGAGACGGAGTATTGACTCGAAGAGTCCAGCTGAACGTAGCCCGTGATGGTGCTGGTACCAGTGCCCAAAGCAGCAGGGGTAGTCACATTTTTACCATCTGCCCCTTGAACGCCAACGGTAAGCTTGTCCGGGTTGGTACCTGCAATTTCTACGTTTTCACCGGTGGAGGAACTAACAGTCAAGTTGCCTTTATTGTCCAAGTTAGCGGTGATACCGAGCTTGGACGAGTTGGCATTGAGCTGGTTCGCCAGATCTGCGGTGGAGGTCACGCCAGCGAGAGTTACTGCATCCCGACCGCCTACTTTGAAGCTGACAGAAATGGGAGAAGTGCTGGCAGAGCCGGACACGGCAACCGAGAAAACAGTTCGCGCAGTGGCAGTCAGGCCTTGGACCGAACCATCAAGTGCTTTCGCTGCGTCCTTGGCACTGAGAGCCGCGGTGAGGTCTACCTTCTTACTTTGACCGCCACCCGTTACAGTGACAGCGCCCGAAGTGGCAGCAAAACGATTAGCAGCCGCAACGCCTCCGGAGACTTTAGCCGAGACACTGCCAGCCGCAGAACCAGAAGCCGGCGCCATTTGATAGGAGCCAATGGCAGTTGCAGAGGTGTTCTTCAAGCTTACATCAATGGTTTCATAAGCATTGGAGCCTACCTGGAAGCTGGACGTACCAAAGGAGCCATCGAGCAGCTTGCGGCCACCGAACGTGGTGGTTTCAGCGATACGGGTGAGTTCCGATTGCTGCGCGGACACTTCTTTCTGCAGGGCGGCGCGGTCAGCATCGCTGTTGGAACCGTTGGCGGACTGCACTGCCAGATCGCGAATACGCTGCAGGATGTTGGTGGACTGCTGCATGGCGCCTTCAGCGGTCTGCGACAGCGAGATACCGTCATTGGCGTTACGAGTCGCCTGGTTCAAACCGTTGATCTGGTTGGTCAGACGGTTGGAGATCTGCAGACCGGCGGCGTCATCCTTGGCGCTGTTGATGCGGCTACCGGTGGACAGGCGCTGCATAGAGGTAGATAGGGCATTCGACGAGGATTGCAGGTTACGCTGGGTGTTCAGAGAAGCAATGTTGGTATTGACGGTAAGGGCCATGGTGGCGTCCTCCAGTAGAACCTTGTGTGCCTGAGCATGCGAACGGGGCCTGCTTGCTCAGGCGCCCCTGTATTTCGCATTCGTAAAGGCTATCGGCGCTACTGGAAAAAGCTTTAGAAAAAAGATGGCCCCCTGTTGCTTTGCACCTAGCTAACGTGCCTACCGGCAGAAAGCGGCAATCAGGCCACCAGAAGCCCTTGAGCCTCTAGCAGCCTGGCGTCAGGTTCAATCCGGCAGCCAGACGCCTTGCCACCTCAGCAGATTTTCCCCCTCCAGCATCCAGTGTCGATGCACGACCTGTTGTAGCAGGTCACCCTGCCGCTCCGCGGCATCCAAATCGGACAGGTGCAAGCGGATGGCATCAATCCAGTCACGGTAGCGGTTTTTTACGCGTGTAACCGGCAGGTCTCCCCGATAACACAGGACATCGCTGCAGATGACTGGAAGCCCCAAAGCCCCATACTCCAACAATCGCAGGTTGCTCTTGCAGTCGTTGAATTTATTTTGCTCCAAAGGAGCAAGGGCAAGATCAAGATTCAGCGCTGCAAGTCGTTTGGGATACTGATCAATAGGCACGCCATAGTGATACTCGTGGACATAAGGCAGCAGTTGATCAGGACACATGCCAAAAAATACCCACTCCACCTCATCTACCAAGTCGCGAACGACATCGGCAATCAGCTCTAAATCTCCTGCATGGCCGGCGCCACCGGCCCAACCCACTCGTGGCTTTCTACCCGCGCGACGTTGCCCTTCTAGCCCACTCCACCAACGTGTAGGCAAGAAATTGGGCGCGATTCGGATGTCATCATGCAAATCAGCAAAGGCTTCGGCCAGAGGCGCCGTGGAGACGACAAATCGATCAGTCAGACTCAATGCGCGACGAAGGGAGCGGAGAATGTCTTTCGGCATGTCCGCCCGGTGATAACTTTTGAGCGGTACGCCAGGCAAATAGTCATCCAATTCGTAAATGCGGAAGGCGCGATTAAACGCCTTCATACTCGCCATGGAGTCGAGCTGCTCAGTCGTAATCTGCCTTTGTAGAACGATGACATCGGGGTCAAGCCGAGCCAACTCTACAGGAGAAAGAAAATTCTCACTGATGAGGCCTTCCGCCAATTCTGCCTTTTGCAGACTGTTGAATGGCTCACGAACACGATAGTGGCCGCACCCAGAATCATCTGCCGGACAGCATAGAAAACGTGGCAACAGCGACTGAGTGAACGGCTGCCAAGCGGCAGCCTTGCCAGGATCAACGCCAAATCCTGCACCGTTCAGATCCAAATGACTATTATAGGCTGGATCGCGTGCCAACAAAGGCAGCCAACGCTTATACATGACATCTTGTTCACCTTTGAAGCGTTTCCGCTTGGCTTCCGCAGGTGTCATATCAACGTTATTTTGACTTACGCTACCCTCATGCAGCAGCAATGAATAAGGTGTCCATACCGTAAGATAACCTGCCTGACCGACCTTTAAACACAAATCAACGTCATTATAGGAGACTTTAAAATCCCCTTCGTCCATACCACCAACACCATCGTAGACAGACTTGCGAATCAGTAAGCAGGCTGCAGTTACGGCGGAATAGTTTTGATCCACCATCAGTCGATGCATGTAACCGGAAGCATCACCAGGCTCACCAATAAAAGGGTGATCCGCAGGCCCATCCAGACCCAACACCACCCCCCCATGTTGAAGTCGTCCATCCGGGTACAAAAGCTTGGCGCCGACGATACCCACTTCTGGTCGCAGCGCATGGTTCAATAGATTATCCAGCCACTCGGGCTGAATAACAGCGGTATCGTTATTCAATAACAGCAAATACTCACCACGGGCCTCACGCGCGGCAAGGTTGTTGATTGCTGAGTAATTGAAGGCGTGCGGATAGCGCAATACCCTCACTTGATCACTACCTAAGGCTTCCAAACCCTGAAGCCAAGTACGGGCATCCAAAGATTCGCTATTGTTATCAACGATCAGAATTTCATATCGTTGATACAAGGTCTTTTCGAGTAGGCTTTCCACACATCGCTGCAACATCGACAGCTGATCTTTGGAGGGTATGATAATTGAAACAAGTGGCCGACTGTCTGACAGGTAAAGAATGCGGTTGAAAAATGGCAAGGTGCCTTGGTGAGTTTCATGCGCCACTTGCAGTCGATCCAAATGCGCCGTTACCAGTGCGGCACATCTCCCCCCCACATCTGGATTCGCTAACCATGTACCGAAAGAGATTCCTGCATGGACAATGACCTCATCCAAGTGCCCAATGCTGCCCAGACCAAAGGCCTCAGCTGAGCGAAATACGAGGTCGTGTGGAGCTAATTCACCAAACGTCGCGTTTAAGCCACCTATCTCCAAGGTACGGCGCCGCTCGAAAGCTAGACTCCGACCAACGTAGGGATAGCTACGCATCATATCGAGATTGAAATCTGGCTTGAACAGTGGACCTTGATAAATATCATTGCAGAGCTGATCTTCATCGCCATAGTAGACGACGATGTTGCTATCTGCGCGAATTCGATCTGCGAGAAGTAGAAGCGCAAAAGGATCCAGCTGATCGCCCGCATGGAGCAACTGAATCCAGTCACCATCCATCTGTGCAATTGCTTCTGCCAACATCACCGACCAGTGGTCACTGGCACTCAACCACTGAATGCCTTCATCGATTCCATGAGGAGCAGGACGGGATGAGAGTACATACACCTGTGCGGGGGGATACAGCTGCTTTGATTGAGATCTCAGCGACTGTAGCACTTCACCTTCGAAATCAGCATCGTCAATGATTACCAAGACAAACGATAGCGGCGTACCCCAAGAATCTACTCGCTCTTGCAGAGCCTTTAGGCTGGTTACGTTGCGCTCGCGCATCCACTGTGAATAGTTGAAGTTTATATCACTCTCACCATCGGAGTCCTGATAGCGATAGCGGTCTGCCCTCCAACGGCCTCCTTCAAACTGGACGAGCCCCGTTTGCGCATTAAGCTGACCTGCCTTAGTCATCCATTTTTCGGAATATTCAATATCCAGCTGCTGGCAAAGCTCAAGTACGCGGCTTTCTACATTTGCAGCAGGTAACGCCTCTGCAAGATCAATGGCGATAACTACAAGCGAACGGAAAACCACTAGCTCCAGGGGTAAGGGTTGACTGTAATGCCATTCTCGATCAATCAGGTGACAGCGTCCATGCTCATCAAGAATCAAATTGGCAGGAATGGCATCGAGCCAGTCCGGTGGCAAAAAATTATCCACAGCATTGTCGCGCAGCGTCTGAAGCCAACATTTGAGCAGGCGAAAAGCACGAGGGCGCTGGCCTTTAAAGAACGCCTGCTTGATTTGAGCTCCCAGATTGGACCCACTGACATACTGCTCGTGCGTCATTACCTGACGTATTACGCTACGATGTGAATTTTCCTTGGCAGCAGGCATCATCTTTTTCTTGACGACGCTGATGCCTGAGGCCTCTTGCTCAACAAACTCAGTCACACAGTTGTAAGCAGGGGCTCGATTATCAGTAAATTTCTGGGCAAGCAAATTGGAACGAACGAAACGCTCGCCGTCATCTAGCCTAGCGCAGATCAGGAAGGAGTTTGCCAATTCACCGAGTAGTCCTTCAGCACCCAAAGTCTTCCACGCCAACGGCAAGCTGAACTGCGGCTGCCCAACGCCAAAGTAATCCCGATTTTCGAGAGACCCGATCAAGTCACTGGCATTAAAATCCTCATGAACAACAGCACGTTCCGAAAGGATAACTTCGGGCATCTTGTAATCGGGATAGGGATAACTGAAGTCTATATACCTGAAGCCAGCCTTCTGCAAACGCTTACGGAGTTGCCGTTTACCAAAGGTGGTAGCCTCGTGAACGCCATAACGATCTTCCACTCCATAATAGGGTATGGCGCAGTGATCCTCACTCAGTCCGGCGAGGTACTTCAATCCCACCTTATTCTCAATCGCAAACACCAGCAGACCGCCGGGCTTGAGTGCCCCTGCTGCCATTTTAAGCCCGGCAACGAATGGGTCTTCAGCATTAAGATAAACGGGAGAATACTCCAAAACACCAATCAGAGTTACAATATCGTACAGCGGCTCAAACTCAATATCTTGAAAGTTCGAGTGGAATACTTTGACGCCCTCATGATTGCGTACGCGCTGAGCGGCAATGCTGGCGCGCCGCGGAGATCCTTCCACTGCATCTATCTGACATCCCGCTTCGGCTAGAGCCTTCGTGATGGCGCCACAGCCACAGCCCAGCTCGAGCACTCTTGCTGTGCTGTCCAGACTATCCAGCCAGCGCATGAGATTAGCTCGTCGAGGCGAGAAGTGATACTCGCTTGGCCAGTCGTCGATCTGCTCAATCAGCTCCTGGGAAAAGACATCGACATTGTCCGCGTTAGCCACGATGCGACCAATCTTTTGCTCGGTGGCATCGCCATCAGAATAGCCAAAATGAGTCTGGTGACCAGCACTCCATACTCCGCTTTCGCTATCTTGAACAAACTCCGACAGCTTTAAACGCTTTGACGCCGCTCGCAGATCCATCTGCCCCTCGGCAGTAGACAACGGCTCTTGCGGTAGCGGCTCACCGGCCAATGCGGCCTGCAGCACATCCATAATCAAGGACGCGCTCTTGCCCAAATGAGCAAAATGGCGATCGCGCAATGCTCGTGCATTCCGCTTTGCTTGCAGAGGATCGGCAAGTAGCTGCTCAACAGTGCTGCGCAGACCTGCACGCGTGGACTTGAGTACCAGATCGAAGGGCACGCAAGCTGGACGCGGCGGGTCACGGTCAGGAATCATCCAGTCGCTGATCGATACAGCAGGGACATCCAGCAGCGCCGCTTCGATCAGCACACTGGACTCATCGGAAACCAGGACATCAGCAAGCCCGAGACAATAGAGAATACTGACTTTGGGATCGACAATATGAACATTGCTGGCGATGCCCTGGTGCAAGGCATTCATGGCATTAATGTTGTCCCATACCTGCTTGTAATCAGGTGACCAGGGCGCTTGTTTGAGTAGCAAATTGACTGGTAGATCGATCAACGCTTTGACAAAGTCGTCTTGCTTAGCATCGTTCTCCCAACTAGGCGCATAGAGCACCGTCTGAGGATGCTCCAGTCCAAGGCTGTCACTTAGTTTGGCGGCTTCCACAGCAAAGCGCGCCTTATCTTGGTAGACCAGATCGGCCTTCGGCCAGCCGACGTTGAAAACACCCAGCTTTGGCCAGGCAGTCCGCTGATCGGCCTGACTGCTCCAACGTTCTGCCCAGGCCGGACCTGGCACTAGACCTATATCAAAGTGGTGCCATGGCTCCGTTTGCCAAAACTCTGGCCATATGTCATGCCGCTGCGCGAGATCATGCAGCATTATGATGGAAAAGTCGGCATTGGGCCGGCAGGCGTGCTGGCAATAAACACCGATTTGTACGCGCTCGGTAAGATCGGAACTAAAATTGACAGCGAAGCCCCGCCGGGCAGCCTCTTCGGCAATCGGCAAAACAGCCTGGCGCTCGCAATCATCGCTGTGAAAGAAGGTAATGCTGTTTAGAATTCTGGACATGATCAATCCGCTACAGTCGCGCAGTGCCTGAGTGACGGGTCAGCGCAAGGTCGATATTCGGTGTAAAGAAGCAGTTGAAACGGTAGCTGTTCTGAGCGTAGTGGGGAATAAATTGCTCAGTGATCTCACAGCCGTAGCCATGCCGACGGCCTTGCTCGACGAACCAGTCACGGTTGAAATAGAGGTGCTCATATCCACGATATTTGCGCTCGTATTCTTCCTCACTTAGGAGGTCGCGACGAATGCGTTCAGCTCTTTCGCGATGGGCCTGATCTGGCACCTCCAGTACCGCCACCGCGCCCCTGGATTTGGCGAACATGATGCGCAGCACCTGCTCGGCATAACTCAAATCCGGAAAGTAGTGGAACACGCTGTTGGCGAGCACTCGATCATAGTGCGGCTTGACCGCTACCTGGTTAGCCTCTACCACGTCGAAACAGCCAGTCGGAATGGCAAGGCGCGCCTGGGCCACCAGGCTATGGGCATAGTCCGCGCCCCCCACCTGCATACCGCGTTGAGACAAAGGATAGAGCAAGGCTGCGGCTCCGCAGCCAATTTCGTAGACGTGCTGCCCTGCGCTCATCGCTAAACGCTCGCAGATTCGTTCGACATAGATAAGCCAGTCGGACGCGGTGATACGCCCTGCCCCGCTGTCGAACCCATCCAGGTCAATAAGACCCTGCAAGATGTCGTCAGCCTGCCCTAGCTGACGGCGGTTCCAGACGTCAAGCCAGCTCATATATGGCCCTGTTCGCTGATACCGCCTCGTTTCGCCATTATCCGAGGATAGATGCGTTCCTGGACCCTGGCACGATGTTCCTCGGTGTCTATTTCAGACCAGACAAGATCATCGATGAGCAGACAATGCACGGCGGATTGTTGCGCGGCAGCTACTAGTGCTTGCTCGTATTCCAGATGCAGGGTCTGTTCGAATACGCGTTCCGCATGACAACACATCAACTTAAAACAGCGCTGGTCCAAGCGGGTAATCCCGACTAGTTCGCCAATCACGCTGCCTTTGAGTTCGTTTCTCCGCTTGGAAAGGTTGGTGAGCTGTACGCCTTGGGCTTCCACATAGACTTCGTCGTTGGATCCTGTCGCGCCCGACACCAGCACCAGGCTGGATTCCGCCGCAGCGAGCACGGCTCGTAGTGCACGTGGCTCGTAGACCAAGTCGGACTCGAGGAGTAGAAAATCCTCTTGGATATTGCTGCGTGCCCGATACAGCGAGTTCATACTGCCGGATATGGCATAGTCCGGGTTGTGTACCAGCTCGATGATGCCCGGGTAGCGCACGGCCAAATCTTCGTAAAAGCTCGCGAGATGCCCCACTACCAGAATGATGCGCCTGATACCCGTCTGCAGAAGGCTGTCGACGGATTCCTCGATAATGGGCTTGGTACCAAACTGGATAAAGCCCTTGGGCTTTTCCAGGCCAGCGCCACCCAGTCGGCTTCCCCGCCCGGCTGCCAAGACAACGGCAAGTTCGATCACATTATTCATATAGCCGACTGCCCTAGAAGACTTTGAAAAACCTCGCAGCAACGTTCAACATCCGCATCCCCGAGGTCGCCCATCGTCGCTATCCGAAAGACCCGGGACGCAAGTTGGCCTTGCCCGGCGTAGATGGTGAAGCCTGCCTGCTTAAGTCCGGTATGCAGCTCGGGGTAACTGCATCCAGGCGGCAGATGGTAGGCCGTGAGCATACTGGCACTGGACTGCCGATCAAGAAATGCACGTACTCCCAAATCCGCCAGTACCCCACGCAGACGATCAGTGATCTGTTGATAGCGTTCGCGCCGGCGTTGCCATCCGCCTTGCTCGTCAAGTTCGCGCAGGGCTTCATCCAACGCATAGTAGCCTTGCACAGACTGGGTAAAGGGCGACCAGCCATCGCGTTGTAAGTCGACATAACGCTCGAGGTCCAAATACAGGGACGGTGAATTACCACGCGGGGTAGCCAGAAAATCGCGTCGACCGAGTACGAAAGCGACGCCAGGTATGCCATGCAGACACTTGTTCGCGGTCGCCGCAACCGCCAGCGGACGCCAACGATGAAAGTCGATACGTTCTCCGCCAAAGCTGCTCACTGCATCGATCAGCAATCCGACGTTACGGTTGCTGCAAAGCGCGGCCAGCTCATCGAGATCGTTCAAACGCCCCGTTGTCGTCTCGTGGTGTACCACGGCCACACAGGCAATGTCTGCATGGGCATCAAGCAGCTGACTTACCGCAGTCAGATCTGGAGCCGCGCCCCACGCCTGACGTGACTCAAAGAAGGGTTTGCCCTGGCAATCGAGCATCAGGGCCATACGCTCGCCATACACGCCATTGCTGATCACAAGGGTGGCGGCCTCACGCGGCGCAAAGGTCGCAAGCATGGCTTCTACGGCACAACTTCCCGAGCCGGTCAGGAGGACCGCAAGGTGTTCCGTGGCGTCATAGAGAGTTTCCAACGATGTTCGTAGCCCCAGGCTAAGAGTCGCGAACTCAGCCTCTCGATGGCATAGATCGTCTTTTTGCAGCGCCGCTCGTACTCGCGCAGACAGAGTAACCGGGCCAGGATTCAGCAAAATCATGACGCGCTCCTAAAATCGCTACCAGTCACTGCAATGCACTTATGGCTGTAGAGGGGAAAGGCCTTCGACGTGCACCCGCAGCCGCTGGGTAACCTCTGCGGGCGAGATGGTGGGCCGTGGTAGATCGCCTGGAACGCCTGGAACGAGATAAGCCCGGACAAAGGAAGCGCCTACCAGCGGTCTGCTCAGTAGCTCGAATAACTGCTCAGGTCTCGCCACATCCAGATACTGCGCATAACCCGCGCAGGCGGCCATCCCGCTCCAGTTTAAAGCATGACTGATAGTGCCTTGCCCGCCGGTCGATTCGTGCATCCCATTATCCAGCAGGAGGTGCAGCACATTTGGCGGGCACTGGAAACCGAGGGTGGCCATGGCACCCATTCGCATCAGTAGCGCTCCGTCGCCATCCAACACTATGACGCGCCGCTCCGGGCAGGCCAAGGCTAGACCAAGACCGACACTCGAGGCACAACCCATGGCACCCACAAGGTACAGTTGATTGGCCCTATCCCCGAGCGCATAGAGTTCACGGCTGCTGTAGCCCGTAGTCGCCACCAATAGGTCGAACTCAGTGGTCGCATCCTGCACGGCCTCGAGCATCTGGCGGCGGCTCACCACGGGGGTGATTTCCGGCGACGCGAATAGCGAAGGCCGTGGCGGTGCTTGGAGTAAGGGCAAGGCCGGTGCGGGACAATCGGCCACGCTGCCCTTGCGCATCACCAGGCAATAGGGCCGGCTACTACTTTCCATATGCTGTACGGCAGCATCCAGACTAGGCCCGATGTCATGCTCATCACGCGGAAACCAGGCCCAGGGGATTTCCATCAGGTCCAACATCGCCTGGGTGATGCGACCCATCAAGCCGTGTTGAGGCTCGTCGGTGCCCCCTTCGGGATCACCGCGCAAGGTAACGATCAACAGGCAAGGAATTTGGTGAGTATGGAGTAACGACGTTAACGGATTGACTGCGTTACCCAAGCCTGAATTCTGCATCATCACAACCGAGGAGATCCCCCCGATGTAGGCGCCTGCGGCGATGGCAACCGCATCCCCTTCGTTGGCTGCGCCTACATAGGTGAGGGTTTCATCGTTGATCACCCCGTTGATGAGGGGTTGCAGGAAGGAACAGGGGACGCCGGTCCATAGTCCGAACCCCCTCGCCTGAGCGGCGGCAATAAAAGACTGGGAAGCTATCATAGAAAATCTTCTGCGTTCTGCAGGTCATCAGGACTGTCTATATCCAGCCAGTGCCCGGTCAGATAAACCACGCGCACCTTGATTCCGGACGCTACCAGACCATTGAGCAGCGCGGTCATCTTGGCGCTAGGATCGGCGGCGATCAACTTTTCTCCGAGCTCAAGCACCGCTTCCAACTGGCCAGCCAAAATCTTGAAGAAACCCATCCATTCGCCATGGATGGCATCGGCATCCAGATGCTTATCCACCCGCTTCAAAAAGGATGGACTTCCATAATTCCGTCGTGAATAGGCGAGACTTGCATTGACATAATCAGCGTCGCGATGACGGTTGGCACTGTCCTGCCATGCGGTATCTACCACCATCACCAAGTCGCCAGGCGTCTCGCACAGCACCTCGACGATATGCCGACGAAACAGAACGTCGCCATAGGATACGATCACCCCGTCCGGCTTGGGCCCCATCGCAGTCAAGCCCTTGCAGAATGAATACAGCTCCCCTGTACTGGCATAGTCGTCATTGTCGATACAGCGGACGCCAGAAATATCGACGGCCTCCTTGCGATAACCCCGGACCACGTTGATGTCCTTGATACCACTACGGTTAAATTCGGACACCATATGACCTAGCAAAGGCTTTCGACCTATGGTCAGCATGGCTTTTGGCCGAGACTCAGTCAAAGCCCCCAGCTCGCTGCCACGAGAAGCCGCCAGTACCAATGCCGCCGGCATGCGCGTATCACCCGGCAAATAGCGCTTCTCGGCTTCCTCCAGGGCATCCGCACCCTGTAATCGGAAAACTTCGCTAACACTCGCAATGGTCGACTCCACCTGAACAAGGGATTGCTCCCTTACCAGAATCGACGCAGCCTGCTGCATCGCCTGAATGCTGCTGCGAAGAATATGGTTGGCCCAGATGGCCATCGAGATTCCATGCTCACGAAAGACTTCGGTGGGCGTCGCATAGTATTTGGTGGGCACGATGACGACCGGACAGCGGTCGCCCCACTCGCGCTTGAAGGAGAGGATTTCGCTCGGTACGGCAAGAGCGCTATGGATGAGAATGGCGTCGGCCCCGGCGGCGTGGTAGGCCTCTGCCCGAATGAGGGCCTCCTGCAGCCCCCACCCTGCGATAAAGGCTTCCACTCGCGCAACGATGCTGAAATCGTCATCCGATTGTGCATCCTTGCCGGCCTTGATCTTGCCGCAGAATTCATCGATTTTCGCCAGTGGCTGTTGATGGCCACCAATGAAGCTATTGGTCTTGGGGAAGATCTTGTCTTCCAGGCATACGGCGGCAATATCGCGTTGCTCGAGCTTTTTCACCAGACGCTGGACATTGTTGAAGTTACCGTAGCCGGTGTCTCCATCCAACATGATGGGGATACGCGCCGCGTCAGACATGAACTCCAGCATGTCCAACACCTGCGTCCAGCTAGCCTCGTTGTTGTCACGCACGCCGTATTGTGCCGACAGACTCAACCCACTCGCCCAGATACCTTTGAAACCTGCCTCTTCGACGATCCTGGCGCTAAGGCCGTTGTGCGCCTCACAGATGAACTCCAGATCACTGGACTTCAACAACTGCCTGAACTGCGTGGTTCTATTCATATCCTCATCCTTAAAGCGCAATGATTGCAGCGAGTCTGATCAGGCAGTCATGCATACCAATGTCAAAATGGGAGGAGCTCAAAAGCAGGTTGTCGCTTGAGTTTCCCGCACTCCACCGCCTGAATCTCAACCGGCGGAAGGTTCGTTCCAGGTAACCCGGCAGCAGCACTCGTCGTGGCGACCTGAACCGGCAAGGATGAAGCATGAAAAATACAGACTGGCCGGCCCCTCTCGCGAATCGCGACTCTTTCAACAGCAAAGTGTAGCCAATCAATGACGAGCTGCTGACCGACCTTGTAATAAGATCCAGATGCAAAGCCGTCAACTCAGATAATTGAACAGACTCAGCTGGGAAACTTTCACGAAGCTCTGCTGCGTCGCCTGTAGTACGGTGTTCTGCAGCGCATAGCGGGACAAAGCCTCAGCATAGTCCAGATCTTGAAGATCCGATTGCACCGACTTGTTGACCAGGCTGACGTCGGCGATGAAGTCGCTTGTTGAATCGATGACGTTGAGGCGTGCGCCGACCTTGCCGCGGATGCCGTCGACCTGGGTGTAAGCCGTGTCCAGGTTGCTCAGAGCGACAGCGGCGCTATCGCGCACCTTGTAGACACCTTCGGTACTGCCGTCACCGCTCTCCAAGGCCTTGCGCAAGTCGGATACCACGTTGAGCAGACTGCGCTTCTCGTTGGCGGTGTCGCGGGTGATCTTGAACTCGTCACCGGCTGCCGGTACCCCATCGATCTGCACCTTGACGCCTCTAAAGCGGATGAAGTCGCTGGTGGAGGGATTGCCATCGACGCTGTCCGCCTTGAGCTGGCCAGCCGGCGGATTGGCCGGGTCGTAGGCCGCCCATTCGGCGGCGGTAGGCGCCTTGGACAGGTCGTAGATGACGTACTTCTTGTCATCGAGGAAATGGATGCCGACGCCATCGGTAGCGACCGGCGGATTGCTGGCGGGAAAAGTGGAATCGTAGGCTATCTTGTCATCCACCAGGCCGAGGGAGATGCGCCCGGTACCCGTGTTGCCAGCCACCGGCGTGGTATCCACGCGATTGGCGTTGAAGTTGTTCTCGAAGGCGTCCTTGCCGCTGTCGCTGATGGGCACGAAGGTGGAGCTGGCGATCTGCACGCTGCGCTGGCCTTCGTCGCCGTTGTAGCTGTAGGTACCGTCGGCATTGCGCACATAGGGCTGGGTGTCGCCCATGGAGCCGGAGAACAGGTATTTGCCACTGGCATCCTTGCTGTTCATCAGGTTCATCAGCTCGTCTTCGCGCTGACCGACCTCCTTGGCCAGGGACGCGCGATCGGTTGGATCCAGGGCACCGTTGCCGGCCTGGACGGCGATCTCGCGGATGCGCGTCAGCACGGTTTCCACCGAGGTCAGCATGGACTCCTCGGTGTTGAGGCTGTTCTTGGCGGCGGTCATGCCGGTGTTGTACTGACCGTTGAGCGCCTCTTCCTGGCTGATCTGCAACAGCTTGACCGAGGCCACCGGATCGTCCGCCGGGGTCAGGATCTTCTTGCCCGTGCTGATCTCTTCCTGAGTCCGGGTGACGCTGCCGTAGTTGTTCTGCAGGCCGCTGATGCCGTTGTTGAATGCCTGGACGGTAGAGATGCGCATGGGCGGGTTCCTTATCTGAAGGCGCCGAGCAGGGTATCGAACAGCGACTGGGCGATCTTGATGACCTGCGCCGAGGCACCGTAGTACTGCTGGAACTGGACGAGTTTGGCGGCTTCCTCGTCGAGGTTGACGGCCGACAGGGAGTCACGATTGTCCTGGGACTGCTTGAGCACGGTTTCGCTGGCGGCCGAATCCACTCGTACCTGGGCGGCCAGGGTACCGACACGCTCCACCAAGCCGCCGTAGGCGTTGTTGTAGGTGGTGCCGGTGTTGCCATAGCCACCCATGGTGGGCTTGGTCTGCAAGGCCACCAGGTTCAGCGCATTGCGGTTGTCCGAAACCGCGCCCTTGTTGGTTCCCAGGGTGAAGCTGTCACCGGATTGGGGCACGCCGCTGATATTGAAATCGTAGGTGTAGCTGTTGTTGGTGGTCGGATCGGTGTAGGTGAGGCGAACGGCGTTGGTCTGACCATTGGTGAGACCCGTCGTCGAAGGCGACACGTAGCTGAGCGTCGCGCCGGTCGGCAGGGTGCCATCCAGCTGGTTGGTAGTACTGTTGAAGCTCAGCTTCAGGCCATCGGCTCCGAACAGCCGCCCGAAGTCGGCGGTATTGACCGGCGACACCGTGCTGGTCAGCGCCGGCTGGGTGATGGCTCCCGTACCGCGGTTGTTGGTCGTGGCCGCGGCCTTGGCGGTGCCAGCGAAACCCAGCTGATCGGCTTGCGCCAGATCCACCTTGAGTTGGGACGCGCCGCGACGTGTCGGCTGCAGGCTGAAGACGTCGCCGGCCTGGGCCTTGGCGAGCTCGGCGGCACTGAATTGCACCTTGAAGCCCTGATCGTTGCCATTGGCATCCGTCAGCGTCAGGGTGACCGGATCGGTACCGCTCTTGTTGACCGTGAGCGCCGCGTTGTCACTCGCGCGACGCGCCGTGAAGCCGGTGCCGTTGTAATCGAGGCGGTAGTCGCTGGGCGAGAGCTTGCTGGTATCGGTGATGCTCAGGGTCGCGCTGGCCGAGCCGGTGTTGGAGGCCCGCCCCATCACCCGTAGACCGATGCTCTGGGTGTCGTTGATATCACCGAACAGTGCCGAGCCGGCATTGCCGGACAGGTCCAGGCCCTGCCCCAGCTGCTTGTTGACGGTATCCGCCAGGGTCAGGGACAACTGGCCCAGGCTGTTGTAGGCATGGTCCAGCGCCGTGTCGCGATAGGACAGCAGGCCGCCCATCTCGCCGCCGCTCAACTGACTGGTGACGTTCTGTTCGGTGGAGCCGGAGGTCAGGACGATCTGGAAACGCGAGGGATCGTCGGTGCCGGGCTTGGCCGTCATGCTGGACACGGTATTGCCCACCACCAGCGGCTGGCCGGTGCCAACGAACAGGTTCAGCGCGCCGTCGTCCTGCTCCACCACCTGCAGCCCGACCATGCCGGACAGCTGCTTGATCGCCTGCTCACGGGAGTCGATGAGATCGTTGGGCGCACCACCGGCAGCCTTGGAACGGGCGATGGCGTCGTTGAGACTGCCAACGCTCTTGGCCAGGGCATTGACCTGGTTGGTCAGCGCCGACAGCTGATCGTTGATCTGGCCGTTCTGCTTGTCGATCTGGTCGTACAGGGTGTTGAACGACTTGGCCATGCCCTGGGCCTGGGCCAGCACGGCCTCCCGCGCCGGGATCGATGAAGGATCCTGGGCAGCGGTCTGCAGGGTGGCAAAAAACTTCTGCATGGCCGGGGTGATACCCGTCGTGCTGTCGGACAGCAGGCCGTCGAGCTGAGAGATCTGGCTCTTGAAGGTCTGCAGCTCGCTGTTCTGGCTGTTGGCCGAGCGCACCTGGCTGGTGAGGAAATCACTGGCGAGGCGACGCACATCCACCGTCTGGGAGCCGGAACCGACATAGCCCGAGCCATTGTACTGGGCGATGTTGGTCTGCTGGATGGTCTCCTGCCGCGAATAGCCGGGCGTGTTGACGTTGGCGATGTTGTGGCCGGTGGTGGTCAGGGCGTTTTGCGTGGACCTCAGGCCCGACAGACCAATGGAAAGTAGATCAGCCATGGCTCACCTCAACCGCGGGACGGACTGGTGCCCAGGGAGGCGACCGTCTGATAGGTGTTCATGTTGCGAGCGATCTGGATCACCTTGCGTGCGTAGTGCGGATCGGTGGCGTAGCCGGCCTGCTGCAGGCCCTGCATGAAGCGCTCGGAGTTGCCGTTGGTGGACAGCGCCTTGTCATAGCGGTCGTTGCTCTGCAGGAAGTTCACGTAGTCGTGGAAGCTGTCCGCGAAGGAATCGTAGGTGCGGAACTTGGCGGTCTCGGTCACGGCCTTGCCATTGACGAATTCCTGGGTCACCGCGGGGGCGCTGCCGCCGTCCCAGCCGTGGGATTTGATGCCGAACAGGTTGTTGCTGTTGCTGCCATCGGCCTGCTTGACCATGTGCTTGCCCCAGCCGGTTTCCAGCGCCGCCTGGGCGACCAGGTACTTGGGATCCACGCCCAGACGCTTCGCCGCGGCTTCGGCCATGGGCATCATGGTGTCGACGAATTCCTGACGGGTGCGGAAACGGGTCTTGCCGGTGGCAGCGGCGCCGTCCACGCTGGCGACGGCCTCGGTCGCGGCGGCCGGCTTGCTGCCGGGTTGCGTGGCCTGCTGGCGCCAGGCGCTCTGGGCGGCCGCGACGTCCTGGAAGCTCTGCTTGAGGGTGGCGCCCTGCTCGGCCGCCCCGGAAATATTGGCGGCGGTACGCTCGGCCAGACGCCCGGGCAGCGCCAGCCGTCGGGAATTCAGCGCGCTGGAATCGTCACGCCCGGACGCTACGGTAGTGGCCGGCTTGAGGCCGTGGCTCGCCACGTCGTTGAGCTTGGCGTTGCGACCGGCGGCCAGCTGGCCTTCGGTGGGCGCAGCCTGGCCAACCTGGGCGAAGGGATTGGGGCGGCTCGACGGCTGGGCGGTCTTGCTCAGCTGACGTTCCAGCACGTTGGCCAGGCCGATACCGCCGCCATCCCGGGACAGGGAGACGGCCAGCTGCTGGTCGTACATGTCCTGGTACTGCTTGGTGGTCTCGCTGGAAAAGGGGCTGTCCTTGTCCGCCAGCGCCTGATTGGCGCTGCGCATGGACTTGAGCATCTGGCTCAGGAACAGCGACTCGAATTCGCCGGCGACCTTCTTGACGTTTTCCGAGCTGTCGCGGTCCTTACCCTTCATCTGGGCCAACCGATTCAGGTCGGTGAAGGCCCCCGAATCCTTGACGTTGCCGTAGTTGCCACCCAGACGAGATTCCATCGCCCGTTCTCCTTAGATAACGATCAGATCGGCCTGCAAGGCGCCGGCCTGTTTCAACGCTTCGAGAATGGCGACCAGGTCGCTGGGCGCAGCGCCCACCTGATTCACCGCTCTCACGATCTCGTCCAACGTGGTACCCGGACCGAACTTGAACATCGGCTTGGCCTCCTGCTTGGCCTTGACGGTCGACTGGGGAGTCACCACCGTCTGCCCACCCGACAAGGGATTGGGCTGGCTCACCTGGGGGTCCTCGCTGATGGTCACGGTCAGGCTGCCCTGGGTCACCGCCGCCGGCGAGACCTTGACGTTCTGGCCGATGACGATGGTCCCGGTACGGGAGTTGACGATGACCTTGGCCACCGCCTGTCCCGGATCCACTTCCATGTTCTCCAGGATCGAGATGTAGTCGACGCGCTGGCTGGGATCCACCGGCGCCGTGACGCGAATCGATCCGGCATCAACAGCAGATGCAACACCCGCGCCAAGTGTCTCGTTGATCTTGTCGACGATGCGCTTGGCGGTGGTGAAGTCGCTGCGATTGAGGTCCAGCGTGATGCTGTTGCCCTGGTCGAAGCCGCTCGGCACCGGCCGCTCGACGGTGGCGCCATTGGGAATGCGGCCGGACGACGGAACGTTGACGGTGATCTTCGAGCCATCGCGACCTTCGGCGTCAAAACCACCCACCACCAGGTTGCCCTGGGCGATGGCGTAGATCTGGCCATCGATCCCCTTGAGCGGCGAGAGCAGCAGGCTGCCGCCTCTCAGGCTCTTGGAGTTGCCGATGGAGGACACCGTGATGTCGATGGTCTGGCCGGGCTTGGCGAAGGCCGGCAGATCGGCATGGATGGACACCGCGGCGACGTTCTTCAGCTGCGCGGTGGTACCCGGCGGTACCTTAATGCCGAACTGGGCCAGCATGTTGTTGAAGGTCTGCACGGTGAAGGGCGTCTGGGTGGTCTGGTCGCCGGTACCGGGCAGACCCACCACCAGGCCGTAGCCGATCAGCTGGTTGGTCCGCACGCCCTGGATGCTGGCGATGTCCTTCAGCCGATCCGCCTGGGCCAGGGGCATGACCAGGGCCAGGGCGGCAGCGGCGATGAGGGTCTTGAACATGGCGCTCATCCTCAGAAGGGCATCAGCGGGCTGCCGAAGAACTGGCTCAGCCAGCCCGGCTGACTGGCATCGGCGAAGGCGCCGGTGCCCGAATAGGTGATCCGCGCATCGGCCACGCGGGTGGACGACACGGTGTTGTCGGTGGCGATGTCATCGGCGCGGACCATGCCCTGGATGCGCATGAGTTCGTTGCCGGTGTTGAGCGTCAGCCACTTCTCGCCGCGGACCACCAGGATGCCGTTGGGCAGTACCTCGGCGATGGTCACGGTCAGCGAACCGGACAGGCTGTTGCCCTGGGCCGCCGTGGACTTGCCGGTGTTGGAGCGATTGCCGGAGAAGCCGGCGTCCAGGCTCAGGTCGCCGTCGGCCAGGGGATTGGGGATCTTCGGCTTGGCCCCGAACAGCGAGGTCAGCCCGAGGGTCGCCTTGCTGTTCTTGGCGACGTCGGAACTGGCGTTCTTGCTGGCCTGGGTCTTCTCCTGCAGGGTGACGGTGATGATGTCGCCCACGCGGAAGGCCTTGCGGTCGGTATAGAGATTCTGTTCGAACCCCGACTGGAAGATGGCGCCGTTGTTCTGCGCCGCCGGCACCGGCGTGCGCGGCAACACCGGAGCGTAATAGGGATCGTCCGGCTTGGCGGCCGGGGCTACGCATCCTGCGAGTACGAGCGCTCCCAGGAGCGGGGCGACGGCGAACAGAGGTTTCATGGAGCGCGTCCTCACAGGGGATTAGAGCTGTTGACTGACGAAGCCGAGCATGTCGTCGGCCGCTTTGATGACCTTGGAATTCATCTCGTAGGCGCGCTGGGTGGTGATCATGTTCACCAGCTCCTCCACCGTGCTCACGTTGGAGTTTTCCAGGGTGCTCTGTAGGACGGTGCCGAGGCCGTTCAAACCCGGGGTGCCAACCTGGGGCGCGCCGCTGGAGGCGGTCTCGCTGAACAGGTTCTGGCCCACGGCCTGGAGACCGCCCGGGTTGACGAACTGGGCGATCTGCAGGTTGCCGATGACCTGGGGCGCGGCCTGGCCGGCGGTGGTGACCGACACGGTGCCGTCTTCGCCGACGGTAAAGGTCTTGGTATCGGCCGGCAGCACGATGGCGGGCTGCAGGGCGAAGCCGTTGGCGGTGACGAGCTGGCCATCGGCATTCAGGTGGAAGGTGCCGTCACGGGTGTAGTTGATGGTCCCGTCGGGCATGGTCACCTGGAAGAAGCCGTCGCCGTTGATGGCCATGTCCAGCGGCTGGTCGGTGGTCTGCAGCGAACCCTCGGTGAAGTTCTTCTGGGTGCCGACGATGCGCACACCGGTACCCAGCTGCAGGCCGGAAGGCAGCTGATTGTCCTGGGTGGACTGGGCACCCGGCTGGCGCCGGATCTGGTACAGCAGGTCCTGGAATTCGGCGCGGTCGCGCTTGAAGCCTGTGGTGGACACGTTGGCCAGGTTGTTGGAAATGGTGGTGAGGTTCATGTCCTGGGCGGACAGACCGGTCTTGGCGACCCACAGTGACGACATCATGATGGTATTCCTCGAAGTGCCGGTTTTACGTCGGCGCTAGCCTTGATCAGGAGAATTGCAAAACCTTTGCCAGCGCCGCGTCGTTGTCTTCGGCGCTGCGCATCATCTTCACCTGCAGTTCGAACTGGCGGGACAGCGACAGGATCGAGGTCATCTCCTCCGCCGCATTGACGTTGCTCGACTCGACGAAGCCGGATACCAGGGACACGTTGGCATCCATGGGCGGCGCCGCCTGGCCCTGCTTCATGTGCAGCAGGCCGTCGAGCCCCTTTTCCATATGCTTGGTGTCGGGGTTGACCAGCTTGATGCGATCGACCTGGGCCAGGGCATTGGCCGCCTGACCGGAGCCGCGAATGGTGATGCTGCCGTCCTGACCGATTTCCACCTTGGAAGCGGGCGGCACGGCGATGGGTCCGCCATTGCCGAGCACCGGCATACCACTGCCGGTCCGCAGCATGCCGAGGGGGTCGATCTGCAGGCTGGAGGTACGCACATAGGCCTCCTTGCCGGAGGGATCCTGGACCGCGACGAAACCCGGCCCCTGGATGGCCACGTCCAGATCACGCCCGGTTTCCTGCAGCGCGCCGGGCGTGAAGTCCGTCGCCGGCCGTTCGCTCATGGAATAGACGCGCGACGGCATGGTCTCGCCGAACACCTGCATCGAGCGCGCCTGCTCGAGATCCTTGCGGAATCCCGAGGTCGAGACGTTGGCCAGGTTGTTGGCATGGGCGCGCTGGGCCATTTCGTTCTGGCTGGCGCCGGTCATGGCGACGTACAGCAGCTTGTCCATCTGATCCTCCGACGGCGGCAGATTGCCGCCAAGCTTGCGTTCGGAGGTTCTTTAGCAAGGCCCGTTCCAGAAAACGAAAAACCTGCTGAATCAAGGGCTTGAAAATAGAAAAGCCTCCCGAAGGAGGCTTTTCCTGACGTCTGAGCGGCAAGCCGTCAGAGAAACGACATCAACGCAGGTTGATGATGGTCTGGGTGATGGCGTTTTCGGTCTCGATCGTCTTGGCGTTCGCCTGGTAGTTGCGCTGCGCCACGATCATGTTGACCAGTTGCGTGGAGATGTCCACGTTGGAGGCCTCCAGCGCACCGGATTGCAGGGCCCCCAGGGTGCCGGCCCGCGGGGTGCCCACCACCGGCTGGCCCGATTCGGAAGATTCGGTCCAGGAGGTCTTGCCCATGGGCGTAAGGCCCTGGACGTTGGCGAAGTTCGCCAGCACGACCTGGCCCTGCACCTTGGACTGACCATTGGTATAGCGCGCGAAGATCTGGCCAGTGTCATCGATCTCGAGGCCCGACAGCTGGCCGGTGGTGTAGCCGTCCTGGTTGACGCTGGTCACGGCAAAGGCGCTGCTGTACTGGGTCGAGCCACGCATGTCCAGGGTGATGCCAGCCGGATTGGCCACGGCGCCGTTGGAGGACCAGGTCGCCGGGGTGCCGCCGTTGGAAATGGCCGGTACCCAGTTGTCCAGCTTGAGCACGCCCTCGAAGGTGTTGGTGGTGGCGTTATTGACCTGCTTGAGATCGGTCGAGGCCACATTGGCACCGTCGAGCGCACCACTGCTGGTGAACGGCAGAGTCACGGTATAGGGGGTGGCGACCTTGGTGGTCGCATCCTCCTTGGTGGGGTCGCCCGGATTGCGGCCGTCGATCAGCACGTTCATGGTCCAGGAGTTGTTCGCGCCCTTGACGAAATACTGCGACAGGACGTGGGCGTTGCCCTGGCTGTCGTAGATGTTCACCGAGGTCGAGGAGTTGTAGCTGGTCGGATCGGACGGATTGAACGGGGTGGTGGTCGGCGTCGTCTGGGTCGAATTCAGATTGACCGTCTGCTTGATCGAGCTGGACGCCTTGGGCGCCTGACTGGCGGTCTCGATGCGCAGGTCGCTGCGCACGCCCGGCTGCAGCAGGCCCTGGTCGTTGGTGGTATAGCCCTGCAGCCTGTAGCCGTTGTTGTCGACAATGAAGCCTTGCTTGTCGGTGCCGAAGTAACCGGCACGGGTGTACTGGATAGCACCATTGTTGCTGGTGACGAAGAAGCCGTTGCCGTTGATGCCCATGTCCAGCGCGTTCTGCGTTGAATCGATGGTGCCCTGGTTGAACAGCTGGCCGACGTTACCCAGCAGCACGCCGCTGCCCTGGGCATTCTTGCCGGTGCCCAATACCGAGGCGGCATAGAGATCCTGGAACTCCGCCCGCGATTGCTTGAAGCCGACGGTGCTGGCGTTGGCGATGTTGTTGCCGGTGATATTGAGGTCACTGGACGCGGCCTTGATGCCGCTCAAACCGATATTGAAAGACATGCTGGATTCCTCTCGTGTGCCGCGCCTTACTGGCCGACCGCCTGGACTTTGGAGATGCCGATGCTGCCGACGCCGGCAAGGTTGAGTGTCATTTCGCCGCCGTTCTGCCCCAGCGTCACGCTGTCGACGTTGGCCGGCAGACTGGTCTTCATGGCCGTGGTGGTGTCGTTCACGTTCGCCTGGGCCTCGAAGCGGTAGGTGCCGGCATCCAGCTTCTTGCCGCTGGCGTCGGTGCCATCCCAGGTGAAGTTCACCAGGCCGCTGGACTGCTGCCCCAGATTCAGCCGATTCACCTGACTGCCCGCGTCGTTGTAGACGTTGACCCAGACGTTCGGACTGGACGCGGTCAGATTGAGCGCACCCTTGAAGTCCGCACTGGTATCCACCTTGACCTTGTCGGTATCGACGATCACCTTGCGGCCCACCAGGGTGGACGCCTGCAGCGCCTGGGAAGACTGACTGCCGGAGAGGATCGAGCTGACGCTGGTGTTGAGGTTGGTGATGCCCTCGACGGTACTGAACTGCGCCAGCTGCGCGATGAATTCGCCGTTGCCCTGGGGCTCCAGCGGATTCTGGTTGTTCATCTGGGCGACCATCAGCTTGAGGAATTCGTCCTTGCCGAGCTGGCTGCTCTTCTTGGTCTCGCTACCGCTGCTGTCACCCGTGGCACTCGTCTTGTTGACGGAGTACTTGTCGAGCACCGATTGAGCGGTGGAATTGGTCGTGCTTATGGCCATGGCGCCGGTTCCTTACTGACCGAGGGTCAGTACCTTCTGCATCATCTGTTTGGCGGTATTCATCATTTCCGCATTGGTCTGGAAGGCGCGACTGGCCGAAATCATGTCGGCCATCTCTTCCACCACGTTCACGTTGGGGTAGTAGACGTAGCCGTCCTTGTCCGCCATCGGGTGGTTGGGCTCATAGCGCTTCTGCACCTCGCTCTGGTCCTCGACGATGCCCTTGACCTCCACCCCGACCCCGGCCTGGCCCTGGTCGTCGAACAGCGAGGCGCCACCCTGGGCGTCGTTGAGCTGGGCGGCGAACACCGGATGCCGCGCCTTGTAGGTCTGGTCGACGCTGGAAGACACGGAATCGGCGTTGGCCATGTTGCTGGCCACGGTATTGAGGCGAACGTTCTGGGCGCTCATCCCGCTGCCGGCGATGTTGAACAGCGAACTCAGGGACATGGCTATTCTCCGCGCAGGGCCGACATCAGCCCCTTGAACTTGCTATTGAGCAGGGTGAAACTGGCCTGGAAATTCATCGCGTTCTCCGCGTAGTTGGCCTGCTCGACCTGCGCATCCACGGTGTTCTGGTCCACCGAGGGCTGAGTGGGGATGCGATATTTCAACGCTGAGTCGCCCATGCCCATGTCGAAGCCTTCGGCAGCGATATGGCGGCTGTTGGTGGTTTCCAGCTGATAGTGGCCGGAAGCCCCCGGCGCGCTCTTGGCCGCCTGCTCCGCCATCACGGCGCTGAAATCCAGATCCCGTGCCTTGTAGCCCGGGGTGTCGGCATTGGCGATGTTGTTGCCCAACACCTCGGCACGCTGCGAACGGAAGTTCAGCGCCTGCTCGTGCAACCCGAGTGCTTTGTCGAAACTGATGCTCATGTCGAGAGACCTTTGACGTGGCTTGCAAGCGATTTAGCAAGGCCCGTGCCAGTCTCCAGCATCCATCTAAATCAAGGGCTTAGCGCAAGGTGGCAGTCAGAACGACGGCAAGCGGCAAGGTTTTTCCGCCGTCCTTGCCGGGCCCCGAGGCCGGGGCGGCAAAACTTTGGCGCAAAAGAAAGGGCAGACCTGGGTCTGCCCTTGGGGTGTCCATCGACCGGCCTACTTGGCCTTGTAGATGATGCCCGGATTGCACTGCACCATCTGATAGAGATCCGGCAGGCCATTGAGGGCCTCGGAGGCGCCCAGGAACAGATAGCCGCCCGGCTTGAGGGTGCCGTGGATGCGCGTGAGGATGTCCTTCTTCACCTCGGCGGAGAAGTAGATCAGCACGTTGCGGCAGAACACCATGTCGAACTTGCCGAGGCTGGCATAGCTGTCCAGCAGATTCAGCGCACGGAATTCGATGCGGCTGCGAATCGCCGGCTTGACCGCCCAGCGCCCCGGCTGCTGCACGTCGAAGTAGCGCTGCAGGCGCTCCGGGGACAGCCCCCGACCGATCGCCAGCGAATCGTATTCGCCGGACTTGGCCGCGGTGAGAATGGCACCGGACAGGTCGGTCGCCACGATCTGCATGCCGCCACGCCCCTGCCCTGCCGCACTGCGCTCGAATTCGTCCATGGTCATGGACAGCGAATAGGGTTCCTGACCCGAGGAGCAGGCCGCCGACCAGACCCGCAGGCGCTGGCCGAAGGTGTTCTTGGTCAACTCCGGCAAGAGGCGGTTCTTGAGCACCTCGAAGGGATAGGTGTCGCGAAACCACAGGGTTTCGTTGGTCGTCATCGCATCGATGACCTTTTCCCGCAACCCGCCACGGGGCTGCATCTGGATGCGCTGCACCAACTCCGACAACGTCTTGATCCCTTCGGTCTCCATCAGCTTGTTGAGCCGACTGGAGACGAGGTACTGCTTGTTGTCACCGAGCAGGATCCCGCTGGATTTCTCGAGGAAATCACGAAAAAGCACAAAATCCGCGTTGACTGCTGACACTGCCGCTCCGCCTTCTGGATACCGGGATAGAGACGCCTTCACCTAGTGACTGTCGACCGCGTTGATGCGCTCGGCTACCCGGGAGGCAAGATCATCGGGGCGGAACTTGGCCAGGAAGTCGTCCGCACCGACCTTCTTGACCATCGCCTGGTTGAAGACGCCGGACAAGGAGGTATGCAGCAGTATATGCACTTTCTGCATCCGCGAATCATGACGGATTTCCGCCGTCAGGGTGTAGCCATCCATTTCCGGCATCTCGATGTCGGAAATAATCATCAGCAATTCCTCTTCCGGGCGCTTGCCTTCGGCCACCATGGCCTGGAGGTAATTCAGGGCCTGGCGGCCGTCGTTGAGGGAGATGACCTCTACCCCGACGGTTTCCAGGCAGCGACTCACCTGCTTGCGGGCCACCGAGGAGTCGTCGACGATCAGGACGCGCTTGGTGACGGCCTTGGCCTGTACCACTTCGCTGATGACGCCGGCCGACACGGTTTCGACGGACGGTGCGACTTCGGACAGGATCTTTTCCACGTCGATGATCTCGACGAGCTGGTTGTCGACCCGGGTGACGGCGGTTAGGTAGTGATCACGACCGGTGCCCTTGGGCGGCGGGTTGATGCCTTCCCAGTTCATGTTGACGATCCGCTCCACCGAGCGCACCAGGAAGCCCTGCACCTTGGTGTTGTACTCGGTGATGATCACGAAGCAGTTGTTGATGTCTTCCAGCCCACGGCGACCGGTGGCCATGGCCAGGTCGATGATGGGAAAGGTGCCGCCGCGAATGCTGGCCACGCCCCGTACCACCGGACTCGATTTCGGCATCACGGTGAGTTTGGGGCACTGCAGCACCTCCTTCACCTTGAAGACGTTGATGCCATAGAGCTGCGAGCCGTCCAGGCGGAACAGCAGCAGTTCCAGACGGTTCTGGCCCACCAGTTGGGTACGTTGGTTGACTGCGTCCAATACACCAGCCATTTGGCGACTCCTCTCGTTGCCACGGACCGGTTGGAAAACTCGGCACAGGGCTTGCTTAGATGTGACTCATGAAGATCGAAGCGACGTGTTTCCGACCTATGAAGACTTCTTGCCGCTGGGCTGCGAATCTTGTGCTGATCCTGACATGCCTGGGCGGAAAGGCCTATGCAGAAGGCGACTACACCTCATCTGACGAACTTATCGGCGCCGTCGAAAGTTTTCTTGAGGAGCGCGTGCAGGAATATTTGCTGGAGACCAATTCCAACGCGCGCCATGAAACCCAGATCAACTCGCTGGATTCCCGCCTGCGACTGGCCGCCTGCGACAAACCCCTGACGCTGTCGCAGCAGGGCAATCCAATGCCGGTGGGTCGGATCAACGTCAAGGTACGCTGCGAGGGCGGCAGTCCCTGGACGGTATTCGTGCCCGCGCAGGTCAAGCTGTATCGCCCAGTGGTGGTCACGCTGCAGCCCCTGTTGCGTGGCGCGGTGCTGGACAGCCAGAACGTGGCGCTGGTGGAGCGTGATGTCGGCACCCTGACCCAGGGCTACCTGACCAGCCTGGAGCAGGTGATAGGCACCCAGCTGAAGCGTCAGGTGGTCAGCGAGCAGGTCCTGGCGCCGTCCTTTATCGAGCAGGCCGAACTCATTCGCAAGGGCGAGCAGGTGGTCATCAATGCCCGCAGCGCCTCCTTCAGCATCCGCATGCAGGGCGAGGCCCTCAGCGCCGGCGCCAAGGACGAGGAGATCCGCGTACGCAACCTCAGCTCCAACCGGGTAATCCACGGTCGGGTCGTCGATCAGGGCCAGGTGGAGGTAGCCCTTTAGCGCAGGAGCCAAAAGAGGTACCTTGAACGTCCGCTTCCTGAACCTCTGCGCGTCATCCTGTCGAAGGATGTAACGGGGCGCACAGGTCTACGGCTAAAGTTTCGGCATTGCTCGCCGATAAGCCGGACATGCGAACGAGACGACACGAGGATCTCCACTCATGGCTCTAGATATCAATCGCCTGAATTCGTCCTCTACTGCGGGCATAGGCAATACCAAGGCGGCGTCCACCAAGGACGTGTCCGCGGCTCAGACCAGCGACGTCAAGGCTACCCAGAGCACCGCCTCCGGCGAGTCGGTCAGCTTGAGCGCTGAAGCCAAGCAACTGAGCTCCCTGACGGCAGGGCTAAAGGATCTGCCGGTGGTCGACAGCGACAAGGTCAGCCGCCTGAAACAGGCCATCGCCGATGGCTCTTACAAGGTCGACAGCCAGAAAGTGGCCGACAAACTGATGGCGTTCGAGTCCTGACGCCCGGTTCGGCACGGCCTTTCTGACGATCGTCTCTAACGTTCGAAAGGAAACCGTGCCATGCCCAATGCCACCTTGCTCGAAATCACCCGCCACGACATCGACCTGAGCGAGCAACTGCTGGCCCTGATCGAGCAGGAATTCCAGGCATTGAGCGAGCGTCAGCTCGATCGGCTGGAAGCCCTGCTGGGCACCAAGCAGATCCTGCTCAAGCAGCTCGACCAGCATGCCCAGCAGCGCACTGCCCTGCTCCAGGCCCACGGTCTGCGCGCGGATCTGCAGGGCTTGCAAGCCCTGGCTGCGCGGCTACCCGATGGGGAAGAACTGCTGGCGCTTTCCAGTCGGCTCGCGCAGCTCATGGAGCAGTGCAAGGCGCACAACGTCCGCAATGGCCAGATCATCCAGGCCAACCGCTTCGTGGTCGGCAAGCTGCTGAACGTGCTGCAGGGCACCTCGGCACCCACGCTGTACAACCGCCGCGGCAGCCAGACCGGTGGCGGTTATCAGCGTCCGCTGAGTTCGGCTTGAGCTCGAAGCTTTTCCCCCAACGCGTTTTTGCTGTACAGATGGCAGCTAGCCAGTATTCTTGCTGACCGCTGTTTACAGGAGTTTCCAGGTGCAAGGTTCTTCCGCTAGCGACAACGCCGCTCAGCCACCCCAGATCTATCGCTCCAAGGGCGAGATCCTGGCCTGCCTGCGGCCGGCGCAACAGCAGCACATTCCGCTGCGGATCACCTTCAATCGTCAGGGGCAGCAATTCCAGAGCTTCGTCGTCGAAATCGACGAAGCCAAGGGACTGATCGCGCTGGACGAGTTCATCCCACGCGAAGCCGAACGCCTGCTCGAACAGGGCCAGGCGTTTCGGGTGGACAGCTTCCACGAAGGCATAAAGGTCACCTGGCAGATCGATCGCCCGGTCGAGTTCAGCGAACTGGACGGCAATCGCTGCTATTGGATCGGCCTGCCCACTGAGCTCACCTATCACCAGCGGCGCAATGCCTATCGGGTCAAGCTGCTGCTGACCCAGCCGGCGACGGCCGAGTTGAGCCAGGGCAATAGCCAGATCCAGCTGCGTGGTCAACTGATCGACCTGTCGGCCACGGGCTGCAAGCTACGCTTTCCCGGCAACGTGACCCACTTGCTGCAACCCGGGCAGCGGGTCCAGAGCTTTACCGCCGAGTTGCCCATAGGCGCCATCAATAC
Source organism: Pseudomonas sp. MOIL14HWK12:I1 (assembly GCF_000510705.1). Taxonomy (NCBI): domain Bacteria; kingdom Pseudomonadati; phylum Pseudomonadota; class Gammaproteobacteria; order Pseudomonadales; family Pseudomonadaceae; genus Pseudomonas; species Pseudomonas sp. MOIL14HWK12:I1. The sequence continues at coordinate 392,149 of NZ_KI783307.1, read as the reverse complement.
GCCGGTGACCATCCGCCACGTCGCCTGTCCGGACCGCCTGGAATACAGCGACGTGGGCGTCTGCTTCGACAACCTCAGTGGCGCAGCCCAGCGCCAGGTCGAGCGCTTCATCTACCAGCTGCAGCGAGAAAATCGCCGGTTCGAGTGACCGATCGGGCGCCCACGGCTGCTGGGCGCCCTCCTCCAACTATCAGGTCGCCTTGGATTCAGGCGGATTCTGGGGAAACTCGATCTCTTCCTGCAGAGGTGCCCCCTCCTCGGCGGGTTCCTCCTCCACGACCGGTTCAGTATGCATCTGGTCGTGTACCACCTGGCTATCGACCCGTGGATCCAGCGCGGCCGCCAGCGGCGAACTGGTCGACCCTTCGGGCATCTGCACATGGCTCAGCGGCGCCTCGTCGACCAGGTGCTTGCCGGTGACTGCATCCGGCCGGATGCGCCAGATCAGGATAGCCCCGCAGAGGACGACGAAGGCATAGAGCATATTGGGTCCGACCAGATTCATCAGCGCCCCCACCACCAGCGGACCGATACAGGCACCGATGCCAAAGGTCACCAGCAGCATGGCACTCAAGGAGACCCGGCGCTCCCCTTCGATATGGTCATTGGACAGCGCCACCGCCAGCGGATACAGCACGAACTGCAGCAGGCTGGCGATGAGGCCGAGGGGTAGCAGCACCACTGGCGGCACATGGGGCAGCACGGCCAACGGCAGGGCGGCGAGAGTCAGGGCGATGGCGACCACGCGGATCAGCCAGCTGCGATCGTGCCGATCCGAAAGCCAGCCGATCGGCCACTGGGCGATCAGACCGGCGAAGATGCAGCAGGCCATGAACAGGCCGATGCGCTCGGTGGGCAGGCCCTGGGCGCTGGCATAGAGCGGCGCCAGGCCATAGAAGGAGCCGATCACCAGTCCGGCGACCAGGGTCGTCGTCAACGACTGCGGAATCCGCTGGATGAAGAACGTGGGCTCGAGCGGCGCCGGCTTGAGCGGCGCCGGGTGGATCTTGCCGGTGACCGCGACTGGCACCAGGCACAGGGCATAGCAGATGGCGACCAGCATCAGCTTGTCGACGCCGAGATCGGGCGAGAGCACCAGCACCACCTGCCCCAGCGCCAGGCCAAGGTAGGAGGCGGTCATGTAGCCGGAAAAGACCTTGCCCCGCTCGCCAGGCCCAGCCTGCTCGTTGAGCCAGCTTTCCAGCACCATGTACTGGCACATCATGCCCATGCCGATCAGTACCCTGAGCGCCAGCCACACCGGCAACCAGGGCAGCAGGCCGATGCCCAGCACCGCGGCGCCGACCACCCCGGCGCAGGTCACATAGGCGCGGATATGGCCAACCTTGGCGATCAGCCGATGCCCCAGCTTGCCGCCTATCACCAGTCCCGCGTAATAGGCGGCGGTCAGAGCGCCGACCCAGAGTCCCTGCACCTGATCGGCGGCCAGTCGCAGGCCTAGATAGGTACTCAGCAGACCGGTCCCGATCAACATCAACAGCGTCGCGAAATAGAGCCCGCGAAACGCCGACAGCACACGCACCATTGCCTACTCCATCGTCTCTTGCGCATCAGGCGAGCGCGACGGGATCAGCTTCGTCGTTGCGCTGCCAACTGGGCATCCTCGCCCAGGCGTGGGTTGTAGTGGCCTGCACAGGCCTTCATCAGTACCTGCAACACCGACAGATTACCTCTGACGCTGCTGATCTTGGTGGGTACCTCGCCCTTCGGATAGCGCCGCACGGTGGGGAGTTCCACGCAGCGATAGCCCAATTTCGGTACCCGGTAGGACAGATAGGCCAGCAACTCGTAGGTGGTGAACTCGTCGCGGAACGGTGCCACGCGCGGATCCAGCAGCATGGCCCGGCTGTAGGCGCGGAAACCCTGGGTGGTGTCGGTCCAGTGGAAACCCGAGGCCAGGCTCAGCATGGGGGCATGGATGAAGCGAATGGCGAAGTCGCGGGACTTGGGGGTGTTCTCCGCCACGCCGCCAGCCAGAAAGCGCGAGGCCTGGACGAAATCGTAACCCTGCTCGATGGCTTCAATGAAGCGCGGAATGGCGTCCGGGTCGTCCTTGTCGTTGCCGTCGATGGTCACGATGCCGGTGTAACCCTCGTCGAGGACGAAGGCATAGGCGCAGCGCAGCTGGGCGCTCAGCTTGCCCGGCGCGGTCTTGACCAGCAGCCCGCGGACGCCCAGTTCCTGCAGCCGTTGCGGCTCCAGCGAGCCATCGGTGCTGCCGCCGTCGACGATGATGACATCGGCGATGTCGGCGATCCTGACCGCCGCCATGCGCCGCAGGAGATTGAGAATGCGCTCGCCTTCGTTGATGACCGGAATCACCACGCAGTGCGGGCGGCTACGGCCGTTCCAGAAGGTCGTCGAATAGCTGGGCACCTGCCAGAGGGCGCGCTCGGTGGCGGGAATTGCAGTAGTCATAGGTCCTCCAGGTTCAACCGACACGGGCCGTGATGAGGGCGACGCCGGCAATGATCAGGACGATGCCTGCCGCCGTGGTCCAGGGAAAGGCTTCGCGAAAGATCACCACCGACAGCAACGCGACGCTGGCGATGGCGCCGGCCGTCAGCACCGGATGCGCCACGTTCAGCGGCAGCTTGGCGAGGGCGGCGGCATACAGCAGAAAGGCCAGGCCATACATGAACAGCCCGAGCCAGAACGGCCAGTTGGCCAGCGCAGCCATGGGATCGCTCAGGCTGGGAAAACGCCGCGGCGGCAGCATGGCCAGTTTCACCAGCACGCTCGCCGAGGCGTTGGACGCGATGCCCAGGATCAGGATCAGCCACTTCATGCGGCAGCCTCCGGCAGGTCTCGATAGGCCTTGACCGCGACCTGGACGCCACGCTCCAGCGCGGCCAGGTTGGAGCCCTGCTTGGCCGGCAGCATCTCGATGCTGACGACCTGCTCCGGCAAGCGGCGGGTCAGGGCGAAGGCGATGCCATCGTGGTTGGTACCGCCCTCCCCCAGGGTCACCAGGTCCGGCTCGCTGGCATGGACGTGACCGATCAGCTCCGCATGCTCTTCGAGCACGCGAGCGGCATCTTCCTCGTTGATGGTCAGGGCGCCGGTATCGAGTTGCATGCGGATCGCCGGATGCTCGACCGCCCGCACCACGGCGGCGGTGGAATCGCTGTCGATCATGAAGTTAGCGCCATAGCGGGGCGGATTCGGCTCCAGACAGATCTGCACGCCATGGGTAGCGGCCACATCGCCCAGACGGCGGAAGAAATCCCGTGCCTGTGCCAGGGTCTGGTCGTCACTCAAGCCCGAGCGATCGCGATTGCGCGGCGAGCCGAACACCAGGCGCGTCGCGCCCAGTCCCTCGGCGACCCGGCAGACGCCCTCCAGCTGCGCCAGCAGCGCGCGCTGGATATCGTCGGCGCCAAAGACATTGAGTCCGGTGGTGCCGAACAGCAGGGCCTGCATGCCGGTGATCTCGATGCCACGGGCCTGCCACTGCTGACGCACTGCCTGGATGTCCTGGGCGGTGGCCGTCTTGGGATCGGCGAAGTACTTGCCGGGCGCGATGTCGATGGCATCGACCCGGTATTGCTGCAGGATCTCGGCGACCATGGCGTCATCGGTCGGGTCCCAGGCGATATTGGAGATGGCGATGCGCATCACTGACCCTCCGCCTTGATGACCGGGGGTTCCGACTGGGCGTAGGCGCGGACCGCGAGCAGGGTGTCGCGGGCGCTGTACTGGTAGCCGTCACGCCCGCCGAAGACCTCGGCATGCACGCTGCGAAAATCGTAGCGCGCCGGCGTACCCTCCAGGGTGTTGCCGAAGTCGCGTCCGAAGCCCTGGCGGGCGATGTCCGCCACGCTGATGGGCTCGGCGGTCAGGTGCACCAGGTCCAGCCCGGCGGCCTGGGCGGTCTGGATGTCATAGCCGAGATTGACCATCGGATAGAACTGGAAGACGCCGCGACTTTCCACCGCGTGCAGGTTGTTGTCGTTGAGCAGGTCGTAGATCACGTTCTTGCGCAGGCCCGGCCCGACCAGGCCTGGCAGGCGGACGATCAGGGCATTGGCGAAATGCTCCCGGACGAACTGCTCCAGTCGATAGCGATTGGCGCCGTAGGCGTGCAGGCCCTCTTCGTCCACCGCGGTGGTCTCATCCACCCCGAGCGGCTGCTTGAAGACGTCCACGGTGCTGATCAGCACGAAGGAATCGCACTGGATCCGCGACAGATGACCGATCAGGCCATCGATCTTCTGGCGATCGGCCTCGGGATCGCGATTGGCGATCCACTTCTGGGCGGGGGCGCCGGCGCAGATGACCTGGCCATAGGGCTGGTCGCCGATCTGGTCGATATTGGTGGAGCGAAACAGCGCGCCGAAGGCCTTCTGCTTGAGCAGCGTCGACCCCACGAAGCCGCTGTACCCTATCAATGCGTCGGTCTTCATGTTGCTCACCCCTTGGTCTTGAATCTCAGGCAATAGTCCGGTTGGCACTCCTCGACGGGATAACGCTCGTCCAGGTAGGCCTTGAGTCGTGGAAACTTGTCGTGCATGGAAATGTTGTTCAGGTTGAATGACCAGAAGGTCGTCGAATACACCACCGCCGGCGGATCGGCATGCTGCAGATCGCTGAGCAGATCGGCCTCGTAGGGCGGCGTGGCATAGACCGGATAGATGTACTTGGTACAGGCCGGCAGATCGGTCACCCCGTTGATGACCCCGTTGTTGGCCAGGTCGAACACACAATGGGCGCCGCTCTCCAGCAGGCGCTGCGAGGCCCATTGCACTCCGGGCGTTGCCAGGGCGGCGTCATCCGGCAAGGCGGTCAGCGCCGGTACCCAGGCGAGTCCCTGAGCCCACACCCGCTCCACCGGCGACTTGTAGAGGTTGAAGGCGGCGAGCAGCACCAGTAGCCCTGCCAGGGCCGGCACCAGCAGGCGTCGGCTAAAGGCCAGCAGCGCACCCACCAGCAGCACCGCGAAGAACGGCGAGGGATTAAGTCCGACCAGCCCCAGCAGCACGGCGGCGGCAATTGCCGCAGCAGCCGCGCGCGGATGGGCCGAGATATCCCAGCCGCCGTTGCGCGCGAGGCGTTGCCGCCGGGCGGCATAGAGCAGACTCAGCAGGGGGATCCAGAAACCCATCTGGATGTGCTGAAAGTCCGCGCGATTGACTCCGATCTTGAAGAAGATCGCGAGCAGCACGGCCAGGGCACCGATCAGTGGCAGGTCCTCGCTCCAGCGCCATGGCCAGGGCAGACAACGGATCAGGGCGAAACCTGCCAGGGCCGTGGGCACCGCCAGCAGCAAGCTCAGCGCCAGCGGCCGGGCACTCAGCCCGTAGCCCCACTGGGACGAGGTCTCCAGGAGGAAGGTCAGGTTCTTGACGTAATCGGTCAGGGCGAAGAAATCGGTACCAAAGCCAAGCCAGCCGACAGTCGCCACGAAGCTCAGCAGAGACAGGACATGCCGCCGCTGCAGGAGCAGCGTGAGCAGTACCGCCGAGCCGATGGCCAGCACCCCGGCGATGCCGCGGTCATAGGACCAGAACAGGTTGAAGCCGGCCGCCAGGCCCAGCAGCACCTCGCACAGCAGTCGCCGCGGCGTGGTCTCCACCTTGCGATGCAGGCAGAAGAGGAACAGCGACAGCAGCAGGAAGAGATCGCGATAGCCCACCACCTGGGTCGCCACGGCGCCCACGGCGACCAGCAGGATCAGGCGCGCGCGGCCCTTGGGCACCGGGCACAGCAACACGGCCGTTCCCCAGAGCAGCAGTGCCGCACCGGTGTTGCACAGCCCATAGAGGATCTGGGTCACCAGGAAGGTGTGCTGGGCGCCGAACCAGGTCTCCGCCAGCCATACCGGGATGAAATCCAGGCCACCATGGATGGTGAAGGCATGGGCGCCCGGCTGACTGTGCAGAAGCGTCGGCAATGTGGCGAAATACTCCCCCTGGTGGAAGGGATCGAGGATGACGCCCTTGCCGAACAGAAAGAAATTGATGATGGAAAAGACCAGAACGCTGATGAAGCCGGCGACGCCGGACACCCCCCTGGGTGTCGCTTCAGTGGAAGGGTTCGGCATCGAGGCGCTCCAGGGCATCGAAAATGTTGTCGATCTTGCCACCCAGCATCGAATAGCAGCCGGGCAGTTGGGGATGTTGTTCGAAGAGGATGGGACGGCCGTCGTCGCCTTCGTTCTTCATCAGAATGGTCTTCACCTCGAACAGCGAATCCCGGTACTCCACCCGCGCCGCTGCCGACATGTAGCGGGCCACGTCGCGCACCATCCAGTCCGCCCGCGAGGCGCGGTCATAGCCGTCCAGCAGCGCATAGGGATCGGTGCCATTGGCGTCTTCCCAGTTCAGGTGCGGGGTGTAGCGCACATGGGAAAGGGTGTGCAGACCCCGGGCCGGGAACGGCATCATGGAAAAGAACGGACCGTCCATGACCGTCACCCCGAGGTTGCGCAGTTCCGGAGGCATCTCCACCAGCGCCATCTCGGTGATTTCGTGACGCAGCCGGGTGGCGGTCCCGGGGAAATCGCCACCGTACTGGTTGAGGCCGCTGTAGGTGCAGTTGAAGAGATAGCGGCACTGCATCTCCTCCTGGCCGCCGGCTTCGTCCACCACGTCGACCCCCAGGCCGCCACTTTCGCCGCGGATCGCCGTCACGCGACTCTTGAAGCGCAACTCGACGCCGACGGCATCCAGTTCGCGACTCACTTCAGCGGCGAGTACGGCGGAGTTGAAGGCATATTCCTCGGTGAGATAAACCGCCTCGATCAGTCGATCGTCGAACAATCGACTTAATTCCTCGGACGCCGGTTGCAGCGACGCCTCGATCCCCTGACAGAAGCGTTCGAACTGTTTGGCCGTGACCTTGGAGTTGTTGCGGGCAATGGCATACAACTTGGTGAAGTCGCGCACCACCACATCCGGATAATCGCGCAAGAAGCGCGGCAAGTTGACTCGACTGCGAAAGGCCGTGACGAAACTGCGGGGATAGTGATAACCGTTATGGACGCGTGCCTGATTGTGATAAGAGGCGCGCTTCAACAGCCCGTCTTCCCGCTCGACCAGAGTGACTTTCGCAAAGCCTCTCACGCGCATGAGATACAGGGCCGTCATGGCCCCGTAAAACCCGCCACCTATGACGATCGCATCTCTCATGATCGTCAGGCCATGCCGGATTGAGTGGCCGGCCTTGCGGCATTGCCGCCCTGCACTACTTCGACATTGAGCTTGTCACGGCGCGTCATGACCGCACTCGTGAACTCCTGGGCGACATGATAGAGCGGCCCTTCGTTGACTCTGTGGGTCAACTGCAGGACATATTCGCCGAGCACCAGCAGGACCAGCGAAATGAGAAAGAACATGCCGGACTGCTGTAATGAAATCGTCACCCAACCTGGCGCGACGTCATCCTTGAACAGGCCGATGGCGATGACGTAGATCGAATAGAGCAGATTGGACAGGGCCCCGACGATGGACAGGAAACTGACCATGCGCATGGGCTTGCGGGTGGAGGACACCAGCAGCCGGGCACCGCGATCGAAGCTGCCGGACAACCGCTTGGGCTTGGTGCTGCGCGGCGGCATGCTGTATTCGAGATTGATCCGCGAGAAGCCCGCCGTCGCCGGCAGATGGCGATAGGTCAGCGCCGGCGCGGGGTGGCGCAGGATGTAATTGATGACCTTCTTGCTGAGCATCCGGTACTGAGGCGCATCCTTGGCCAGATCGACGCCGTTGAACTGCTTGTAGAGACTGTTGAAGCCCTTGGAGCAAAGACTGTAGGACAGGGTCTGCCGAACTTTCTGCTGATTGTTGGCGAACACCACGTCGATGCCACCCGCAGCCTGTTGCAACATGTCGGGCAAGAAGGCGATGTCATCGGTTTCCGGATCTATGACGACCGCGAAGTCTCCCAGCGCATTCTCCAGTCCCACCCAGGCGGCGGTATCGGAGTCCACTTCCTTGGTCAGGGCATATACCTGCAGATTGGGCAGGCCATTGATGCTGGTGAGTTGCTTCAATCGAGCTACGCTGTCATCAGAAGAGGCGTTGTCGACAATGATAAGTTCGTAGTCACTTACCAAGGGACCGATAACAGTTGCCGCGCGCTCCAGGACGCTCTGCAACTCGGTAGCCTGATTACGCACAACGAACACGACTGAAAGTAGGACGGGATAAAAGGCCATGACGCGAACCTCCAGAGGCGCTCCAGATACAAGCAATGCAGACGGTTAGCCAACGGAGAGTACAGATAAATTCGGCAGGTTTTTGTCTGCTGCTCTATGCTGTGATCACAGCCACAAATCGCCACTGGAAGAGCTTGGAAGTCGGACAAGGTCGCCGTTTTTGCCCTATCCTCCAAACTGCTGTAACGGTTCGGCAAGGGCAGTTGAAGGCGTCGGATCGCGAGGAGAGGTTCTGGAAAGGAATCTGGTGTCCCAGAGTGGGGTCGAACCACCAACCTTCCCCTTAGGAGGGGGATGCTCTATCCAATTGAGCTACTGGGACAGGAAAGGGCGCTCATGGTAACGAGCAGCGGAAGGTTTGTCATGTTCCGGTTCAGGCAGCGCGACACTGCGCGCGGGGCGGCACAGGCAGGAAGTTCTTCGGCAGCTTTGCAATTTGTTCTGTACGTCGGTAAATTGACGTCAATAAAAACAGATACCTAGGGACAGGTGGTTACAGAGTCCAAGGTGCCGTGAGTGCTAGCGGAACGAGACGAGGGCTTATGCCTTCACTGATTTTTGACTCCAGATGAAGTACCTCAATGACCCAGGCCATTAGATCCTACTCAAGCCGTACCGCTGACAAATTCGTCGTGCGTCTGCCCGAGGGCATGCGAGAGCGCATCGCGGATGTGGCCCGCAACCATCATCGCAGCATGAACTCCGAAATCATCGCGCGTCTCGAGCAGAGCTTGCAGCAAGAGGGCGCCCTTGGGGACGAACCCGGGCTTCGCCTGGACAGTCCGGAGATCACCGCCAGCGAGCGGGAGTTGCTGCAGCGCTTTCGGCAATTGTCGGGTCGCCAGCAGAACGCCCTGATCTCGCTGATCGCCCACGACATCGACGCCGCATCCTGACGGCGTCCGGGCTGCCCTGCGCCTGGGCAGCCCGCTGCACCCTGCCCTGCCCTACATCAGGAACAGGGTGGCGAGTCCCAAGAAGATGAAGAAGCCGCCGCTGTCGGTGACCGCGGTGATCAGGACGCTCGACCCCATGGCCGGGTCGCGACCGAAGCGCTGCAGGGTCATGGGAATCAGCACGCCCATGAACGCCGCCAGCAGCAGATTTAGGGTCATGGCCCCCATCATCACCAGGCCCAGGGACCAGCTGCTGTAGAGATAGAAGGCCACCAGCCCTATCACCCCACCCCAGATGACGCCATTGCACAGGGCGACGCCCATCTCCTTGCGCAGCAGGCGCGCGGTGCTGGTCACACTGATCTGCCCCAGCGCCATGGCGCGCACGATCATGGTGATGGCCTGGTTGCCCGAGTTGCCGCCAATGCCGGCGACGATGGGCATGAGCGCGGCCAGGGCCACCAGTTTCTCGATCGAGCCCTCGAACAGGCCGATGACCCGCGAGGCGATGAAGGCCGTGATGAGGTTGGTGGCCAGCCAGGTCCAGCGGTTGCCCACCGATTTCCACACCGAGGCGAAGACGTCTTCGTCTTCGCGCAGACCAGCCATGTTGAGGACTTCGCTTTCGCTTTCCTCGCGGATCAGGTCGACCATCTCGTCGATGGTGAGACGGCCGATCAGCTTGCCGTTCTTGTCCACCACCGGCGCCGAAACCAGGTCGTAGCGTTCGAACGCCTGGGCCGCGTCATAGGCGTCGCCGTCCGGATGGAAGGCCACCGCCTCCTTCGCCATGACTTCGACCACCAGCTTTTCCGGATCGTTGACCAGCAGTCGCTTGATCGGCAGCACCCCCTTGAGGATGCTGTCGTTGTCGACCACGAACAGCTTGTCGGTGTGGTCGGGCAGCTCTTTCAGCCGGCGAAGATAACGCAGCACCACTTCCAGGGCGACGTCATCGCGGATGGTCACCATCTCGAAGTCCATCAGCGCGCCCACCTGGTCCTCTTCGTAGGACAAGGCGGAGCGCACCCGCTCGCGCTGCTGGGCGTCGAGGGCCTCCATCAGTTCATGGACGACGTCGCGCGGCAGGTCCGGCGCCAGGTCGGCGAGTTCGTCGGCGTCGAGCTGACCGGCCACCGCGAGGATTTCCTGATCGTCCATGTCGGCGATCAGCGTTTCACGGACGGCGTCCGAGACCTCCAGCAGGATCTCGCCGTCACGCTCGGTCTTGACCAGCCCCCAGACGGTCAGGCGGTCTTCCTGCGGCAGGGCTTCGAGGATGAAGGCGACGTCGGCCGGGTGCAGCTCGTCCAGCCGGGCACGCAGCTCTTCGAGGCCCTCTTCGGGGATATCGGCGGGGGATACGGGGGCGCGATCGTGGTCTTCACGCGCCTCGACGGCGAGGTCGTAGCGCTCCAGCAACTCGACGACCTGGGCGAGACGCTCCTGCAGCGTCTCGTGGGGCTTTCTGATTTCTGCTTCGTTCACTACGGTCATAGCGCACTCCGGCCCGCCGGCGGAGCGCACCGACGAACCCTATCTCAACAACGGGACGAAAAAGGCGATTGAGTGTTGACTGGGTAAGTCCATAAGGGGGGATGACCACTGCCCCGGCGGGGCTGACGGCGGGGATGATACACCGGACCGGTTACGGGTGCGAACGCAAAAGGTTTTCAAAACAGCTATTTGCAAGGGCTCTGGGCCGGTATCGAAGCCGCGCTTGCAACGCTCGTCCCGCGGTCGTTAACCCGCTAAGCTTGAGCGCTACGTCAAGGAGGACGTCTCATGAAGAAGCTCGTCGTGCTCGGCCTGTTGCTGGGCTGCGCCTCTGCCCAGGCGGCCACGGTCTATCGTTGCGAAGATGCCGCCGGCCACCTCACCTTTTCCACCAGCGGCTGTGCTTCGGACAGCGACAGCCGCCTGCAACGCGCGGACAATCCCCGCCCGGGCGGCGCGAGGCCCACGCTGATGGCGAAACCCAAGGCCCCTCCGCGCAAGGAGGCGCAACGCCCACCAACAGTGGTGGCAGCCAGAACGGATGGGTGCGGCGATCTACTCAGCCCCAGCGAAAGGCGGCAGGCGATCATCCGGGGACAGGTCAGGGTCGGCATGAGCCGGGCGGACGTGGAGAACGCCCTGGGACCGCCGCAGCGGATTTCCCAACTGGACGCCCTGACTCGCTATCACTACGAGGCGCGCCAGCGCAAGGAACGCTCGCGCCTGGTGACCTTCGATGACCAGGGTTGCGTGCGTCGACGCTGACGCCCGCAACCGGCTGGCACTGCGTCAGAGCACGGCGCGGGGGTAGGAACCGAGGACCTTGAGCGCCACGGCGCTGGTGGACAGGCGCTCCAGCACATCGCGGATCAGCGGATCGGCCTGGTGGCCGAGGAAATCGATGAAGAAGACATAGGTCCACTTGCCGCTGCGCGAGGGCCGCGTCTCGATCCGGCTGAGGTCGATGTTGTTGGTGTGGAACGGCAGCAGCAGCTCGTGCAGGGCACCCGGCTTGTTCTGCATGGAGACGATGATGGAGGTCTTGTCGTCGCCGCTGGGCGGCACCTCCTGGTTGCCGATGATGAGGAAGCGCGTGGAGTTGTCCGGGCGATCCTCGATCTTCTGCTGCACCGGGGTCAGGCCATAGAGCGAGGCCGCCATGTCGCCGGCGATGGCCGCGCTGTTCCACTCCCCCTTCACCCGCCGCGCCGCTTCGGCATTGCTGGCCACCGCCACCCGCTCGACGCTGGGGTAGTAGGAGTCCAGCCACTTGCGGCACTGGGCCAGCGACTGGGCGTGGGAATAGATGCGGGTGATGCTGTCGGCCTTGGTGTTCTCGCCGATCAGCAGGTGGTGGTGGATGCGCAGCTCCACCTCCCCGCAGATCGACAGGTTGTGCTCGAGGAAGCTGTCTAGGGTGTGGTTGACCGCCCCTTCGGTGGAGTTTTCCACCGGCACCACGCCGAAGTTGGAGGCGCCGGCGGCGACCTCGCGGAAGACCTCGTCGATGGCCGCCATGGGCCGGGTCACCACGGCCTTGCCGAAGTGCTTGAGCGCCGCGGCCTGGGAGAAGGTGCCTTCCGGGCCGAGGTAGGCCACGTGCAACGGCTCTTCCAGGGCCAGGCAGCAGGACATGATCTCGCGGAACAGTCGCGCCATGTCTTCGTCACGGACCGGACCGCCGTTGCGCTCCATCACCCGCTTGAGCACCTGGGCCTCGCGCTCGGGCCGGTAGAACACGGGCTTTTCGCCCTCCGCCAGCGTTCCCATCTTGACCCGGGCCACGTCCTGGGCGCAGCGGGCACGTTCGCTGATCAGCTCCTGGATACGTTCGTCCAGACTGTCGATACGCAGGCGCAGGGCCTTGAGCTCGTGTTCGGACATGATCAGCCGTGCTCCTTCTCGAATTCGGCCAGATAGGTCACCAGCGCCTGGACGGCTTCCAGGGTCACGGCGTTATAGATGGAGGCGCGCATGCCCCCCACCGAACGATGGCCCTGCAGATACAGCAGACCGCGCGCTTCGGCGCCCTCGAGGAAGGCCTTGTCGAGGCGCTCGTCCGCCAGGCGGAAGGGCACGTTCATCCAGGAGCGGTCGTTCTTGGCGATGGGGTTGCTGTAGAAGTCGCTGGCGTCGATGAAGCCGTACAGCAGCTCCTTCTTCTGGCGATTCAGGCGCTCCATGGCGGGCAGACCGCCCTGCTCCTTCAGCCACTTGAACACTAGGCCCGACAGGTACCAGGAGAAGGTGGCCGGGGTGTTGTACATGGAGCCGTTGTCGGCCTCGACCTTGTAGTCGAGCAGCGTCGGGCAGGCGGCGCGGGCGCGACCCAGCAGGTCTTCGCGGACGATCACCACCACCAGGCCGCTGGGCCCGATGTTCTTCTGCGCGCCGGCGTAGATCAGCCCGAAACGCGAGACGTCCAGCGGGCGCGAGAGGATGTCGGAAGAGGCATCCGCCACCAGGGGTACGTCACCTACGTCCGGAATCCAGTCGAACTCCAGACCGCCGATGGTTTCGTTGGGGGTGTAGTGGACGTAGGCGGCGTCCTTGGACAGCTGCCATTCGTGCTGCCCCGGAATGGCGAAGTAATCGTAGCCCTTGGAACTGGCGGCGACGTTGACGGTGCCATAGTGCCGCGCCTGCTCGATGGCCTTGCGCGACCAGATGCCGGTGTCGATGTAGTCGGCCTTGCCGCCCTCGGGCATCAGGTTCATCGCCAGCTGGGCGAATTGCAGACTGGCGCCGCCCTGCAGGAACAGCACCTTGTAGTTGCTGGGGATGGCCAGCAACTCGCGCAGGTCGGCCTCGGCCTGGTTCGAGATGGCGGTGAAGTCTTCACCGCGGTGGCTCATCTCCATCACCGACAGGCCACGGCCCTGCCAATCCAGCAGATCGGCCTGGGCCTGGCGCAGCACAGCTTCCGGCAGGGCCGCCGGGCCGGCGCAGAAGTTGTAGGCACGCTTGCTCATCACTCGTCATCCTCGTTGGGCAGATCATCGCTCGGCACGTCGCTGGCACCGGGCAGCACATCGTCCTGGTCGGGTTCGTGGCTGTCGACCGGCAATTCCTTGTCGAGCACCTCATCGTCGAGCTCGGCTTCGTGATCCAGCAGCTCTTCGTCCACCGAAGGCTCCTGCACCCGCTCCAGGCCCACCAGCTTCTCGCCCTTGCCGAGCTTGATGAGGGTGACGCCCTGGGTGTTGCGGCCGGTACGGGAGATGCCCTCGACCGGCGTCCGCACCAGGGTGCCCTGGTCGGAGATCAGCATGATCTCCTCGCCGTCCAGCACCTGGATGGCGCCGATTAGGGGGCCGTTGCGCTCGTTGATGACCATGGCGATCACGCCCTGGCCGCCACGACCACGCTGCGGGTATTCGGCCATGGCGGTGCGCTTGCCGAAGCCGTTGAGGCTGGCGGTGAGGATCTCGGCGCCCGGCTCGGGGATCAGCATGGAGATCAGCCGCTGGTTCTCGGCCAGACGCATGCCCCGCACGCCGCGGGCGGTACGGCCCATGGTGCGCACATGGCGTTCCTTGAAGCGGATGACCTTGCCACCGTCGGAGAACAGCATGACCTCGCGGGCCCCATCGGTGATGGCGGCGGCGATCAGGCTGTCGCCCTCTTCCAGCTTCAGCGCGATCAGGCCGTTGCTGCGCGGACGGCTGAACTGCACCAGCGGGGTCTTCTTCACGGTGCCGTTGCGGGTGGCCATGAAGATGTAGGCGCCGGTGGGCTCGTCCTGGTCGGCATCGAGGAGTTCGCCCTCTTCGCCTTCGCTTTCGACATCGTCTTCCACCAGCACGGCGTCTTCGATGTCCAGATTGTCGTCCTGCTCGCCCAGGTCCTCGTCACCGGCCGGCGCCTGCTGACGTATGGCTTCCAGATCGACCGGCAGCATGGCGGTGATGCGCTCGCCTTCGGCCAGCGGCAGCAGGTTGACCAGCGGACGGCCACGGGCAGCGCGGGAGGCCTCGGGGATCTCGTAGGTGCGCTTCCAGTAGACCTTGCCCAGGCTGGAGAACAGCAGCAGGGTGGTATGGCTGTTGGCGACCAGCAGGTGTTCGATGTAGTCCTCTTCCTTGACCGCCGAGGCCGAGCGGCCGCGACCGCCCCGGCGCTGGGCCTGGTAGGCATGCAGCGGCTGGGACTTGGCGTAGCCGCCGTGGGAGATGGTGACGACGCGGTCTTCCTCGGTGATGAGGTCGGCGATGGTCAGGTCCACCTGGGAGGCGATGATCTCGGTGCGACGCTTGTCGCCGAACTCGGCCTTGACCTTTTCCAGCTCCTCGCGGATGACTTCCATCAGCCGCTCAGGGTTGGTCAGGATGCGGATCAGCTCGCCGATCTGCAGCAGGATCTCCTGGTACTCGGCGATGAGCTTTTCATGCTCCAGGCCGGTCAGGCGGTGCAGACGCAGATCCAGGATGGCCTGGGCCTGCTCGGGCGAGAGGTGATACTTGCCCTCGTGCAGGCCGTACTGCTCGGGCAGTTCGTCCGGACGGCAGGAATCGGCGCCGGCGCGCTCGACCATCTCGCGTACCGCGCTGGATTCCCAGGGCGTGGCGATCAGGCGTTCCTTGGCTTCGGCCGGGGTCGGCGAGCTCTTGATCAGCTCGATGACCGGATCGATGTTGGACAGGGCGACCGCCTGGCCTTCGAGGATGTGGCCACGCTCGCGCGCCTTGCGCAGTTCGTAGACGGTGCGCCGGGTTACCACTTCGCGACGGTGGCGAATGAAGGCTTCCAGCAGTTCCTTGAGGTTCAGGGTTCGCGGCTGGCCGTCGAGCAGGGCCACCACGTTGATGCCGAACACCGTCTGCAGCTGGGTCTGGGCGTAGAGGTTGTTGAGCACCACCTCGGGGGTCTCGCCGCGACGCAGCTCGATGACCACGCGCATGCCGTCCTTGTCGGACTCGTCGCGCAGCTCGGTGATGCCTTCGATCTTCTTCTCTTTCACCAGCTCGGCGATCTTCTCGATCAGCCGTGCCTTGTTGAGCTGGTAGGGCAGCTCGGTGATGACGATCTGCTGGCGATTGGCGCTCTTGTCGATGTCCTCGACTTCGGCGCGGGCCCGCACATAGATGCGGCCACGACCGGTGCGATAGGCCTCGATGATGCCGGCGCGACCGTTGATGATGCCCGCGGTCGGGAAGTCCGGACCGGGGATGTACTGCATCAGGTCGTCGACGGTCAGCTCGCTGTTCTCGATCAGCGCCAGGCAGCCATCGATGACCTCGCCGAGGTTGTGCGGCGGGATGTTGGTGGCCATGCCGACCGCGATGCCGCTGGAACCGTTGACCAGCAGGTTGGGGATGCGCGTGGGCATTACCGCCGGGATCTGCTCGGTGCCGTCGTAGTTGGGCACCCAGTCGACGGTTTCCTTGTCCAGGTCGGCCAGCAGTTCGTGGGCGAGCTTGGACATCCGCACTTCGGTGTATCGCATGGCCGCGGCGTTGTCGCCGTCGACCGACCCGAAGTTGCCCTGACCATCCACCAGCATGTAGCGCAGCGAGAAGGGCTGGGCCATCCGCACGATGGTGTCGTAGACGGCGGTGTCGCCGTGGGGGTGGTACTTACCGATGACGTCACCCACCACACGGGCGGATTTCTTGTACGGCTTGTTCCAGTCGTTGCCCAGCTCGCTCATGGCGTAGAGCACGCGCCGGTGCACCGGCTTGAGGCCGTCGCGCACATCCGGCAGGGCCCGGCCGACGATGACGCTCATCGCGTAGTCGAGATACGACTGCCGCAATTCGTCTTCGATATTGACCGGGAGGATTTCTTTGGCCAGTTCACCCATGAGAAGCCTGGTTCCTTCTGATCTGAAAAGCGCTAGGGCTCGTCCGCATGTCGGCCGAGCCTGATATAGGAGAGGCGAAAGCCCGTCTGGCGGCGCCTGCCACCGGCGGCGCGAAGGCGCTCCAGCCGGTTTTCAGCACTGCATCGCCGCCTGCCGAGGGCTTTCGAACAAAGCCTGTGCAAAGAGCGAAATTCTAACACATTCAGGGATGTATCCGCCCCTGGCGATCACCTCAATGCAGGCGGCGCCGATTCATCAGCTCGGCCATCTTCTTGGCGTCCGGACGCTCCACCACCCCGCGCTCGGTGACGATGGCGTCGATGAGATCGGCCGGGGTCACGTCGAACACCGGATTGAAGGCCTCGACCTCGGCGGCGATGCGCTGGCCACCGGCTTCCAGCAACTCGTGACCGGCGCGCTCCTCGATGGGGATGTCGTCACCGGACGCCAGATTCATGTCGATGGTGGAGCTGGGCGCCACCACCATGAAGCGCACGCCGTGGTGCATGGCGATGACCGCCAGGTTGTAGGTGCCGATCTTGTTGGCCACGTCGCCGTTGGCGGTGATCCGATCGGCGCCGACGATCACCCAGGCGACGTTGCGCGTCTTCATCAGGTGAGCGGCGGCGGCATCGGCGTTGAGACTGACCGGAATGCCCTCGCCGGCCAGCTCCCAGGCGGTCAGGCGCGAGCCCTGCAGCCAGGGGCGGGTCTCGTCGGCATGGACACATTCCACCAGGCCGTCCAGGTGCGCGGCGCGCAGGACGCCCAGGGCGGTGCCGAAGCCGCCGGTGGCCAGGGCGCCAGTGTTGCAGTGGGTAAGGAAGGTCTGCTTGCTGGCGTCGTGCTTGCGGATCAGCTCGACGCCCAGCTGCGCCATGGTCAGGTTGGCCTCGCGATCGCTCAGGTGGATGGCCACCGCCTCGGCTTCCAGCGCCGCCAGGGCACCCTCCCCGGCCATGCGCGTCAGGCGCTCGCGCATCCGGTTGAGCGCCCAGAACAGATTGACGGCGGTGGGACGCGACGCGGCCAGCAGTTCGAAGTCGGCACTGACGGTGGCTTGCCAGTCCTCACCCGCCGCGGCACGTTGCCGGGCACCCAGCACCACGCCATAGGCGGCGCTGATGCCGATGGCCGGCGCGCCGCGTACCAGCATGTCGCGGATGGCCTGGGCCACCTCGGCGGCGCTGTGACAGGCGACCCAGTGTTCGCGCAGCGGCAACAGGCGCTGGTCGAGCAGGTGCAGGGCACCGTCCCGCCATTCGATCGCCTTGATCTTTTCCGCCGCCAGCAGACGCTCTCGCATGATCTCTCCTCGACCTGAATCTGTAGCCAGCCAGTATACCGGCATCGGCGTGCGGATTTAGCGGTAGCGCCGCAAGGACCGCTATACTGCCGGCTCGCCCCCCTTGGAACCGCCGCCGATGCCCACCCCCGCGCCCCTGGACCTCTTGTTGCTCCCCAGCTGGATCGTGCCGGTGGAGCCTGCCGGAGTAGTCCTGCGCGATTACGCCCTGGGCGTGCGCGACGGCTGCATCGCCCTGCTCGCGCCACGTAGCGAGGCCCTGCGCCAGCCGGCCAAGGAGACCCTGGAGCTGCCGGGCAAGGTGCTGATCCCCGGGCTGATCAACGCCCATGGTCACGCCGCCATGACCCTGTTTCGCGGCATGGCCGACGACCTGCCGCTGCAGACCTGGCTGCAGGATCACATCTGGCCCGCCGAAGGGCGCTGGGTCGACGAGGACTTCGTCCGCGACGGCACCACCCTGGCCATCGCCGAGCAGATCCGCGGCGGCATCACCTGCTTCTCGGACATGTATTTCTACCCCCAGGTGGCCTGCGAGGCGATCCATCGCACCGGGGTGCGCGCCCAGGTCTGTCTGCCGATCCTCGACTTCCCCATTCCCGGCGCCCGCACTGCGGACGACATGATCCGCCGTGGCCTGGAACTGTTCGACGACATGAAGCTGCACGAGCGCATCAGCGTGGCCTTCGGCCCCCATGCGCCCTATACCGTGGCCGACGCCAAGCTCGAACAGATCCTGGTCTTGGCCGAGCAACTGCAGGCACCGATCCAGATGCACGTGCACGAGACCGCCTTCGAGGTGGAGCAGGCGCTGCAGCAGACCGGTGAGCGGCCGCTCAGCCGGCTGCGGCGACTGGGCCTGCTCGGGCCGCGCTTCCAGGCGGTGCACATGACCCAGGTGGACGACGAGGATCTGGAAAACCTGGTCGAGACCAACAGCCATGTCATCCACAGTCCAGAATCCAATCTCAAGTTGGCCAGCGGCTTCTGCCCGGTGGAGCGGCTCTGGCAGGCCGGCGTGAATGTCGCCATCGGCACCGACGGCGCGGCCAGCAACAACGATCTCGATCTGCTCGGCGAGACCCGTACCGCCGCCCTGCTGGCCAAGGCCGTGGCCGGCTCGGCCACTGCCCTCGATGCCCACCGTGCGCTGCGCCTGGCCACCCTGAACGGTGCTCGCGCCTTGGGTCTCGAGCGCTGCCTGGGCTCGCTGGAAGTCGGCAAGGCCGCCGACCTGACCGCCGTCGACCTCAGCGGCCTCGCCCAGCAGCCGCTCTACGACCCCGTTTCGCAACTCATCTATGCCACCGGCCGCGACCGCGTCAGCGACGTCTGGGTCGGCGGCGTGCCGCTGCTGCGCCAGAGCGAACTCGTGCGCCTGGACGAGGCCGAACTCATAGCCAATGCGCAGCAGTGGGCCACCCGTATCCAGCAGGGCGCCTGACGCGCCCCGCTCCCTTGCCTCTGGAGAACCCCATGTCCAACGTCGATAACGCCGAGATCGCCAAGTTCGAGGCCCTCGCCTACCGCTGGTGGGACCGCGAGAGCGAATTCAAGCCGCTGCACGACATCAATCCGCTGCGCGTCAACTGGATCGACCAGCACGCGGGCCTGGCCGGCAAGAAGGTGCTGGACGTCGGCTGCGGTGGCGGCATCCTCAGCGAGGCCATGGCCCAGCGCGGTGCCCAGGTGACCGGCATCGACATGGCCGAGGCGCCCCTGGCCGTCGCCCGCCTGCACCAGCTGGAATCCGGCGTGCCGGTGGAGTACATCCAGGAGACCACCGAGGACCACGCGCGCAAGCACGCCGGCACCTATGACGTGGTGACCTGCCTGGAGATGCTCGAGCACGTGCCGGATCCCTCCTCGGTGATCAAGGCCTGCCACGACCTGGTCAAGCCGGGCGGCCAGGTATTCTTTTCCACCATCAACCGCAATCCCAAGGCCTATCTGTTCGCCATCGTCGGTGCCGAATACGTGCTGCGCTTGCTGCCGCGGGGCACCCACGATTTCCGCAAGTTCATCCGCCCCTCGGAACTGGGTGCCTGGGCCCGTGCCGCCGGCCTCAACCTGCGCGATGTCATCGGCCTCACCTACAACCCGCTGACCAAGAGATACAAGCTCGAAGGCGACGTGACGGTGAACTACATGGTGCGCACCCAGCGCGAGGACTAGGCCATGCGTCTGCAAGCGGTCCTCTTCGACATGGATGGCACCCTGCTCGACACGGCGCCGGACTTCATCGCCATCATCCAGGGCATGCGCCAGGACCGGGGCCTCGCGCCCGCCGATGAGGCCCGCCTGCGCGGGGTCATCTCCGGTGGTGCCAAGGCGATGATCCTGGCCGGCTTTGAGATTGACCCCCTGGGCGCCGAACTCGAACCCCTGCGCCTGGAGTTTCTCGAGCGCTACCAGACGCAATGCGCGGTCCACACCCGGCTGTTCGACGGCATGGACGAGATCCTGCACGATCTCGACGCCGCCCGGTTGCGTTGGGGCGTGGTGACCAACAAGCCGGTGCGCTTCGCCGAGCCGATCATGCAGCGCCTGGGCCTGGCCGAGCGCTCGGCCTGCCTGGTCTGCCCGGACCATGTCACGCACAGCAAGCCGGATCCGGAGATGGTGCTGCTGGCCTGCCGGCAACTGGACGTGGATCCGCAGACCGCCCTGTTCATCGGTGACGACCTGCGCGACATCGAATCCGGTCGCGCCGCCGGCAGCAAGACGGTGGCAGCGCGCTACGGCTACATCCATCCGGACGACCGCCCCGAGCACTGGGGCGCCGACGCCATCATCGACCATCCGCTGGAATTGCGCGCCCTGCTCGATCGCGCGCTGTGCGGCTGCTAGAGGTTCAGATGTTCGACTACCAGGCTCCGGCCGAGCTGCTCAAGGACCGCATTATCCTCGTCACCGGTGCCAATCGCGGCATCGGCGCCGCCCTCGCCAAGGGCTGCGCCGCCCTGAGCGCCAGCGTCATCCTCCAGGGTCGCGATGCCGCGGCGCTGGATCAGGTGTGTCAGGAGATTCTGGCCAGCGGTGGCCAGGCCGAGACCCTGGTACTGGATCTCGAACAGGCCGATGCGGCCGCCTATGCCGCCGTGGCGGAGCGGCTGAGACAACGTCACGGGCGCCTGGATGGCCTGGTGCACAACGCCGGCCTGCTCGGGCCGCGGGTGCTGCTGGAAGAGACGCCCGCCGCCGCGCTGGCGCAGGTGCTGCAGGTCAATGTCCAGGCCGGCTTCGCCCTGACCCAGGCCCTACTGCCGCTGCTCAGAGCGGCCGGTGAGGCCTCGCTGATCTTCACGTCCAGCAGTGTCGGTCGCAAGGGCCGGGGCGGCTGGGGCGCCTATTCGGTGTCCAAGTTCGCCACCGAGGGCCTGATGCAGGTCTGGGCCGAGGAGCTGGCCGAGGACGGCATCCGGGTCAACAGCGTCAACCCGGGCGGTACCCGCACCGCCATGCGGGCGGCGGCCTATCCCGAAGAGGACCCGGCCCGGGTGCCCGCGGCGGAGGCCATCCTGCCGGTCTATCTCTATCTGCTCGGTCCGGCCAGCCGGGGCACCACTGGCCAGGCGCTCAACGCCCAGTAGCGGAGTCGATCAGACGTGGAAGCGCTGCACCAGGCGCGCGAGCTCGTCACCCAGTTCGGCCAGCTCGCGGCTGGCTGAGGCCGTGGCCGCCATCGCCTGGCTGGACTGATCGGCGCCGTCGCGAATCCGGGTGACATTGACCGCCACCTCTTCGGCCACCCCGCGCTGCTGCACGGCCGCCGCGGCGATCTGCTGATTCCTCTGCTGGATGCTGGCCACCGCCGTGGCGATACCGGCAAAGGCGCGCCGGGTATCGCCGGCACTGTCCAGGGTGTCGACGAGCAGGGTCTCGCTCTGCTGCATCCGTGCGACCGCTTCGCCGCTGCCCTTCTGCAACACCACGATGAGCCGTTCGATCTCGACGCTCGACTGCTGGGTACGGCGCGCCAGGGCCCGGACTTCGTCAGCGACCACGGCGAACCCTCGCCCCTGCTCACCGGCACGCGCCGCCTCGATGGCCGCGTTGAGCGCCAGCAGGTTGGTCTGCTCGGCCACCGCCTTGATCACGTCCAGCACGCTGCTGATCGCCTGGCTGTCGTGGGACACGCCTTCGAGGCGCTCCGCCGCGGACCGGACATCCACCCCCAGGGTCTCGATACCGGCCAGACTGCGGCCGATCACCGCCTGACCATCGCTGACCTGGCGCTCGGCCTGATCGCCGGCACCGGCGGCGGCCTCGGCATCCGCGGCGACCCCCTGGGCTGTGGCGGCCAGTTCGGCCATGGCCGCGGCCACCTGATCGGTTTCCTCGCGCTGCCGGGTCACGCCCCGCTGCGCCTCGCGGGCCTGTTCGGCCAGGGCGGCGGCGGACTGGCCGAGCCGGCCGATACCGCTCTGCAGCTGCAGGACCATGCCGCGCAGCGCCGCCACCATGCTGGCGCTGGAGCGCTGCAACTGGCCGATCTCGTCGCCCCGATCCACCGTCAACTCGACATCCAGCTGGCCCTGGGCGATGCGCTCGGCGGCGGCGATCACCTTGCGCAGCGGCCGGACGATGGCCAGGGTGATGATCAGCGCGGCCAGAGCGCCGACGATCAGCGCCAGCAGGGCCACGCCGCCGATGGTCAGCAGGCGCTTGGTCATCATCGCCTGCAGTTCGGTTTCCTGTTGCCCGTAGAGGGCATCGACCCGCTGCACAGCGGTCTCCGCCAGGCTGGTCATCCGCGCACCGGCGGTCTGCTCCTGGGCCAGGGCGGCGGCATAGTCGCCGAGGCGGCGGATGAATTCCTTGATGTTGGTGGAGACGTCCTGGATGACCGAGGAATAGGCCGGATCGCTCAGTTGCGGCTCGACCTTGGCCAGCAATTCCAGGGCGGCACTGGCCGAGGGCAGCGGCTGGTCGTCCACCGTGCTCTTGCCGGCTCGCGCCTGGGCTTCGTCGAGACTCTTGAGCATCAGGCGATAGAGTTCGCCGACCTGCTGCGACAAGGTCAGGAGTTCGGCGCCCTGCTTGCCGCCGGAATCCTTGAGGGCATAGGCGCCGTCATCCAGCAGACCGGACTGGAGGATGTCCAGGCTGTTGGCCGCGCCCTCTACCAGAAAGGCGGCCCCCTCCATGGCCAGACGGCGCGAGGTGTGGAGTCGTTCGAAGTCGGCGAAGGCAGCGCCATAGGCCTGGATGGCCTCACGGGCGGCGCCGAGGTCGACAGCGTTGGCACTGCCCACCTCGGCCTCCAGCTGTCCCAACCGCTCGAGCACTGCCGGCAGGGCCTGCCGTAGATGCTCGGCCTGGGCGGCCTCGCCACTCAGGCGAAAGCCCTGCTCCAGGGCGCGGACCTGCATCACCTGCCGGTTGATCGCCGCCATGTCGCGCAGGGAGCCGAATCTATGCTCGACATCCTTGAGTGCGAGCCCGCCCTGCAGGGCCACCACCAGGGTCAGCAGCAGCACCAGCCCGAAGCCCACCGCCAGCTTGGTCGCGGTTCGCCAATTGGCCAGGCGATAGCGCGCAATCCCTTTCATACCGCACCCCGACAAAATGAGTTCTACCGACGCTGTCGTCTGCAGAAGCCGATTCTTGAGAGGGTGCGGAGCAAACCGCCACTATCCGTCGCGCGCGGTTATGTCGGCGTCGCTTTGGACGGCGGCCGTTGGCCAGGGGGCCAAGCGATCAGCGACCGGCGCGGGACTCGCGAATGTAGAAGCGCGCCTTTTCGGCGTTCTTCACGCAACCGGTGTAGGCCTCGACCTGCTGCTGCGTCTTGGCGGTGGACAGCAAGGCCAGCGCCTTGGAATAGCTCACCGTGCCGGAAAAGCCTTCGGCCTTGGCCAGGTCGAGTTCCTGCCAGGCGGAACGGGTCTGGGCGGCGCAGCTGTCGCGATTGACCACCTTGCCCGAACAGCCGGCGAGCACCACGGCAGCCAGCGTAGCGGCCAGGACGGGAACCAGTTTCGCTTTCATCTCTCTTTCTCCTTGCACCTGCAACCGGCCGGAACGGCCGGATAACCGCAGCGTAGACCGCCAACCCCAAGCGCTGTTCAGCGCCGGTTGCGCAGAAACTCGACCACCGCGGCCTGGTCGCCGCTGAAGATCACCCGGGACGCCTTGCTCTCGCGCTGATAGGCGTACATGGGATCGTAGTATTCCGCCAGCAGGCCCTCGATCCAGCCGCGATGCGCCGCGACGTCGCCCGAGCGCTCCTGCTCGGCGAGGGCGTCCTCGAGAATGGCCGACAGGCGCTGGAAGCGTTCGCCCCCCAGGCGCTTGGCGATGCCGGAGAGACTCTTGCGCAGCTGCTCGGCGAACAGGCCGAAGCCCTGTTCGGGGCCGTGCAGGGCCACGAATTCCGCCGCCAGGTCGATGACATAGTCGCGCAGGATGCGCTCGATACGGTTTTCCCGGCTGTCTTCCAGCCAGACCAGCGGGTACTGCTGCATGCCCTGGTGCAATTCCAGCGGCAGGGAGCAGCGACCGACCAGGCGCGATTCGTCTTCCAGCACGAACTGCGCCTGCCCGTCATGGCGGCGGCGCAGCAGGTCGATGGCCAGGCTGTTCTCGAAATCGATCTGGCCCGGCTGGGGCGTGGCCCGCTTGCCGAAGCTGGAGCCGCGGTGATTGGCATGGCCTTCGAGGTCGACGGCGTTGTCGAGCTGGGCCACCACTTCGGTCTTGCCGGTGCCGGTCATGCCACCGACCACCACGAAGCCGCACTCGGCCAGGGCCTGCTGCAGCGTATCGATGAGAAAGGTACGCATGGCCTTGTAGCCACCCACCACCCGTGGATAGGCGATGCCGGCTTCGCTGCGCAGCCATTCCTGGCTGATCTGGGAGCGCAAGCCACCGCGGAAGCAATAGAGGTAGCCCTCCGGATGGGCCTGGGCGAAGTCGGCCCAGGCCTGGATGCGCGCCTCCTTCACCGCCCCGGACACCAGCTGGTGACCCAGTTGCAGCGCCGCCTGCTGACCCTGCTGCTTGTAGCGGGTGCCGACGCGTTGGCGCTCCAGGTCATTCATCAGCGGCAGGTTGGTGGCCTGGGGAAAGGCGCCCTTGGCGAATTCCACGGGAGCGCGGACATCGACCAGGGGGACATCGCTCAGGAACAGCGCCCGCAGGTCGCGGGCATCCTCACGCTGGATCATCAGGCCACCTCGACCGCATGGGCGCGCCGGCTCACCAGCTGCCCTATGGGTTGCAGGGCCAGGCCCAGCTCCGCCGCCACGGCGAGAAATTCCGCCTCACCCTCGGGTGCCACGGCCACCAGCAGGCCGCCACTGGTCTGGGGGTCGCACAGCAACTGGCGGCGGCCTTCGTCCAGCGGGGCGATACGGCTGCCGTAGCTGTCGAAGTTGCGCTCGGTCCCGCCAGGCACGCAGCCCTGCTGCAGATAGAAATCCACGCCTTCGAGGCGGGGAATGGCGGCGAAGTCGAGTTCGGCGGTGAGGCCACTGCCGTCGGCCATCTCCACCAGGTGGCCGAGCAATCCGAAGCCGGTGACGTCGGTCATCGCCGTGACGCCGGCCAGGCGGCCGAAACGGCTACCGGGACGATTGAGCTGGCACATGGTGTCACGCGCCAGATGGCGATCCTCGGGGCGCAGCAAGGCCCGCTTCTCGGCGGTGGTGAGGATGCCGATGCCCAGCGGCTTGGTCAGATAGAGGCGGCTGCCCAGGGTCGCCGTGTCGTTGCGCTTGAGATGGCGCTTTTCGACGATCCCGGTCACGGCCAGGCCGAAGATCGGCTCGGGCGCGTCGATGGAATGACCGCCGGCCAGGGGGATGCCGGCTTCGTCGCACACGCGACGACCGCCGGCGATGACCTCGCGCGCCACTTCCGGCGGCAGCACGTTGACCGGCCAGCCGAGGATGGCGATGGCCAGCAGGGGATCGCCGCCCATCGCGTAGATGTCGCTGATGGCATTGGTGGCGGCGATGCGCCCGAAATCGAAGGGATCATCGACGATGGGCATGAAGAAATCGGTGGTGGAGACCACGCCGCGCTCTTCGTCCAGGCCATAGACCGCCGCATCGTCGCGCGAGGCATTGCCCACCCACAGCCGCGGATCCAGGTGCTGGGCGCCGCTGCCGGCCAGGATGGTCTCCAGGGTCTTGGGGGCGATCTTGCAACCACAACCGGCGCCGTGGCTGTATTGGGTGAGGCGAATGGGATCGGTCATCGTTACTCCGGTTCAGCGGTGGCGCTGGTTCGACAGCCAGCGCGAAGGGGCGTAATAGTAGCAAATGCCCGTCAGCCGGCGGGCACCGACCGCGCCTAACAGATCGCCAGCCAAAGCAAAAGGGCTGTTTTCTGGCGGTAATCCACAGTTGCTGTGGATAACCTCGTGGAAAACCTCCAACCGACCCCGGACAAGCGAGCGGCGGTGCGGCGATGGACGAACTGGCGATTTTTTAGCCGGTCCGCCAACTATTTTTTCCCGTTGAAGGGTAGCGAACGGAAGCGCCGTGCGTTATGGCCAGGGTGCGCTAGCATTGCCAGTTCCCCCGGTCATAGCCGTACTCATGTCTTCTCCAGCCTCCTCCCCCCTTACCCCCTGGCAACGCGGCCTGCTGCTCGCCAGCCTCATGCTCATCGCCCTCAACCTGCGCCCGGCGCTCTCCAGCCTGGCGCCCCTGTTGCGGCAGATCGAGACCAGCACGGGTCTTTCCAGCAGCGCCATCGGCCTGCTCACCACCCTGCCGGTGCTCTGCCTGGGGTTGTTCGCGCCCCTGGCTCCGCGCCTGGCCCGCCGCTGGGGCAGCGAACGCACGCTCGGCGCCATCCTGGCATTGCTGGCCGCTGGTATCGTCCTGCGCAGCCTGCTGCCGCCCCTGGGCCTGTTTCTCGGCAGCCTGATCGCCGGCGCCTGCATCGGTATCCTCGGCGTCCTGTTGCCGGCCCTGGTCAAGCGCGATTTCCCCGCCCAGGCCGGCCAGCTGATGGGGCTCTACACCATGATGCTGTGCATCGGCGCCGCCGTGGCCGCCGGGGCCACCGCGCCGCTCGCCGAGGCCTTCGACGGCCGCTGGCAACCCGCCCTCGCCACCTGGGCCCTGGTCGCCGTGGTGGCCCTGCTGGTCTGGCTGCCGCAACTGCGCCAGCCACCCACCATCGCACCGCGCCGCGGGGCTGGCGGTTCGCTGTGGCGCAATCGGCTGGCCTGGCAGATCACCCTGTACATGGGCCTGCAGTCGTCGCTGGCCTATATCGTCTTCGGCTGGCTACCGACCCTGCTGATGGATCGCGGCCTGGGCATGGTGCAGGCCGGCCTGATGCTGTCGGGCTCGGTGATGACCCAGCTGGTCAGCGCTCTCACCGCCCCCTGGCTGGCGACGCGGGGCCAGGACCAGCGCCTGGCCATCGTGGTGGTGATGAGTCTGACCCTCGCCGGCCTGCTGGGCTGCCTTTACGCCCCGGTCGGCAGTCTCTGGCTGTGGGCGGTGATACTCGGCCTGGGCCAGGGCGGGACCTTCAGCCTGGCGCTCGCCCTGCTGGTGCTGCGCTCGCGGGATGCGGAAACCGCCGGACGGCTGTCGGGCATGGCCCAGGGCGCGGGCTACAGCCTGGCCTCGCTCGGTCCGCTGCTGGTGGGCATCATCCACGACGCCACCCACGGCTGGGCCCCCATGGGCGTGCTCTTCACCCTGATCGCCGTGCTGGCCACGCTGTTCGGCCTGGGTGCGGGGCGGACCCGCTACGTCAACGACGTCTAGCGGCGATAGAGTCCGGCGGCTCGACTGGCCTCGGTCTGCAGCCGCGGCGCGCGGATACCCGCTTCGCGCAGGGCACGCTGCCAGGCGTCTGCCTGGTCGCCGCCCAGGGTCACCGCCACATCGCCATTGAGCGCCAGGGCCGCCGCCAGCCGGGCGATCCAGAGTTGCTCCGGGGCCCGCTCCAGGGCGGGCAGGAGCAGTTGGCCGTCGCGCTGCAACTCCTTGAGCAGGGTGGCGGCGCTCGGCAACAGTTCAGGGAGGGGCTGGCTAGCCTGCAGCCGCTCGGCATGCAGGTAGCCGCGACGGTTGCCGCGGGTGATGCCATAGAGCGTCAGGACCGTCTGCGGCTCCGCCAGTTGCAGCACCAGCAGCCCCTGCTGATCGTCCGGTCCATAGAGCATGGCCTCGCCCAGCAGGCTGTTGGCGATGACGTTGCTGGCGCCGCAATCACGCCCTTCGCACCAGTAGAGCAGCGTCGCGCCCTGCTGCTGCAGGCGCTGCCGCTCGCTGTCCAGCCGCGCCAGCGGCGGATGGCCGCTGGCCAGCTCGAAGGTCTGGGTCTGGAGCTGGCCCTCCACCTGCAGCGAATCCTCCAGGCGCAGGCGACCGCCGATGCGACTGACTGGCCCCAGCGGATAGAGGCGTTCGGCGGTTGCCGGTCCGCTTTCGCGCACCAATTGGGCATGGTCCATAGGTGCGATCTCCGGCAGCACCTCCGCCTGCGTCGTCCCAAGGGACAGCAGCAGGCCGATCAGCAGGAGGCGTGGCAGGAAGCGGGAGCGCGGGCAGAACAGACGGCTAGGCATGCCGCATTATTCGTCGTGCCCGGTGCCGGCGGCAAAGAAGGCATTGAAACAATCTGCGACGGCCTGGGCGCCCGCCGCATCGTCCAGATGCAGATGGTGCCCGCCCGGCAATTCGTGAAGGCTGAAGTTGGGTTGCTCCCGCGCCAGGCGCATGGCCTCGGCGTGGGGCGCCACCAGCCCACCCGCGGCCACCACCAGGGCTGTGGGGCAGCGCACCGCGCGCAGACAGGCTTCGGCCTGCTCCGGGGTGAACCTCATTCGACTGGGCAGCCTCAGGTGGGGATCAGAACGCCAGGTGTAGCCACCGGGCACCGCCATCAAGCCACGCTCGGCGAGCAACTCGGCGGCTTCCCGACTGACCGTCAGCGACCCCTTCAGCCGCGCCGCCACGGCGTCTTCCACCGTGGCGTAGACCGGCTTGCGCCGGTTGGGCAGCTCCAGCTCCGCCAGCAGCGCCTTGCCGAGTTTCTCGGCGATCTCCTCTGCCGGCGTTGTATAGGGCAGCAGGCCATCGATCAGCGCCAGGCGCTCGATCTGCTCCGGCAGGGCCGCGGCGGCGATGACGCCGACGATGGCGCCCATCGAATGGCCAAGCAGACCGAAGCGATCCCAGCCCAGTTGCCGCGCGGCCGCGAGCACATCCAGCCCATAGTCCTGAATCGCATACCCAACGCCTGCGGGACGATGGGCTGACAGACCATGACCCGGCAGGTCCAGAGCCACGATGCGCAGGCCGTGCAGCCGTGGCGCGAGCTGGGCGAAGGTCATGGCATTGTCCAACCAGCCATGCAGCGCCAGCACCGGATAGCCATCTTCCGGACCGAAGGCCCGGGCGCTCAACTCGATATGGGGCAATTCCAGCCGCAATTCCTGCATCTGGGCAGTCATGAATTCCACTCCGCGGGTGCCAGTGCGCGCTTCATGCCGGGGAGGCATCCCGCTGCAAGGGCACCACGGCTACCGTCAGCCGCGAGACACAGGTCAGGCGCCCCTCTTCATCGCTCAGGCGGATGTCCCAGACATGGCTGCTGCGCCCTAGGTGCAGGGGACGCGCCACCGCCGTCACCCGCCCGGAGCGCACGCCCCGCAGGTGGTTGGCATTGATTTCCTGACCCACGCAATAGAAGCGCGAGCGATCCACGCAGAGCATGCTGGCGATCGAGCCCACGGTTTCCGCCAGGGCCACCGAAGCGCCGCCATGCAACAGCCCCATGGGCTGGTGGGTGCGGCGGTCGACCACCATGCTGGCGGTCAGGCTGCTGTCGTCCCAGGCTTCAATCCGCATGTCCAGGTGTTCGGCCAGGGTGTTCTCGAGCGCACGCCCGAGGTCCTCAGGATCCGGAAGGGTCTGCCAGATGCTCATGTACTTTCCTTGCAAGGACGTCAGCCATGAAAGCGACTGACCAGATCGAAACCGCCGGCCAGGGGCAGCGGCGCCTCCAGGCACAGCAGGGACGCGGTACTCATGGGCACCGGCGCCTGCCGATGACCGTGCAGCAACCAGCCGGCCAGTTCACCGACGAAGGGATTGTGGGTCACCAGCAGCAGCTCCTCCACCTCCAGTCGCGCCAGCTCCGCCAGGGCGCGTTCCGGCTCGCCGTCGGGCGTGGCCCAGGAAACGCTGCGCAACTCGCCCGGCCAGCCCAGCTGCTGTTGCACCAGGGCCGCCGTCTGCTGCGCGCGCACATAGGGACTGGCGAGGATGAGCTGCAACTTGGCATCCTTGAGCTGCAGGGCGCTGCGCAACACCTCGGCGCGACCGGTCGCGGTCAGCTCGCGCAGCTCGTCACTGGGCGCCCGCGCCTCGGCTTCGCCATGCCGCAGCAGCCAGAGCTTCATGGCGCGGTGGCGGAACGGTCGTCGGGTTGCTCGGTGGCCGGCCAGTCGGCGAAGGGCCAGGGCTTCACTTCGCTGGCGAAGGTGCCGAAGCGGACGATCTGCGCCAGATAGCTGCCCAGGGCCGCGCCAAAGGCGGTCAGACCGGGATTGGCTTCGCCCTTGATCAGGCGCACCACCAGTTGCACCAGCACCACCACCGCCAGCACGTACTGCGCACCCAGCCAGACGAACAGGAACAGCAGCATCCAGATCAGGCGCAGGCCTAGCAGCTCGCGGGAATGCTCGGGTTGGGACATGGGAATTCCTCTTTTCAGACAGTGTAGCGGCTCAATTGAAGGGGGCGTCCGCCACATCAACATCGGTCTTGGGCTCGCCGCCCATCAGGGCCTCGATCACCTGCCCCAGACTGCGGCCCTCGAACAGGATCGCATAGAGGCCGTTGACCAGGGGCATGTAGACGCCCAGCTCGTCCGCTTTTTCCTTGAGCACGCGCAGGGTATTGACGCCTTCCGCGGTCTCGCCGATCTGGGCCACCGCCTCGTCCAGGGTCAATCCTCGTCCCAGGGCATGGCCGACCCGGTAGTTGCGGCTCTTCTCCGACGAGCAGGTCACGATCAGGTCCCCTACCCCGGCCAGGCCCAGGTAGGTGATGGGATTGGCGCCGCGCTGCACGGCGAAGCGGGTCATCTCGGCGAGGGCCCGGGTGATCAGCATGCTGCGGGTGTTCTCGCCCATCGCCAGGGCCGCGGCCATGCCGGCGATGATGGCGTAGACGTTCTTCAGGGCGCCGGCCAACTCCACGCCGAGACGGTCGGCACTGGCATAGACGCGGAAGGTGCGGCCGTGCAGCGCCGCCTGGACCCGCCGGCACACCTCCTCGTCCTCACTGGCCACCACGGTGGCGGTGAGCTGGTGCTCGGCGATCTCGCGGGCGAGGTTGGGCCCGGAGATGATGCCGATGCGCGCCCGCGGCACGATTTCCGCGAGGATCTCGCTCATCAGCATGAAGGAATGCGCCTCGATGCCCTTGGTGGTGCTGACGAGGAAACGCCCTTCCAGCTGCTGGGCGATGGGTGCCAGGGCCTGGCGCAGCGCGCTCGACGGCAGGGCCACCAGGATCAGCTCGCAGCCCTGGATGGCGCCCTGCAGGTCACTGGTGGCCTCGACCGCGGCGTGCACCTTGATACCCTTCAGATAGCGCGGATTCTCGCGCTCGCGGCGGATGGTCTCGGCCTGTTGCGGATCGCGCATCCACAGGCGCACCGGCAGCCCGTTCTCGGCGACCAGATTGGCCAGGGCGGTACCGAAGCTGCCGCCGCCCAGGACGGCGATGGGGGATTGGACTGTCATCGAAACTCTCGGCTTCACCGCAATCACGCGGCCTCGTCGCTCAGTATACGGTAGCCGCGCGCCGGCCTCAGGGCCCGTTCACGGTCTGCCGCGCATCGGCCGAACGGTATTGAAAACGCCCGAGGAATACTTATCTAGGGTGGGCAAACACCCCTTTCCCGGTACTGCCCGCCGCGTCGCCCCAGGGCGCGCGCGACCCCGAGCGGGCGCCCAGGATGGAGAATTGACTGCGAAAAGTGCACAATGGTCCGTTAACGAACGGGGCGCTGGCCTGTGACTTTCCCGATGCCCCGGCAGTCTACTGCTACACGAAGCCATACCCAGAGCGACCTTCGGAGTCGCCAGAGCCTGGACCTAGGCCAGCTACAGGAGCTTGCATGACCAAACAACACGCCTTTACCTACGAAGACTTGCTGCGCTGCAGCCGTGGCGAGCTCTTCGGTCCGGGCAATGCCCAATTGCCCGCACCGAACATGCTGATGATCGATCGGATCACGCATATCAGTGAGGTAGGCGGGAAATACGGCAAGGGCGAACTGGTGGCGGAACTCGATATCCGTCCCGACCTCTGGTTCTTCGGTTGCCATTTCGAAGGTGACCCGGTGATGCCGGGCTGCCTGGGCCTGGATGCCATGTGGCAGCTGGTCGGTTTCTACCTTGGCTGGCAGGGCAATCCGGGTCGCGGTCGCGCCCTGGGCTCTGGCGAAGTGAAGTTCTTCGGCCAGGTACTGCCGACCGCCAAGAAGGTCACCTACAATATCCATATCAAACGCACCATCAACAGGTCGCTGATTCTGGCCATCGCCGATGGCACCGTTAGCGTGGACGGCCGCGAGATCTACTCCGCCGAAGGTCTGCGCGTCGGCCTGTTCACTTCCACCGATAGCTTCTAAGGGCTTTTCGCATGCGTCGCGTCGTCATTACCGGTCTGGGTATCGTTTCGTGCCTAGGCAATGATAAAGACACCGTTTCCGCCAACCTGCGCGCGGGTCGTGCCGGCATCCGTCACAATCCGGAATATGCCGAGATGGGTCTGCGCAGCCAGGTTTCCGGTTCCATCGACCTGAACCTCGAAGAATTGATCGACCGCAAGGTCAAGCGCTTCGTCGGCGATGCCGCCGCCTACGCCTACCTGGCGATGGAGCAGGCGATCAAGGACTCCGGTCTGTCCGAAGAGCAGGTCTCCAACCCCCGCACCGGCCTGATCGCCGGTTCCGGTGGCGCTTCCACCTTCAACCAGATGGAAGCCCTGGACATCCTGCGCGAGAAGGGCGTCAAGCGCGTCGGTCCCTACCGCGTGACCCGGACCATGAGCAGCACGGTCTCCGCCTGCCTGGCCACGCCCTTCAAGATCAAGGGCCTGAACTACTCCGTAGCCTCGGCCTGCGCCACCAGCGCCCACTGCATCGGCCTGGCCATGGAGCAGATCCAGCTCGGCAAGCAGGACGTGGTCTTCGCCGGTGGCGGCGAGGAAGAGCACTGGACCCAGAGCATGCTGTTCGATGCCATGGGCGCGCTCTCCAGCGACTACAACGAGACGCCGGAAAAGGCTTCCCGTGCCTACGACAGCAAGCGTGACGGCTTCGTCATCGCTGGCGGCGGCGGCATGGTGGTGGTCGAGGAGCTCGAACACGCCCTGGCCCGCGGCGCCAAGATCTATGCCGAGATCGTCGGCTACGGCGCGACCTCCGACGGCTACGACATGGTCGCCCCGAGTGGCGAAGGCGCCATCCGCTGCATGCAGCAGGCGCTGTCCACCGTCGACGGCGAGATCGACTACCTGAACACCCACGGCACCTCCACCCCGGTGGGCGACGTGGCCGAGATCAAGGGCGTGCGCGCCGTGTTCGGCGACAAGGCTCCAGCCATCAGCTCCACCAAGAGCCTGTCGGGCCACTCCCTGGGCGCTGCCGGTGTGCACGAGGCCATCTACTGCATGCTGATGATGGAAGGCAACTTCATCGCCGGTTCGGCCAACATCGACGAACTGGATCCGGAAGTCGCCGACCTGCCGATCCTGCGCGAGACCAAGGAAAACGCCAAGCTGGATCTCATCATGAGCAACAGCTTCGGTTTCGGCGGCACCAACGCCACCCTGGTACTCAAGCGCTGGCAGGGCTGATAGCCCTCGCTTGTGTGACCCAAACGGCGCCTCTGGCGCCGTTTTTCATTTCTGCTCCCTGCCCTGCTGAACCGGTCACGGGCCCCGCGGTCGAAGGCGCCGGCACTTCGCCTGCGAACCTCCAGGAAGAATGGATTCAGCAGCACGAATAGCTTAATCTCGCGCCGCTTCGCTGTACCTGCGCAGCCGCCATAGACAGCGCTGTCCGAACTAGCGGGCAGAAACAAGAAACTGTTGTACCCATGGAGCCCCAATGCACAATCAAAACCAGAGCTACCGCGGACCCTTGATCGTCCTCACCATGCTGTTCTTCATGTGGGGTCTGATCACCTCGCTGAACGACATCCTGATCCCCCACCTCAAGGCGGTCTTCACCCTCAGCTATCTGCAGGCCTCGCTGATCCAGTTTTGCTTCTTCACCGCCTACTTCATCGTCTCCTTCCCGGCCGGTCGCCTGGTGGAAAGCCTGGGCTACAAGAAGGGCATCATCGTCGGCCTGCTCACCGCCGGCGTTGGTTGCGTGCTGTTCTACCCGGCCGCCGGAGCTCACTCCTACGGCTTCTTCCTGACTGCCCTGTTCGTGCTGGCAGCCGGTATCACCGTGCTGCAGGTGGCGGCGAACCCCTACGTCACCATCCTCGGCAAGCCGGAAACCGCAGCCTCGCGCCTCAACCTGACCCAGGCGTTCAACTCCCTGGGTACCACCGTCGGCCCGCTGGTGGGCGCGGTGACCATCCTGGCGCTGGTGGGTGAAGACTCCGCCGCCCATTCGGTGCAGCTGCCCTACCTGATCCTGGCCGGCATGCTGGTCGCCCTGGCGGTGATCATCGGCCTCTTCCGCCTGCCGCAGATCAAGGACACCGAGCAGGACAACGCCACCGACGAGAACGCCCTGACCGCCAACAGCGTCTGGGCCTATCGCCACCTGCTGCTCGGCGTGGTCGGCATCTTCATGTACGTGGGTGCGGAAGTGTCCATCGGCAGCTACCTGGTGAGCCTGATGGAAAGCCCGGACGTGGCTGGCCTGAACGCCGCCACCGCCGCCAAGTACCTGTCCCTGTACTGGGGTGGCGCAATGGTCGGTCGCTTCATCGGCGGCGTGATCATGACCAAGGTGCGGCCGAACCTGGTGCTGACCTTCAATGCCATCGCCATTGGCGTGCTGCTGGCCGTGGCCGTGCTGCAGGGTGGGAAGGTCGCCATGTGGGCGCTGCTGGCCATCGGCTTCTTCAACTCCATCATGTTCCCGACCATCTTCTCCCTGGCACTCAAGGGCCTGGGCAAGTTCACCTCCAAGGGTTCGGGCCTGCTGTGCATGGGTATCGTCGGTGGCGCGCTGGTGCCGGCCATCCAGGGCTACTTCGCCGACACCATCGGCCTGCTGCCCTCCTTCCTGATCCCGCTGGTCTGCTACCTCTACATCCTGTTCTACGGCGTAATGGGCTATCGCCCCACCCTGCGTCGCTGATCCACCCCGAAGCGCTGGCGGCCTGCCAGCGCTTCGTCCCTTCCGCTACCCCTCCGCTCTCCTCCCTCCTTATCTCCCGCCTGATCGACCGACCTGCGCACCTGCCAGATAGCGGGCTGTACGACCCTGCACGCGCGACCTGACCCACCCTGCGCCATCCCCGCACCTTCCGCCATGCAGCATCGGCAGAGGCCGTCTGGAGGGCCCTGCCTTGCCCTTCGCTCTCGGCGTAGCCAAGACGGCCGGGAGGGCTCTCCCATACCTGCCAATCGAAGGGCCTGACCTTACGGTCTGACGCGGCGCGGCCACCCTGCTCCGGCCAGATCCCAGGCAAAAGAAAACGCCCGTATCTTTCGATACGGGCGTCTTGTCGTTACCGCAGGGACCGCTCCAGGCGCGGCCCTCGCGTCAGGCTCAGGCAGGCTGGCGAGCTTCCTCGACTTCGACGGCGTTCGGGCCGCGAGCGAGTTCGGTCTTCAGGGTCTGCTCGTCCAGCTGGCCGCACCACTTGGCGACCACGATGGAGGCCACGCCATTGCCGACCAGGTTGGTCAGGGCGCGGGCTTCGGACATGAAGCGGTCGATACCCAGGATCAGCGCCAGGCCGGCGACCGGTACGTGACCGACGGCGGACAGGGTGGCGGCCAGTACGATGAAGCCGCTACCGGTGACGCCTGCAGCGCCCTTGGAGGAGATCAGCAGCACCAGCAGCAGGGTGATCTGGTGGGTGATGTCCATCTGGGTGTTGGTGGCCTGGGCGATGAACACCGCAGCCATGGTCAGGTAGATGGAGGTGCCGTCGAGGTTGAAGGAGTAGCCGGTGGGGATCACCAGGCCGACCACCGACTTCTCGGCGCCCAGCTTCTGCATCTTGGTCAGCATGCGCGGCAGGGCGGACTCGGAGGACGAGGTACCCAGCACGATCAGCAGTTCTTCACGGATGTACTTGATGAACTTGAGGATGCTGAAGCCGTGCATGCGCGCCACGGCACCCAGCACCACCAGCACGAACAGCAGGCAGGTGATGTAGAAGCAGGCCATCAGGTAGCCCAGCTGCACCAGGGTGCCGACGCCGTATTTGCCGATGGTGAACGCCATGGCACCGAAGGCGCCGATGGGGGCGAGCTTCATGATGACGTTGATGATGTTGAAGAAGACGTGAGAGATGCGGTCGATGAAGTTGAACACCAGTTGACCGGTCTCGCCCAGGCGATGCAGGGCGTAGCCGAACAGCACGGCGAAGAACAGGACCTGCAGGATCTCACCGGTGGCGAAGGCGTTGACGACCGTCGACGGGATGATGTTCATCAGGAAGTCGATGGTGCTCTGCTTCTCGCCAGCCGCGGCGTAGGCAGCGATGCCCTTGGTGTCCAGGGTGCTGACGTCGACGTTCATGCCGGCGCCCGGCTGGACGACGTTGACCACGATCAGGCCGATCAGCAGCGCGATGGTGGAGAAGATCTCGAAGTACAGCAGCGCCATGCCGCCGGTCTTGCCCACGGCCTTCATGTTCTGCATGCCGGCGATACCGGTCACCACGGTGCAGAAGATGATGGGCGCGATGACCATCTTGATCAGCTTGATGAAACCGTCACCCAGCGGCTTCATGGCAGCGCCGGTCTGGGGATAGAAGTGGCCGAGCAGCACACCCAGGACGATCGCCACGATCACCTGGAAATAGAGACTCTTGTAGAGCGGCTGCTTGACGGGACGCTTGGGCGCGGGAGCTGTGGTAGTTGTTGTTGTGTCGACGGTTGCTGTCATGGCTCTTTCCCTTGTGGCCACTACCTGACGTCCTGTCTGAGTGGGCACCTGACTGAAGTTGGCTCTCTCATCCTGAGAGCTTTTTGTTGTGGACCTGGCGGCCGCGCGACGGTGACACCAGTATCTGGCTGGATATAAGCAATCGCCGTTCCACTTCTTGGTGCGCAATCAAAGGGCCAGCTTTCATGCACCTTT
Organism: Pseudomonas sp. MOIL14HWK12:I1; assembly: GCF_000510705.1. Lineage (NCBI taxonomy): Bacteria > Pseudomonadati > Pseudomonadota > Gammaproteobacteria > Pseudomonadales > Pseudomonadaceae > Pseudomonas > Pseudomonas sp. MOIL14HWK12:I1. The sequence continues at coordinate 355,184 of NZ_KI783307.1, read as the reverse complement.
CAGTCGAAAGTCTAGTTGTCAGCGGTGGGCGGAACCCCGCCACCCGACGAAAAGGGGCGGAAATCCCCCACCGCGCGAGGCGGTTTTCCGCCAGTCGCCGTCGGTAGTCGGCTATCCTTTGCGCGCCTTTCCAGCGGCGCCTGCCCTGATCCGTTGCCGCCTTCGAGGAGTATCCGGCCGAGATGCCCGCCCTGCCCCCTACCGACCTGCCCGGCTGCTGCACAGCGCCCGCGCCGCTGCCGCCGCTGGCGGAGGAGTTCGACGCCCTGGCCCTGCTGCACTGCCGCTTCGATCCCGCCCAGGTGAGCTTCGAGCGCGACGCCCTGCGCCTGGGCGCCCTGCCGCCGGACAACATCCGTCGCGCCGTGGCCAAGCGCCAGGCCGAATACCTGGCCGGGCGTCTCTGCGCCCGCGAGGCCCTGCGGCAGCTCAGTGGCGCGCCGGCGGTACCCGGTCATCGCCGCGAGGATCGTGGCCCCGCCTGGCCCGCCGGCTGGGTCGGCGCCATCACCCACAGTCACGGCTGGGCCGCCGCGGCGGTGGGCAGCGCCCGGGACTACCTGGGTCTCGGCCTGGATGTGGAAACCCTGCTCGAACCGGCCAAGGCCCTGCGTCTGGCGGACCAGATCCTCACCCCGGCCGAACGGGAAAGTGTGCAGGCGCTGGACGAAGCGCAGCAGGCCTTTGCCATCACCCTGGCGTTTTCCGCCAAGGAAAGTCTGTTCAAGGCACTGCATCCCCAGGTCGGGCAGATGTTCTTCTTTCAAGACGCCGAGATCCTTAGCAGCCATCCCGGCGGGACCTTTGACATTCGGCTGCTGATCGAGCTGTCGCCGCGCTGGTCCGCGGGGACCTCGCTGCGCGGTCACTACCGCCTGGACGAGGAACGGCGGTTGCTCACGCTGATCGCGCCGCGTCGCTGAGGCCCTCCCTATATAGAGGAAGAGTCGTCTGGGCGATCCAGTGCCCGGAGGCCGGCCGGGGCAGAACGTCGCAGCGGCCATCGAACGTTTTCTTATGGTGGAGAAAGTGCTCATAGCGAACCGATATATCCCATGACGCTTTTGTCTCACCCGCCCAGTCACGTTGTACGTTATTTGACCACTTCGCTCTGATCCCAGCCTCCACGCGCACTGGCTGGCACCACCCCCAGGATACCCCCCAGTCCCGAACAGCTTATCCACGTCTTATCCACAGCCGGAAACGTGACAAACGCGACATCTAGTGGCCCTTGCACCCCCGCACCACCATATATAGCAGTTCGTCGGCATGGGGTGGGACGGCGAAACACCCCTCTGTCAAGACTGTCTTCCCTAACGAGGAGGGCTTATCCTGTCGCCCGAATTATGAATTTCCAGGGTCCCTGACCCCGAACGCCGGCTCCTGCGGGAATCGGCGCTGGTACGGCTTTTCGTTGGAATCTTCATTGGTAATGGCGCGACAGGCAGTCGTCGCGCAGGCCCACGGGCCGACACTCTTCCGGATCGCCGGCTCGCCGACGATCCCCTCTTTCCGATCAAGGGAGTTCCGCATGCACACCGACCTGACCCGCGAGCAAGCCCAGCAGGGCCGCCCGGCGCAAGATGCCAGCCAGGACCTGGGCGCCACCGCCCCCGGTCAACTGCGCGTCATCAAGCGCAACGGTACCGTCGTCCCCTACACCGACGACAAGATCACCGTGGCCATCAGCAAGGCTTTCCTCGCCGTGGAAGGCGGTACCGCCGCGGCCTCCTCGCGCATCCACACCACCGTCAAGCAGCTCACCGACCAGGTCAGCAGCACCTTCAAGCGCCGCATGCCCTCCGGTGGCACCATCCATATCGAAGAGATCCAGGACCAGGTCGAACTGGCCCTGATGCGCGCCGGCGAACAAAAGGTCGCCCGCAGCTACGTGATCTACCGTGAAGCCCGCAGCCAGGAGCGCAAGCAGGGCGCCGCCAGCGACATCGCCGAGCCGCACCCGAGCATCCGCGTGACCAAGGCCGACGGCACCACCCAGCCGCTGGACATGGGCCGCCTGAACACCATCATCAGCGAAGCCTGCGAAGGCCTTGAAGAGGTGAACGGCGAGCTGATCCAGAAGGAAACCCTGAAGAACCTGTACGACGGCGTGGCCGAGAAGGACGTCAACACCGCCCTGGTGATGACCGCCCGCACCCTGGTCGAGCGCGAGCCCAACTACTCCTACGTCACCGCCCGCCTGCTGCTGGACAGCCTGCGCGCCGAAGGCCTGAGCTTCCTCGGCGTCGCCGAGTCCGCCACCCACCACGAGATGGCCGACCTCTACGCCAAGGCCCTGCCCGCCTACGTCGCCAAGGGCGTGGAGCTGGAGCTGCTGGACCCGAAACTGGCCACCTTCGACCTGGCCAAGCTGGGCGCCGCCATCGATCACGAGCGCGACCAGCAATTCACCTACCTGGGTCTGCAGACCCTGTACGACCGCTACTTCCTGCACAGCCACGGCACCCGCTTCGAGCTGCCGCAGCTGTTCTTCATGCGCGTGGCCATGGGTCTTGCGCACATGGAGCAGGACAAGGAAGCCCGCGCCATCGAGTTCTACAACCTGCTGGCCAGCTTCGACTACATGGCGTCCACCCCGACGCTGTTCAACGCCGGCACCCTGCGTCCGCAGCTGTCCAGCTGCTACCTGACCACCGTGCCCGACGACCTGTCCGGCATCTATGGCGCCATCCACGATAACGCCATGCTGTCGAAGTTCGCCGGCGGCCTGGGCAACGACTGGACCCCGGTGCGCGCCCTGGGCTCCTACATCAAGGGCACCAACGGCAAGAGCCAGGGCGTCGTGCCCTTCCTCAAGGTGGTCAACGACACCGCCGTGGCGGTCAACCAGGGCGGCAAGCGCAAGGGCGCGGTCTGCGCCTACCTGGAAACCTGGCACCTGGACATCGAGGAATTCCTCGAGCTGCGCAAGAACACCGGTGATGACCGTCGTCGTACCCACGACATGAACACCGCCAACTGGATCCCCGACCTGTTCATGAAGCGCGTCTTCGAGGACGGCAACTGGACCCTGTTCTCCCCCGCCGACGTGCCCGATCTGCACGACCTCTACGGCAAGGCCTTCGAAGAGCGCTACGAGTACTACGAAGCCCTGACCGAGTACGGCAAGCTCAAGCTGCACAAGACCATCAAGGCCAAGGACCTCTGGCGCAAGATGCTGTCCATGCTGTTCGAGACCGGCCACCCGTGGCTGACCTTCAAGGACCCGTGCAACCTGCGCAGCCCGCAGCAGCACGTGGGCGTGGTGCACAGCTCCAACCTCTGCACCGAGATCACCCTGAACACCAACAAGGACGAGATCGCTGTGTGCAACCTGGGTTCGGTGAACCTGGTGAACCACATCGTCGACGGCAAGCTGGACACCGCCAAGGTCGCCCGCACCGTCAAGACCGCCGTGCGCATGCTCGACAACGTCATCGACATCAACTACTACTCGGTGCCCCAGGCGGAGAACTCCAACCTCAAGCACCGTCCGGTCGGCATGGGCATCATGGGCTTCCAGGATGCGCTGTACCTGCAGCACATCGCCTACGGTTCGGATGCCGCCGTGCAGTTCGCCGACACCTCCATGGAAGTGATCAGCTACTACGCCATCCAGGCCTCCTGTGACCTGGCCGAAGAGCGTGGCAGCTATTCCAGCTTCCAGGGTTCGCTGTGGTCCCAGGGCATCCTGCCGATCGACTCCGAGAAGCGCCTGATCGAAGAGCGCGGCGCCAAGTACATCGAGGTCGACCTGTCCGAGACCCTGGACTGGGCCCCGCTGCGCGAGCGTGCCAAGAAAGGCATCCGCAACTCCAACATCATGGCCATCGCGCCGACCGCGACCATCGCCAACATCACCGGCGTGTCCCAGTCGATCGAGCCGACCTACCAGAACCTCTATGTGAAGTCGAACCTCTCGGGCGAATTCACCGTCATCAACCCCTATCTGGTACGCGACCTCAAGGCCCGCGGCCTGTGGGACTCGGTGATGGTCAACGACCTCAAGTACTACGACGGCTCCGTGCAGCAGATCGAGCGCATCCCGCAGGATCTGAAGGACCTGTACGCCACCGCCTTCGAAGTGGAGACCAAGTGGATCGTCGAGGCCGCCAGCCGTCGCCAGAAGTGGATCGACCAGGCCCAGTCGCTGAACCTGTACATCGCCGGCGCCTCGGGCAAGAAGCTCGACGTGACCTACCGCATGGCCTGGTTCCGCGGTCTGAAGACCACCTACTACCTCCGTGCCCTGGCCGCCACCAGCACCGAGAAGTCGACCATCAACACCGGCAAGCTGAACGCCGTGAGCGCCGACCCCATCACCGGCGTCCAGGCCAGTGCCGCGCCCGCCCCGGCGCAGAAGGTCGAAGCGGCGCCCGCCGCGGCACCGGCTCCGGTGCCCAAGGCCTGCAGCCTCGACGATCCCGAGTGCGAAGCCTGCCAGTAAGTAATCAAGCCCTCTCTTAGCAGAGGGCTGCTCTTATCCCCTCTCCCTCGGGGAGAGGGCTAGGGTGAGGGCCCGCCGCCCCGCCCCCACCACACAGCCACCCAGGAGACACCCCATGCTGAACTGGGAAGAATTCGACAAAGACGACGATACCGCCACAGCCAAGCCCGCGCAGGCCGCCGGCCAGCAGGCGCCCGCCCAGACCGAGCGCCTGGACTCCGAGGGCGACGCCCTGGTCCATGACGCCCGCGCCCTGTCCGCCGACGACTCCGACGCCGTGGCCCGCGCCAAGGCCGCGCTGAACGAGCTGGACATCCAGGAAGGCCTGGACGACCTGGAAGGCTCCTCCGCCCGCGTGCACGTCGGCGACAAGCAGATGATCAACGCCCGCGCCGACCTCAACCAGCTCGTGCCCTTCAAGTACGACTGGGCCTGGCAGAAGTATCTGGATGGTTGCGCCAACCACTGGATGCCCCAGGAAGTGAACATGAACGCCGACATCGCGACCTGGAAGAGCGCGGACGGTCTCACCGAGGACGAGCGCCGCATCGTCAAGCGCAACCTCGGCTTCTTCTCCACCGCCGACTCCCTGGTCGCCAACAACCTGGTGCTGGCCGTCTACCGCCTGATCACCAACCCCGAATGCCGCCAGTACATCCTGCGCCAGGCCTTCGAAGAGGCGATCCACACCCACGCCTACCAGTACTGCATCGAATCGCTGGGCATGGACGAAGGCGAGATCTTCAACATGTACCACGAGATCCCGAGCGTCGCGAAAAAGGCGAGCTGGGGCCTGAAGTACACCCGTTCCATCTCCGATCCCGAGTTCAAGACCGGCACCCCGGAGACCGATCGCCAGTTCCTCAAGAACCTGATCGCCTACTACTGCGTGCTGGAAGGCATCTTCTTCTATTGCGGCTTCACCCAGATCCTCTCCATGGGTCGCCGCAACAAGATGACCGGCACCGCCGAGCAGTTCCAGTACATCCTGCGTGACGAGTCCATGCACCTGAACTTCGGCATCGACATGATCAACCAGATCAAGATCGAGAACCCGCAGCTGTGGGATGCCCAGATGAAGGACGAAGCCACTCAGATGATCCTCCAGGGCACCCAGCTGGAGATCGAATACGCGCGCGACACCATGCCCCGCGGCGTGCTAGGCATGAACGCGGCGATGATGGAGGACTACCTCAAGTTCATCGCTAATCGCCGCCTGACGCAGATCGGTCTCAAGGAAGAATACCCGGGCGCCACCAACCCCTTCCCCTGGATGAGCGAGATCATGGACCTCAAGAAGGAGAAGAACTTCTTCGAGACGCGGGTGATCGAGTATCAGACTGGTGGGGCGTTGAGCTGGGATTAAGTGAGAATAGAATAAAGAAAAGCCTCGAATTTCTCGAGGCTTTTCTTTTCAAGCTACTTCACGCCCGACTCGACATCAATACCATTACCCACAATGCATCTATCGTAATTCTCCCGCCAGTACTTCATATTCTTTTTATAAAAATCTGCCGGACACAGATAAACAATCGAAGACAGCCTGTAAAGCACCATCCCACTTACTTGATATCTACCACCATTTCTAATTGCACCCCAGCTAGAAAAAGCCATTTCATTTTTATAGTATTTTTCAGAAATATTATAAAAGGACGGCTTGGAGTCACGCACTCCCATCATCATGACTGAGTAAGAAACTAGCGAGCCGAAAATTCCATAGGTGAAGATACAAACAACAAAAAAAGCAGCTGAAGATACAATTATAACCTGTTTAAACCTTTCGAATCCTCTATAGTTGCTTCTAGAGAAAATAACTCCAGGAAGCATTCCATACATCAGAAAGATAATTGCTGCCGAATACGGCTGATAATCTCTAATACCTTCTGCTCTTCTTGCAACCAAAAATACCTCCCAAGACGACACAAACATGTATATGCAAAAAAATAAAATCATCGAAGAAAAGGCAGCCACAAGAAAAATCTTTGCAGAAGCGGTGCAAGCTATACTAAAGAAATCAAGACCCTTAATTCGTATATAATTATAAGGTCCTTTTACAGATCTAATGATTAAATTAGCTGCAGACGAAACAATATTAGAACTCTGCAAATAGGCTATATCAGCTAGATACATATCATTAACCTTCTTCCCCCAATAAGTCATCCTTTTTTTCTTGGGCGAAACAAAACTCCCCTTTCTTTCTCTTCGGATTATGCCCCTAAGCCAGTCGTATCGTCTATTTAATATATAATTGCCAGCCACAGAAAAAATAGCAAAGAAGAAAAAAATTGAAAAGGTAATTAGGTAAAGAGCCGTGATAAATTCAGAGAAATCTAAGTCAGCGAAACCAGCTAAAAAAAAACATACAAACAGCAAAAAAAATGAGACGTAAATAACTACAGAAATCGCATAGCTTTTCAAAAAAAGCCTTACACGAAGAACATGAATTACAAAAGCAAACAAGAAAGAATTTATAGATATGAAAGAGAAAAAACACAGGACCCCAAATATAAAAAACAGAAGAAGATAAAAAATATCTGGCCCAATGTGCATAGAGCTTAAAAAAAGATGAGGCCTACCAATCAAAAAACTATAGTAATAGATTACACCAAAACCCAGAGCCGCAAACAAAACCCCCAAAACAGAAAACAACCCAGCGTTATTATCTACGAAAAAGCCTAAGATTTTTCTACTCTCCCCCTTCGAGATAGGAATTTCATTTTCTGCCTTACAGCTTTCAGCCCCGTTCCTTTTTCGAGACATGGAATCCGTACTATTTTCTTCGATCATACAATCTCCATGATTACTTCTTAGAAAACCACAAAAAATTAAGGCGCTGATAATTTAAAGAAAATTAACTTAAACATCTACAAAGCCAAGACCATCGTGCTTGAAACCTTTTACTGCGCCAGGTAAAAGGCCAGGGTGCTGCCCACCGATGATCAGTGCGTGCTCAAGGAGGTACAGGTGGTCTGGTCGCTGGGCGAGGCCTTCGTGCTGCGCCTGGCGGATGGCAGCACGGCGCGGTTGCCGGCATCGGCAATTCGGGCGTTGGTGAAACCCCAGTAATGGGCGGGCCGCCTAAGCCCGCCAAAGGTCAGGTTTGAATTACGGTTATCTGCCCGTCATCATGGCGCGCAATCCTCTGCCTCAAGCCCGCGCCTGCCGTGTCGATAAGACTGCGGTGCGGCTCCGCTTTGGCGGGCGCTCGTCCCAGGCAGGGAGCGTCCTTCTCGTATCCAGACAGGTCCGATTCGCCCATGGCACTCGATGCCCCCACCATGCTGACCCTCACCATCGCCCTGGCGGCTGCCGCGGCAGGCTATCTGGCCATCGAGTGGCGGTCGGTGCGCGAGTCGGCGCTGCTGTACTGGAGCACGGGCTTTGCCCTGATTTGCGTAGGTAGCACCCTGGCGCTGTTGCGCAGCCAGGGGCTGCTGCTGGTGGGTATCTGGTTCGCCAATGGGCTGCTGATCTTCGTACATGGACTCTTTCTGCTCGGCGTGGCGCGCTTTACCGGGCGGCGCCTGAGTCTGGGCTGGTGGGCCATCGCCGCCGTCTGGCTGGGGTTGTTGCTGCTGCCCAACGAGTCCTGGTGGTCCAAGGTGATGCTGGTGGTGCAGTCGTTCCTGATTGGCGTCCTGGCGATCCGGGCGAGCCTGCTGCTGCGCCGGCGCAATGCCGGAGAACGGCAGCTGCGTGCGGTGCTGCTGATCCATGGCCTCTTCTACCTGACCAAGATGATTCCGCCGCTCACCCCCGGCACCCTGATCGATCTGGCGGTCTATCGCGGCGCTATCATCCAGATTTCCCTGGTGGAGGGGGTGATGGCGGTGATGCTGATCGCCCTGTCGATGACCGGCACGGTGCGCTATCGCCGCGAGCAGCATATCGAGCGCCTGGCCGGCAGCGATCCCCTGACCGGCCTCTATAACCGCCGGGCGCTGGAGGCCGAGGCGCCGCGACTGTTCGGCCAGGCGACACCAGCTCGACCCGGCGCCCTGCTGCTGATCGATCTGGACAACTTCAAGCTGGTGAACGACCTCCATGGCCATGCGGCCGGTGACAGCCTGCTGATCGCCCTGAGCGACCTGCTGCGGACCACCCTGCCGCGCCAGGCGCTGGCCGCCCGGCTGGGAGGTGATGAATTCGTAGTGCTGCTGGGCGAGGCGGCGGATGCGGATGTCGTGCGTTTGGCAGACACACTACGGCAGCGCTTCAACCAAATGGCGGCGCAGCGCATGCGGACGCCCGAGCCCGTCACCCTGAGCATCGGCGCCGTGCTGTTCGATCAACCGCCGGAAAGTCTGGCGGCCCTGCTGGAACGCGGGGACAGTGCCCTCTACGCCGCCAAGCGCGGCGGGCGGGATGGATTGCGGATGAGCCTGGGGTGAAGCCGCGCTAATGGCTTAGGCTTGGGCGATCGCCTGAACGGAGCCACCATGCCTATCACCCTCGAATCCCCCGACCAACCCGAGGTGATCGCCCTGATCGCCGAACTGGATGCCTATCAGGACGGCCTCTATCCGCCCGAGAGTCGTCATGCCCTGGATCTGACGTCGCTCATGCAGCCGAACGTGCTGTTCCTGGTCGCCCGCGATGATAGCGGCACTGCCCTGGGCTGTGGGGCCATGGTGTTGCAGGACGACTATGGCGAGATCAAGCGGATGTATGTGAGCCCCAGAGGTCGCGGGCAAGGGCTGGGTGGTCGCCTGCTGGCTGAGCTGGAGCGTGAAGCGGCAGGCCGCGGGTGTGAGCTGGCGCGACTGGAGACGGGGCCTTATCAGCCGGAGGCCTTGAGGCTTTATGAGTCGGCGGGTTACCGGCGGCGTGGTCCCTTTGGGGCGTATCGGGAGGATCCGTTGAGCGTGTTTATGGAGAAGCGGCTGGAGGCGTAGGGTGGACAACGCGAAGCTTGTCCACGCGGGAGCTTTTGGGGCTGTGCGCTGGAGGCGTCAGTGGAAAAGGCTGCGCCGTTTTCCACGCTACGGATTTTGTAGGGCGGAGAACGCGGAGCTTGTCCATGTGGGAGCTTTGGGGCCGTGCGCTGGGGGCGTCAGTGGAAAAAGCTGCGCCGTTTTCCACGCTACGGGTGAGCTATCGTTTCTGTCTCTGCTCAAGGAAGAGCTGCCATGTCTCGATTTCGTCGTGCCCGTGTTCCGGGGGCTTCCTATTTTTTCACCGTTGTCCTGACGGATCGGCGTAGCGATCTGCTGACACGCCATATTGATCTGCTCCGCGAGACAGTGCGGGCAACGCAGTTGCGCCATCCCTTTCATATCGATGCCTGGGTCACCCTCCCCGATCATCTGCATTGCATCTGGACCCTGCCGGAGGGCGATGCGAATTTCGCCTTGCGCTGGAAGGTGATCAAGTTCGGTTTCTCGAAACGCCTGCCAGTAGGTGAAGAGCGTACCGCGACGCAAAGAGCCCGGGGTGAACGCGGGATATGGCAGCGGCGGTATTGGGAGCACCTGATAAGAGACGAGCAGGATTACCAGCGTCATGTGGAGTACATCCACTTCAATCCGGTTAAGCATGGCCACGTTGGCGCGGTAGAGGACTGGCCCTATTCGAGTTTTCATCGAGCGGTGCGGATGGGGCTCTATCCGCAAGATTGGGGTGGAGACTTTATGGCGGAGACAGGGCGTTGGGGGGAATAGCCACGCGGGGTCACGATTTGGCCACATCAGTGGAAAAGGCTGCGCCGTTTTCCACGCTACGGGTGAACTCCGCTAATGGAGCTACTCACGGCCACACAACGCCATCCCGTTGGATCAGACCGTCGTCAGTACCGTAGGGTGGACAACGCGCAGCTTGTCCACGCGGGGTCACGACTTAGCGGCATCAGTGCAAAAGGCTGCGCCGTTTTCCACGCTACGGGGTGAACTCCGTTAACAGGAATTCCACGAAGCTCCTCACCGTCACCGAGCGCCATCTCGTCTGGGGATAGAGCGCGGTCAGGGGGCGGGTGAGTTCCTGGCCCTGGAAGAGGCGAACCAGGCGGCCGGCGGCGACGTCGTCCTGCAGCAGGAAGGCCGGCTGGAGGATGACGCCTAGGCCTTGCAGGGCGGCGAGGCGCAGGGCGGGGCCGTTGCTGAGGTGCAGGCGGCCGGGAGGCAGCGGGCCGAAAGTGGTGCCAGTCTGGGCGCGCCATTGGTGTAAGGCGCGAGCGTCCATGCCGAGGCAGTCATGGGCTTCCAGGTCGGTCAGTCGCTCGGGCGTGCCGCGTTGGGCGAGATAGCAGGGCGCGGCGCAGCACCACATCATATAGGGCGCCAGGGGTCGCGCCACCAGGGAAGAGTCGGCCAGTTCGCCGATGCGAATGGCGATGTCGATGCCCTCCTCCACCAGGTCCTGGACGCGGTCGCTCAGCACCAGATCGAGGGTGACCTGGGGATGCCGCGCCAGATAGTCGCCCAGCCGTGGCGTGAGGCCGTAGGTACCGAAGGACACCGGCGCCGACACGCGCAGGATGCCGGCGGGTGCCAGGCGCTGGGTTTCGGCCTGGCGGTCAGTGTCGGCGACCAAGGCGAGGATCTCGCGGCAGCGGGCGTAGTAGCCCTCGCCAAAGGCGGTCAGCCGCTGGCGCCGGGTGGTGCGCACCAGCAGTTGCAAGCCCAGGCGCTTTTCCAGGCTGCGCAGGTGATTGCCGGCCATGGTCGGCGAGATGCCGTGCGCCTGGGCCGCCGCGGCCAGGCTGCCGCGCTCCACCACGGCGACGAACACCTGCATGCTGTCGAGCAGATCCATTCCACACTCCTGCTAAGGAATCCTCGCACTGGGAGGGTGTTTATCTCATCTGGGTGGTGGTTGAGGCTAGTGGCGTGGGTGAGGTGGCGAAGTGTTGGGCTTCGCTGCGCTCAGCCAAACCCGTGGAAAAGGCTGCGCCGTTTTCCACCCTACGACCCTGAAGTGGAGAATCGAACATGGATCTGCAACTGCACGACCGTACCGCCCTGGTGACCGGCGCGAGCATGGGCATAGGCACGGGCATCGCCCGCGTCCTGGCGGCCGAAGGCGTTCGGCTGGCGATCACCGCGCGGCGGCGGGACGCCCTGGAGGCCCTGGCCGAGGAGATCGTGGCGGCGGGTCATGCCCGGCCGCTGGTGATCGCAGCGGATATCACCGACGCAGAAGACGTCCAGCGCCTGGCGCGGGAAGCCGAGGACGGGCTGGGTCGGGTGGATATCCTGGTCAATAACGCCGGCGGTACACGACCGCTTTCGATAACGGCGGACGATGCGGCCTGGGACGAAGCCTGGAATCTCAACTTCACCGCGACCCGCCGCCTGACTCAGGCGCTGCTGGGTGGAATGCGCGAAAGGCGCTGGGGACGCATCGTCAATTTCAGCGGCAGCATGGAGCCGCGGGACGTGAACGGCGCCGGGGCGGCCAAGGCGGCGATCCAGTTCTGGTCCAAGGGGCTGGCGAGTCAGCTGGCGGCCGAGGGCATCACGGTCAACACCATCGCCCCGGGGCGGATCAATTCCGAGCAGATCCTGCAGCGGCTGCACCCGACGCCCGAAGCGCGCCAAGCCTTTATCGCCCGGCACATTCCCATCGGCTATTTCGGCGAGCCGGAAGACGTGGGCCAGGTGGTGGCCTTTCTCGCCTCACCGCTGGCGCGCTACCTCACCGGTGATGTGATCGCGGTGGATGGCGGGATGCATGCCCATGCCCACTAGCGCCTGACGCAGACGAACAGCGCATTGCCCGCCTCGCCGGCCCAAGGCTCGATGCGCTGGTAGTCGTGCTCCAGCACCTGGACCTCGAAGTGCGGCGCCAGCAGGGCCAGCAATTCGGGGAAGTCCACCGCCACCATGGGGTGTTCGTCCTGCCAGGTCTGCTGCTGGCCGGCGTGACGGCGTTCGATGCGCAGACGGAGTTGCTGGTGCTCGCCCTTGCCCGGGTAGTGCCAGGCGGAGGCGAAGCTGAAGTGGCCCTCGGCCCGCGCGACGCTGTGGCCGACGCTGGAGCCATTGTCGATGCGGCGCTTGTCGACGGCGTTGAAGCAGAACAGGCCGCCCGGGGTCAGGGCCGCCTGGACCCGCGCCAGGCACGCCTGGAGCCGTGCGAGGCTGCCGCTGTAATGCAGGGAGTAGAGAAAGCAGGTGATCAGATCGACCGGCTGCTCCAGCTCGAAGGCGCACATGTCCTGGCAGGAGAACTGGGCCTCGGGGCAGCGCAGCGCGGCCTGGGCCAGCATCGGCGGATTGAGGTCCAGCCCGCTGCTCTGGAAGCCGGCATCGAGAAAATGCCGCACATGGGGACCGGTGCCGCAGGCGAGATCAAGGTGGCGGCCACCGCCATTGCCGAACAGCCGCTGCAGGCGCAGCACCGCCTGGCTCTGCGCCTGGTAGTCGATGTCGGCGCAGAGCAGGTCGTAGTAGGCCGACAGGTCGGTGTAGAGGGCGGTGGCGGACATCGCAGGGGCTCGGGGCGGGAGACGCGGGCGCGCATCTTAGTCGGTTTTCGCGACGGTCGAGCCTTTATACTGGCGGTTTTCCCGAGAGTCCCCTGACGTGAGCAACAAGAGATACGCCTGCATCGGCCTGAGCAACCCCAAGTCGCCGTCCAACGTCGGGTCCATCATGAGGGCGGCGGGCTGCTACGGGGTGGCCTCGGTGTTCTATACCGGCACCCGCTACGACCGCGCCAAGGATTTCGTCACCGACACCAAGAAGGTCCACCAGGACATCCCGCTGATCAACATCGACGACCTGCGCCGCATCCTGCCGCTGGGTTGCGTGCCGGTGGCGGTGGAGCTGGTGGACGGCGCCCGGCCGCTGCCCGAGTACACCCATCCCGATCGCGCCCTCTACCTGTTCGGCGCCGAGGACGGCTCCCTGAGCCAGGAGCTGCGCGACTGGTGCGAAGACGTGGTGTACATCCCTACCCAGGGCTGCATGAATCTGGCGGCCACGGTCAACGTGGTGCTCTATGACCGCCTGGCGAAGGGCAACAACACCCGCTCCGGTCCGCTCTTCTAACGCGTTTAGCCAAACCCCTGGGTCGGCCGGCGCAAGACCGGATCGAAGGGGTTGATGCGCGCGGCGATCACCCCGGCTTCGCGGCGGAGCAGTTCGATCACCGTGGGCAGGCGCTGAGCGTTGAGGCGTTCGCTCAGGGTACCCACGCTCAGGGCCGCCACCGCCCGGCCGTTGCGGTCGAGGATGGGCACGGCGAGGCCCGCCATGCCGGCCAGCACCCCGGTGTTGCGCGCGGCGTAGCCCTGCTGGCGGACGTTGTCGATCTCGGCGCGCAGCAGCACCTCGTCGTAATGATGGGCGTCGCGCAGCCGCGGCAGGTTGTAGCGGATCACCTCTTCGCGCTCTTCCTCGGGCAGGAAGGCCAGGATCGCCAAGGCGCCCTGGCCACCGCCCAGGGGCACGCGACCGCCGATGTCGCCGGTGAAGGTGCGGATCGGATAGGGCCCTTCGCTACGATCCAGGCACATGGCGTCGAAGCCGCTGCGCGCCAGCAGGAACAGCGAATCGCCGAGGGACGCCGACAGCCGCAGCAGACTCGGCCGCGCCAGGTCGCGCAGGTTGCCGACCTGGCCGGCCCGGGCCGCCAGGGCAAAGAAGTCCAGGCTCAGGCGGTATCTCTTGCTGCGGGCGCACTGCTCGACCATGCCCTCTTCCACCAGGCCGCGCAGCAGCCGGTGGGTGGTGGGTTGCGACAGGCCCACGCGCTCGGCCAGGCGGGTGACCTTTTCCCCTTCGGGATCCCCCTCGCCCAGGGCGCGCACCACGGCGAACACCCGGCTGATGGCGCCGACGCCTGGCTCAACTGCCGCTGCCTTTCTTTCAATGGAATCTTCCATCGGCACTACTCCGAAATATTTCACTGAATGAATAAATCCGAAAAAAGAGTTCATTCAGTGAAAAACCTGCTTGTCCTGCATCCTAGGTCGCCCTTACCTTCAGGTCCATAGGGCGATACTCACAATCACCGGACGCCGCCATTCGAGCGAGCGCCAACGTCCAGATCCAGGCTGTCTTTCGCCCTGCCAAAACCTTGCCCACCGTCCCCGTGGGCGCGACCGGAGGAGCATTGCGGCCATGGCTTTCCTGACTCTCGACAATCTCAGCAAGCGCTACGGCGACAGCTACGCGGTGGCCGGTTCGACCCTGGCCATCGAGCGCGGCGAATTCGTCTCCCTGCTCGGCCCCTCCGGCTGCGGCAAGACCACCACCCTGCAGATGATCGCCGGCTTCGTCGAGGTCAGCAGCGGGCGCATCCTGCTCGACGGCCAGGACATCACCCACGCCAAGCCGGCCAGTCGCGGCCTCGGGGTGGTCTTCCAGAGCTATGCGCTGTTTCCGCACATGACGGTGCGCGACAACGTCGCCTTCGGCCTGCGCATGCGCAAGGTGGCGGGCGCCGAACTCGCCCGCCGCGTCGAGGAAGCCCTGGGCCTGGTGCACCTGGGCCAGCACGCCGAGCGCTATCCGCGCGAACTCTCCGGTGGCCAGCGCCAGCGGGTGGCCCTGGCCAGGGCACTGGTGATAGCCCCGCCGGTGCTGCTGCTGGACGAGCCGCTGTCCAACCTGGACGCCCATCTGCGTGAAGAGATGCAGTTCGAGATCCGCCGCATCCAGCGCGAGGTCGGCATCACCACCCTGATGGTGACCCACGACCAGTCCGAGGCGCTGTCGATCAGCGACCGGGTGGTGGTGATGGAGGCCGGGCGCATCACCCAGGTGGACGCGCCCTATCGGCTCTACGAGCATCCGCGCAACAGGTTCATCTCCGACTTCGTCGGCAAGGCCAACCTGCTGCCGGGCAGCCTGGATGCCCAGGGCCGGCCGCAGATCGCCGCCGGTGGCGCCCTGGCGATCTCGCTGCGGCCGGAAAAGATCGAGCTGCGCCCCGCCGGCGAGGGTCGCCTGCAAGGACGGGTGCTGACCCGCTTCTTCCTTGGCAGCCAGTGGCTGTACCGACTGGAGACGGCGCTGGGCGAGGTGTCGGTGCTGCGCAGCAACGACGGGCTGCCGCCACTGGACGAGGGCCAGCGCGTCGGCCTGCACTGGGACGACGGTCTGCTGCGCCGCCTGGAAGCCGCGGAGGCCGCGGCATGAGCACCCTGTTGCGCGGCACCGGTCGCGCCTATCTGCTCAGCGCCCCGGCCCTGGTGCTGTTTGCCGGACTGCTGCTGGCGCCCCTGGCGCTAACCCTGGCGCTGTCCTTCAACGTCTTCGACTACGAAACCGGAATCAAAGAAGGCAGCTACACCCTGGCCCACTACCTGAGCCTGCTGGGTGATCCCTATTTCTACGAGATCTTCCTGCGCACCTTCTGGATCAGCGCCCTGGTCACCCTGCTCTGCGTGCTGATCGGAGTGCCGGAGGCCATCGTCCTCAGTCGCATGGGCGCGCCCTGGCGCTCGATCTTCCTGATCCTGGTGCTGACGCCGCTGCTGATCTCGGTGGTGGTGCGCGCCTTTGGCTGGAGTCTGCTGCTGGGCGCCGACGGCCTGGTCAACCAGGCCATCGTGGCCCTGGGCGGGCGCCCGCTGAAGCTGCTCTACACGCCATTCGCGGTAGTCGTCGGCCTGGTCCATGTGATGCTGCCCTTCATGATCATCCCGGTGTGGACCTCGCTGCAGAAACTCGATCCTGCCGCCGAACAGGCCGCGCTGTCCCTGGGCGCCAGTCACCTGACGGTGCTGCGCCGCATCGTGCTGCCCCAGGTGATGCCCGGGGTGCTCTCCGGAACCCTGATCGTCTTCGGCCTGGCCGCCAGCTCCTTCGCCATCCCCGGCCTGCTCGGCGGACGCCGGCTGAAGATGGTCGCCACCCTGATCTACGACCAGTACCTGGCCGAACTCAACTGGCCGATGGGCGCCACCCTGGCGGTGGCCCTGCTGCTGCTCAATCTGCTGGTGATGCTGGGCTGGAATCGCCTGGTGGAACGCCGCTATAAACGTGCCCTGGGAGTCTGACCCATGACCCGCAACGGCCCGCTCGGGCTCGCCTTCCATACCCTGGTGATGGTCTTCATGCTGGCGCCGCTGGTGGTGGTCTGCCTGGTGGCCTTCACCCCGGAGAACACCCTCAGCCTGCCCACCGCCGGCTTCTCGCTGCGCTGGTTCGCCGCCGTGTTCGAGCGGGCGGACTTCCTCACCGCCTTCTACAACAGCCTGCAGCTGGCGGCGCTGTCGGCCACCCTAGCGACGCTGATCGCGGTGCCGGCGGGGCTGGCCATCACCCGCTACCGCTTTCCCGGCCAGGGCTTTCTCAACGGTCTGTTCCTCTCGCCGATCATCATCCCGCACCTGGTGCTGGGCGTGGCCATGCTGCGGCTGTTCGCCCTGCTGGGGGTGAACGGCAGCTTCAGCTGGCTGGTACTGGCCCACGTGGTGGTGATCACCCCCTATGTGCTGCGCCTGGTGATCGCCGCCGCCATCGGCATCGACCGCAGCGCCGAGCAGGCCGCCGAGAGCCTGGGCGCCAGTCGCACCACGCTGTTCTGCCGCATCACCCTGCCGATGATCCTGCCCGGGGTGGCCGGCGGCTGGCTGCTGGCCTTCATCAACAGTTTCGACGAGGTGACCCTGTCGATCTTCGTCACCTCCCCGGCGACCCAGACCCTGCCGGTGCGGATGTACGTCTACGCCACCGAATCCATCGACCCGATGATGGCGGCGGTGTCGGCCCTGGTGATCGCCCTCACCGCGGCCACCATGATCCTGCTCGACCGCATCTATGGCCTGGATCGCGTGCTGGTGGGCAAACAATGAACAGCCGAGACCCCTCCATGGCACTGCTCAAACGGGTGGCCGAACGCGACCGCCCGACCCTGGCCTTCACCCTCGACGGCCAGCCGGCCGAGGGCCTGCAGGGCGATACCCTGCTCACCGCCATCCTGACCCAGAGCGATCACCTGCGCGGCAGCGACTTCGGCGGCGAACCCCGCGCCGGTTTCTGCCTGATGGGTGCCTGCCAGGACTGCTGGGTACGCCTGGCCGACGGCCGTCGGGTGCGCGCCTGCGCCACCTTTCTCGAAGCGGGCCAGCAGGTCAGCCGCGATCCGGGGCGGCCGCTGTGAGCGCCGTGGTGGTAGTGGGCGCCGGACCGGCGGGCATTCGCGCGGCCCAGACCCTGGTCGCCCATGGCCTCGAGCCGGTGCTGCTCGACGAAAGCGCCCGCGGCGGCGGCCAGATCTATCGCCAGCAACCGGGCAATTTCCGGCGGCCGAGCAAGGCGCTGTACGGCTTCGAAGCCGGCAAGGCCCAAGCGCTGCACGGCGCGCTGGAAGCCGTGCAGGCAAGGCTGGACTATCGACCCGACACCCTGGTGTGGAATGCCGAGGCGCGCGCCCTGGATACCCTGAGCCAGGGCCGCTATGTCGATCGCCTGGCCTTCGACCAGGTGATCGTCGCCACCGGCGCCACCGACCGCATCCTGCCGGTGCCGGGCTGGACGCTGCCCGGGGTCTACAGCCTGGGCGCGGCCCAGGTGGCGCTCAAGTTCCAGGGTTGCGCCATCGGCAGCCGCCCGGTGCTGGCTGGTACCGGCCCGCTGCTCTATCTGGTCGCCTATCAATACGCCAAGGCTGGAGCCACGCCGCTGGCGGTGCTGGACAGCGCGCCCTTCCGTGACCAGGCCGCCGCTACCCCCGCCCTGCTCGGCCAACCGGCCACCTTCGCCAAGGGCCTCTACTACCGCAGCTGGCTGGCGCTGCACGGCGTACCCGTGCACCAGGGCGCCGAGCTCCTGGCGGTCGAAGGCGAACGCCGGGTGGCTGCCGTGCGCTGGCGCGCCGCCGATGGCGAAGCGCACCGACTGGAGTGCGACGCCCTGGGCTTTGGCCAGACGCTGCGCAGCGAGACTCAGCTGGCCGACCTGCTGGGCTGCGACTTCGCCTGGAACGCCCTCAATCGCGCCTGGTTGCCGGTACGGGATCCGGGCGGGCGCAGTAGTCAGACCGGGGTCTATCTGGCCGGTGACGGCGCTGGTATCCAGGGCGCCGATGCCGCCGAACTGGCGGGCGAATTGGCGGCCCTGAGTCTGCTGGACGATCGCGGCGTAGCGGTGGACAGGACGCGCATCCAGGTCCTGCAGGCACGCCTGGCGCGCTTCGAGGTCTTTCGTCAGGGCCTGGAGCGGGCCTTTCCCTTCCCCGCGGACTGGGCGGCCAAGGCGCCGGACGCACTCATGGTCTGTCGCTGCGAACAGGTCAGCGCCGGCGAGATCCGCGCCGCCGTGGCCCAGGGCCATTGGGAGATCAACAGAGTCAAGGCCACCTGCCGGGTCGGCATGGGCCGCTGCCAGGGACGCATCTGCGGCGCGGCGGCGGCCGAATTGATCGCCTGCGCCAGTGGTCGCCCGCTGGATCAGATCGGCCGGTTGCGCGCCCAGGCGCCGATCAAGCCGCTGCCCTTTGGCGTGGAGCTGGCGCCATGAACCGGCTGGACGTGGATGTCCTGATCATCGGCGGTGGCATCGTCGGCAGCAGCGCGGCGCTGTTTTTGGCCCAGGGCGGCCAGCGCGTCGCCCTGCTGGAACGCAACTTCTGCGGCGCCCAGGCCAGTGGCGTCAACTACGGCGGGGTACGCCGCCAGGGCCGCCCGCTGGTGCAATTGCCGCTGTCCAGCCGTGCCCATCAGATTTGGGGCGGTCTGCAGGACCTGCTGGGTACCGATGGCGAATACCTCAGATCCGGTCACCTCAAGCTGGCCCGTAGCGACACCGACTTCGCCTCCCTGCAGACCTATGCCCAGGCCAGCCAGGGCTTCGACCTCGATCTGCAACTGCTCGACCGGGGCGAGCTGCGCCGGCGCTTTCCCTGGGTCGGCGACATCGCCGTGGGCGCCTCCTTCTGCCCGGAAGACGGCCACGCCAATCCGCGTCTGGTCTCCCCGGCCTTCGCCCAGGCGGCTGCCCGCGCCGGCGCCCGAATCCTCGAACTGACCGCCGTGACGGCGGTCGAGCACGACGGCCAGCGCTTCCAGCTCCGCACCGACAGCGGCCTGACCCTGAGCGCGCCCTGGCTGCTCAATTGCGCGGGTGCCTGGGCGGCGGAGCTGGCCGCCCGCTTCGGCGAGCCGGTGCCCCTCACCGCGGCCCATCCGGCCATGCTGGTGACCGAACCGCTGCCTCTCTTCATGACCGCCAGCACCGGCGTGGAAGGCGGCGGCATCTATGCCCGCCAGGTGGCGCGGGGCAATTGCGTGCTGGGCGGCGGGCGCGGTTTCGCCCTCGACGCCGATCGCGCCCGCCCCGGCCAGCTGGCCATCCTCGACATCCTCAGAAACGCCGCCGAACTCTATCCGGCCCTCGGCGGTGCCCAGGCCATCCGCACCTGGAGCGGCGTCGAGGGCTATCTGCCGGATCACCAGCCGGTGCTCGGCCCCAGTCTCACCACCCCCGGCCTGCTGCACGGCTTCGGCTTTGCCGGCGCGGGCTTCCAGATCGGGCCGGCGGCTGGCGAAGCCCTGGCCGAGTGCATCCTGCAGGGCGCCCCCCGGCACAGCCTGCAGGCCTTTTCCATCGTCCGTTTCCCATCCCAGCCCAGGAGTTCCCAAACATGCGCCTGACCCCTGCCCTGCTCGTGGCCCTCGCCGGCCTGCCCCTGGCCGCCGTGGCCGAACCGACGCTCTACCTCGGCATGAATGGCGGCACCATGGAGCGCCTCTATGCAGACAGCGTGCTGCCCGCCTTCGAGAAGGCGCACAACGTCAAGGTGGTGATCGTGCCCGGCACCTCGGCGGACATCCTCGCCAAGGTCCAGGCCAGTCCGCAGAAGCCGCCGATCCACGTGATGTTTCTCGACGACGGCATCATGTACCGCGCCATCGGCATGAATCTGTGCAGCCCGCTCAAGCCCAGCGCGGCCCTGGCGCAGATCCCCGACAAGGCCAAGATCAAGGATCAGGCAGCCGCCGTCAGCCTGGGCGTGACCGGTCTCGCCTACAACAGCCGGCTGTTCAAGGACAAGGGCTGGGCGGCGCCGACTTCCTGGGCGGACCTCGCCGATCCCAAGTACAAGGGCAAGGTGGTGTTCCAGTCGCTGTCCTCGTCCACCTTCGGGCTGCATGGTTTCCTGATGTTCAACCGGCTCAAGGGCGGCACCGAGCAGGACGTCGATCCGGGCTTCAAGGCCTGGTCCACCACCGTCGGCCCCAATGTGCTGGAGTACATCCCCAGCTCGGCCAAGCTCTCGGAAATGGTGCAGACCGACGAGGCGGCGCTGTTCCCGCTCACGCCCACCCAGGTCACCGCGCTCAAGCTCAAGGGCATCCCGGTGGAATACGCCCCGCCCAAGGAAGGCGCCGTGGTGCTCAACGTCGCCGAGTGCGTGACCGCCAACAACGACCAGCCCGAGCTGGCCCAGCAACTGGCGGAATACCTGCTGACCCCAGAAGCCCAGGCCCCGGCGCTGGAACTGGGCGACCAGATCCCGTCCAACCCCAACACCCCCACCACCGACAAGACCCGCGGCCAGGTGGAAGCCATGCAGAACTACCTGAAGACCGCCGTGACCATCGACTGGGACGAAGTGAACAAGGTGCGGCCGCAGTGGAACGCCCGCTGGAATCGGCAGGTGGAGCGCTAGCCGCTCGGACAGCGCAAACGCACCGGTGGGTGTCGACCCTGGACAACCCAGCTTCGGGGCGACCCTTCACCCTTGGCGGCTTCCATCATTAGGAGAGCCGCCATGGCCAACCCGCCCATCACCGTTCTGCGCGACACCCAACCCCTGCCCGTGGTCGATGCCTGCAAATGGGAGCGCATCGAGGGCGAGCCCCATACCGTCAACCTCAATGCCTACACCTCCGATGACGGCAGCAAGATCATGGGCACTTGGATCTGCACCCCCGGCAAGTGGCGCGTCGACTACGTGAAGTGGGAGTACTGCCACTTCCAGGAGGGCTACTGCATCATCACCCCCGATGGCCAGGAGCCCATCCACCTGAAAGCCGGCGACATCTTCGTCGTCGAACCCGGCATGAAGGGCACCTGGGAAGTGGTCGAGACGGTGCGCAAGTATTTCGTGTTTGCCTGATCAGGTGAGCCCCCGGCACTGGCGTCGGGGGCCGGCTGTCATCGACCGTCGAAACCGCGGAAGAAGCGCTCGGCGTTGTCGCTCAGGGTTTCCAGGTCGTATCCCCCTTCCTGCACGATCACCGTGGGCAGCCCCAGAGCCTTGATCCTTTCGCCCAGCAGACCGAACCCCGCCTGACTCACCGCCACCTTGGACTGCGGATCGTTTTCGTAGATGTCGAAGCCGAGGGACAGCACCAGCACGTCCGGCGCCCATTCACGCAGTGCCGTCTCGGCCTCATCCAGCCGGGCGAAGAAGTCCGCCTCGGAGGCGCCGTGGGGCATTGGCAGATTGAGGTTGCAGCCCTCGCCCCGCCCGCTGCCGCGTTCATCGGCGAAACCGGCCACCACCGGATAGAAGTTGGTCGGATCGCCATGGATCGACAGGTAGCAGACG
This sequence comes from Pseudomonas sp. MOIL14HWK12:I1, assembly GCF_000510705.1. Taxonomy (NCBI): domain Bacteria; kingdom Pseudomonadati; phylum Pseudomonadota; class Gammaproteobacteria; order Pseudomonadales; family Pseudomonadaceae; genus Pseudomonas; species Pseudomonas sp. MOIL14HWK12:I1. Next base: position 333,289 of record NZ_KI783307.1, on the reverse strand, counting down.
TCATCCCGGTCGTAGAAGATTTCCTGGATGCCCTGGCCGTGGTGCATGTCGGTATCGAGGATGGCGACCCGGGCGAAGCGCGCGCGCAACTCCTGGGCCGCGATGGCGGCGCCATTCAGGTAGCAGAAGCCACCGGCCGCCTCGGCACGGGCATGGTGCCCCGGTGGACGACAGAGGGCATAGGCGGCTGGCGCGCCATCTCGTACGCAGCGCGCCGCGGCGACCGCGCTCTGGGCGGAGCCATAGACGGCGGCCCAGGTCTGGGCGCCGATCGGACAACTGCCGTCTGCCAGGTAGCGGGCGGTCTGGCCGAGGATGCCACGCAGCGGGTTGTTCTCGCGGATATAGATGTTCGACATCACCTCGTCACCCCAGTCCTCGGGTACCAGGTGCCAGTCGCGATAGGCATTCTCCAGATAGGTCACATAGGCCTCGCCGTGCACGGCATGCAGCGGCGCGCGACCGTGATCCGCCGGCTGTTCGAGGGGATAGCCCAACCGCTCCACCGCGGCCAGCAAGGCGTCGAGGCGGGCCGGCACCTCCTGGGGGGTGCGCATCTGGCCACGGGACAGGTAGCTGCGCGGATGGTGCAGGCGCTGATCGGGATGGAAAAAGGTCTTCATGTCATCTCTCCTGATGGCCCGCGCGGGCCAGCACGGCATTGAACAGGACGTCGGCGCCGCGACGGACGTCATCGAAGCTGGCCGACTCGGCCTCGTTGTGGCTCAGGCCGCCGGCACAGGGGATGAAGATCATCGCCGTGGGGCAGTGCTTGGCCAGGTGGATGGCGTCGTGACCGGCGCCGCTGATGATGTCGCGGTGGGGATAGCCCAGCGCCTGGACCGCATCGCGCACGGCGGCGACGCAGTCGGCGGCGAAGGGGGTAGCAGGACTCAGCCAGTGCCGCCGGACGTCCAGCGACAAGCCGCGCTTGGCGGCCACGGCGGCCAGGCATTCCCGCGCGGCGGCTTCCAGCGCCGCCAGGGTCTGGTCCTGGGGATGACGGAGGTCTAGGGTGAAGTGCACCTCGCCGGCGATGGTGTTGCGCGAGGAGCGCGCCACGTCCAGTTGACCCACGGTGACCAGTCCATCGCCGAAGCGAGTTGCGAGATCCTCCAGCGCGGCCAGCATCCGGCCGACGCCGAACAGGGCATCCCGGCGCCGGGCCATGGGGGTGGTCCCGGCGTGGGCCGCGGTGCCCCGGACGCACACGTCGAGCCAGCAGATCGCCTGGCCCCCGGTCACCACGCCCACGGCCAGGCCCTCGTCTTCGAGGACCGGACCCTGTTCGATATGAGCCTCGAAATAGGCATCGAAGGTCCGCCCCAGCGGCTGGTCGCCGGCATAGCCGGTGCGCTCCAGGCTAGTGGCCACGGAGATGCCATCCCGGTCGCAGGTCGCCAGGGCCTCGGCCAGCGGCAGTTGCCCGGTGAAAACCGCGGAGCCCAGCATGGCCGGGGTGAAGCGGGCGCCCTCCTCGTTGGTCCAGACGGCGACTTCCACGGGGCGGTCGGTCTGGATGTCCGCATTGTTCAGACTGCGCATCACTTCGAGACCGGCCAGCACGCCATAGACGCCGTCGAAGCGCCCACCCTTGGGTTGGGTGTCCAGATGACTGCCCATGACCACCGGCGCGGCCTGGTCATCACGGCCCGGACGACGGGCGAACAGGTTACCGATGCGGTCCACCGTCAGACTGAGACCGGCGGCCGCGCACCACTGGCTGAACAGTGCCCGTCCCTGGCGATCCTCTTCGCTCAGGGCCAGCCGGCTGCTGCCGCCGGCTTCGCCAGGGCCAATCTCGGCCATGGCGGCCAGGCTCTGCCAGAGACGCTCGCCATCGATTCGATACATGGTGGATTCCTTGTGTTCAGGCGGGAGAGACATGGGCGGTCGCTTCCCGACGGCGCGCCAGAGCGGCCACGCACAGCAGCGACAGACCGGCCAGCAGGGAGTAGAAGACCGCCAGTGGCCACCACTCGCCGGTGAAGCGGTGAGCCAGCAAGGTGCCGATCATGGGTGTGAGGCCACCGGCGATGGCGCCACAGATCTGGTAGGCCATGGAAATGGCGGTGTAGCGCACCCGGGTAGCGAAGACGCCACTGACGAAGCCGGCGATCACCGCATAGAAGGACGCCATGCAGGCCGCCGCCAGGGCGATTCCCAGCACGACCAGCGGCGCCGAGCCGGTCTTGACCAGCACGAACATTGGATAGGGCGAGGCCATGGCAAGGGCCGCGATCAACAGCAGGAAACGGGCGCTGCCCAGGCGCTCGGCGAACAGTGCGGCCAGCGGCTGGACCAGAAACTGGATGAGGGCGACGAACAGCAGGCAATCGAGGATCAGCGAGCGCGACAACTCCAGCACCTGGGTGGTGTAGCTGAGCATGAAGGTGTTGGTGAAATAGACGCCGGCGATGCCCAGGGTATTGGCACCGATGCACAGCAGCAACGGACGCCAGGCGCTGCGCAGCACCTCGGCCGCCGGCGCCTTGACCGTTTCCTGGCGCTCCTTCATCTCGGCGAATTCGGGGGATTCATCCACGCCCAGGCGGATGGCCAGCCCGACCACCAGCAGCAGCGCGCTGGCCAGAAACGGCAGGCGCCAGCCCCAGCTGAGCAGGTCCTCTTCCGGCAGGCTGGTGACGCTACGAAAGGCAATGATCGACAGGATCAGGCCGGCCGGGCTCCCCCACTGGGCGAAGGAAGCGAAAAAGGTACGACGGCCCGCAGGTGCATGCTCGCCGGCCATCAGCACGGCGCCGCCCCATTCACCCCCCACGGCAATGCCCTGCACCACCCGCAACAGGATCAGCAGGATCGGCGCCCAGACGCCAGCCTGGCTATAGGTGGGCAGAATGCCGATGAGCACGGTGACCACGCCCATCATCAGCAAGGTGACGATCAGAGATTTCTTGCGGCCGATGCGGTCGCCGATATGGCCGAAGACCAGGCCACCCAGAGGTCGGGCGAAGAAGCCTACGGCGAAGGTCCCGAAGGCAGCCAGGGTGCTCAGCAAGCGGTCTTCGGAAGGAAAGAACAACTGGCCGAAGACCAGCGCGGCGGCCGTGGCGAAGATGTAGTAGTCGTACCACTCGATGGTGGTGCCCACGAAGGCAGCGGCGGCGGCGCGTCTGGGTTGGCGACGAGGAGAGGTGGACGGCATGCAGGGTGCTCCTATCGACTGCCGGAAAGAGAGGCGGCGCGGCGGATTGGAAGGCCGGACGCACGGAGAGCGATGGGCAGGGGAGATCAGGGCGACATGGACGCAGCACTCCTGGGGGTATCGTTCTTGTTGGGCAGGAGAGGAAGAAGGATCGAGGACGCTCTAGGGCGCCTTGACGTCGTTATCCCTTGGCGGACTAAGATTAGTCAATTTTCTAATTCTTATACTTATCTATAAACATGGCTAATAATCAGGATGAACCGCTCTCCCCCGTGCCCTTGCCCGAGGGCCGGCGTTTTCTCAACGATCGGCTGGACTGGAATCTCCTGCGTACCTATCTGGTGATTGTCCAGGAAGGCAGCGTGAGCCGTGCGGCCGCACGGCTGCACCTGACTCAGCCAGCCGTGAGCCAGGCCCTCAAGCGGCTGGAGGAACAACTCGATCGCGCGCTGATCATTCGCCGTGGGCCGCGCTTCGCCCTCACCGAGGCCGGCGAAGAGGTAGCCCGGATCGCCAGCGACCTCTATGGCAACGTCTCCCGCCTTGGCGCTGCCTTGGAGCGCTCGACGGAAACCGTGGTGGGCAAGGTGCGGATGCTCACCATCAGCCGCATCCAGTCGCGCTGCTACGACGACTTCCTCGCCGACTTCCACCGTCGCTTTCCACGGGTGGAACTGGAGATCGACGTGATGCGCAGCTCGGACATCATCAGCTCCCTGCTGCAGAAGACCGCGACCCTGGGCCTCGCCCTCTGCCGTATTCCTCAGCCCAAGCTGGAGCAGCGCGTGCTGTTGCAGCAGCGCTACGCCTTCTTCTGCGGACGCCGCCACCCCTTGTTCGGGCGCAGTGGCCTGTCGCTGGCCGATCTGCAGGGCGAAAACTTCGTCAGCTTCACCAGCGACCAGATTGGCGGCAGCCTCTCGCCGCTCACCATCTTTCGCGATCAGCAGGGCTTCACCGGACGTATCGTGGCCTCCTCGCCCAGCCTCGAAGAAATCCGCCGCCTGGTCGGCGCCGGTTACGGCATCGGCTGTCTGCCCCAGCATGTGGTGGCCGACGAGGTGGCCGCCGGCGAACTCTGGCGCCTGCCGCCCAGCGAGGGCGTGGCCGATGTCGACGTGCACCTGCTCTGGCACCGCGAACAGCGCATGACCCAGGCGGAAACCGCACTGCTGGAAGGCTTCCAGCATCTGCTGGCGACCACCGAGGTCGCCGCGCGGCTCTAGGCCTCAGGGCGTGGCATCGCTCGCATAGCAGGCCCAGGCCGGGCGGGTGGCCAGGCGTTCGAGATAGGCTTCGATGGCCGGCGCGGCGATGCGCTCCATCGGGGTGCTGCGCCAGCGGTGCAGCGACAGGCCCAGGGCGATGTCGGCCAGGCTGAAGGACTCGCCGGCCACATAGGGACCGTGCTGCGCCAGGTGCGCCTCCAGAATGGCGATGCGCTCGTTCCAGGCGGCGATGCCTTGCGCCAGACGCTGTGGATCGGGCGCAGGTGGCTGCTGCTTCACCAGCGCCAGATAGGCATAGCTCCAGGCCGGATTGAGTTCGCAGGCCTGCCAGTCGAGCCACTGATCGACCCGCGCCCGGGCGCGCGGTGTGGTGGGATACAGCGCCTCGCCGCCATGGGCGTTGGCCAGGTAGCGCAGGATGCTGTTGGACTCCCAGAGCACGAAGTCGCCGTCCAGCAGGACCGGGATCTGGCCATTGGGATTCCACTGCAAATACTCGGCGGATTGCGCCGAGCGAAAGCCGGCGCCCCAGTCCTCGCGCTCATAGCCCAGGCCCAGTTCATCGAGGCACCAGAGCGCCTTGCGTACGTTGATCGAAGAGACGCGACCAAGAATCTTCAGCATGCCGAGGCGATCTCCCGGGATGGATGGCTGAGATAGGGCTCGATATTGCCGAGCGCGCGCTGCACATAGTCCTCCTTCTCGCCCACCGGTGCCACGTAATGCAGCACCTCGGCCGCCGCGTCGCGGCCCAGCAGCCTCGCGATGGCCCAGGCCGCCAGGTAGCTGGAAGCCAGGCAGCCGCCAGCGGTGGCCAGGTTGCCGCGGGCGAAGAAGGGCTGATTCAGCACCTCGATGCCGGCTTCCTGCACCCAGGGCTTGGTGGTGAGATCGGTGCAGCCGGGTACGCCGTCGAGCAGGCCGAGGCGCGCCAGCAGCAGCGTCCCGGAGCACTGGGCACCGATCAGCTGGCGCCCGGGATCGAGCACCGCCAGCTGTTCCAGCAGCGCGGCGTCTCGCGCCAGTTCCCGGGTACGGCTGCCACTGCCCACCAGCACGGCGGTGCAGTCCGTCAGTTCGTCGAAGCCGGCCTGACGTTCCAGGCGAACACCGTTCATGGAGGTCACGAAAGGCGTGGGCGCCATCAGCGAGACCCGCCAGTCCGGTCGCTTGATGCGATTGAGCAGGCCCAGGGCGATGAGGGAGTCCAGTTCGTTGAAGCCTTCGAAGGTGAGGATGGCGAGGTGCATGGGAGCTACCAAGGGCTTGCTGTCGATCCAAGGATTCTTGGCCGCGACCCTGCCGTTCGACCAGATACAGTGCCGCACCGGGCTGGCCATACAGTCATGCCAATCATCGGCAAACCGCTCTAAGCCGGGCAACGACGACGCTGGAGCACTGGAAGACATGGCACTTAGCCATTACAGTGACACACCCTGGCCGAGCCACCGGCCGATTTGTCATCGCCCATCGGCCTTACCCCCTTTCGAGATGTCGATGGACAACGAGATTCGTTATGAACAGCACGTCCGGCGGGTGCTGCGCACGCCCCTGCTGGTGCTGCAGCCGCTGATGCTGGCGATGTGGCCGCTGACCCTGTGGTGCAATCCGCTGATCGGCAGTCCTTATAAGGGACGCTATTTCGCGCTGATGCTGCTGTTGCTGGCGATCAGCGCCCTGCTCAGCGTGGCGCGCAGCGCACGCATGATGAGTCTGACCTTTACCGGCAACATCTGGGCATTCGCCCTCGCCTTCCGCATCCAGATCCAGGATGGCGGCGCCGTGGGTCACTACTGGAACCTGCCCGTCGCCCTCATCATCATCCTGGGCACCTGCGGCCTGACCTACCGCCTCTCCCACTACCTCATCACCCTGGCCGGCGCCGGCTTCATCCTCTTCATCGGTCAGGACCGGTTGATACCCAGCGCGATGCCGGAGCAGTTGGTCGGGCTGCTGGTCAGTGTCGCCCTGGCCATCGGCATCGCCTACAACCACGCCAACAGCCAGTGGATGCGACGGACCTTCAGGCTCAAGGAGCGCTATCGGATTCTCGCGGAAACCGATGAACTCACCCGGATCGCCAACCGCCGCAAGCTCCTGCAACAGCTGGACGCGGCGCGGGGCGAGAGCGGACGGGAAGCCAGGCATTTCGTCATGCTCGACATCGACAACTTCAAGGAGATCAACGACCGGCACGGCCATCAGGTGGGCGATGAGGTGCTGGTCGCCACGGCGCGGGAACTCGATCGACTAGATCCGCGACTGGAGGGCGGCCGCCTGGGCGGCGAGGAATTCGGCCTGCTGATCCGCGGCCTCGATGAGGCAAGGATCAGCCACCTGCTGGAAACCCTGCGCGAGCGCCTGGCCGAGGCCGCCCCCCTGGGCATCCGCTTCAGCGCCGGAGCGCTGCGCCTCGCGCCGGAGCTGTCGCTCAACGAGCTGCTGCGCCAGGCGGACGAAGGTCTCTACCAGGCCAAGCGCCAGGGCAAGGACCAGGTGGTCTGGATCCGCTGAGGACCGCTACTCCAGCTTTTCCACCTTTACCGCGGTGGTGCCTTCGTCGACCATGTCCACCCGCCGGGCAGCGGCGCGGGAAAGATCGATGATGCGGCCGCGGATATAGGGCCCGCGGTCGTTGATCCGCACCACCACGGCGCGATCGTTTTCCAGGTTGGTCACCTTGACCCGGGTGCCGAGCGGCAGGGTCTTGTGGGCGGCGACCAGTTCGTTGTTGTTGAAGGTCTCGCCACTGGCGGTTTCCTTGCCGTGGAACTTGCGCGAGTAGAAGGAGGCCTTGCCGCGCTGTTCGAAGCCGGCTTCCTTCTTGACCGGTGCCGCGACGGTCTTGGCGTCCTTTTCCTGGCAGGCGGTGCAGGCAAGTATCAGAAGCAACAAGAGGGATCTGGGACGGATGAACACGTTTCACCTTCCTCTTTTTCTTGGTTTTCGGGAAAGCAACGCTCGGGGAGTGGATTCAGCTAGCTCTGAACCCGGGCGCCCCCGGGAGGTTCGCCAGGGATGGCCAGCGGCCATCCCATCTGTGACGAGCCCCTCAAGACCGCCCTAGGGCGCCGGCAGCACGTACCTGAGGATGGCCACGAAATGCAGGGCGCTGCCGGCCATGACGAAGCCGTGCCAGATGCCATGCCAGTGGCGAAAGCGATCGTCGAAGACGAAGAAGAGGATGCCGACGGTATAGAGCACCCCGCCGGCCGCCAGCCAGGCGAAGCCCTCGCCGCCCAGGCGATCCAGCAGTGGTCCCACCGCCACCAGCACGATCCAGCCCATGGTGGCGTAGATCACCAGCGACAGGATGCGCGCCTCCGAACGCGGCTTGAGCTCCTGCGCCATGCCGATCAGCGCCAGGCCCCAGACGATGCCGAACAGCGTCCAGCCCCAGGGACCGCGCAGGGTCACCAGGCAGAACGGCGTGTAGCTGCCGGCGATGAGCAGATAGATCGACAGGTGATCGAGCTTTTGCAGCAGGCGTTTCGCCCGCCCCTTCACGCTGTGGTAGAGGGTCGAGACACTGTAGAGGATTACCAGCGCGACCCCATAGATGGCCACGCTGACGATGCGCCAGGGATCGCCCTGCAGGCTGGCCAGTACTACCAGGGCAATGGCGCCGGCCAGGGCCAGCAGGGCACCGACCAGATGGGTCCAGGCATTGAGACGTTCGCCGTAGTACATGCGTCCTCCGGTGTAGGTCGCAAACGGGCTCAGGGTCTCGCTGAGCCCTCGCGACGGGCAGTGAGACGCTCGTAGCGGTCGAGCAGCGGCTGGATGGAAATCCCGTGGACCGCGATGCTCAAGGCCACCACCGACAGGGTCAGGTCGACGATGGTCCCGGCCCAGTCGGCCGTGACCTGATGAGTGAGCGCGTAGCACAGATAATACAGGCTACCGATGCCACGGATGCCGAACCAGCCGATCAGCGCACCCTGGTGGCGATCGATGCGGGTGAAGGGCAGCATGCTGGCCACGCCCAGCGGGCGGATCACCACGAACAGCAAGGCGCCCAGCAGCAGCGCGCGGCTGTCCCAGTGGGTGATCAGCACCACCCCGAGCAGGGTCACCAGCAGCACCTCGAAGGAGCGCTCCACCAGGCTGCCGAAGGCGAGCATGTCGCCCATCATCACCCCGGCGGCCATGCGCGGCTCCTCGATGTCCTCGGCGTTGGCCACCGTGGCACGCTCCGGCGCTCCGGTGAGATGCCCGATCACCGGTTGCGCCAGTTGCTCGGAAGGCGTTTCCGCATTACCGGAGGTCTGTACCTCGGCCTGGCGCAGGCCCAGGCCGGCGGCGAACACCGCGAGAAAGCCGAAGGCGCCGATCTCGTCGGCCAGCACATAGGACAGAGCGATCAGCGCCAGGGCGAGGAAATCGTTGGGCGAGATGGTGCTGTCGCCATGCCGCGTGCGCAGGAAGATCATCAGCCGCCCGACCCCCTTGCCCATGACATAGCCCAGCAGCAGGCCCGCCGGTACGCCCCAGACCACATTCTTGAAAAACCACTCCAGGGTCCAGCCCCACTGGAGTTCGCCATGCTGCAGGAGCAGCAGACCGAGCAGCACGAAGGGAAAGGCGGTGCCGTCGTTGAGGCCCGCCTCGCCGGAGAGACCGAAGCGCACCCGGTCGAAATCCTGAGCGTGGTTGACCTGCACCAGCCCGGCCAGCACCGGGTCGGTGGGCGCGAGGATGGCGCCGATCAGCAGGGCCACGCCCCAGGGCAGACCGAGCAGGTAGTGGGCGACCAGGCAGACCCCGGCGATGCTGAGGATCATCACCGGCCCGGCCAGCAGATAGGCGCCGTGCCAGGAAGAGCGATGAAAGGACAGGCGCAGCTTGAGGCCACTGACAAACAGCGAAAAGAGCACCGCCACCTCGGTGAGGTGGCCGATCCAGGTCGCCGATTGCTGGAAGTCGACCTCGGCCAGGCTCAGGCCGATGGGGCTGATGAGCATGCCGAAGGCCAGGCAGACCACCGAGGTGGTGACCGGTAGCCAGCGCAGATAGGCGGAGGTCAGGGCGAGGATCATCAACAGCGATCCCAATACCCCGACCCAGACGAGAAAAGTCATGTGGGTAGCGTGATCCAGAACAGAGAAGGAAGAGCGGGTAGCAGACGTCACCCTTCTGATGGAGACTGCGCCGACGTAGCCGCGTGCCCCCTATCTGCCGAATGGCGCGCCTCCGGGTGACCCCGTGGCCCTGGCCGGGGTCCCATGCCCTATAGTCCCCAAGGAAAGCCCCTACCCGCATGAGCGATCACCGCCTCCGCAAGCAACGCCGCCTCGAACGCCTGCAGCGCTTCCTCGACTGGGCCGGCCGCACCCATTCCGACTTCGTCGCCAAGCAGCAACACCAGGAACTCTGGTTCAAACCCTACTCGGGCTATCCCCTGCCGCACCTGGGTCGCATCGCCAAGGCCTTCTGGCTGGGGCTGGACGAAGGCGCTGCGGTCGCCGCCGGCAGCGCGCCCGATCCCGACAGCCTGCTGGGCCAGGCGCTGCTCAATGCCGGCAAGACCTTTGGCTATTCGGTGGATGTCTTCGGCAGCGAAAAGCTCTTTACCGGCGGCGCGGCGAGCGAATTGCTCGAACCCCACTGGACGCTGAATCTGGCCGACAGCGATTCGGCCGAGGCCTTTGCCGCCGCGGTCAGCGAGCGTCTGGGCGATGCGGTGCGCGAGCGCCTCGGCATTCTGGCGGCGCCCTTCGCCGAGATGGCCGACGAGGATCGCCAGCGGGTGCTGGAGCGGGTGCCCCAGGCGTTGATCCGCCTGGACGACTTTTTGCCGCGGGCGGTGGAGGTGCTCAACGAAACGCGCCACGAATTGAGATTCAACGTGGTGCTGACCCACGAGGACATTCGCCTGGAGATCCCCCGGCGGCTGGCGGCCAACCAGGGCCGACTGCTGAGTGACGCCGATGTCGCCGCGCTTAGGGCCGAAGCCGAGGCGGACCTGCGCGAGCGTTTCGCCGTGCTGGTGGGCGAAGCCGATGCCCTGGACTTCGATCTGCACCAGTTGGGCACGCCGCGCCTGCAGGAGCTGATGCGCCTGGAAGCCGACAAGCTGCGCCGCGCGCTGCGCCACGCCGTGACCCAGCAGCGCGAGAAGATGGCCTTCGCCGTGCTGCTGGAAAACAATCCGCGCTTCGGCCAGTACCACCAGAATTATCCGGCCCGCCGCCTGACCCGCACCTGGACCGCCCTGCTCGGCCCCACCAACAGCGGCAAGACCCACAGGTCCATCGAGGCCATGGCGGCGGTGACCCATGCCATCTACCTCTCGCCGCTGCGGTTGATGGCCCTGGAAAACCAGGAGCGCCTGGAGTCCCTCGGCGTGCCCTGCTCGCTGGTCACCGGCGAGGAAGAGATCATCCGCCCGGGTGCCACGCATTTCTGCTGCACCGTGGAGGAATTCGCCCGCTTCCGCCGCCAGCAGTGGGAGGTGGTGGTGGTCGACGAGGTGCAGATGCTGGCCGATCCGCAGCGCGGCTGGGCCTGGGTCGATGCCCTGGTCAGCGCCCAGACCAAGCGCCTGCTGATGACCGGCCCGGCGCTGATCGAACCCTCGCTGCGCACCCTCTGCGAGCTGTGCGAGGACCGCCTGGAGATCAAGCCTACCAAGCGCCTGTCGCCAGTCACGGTGGCGCGCCACGCCACCACCCTGGAGCGCCTGGAACCGGGTTCGCTGCTGGTGGCCTTCAGCCGTCGGGTGGTGCTGGAACTCAAGGGCCTGCTGGAGATGGCCGGCCGCCGGGTGTCGGTGGTCTATGGCGCCCTCTCGCCGGAAGTGCGGCGGGAACAGGCGCGGCGCTTCCGCGAAGGCGAGACCGAGATCATGGTCGCCACCGATGCCGTGGGCATGGGCCTCAACCTGCCGGCCCATACCCTGTGCTTCTACACCGACGAGAAATTCGACGGGGTGGAGAACCGGCCGTTGCGGGTGCAGGAGGTCAAGCAGATCGGTGGGCGTGCCGGGCGTTTCGGTCATCATGCCGAAGGGGAAATCACCGCGCTGGAGCCCCATGTACTGCGCAACATCAAGCGGCTGTTCCACAGCCCGGACGATCCGGTGGATTTGCACCAGTTCCAGGTGCGACCGAGCCTGGAACACCTGCGCGCGCTGTCCGAGTTCATGGAGGAGCCCAGCCTGCTGCGCACCTGGCTGACCTTCAATCGCAACATCAACTATGGCGACGCCTTCGTCTCGGTACTGCCCGACGAGCTGGCCGAGTGGATCAAGCTGATCGACCTGCCCGGCATCGACTTCCAGCTGCGCTGGATCTTCGCCTGCACGCCGATCCGTGGCGGCCTGGAAGGCCCGGCCAGCAGCCAGGCCCAGCGCTGGCTGCGCAGCGTCGCCCGCGGCGAGCCGGTGGATCTGCCGCGCATTCCCATGGGCACCGATCTCGCCGGACTGGAAAGCGCCCTGCACGTGGTGGAGACCTATCTGCACCTGTCGCGCAGCCTGCCCGAGCTGTTTCCGGCCCTGGAACGCGGCCAGGATCATCGCGACCTGCTCAACGACGCCATCACCCGGGAGTTGTCCCGCCGACGCCGGCCGCGTGGCCAGGAAAAGGGCCAGGGCAAGGCCGGCCGCCGCCAGGGTCGCGGCGAACGCCGAGGTGGACGGTTCGGGCGCTAGGCGGCGCGGAAAGTCGCCAGCGGTCACGCTACCGATCGCGGCCATGGGCCGCTCCTACAGGGAAATCATGCTCCTGTAGGAGCGGCCCATGGCCGCGATAGTCCAAGCCAGAACGGCTGCATCGGCGGACCGCCATGGCCGTGATCATGGCCGCGATAAAGAAAGACAGTCGCTCCTACCGGGACGTCCCCAGCGGCGCCCGCGCCTTGAAGCTCCAGGTGAAGAAGAATTCCGCCACCTGCTCACCGCTTTCGTCGGTGCCGACGCTGCGCAGCTCGACCTGCTGCGGCTCGCCGGTCTCCCGGGCGCGCACCAGCGCCGCGGCGATGGCCGCGCCCTGGTCGCAGCGAAAGACGATGGTGCCCACGGCCTTCTTGCTGAAGGTTGCGCTCATGGCCACGACCAGCATGGCGTAGCGGCTGCCGGAACGGCGGATGTGCCGGTCGGCGAGGATGCCGGTGGAAAATTCCGCCGCCATGCCCTCCACCGCCCAGAATATGCTCTTGAAGGGATTCTGGTTCAGCCAGCCATGGGTGACCTGCATCTGGCAGCCGGCATCGTCCAGGTGGCGCAGGCGCAGGCCGGCGATCTTGGCGATGGGCACCTTGGTCCAGACGAAGAGATTGAACAGCAGTCGATTCATGGCGAGCGCATCCGGCAGCCTGGCCGGAGCGCCAGGTGCCCGCAGCTTAGCGCTTCGCCCCGGGCCGCTCCATGGCTGGCGGACGCGGCCCGGTAGACAGTTCGCGACCCCCGGGTCGCGCGGCCGGGGCGCCTCGCCGAAGAGGCGCCCGCGGGCCTTATAGCGGATTGGCGTTGAGTTGCTCGGCGTAGCGCCGGGTCATGAACACCGCGAACAGCAGACCGGCCACCGCCAGGCTGCCGCCCACCAGGCCGACGTAGGGCATGCCGACATGGGTCCCCACCACGCTGCCGAGCAGGGCGCCGCCGCCGATGCCGACGTTGTAGATCCCGGAGAACAGCGCCATGGCGACGTCGGTGGCGTCCTTGGCCAGGGCCAGCACCTTGGATTGCAGCGCCAGGCCGAAACTCATGATGGCGATGCCCCAGATGACGCTCAGGCCCTCCAGCATGAAGCTCTTCCAGGCGAACGGCAGCAGCAACAGCAGCGACAGGGCGATGCCAGCGATGGCCGCGATCAGGAAGCCATTGGGGAATCTCAGGCTGTAGCGGCTGAACAGCAGCGAGCCGATGACGCCGGAGCCGCCGAACAGCAGCAGCAAGGCGGTGATCTGCATGCCACCCATGCCGGCCACCTCCACGGCAAAGGGCTCGATGTAGCTGTAGCCGGTGAAGTGGGCGGTCACCACCAGGGTGGTGAGCAGGTAGATGCACAGCAGCGCCGGGCGCTTGAACAGCACCGGCAGGCTGGCCAGGGAACCGGAGTTCTCGCTGGGCAGCAGCGGCAGGTTGCGCGCCAGCCAGAGCACCGTGCCCACCGCCAGCGCCGCGATGGCGACGAAGGTGTAGCGCCAGCCCAGCAATTCACCCAGCACCCGGCCCAGCGGGATGCCCAGCACCATGGCCAGGCAGGTGCCGGTGGCCAGCAGGCCGAGGGCCTGGGTCTGCTTGCCGGCCGGGGCGATACGCACCGCCAGCGAGGCGGTGATCGACCAGAACACCGCATGGGCGAAGGCGATGCCGATGCGGCTGGCCACCAGCACCTCGAAGCTCCAGGCCACCCCGGAGAGGCCGTGGCAGGCGATGAACACGATGAAGACGAACACCAGCAGCCGGCGCCGCTCGATGGAGCGGGTGGCGAGCATCATCGGCAGCGACATCAGGGCCACCACCCAGGCATAGATGGTCAGCATCAAGCCGACCTGCGAGGGGCGCATGTCGAAGCTGCGCCCGATGTCGCTGAGCAGCGCCACCGGAACAAATTCCGTGGTGTTGAAGATGAAGGCGGCCAGGGCCAGGGCGATGACACCGGACCAGCTGGGCTTCCGGGCTTCGGCGGTAGCATCCATGGGGGGTCTTCTACTCCAGAGCGAAAGGGTGGATGGCGACTCTCGGTCAGAAAGCCGACGACAAAAACCCACGAGCAAAGGCCTGGCCCGCCTGCGACGCCGGGTCGCGAGCGAGAAGTCTGCCGTAGGTAGGGATTGGAATTGAATGTAGTAAAAATTCTACGCTGTCGATTCGGACCATCACAACCTCCCGCAGTTGCGCCTGACAGCGGCAATCGCCTGGCCGAAGCGGCCAACCGCCTGATCGGTCGCGCTTTTTTACCCGGGAGCAGCGCACCCATCGCCTGGCGCTGCGACAAAACATCGCGAAACCTTTTGCCTGGACGAAGCTCCGAGCGAAACGCGCCGGACGATTGACCTTACCCTAGGGGCAAGCTCTAGCCTCGGCGTCACCAGCCCAGTCAGGAGCCTCCCCCATGCGTATCGTCCTCTCCTCCACCCTGCTCGCCCTCAGTCTGCTCGCCGGCGGCGTCGCCCAGGCCGCCGAGACCCAGCACCCGGCCCACCAGGACATGCAGAAGAGCATGGAGACCATGCACCAGGGCATGGAAGAAGGCCTCAAGGCCAAGGACCCGGACCTGGCCTTCGCCAAGGGCATGCTGGCCCATCACGAGGGCGCCGTCGACATGGCCCGCTATCAGCTGCAGCACGGCAAGGACCCGGAGATGCGCAAGCTGGCCGAGGACATCATCCAGGCCCAGCAGAAGGAAATCGACCAGCTCAATCGCTGGATCAAGGCCCACGGCAAGTAATGGCGCACCGCATCCGGGACTGGCACAGTGGGACGCCAGGCCCGAAGCGGAGTCCACCATGCTGATCGACCATCTGGATCATCTGGTCCTGACCACCATCGACCTCGCCGCCTGCGAGGATTTCTACACCCGGGTGCTGGGTATGCGCCTGGAGACGTTTGGCGCGGGGCGCAAGGCGCTGCGCTATGGCAACCAGAAGATCAATCTGCACGAGCGGGGGTACGAATTCGAACCCAAGGCGCACCTGCCGGTGCCGGGCGCCCTCGACCTCTGCTTCATCGCCCGGGAGCCGCTGGACCAGGTGATCGCCCATCTGCAGCGCGAGGGCTGGCCGATCATCGAAGGCCCGGTGGCTCGCACCGGCGCCACCGGACCGATTCGCTCGGTCTATGTCCGCGATCCCGACCTCAACCTGATCGAGATCGCCGAGTACCCGGCCTAGGCTCTGCGCGAAAGGTCGCCGAGCGAAGGTCAGGCGAGGCGAAAAGAAGCCTGAGGAAGCGGAGTTTACGAGTGGTAAATGAGCATTCCGAAGGCGTTTTCAACGACGCATCACCGAGTGCAGGCACTTTTCGTACAGAGCCTAGCGCGGCCGACCGAACACCTGGGTCCAGTAGAGGCTGTGGGTGCTCCGCGGATTCAGGGCATAGGCCGCGCCCATTTCGGTGAATTCCGGATTCATCAGATTGGCGCAGTGGCCCGGACTCGCCAGCCAGCCCTGCATGGCCTGGCTGACCGAACCGGCGCCCGCGGCGATGTTTTCACCGATGCGGGTCCAGCCGTAGCCCTGTTTGCCCACCCGCTCGGCCACGGTGCCGCCGCCGGGGGCGGTATGGGAGAAGTAGTCGCGACCGGCCATGTCCTGGCTGTGGGCCAGGGCGGCATTGGCCAGCGCCGGATTCCAGCGCAGCGGGGTGGTCGCGGCAAAACGCCGGGTGCCGCAGGTGCGCGCCTGGGCCCGGGCGCGATTGACCTCGGCGAGGACCGCCTTGCCGGCGCTCTGCCAGTCGCCCAGGCCGGCGCTCACCACCGGACGCGCCAGCACCAGCTGCCAGCGCGGCCCCTGCTGACTCACCCCGATCTGCGCATAGTCGCTGCTGGCCAGCGGCCGGCAATACTGCTGGCGCAGTCCGGCCATGGCCGCCTGGGCGGTGGGGGCGCCCGCCAGCATGATCACCTGCACGGCCGATGCCTGATAACCCGCGGCGCGCAGATCGCCCTGCAGTCGATCGCGACCGGTCAGGCGCACCGCCGCCAGGCGATTGTCGGCGGCGAGCGGCGCCGCGGCGCGGGTGCCCGGGCACCCCTGGGGGGCGGCGCGATAGGCGTTGATCAGACTGACCAGACGCGCCTCCTCGGGCGTCGCGGCGAGGGCAGCCTGGGTCAGCAGGGTCGTGGTCAGCAGCAGGGACAAGGCGGGGAAACGGGACATGCGCGAGCGGATCCGGAAAAGACGGAAGCGCTATGTACCCGGCCTGAATCCAGGGCGCAAGCCAGACCGGTGGCCAGCCGAGGAACGGATGGCAGTTTGCTTGCAAGGGTGATTGGAGTAGGCTCGCCGGCTCATTCAACAGGAGTCTCTCCCATGGCCAAAGCCTCTGCCCGCCACATCCTGGTTTCCAGCGAAGCCAAGTGCAACGAACTCAAAGCCGCCATCGAAGGGGGCGCCGATTTCGCCCAGGTGGCCAAGGACAACTCCAGCTGCCCCTCCAGCCGCCAGGGCGGTGACCTGGGCACCTTCCGCCCGGGCCAGATGGTCAAGGAGTTCGACACCGTGGTGTTCAGCGCGCCGCTGCATCAGGTCCAGGGTCCGGTAAAGACCCAGTTCGGCTATCACCTGGTGGAAGTCACCAGCCGCGAAGATTGATCGCGCCAGTGCTCCCGCTCGCAGCGGGGGCACCTCCCTTCCCTGCGCCCAACCGGCTATCCTGCAGACCTCCTGTCTCACGAGGATAGTGCCATGTCCCTTCCCCTCGAAGGTCACGGTCAGTGCCTGTGCGGCGCCGTCCAGCTGGATTGTCGCCTCGACAGCCTTGCCGTCTCGGCCTGTCATTGCCGGACCTGTCGCCGCTGGAGCGGTGGCCCGCTGCTGGCAGTGGACTGTGCTCAACCACCGGTGATCGGTGGTGGCGATGCCCTGGCCGTCCATGCCTCGTCCGACTGGGCCGAGCGCGGCTTCTGTCGCCACTGCGGCACCCACCTGTTCTACCGCCTCAAGTCCGAGCCGCATTACGCCATTCCGGTGGGCCTGCTCGAAGGCAGCGACTGGTTGCTGGACAGCGAGATCTTCATCGAGGAAAAGCCGGCCTGGTACTGCTTCGCCAACCAGACCCGCCAGCTGACCGGCGCCGAGGCCTTCGCCGAGCACGGCGAACAGGACTAGTCGCCCGCAGTCGCCTTCCGGCGCCAGCCATGACCACCGGTCGCCTCGCTGCGGGCGACCTCGGGGTCCTGCGCACGCTCGTTATCACGCCAAGGCTCATGCCAGAGCCCCGGCCTCTGCCGCACCCCTGATCCGTTGCGCCCGGTCGCCTGCGGCCTGGGCGCACACCCCTATCAAGCCGCCGGCAAACGCGCCGATGCCTGAGTGAGCTCCCTTTCCCAGCCTGCCAGACAAGAGGAACAATCATGGGGTTTCTGCAACGCTTCGGCGCGCGTGCCCGCCAGGGCGGTAGCGGCGTGTTCAGCCTGACCTGCTCCGCTCGCGAATTGAGCGACCGCCTCGGCGGCGTCGCCCTCAAGCCCACCTATATCGCCGGCTTCGTTTCGCCACACCTGGACCTGGACGCCATCGCCCGGCAGCTGGCGGGGCGCTTTCCCGGCGCATCCATCAGCCTGTGCACCACCTCCGGCGAACTCTGCGGCAGCGAGCAGCGCCTGTATTGCGCCGCCGATGGCGCCTGGGACCGGCTGGTGCTGCAATTCTTCGACGCCTCGGTCATCGCCTCGGCCGAGGTGGTGCACGTTCCGCTGGACAGCGAGGACATCCGCCGTGGCGGACCGCGGCGCAGCATGAAGGAGCGCCTCGCCCGCCTGACCGAGTCGCTCAAGCGCCTGCAGGTGCGCACGCCCATCGATCACCGCGATACCCTGGCCTTCGTGCTGTTCGACGGCCTGTCCGCCTCGGAATCCTTCTTCATGGAGGCGCTGTACGAGTCCGGCCGCTTTCCCTGCCTGTTCGTCGGCGGCTCCGCCGGCGGCAAGGGCGACTTCCGCCAGACGCTGCTGCACGATGGCCGCAAGGCCTATGAAAACCATGCCCAGCTGGTCTTCCTGAAGATGGCCCGGAACACCCGCTTTGGGGTCTTCAAGAGCCAGAATTTCAGCGCCACGCCGCTCAGCCTCAGTGTCCTCACCGCCTCCCTGGAAGAGCGCTACATCAGCCAGGTGGTCGACAGCCGCGGCCAGATCAAGAGCATGGTGGCGGCCCTCTGCGAGGCCCTGAGCTGCCGCGCCGAGCAGCTGGAGCAGCGCCTGGCGGACTATTCCTTCGCCATCCGCGTGGGCGAGGAGCTGTTCGTCCGCTCCATCGCCCGCATCGACTACGAGCGCGAGCGCATCCACCTGTTCTGCGACGTGGCGCCCGGCGAAGAGCTGGTGATGGTCAAGCGCACCTCCCTGGTGGACGCCACCCGCGAGGACTTCGTCCGCTTCCTGCAGGGCAAGAGCGGCACCCCGCTGGTAGGCGTGCTCAACGACTGCATCCTGCGCCGCGCCAACAACGGCGCCGAGTTGCCGCGCATGGGCGAGGTATTCGGCCAGACGCCGGTGGTGGGCTTTTCCACCTTTGGCGAGATCCTCGGCCTGAACCTCAACCAGACGCTCACCGCGGTGTTCTTTTTCCGTACCCCGGAGGGTGCGCCCTTCCGCGACGACTACGTCGACAACTTCGCCGCCCACTACGGCGAGTTCAAGGCCTTCTTCCTGCGCCGGCAGATCAAGAAGCTGGCCGGTCTGAGCCAGGTGGTGGTCAACCAGATCAACGAATTCAAGCGGCAGAACTTCACAGGTGTGGTGGATGCCCAAGGCCTCGACGACTCCATCCAGGCGGTGTTCGGCGGCCTCGCCGACCTTGGCCAGGTGCTGCGCCAGGCGCACCAGAGTCGCCAGGAGATCGGCGAGCAGTTGCGGCACTACTCCGGCGAATTGCACAGCAGCATGGACGATCTGGCAGGCAATATCCTGCAGCAGGGCGAGGTCACCCGCCAGGCCGACAGCACCGTGCAGCACCTCACCGAACAGGCCGAGGACGTGGTGCGCAGCGCCAACGAGCTGAGCCAGTCGAGTCTGCGCATCCAGTCCATCGTCCAGGTGATCCAGCAGATCGCCGGCCAGACCAACCTGCTGGCGCTCAACGCGGCCATCGAGGCGGCGCGCGCCGGCGAAAGCGGTCGCGGCTTCGCGGTGGTGGCCGACGAGGTGCGCAACCTGGCGGCCATCACCCACAAGAACGCCGCCGAGATCGGCGCCGACATCGACCAGTTGTCGCGCGCCATCAGCGAGGTCGGTGCCCATATCGCCGGCCAGGCCCAGGACGTAGGTTCGCTGCAGGAGCTGCTCGCCGTCCTGCGCGAGTCCGGTCGCCTCACCGCCCAGACCTCCCACCGCACCAAGGACATCGCCGATACCCTGACCGGTCTCACCGCCGCTACCTCGTCCTAAGGCAGGAGGGAACTTACCGTTCGTCGGCACTGACCGGCAAGTCCCGCCCTCTTCCCGCGCCGCCGCCCCTCACCAGGAGGGGCGACCGGAGGCCGCCGGCTCACCCTTTGAGTGACCGCAGGGTCACGGCCAGCGCCGTGGCTTGCGGCCCTGTTTTGCCCTCATCGGCGACCCATGGGTCAGCAATAGACGCCCCAAACCCGCTCCCAGCCGCGTCTACGACTTTTGTAGTGACTATACGAAAGCACTACAAAACTGAGTTGACGACGCCCTTATCTCCTGCAAATCTCTAGCTGCACCGGACGCGAACCCCCTATCCATGCGGGTCGCGCCTGGGCTCCGGGTGACCCTCGGGCCGTCTTGCGTAGTGATGCTCAAGAGGCACTACAAGAGAAGACGACTGAAATGCCGCGCTGCTCGAGGCAGCGTCGCCAGAGGTGACGTCCGGATCCATGCAGGAACGTACGGCGACATGACTCGACAGCTGGGCTGACCTTTCGCCTTCGCGACCGGCATCCGGGTGGCAACCGCCATCCCGCTGCCGGACGTTGGGAAAAGACTGGTACCCAAGCCAACCTCATCGAGAAGGATCGACTCATGTCCGCTTACGAGAACGACGTTCAGGCCATCGCCGCCCTCAAGAACAGCACCGGCAATCACTGGAGCGCCATCAATCCGGAGTACGCAGCGAGGATGCGCCTGCAGAATCGCTTCAAGACCGGTCTCGACATCGCCCGCCACTGCGCGGCCATCATGCGCCGGGACATGGCCGCCTACGACGCCGACAGCAGCGCCTACACCCAGTCGCTGGGCTGCTGGCACGGCTTCATCGGGCAGCAGAAGCTGATCGCCATCAAGAAGCACCTGGGCAGCACGAAAGGCCGCTACCTCTATCTGTCCGGCTGGATGATCGCCGCGCTGCGTTCGGAATTCGGCCCGCTGCCGGATCAGTCCATGCACGAGAAGACCAGCGTGCCGGCACTGATCGAAGAGCTCTATACCTTCCTGCGCCAGGCCGATGCCCGCGAGCTGGGCATGCTGTTCCGCGAGCTGGACGCCGCCCGCGCCGCCGACGAGAACGCCAAGGCCGCCGCCATCCAGGCCAAGATCGACAACCATGAAACCCATGTGGTGCCGATCATCGCCGACATCGACGCCGGGTTCGGCAACGCCGAGGCCACCTACCTCCTGGCCAAGAAGATGATCGAGGCCGGCGCCTGCTGCATCCAGCTGGAAAACCAGGTCTCCGACGAGAAGCAGTGCGGCCACCAGGACGGCAAGGTCACGGTGCCCCACGAGGACTTCCTGGCCAAGATCAACGCCGTGCGCTACGCCTTCCTCGAACTGGGCGTGGACGAGGGCGTCATCGTCGCCCGCACCGACTCCCTGGGCGCCGGCCTGACCAAGCAGATCGCCGTGAGCAAGCAGCCGGGCGACCTGGGTGACCAGTACAACGGCTTCCTCGACTGCGACGAGGTGGACGCCAGCCAGCTGGGCAACGGCGATGTGCTGATCAGCCGTGGCGGCAAGCTGCTCCGGCCCAAGCGCCTGGCCAGCGGCCTGTTCCAGTTCCGTGCCGGCAGCGGTGTGGATCGCGTGGTGCTGGACTGCATCACCTCGCTGCAGAACGGCGCCGACCTGCTGTGGATCGAGACCGAGAAGCCCCACGTCGGCCAGATCAAGGCCATGGTCGACCGCATCCGCGAGGTCGTGCCCAACGCCAAGCTGGTCTACAACAACAGCCCTTCCTTCAACTGGACCCTGAGCTTCCGCCAGCAGGTGTTCGACGCCCTGCAGGCCGAGGGCAAGGACGTCTCCGCCTACGACCGCGCCAAGCTCATGAGCGTGGACTACGACGACACCGAACTGGGGCGCCTGGCCGATGCGCGGATCCAGAGCTTCCAGCGCGATGCGGCGCGAGAGGCGGGCATCTTCCACCACCTGATCACCCTGCCCACCTACCACACCGCGGCCCTGTCCACCGACAACCTGGCCAAGGGCTACTTCGCCGAGGAAGGCATGCTGGCCTACGTCAAGGGCGTGCAGCGCCAGGAGATCCGCCAGGGCATCGCCTGCGTCAAGCACCAGAACATGGCCGGCTCGGACATGGGCGACGACCACAAGGAATACTTTGCCGGGGAAGCCGCGCTCAAGGCGGCGGGCAAGGACAACACCATGAACCAGTTCCATTGATCACGGCCACTGCGGAGGACACGCTCATGAACCTGAACGACAACCCCAGCCTGGACGATCTCAAGCAACTCTTCGGCCGGCTCAAGGACAAGAACCACAACCACATCCTCTGGGTCTGCGAGAGCGGCGCGGTGCACGTCGACCGCCTGCCCGGCGGCGAGACGCCCGAGCAGTTCGAGGAGCGCCATCCCAGCCTGCGCATCCGCTTCAAGACCTACAACAAGGGCGGCGGCTACGTCGGCAAGTCGGCGGCGGCGGACGACAACTTCATCAGGAGCGTCCACACCGCCCTGCAGGAGCACTGGCGCCTGGCCGGTCGGCAGCAGCAGCCGGCCTATGTGGATCGCTACTACTGAAAGAAAAAGGGCGCGGCGGGTAGCTGATCACCCGGCGCGCCCTGCCCCACCTCTGAGGCGACTCGCCTGATCCTGGATGGCCCTCCGGGATCGAGCGAGTCGCCTCTTCCGTTTACAGCACGAACAGGTCCACGAAGCGATGCACCGGGGTGGCTTCCAGGCCTGCCTGGTCCTTGCACAGCGCGAAGATCTGGGCGCAGCGACCGGCCGGGAAGCGCGTGGCCAGGTTGCTCTGGAATTTGCGCTCCAGCAGCGGAATGCCCTCTTCGCGGCGCCGGCGATGGCCGATGGGATATTCCACGGCGATCTTCTCGGTGCTGCTGCCATCGGTGAAGAACACCTGCAGGGCATTGGCGATGGATCTCTTGTCGGCTTCCAGGTATTCGCGGCTGTAGCGCTCGTCCTCGACGATCTCCATCTTCTCGCGCAACTGGTCGATGCGCGGATGCGCCTGGTGGAAGGCGTCCTCGTAGTGCTCGGCGACCAGATCACCGAACAGCAGCGGCACGGCGATCATGTACTGCAGGCAGTGGTCGCGGTCGGCGGCGTTGGCCATGGGGCCCTGCTTGGAGATGATGCGGATGGCCGATTCGTGGGTGGTCACCACGATCTTCTCGATCTGATCGACACGGTCGCGCACCTGGGGGTGCAGGATCACCGCGGCTTCGGCGGCGGTCTGGGCATGGAATTCCGCCGGGAAGCTGATCTTGAACAGCACGTTTTCCATCACGTAGCTGCCGAAGCCCTGGGGAAAGCTGAACTGACGCTGGTCCGCCGGCTTGGTGGCCAGATCCTTGTTGGTGTGGCTGAACAGCACGTCGTAGAAGCCCCACTGGGGCGCGCTGAGCACGCCCGGGATACCCATCTCGCCACGCAGAGCGATGTCGGCCAGGCGCACGCCGCGGCTCGAGGCATCACCGGCGGCCCAGGACTTGCGGCTGCCGGCATTGGGTGCATGGCGATAGGTGCGCAGCGCCTGGCCATCGACGAAGGCGTGGGACAGCGCCGCCAGCAGTTGCTCGCGGTTGGCGCCCATCAGTTTGGCGCTGACCGCGGTGGAGGCCAGCTTGACCAGGAAGACGTGGTCCAGGCCGACGCGGTTGAAGGAGTTCTCCAGGGCGAAGACGCCCTGGATCTCGTGGGCCATGACCATGGCCTCCAGCACCTCGCGCATGGTCAGGGGCGCTTCGCCCTGGGCCACGCGGCGCTGGGAGAGGTGGTCGGCCACCGCCAGGATGGCACCCAGGTTGTCGGAGGGGTGGCCCCACTCGGCGGCCAGCCAGGTGTCGTTGTAGTCCAGCCAGCGAATGATGCAGCCGATGTCCCAGGCCGCCTTGACCGGGTCCAGGCGATAGCTGGTGCCCGGCACCCGCGCGCCCTGGGGCACCACGGTGCCCTCCACGTGGGGGCCGAGCAGCTTGGTGCACTCGGGGAAACGCAGGGACAGCAGGCCGCAGCCGAGGGTGTCCATCAGACAGTTGCGGGCGGTGTCCAGAGCTTCGCGGGAGGTGACCTGGTAGGTCAGCACGTAATCGGCCAGGTCCTGGATGACCTGGTCGTAATCGGGTCGGTTGTTGAGATCGACGTTGGCGCTCATGGGTTTTGGTTCCTAAATATCGTGGTCATGGCGGTCCGCCGATGCGGCCGCTGTACGGGGTTAGGTTCATCGCGGCCATGGGCCGCTCCTACAGGACGCTCCCGCCCTTGTAGGAGCGGCCCATGGCCGCGATCAAACAATCAACGATTGGCGATGGGCGTGAAGGCCCGCTGCTCGACGCCGATGTAGTCCGCACTGGGGCGGATGATGCGGTTGTCGGCGCGCTGCTCGAAGACGTGGGCGCACCAGCCCGCCGTCCGCGAGCAGACGAAGATCGGGGTGAACAGCGGCGTCGGAATGCCGAGGAAGTGGTAGGCCGAGGCGTGGTAGAAGTCGGCGTTGGGAAACAGCCCCTTCTCTTCCTTCATGGTGCGGTCGATGGCCTCCGAGACCGGGAACAGCACCCGGTCGCCCATTTCCGCCGCCAGTTGCCGGGCGTAGTCCTTGATCACCTCGTTGCGCGGATCGCTGTCGCGGTAGATGGCGTGGCCGAAGCCCATCACCTTTTCCTTGCGTTCGAGCATCTGCTTGAGGCCGCTGACCGCCGCCTCGGGCGAGGCGAAGCGCTCGATCAGCGCCATGGCCGCCTCGTTGGCGCCGCCATGCAGCGGGCCGCGCAGGGAGCCGATGGCGCCGGTGACGCAGGAATAGAGATCCGACAGCGTCGAGGCGCAGACCCGGGCGGTAAAGGTGGAGGCGTTGAATTCGTGCTCGGCATAGAGGATCAGCGAGACGTTCATCACCCGGGCATGCAACTCGCTGGGCGCCTTGCCGTGCAACAGGGTGAGGAAGTGGCTGGCGATGTCCGGGGCGTCGCTCGTGCAGTCGATGCGGGTGCCGCTCTGGCTGAAGTGGTGCCAGTAGAGCAGGATCGCCGGAAAGGCGCCGAGCAGGCGATCGGCCACCTGCTGCTGGTCGGCGAAGCTGTGCTCCGGCTCCAGGGTGCCCAGCAGGGAGGCGCCGCTGCGCATCACGTCCATGGGGTGGGCGCTGGCGGGGATGCGCTCCAGGCCTTCCTTGAGCGGCTGCGGCAGGTCGCGCAGGGCCGCCAGGCGCTGGCGATAGGCGTCCAGTTGCGCTTGCGTCGGCAGCTCGCCATAGAGCAACAGGTGGGCGACTTCCTCGAAGTCGGCCCCGGCGGCCAACTCACGGATGTCGTAGCCCCGGTAGGTGAGGCCGGCGCCGGTCTTGCCGACGGTGCAAAGCGCGGTCCGGCCGGCGACCTGGCCACGCAGGCCGGCGCCGCCGAGGGTTTTACTGTCTGCCATCGTCTCGCTCCTCTTGGAGTTGTTGTGCGAAAAAGCGGGCGTTCAGGGTGGAGCGTCAGTGTTTCTGTTGTTGGAACAGGCGATCCAGCTGGTCCTCGTAGCGGTGATAGTCGATGCGGTCATAGAGTTCGGCGCGGGTCTGCATGGTGTCGACCACCGCCTGCTGGCTGCCGTCGCGGCGGATCGCCGTATAGACGTTTTCGGCGGCGCGATTGGCCGCGCGGAAGGCCGACAATGGATAGAGCACCAGGCCGACATCGGCCCCGGCCAGTTCTTCGGTGGTGAACAGCGGCGTGGCGCCGAATTCGGTGATGTTGGCCAGGATCGGCACCTTCACCGCCTGGGCGAACTGGCGGTACATGGGCAGCTCGGTAATGGCCTCGGGAAAGATCATGTCGGCGCCGGCCTCGACGCAGGCGCAGGCGCGGTCGATGGCGGCCTGCAGGCCTTCCACCGCCAGGGCGTCGGTGCGCGCCATGATGACGAAGTCCGCATCGGTGCGGGCATCCACCGCGGCCTTGATGCGGTCGACCATCTCCTGCTGGCTGACGATCTCCTTGCCCGGCCGATGACCACAGCGCTTGGCGCCCACCTGATCCTCGATATGCATGGCCGCCGCGCCGGCCTTGATCAGCGACCGGACGGTGCGGGCCACGTTGAAGGCCGAGGCGCCGAAGCCGGTGTCGACATCAACCAGTAGCGGTAGGTCGCAGACATCGGTGATCCGGCGCACGTCGATCAGCACATCTTCCAGGCCGCTGATGCCCAGGTCCGGCAGGCCCAGGGAACCAGCCGCGACCCCGCCGCCGGACAGGTAGATGGCCTGGAAGCCGGCGCGCTTGGCCAGCAGCGCGTGGTTGGCATTGAGGGTACCGACCACCTGCAGCGGGCGTTCGGCGGCGACGGCGGCGCGGAATTTCTGGCCGGGACTGACGGCAGGCATGGCGTTACCTCGACTGAGCTTGGACTAGGGGATGGTGCTGCAGATTGCGCTTGGAAGCGGCGATGTGGCGGCGCATCAGCAGCTCGGCCAGTTCGCCATCGCCCTCGGCCAGGGCATCGAGGATGCGATGGTGCTCGGCGAAGGCCTGGCGCGGACGATTGGGGGTGGCGGAGACCTTGAGTCGGTACATGCGCACCAGGTGATAGAGCTCGCCACACAGCAGCCGCACCAGCATGCCGTTGCCGCTGGCCTGGATGATGCGGTAGTGGAAGTCGTGGTCGCCTTCCTGCAGGTAGTAGCCGGTGCCGGCCTGGAACGCCGGATCGCGTTCGTGGGTATCCAGCAGCTGGCGCAATTCCTCGATGCCCTGGGGCGTGAGCCGCTCGGCCGCCAGGCGGCAGGCCATGCCTTCGAGGGATTCGCGGATTTCGTAGAGTTCGACCAGTTCGGCCAGGCTCAGGGCGGCGACCCGGGCGCCGGCATGGGGCACCCGCACCACCAGGCGCTGGCCTTCCAGACGATGGATGGCTTCGCGCAGCGGCCCGCGGCTGATGCCATAGGTGCGCGCCAGCTCGGGCTCGGAAATCTTGCTGCCCGGCGCCACGTCACCGCGGACGATGGCCTCGCGGATCCGGCGGAACACCTGCTCGGAGAGGGTCCCACTGTCGGTCTCGGGCGCTTCGGCCTGGAGGGGGCTATCGATCATTGTCGACACCTTTTGTGTTTATGGGTTGAATAACTACGCCTGAACGCCTTTCCAGTCAATCTTTGTCGACAATCCAGCTGTGACAGCCTGTATCTCGCTCGGCCAGAGGCGGTTCGCTACACTAGCGCGCCGCCCTCCCAGCCGACCTCGCCATGCCCCTCTGCCACCTGCATCCCCTGCCCTACCACGCCGATCCCACGGCGCGTTTCGCCCTGCTGCACGGCGAGCCCGGCGCGGTGCTGCTGGATTCGGGGCGGCCAGTGGCCGAGCGGGGTCGCTACGACCTCATGGCGGCCTGGCCGCTGGCGGTGCTGCAACCGGCAGCCGACGAAGATGGCCGCGCTTTCTTCGCCCGGGCGCGTACCGCCTTGGTCAAACTGGGCCGGGCGGAATTGCCGGACGAGGTGGAGCTGCCTTTCGCCGGTGGCCTGCTGGGCTATCTCGGCTACGACTTCGGCCGGCGCTTGGAACGGCTGCCAGACGGCGCCCACGCCGATCTGCAACTGCCCGATAGCCGCCTGGGCCTCTATGCCTGGGCGCTGATCAGCGATCACCAGGCGCGGACCAGCCAGCTGGTCTGCCATCCGGCGCTGGACGCAGGGGAACGCCAGCGACTGATCGCCCTGTTCGACGCCGGGGCGGCGCCCGAGGCCGAAGGCTTCCGGCTGACCGCCCCCTTCGTCGCCGATATCGACGAGTCCACCTATCGCCAGCGCATCGAGGCCATCCAGGCCTATATCGCCGCCGGCGATTGCTACCAAGTCAACTTCGCCCAGCGCTTTCGCGCGCCCTTCCAGGGTTCGCCCTGGACCGCCTACCAGGCGCTACGCGCGGCCTGCCCGACGCCCTTCTCCGGCTATCTGGCGCTGGACAGGGGCGCCCTGCTCAGCCATTCACCGGAGCGCTTTCTGCGGGTCAGCCGCGGTCAGGTAGAAACGCGACCGATCAAGGGTACCCGTCCGCGCCGCGCCGATCCGGCCGCCGATGCCGCCGAGGCCAACACCCTGCTGGCCAGCCCCAAGGATCGCGCCGAGAATCTGATGATCGTCGACCTGCTGCGCAACGACCTGGGGCGCAGCTGCCGGATCGGCTCGGTACGGGTGCCCGAGTTGTTCGCCCTGGAGAGCTATCCCAACGTCCACCACCTGGTCAGCGCCGTCACCGGCGAACTGGCTACGGGCCTCGACGCCCTGGATCTCCTGGCCGGCAGCTTTCCCGGTGGCTCCATCACCGGGGCGCCGAAGATCCGCGCCATGCAGATCATCGACGAGCTGGAAGAGACCCGCCGCGGTCCCTACTGCGGCTCGCTGCTCTATCTGGACGTGCGCGGCGAGAGCGACAGCTCCATCCTGATCCGCAGCCTGCTCGCCGAAGACGGCGTGCTCAGTTGCTGGGGCGGCGGCGGCATCGTCATGGATTCCCACTGGGCCGACGAATACGCCGAGTCCCTGGCCAAAGTGCGAGTGCTGCTGGAGACGCTGGCAGCCCACAGCTGATCCGGCTTTGCTACCATGGCCTCATCCCTTACCCGGCTGGAGTCCGCCATGTCTCTCGATCTCGCCCGCATCAACACCGATCTCGGCCGCGACCCCGAAAAGCTCGTCGCCTGGGCCCTGGGGCTGGGCAAGAGCGCCATCGTCACCACCAACTTCCGCCCCTTCGAGGCGGTGATCCTGCACCTGGTCAGCCAGGTCAAGCCGGACATCCCGGTGGTCTGGATGGACAGTGGCTACAACACCCCCGCCACCTACCGCTGCGCCGACGAGATCGTGCGCAAGCTGAATCTCAACCTGGTGACCTACCTGCCCAAGCGCTCGCGCGCCCACCGCGAGGCCATCGACGGCCCGGTACCGGGGCTGGACGATCCGCGCCACGCCGCCTTCACCGAAGAGGTCAAGCTGGAACCCTTCGCCCGCGCCCTGCGCGAGACGGCGCCCGAGGTCTGGTTCACCGCCCTGCGCGCCACCGATACCGCGGTGCGCGCCCAGATGGACCCGGTCAGCGTCAACCCGGACGGCCTGATCAAGGTCGCGCCGCTGCTGCACTGGACCTCCAAGGATCTCTACCAGTACCTCACCGCCCACGACCTGCCCAACGAGTTCGACTACTTCGATCCCACCAAGGGTGACGAGAACCGCGAGTGCGGCCTGCACCTCGCCCACTGAGTCCGTGCCTTTCGCGCGCCCGCTCCCGGGCGCGCCCTGCTCCTGCTGATAGCTCGCCCATGACCGCTTCCCGCCCTATCCACTCCCGCAAGGGCGTCTTTGCCGTGGTGCTCGGCAACGCCGTGGAGTTCTTCGACTTCGGCGTCTACGCCACCTTCGCCGTGCTGATCGGCCAGGTGTTCTTTCCCTCGCAGAACGCCTTCGCCAGCCTCATGGCCAGCGTCATCACCTTTGGCGTCGGCTTCGTCGTCCGCCCGCTGGGCGCCATCCTCATCGGCGCCTGGGCCGATCGGGTCGGGCGCAAGCCGGCGATGCTGTTGACCATGGTGCTGATGGCCCTGGGCACCGGCGGCATCGCCGTGCTGCCGGGCTACGAGCAGATCGGCATCGCCGCCCCCATCCTGCTGGTGCTGACCCGGCTGTTGCAGGGCCTGGCCTGGGGTGGCGAAGCCGGCCCGGCCACCACCTACATCCTGGAAGCGGCGCCGCTGCACAAAAGGGGCACCTACGCCTGCTGGCAGGTGGTGGCCCAGGGCCTGGCCGCGGTGGCGGCCGGCCTGATCGGCTATGGCCTGACCCTCTGGCTGACGCCGGAGCAGCTGCTGGCCTGGGGCTGGCGTCTACCCTTCCTGCTCGGCCTGGCGATCCTGCCCATCGGTCTCTACATCCGTCGCGGCCTGGTGGATACCCACGTCGGTGAAACCCGGGGCACCGGCGCGGTGCTGGGCGAGGTGCTGGCCACCCAGCGGCGGCCACTGCTGCTGGGGCTGCTGATCCTCTCCGGCAGCACCATCACCCAGTATTTCCTCAACTACATGACCACCTTCGCCCTGGTGGAGCTCAAGCTGCCGGCCGGGATCGCCATGCTCGCCACCTTGGTGATGGGCGGGGCCATGGCGGTCTGCTCGATCCTGGGCGGGGTGCTCAGCGATCGCTATGGTCGGCGCATCGTGCTAATC
Source organism: Pseudomonas sp. MOIL14HWK12:I1 (assembly GCF_000510705.1). NCBI lineage: Bacteria > Pseudomonadati > Pseudomonadota > Gammaproteobacteria > Pseudomonadales > Pseudomonadaceae > Pseudomonas > Pseudomonas sp. MOIL14HWK12:I1. Next base: position 303,648 of record NZ_KI783307.1, on the reverse strand, counting down.
CTGCCGCGACTGCTGTTGCTGGTGCTGCTCTATCCGGCGCTGGAGCTCATCACCCAGGCACCCGGCCCGGGCACCTTCCTGCTGACCCTGGCCGTGCTCTCCGGCCTGCACGGCATGAGCGGCGCCGCCCTGATCGTCCTCCTGGTGGAAAGCTTTCCGCAGCGGGTGCGGGCCACCGGCTTCTCGCTGGTCTATGCGCTGGGGGTGGCGGCCTTCGGCGGCACCGCCCAGATCGTGGTGACCTGGCTGATCGGCGCCACCGGGGATCGCATGGCGCCGGCCGGCTATCTGCTAGTGGCCAATCTGGTCTGCCTCGGCGCCGCCTGGTTCGCCGCCGAGACCTGCCCAGGGCGTCAGCCGGTGGAACGCTCCGCGGCGTAATCCTCGTCCCGACGGTTCTTGCGCTCCAGGCGGGAGTAGACGATGCCGGTCAGCAGCAGACCGAACACCAGCACCGCGGCCAGCAGATAGAGACCCGAGGCCAGGGTCCCGGTCGCCGCCTTGAGCGCGCCGATGCCATAGGGGCCGAGATAGCCGCCGAGGTTGCCCACCGAATTGATCAGGGCGATGCCGGCGGCGGCACTGGCCCCGGCGAAGAAGCGTCCGGGCAGGGTCCAGAACAGCGCGGTAAGGGAAAACAGGCAGAAGGCCACGACCGACAGCGCCGCCAGTTGCAGCACGGCGGTGCCGAACCAGGCGCTGCCGGCCATGGCCAGGGCGCCCACGGCATAGAGCACCGCCAGGTGACCGTAGCGATCGCCCAGGCGATCCGAACTGCGCGGCACGATAAGCAGGCCGAGAATGCCGAAGGCATAGGGGATCGCCGAGATGAAGCCGGTGGTGAGATCGCTGCCGCCGAACTGGTGGATCAGCGTCGGCAGCCACAGCCCCAGGCCATAGATGCTCAGGGTCACCGGCAGATAGTAGAGCGCCAGCAGCAGCACCCGGCGGTCCTTGAGCGCCTGCAGGGGGTTGCCATGGCGGGTCTGGTCGAACAAGTGCAGGTCCTTTTCCAGCTCCGTGGCCAGCCAGCGCTTTTCCTCGGCATTCAGCCAGGCGACCTGTTGCGGACCATCCGGCAGCCGGGTCAGGGTCGGCCAGGCCAGCAGCACCGCCGGCGCGCCGATGCAAAGGAACAGCCACTGCCAGCCGTGCAGGCCGAGCGCGCCATCCAGTTGCAGCAGCATGCCCGACAGCGGCCCGGTCACCAGCATGGCGATGGGTTGGGAGAGGATGAACAGCCCCATGATCTTGCCGCGGTGGCGCACCGGGAACCACTGGGTGAGGTAGTAGAGCACCCCGGGAAAGAAGCCGGCCTCGGCCACCCCCAGCAGGAAGCGCATGACATAGAAGCTGGTGGGACCCTGGACGAAGGCCATGCCCATGGTGATGGCGCCCCAGGTGATCAGGATGCGGGCGAACCAGCGCCGGGCACCGAAGCGCTCCAGCAGCAGGTTGCTGGGTACCTCGAAGAGGAAGTAACCGATAAAGAACAGGCCGGCACCGAGGCCGTAGGCGGCGTCGCCGATGCCGACGTCGGCGCCCATGTGCAGCTTGGCGAAGCCCACGGCAGAGCGGTCGATGTAGGCAACCAGATATAGCAGGACGAGAAAGGGAATCAGCTTGTGCGTGATCCGGCGAATGAGGACGGATTCGGGGTGCATGGCGTTCTCCGACTTGTTGTTTTTGTGCGGTTGAAGCGCAGATCGCCCTAAAGTCTAACGTAATATCATTGAGACGTTAAATAGCCATAAGCCGCCATTAATCGGCACTTAAGGTAAATTTGGTACTATTAAAACAATGTTACGAAGTAGGAAATCTTACCTCTTGCTTTCCGCTGATCCCCATTACAGAGCCGCCTGGCCCACGATAAGATCGGTTATCGCGCTGATGGTGTTATAGTGATGGCACGACGACTTCGGATGCCTTTCGATGAATTACAAGACACCGCTGCCGCGCAAAAGCAGACACGCTCGCATCGTTCATGAGCTCGGTACCCAGATCGTGTCTGGACACTTTCTGCCAGACCAGCGCCTGCCCCCCGAGGCGCAGCTGTGCGAAGAGTACCAAGTGAGCCGCCCTGTCCTGCGTGAGGCTACCCGGGTGCTCGTGGCCAAGGGCCTGGTCAGGTCCAAGCCCAAGGTCGGAACCGTGGTCAAACCACGCAACGAGTGGCATCTGCTCGATCCCGACGTCCTGCATTGGCTGCTGGAGAGCGATTCGCGGCACAGCTTCTACGAGACCCTGGTCAAGGTGCGCAACATCATCGAGCCGGAGGTCGCCGCCATGGCGGCTGCCAATGCCCAGCCCGAAGACGTGAAGGCCATCGAAGACGCCTACGAGCGGATGGAGCAGGCCGTGGACATCGCCAACATGGCCGAACCGGACATGGCCTTTCACCTGTCCATCGCCACGGCCACCCACAACGAATTGCTGACTCACCTCTACAGCATCATGTTGCTGCCGGTGCGGGACTACCTGGAACGCTCCTCGGCGCTGTTCGCCGCCGGCGACAGCCTCAACCTGCTGGTCTCCCGGCACAAGGCTATCCTCACCGCCATCCAGCACCGCGACCCGCTGACCGCTCGCCACGCCGCCATCGCCCAGCTGGCCGGTGTCAATGACATGGTCGCCGAGGCCTTCCGGCCGCAGCCCTTGTCTGAAGGTGAAATTTCGTATGATCATTGAGGGCAAGAACCCACTCGCGGTATGCCCTCATGTCCAGCAGCTACCATGCCTCTACCGTAGAACAACTCGGCCAGCGCCTCGCGGCCGGGCAATTTCCACCCGGTAGCGCCCTCAAGGTAGAGGCGGATCTCTGCCAGGAGCTGGGCGTCAGCCGCACCATCCTGCGCGAAGCGATCAAGACCCTGGCGGCCAAGGGCATGCTGGAAGTCGGCCCCAAGGTCGGTACCCGGGTCCTGCCGCTGAGTCGCTGGAATCTGTTCGATACCCAGGTGGTGGGCTGGCTGGCCACGGGCGGTCTGCCTGCCCATTTCGTAAAGGACTTGCTGGATCTGCGCCACGCCATCGAGCCCGCGGCGGTCCGCTGGGCCTGCGAAAGAGCCACCCCTGAGCAGGTGCAGGCGATCCAGGTCGCCTACCAGCATCTGGAAGCCTCCCTCGAGGGCGGCGACTACAACACCGCCGACCAGCGTTTCCACGAGTGCGTCCTGGCGGCCAGCCACAATCAGTTCATCGAGCAGATGGTGCCCGCCCTGGGCGCCCTGCTGGCGGCCTCCTTTACCCTGTCGTCGGCCGATCCCGCCGAATTGCGACGTACCCTCCCCCTGCACAAGACCCTCGCCGACGGCATCGCCTCGCGCGATGCGGCGCGCGCCGTCTGGGCCTGCATGATGCTGATCGACAGCGCGGCGGTGACCCTGGCGCGCTATACGGACTGACGTTTCGGTCGGCAACCTTGGCGTCGCCGCAGGTTCCCATGCCTGGACTTCCCGTACTGCCACAACAAGAGAGGTGAACGATGGATTGGCAGCTGCTGCTTCCCCAGCGCTTCAAACTGGCCGAGGGCCCCTTCTGGGACCAGGAGACCCAGGCGCTCTACTGGGTGGACATCGCCGGCTTCAAGGCCTGCCGCCTAAGCGGCGAGCACTATCAGGAATGGCAACTGGATCGGCCCTGTTCCGCCTTCGTGCCCACGGTGCGCGGCGACGCCCTGGTGACCCTGCCAGACGGCGTCTTCCGTCTTGACCTAGATTCGCCACCGGACCGTCCCGCCCTGGAACTCTTCTGCGTCGCCGATCCCGATCCGGGCAATCGCGGCAACGAAGCCCGCTGCGATGCCCAGGGGCGACTCTGGCTGGGCACCATGCAGAACAATCTCGATGCCCAGGGTGGCGACGTGGCCATCGACCGCCACTCGGGCGGGCTGTTCCGCATCGATCCGGACGGCAGTGTCAGTCGTCACGCCAGCGATCTCGGCATCGCCAACACCCTGGTGTGGAGCGCGGCGGACAACCACGTCATCAGCGCCGATACCCTCAAGGACACCCTCTATCGCTACCCGCTGGATGCCAATGGCAACCTGGGGACCCCCACCGTCTGGGCCGGCCCCCACGAGCGCGGCTCGCCGGACGGCTCGGCTATCGACAGCGAGGGCTGCGTATGGAATGCGCGCTGGGATGGCAACTGCCTGCTGCGCTTCTCGCCGGAGGGCGAGCTGCTGGAGATCGTCGAACTGCCCGTCCAGCGTCCCACCAGCTGCGTCTTCGGCGGACCGGATCTGCGCACCCTGTACGTCACCAGCGCCGCCGCCGATGGCGCCCTCGACGGCGCCCTGCTCAAGGCCACCGCACCGGTAGCCGGCATGCCCTGCCACAGGTTCGCTGGCTGATTCATCCTACCGACCCAGGCGCCCCTCTGCGGCGCCTTTCCGTTCCAGCCCCTATGTAACAGCTTGGTGACAGAGGTGACGAAAAATCTCGTCACCTTTTCCTTGCACCCGCACCCATCCAATCATAATATCAATGAAGAGCGGTGTCGTCTGACCTCCACGACGGCAACCCGCCGCCTCGCATTGCCTGGCCACACCAATAAAAACAAGGAGTTCCAGCTATGTTCCGTGTTCCGGGAGTTCGTTCTCTGCTGCGTGCCGCCCTCGCCGCCGGTGCCGTCAGCCTGTCTCTCTCCGCTTTCGCTGCCGATCCGGTCAAGATCGGTTTCCTGGTCAAGCAACCCGAGGAACCCTGGTTCCAGACCGAATGGGCCTTCGCCGAGAAAGCCGCCAAGGACAAGGGCTTCACCCTGCTCAAGATTGCCGTGCCGGATGGCGAGAAGACCCTCGCCGCCATCGACAGCCTGGCCGCCAACGGCGCCAAGGGCTTCGTGATCTGCCCGCCCGACGTCTCCCTCGGCCCGGCCATCGTGGCCAAGGCCAAGCTCAACGACCTCAAGGTCATGGCCGTGGACGACCGCTTCGTCGACGCCAAGGGCAAGTTCATGGAAGACGTGCCCTACCTGGGCATGGCCGCCTTCGAGGTCGGCCAGCAGCAGGGCGCCGCCATGGCCGCCGAAGCCGAGAAGCGTGGCTGGAAGTGGGATGACACCTATGCGGTGATCAACACCTACAACGAGCTGGACACCGGCAAGAAGCGCACCGACGGTTCGGTGGAAGCCCTGAAGAAGGCCGGTCTGCCCGCCGATCACATCATCTTCGCGCCGCAGAAGACCCTGGACGTGCCCGGCAGCATGGACTCCACCACCTCTGCGCTGGTCAAGCTGCCCTCGGGCGCCAAGCACCTGATCATCGGCGGCATGAACGACAACACCGTGCTGGGCGGCGTCCGCGCCACCGAAAGCGCCGGCTTCAAGGCCGAGCAGGTGATCGGCATCGGCATCAACGGCACCGACGCCATCGGCGAACTGAAGAAACCCAACAGCGGCTTCTTCGGCTCCATGCTGCCCAGCCCCCACGAAGAGGGCTACCAGACCGCCAGCATGATGTACGAATGGGTGACCACCGGTAAGGAACCGCCCAAGTACACCGCGATGGACAAGGTCACCCTCATCACTCGCGCCAATTTCCAGCAAGAGCTGGAAAAGATCGGCCTCTGGAAGTGATGACCCCGGCGGCGCCTCGGCTGGCGCCGCCCTCCTCTTTCGTCTGACAGGAGTGCCCCATGGCAGCCCTGGAACAAACCACCGCCCAGAGCGCCGACAGCCTCGGTTTCGTCGGCATCGGCAAGACCTTTCCCGGCGTCAAGGCGCTCGCCGACATCTCCTTCAACGTGCGTCCCGGCTCGGTGCACGCCCTCATGGGCGAGAACGGTGCCGGCAAGTCGACCCTGCTGAAGATCCTCAGCGGCTACCACGCCCCCACCACCGGCCACCTCAACATCGACGGCCAGGAGCTGGTGTTCAAGAGCACCGCCGAAGCCATCCGCGCCGGCGTCGCCGTGATCCAGCAGGAGCTGCAGCTGGTGCCGGAGATGACCGTCGCCGAAAATCTCTTTCTCGGGCACCTGCCGGCGCGCTATGGCATCGTCAATCGCGGCCACCTGCGCCGCCAGGCCCTGGACCTGCTCAAGGGCCTGGCCGAAGAGATCGACCCCAACACCAAGGTCGGGCGCCTGTCGCTCGGTCAGCGCCAGCTGGTGGAGATCGCCAAGGCGCTCTCCCGGGGCGCCCGCGTCATCGCCTTCGACGAGCCGACCAGCTCCCTGTCCGCCCGCGAGACCGATCGGCTGATGACCATCATCGCCCGGCTGCGCGACGAAGGCCGGGTGGTGCTCTATGTCTCCCACCGCATGGAAGAAGTCTTCCGCATCTGCGACGCGGTCACGGTGTTCAAGGACGGCCGCCACGTGCGCACCATCGAGCGCCTGGCCGACATCACCCCCGACCAGCTGATCACCCTGATGGTCGGCCGCGATCTCGCCGACATCTACGACTACCGCCCGCGCGAGATCGGCGGTGGCTGCCTCAAGGTCGAGGGTCTGCTCGGCCAGGGCCTGCAGCAACCGGTGGGCTTCGAGGTCTGCCAGGGCGAGATCCTCGGCCTGTTCGGCCTGGTCGGTGCCGGTCGCACCGAGCTGTTGCGTCTGCTGGCGGGGCTGGAAAAGCACAAGGCCGGCAGCTTGAGTCTCAAGGGCGCCCCGGTCAGCCTAAGGTCGCCGCGTGACGCCATCGCCGCCGGCATCCTGCTGTGCCCGGAAGATCGCAAGAAGGAAGGCATCGTGCCCCTGGCCAGCGTGGCCGAGAACATCAACATCAGCGCCCGCGCCCATCACGCCAGCCTCGGCTGCCTGATCCAGGGTCGCTGGGAAAAGGCCAACGCCGAAAAGCAGATTCGCGCACTGAACGTGAAGACGCCCCACGCCGGGCAGAAGATCAAGAATCTCTCCGGCGGCAACCAGCAGAAGGCCATCCTCGGGCGCTGGCTGTCGATGCCCATGCAGGTGCTCTTGCTCGACGAACCCACCCGCGGCATCGACGTGGGCGCCAAGTCGGAGATCTACGCCATCATCCATGACCTCGCCGCCCGCGGCATCGCCGTGGTGGTGGTGTCCAGCGACCTGATGGAAGTCATGGGCGTGGCCGATCGCATCCTGGTGATGAGCGAAGGCGCCATCACCGGCGAGGTGGCCCGCGCCGAGTTCAACGACGAGCGCCTGCTGCAGCTCGCCCTGCCCCGTACCCGGGCCTGATGAAAACAAGAAAAGAGGTCACGTCCATGTCCGCCCAACCCCACAGCCTGACCCCGCCGCGCCGCGGTTTCGACACCCGCCGCTTCCTCGACGACTGGGCCATGATGCTGGCCGCCGTCGTCATCTTCACCCTCTGCGCGCTGTTCGTGCAGAACTTCCTCTCGCCGCTGAACATGCGCGGTCTGGGTCTGGCGATCTCCACGGTGGGCATCGCCGCCTGCACCATGCTGTTCTGCCTGGCCTCCGGCCACTTCGACCTCTCGGTGGGGTCGGTCATCGCCTGTGCCGGGGTGGTCGCCGCGGTGGTGATGCGCGAATTCGACAGCGTCTTTCTCGGCGTCGCCGCCGCCCTGGCCATGGGCCTGCTGGTGGGTCTGATCAACGGCCTGGTGATCGCCAAGCTCAAGATCAACGCCCTGATCACCACGCTGGCGACCATGCAGATCGTGCGCGGCCTGGGCTACATCTTCTCCGACGGCAAGGCCGTGGGCGTCTCCCAGGAGCAGTTCTTCGTGTTCGGCAACGGCCAGCTGTTCGGCCTGCCGGTGCCCATCGTCATCACCCTGCTGTGCATCCTGTTCTTTGGCTGGCTGCTCAACTACACCACCTTCGGCCGCAACACCATGGCCATCGGCGGCAACGAGGAAGCCGCGCTGCTGGCCGGCGTCCACGTCGACCGCACCAAGATCATCATCTTCGCCATGCACGGGGTGATCGGCGCCCTGGCCGGCGTTGTGCTGGCCTCGCGCATGACCTCCGGCCAGCCGATGATCGGCCAGGGCTTCGAACTCACGGTGATCTCCGCCTGCGTGCTGGGCGGGGTTTCCCTGGCCGGCGGCATCGGCATGATCCGCCACGTGATCGCCGGCGTGCTGATCCTGGCGATCATCGAGAACGCCATGAACCTGAAGAACATCGACACCTTCTACCAGTACGTCATCCGCGGAACCATCCTGCTGCTGGCCGTGGTCATCGACCGCTTCAAGCAGCGCTAAACCCAGACTCTGCCCTCCCCCGCGGCGCCAGGCGCGCCGTGCCGGGGACCGCTTTGCCCGTGAAATGCCCGAGGACCAAACAATGACCACGCCCAAACGCCCGCTCCGCTCCGCCCAGTGGTTTGGCAGCAACGACAAGAACGGCTTCATGTACCGCAGCTGGATGAAGAACCAGGGCATCCCGGACCATGAATTTCAGGGCAAGCCCGTCATCGGCATCTGCAACACCTGGTCCGAGCTGACCCCCTGCAACGCCCACTTCCGCAAGATCGCCGAACACGTCAAGCGCGGCATCTACGAAGCCGGCGGCTTCCCGGTGGAATTCCCGGTGTTCTCCAACGGCGAATCCAACCTCAGACCCACCGCCATGCTGACCCGCAACCTGGCCAGCATGGACGTGGAAGAGGCCATCCGCGGCAACCCGGTGGACGCCGTGGTGCTGCTCACCGGCTGCGACAAGACCACGCCGGCGCTGCTGATGGGCGCCGCCAGCTGCGACGTGCCGGCCATCGTCGTCACCGGTGGCCCCATGCTCAACGGCAAGCACCACGGCCGCGACATCGGCGCCGGCACCATCGTCTGGCAGATGCACGAGGCCTACAAGGCGGGTGCCATCGACCTCAACGAATTCCTCTCCGCCGAAGCCGGGATGTCGCGTTCGGCCGGGACCTGCAACACCATGGGCACCGCCTCCACCATGGCCTGCATGGCCGAGGCCCTGGGCACCTCGCTGCCGCACAACGCCGCCATTCCGGCGGTGGATTCGCGGCGCTACGTGCTGGCCCACCTGTCCGGCATGCGCATCGTCGAAATGGTGGAAGAAGACCTGCGGCTGTCGAAGATCCTCACCAAGGAAGCCTTCGAGAACGCCATCCGCCTCAACGCCGCCATCGGCGGTTCCACCAACGCGGTGATCCACCTCAAGGCCATCGCCGGCCGCATCGGCGTGGACCTGGAGCTGGACGACTGGACCCGGGTCGGTCGCGGCACCCCCACCATCGTCGACCTGCAACCGTCCGGACGCTTCCTGATGGAGGAGTTCTATTATTCCGGCGGCCTGCCGGCGGTGATCCGCCGCATGGGTGAAGCCAATCTGCTGCCCCATCCCGAGGCCCTGACCGCCAACGGCAAGACGATCTGGGCGAACTGCGCCGAGGCCCCCATCTACGGCGACGACGAGGTCATCCGCGCCCTGGACAACCCGCTGCGCGCCGATGGCGGCATCTGCGTGCTGCGCGGCAACCTGGCGCCCAAGGGCGCGGTGCTCAAGCCCTCGGCCGCGACCCCGGCGCTCATGCAGCATCGCGGTCGCGCCGTGGTGTTCGAGAACCTCGAAGACTACAAGGCGCGCATCGTCGACCCGGATCTGGACATCGACGAGACCTGCGTGATGGTGCTGAAGAACTGCGGGCCCAAGGGTTACCCGGGCATGGCCGAGGTAGGCAACATGGGCCTGCCGCCCAAGCTGCTGGCCAAGGGCATCACCGACATGGTGCGCATCTCCGACGCCCGCATGAGCGGCACCGCCTACGGCACCGTGGTGCTGCACGTGGCGCCCGAGGCCTCGGCCGGCGGCCCGCTGGCGGTGGTGCGCGAAGGCGACATGATCGAACTGGACTGCGCCTCCGGGCGCCTGCACCTGGATATCCCCGACGAAGAACTGGCCGCGCGTCTGGCCGACTGGCAACCGCCGGCCGATCAGCTGCTGGCCGGCGGTTATCGCCGCCTCTACGTCAACCATGTGCTGCAGGCCGACGAAGGCTGCGACTTCGACTTCCTGGTCGGCTGCCGCGGCGCCGAGGTGCCCCGCCACTCCCATTGATCCGCTTCTACCCCCTCTCCCTTCGGGAGAGGGTTGGGGTGAGGAGGCTTTACCGCCCCTCCTCCGGCTTCCGGGTCGCCTGACCCACCCTTGCACAACAACAAACCGAAAAGGTGGTCGAGATGAAACGCACGTTAGCCCTCACCGGACTTGGACTGTCACTCATGATCAGCACCCTTACCGCCCAGGCGGCCGGCCTCAGCAGCCAGCAGTCGAGCTTTGGCAAGCTGCCCGATGGCACCCCCATCGAGAAGTTCGTCCTGACCAACAGCCACGGCATGCAGGCCACCGTCATCACCTACGGCGGCGTGCTGCAGGCGCTCAAGGTGCCCGACCGCAAGGGCCACAGCGAAGATGTGGTGCTGGGCTTCGATGACGTCCAGGGTTATCTCGACAACCCCACGGTATTCTTTGGCGCCACCATCGGCCGCTTCGGCAACCGCATCGCCGACGGTCGTTTCAGCCTCGACGGCAAGAGCTACCAGATCCCGCAGAACGACAAGACCAACGCCCTGCACGGCGGTCCCCAGGGCTTCAACACCAAGGTGTGGAAGGCCGAGCCGGCCAAGGGCGACGGCTGGGTCGGCGTGACCCTGAGCTATGTGTCTCCCGATGGCGAGATGGGCTTTCCCGGCACCCTGACCACCCAGGTGACCTACCAGCTGGACGAACACAACCAGCTGACCCTCAAGTACCGCGCCACCACCGACAAGCCGACGGTGCTCAACCTGACCAACCACAGCTACTTCAACCTGGCGGGCGCCGGCAGTGGCACCGTGCTCAAGCAGGTGGCGATGCTCAATGCCGACACATACACGCCGGTGACCGCCAAGCTGATTCCCACCGGCGAATTGCCGCCCGTGGCCGGCACGCCCCTGGACTTCCGCAAGCCGACCGCCATCGGCAAGCACATCGCCGACGACAACCAGCAGCTGAAGTACGCCGAACCCAAGCAGGGTGGCTATGACTTCAACTGGGTGCTCAACACCGCGGGCGATCTGCAGAAGGCCGCCGCCGTGGTGACCGATCCGGGCTCCGGCCGCACCCTGACCCTCTACACCACCGAACCGGGCGTGCAGTTCTATACCGGCAACTTCCTGGAGGGGAACATCAAGGGCAAGGCCGGCAAGACCTACGGCCACTGGGGTGCCTTCACCCTGGAAACCCAGCATTACCCGGACGCCCCCAACCAGCCGAACTTCCCCACCACCCGCCTGGATCCCGGCCAGACCTACACCCAGACGACCATCTTCAAGTTCGCCGCCAAGTAAGGCGATTGCCGCTGCACGCAAGGCCGCTCCCAGGAGCGGCCTTCTTCTTTGGGGATTGTGCATGCGGCTTCCCTCACCCCAACCCTCTCCCGGAGGGAGAGGGGGTTGTTCCGGCACGCGCTTGGCTCTTCAGTAGCGTGGAAAACGGCGCAGCCTTTTCCACTGTCCTGCCACCCCCCTTCCACCACCCAATAAAAAACCCGGCGTCTCGCGACGCCGGGTTCTCAACCACTCAGGACCGCGCGATCAGATCGCGGCCTTGGTGTTCTCGCCGTTCACCAGGCGCTGGATGCCCAGCGGGTTGGCGTTCTGCAGGGCTTCCGGGAGGAAGGCGTCCGGATAGTTCTGGTAGCACACCGGGCGCAGGAAGCGGTCGATGGCCAGGGTGCCGACCGAGGTGCCGCGAGCATCGGAGGTCGCCGGATAGGGACCGCCGTGGACCATGGCGTCACAGACTTCCACACCGGTGGGATAGCCGTTGAGCAACAGGCGCCCGGCTTTCTGCTCCAGCAGGCCGATGATGGCATCGAAGCGTTGCAGATCGGCCGGCTCGGCCAGCAGGGTGGCGGTCAGCTGGCCATGCAGGCCTTGCAGCGCCTGCTGCAGCTGGGCCTCGTCGGCCACCTCGACCACCACGGTGGTGGGGCCGAAGACTTCTTCCTGCAGCAGTTCGTCGTTTTCCAGCAGCAGGCTTACGTCAGCCTTGAACAGCTGCGGACGCGCCTGGTTGCCTTCCTGGCTGGCACCGGCCAGGTGTTGCACGCCGGAATGAGCCAGCAGCGCCGCGACGCCCTTCTCGTAGCTCTTCAGGGTGCCCGGATTGAGCATGGTCTGGGGCGCCTGCTCGTTCATGGCACCGGCCAGGCGCTCGAGGAAGGCGCTGAATTCGGGCGAACGCAGGCCGATGACCAGACCCGGATTGGTGCAGAACTGGCCGCAACCCAGAACCACGGAGGCCGCGAGTTCGCCGGTGATGGCGTCGCCACGGGCCTTGAGCGCCTCGGGCAGGACCACCACCGGGTTGATGCTGGACATCTCGGCGAACACCGGGATCGGCTGCGGACGGGCCGCGGCCATGTCGCACAGGGCGCGACCGCCGCGCAGGGAGCCGGTGAAGCCCACCGCCTGGATGGCCGGGTGCTTGACCAGCTGCTCGCCCACGCCACCGCCATAGATCATGTTGAACACGCCCTTGGGCATGCCGGTCTTCTCGGCAGCGCGAATGATGGCGTCGGCCACGTATTCGGCGGTGACCATGTGGCCGCTGTGGGCCTTGAACACCACCGGGCAACCGGCGGCCAGGGCCGCGGCGGTGTCGCCACCGGCGGTGGAGAAGGCCAGCGGGAAATTGCTGGCGCCGAACACGGCCACCGGCCCCAGGCCGATACGGTACTGGCGCAGGTCGGGACGCGGCAGCGGCTTGCGCTCGGGCAGCGCGGTGTCGATGCGCGCACCGTGGAAGTCACCGCGGCGCAGCACCTTGGCGAACAGACGCATCTGGCCGCTGGTACGGCCGCGCTCACCCTGGATGCGGCCAGCCGGCAGCGCGGTTTCCTGGCAGACCAGCTGGACGAAGTCGTCACCCAGGGCATCCAGTTCGTCGGCGATGGCGTCGAGGAAGGTGGCGCGCTTTTCGGCGCTCAGCTTGCGGTACAGGGGCGCGGCCTGCTCGGCGGCGCGGGCGGCGGCATCGACCTCGGCCGTGGACGCCTGGAAGAATTCGTAGGGCAGCTTCTCGCCGGTCGTGGCGTCGATGCTGTAGACCCGCACCTCGCCCTCGCCGCTACGAGCGCCACCGATGTAGTTCTTGCCTTGGATCTGCATTGTTCTCGACTCCTTATACCTAGGGGTTCAGGGAAGACCACCCGCTACGGGGAGGTCTTCGAAAGGGTGGCACGCTCGGTGTCCGAGCGGCCGGGCCAGCCTGTGCGATACCCACTCTAGCATTCGCATAGTCAGCAGTCATCATACAACCATCAGAGCTGACGGACCTGCCCGGGCTGGAAAGCTGCCGCGCCGGCCTTGACGCCATTGCTCAGCGGCTCGCCGAATTCCGGCACCGCGATCTCGAATCTGTCGCCCGGCTCGACCCGCACCCCATCGGCGAAGGACAGGGTCGCCGTGCCGAAGAAATGTACATGGACATCGCCCGGCCGGAGGAACTGCGCGTACTTGAAGTGGTGATACTCGAGGTTCTCCAGGCTGTGGCACATGTTTTCCTCGCCCGAGAGGAATTCCTTCTCCCAGATCACCTGCTCGCCGCGACGGATCCGGCTGGTGCCCGCCAGATGGCGCGGCAGCTCACCGGTGCGCAAGGCCGGACCGAAGCTGCAGTAGCGTAGTTTGGAATGGGCTAGGTAGAGATAGTTCTTGCGTTCCATCACGTGGTCGGAGAATTCGTTGCCCACCGCATAACCCAGGCGGTAGGGCTTGCCGTCGTCACCGATCACATAGAGACCGGTCAGCTCCGGCTCTTCCCCGGCGTCCTCGGCGAATTCCGGCAGCGGGATGTCGCCGCCCGGACGCACCAGGATGCCGCCGTCGCCCTTGTAGAACCATTCCGGCTGTGCACCGGCGCTCCCCGCCGCAGGCCGACCGCCCTCCACGCCCCATTTGAACATGCGCATGGAGTCGGTCAGCTTGGCCTCTTCCTGGCTGTTCTGCTGGTGCATCTTGTCGCGGGTGTCGGCGCTGCCCAGGTGGGTCAGACCGGTCCCGGTGACCAGGCAGTGCGCGGGATCCTCATGGTCCAGCGGCGGCAGCAGGCGACCGGCCTCGAGCAGCTCGGCGTAGGCCGGGCCGGGCTCCAGGCCTAGGGTCTGCACCTGAGATTCCAGGGAACCGCCGGCACGGATGGCCTGCAGCGCCAGGGTCCGGGTGCTGGTCGCGCCGCGGACCTGCTGGACTTCACCGCGCTCGACCACGCCGACGCGGCGCTGGCCCTGCTGGTCTTCGAACTGAATCAGGTGCATGGCATTCTCCTTGTTGGTTATCGCCTGCAGGAGACTTTACTCGGCGCCATGGGGCCTGCCTAATGAGAGCTCCCTATCCCGCGATAACCAACGGTTATTCCCATGCTGCCATCCCTGGGCTCCATCGCCTCCCGTCTGCGCCTGCGGCAACTGCGCCTGCTGATCGCCCTCGACGAGGAAGGCTCGCTGCACAAGGCCGCCGAGCGCATCGCCATTTCCCAGCCCGGCGCCACCAAGGCCCTGCACGAGATCGAGAGCACCCTGGGCGCCACCCTCTTCCTGCGCACCCACCAGGGCCTGCAGCCCAATGACCTGGGCCGCTGCGTGATCCGCTATGCGCGGCTGATCGAAAGCGACCTGGCCCATCTGCGCGAAGAGATGCTCGGTATCCTGCAGGGCGAAGGCGGTCGGCTGGCGGTGGGAGTGATCATGGGCGCCGTGCCTCGGCTGATCGCCGCGGTGTCGCGCCTGGGGGCGGCGCAGCCCCAGCTGGGGATCGAGATCATCGAAGACACCAGCGTGCGCCTGCTCGACCTGCTCGACGCCGGTCGCATCGAACTGGCCATCTGCCGCAGCAGCGTCAGCCGCCGGCCGGATGCCTACGACTGCCTGGAGGTGCGCGAAGAGCGGCTGGAGATCGTCTGCCATCCCCGCCATCCGCTGGCGGAGTCCGAGACGCTGAGCCTGGCCGAACTGGTCGACAGCCGCTGGATCGTCTATCCGGCCAACCTGCCCATGCGCCTGACCCTGGAGCGGGAATTTCGCGCGGCGGAGCTGGAGTTTCCCCGCTATCCGGTGGAAACCTCCTCGACCTTCACCCTGCTCGGCCTGCTGCAGGAAGACGCCAACCAGGTGGCCATGCTGCCCAGCGACATCGCCCAGTTCGGCGAAAGACACGGCCTGCTGCGACGCCTGCCCGTGGTCCAGCGCACCCGCAACGAACCCTATTCGATCCTGGTCCGCCAGGGCGCGGGATTGTCGGCGGCCGCGCAGCTGCTGCTGGAGCAGTGGCGGTTGGCGGGGTAAAACCTCTATCGCCGCCATGGCGGTCCGCCGATGCGGCCGCTCCTACAGATGGAAGCACGACGGCTTGTTGCGATTTCGCCGAGGCTGACGTGACTGAACGCCTGCTCGGATAGCCCCCTCTCCCCTCGGGAGAGGGTTGGGGTGAGGGTGTCCCCTTCAGCGCAGTCTCCAGTGGAAAAGGCTACGCCGTTTTCCACGCTACGTGCTGCTGCGGCCGCGATGATTTCAGCGAGAGGAAAACCTCAATACGTCGGCAGCGTCACCCCGTGGAACAGGGTCTCCAGCTCCTGCCGCGAGGGCGTCTGCATCGCCTCGGTGAGGACATCGCGGGTCAGGTGCGGCGCGAAGCGGCCGATGAAGTCGCACATGAAGCCGCGCAGGAAGGTGCCGCGGCGCAGGCCGATCTTGGTCACGCTGGCTTCGAAGAGGTGGCTGGCGTCCAGGCAGACCAGGTCGGCATCGGCTTTGTGATCCACCGCCATGTCGGCGACGATGCCCACGCCCAGGCCGAGGCGGACATAGGTCTTGATGACGTCGGCGTCCGCCGCGGTCAGCACCACGTTGGGCTCAAGACCCTGGCGGGCAAAGGCCTCGTCGAGCTTGGAGCGGCCGGTGAAGCCGAAGACGTAGGTCACCAGCGGCTGTTCCGCCAGGTGTTCCAGGGTCAGGTGTTCCACCTTGGCCAGGGGGTGACCCTGGGGCACGATGACACAGCGGTTCCAGCGATAGCAGGGCATCATCACCAGATCGTTGAAGCGTTCCAGACCCTCGGTGGCGATGGCGAAGTCGACGGTGCCGTCGGCGGCCATCTCGGCGATCTGGGTCGGCGAGCCCTGGTGCATGTGCAGGGCCACGTCCGGATACTGCTTGATGAATTCGCTGATCACGTCCGGCAGCGCATAGCGCGCCTGGGTGTGGGTGGTGGCGATGGACAGGGTGCCCTTGCGCTCGTTGGAGAATTCCTGGGCGATCTGCTTGATGCTCTCGCACTTGCGCAGGATCTCGCCGGCGGTCTGGATGATGCGTTCGCCGGCCGGGGTCACCCGGGTCAGGTGCTTGCCGCTGCGGGCAAAGACCTCGACACCCAATTCGTCCTCGAGCAGGCGGATCTGCTTGCTGATGCCAGGCTGCGAGGTATAGAGGCTCTGGGCGGTGGCGGAAACGTTCAGATCGTGGTGGGCGACTTCCCAGATATATCGCAACTGTTGCAGCTTCATGCCGGCTCCTCGCTGACCCATGCGCAAGCATATAACAGTAAAGCAGGCCTTAAGGTTTTTCTAGACCAAAATCGAATTAAGTCGCGGAGGAATAAGACTGACGCTTACGGATCAGCCCTGTCGCAGTGGCACCAGATATACCGGAATGCGTGCGGTCTGCAGCAGGCGGCTGGCGGTACGTCCCAGCGGGGCGACCTGGGCGTCGCCCTGGCTGCGACTGCCGATCACCAGCAGATCCGCGGCGAAGTCCTGGGCCTGCTTGAGAATGGCGGCCGGCGGATCGCCCTGCACCACCCGCACGGCCCGGATCAGACCCACGGTGGCCGGGGTCTCCAGCAGGTCCTCGCGCAGCGACTCGAACACCTGCTGCTCGATGGTCTCCAGCACCAGCTCCAGACCGCCATTGCGCAGGCGATCCAGGGATTCACCATTCGGATGCTGTTGCAGCAGCGTGGAGGCCAGCAGGCCGAGCGGCTCCACCACATGGACGACATACAGCCGGGCCTGATGGATGCGGGCGAGATTCAAGGCATGCTGAAAGACATAGGACGAACACAGGCCCAGGTCCGTGGCATAGAGCAGCGAGCGGATCACGATTCCTCCTGGCCAGATCAGGCGACCTGACCGGTGCAATGCGGGATAGCCCTTTCCAGCGTAGCAGGGGAAAGACATTTGCGCTGCGAAGCGCGCGTTAGAGGCCTTTCAGGGTATTTCCTCGGGCTCCCGCGCCGCCGCGGCCTGGATCGCCGCCACCAGGGCCGGCTCGCGCAGGGGCGCCTGCACCGGGCCGAAGAAGTCGCCATCCCCGATCAGGAACAGTGCCGGCAGATGAAAGACCCCATAGCGCTGCACCAGACCGCCACTGCGCTCGGCATCCACCCAGTACAGCCGCTCGACCGGCAGCGCCGCCGTCGGCAGCACCTGGCGCGCCAGGCGGCAGGAGGCGCAACCGGCGCTGGTAAAGATCAGCAGGGAGCGCCCCGGCGCCGCCAGCAGGACGGCATCGGCCGTCCCATCGTCCAATTCCATGCTTTCCTCGTCGCGATCATCGCCAAAGCACGCCTTCGGGCGCGTCGATAGCGTCGTAGCCATTGTGAGCGGGCGGGACAAGCGTTAAGGTGCCCCACCCTCTCCATCGTATTTTGCCTGCACGGGCCCTGACCTGTCGCAGCGCCGTGACCGACGAGTAGCACCATGGCCGCACAGCCCCGCCTTAACGACCTCAACATCGAAGCCAACGAGCCGCTCATCACCCCCGAGCAGCTCAAGCAGGAAATCCCGCTGAGCGATCTCGCCGCCGACACCGTCGCCCAGGGCCGCCAGGTCATCCGCGACATCCTCGACGGCAAGGACCACCGCCTGTTCGTGGTGATCGGCCCCTGCTCCATCCATGACATCAAGGCCGCCCACGAATACGCCGAGCGCCTCAAGGCGCTGGCCGCCCAGGTCAGCGACAGCCTCTATCTGGTCATGCGCGTCTACTTCGAGAAGCCCCGCACCACCGTGGGCTGGAAGGGCCTGATCAACGATCCCTACCTGGACGACTCCTTCAAGATCCAGGACGGCCTGCACATCGGTCGCCAGCTGCTGCTGGACCTGGCGGAAAAGGGCCTGCCCACCGCCACCGAGGCGCTGGACCCCATCTCCCCCCAATACCTGCAGGACCTGATCAGCTGGTCGGCGATCGGCGCCCGTACCACCGAATCCCAGACCCACCGGGAAATGGCCTCGGGCCTCTCCTCCGCGGTCGGCTTCAAGAACGGCACCGACGGCAGCCTGACCGTGGCCATCAACGCCCTGCAGTCGGTGTCTAGCCCGCACCGCTTCCTGGGTATCGACCAGCGCGGCCAGGTATCCGTGGTCATGACCAAGGGCAACGCCTATGGCCATGTGGTGCTGCGCGGCGGCAACGGCAAGCCCAACTACGATTCGGTCAGCGTCACCCTGTGCGAGCAGGCGCTGGTCAAGGCCAAGGTCAAGCCGAACATCATGGTCGACTGCAGCCATGCCAACTCCAACAAGGACGCCGCCCTGCAGCCGCTGGTGATGGACAACGTCGCCAACCAGATCGTCGAAGGCAACAACTCCATCGTCGGCCTGATGGTGGAAAGCCACCTGGGCTTTGGCAGCCAGCCGATTCCGGCGGATCTGTCGCAGCTGCAGTATGGCGTCTCGGTGACCGACGCCTGCATCGACTGGGCCATGACCGAGAAGAGCATTCTCGACATGCACCGCAAGCTCAAGGATGTGCTGCCGCGCCGCGCGCGCAGCTGATCCTGCAGCAGATACGAAAACGCCGGGCTCAGCCCGGCGTTTTTCTTGGCGTGGCCATTCAGGCCAGCGGCGTCACCTGGCCACGACGTTCCAGGTAGTGCTCCACATAGGAGCAGGAGGGAATGACGCTGTAGCCGCGGCTCTCGGCGTAGTTCAGCGCGTACTCGGTCAGCCGCGCTGCCAGGCCGCGCCCACGCAGGGCATCGGGGACGAAGGTGCGATAGAAATCCATGGTCTGCTTGCCCAGATCCATGTAGGCGAGATAGGCGCGCTGGCCGTCGACAGAAAGGTGGAATTGATGATTGGCCTCATCGTGTTCCACGTGCAGGGACTCGTTCATGACTACTCCTTGGCGGTTTGGCTCCGCCTTATCCATTGTTATCGATGATACCCGAAGACGAGAACGCACCCTTCCTGTGCGGGACTGAGCCACAGCGCGTCAGACCCCTCCGGAAGAAGCAGGTTCTGACCAGCCGTCGCACCGAGAAGACACACTATATCAGGGCCGCCTGCGCGGGAGCAGGCGCGGCTCGGCGCTTGACAACTTCCGCTCATCCTCTAACGTTTTGAAACGTTCGCGACTTTCAGCCATCCAAGCAGTTGCTGATACCGGGTGCGCAGGGATTCCGGGACGAACACGGGGAGCCGAGAAGGATTTTCCGCAAAAAATCCTTCTTCAACGGGTTCGCTCAGTTTACTTACGACCGGTAATGAGTAGTATGTAGCCGCAATTTTCCACCTGGGAAATTGATCTTAAAACAGGATGTCTACCTCAAGGGGTTTACGATGAACAACGCTCTGAAATTCGCCGCCCTGGCTCTGGCCGCTGCTCTGGCCACTGGTTGCAGCACCGCTAACAAGGAAAGCGAAGCTCGCCTGACTGCTACCGAAGACGCCGCTGCCCGTGCTCAGGCTCGTGCTGACGAAGCCTACCGTCACGCTGACGAGGCCCTGGCCGCCGCTCAGAAAGCTCAGCAGACCGCTGACGAAGCCAACGAGCGCGCCCTGCGTATGCTGGAAAAAGCCAGCCGCAAGTAAGCGCCTCGGCTGGAAAGGCGAGTGGCAACAGTCGCCTTTCCCGGAGCAAACAAAAAGCCCGCCATCTCAGATGGCGGGCTTTTTGTTTGTCTGGCCGGCCGAGCGCGCTCGGCCGGTCGTGATCACAGGGTCTTGGCAGGCGCCTTGGCCACCGTACCCGGCGTCATCCCGGCCGGCAGGTCGGCGATTTCCACTGGCAGGCCGTCCTGGCCCTGGACCACGTCACGCACCGTGTTCCAGTTCACCGCGCTGTTGGCCTGCAGCAGGTCGTCACGCTTGATCAGCGCATTGACCACCGCGGCCTGACGGTCGATCTCGGTCGGATCGCCCTTCACGGTCACCGGCTGGTGGGCTTCCAGGTAGAGCTTGCCCTGGCTCACGCCGAACTTGTAGGGCTCGTCGATGATGCGCACCGGCGTGCCCACGGGCAGCATGCCGACCAGTTCGGTCACGTTGAAGTTGTACATGCGGAAGCAGCCATGGCTGACCTGCATGCCGATGCCGAATTTCTTGTCCGAGCCGTGGATGAGATAGCCCGGCAGGGTCAGGCGGATCTTGTAGGGCCCCAGGGGATTGTCCGGACCGGGCGGCACCACCTTGGGCAGCGGATCGCCTTCGGCGGCGTGCTCGGCGCGTACCGACTCCGGCGGATACCAGGACGGATCCTTGATCTTGTCCACCACCTTGGTCACGCCGATGGGCGAACCCCAGCCTTCGCGGCCGATGCCCAGCGGGTAGGTGAACACCGTGTGACCACCCTTGGGGTAGTAGTACATGCGGTATTCGGCGATGTTGATGACGATGCCTTCGCGCGGGCCGGGCGGCAGGATGAAGCGCGTGGGCAGCACGATCTCGGTGCCGGCGCCCGGCAGCCAGGCATCGACGCCCGGGTTGGCGGCCACCATCTCGGTGTAGCCCAGATCGTACTTCTGGCCGAGATCGGCAAAGGTGTCTTCGTAGGCGGCCTTGATGACCTGAACCTCGCCGACCACGTCTTCACCGGGTGGCGGCAGCGGCAACTCCAGTGCCTGCGCCGTACCCGCGCTCAACAGACCAAACAGCGAGAGGGAACCGACCAGGGTCGAAACGCGCGCGGGCATGGGATGAATCCTTGCAAGGAGCAAAAAGGTGACGGCGCGAATTGTACACGCCTCGATCGGCGTCCGGCAGGGCCTAGGGCCTGCTCAAAGGCTCGCGAGCTAGCGCCAAACTAGGCGAAAAGACCTGAGGAAGCGGAGTTTACGAGGGGTAAATGAGCATTCCGAAGGGATTTTCAACACCGTTTGGCCGACGCGCAGCAGACTTTGGGCAGGCTCTCAAAAGACCTGTAACGGATTCGGCAATCCCTGTTTGGCGCCCTGCAGCCGCTGCATGCAGGCCGGACAGAGGGTCTTGAGGCCGAGCGCCCGGCGATTCAGCGGATGCAGGCGGGGACGCGCCGGCAGCAGGGTACCGCACAGCGTCCGGTCGGTCGGCGAGCCCAGCTCCAGCTGCCGGGCGACGATATGGACTCGACCCTCGCGGCAGGCGAACAGGTCGAGCTGGGCATCGGGCTGGATCAGCTGATAGCCGTGCATGGACCGGGAAAGGCGGGACATCGGGATACTCCAGGGGCGGTTCCGCCGGGCGGTCGATTGGCCGGACCGGCGGGGCGCGCAACCTTAGCGGAAAGCCCCGTCGGGGAAAAGTCCGGCGTTCAGTCGCGCAGCAGCGGCTGCAACTGGGGCCAGGCGTTGTCCAGCAGGCGCTGCTGGGCATTGGCCTGGGGGTGGATGCCATCCGGCTGCATATAGGCCGGATCGCCGCCTACCCCTTCCAGCAGGAAGGGCACCAGGGCCACCTGCTGGGCCTTGGCCACGTCCGTGTAGACCTGGGCGAAGCCATCGGTATAGCGCGGTCCGTAGTTGGGCGGCAGGCGCATGCCCAGCAGCAGGACGCGCGCGCCCCGGGCCTTGGCCTGTTCCACCAGGGCGGTGAGGTTGCGCTCGAACTGGGCCAGCGGCTGGCCGCGCAGGCCGTCGTTGCCGCCCAGCTCGATGGCCACCACGTCGGGTCGATGCTCGGCCAACAACCGTGGCAGGCGCGCCAGGCCGCCGGCGGTGGTGTCGCCGCTGATGGAGGCATTCACCACCTGGTAGTCGAGCCGCTGCGCCTGCAGGCGCTGCTCCAGCAGGCGTACCCAGCCCTGCCCGTCGGCGAGGCCGTAGCCGGCGCTGATGCTGTCGCCCACCACCAGCAAGGTGCGCGCCATGGCCAGGGGCGTGAGGGTCAGGCAGAGCAGCGCCAGCAGCCAGGCAATGCCTTGCCGCAAAGGCGCGCTGGACTTCGCCCGCTTTTTTGACTCTAACTCGCCACAGCCGCCCGCGTGCGGGCCCTTCGAATACGGCATCGGATACCTCATGAGCGAAGTCATACTGCTGGCACGCGACCTTAGCAAGGTCGTCACGGGCGCGGAAGGCGCGCTGCCGATCCTCCAGGCGCTGGATCTGCAACTGCAGGCCGGCGACAGTTTGGCCATCGTCGGCAGCTCGGGTTCCGGCAAGTCCACCCTGCTCGGCCTCTTGGCCGGTCTCGACCTGCCCAGCGGCGGCGAGGTCCATCTTGCCGGTCAGCGCCTGGATACCCTCGACGAAGACGCCCGTGCCCGCCTGCGCGCCGAACGGGTGGGCTTCGTGTTCCAGTCCTTCCAGCTGCTGGACAGCCTCACGGCGCTGGAGAACGTCATGCTGCCGCTGGAGCTGGAGGGCGTGCGCCAGGCCCGCGAGCAGGCGGTGGCCCTGCTGGAACGGGTCGGCCTGGGCGAACGACTGCGCCACTATCCCCGGCAGCTCTCCGGCGGCGAGCAGCAGCGGGTCGCCCTGGCGCGCGCCTTCGCGCCGCGCCCGAGCATCCTCTTCGCCGACGAACCCACCGGCAACCTCGACAGCCGTACCGGTGCCCATATCAGCGATCTGCTGTTCGAACTCAATCGTGAGCGCGGCACGACGCTGGTACTGGTGACCCATGACGAGCGCCTGGCCGCGCGCTGCGCCCGCCAACTGCGCCTGGAAGGCGGCCGGCAGGTCGCGGCATGAGGCGTACCGGTCTGCCCTTCACCCGGCTGTTCGGCCTGGCCTGGCGCCAGAGTCTGAGAGAGCTCCGTGCCGGCGAGATCCGCATGCTCTGCCTGGCGCTGGTGGTGGCCGTGGCCGCCAGCGTCGCCATCGGCTACTTCACCGCCCGCCTGGGCGCGGGCATGGAAAATCGCGCCAGCGAATTCCTCGCCGCCGACCTGGTGCTGCTGGGCAGCGAACCGCCACGTCCGGAACAGGTAGACGCCGGCCTGCAGCGGGGCCTCGAACACAGCCGCTCGCTCAATTTCAGCACCATGGCCGCAGGTGCCGAGGCCCTGCAGCTGGCCAGCGTCAAGGCGGTCCAGGCCAACTTTCCCCTGCGCGGCGAGGTGCGCAGCGCGGCGGCGCCGGACGCGCCCGACCAGCCGGGCGGCGCTCCGGCGCCCGGGGAGGCCTGGGTCGAGCCGCGCCTGCTGCTGGCCCTGGACGCCAAGGTCGGTGATCGCCTGGACATCGGGCGCAAGGCCCTCATCATCACCCGGGTGCTCACCTACGAACCGGATCGAGCGGGTGACTTCTACAGCCTGACGCCGCGGGTGCTGATCAATCTCGACGACGTGGCCGCCACCGGGGTCATCCAACCCGGCAGTCGGGTGCGCTATCGCGAACTCTGGCGCGGCGAGCCCCAGGCCCTGGCCGCCTATCGCCAGGCGCTCACCCCGGCCCTGGCCGCCAACCAGCGCTTCGAAGGCCCGGGCGATGGCAATCGCCAGCTGGGCAATGCCCTGGAACGTGCCCAGCGCTATCTGGGGCTGGCCAGCCTGGTGGCGGTGGTGCTGGCCGGCGTGGCCGTGGCGCTGTCGGCCAATCGCTTCGCCGCGCGGCGCTTCGACGCCAGCGCCCTGCTGCGCTGCCTGGGTCTGACCCGCCGCGACGCCCTGGTGCTCTATGGCCTGCAACTGGGGTTGCTGGGGCTGGCGGCGAGTCTGCTCGGCGCCCTGCTCGGCTGGCTGGCGCAGCTGGTGCTGTTCGAGCTGCTGCATGGCCTCCTGCCAGCGCGCCTTCCAGCGGTCGGGATTGGCCCGGCGCTGGCCGGCATGGGCACCGGCCTGGTCGCCCTGGTCGGCTTCGCCCTGCCGCCGCTGGCCGCCCTGGGGCGGGTCCCGCCGCTGCGGGTGTTGCGCAGCGATCTGCAGCCCGTCCCCCTGCGCACCTGGCTGGTCTATGGCTGCGCCCTGCTCGCCCTGGGGCTGATCATGTGGCGCCTGTCGCTGGATCTGCGCCTGACCCTGGCGCTGCTGGTGGGTGGCCTGGTCGCGGGACTGCTGTTCGGCAGTCTGCTCTACCTGGCCCTGCGTGGCCTGCGCCGGGCCATGCAGGGTGCGCCCCTGGCCTGGCGGCTGGGTCTGGGTCAGCTGCTCCGGCATCCCCTGGCGGCGGTGGGCCAGACCCTGGCCTTCGGCCTGATCCTGCTGGCCATGAGTCTGGTGGTGCTGTTGCGGGGCGAGCTGCTGGAACGCTGGCAGGCGCAACTGCCGGCCGAGGCGCCCAATCACTTCGCCCTCAATGTGCTGCCGGACGAGCGCCAGGCCTTCGCCGCGGCGGTGGCCGGTCTCTCGCCCCACGCCAGTCCGCTCTATCCCATCGTGCAGGGCCGCCTGGTCAGCGTGAAGGGGCATCCGGCCCAGGAAGGCCTGGAAGACGACTCCCGCGGTGGCCGCGCCACCCGGCGCGATCTCAACCTGACCTGGTCGGCTGGGTTGCCGGACGGCAACCGCCTGGAAGCCGGTCAGTGGTGGGACGCGCTGCCCGCCGGCGACCTGCCCGGGGTGTCCCTGGAAAGCGAGCTGGCGCGCAGCCTCGGCGTCGGCCTGGGCGACACCCTGGGCTTCGTTATCGGCGATCGCCAGATCGAGGCGCGAGTCACCAGCCTGCGGCAGGTCAGCTGGGACAACTTCCAGCCGAACTTCTTCGTGATCTTCGCCCCGGGCGCCCTGCAGGACGTGCCCTTCACCTACCTGGGCAGCTTCTACCTGCCGCCCGGGCAACATCGCGAATTGCTGGCCCTGGCCCGGCAATTCCCGGCGGTGACCCTGTTGCCCATCGACGCCCTGCTCGATCAGCTGCGCAGCATCCTGCGCCAGGTCAGCGTGGCGGTGGAGTTCGTGCTGCTGTTCGTGCTGGCCGCCGGCATCGCCGTGCTGCTGGCCGGCCTGCAGGCGACCCTCGACGAACGCATCCGCCAGGGCGCCCTGCTGCGTGCCCTGGGTGCCCGGCGCGAGTTGCTGCAACGGGCGCGGCGCACCGAATTCATCCTGCTCGGCGGCGCCAGTGGCTTGCTCGCGGCGCTCGGTTGCGAGATCGTCAGCGCCCTGCTCTACCGGCTGGCCTTCGACCTGGACTGGCAACCCCATCCCTGGCTGCTGCTGTTGCCGGTGCTGGGCGCCCTGCTGGTCGGGGCGGCGGGCCTGCTGGGCACGCGGCGGGCCCTCACCGCCAGTCCGTTACTGATCCTGAGAGAAAGCTGATCCATGAGTCGTTACCGTCCGCCGCGCACCGCCGGCACGCCCCTGATCACCGCCGCCGGCGAAGCCCGGTTGCGCGCCGAACTCCACGACCTGTGGAACGTGCGCCGGCCCCAGGTCACCCAGGCGGTGAGCGAGGCGGCCGCGCTGGGCGATCGTTCGGAAAACGCCGAGTACATCTACGGCAAGAAGATGCTGCGGGAGATCGACAGCCGGGTGCGCTTCCTGCGCAAGCGGCTGGAGAATCTCAAGGTGATCCGCGAGCGCCCGGCCGATCCGACCAAGGTCTATTTCGGCGCCTGGGTCACCCTGGAAGACGACGAGGGCGCCGAGAAGCGCTATCGCATCGTCGGCCCGGACGAACTCGACCTCCGGCAGAACCTCATCAGCATCGACTCGCCCCTGGCGCGGGCGCTGGTCGGCAAGGCGCTGGACGCCGAGGTCCGCCTGCAGACGCCGGCCGGCGAACAGCGCTGGTACATCGTCGAGATCGCCTATCCCGAGGAATGACGGCTAGCGGCGACGGGTGATCACGCCCTGCCGCGCCACGCGGGTCAGTTCCCGCACTAGGGGTTCGAGACCGGCCTGGCCCGGCGACTGCACCACGGCGAAATCGAAGCTGTCGTCGCCGAAGGCGCGCAGCTGTTCGGCCCGGTCGGCGAAGCGGATCTGCAGGGTGCGGCTGTGCGGCCAGCGCTTGGGCCAGCCTTCGAGATAACGCAACAGGGTGGGCTGGTCGGGACCGCCGAGGAGGATGGCGGGATGACTGGCGAGTTTGCCCTGGGTCAGGGGAGTCAGGCGTAGCGGGAGCGGTAGCATGGACGAAATTCCGCCTCGTAGATCCAGCTGGGCGGTAGTACGAGGCCTGTTCCGTCCAGCGCTTTAGCGGTATTTGGGAGCGCCCCGCAAGTTGCTGTTTAAATCGGCGCGGGATCATCCTAGGGAGGGCTCGACCGCCCTGTCAAGCGGGCTTCAACCGTCCCCGCGACCGTTCTCCCTGGCCCCAGTCGCCGCCACGGCCGGCGCTTCCAGCCGGGCCCGTTCGCGACTGAAGGCCACCCGGTACTTGTTGACGCTGGCCACGTAGTTGACCACCCCGATACCCACCTCCTCGGCAGCGATGCGCTCGACCTGGAAGAACCAGCGATCGCCGTCCAGCCCCTGCTTGCGCGCCTTGGCCCGGAGCGCCTGGACGCGCTCCGGGCCAAGGTTGTAGGCCGCCAGGGTAAAGGCGCGGCGCTCGCGCTCGGCGAGCCGCGGACTGGAGAAGAATTCGCGGCGCAGGCGCGCCAGATACCGGGTGGCGGCCCTGACGTTGTCCTCGGCGGAATGCTGGTTGCGCACCCCGACGCTGCGCGCCGCCCGCGGGGTGATCTGCAGCAGCCCCGCGGCGCGGCCGGCACCGCGGGCATGGGGATCGAGGCCGGATTCCTTGTAGGCCATGGCGGCCAGGGTCAGCCAGTCGAAGTCGTAGGCCTTGGCGTAGCGCTGCAGCAGCGGCCGCACCTGGGCCAGGCGCTTGCGGTCATGGGCCTGCAGTGGATCGCGCACCTGGTAGCGGCGCGCATAGGCCTGGCGAAAGGCCTGGTCGTCGTCGCGCGCCTGGGGTTGCCGGCCGAAGGTCCGGATCCGCTCGGCGAGCTGGTGCGCCGGGGCGCGCAGATACCAGAGCTGCGCCTGGTCATGGGCCACCACCAGCCGATCGGCCACCCGCAGGCGCGGCAGCACCCGCGCCCAGCGATGGGCCAACCCGGACTCGACGACGCTGAGCGGATAGATGCCGGCCTGGGTCAGCTCCAGGACGTCTTCCACCGCCAGGGTCGGATCGGCCCACTCGACCTGCACCGGCCGCAGCCTGCGCTTCTCCAGCTGGGCGTTGAGCCGGGCCAGGGCCGGACCGGCCGCGCTGCCCTGGGGCAGCACCACCCGGCGTCCGGCCAGTTGCTCCAGATGGCGGGGCAGGCGCTGACCGCGCCCACCCACCACCACCAGACTGGTGGGCGCCGCCACCGACACGGCGATCAGCGCTGAATGCGGCGGCTGCAGCAGGGTTTCGCCCGGCGCCACCAGATCGCCCTCGCCGCGCTGCAGCGCCGCCAGGAGGTCGTCCTTGGCCTTGGGCACGAAGACCAGGCGCAGCGGCCGGCCCCCGGGCTGGTGCTGCAGGTAACGGGCGAAGGCCTGCAGGCGCCGATACTCGATGCCGAGCGCCTGGCCGTTCCATTCGCCGGAGCTGTGCCGACTCTGGTTGACCAGGACGCGCAACTCGCCGGCCCGCTCGATGGCGGTCAGGTCGCGCGCCGCGACATGGCGTGGTGCTTCGGGTGGCAGGGCACCGAGCCGTGCCTGGGCGGAGCAGGCAAGCAGGCAGCCAACAAGGACCAGGGTGAATCGAAACGGCATCCAGGACTCCTGACCTGGCCGGGACAGCGCCGATAGCACCCGGACTACGGATAGAATGAAGGGACAAAATCTGTGGAAGGTCCGCACCATGCAATTGATCGACATCGGCGTCAACCTCACCCACCCCAGTCTGCTCAAGCAGGTGGACGCGGTGATCGAGCGGGCCCAGGCCGCCGGTGTGATGCAACTGGTGCTGACCGGCACCACCCTCGAAGACAGCGAGAACGCCCTCAATCTCTGCCTGCGCCTGGATGCGGGCGAGGCGCTGTTCAGCACCGCGGGCGTCCATCCCCACGAAGCCTCGACCTGGAACGCGGCCGCCGCCAGGACCCTGCGCGACCTGGCCAGCCAGCCCAAGGTACGAGCCCTGGGCGAATGCGGCCTGGACTTCAATCGCGACTTCACCCCGCGGCCGCAGCAGGAGCGCTGCTTCGAGGAACAGCTGGCCCTGGCCGCCGAATTGCGCCGCCCGGTGTTTCTCCACGAGCGCGACGCCAGCGAGCGCATGCTGGCGATCCTGCGCGACTATCGGGACCACCTGCCGGCCGCCGTGGTGCACTGCTTCACCGGCGAGCGCAAGGCGCTCTATGGCTACCTGGATCTCGACCTGCACCTGGGCATCACCGGCTGGATCTGCGACGAGCGCCGCGGCCTACACCTGCACGAGCTGGTCGGGCAGATCCCGGTCGGTCGGCTGATGCTGGAAACCGATGCCCCCTACCTGCTGCCGCGCACCCTCAGACCCAAGCCGCGCCATGGCCACAACGAGCCGGCCTTCCTGCCGGAGATCCTGCGCACCGTGGCGCGCCTGCGCAACGAAACGCCCGAGCAGACCGCCCTGCACACCAGTGCCACCGCCCGCGCCTTCTTCGGGCTACCGGAGATCGCCGTGCCAGAGCGAATCGAGGAATTCGACTAGGCAGGGTTGCCGTTTCGCTAAAGTCAGACCCGCGCAAGCCGTTAACCTTTGGGCTTACTCCACGGCGTCAGACGTCTTCTCGCAGGGCGTTGACGCCAGTCAAGATCCGGGTCGCGCCGGCCTGCCAGGCTGTGCGGCCCCGCCGACTGGATGCCCCCTATGTTTGCCTGGCTGCGCGATATTTCCCTCAAGTACAAATTCTGGGCGGTCAACGCCGTTGCCTTCGTCACCAGCCTCCTGCTGGTGCTGTTCGCCATGCAATTGGAGGTCTCCGGCCGCGCCGAGCAGCTCAAGGCGGTCAAGGCCGTCGTGGGTGAGGCGGCTGCCAGCCTGAGCGCCCCGACCTTTACCGACATCTTCCTGGCCCGGGCACCGGAATACGCCCTGGCCGTGGGCGTGCTGATGCTGGTGCTGCTGGTGGCCTCGCAGCTGCTGATCCGCTTCATCCTCGGCAATCTGCAACGCCTCAAGGACACCATGCTGCGGGTGGAGCGCGACGGTGACCTCACCGCCCGGGTCGAGGTGCGCGGGCGCGACGAGGTCGGGCAGATGACCCAGGCCTTCAACGCCATGCAGGACAGCTACACCCGCGTCGTCGGTACCGTGGCCGCCAGCGCCGCGCGCCTGGACGAAGGCGCCGGACGCCTGGCCAGCGGCATGCAGGGCGTGCGGGGCGGCATGCAGGATCAGCAGCACGAGACCGACCAGGCGGCCACCGCCATCAACGAGATGAGCGCCACCGTGCAGCAGATCGCCGAGCACGCCGCCGGCACCCGTGACCAGTCCCAGGAAGCCGACCGCCTGGCCGGCGCCGGCCAGCAGGCCGTGGAGCGCGTCAGCCATTCCATCGCCGACCTCTCCCAGGGCGTGCAGCAGACCGCGGTGATGATCCAGGAGCTGGCCGAAAACAGCGAGCGCATCACCAGCGTGGTCAACGTCATCCACGGTATCGCCGAGCAGACCAACCTGCTGGCGCTCAACGCCGCCATCGAGGCGGCCCGCGCCGGTGAGGCCGGCCGCGGCTTCGCCGTGGTCGCCGACGAGGTGCGCAACCTGGCCAAGCGGGTGCAGGGTTCCACCGACGAGATCACCCGCATGGTCGACGGCCTCCAGGCCGGCACCCGCGATGCCGTGGAATTCATGCGCGAGAGTTCGCTCAAGGCCGATGACTGCGTGGTCCAGGCCGGCGCTGCCGGGCAGGCCCTGGCCGACATCACCGCCGCCGTGACCCTGATGCGCGACAGCAACACCCAGATCGCCGTGGCCGCCGAACAGCAGGCCCAGGTGGCGGAAGAGATGAGCAGGTCGGTGGTAGGCATCCGCGATGTCACGGAAAGGACCATGCTGCTGACGCAGGAGTCGGCCAGCACCAGCACTGAACTGGCCGCCCTCGCAGGAACCCTGAATCAGGCGATTCGCCAGTTGCGCCTATAGCCTCCATAGCGAGAGCGCATTCGCGCGGTTGCCCGACAGGCGGCAAGATGCCCGCACGTTTTTCGGAGAACCGTCATGCGCTCGGTCACCACCCTCACTTCCGCCGTGCTGTTGTTGCTGGGCCTGGGCTGCATCGCCCAGGCGCTCGGCAACCCCCATCCACAACCGCTGATCCTGGCGGCCGTCGTCTGCCTGGTGGCCTTCGCCCTGCAAGAGCCTGACGCCCTCCCCGTGCCTCAGTCGCTGCGCGCCTGACGGCCACGCAGCTGACGTTTCAATAGCTTCAGCGTCCTGGTCAGAGCCGCAGGATCCTGCGGCCGACCGGCATAGCGCTGCGCCTGGAATTCCTGGGAAAAGGCCGAGATCGCTGCGCGCGCCGCCGGCAGCTCGGCCATGGCGCGTCCGGCGAAGCTGCCCGCCGCCTCGCCGCTTCGACGCCTGACGCCTTGCCGCGCCAGCAGCCGCTCGAACTGGTCGAAACGCGTCAACAGGGGATCCCGCGTCCGCTGCCAGGGCTTGAGCACCAGCAGCGCCATCACCCCGAGCACGCCCAACACCACCAGCGCCAGCAGCAGCCCCAGGCGTTGCAGCGAACCCTCGCCGAGCAGCCGCTTGAAGAGTTCGCCCTGGGTATCCTCCTGGTAGTTGAGCACCCAGCGCTGCCAGCCGTAGTTGAGGCGGTCCCAGCCCAGACGCAGGTCATTGAGCCAGGCCAGGTTGCGATAGCGATTGGCGGCGAAGGGATTGTCGGCGAGGAATTCGTTGGCCGCGCCCTGGGCCGCCAGGGCCTCCTGCAGACCCCGCTCGATACGCTCGGGCGCCACCTGGGCGGTAGGGTCGACGCTGACCCAGCCGCGCCCCGGCAGCCAGTATTCCACCCAGGCATGGGCATCGAATTGCTGCACCAGCAGATAGCCGCCCGCGGCATTGAATTCACCGCCCTGGTAGCCCGCCACCACCCGCGCCGGAATGCCCGCCACCCGCAGGGCAAAGGTCATGGCGCCGGCATAGTGGGCGCAGAAGCCGCGATGGTTGTCGAAGAGAAAGGCGTCGATGGCATCGACGCCTGCCGTGGGCGGTTGCAGGGTGTAGACGAAGGGTTGCTGGCGGAAATAGGCCAGGATCGCCTGGGCCAGGGCCTCGGGCGTTGGCGCGCGAGTCTTGAGCCCGGCTACCCAGGCACGGGTGCGCGGCTCGCCGCCACTGGGCAGCTGCAGCGCGCGCCTCTGGCTGGAGGCGGACAGCCGCTCCGGCTCGCGAGTGGCCTGCGGCCAGCTGGATACCCGATAGAGCAGCGCCTGATCCACCGGGCGGCGGCGCTGCAGATGGAAGTCGCTGGCCAGGCGCACGTCGCGCTGATCGCTGCGCGCCACGTCCAGGCCGTAGAGCCAGGGCCGACCGCTCGGCTCCATGACCACCTGGTAGTCCAGTCGGGGGCCGCTCGGCGTCCAGGCCGGTTCCGGACTCCAGGCGGTGTCGGGATCCACCGAC
This sequence comes from Pseudomonas sp. MOIL14HWK12:I1, assembly GCF_000510705.1. Taxonomy (NCBI): domain Bacteria; kingdom Pseudomonadati; phylum Pseudomonadota; class Gammaproteobacteria; order Pseudomonadales; family Pseudomonadaceae; genus Pseudomonas; species Pseudomonas sp. MOIL14HWK12:I1. The sequence goes on along the minus strand of NZ_KI783307.1, from coordinate 272,042 downwards.
CAGCGCGCGCCGTCGAAGCGCTCGTAGGTGGTGGCCCGCCAGTAGAGATCACGCTGCGCCGGCCGGTCGCCGGCGAAACTGACGCGAAACACCCGCTCGGCGGATTGCGAGAGCTGGGCGATCTCCCCCGGCGCCATGCTGTCGCCCAGTCCGGTGCGCGCCTGGTCGCCCGGTTGTGGCAACGACCACAGCGGGCCGATACGGGGAAACACCAGGAACAGCAGCAGCATCAGCGGCACCGCCTGCAGCAGCAGGGTGCCGGCGACTTTCAGCGTCGCCAGCGGCCGACTGGCCAGGGCACTCTGCTGCAGGCCGATCAGCGCCGCCACCAGGGCGGTCACCGGCAGCAGGCTGTAGAGCGCAGCGAGCAGGCCATCCTCGAACAGGTAGGCGATCACCACCGCGAAGAACCCCAGGTAGATCACCACCAGGGCATCGCGGCGGCTGTGCATCTCGATCAGCTTGAGGGCAAAGGTCACCAGCAGCAGCACGGCGCCGGCATCCAGGCCGATGAAGGAGCCACGCGACAGCCAGATGCCGCCCATGGTCAGCAGCAGCAGCCCGCCCTTCTCGATCCGCGTCGGCGCCCGCACCCGCATGCGAAACAGCAGCACCCGCCAGCCGGCGCAAAAGGCCCAGAGCAGGCCGACCCAGGGTGGCAGATGGGTGAGGTGCGGCAGGATCACCAGCGCCTGGGCCACCAGCAGCCAGATCAGGGCGATGCGCGGAATGGCTTGCGGCACGGCGGTGCTCATGATGGCCGCCCGAACAGGGCCAGGGCCTGCAGCGCCGCGTCACGCTGGCTCTCGCCGCTGGCCGGCGCCAGCTCCACCCCGGGCACCCTGAGGCCGAAGCGCAGCTGGCGAGCACTGCAATCCAGCACCGCCTGGCACAGCCAGGACAGCCGCGTCTCGGTGTCGCCATCGAGCACGCTGAAATCCAGCCAGAGTTCGCTGCCGGCCAGAGCGGTGAAGTCCTTGACCAGCAGGCCCTGCCCGCGGGAAAAGGCCTTCCAGTCCAGCCGCCGGCGCGAATCGCCGGGCTGATAGGACCGCAACCCCTGGAAGTCGTCGGCGCCCTGCCCCGTCTGGCGCTGGCCTTCCTCGTTGCCGGCATCCTGGCCGCTGCGCAGCGGCGTCGTGGTCGCCAGTGGCTGCGGATAGACCAGGGCGCGCACGTCCAGGTCCAGCCAGCTCCAGGCGACGAACAGGCCGAGGGGAAAACGGCTCTCCACCCGCAGCCGCCCGGGTCTGAGCCAGCCGCGATCTGGCGCCGGGTGGAAGATCTGCAGGGCGACGCTCTCCCCCGCCGGCACGTCGCTGAGCACCAGCGGCTCGTTGCGCCAGCCCAGGGCGATGCCCTGGTGCGCGCGGCGCTCGCTCTCCAGGCGCAGGCGAAAGCCGGCGGCCTCGCCGGCGAACACCGGACTGGCGCCGCCGCCGACCAGTTGCAGACCGGCCAGGTTGCGATAGGTATGCAGCATGGCCACCAGCGCCAGGGAAAACAGCAGGAAGGTCAGGCCATAGGCCAGGCTGTTCTGGTAGTTGATGCCGGCCAGCAGCATCAGCAGCAGGGCGATGGCGAAGGCGCCCCCCTGGCGGGTGGGCAGGATGAAGATGCGCCGCTGATCGAGGGTGATGCGATTGGCCGGGGGAATCCGCCGCGCCAGCCAGCCTTCTCGATAGCGCTGCCAGGCGCCGCCGGTCACAGCGCCGGGACTTCGCGCAGCAGCCATTGCACCAGGGCGCCGCCGCCATGCCCGGCGGGATCGGCGATGTCGCGCAGGCGATGCCCGGCCACCGCTGGCAGCACCGTCTGGACATCCTCGGGCAGCACATGGTCGCGCCCCGCCAGCAACGCCCAGGCGCGCGCCGCGGCCAGCAGCGCCAGACTGCCGCGCGGCGACAGGCCGAGGGCGAAGGACGTCTGGGTGCGGGTGGCCTCCACCAGGCGCAGCACGTAGTCCACCACCGCCTCGCTGGCATGGATGCGCGGCACCTCGGCCTGGATCAGCCGCAACTGGGCATGATCCAGCAGGGGCTCCAGGCGCGGCAGCTGCTCGCGCCCGGAACCGCCAAGCAGCAGCGCGCGCTCGGCGGCGCGTCCGGGATAACCGAGCGACAGGCGCATCAGGAAGCGGTCGAGCTGGGATTCCGGCAGGGCGAAGGTGCCGCCCTGGGAGATGGGATTCTGGGTGGCGATGACAAAGAAGGGATCGGGCAAGGGCCGGGTGGCACCCTCGATGGTTACCTGCCCCTCCTCCATGGCCTCGAGCAGCGCGCTCTGGCTCTTGGGCGTGGCGCGATTGATCTCGTCGGCCAGCAGCAACTCGGCGAACACCGGCCCGGGATGGAAGACGAACTGGCCGCTGTCGCGATCGAACACCGAGGTGCCGAGGATATCGCCGGGCAGGAGGTCGGAGGTGAACTGGATGCGCTGGAAGGACAGTCCCAGCACCCTGGCCAGGGCATGGCTGAGGGTGGTCTTGCCCATGCCGGGCAGGTCCTCGATCAGCAGGTGCCCCCGCGCCAGCAGGCAGGCCAGCGCCAGCCTGACCTGGGTTTCCTTGCCCAACAAAACGCCGTCTACCGCCTTGAGACAGGCGTTCAACCTATCGTGCATGCCCTGAGGTCTCTCGCCTTGCGCCGACATGAGAAGGCGTCGGCCTGCAAGACGAGAATAGCAGCACCTTTTGCCGGCGACCGCCGCCCCGGAGCTTTACCGTTTATTTCAGGGTGGCGAGGATCTCTTCCACGGCGCGGGCCGGATCGGCGGCGCGGGCGATGGGCCGGCCGATCACCAGGTAGTCGGAACCGGCGTCCAGGGCCTCGCGCGGGGTGAGGATGCGGCGCTGGTCATCCAGGGCGCTGCCGGCCGGCCGGATGCCGGGGGTGACCAGTTGCAGCGCCGGTTGCGCAGCCTTGAGCGCGGAGGCCTCCTGAGCCGAGCAGACCAGGCCGTCCAGCCCGGCGCGAGCGGCCAGACCGGCCAGGCGCAGTACCTGCTCCTGGGGATCCACGTCCAGGCCGATGTCCGCCAGGTCCTCGCGCTCCATGCTGGTCAGCACGGTGACACCGATCAGCAGCGGCTTGGGACCCTGGAAGGCCTCCAGAGTCTCGCGACAGGCGGTCATCATGCGCAGGCCGCCTGAGCAGTGGACATTGACCATCCAGACGCCCATCTCCGCCGCGGCCTTGACCGCCATGGCGGTGGTGTTGGGGATGTCGTGGAATTTCAGGTCGAGGAAGACTTCGAAGCCGCGCGTGCGCAGAGCCTCCACCACCCCGGCGGCGCTGGCGGTGAACAGCTCCTTGCCGACCTTGACCCGGCAGGTGGCGGGGTCGAGGCGGTCGGCCAGCGCCAGGGCGGCGGACGATGAAGGGAAATCCAGGGCGACGATGATGGGAGACTGGCAGGCGGACATGGGAGCTCTCGGCAAAACGGCAAAGGCCGGCATTTTCGCAGAAAAGCGCCGCGCCGGCACTTGGCCGTTCTCGTCCGTCAGCTCGGCCTGAGCAGGCGTTCGCGCAGCCAGTTGCCAGCCGGACCCAGCGGCCGTCGCCGTGACCAGACCACGTCCACCGCCACCCGTTGCGGCCAGCCCGGTACGGCCAGCTCCACCAGCCGCCCCTGGCCAAAGGTCGTCACCAGCCACAGCGGCAGTTCGGCCCAGCCGAAGCCCTGCACCGCCATGTCCAGCAGCAGCAGGTAGTCGGGCGCCGACCAGCAGCGGCCGCGGGTGTCCGGCAGGCGGCTGACCTGGGGAGAGGCTTCGGTCACGGTGCTCAGGCGCAGCAGCCGATAGGGCGCCAGGTCGGCCGGTGTGACCCGCTCCAGCGCTGCCAGCGGATGATCGACGGCGACATAGAGACCGAAGGTGACCAGACCATCCAGGGTGGCCGCCTCGATGTCCGCCGGATAGGGCGGCTGACCGGCCAGCAGGCCCAGATCCGCGCGTCCCTGCACCAGGCTGAGAACATCGGCGTCCTCGGCGATCAGGCATTCGAATTCGAGATCCGGATAGCGCTGGTCCAGCTCCGTCAGCAGCGCCTCGTAACGGGTGGGCTGATAGGTATCGGAGATCACCAGGGTCAGGCGCGGCTCCACCCCGGCCGCCAGCTGGGTGGCGCGATTGGCCAGGCGGTCGTGGGCCGAGAGCACGGCGCGGGCCTGGTCGAGCAGTTGCTCGCCGGCCGCCGTCAGCAGCGGGTAGCGGCCCTGGCGATCGAACAGCGACACCCCCAGGTCGTCCTCCAGCCGGGCGATGCTCTCGCTGATACTGGACTGCCGCTTGCCCAGCACCCGTGCCGCGGCGCTGAAGGAGCCGGCCGCGGCCGCCTCGACGAAGGCCTCGAGGGCTTCGGCATTGGGATACATATCGGCTTACCCTATGGAATCCACTTTGATCTCCCCAGCTTAGCCGATGAGACTAAGGGCCTGTCCATCGTGGAGTCACCTCATGTCCAGCCCCCTCACCCAGCGTCCCGCCAGTGCCCGCATCCTGCATGCCCTGCTGTTCGAGGGGATCGCCGTGCTGCTCGCCACCCCGACCCTGGCCTGGCTGCTGGATCGCTCCCTGGGGCACATGGGTCTGCTCACCGCCGCCTTTTCGGCCATCGCCATGCTCTGGAATCTGGTGTTCAACCTGGGCTTCGATCGGCTGCAACAGCGCCTGGGCTTCACCCGTGGCCTGGGTGTCCGCCTGCTGCACGCCCTCGGCTTCGAAGGCGGACTGATCCTGGTGCTGGTGCCGTTGGCCGCCTGGTGGCTGTCCATCAGCCTGTGGCAGGCGCTGCTGCTGGACCTGGGACTGATCCTGTTCTTCCTGCCCTACACCCTGGCCTTCAACTGGCTCTACGACCTGGGTTACGCCGCCTGGCTCAGGCGCACGAATGCGACCTGTCGGGTGCACTGATAGCCTTGTCCGTGGTCGAAGCGATATAGCCACTCAAGGAGAAGACAGATGCCCTGGTATGCCTGGTTGATCCTGCTGGTTGCCATCGGCTCGGTGGTCGGCAGCCTGCTCATGCTCAAGGACACGGCGCGCAAGGTGCCCTTGACCGACGAACAGAAAACCAAGATCCGGCAGCGCAATGCCGAGATGGACGCCAAGGAGGCCCAGGACCGCTGATCGCGCGCCCCGGGCGTCCAGGCAGAGCCCTGTCACCCTCTGGGTGGCAGGGCTCTGTAGCATCAGGACTCCAGCGGTGCCTTGGTATTGACGTACTCCAACACCTCCGCCAGTGGCAGGCTGCGCACCTGCTCACGGGTCGGTCCCTGACGCTTGGGCAGCGGTTCCAGGGATTGCGGCTGACCGCTTTCCAAGGCGCGCTCGATGGCCGCCAGCACACGCACGTCGCGCCAGCCCTCCTCCCCGTCCATTTCCGGTTGCCGATCCTGCAGGATGCAATCGGAGAAATAGGCCGTCTCGCCGCCGAAGTGATCCACCACCGGCGCCTTGAATTCCTCGGTCTCCCCGTCCACGGTCAGGCGATAGCCGATGGCGACGCCTTCACCGAAGCCAAAGCACGGCGAGGCTTCGATCTCGCCTTTGCGGCCGATCAGCTGGAAACGCTCGGTATTGGGGCCGCTGAAACTGACGGTAAAGCTCGCCAGCCGCTCTTCGGGAAAGCGCAGGGTCACGGTCACGGCATCCCAGGTCGTGACGTCACGCCCAGGCGTCTGGACCCCCACGGCACTGACTTCGATGGGCTCGTCAGCAAAGAGCGCCCGCACGGCATTGAGCGGATAGGGCCCCATGTCGGTGACGGGACCGGCCCAGAAGCCGCTCTGGGCGCGGTGGTTGGCCGTGTCGACCGGCTGGGTAAAGGTCGAGGTGAACAGGCGCGGATCGCCGATCTCGCCATTGCGCACCCGCTCGATCATCTCCACCGTGCCCGGCTCGCAGTGCAGTCGATAGGCGATCATCAACTTGGCGCCGGAGCGCGCGGCCGCGGCGTTGATCGCCTGGCATTCTTCCTCGCTGATGGCCATGGGCTTTTCCAGCAGGACATGGATACCGGCCTCCAGCGCCGGCACCGCGAATTCCAGATGGCGGAAGTTCGGCGTGGCCAGGTAGATGGCATCGATCTCGCCCGACGTGAGCAAACTGGGAAATTCTTCGTAGCTGTAGCTCTTGAGGCCGTACTTGGCGGCCAGATCCCGCGCCTTGACGGGATCGCCGGTGACCAGGGCGGTCATCTCGGAATTGCTGGTCTGGCCGACCCCGGGCATGAAGGCGCCCTGGGAAATCCAGCCACCTGCTACCACTGCATAACGAATCTTGCCTGTTGCGCTGGGCATGGAACGCTCCCGAATCCAGGCAGACGACGTGTCCGCCACCTGAACTGTCGGCAAGCGTTGCGGCCAGGAAGTTCCGGACAGCCGTTCGACGACGGCACTGCGCCCGCGTCAGGCTAGCGGCGAAAGCGCAACTCGACTTCCGCGCCTTCGAAATCGTCGCTGCGATCCCGGCTGATCACCCGCCCGCCCAATTCGAAACGCCCGGGATCGTCCGCCTTGCGAAACAGCTGCGGCAGCAGACCCGCCTCGGCGACGCTGCTGTCGGCCTTGCCTGCGCCCAGGTGACGCGTGCCCACCGCCTGGGGCGTGGCCGCCTCTCCGGGTACGCTGAGATCGAGGGGATGGGCTGCAGCCGGTGCCGGCTTGGGCACGGCGGGCTTCTTGACCTGGCTGTTCTTGGCCAGGTCCTGCTTTTTCGGGGGCGGTGCCGGCAACACGAAGGCCTTGCCGGGCAGTGGATCCAGGCGGAAGGCGCGCAGATCGGCGGCGCTGCCCTGGGGCTCGGCGGCCACCGGCGGCTTCGGTGCCTCTGGCACTGGCGCTGGTGCGGGAGGCGTCTTGGCCGTGGCGGGCGGTGACTCGTTATCGCAGCCCGCCAACAGCAGGGTCACGGCCAGCGCCGTCGTTGCCAGGTATCCACGCATGGGCTCACCACACTCAGGGCATCGCGCCCGGAGTGGAGCACCAGGTGCGACAGGGTCAGTCTCTACAACCGACTCCGGCGCCCCACGGCGGGTTCCAGGCCTGCCGCTAGGCGGCCAGGGTTTCCTGGCAGAGCTGACGGGCGAGCAGGCCCAGGGTCATCAGCGCCCGCTGGGCATCGCGCCCCCAGGGCAGACCGCAATTGAGGCGGATGCAGTGATTGAACTGGTCGGTGTTGCTGAAGATCATGCCGGGCGCGATGCTCACCCCCTGATCCAGGGCACGCTGGTGCAGCAACCGGGTATCCACCCGCACGGGCAGACTGACCCAGAGGATGAAGCCGCCATTGGGCCGGCTCATCTGGGTACCCTCGGGGAAATGCTCCTGGATCGCCAGCTGGAAGGCGGTCATGTTGCGCCGGTATTCCTGGCGGATGGCGCGCAGGTGGCGGTCGTAACCGCCGTTCTCCAGATAGGCCGAGACGCCCATCTGGGTCACGCTGCAGGCGGAATGGGTGGTGAAGGTCTGCAGGCGGCAGATGTCTTCCTGGTAGGGCCCGGCCACTACCCAGCCGATGCGGACGCCCGGCGAGATGGTCTTGGAAAAGCTCGAGCAGTAGATCACCCGCCCCTGCTTGTCGAGGGCCTTGAGCGCCTTGGAACCACTGTCGTAGGTCAGCTCGCCATAGATGTCGTCCTCGACGATGGCGATGTTGCGCTCGGCGGCCAGCCTGAGCAGCTGCTTCTGCCGCGCCTCCGGCATGCTGCCGCCCAGGGGATTGCTCAGGCGGGCGGCCACTACCAGGGCCTTGACCGGCCACTGGCTCGCGGCCAGCTGCAGTGCTTCCACGCTGAGCCCGGTATCCGGATCGCAGGGGATCTCGATCACCTTGAGGCCCAGCACCTCGGCCAGTTGCAGCAGCCCGTAGTAGGACGGCGATTCGGTGGCGATCAGGTCGCCCGGCTTGGTCAGCACCCGCAGCGACATCTGCAGCGCATCCACGCAGCCATGGGTGATCACCACCTCTTCCGGCCCCACCACCACCCCCGCATCGCGCAGGCGAATGGCGACCTGGCGGCGCAGGGGCTCGTAGCCCGGACTGTGCAGGTAGGAAAAGGCCGCGCGGGCCTGGAAACGGGTGACCTTGGACAGCTGCTGGTGCAGGGCCCGCAGCGGCAGATAGTCGGGCTGGGGTACCGCCATGCCCAGGGGGACCACACCTTCCCGCCGTGATTCCGCCAGCACCTGGTTGATGATGCCGGCACGGGTCACCAGACTGGGCCGCTCCACCGTGGCGATGTCCGGCGTCGGCGCGGTCAGCGCCGGGGTCTGGTGCACATAGAAGCCCGACTGCGGCCGGGCGCGGATCAGCCCCTGGTCTTCCAGGGTGGCATAGGCCTGCAGGACGCTGGCATGACTGACGCCCAGCTGCTGACTCAGCTTGCGCACCGAAGGCACCCGTTCGCCGGGCTTGTAGACCCCCGTGCGGATATCGTTCGCCAGTTGCTGGGCGATGCGCTGATAGAGCAACAGATTGGTCATGGCGTCTTCCTGGACGAAAGCGGAACAGTAGCAGGCTACCCTGAAGGTATACCGGTACAGCTAGGCCTGACCTTAACCCTTCCCTTCCCGGGGCGGCAATGTCCAAAAACGACAAGGAACCGGCGCACCCCGCCTTGACGCCAGCGGCTCTGCCAGAGGGCTTGCCGCGCCCATGAAAAAGCCCGCCAAGGGGCGGGCTCTTGCACGAGGGTGGGCCTTAGATGGCCTTTTCCAGCTCGGGGATCAATTCGAACAGGTCACCCACCAGGCCGTAGTCGGCCACCTGGAAGATCGGCGCCTCCTCGTCCTTGTTGATGGCGACGATCACCTTGGAGTCCTTCATGCCCGCTAGGTGCTGGATGGCACCGGAGATGCCCACCGCGATGTACAGCTGCGGCGCGACGATCTTGCCGGTCTGGCCGACCTGCATGTCGTTGGGCACGAAGCCGGCGTCCACCGCGGCGCGCGAGGCACCCACGGCAGCGCCCAGCTTGTCCGCCAGGGCGTAGAGGATCTTGAAGTTGTCGCCGTTCTGCAGACCGCGACCACCGGAGACCACCACCTTGGCGGCGCCCAGCTCCGGACGGTCGGACTTGGCCAGCTCTTCGCCGACGAAGCTGGAGATGCCGGCGTCCTTTACCAGGCTGACAGCCTCGACGGCGGCGGAACCGCCCTCGGCGGCGACCGGATCGAAACCGGTGGCGCGCACGGTGATCACCTTGATCGGCGCCGTGGAGCGCACGGTGGCGATGGCGTTGCCGGCGTAGATCGGCCGCTTGAAGGTGTCGGCGGATTCGACGGCGATGATCTCGGAGATCTGGTCGACGTCGAGCAGTGCGGCGACGCGCGGCAGGAAGTTCTTGCCATTGGTGCTGGCAGCGGCCAGGACGTGGCTGTAGTTGGCGGCCAGCTCGACCACCAGCGGCGCGACGTTTTCCGGCAGCTGGTGAGCGTAGGCGGCGTTGTCGGCCAGGAGCACCTTGCTGACACCGGCGACCTTGGCGGCGGCGTCGGCGACCGGCTGGGCATTCTGGCCGGCGACCAGCACATGGATATCGCCACCGATGGCCTGGGCGGCGGCGACGGTGTTCAGGGTAGCGCCGAAGAGATTGGCGTTGTCGTGGTCGGCAATGACGAGAATGGCCATCAGATCACCTTCGCTTCGTTCTTGAGTTTTTCGACCAGTTCGGCCACGGACTTGACCTTGATGCCCGCCTGACGACCGGCCGGGGCTTCCACCTTGACCACCTCGTAGGAGGCCTTCACCGCCACGCCGAGGGCGTCCGGGGTCAGGGTTTCCAGCGGCTTCTTCTTGGCCTTCATGATGTTGGGCAGCGAGGCGTAGCGCGGCTCGTTGAGGCGCAGGTCGGTGGTCACCACCGCCGGCAGCTTGAGCGCCACGGTCTGCAGACCGCCATCGATCTCGCGGGTCACGTTGAGGCCGTCACCGGCCTGCTCCACCTTGGAGGCGAAGGTGCCCTGGGCGAAGCCGGTCAGGGCCGCCAGCATCTGGCCGGTCTGGTTGTTGTCGCTGTCGATGGCCTGCTTGCCCAGGATCACCAGCTGGGGCTGTTCCTTGTCCACCACGGCCTTGAGCAGCTTGGCAGTGGTCAGCGACGACAGCTCGGCAGTGCCGGTGTCGATCAGCACGGCGCGATCGGCGCCCAGTGCCAGGGCGGTACGCAGTTGCTCCTGCGCCTGGGCGGGACCCGCGGTCACGACCACGATCTCGCTGGCGATACCCTTTTCCTTCAGGCGCACCGCTTCTTCCACGGCGATCTCGCAGAAGGGGTTCATGGACATCTTGACGTTGGCCAGGTCGACACCGGTCTGGTCGGCCTTGACGCGGACCTTGACGTTGTAGTCCACCACGCGTTTGACAGCTACGAGAACCTTCATGAATCCCTCGATTTATTCTGGTGAATAAACAGGACGCCAAGGCGGCCTTGCGTTGGACACGACCCCTGCCGCTCCAACCTTGTTGCAAATTCTTCTTATGTTGACCTCCACGGCAGCAGGGGTCAACGCGACAGTCCGTCAGGGGCCAGTAACTCCCGAGTCTAACAGGCTTGCAGAAAATTTAAACAAACGTTTGAATGGGTGCCAGGGAGCACGCGGGATATAATGAAGTCTTTTGTTGCACCCCTACATAAATAACCAGATCGTGAGCTTTGCCTGAGGAGAGTGAGCCGTGGAACGCGAATACATGGAATTCGACGTGGTGATCGTCGGGGCCGGCCCCGCGGGCCTGTCCGCGGCCTGTCGTCTCAAGCAGCAGGCGGCCGAGAAAGGCCAGGAGATCAGCGTCTGCGTGGTCGAGAAAGGCTCCGAGGTCGGCGCCCACATTCTCTCCGGTGCGGTCTTCGAACCGCGCGCCCTGGACGAGCTCTTTCCCAACTGGAAGGAACTGGGCGCGCCGCTGAACACCCCGGTCAAGCGCGACGACATCTACCTGCTCAAGGACGAGCGTCAGGCGACCAAGGTACCGAATTTCTTCGTGCCCAAGCCCATGCACAACGAGGGCAACTACATCATCTCCCTGGGCAACCTCTGCCGCTGGCTGGGCCAGCAGGCCGAAGCCCTGGGCGTGGAGATCTATCCGGGCTTTGCCGCCCAGGAGCCGCTGATCGATGAGCAGGGCGTGGTGCGCGGCATCATCACCGGCGACCTGGGCGTGGATCGCGAAGGCCAGCCCAAGGAGGGGGTCTACACCCCCGGCATGGAACTGCGCGGCAAGTACACCCTGCTCGCCGAGGGCTGCCGTGGCCATCTGGGCAAGCAGCTGGGCCAGAGATTCAAGCTCGGCGAAGGCGCCGATCCGCAGCACTACGGCATCGGCATCAAGGAGCTGTGGGAGATCGACCCGGCCAAGCACGAGCAGGGCCTGGTGATCCACACCTCCGGCTGGCCGCTGGACAAGGAGAACCCGGGGGGTTCCTTCCTCTATCACCTGGAAGACAATCAGGTGGTGGTCGGGCTGATCGTCGATCTGGCCTACAGCAATCCGCACCTCTCGCCCTATGACGAGTTCCAGCGCTACAAGCACCACCCGGTGGTGGCCCAGTACCTGGAAGGCGGCAAGCGCGTCTCCTACGGCGCCCGCGCCCTGGTCAAGGGCGGCCTTAATTCCCTGCCGAAGATGGTCTTTCCCGGTGGCGCCCTGATCGGCTGCGACCTGGGCACCTTGAACCCGGCCAAGATCAAGGGCAGCCATACCGCCATGAAGTCCGGCATGCTCGCCGCCGACGCCATCGTCGCCGCGCTGGCGGCCGGTCGCGAAGGTGATGAACTTCAGGGCTACGTCGATGGCTTCAAGGGCAGCTGGCTGCAGGAGGAACTCCATGCCAGCCGCAACTTCGGTCCGGCCATGCACAAGTTCGGTCCGCTGCTCGGCCCGGCCTTCGCCTTCGTCGAGCACAACCTGCTGGGGGGCGCCCTGCCCTTCACCCTGCACGATCGGCGCATGGACCACACCTGCCTGAAGAAGGCCGACGAGGCGCCACGCATCAGCTATCCCAAGCCGGATGGCAAGCTGAGCTTCGACAAGCTGTCCTCGGTGTTCCTCTCCAACACCAACCACGAGGAAGACCAGCCGGTTCACCTGAAGCTTAGGGATCCCTCGATTCCCATCGCGCAGAACCTGCCGCTGTATGACGAACCCGCCCAGCGCTACTGCCCGGCCGGCGTCTACGAGGTGGTCCGCGATGGCGGCGAGCCGCGCTTCCAGATCAATGCCCAGAACTGCGTCCACTGCAAGACCTGCGACATCAAGGACCCGGCGCAGAACATCACCTGGGTGGCGCCGGAAGGCAGCGGGGGCCCCAACTACCCCAACATGTAAGCGTAAAAAAGGGCCCCGAGGGGCCCTTTCTTCATTCAGCGGGCGCTACGGGAAAGAAGCTGCCACGGCTCCAGAGACCGAGCCAGGAACGGCCCTCGTGATCACTCTCCTCGACCCTCTCCATCAGCCGGTAGAACACCGCCCGATTGAGCCGCGCCTCCAGACCGCCACGCACGCGCACATAGGGTGCCGGCTGGTCATCCTGCTCCTCGAAGCGCAATGGATGTTCGGCATCGACGGCGACCCTGTCGCCCACGTTCGTAACCAGATCCAGGGTCTGCTCCTGGCCACTGCCACGCCATTCGACGTCCACGGCCAGAAAGGGTGCGTCTTCCACCTGGATGCCCACGCATTCCACTGGCGTCACCAGTACGAAGCGCTCGGGATCGCGGCGCAGGATGGTGGAAAACAGCCGCACCATGGCCGGTCGGGTGATGGGGGTGCCCTGGTGATACCAGGTGCCGTCCCGGGCGATGCGCATGTCGATGTCGCCGCAGAAGGGCGGATGCCAGAGCTCCACGGGCGGCAGCCGGCCCTCTTCTGCAGCTGGCAACTGCGCCTGCAGGTTGCGCGTTACATCGACCTGGCTCACTTCCTTCTCCTCTAGCGGCTGCCCAACCCCAGCAGGCGTTGAGCGTATTGGTTGAGCGCCGGTCCGAGCAGGTCTTCCGGACGCTCGTCATAGAACGTCAGGAAGCCGCCACGACTGCGGATCCGCGCCGTGTCCACCAGGCGGAAGGTGGCGACCTCCACCAGCATCATCTGCACGACGCTGCGATCGCGCCCTACCCGGCCGATGTCGTCCTGGTCTTCCCACTCTTCCCAAGTCCCGATGCGATCGTCCGCACCGGCGAAGCGGGTGTAGAGCACATAATGGGCCCCAAGCTGGCGGGCCTTGGCCATGGCCTCGTCGAAGCCCTCCGGCTTGTCCGCCCGACGCACCCGGGGGAAATACTCCACGAAGCCCTTGAAGGCCTCTTCCGCCACCACGTTCGGGCGGGCATAGGGATGGCCGAGGGGCACGAAGGCGCCCTGGGCTATGTAGATGTAGGAGTCGGCCTGCAGCCGAAAGTTGTTCAGCCGCTGGGTCTTGCTGTAGTCGAGCAGACCCGCGTCGCGCAGGTGGTACTCGACCCCGGACGCCATGTCGCTGACGTTCATGCAGCCACCCAGAGCGGCCAGCAGCACGGAAATGAACAGAAAACGCAGTGTGACCATAGAAAGCAGACCCCTGTCCGGCGCCAAATTGCCGTCGATACAGGGGCCTTAGCAGCTTTCGCGCCAGCTTGAGGCGCCGCGGGTAGATCAGCCGCCGATGATCTTCATGACCGTCACGCCCCCCGAGAAGGCCACGTCCTGCTTGTCGCCCAGCGCCTTGACCAGCAGCCGCTGCAACGCCGGCAGCGCCAGGTGCCGCGGCTTGTCCAAGAGATCGCCGACATAGTGGCGGTTGCTCGACGACAGGCAGCCGTGCAGCCAGCCCGTGGACGACAGCCGCAGTCGCGAGCAGGTCCGGCAGAAGGGCACGCTTTCATTGGCGATGACGCCGAAATGCCCACCCGACTCGACGCGGTAGCGCAGCGCCGTGGAGTCCACCGGCGCATCGGCCTGCACATAGGCATGGCGCGAGCCGATGATCTCCAGCAACTCGGCCAGGGAGACCAACTGGTTGTTGAACGCGACCGGATCCTTCGCCAGGTGGCCCATGCGCATCAGCTCAATGAATCTGAGTTCGAAACCGCGCTCCAGGCAGTAGTCCAGCAACGGCAGCACCTGATCGAGATTCTGGCCACGCAGGGGCACCATATTGAGCTTGATCTTGAGACCGGCCGCACGGGCCGCTTCGAGTCCGGCCAGCACCGTGGCCAGATCGCCCCCCCGCGCCAGACGCGGAAAGGCCTCGGCATCGAGGGTATCCAGGGAGACGTTGAGCCGGCGGATGCCGTGGTCGATGAGGAAATCCAGCTTGCGCGGCAGCAGCTGACCATTGGTGGTCAGGCTGATGTCCTTGAGACCGAGCTGGGAAACGCGGGCGAGAAAGGGTTCCAGCCGCGGCGTGACCAGGGGTTCGCCCCCGGTGATGCGCAGCCGTTCGATACCGGCGGCATCGATGAGGTATTCCACGCCCCGTGCCATGGTTTCGGCACTGAGTTCGTCCTGCGCAGCCACGAGCCGCTTGCCGTTAGGCACGCAGTACGTACAGGCATAGTTGCAGGCCGCCGTGAGGCTGATCCGCAAGTTGCGAAACGCCCTACCCTGGCGGTCAACGATCATCTTGGGGGTTACTCCAGTGGGACAAGAGAAAAGGGATGGCGCGGCATCCCTCGCCTCTATCGGACCCTAGGATCGGACAGGCGTTTCGACGTCTCGCTTGCGTCGGTTGCCCATGCGAACGCCGATCTCCATGAGGAACTGGAAGAAGCCTTCCTGATCCTCCAGCACGTCGCGCCAGAACGGCGAATGGTAAAGGGCCACGGCCCCGTGCACCAGCGCCCAGGCGGCGCAGTAGTGGAAATAGGGCGGCACGTCCTCGAGCTTGCCTTCGTCGATGCGGCCTTCGATCAGACTGGTCAGCCGCTGGAAGTTGGAGGTGCGGATGCTGTGCAGCTGCTCGACCAGTTCGGGCACCTGCCGCGTCTTGACCACCTTCTCCTCGAGGCGATCGAACAGGCGGTAGCGCTGCGGATCGCTCATGCGGAATTCGAAATAGGCGCGGGAGAGCGCTTCGCGGTCGCGGGCAACGTTGTCCGACTGGAACAGCTCGGCCAGGTCCCGTTCGTAATCCAGCATCAGCCGCAGATAGATCTCGGCCTTGGAATTGAAGTGCTTGTAGATGGTGCCTTTGCCGATACCGACCGCCTCGGCGATCATCTCGACGGTGACGCTGTCTTCTCCTTCGGAGAGAAACAGCTGCAGGGCGGTATCGAGGATTTCCTGTTCGCGGCGACGGAACTCGCGGACTTTGCGGGATTCTTTCTGCATGGCAGCCCACTTGTTGTTTTGAAAAGGGATAGGGCCTTCGAATCGCCAGTCACCCCTCGGCATACCGGCACTTCGTCACACCTTGGGCGAGCTGCACCGAAAGCATCGGTGAACCGCGCGGGCGCGCCCCTTATTATGCCCCATCACACCCAGATTGTACGGATCGAGTCAATGTCTTCCTGGAAGCACGAATTCCCTCAGGCCTACGCCATGAGATACCTCAACCACGCGGCCGTGGCCCCGTGGCCCAAGCGCGCCGCGCAGGCCGTCACCGAATTCGCCGCCGAAAACTGCCAGTACGGTGCGCGCAACTATCCGACCTGGCTGATCATGGAGCAGCGCCTGCGCGAGCGCCTGACCCGCCTGCTCAATGCGCCGTCCAGCAGCGACATCGCCCTGGTGAAGAACACCTCCGAGGCTCTCTCCTTCGTCGCCTTCGGCCTCGACTGGCAGAGCGGCGACCAGGTGGTGATCAGCGATGAGGAGTTCCCCTCCAACCGGGTGGTCTGGGAAGCCCTGGCGCGCTTTGGCGTCGAGGTGGTGGAAGTCAGCCTGGGTGACACCCCCGAGGCCAATCTGTTGGCCGCCTGCGGTCCGCGCACCCGCCTGATGGCCATCAGCGCCGTGCAGTACGCCAGCGGCCTGCGCCTGGACCTGCCCCAGCTGGGCCAGGGCTGCGACGCCAAGGGCGTGCTGCTGTGCGTCGATGCCATCCAGCAGCTGGGCGCCCTGCCCTTCGATGCCCAGGCCTGCAACTGCGCCTTCGCCATGGCCGACGGCCACAAGTGGATGCTCGGCCCGGAAGGCCTGGGGGTGTTCTATTGCCGCGCCGATCTGCGCGAGCAGCTGAAGCTGCACGAATACGGCTGGCACATGCTGGACAACGCCGGCGACTACAGCCAGCGTGAATGGCAACCGGCCAAAACGGCGATGCGCTTCGAGTGCGGCAGCCCGAACATGCTTGGCGCGGTGGCCCTGGAGGCGAGTCTGTCGCTGCTGGAAGATGCCGGCATGGAACAGGTGGGCAAAGACCTGCTGGCACGGATCGAGCTGCTCGACAGCCATATCCGCGGTCTCCCCGGTGCTGTCCTGCATTCACCGGTCGCTGCCGAGCGCCGCTCGGGCATCCTCACCTTCTCGCTCGAGGGCTGGGACAATCGCCAGCTGTTCGAGCGACTCAAGACCGCCGACGTGGTCTGCGCCCAACGCGGTCCGGGCATCCGCCTGTCGCCGCATTTCTATACCAGCGAGCACGTGCTGGAGCAGACACTGGATCTGATCGGGGCGCTGGCACGCTTCTAGTGGCCTGAAAGGCCCGAGATAGCCAGTGTCGGGACGGCGCTATTCCAAAACTGTTTAAAAAACGTCCAATCCCGACTGGACCTTTCCCCGAGCTGGCCAATACTCAAGTGACTGGCCGCGTCGACCCCCGCGGCGCGGGCCAGGGAGGCGGCTCTCCGTCTGGGCGAACCGCTGGTCCGGCCCGGGTATCCCAGGATACCCGGGCCATTTTTTTGCCTACAGGGTGGCGCGGGGAAACAGCCGGCGAAAGTTGGCGGTGGTCTGCTCGGCGAGAGTTTCCAGGGTCACCCCGCGCACCTCGGCCAGGCACTGGGCGACCTCGACCACGAATTGCGGCAGGTTGGCCTTGCCGCGGTGGGGCACCGGCGCCAGATAGGGCGAATCGGTTTCCACCAGCAGGCGATCGGCCGGTACCTGGCGCGCGACGTCGCGCAGATCGGCGGCATTGCGGAAGGTCAGGATGCCGGAAAAGGAGATGTAGAAGCCCAGATCCAGCGCCGCCTTGGCCGTTGCCCAGTCCTCGGTGAAGCAGTGCAGCACCCCGGCGCCCGGCAGGTCGGCGGCCCCCAGCATGGCCAGGGTATCGGCGCGCGCCTCGCGGGTGTGGATCACCAGCGGCAGCCCCGTGCGCCGAGCCGCCTCGAGGTGCAGGGCGAAGGAGCGCTGCTGGATCTCGGCGGTGTCGGGCTGGTAGTGATAGTCGAGGCCGGTCTCGCCGATGGCGGCGACGCGCGGATGGGCCAGCCGCGCCAGCAGCCAGTCGAGATCGATGGCGCTGCCCTGGGCGGCATCCAGCGGATGGATGCCCACGGCGCAGTGGACGTCGGCATAGCGTTCGGCCAGGGCCTGCACCGTGGGGGCATTGCCGGCATCGACGCCGATGCAGAGGAACTGGCTGACACCCCGGGCGCGCGCGGCATCGAGCGCTGCATCCAGGGAGCCGTCATGAAGGGAAAGATCGAGTCGATCCAGGTGACAGTGGGAGTCGACGAAGTGCACGGGAAATAGCCTTGAATCAGCAGCGACGCCCCGCCCCGAGCGGGACGGCGCAGGCGTCACATGGTATGGGTGGGACGGTCCGACTTCAGAGAGCCGGCCAGATAGGTTTCGATCTTGTTGCGCGCGGTGTTGTCGCCTTCGTTGAACTGCACGCCGACCCCGGCGGCTCTGTTGCCCTGGGCGCCCTTGGGCGTGATCCAGACCACCTTGCCAGCGACCGGGATCTTGTCCGGCTCGTCCATCAGGTTGAGCAGCATGAAGACCTCGTCGCCGAGCTTGTAGGTCTTGCCGGTCGGGATGAACAGGCCACCGTTGCGGATGAAGGGCATGTAGGCGGCGTAGAGCACCGACTTGTCCTTGATGGTGAGGGACAGGATGCCATTACGGGGGCCCAGGTTCTGCGGCAAACTCATGAGATTCTCTCGACACAGGCAAGACGGACGCGCGGATCGCTAGCGTCCGGGCACCAGACCGGCCCAGCGGATCAACAGCGATTCCAGCAACAATACGCGGTTGAGGTTGGCTTTGCCCAGCACCTTCTGCCGCTCGGCATGCAGCCATTCCTGTAGGGCCAGCACCTCGTGCGGCGCGCTCTTCTCCGCCAGATAACCCAGCACCTTGGCCATGTCCGGCGCAGCCTCGGCATCGGCGCCACCCCACTGCTGGCGCAGGACACCATGGGTCCATTCGCAGAACCAGTCGAGCAGCAGCGGCAGGGGCACGGCATTCCAGCTCTCGGCCAGCTGACTGGGCGCCGCCTGGCGCTTGAGCAGGCGCTTGACCCCCTCCACCACTAGGGCCCGGCGGGCCAGCACGTCCTCGCCATGCAGACGCAGGGCCGCCAGCGGCGAGCCGCCGGCCAGCACCAGCAACTGGGTACGGACCTCCGCCTCGAGGTCCGGCAGACGCTCGCCCAGCCAGGCGAGACTTTCGGCCCGCGAGGGCACCGGACAGGCCTGTTGCACGCAGCGACTGCGCACGGTGGGCAGCAGGCGACTCGGCTGGTGGCTCACCAGCAGCAGCACGGTAGCGCCCGAGGGCTCTTCCAGGCTCTTGAGCAGGGCGTTGGCGGCATTGAGGTTCATCGCCTCGACCGGCTCCAGCAGGATCAGCTTGCGCCCGCCCAGCTGGGCGGTCTGGGAGACGAAGTCCACCAGGCCGCGGATCTGATCGACGCGAATGGGCTTTTCGGCCTCTTCCGGCTGGATCACGCAGTAATCGGGATGGGTCCCCGCCCTGAGCAGGGCGCAGGCCTTGCACTGGCCGCAGGCGGCAGCGCCCTGGGGCGCCTGGCACAGCAGCAGCGCGGCCAGGCGCTCGGCCAGGTCGCGCTTGCCGATGCCGCGCGGGCCATGCAGCAGATAGGCATGGGGATGCTGTCGCCGGGGCCAGATCCGCGCCCAGAGTTCCTCCTGCCAGGGATAGACGTCAGCCACCTGGCGTCGGCTCCAGGGTGGCGACCAGGGCGCGCAGCTCCGCCTGCACCTCGGCCAGACTGCGCGAGGCATCGATCAGGCGATAGCGCGCCGGCACGGCCTGGGCACGGTCCAGGTAGGTCTGGCGCACCGCCTCGAAGAAGGCGCGCTGCTCCTGTTCGAAACGATCCAGGGCGCCGCGCCGGGCTGCCCGCGCCAGGCCGATCTCCACCGGCAGGTCGAAGACCAGGGTCAGGTCGGGTTGCAGGTCGCCCAGCACGAAGGCTTCCAGGGTGGCGATGCGTTCCACGGGCACACCGCGGCCGCCGCCCTGATAGGCATAGGTCGCATCGACGAAACGATCGCAGAGCACCAGGGCCCCGCGCGCCAGGGCGGGCCGGACGACCTGGGCCAGGTGCTGGGCGCGGGCGGCGAACATCAGCAGCAATTCGGTATCCACCGCCATGGGCTCGGCGGCCGGCGCCAGCAGGATCTCGCGGATGCGCTCGGCCAGTGGCGTGCCGCCCGGCTCACGGGTCAGCACCACCTCGCGCCCACCGCTGCCGAGGAGTTCGGCGAGATAGTCGCGGTTGGTGCTCTTGCCCGCGCCCTCGGGGCCTTCGAGGGTGATGAACAGGCCGTTTGCCGTCATGGGGTTTCCTTGCTGTCGGGCGTCTGCGGAGCGGGACTGGAGCGGTAGTCGGAGCGCCGCTTGAGCTGGAAGTCGCGAACCGCCTGATTGTGCGCCTCCAGGTCCTTGGAAAAGACATGGCTGCCGTCGCCACGGGCGACGAAGTACAGGCTGTCGCCGTCCTTGGGATGCAGCGCCGCATGGATGGCCTCGCGACCGGGCATGGCGATCGGCGTCGGCGGTAGTCCCGCGTTGAGATAGGTGTTGTAGGGCGAGGGCTCGCGCAGATCGGCGCGGGTGATGCGGCCGTTGTAACGCTCGCCCATGCCGTAGATCACCGTGGGATCGGTCTGCAGCAGCATGCCGGCCGCCAGGCGACGCACGAAGACCCCGGCGATCTCGTCGCGCTCCTCGGGCACGCCGGTCTCCTTCTCCACCAGCGAAGCCATGATCAGCGCCTGGTAGGCGTCCTTGTAGGGCACCGCGGGATCGCGTGCCTCCCACTCCTGATCGAGCACGGCCTGCAGGCGCTGGTTGGCCTGGCGCAACAGATCGGATTCGCGCTGGCCCTTCACATAGCGATAGGTATCGGGAAAAAAACGCCCCTCGGGGTGCTGGCCGTCCAGGCCCAGGCGCTTCATCAGAGCGGCATCGTCCAGCTCGGCGGTGTCATGCTCGAGCTTGGGCTGCCGCGCCAGGGCGGCGCGTACCTGACGGACATTCCAGCCTTCCACCAGGGTGAGGCCGTACTGCACCACGTCGCCCTTGCGCCAGAGGCTGAACAACTGCTCCACCGTCATGCCGGGGGTCAGGCGGTATTCACCGCTGTGCAGCGTCTGCCCGGCCAGATTGAAGCGCCAGTAAAGGCGCAGCCAGAAGGCGCCGTCGAGCACGCCCTGCTCTTCCAGGCGCAGCAGGCTGCCGCCCGGGGTCGCGCCCTTGGGGATCTCGATCAGTTGCTCGCCGTCGACCTTCAGCGGCTGAGTCAGCGCCTGGTGCTGGCGCCAACCGGCCAGGACCAGCAGCAGGCCGCCAGCGGCCAGCAGCGCCGTAAGCAGAGCTCTCGCCTTGCGCATCGGCTATTCCAGAATCTCGTTTATCGAACCTTGCAGTTTACGGGTCACCGGCCCCACGGACCAGTTCGCGGCTGCGTACCGGCGCACGGGCCAGATACCGTACTGGCTGTTGCAGAGGAAAACTTCGTCGGCCGCCAGCAGATCGTCCAGCGCCAGCGGCAGGACCTCGGCCTGGATGCCTTCCCGGGCAGCGACATCGAGCAGCAGACCGCGCAGCACGCCGGCCACGCCACAGCCGTCCAGCGCGGGGGTCAGCAGCCGCCCGGCGCGGACCAGGAACAGATTGCTGAATACGCCCTCGATCGGCCTGCCGTCCTGATCCAGCATCAGGCCTTCGGCATAGCGGCTGTCATTCCACTCCCCCCGCGCCAGGACCTGCTCGAGTCGATTCAGGTGCTTGAGCCCGGCCAGCAACGGCTGACGGGCCAGGCGGGTGGTGCAGGGATAGAGGTCGATGCCCTCGGTGGCATGGGCCGCCGGATAGGCCGGGACGGGAGAGCCCAGCAACAGGCGCCGCACCTCAGGCTCGGCGGGCGGGGCATACCCGCGCAGGCCGTCACCGCGGGTGAGCAGCAGCTTGGCGACGCCCTCTCCCAGCAGCGCCGCATAGGCGCGGATCTCGGTGTCCAGCTGAGCGACATCGCAGGGAAGGCGCAGTCGCTGGCAACCAGTGGCCAGCCGCTGCAGATGACGGTCCAGCAGACGTGGCTGGCCCCGGCGAACCGCGATGGTCTCGAACAGCCCATCGCCATAGGCCAGACCCCGGTCGCGTTGCAGACCGGGATCCAGCGGTTGGCCATTGAGCCAGTCCTGGATCAAGCGTCGAAGCGCCGGAACACCAGACTGCCGTTGGTGCCACCAAAGCCGAACGAGTTGGACAGGGCCACTTCGATGGGCCGCTGCCGCGCCTCGTGGGGCACGAAGTCCAGATCGCAGCCGTCGCTGGGATTGTCCAGATTGATGGTGGGCGGCGCCACCTGATCGCGCAGGGCGAGCACCGTGAAGATGGCCTCCACCGCGCCGGCGGCACCCAGCAGGTGACCAGTCATGGACTTGGTCGAACTCACGCTCAGGCGCTTGGCCTGCTCGCCGAACACCTGCTTCAGGGCCGCCACTTCGGCCAGGTCGCCGGCCGGCGTGGAGGTGCCATGGGCATTGACGTAATCGACCGCTTCCGGCGCGATACCGGCGTCCTTAAGGGTCGCCTTCATGCAGCGCGCGGCACCCGCGCCGTCTTCCGGCGGGGCGGTCATGTGGAAGGCGTCAGCGCTCATCCCGAAACCGATCAGCTCGGCATAAATGCGGGCGCCCCGCGCCTTGGCGTGCTCGTACTCTTCCAGCACCAGGGCGCCGGCCCCATCGGACAGCACGAAGCCGTCACGGTCGCGATCCCAGGGACGGCTGGCACGGGTCGGATCGTCATTGCGGGTCGACAGGGCACGCGCCGCGCCGAAGCCGCCCAGACCCAGACCCGAGGTCGCCATCTCCGAACCGCCGGCGACCATGGCGTCGGCCTCACCGTAGGCGATGTTGCGCGCCGCCATGCCGATGCAGTGCGTCGCCGTGGTACAGGCGGTGGCGATGGCATAGTTGGGACCCTGCAGACCCAGATGGATCGACAGGAAGCCGGACACCATGTTGATGATGGAGCCCGGTACGAAAAAGGGGGAAATACGGCGTGGACCCTGGGCGAGCAGCGACTGGCAATTCGCCTCGATATTGGTCAGTCCACCGATGCCGGAACCCATGGCGACACCCACGCGCTCGCGATTGCCATCGTTGATCTCGAGACCGCTGTCACGCATGGCCTGGAAGCTGGCAGCGAGACCGTATTGGATGAACAGATCCAGCTTGCGGGCTTCCTTCGCGGACAGGTACTGCTCCACGTCGAATCCCTTGACCGATCCGCCGATCCGCGTGCTGAAGGCAGAGACGTCCATATGCTCGATCGGCGCGATACCGCTGCGACCGGCCAGGATGCCTTCCCAGCTGCTCGCCACATCGGCGCCAAGCGGCGATACCATGCCCATACCCGTGATCACGACACGTCTACGCGACACACCCAACTCCTCTTGTCCTTCCGGGGCGGCCACCCCTCTTAAAAAAAGCCGATTCCATCGATCTTGACCTTGGACCTAAAGAAAAGCCGCACGCCCTACAGGACGTGCGGCTTCTTGTGTCCGAAACTGGCGACTACTTATTGCTGGTGAGCAACGATGTAGTCGATAGCTTCCTGGACGGTGGTGATCTTCTCAGCCTGCTCGTCCGGGATTTCGGTCTCGAATTCCTCTTCCAGAGCCATCACCAGTTCGACGGTGTCAAGGGAGTCGGCGCCCAGATCCTCGACGAAGGAAGCGCTGTTGGTAACTTCCTCTTCCTTCACGCCGAGCTGCTCAGCGACGATCTTCTTAACGCGTTCTTCGATGGTGCTCATACCGTGTTCTCACTCCTAAAGGAAAAATCCGCACAACGGATTGCGCGTAAGTGTATAGAAAGGGATTTCCGTATTTCAAGCTGACGCGACATCAAGACGTATGCGCGGCCATTGCTGGTCCGACAGTTTACCAGCTTAGCGCAATAGCCGCGCGGGGGTAACGCCGGTCAGCTCATGTACATTCCGCCGTTGACGGGGATCGTGGCGCCGGTCACATAGGCCGCGCCCTCGCCCGCCAGGAAGCCAACCACCTTGGCGATCTCGTCGGCCTGGCCGAGGCGACCGGCCGGGATCTGGGTCAGCAGCGCGGTACGCTGGGCTTCCGGCAGTTCACGGGTCATGTCGGTGTCGATGAAACCCGGAGCCACGGCGTTGACGGTGATGTTGCGCGAACCCACCTCGCGGGCCAGTGCCCGGGTGAAGCCCTCGAGGCCGGCCTTGGCGGCGGCATAGTTGGCCTGGCCGGCGTTGCCCATGGCACCCACCACCGAGCCGATGCTGACGATGCGACCCCAGCGGCCCTTGGTCATGCCCTTGAGCACGGCCTTGGACAGGCGGAACAGGCTGTTGAGGTTGGTATCGATCACGTCGAACCACTCATCGTCCTTCATCCGCAGCATCAGGTTGTCGCGGGTGATGCCGGCGTTGTTGACCAGGATCGACGGGGCGCCGAACTGGGTCTGGACCTGCTCGAGGGCGGCCGCGACGGAGGCGTTGTCGGACACATTGAGCACCAGGCCGGTGCCTTCGATGCCGTTGGCCTTGAGCGACTCGGCGATGCGCTGGGCGCCCGCCTCGCTGGTCGCGGTGCCGATCACGGTGGCGCCCAGCCGGCCCAGTTCCAGGGCGATGGCTTGACCGATACCACGGGTAGCGCCCGTGACCAGGGCGACCTTACCTTGCAGACTCATCTCGTTTTCCTCGATTCAAAAAGCCGCGCGAGCGGCGGCGAAGGCGTCGGGGGTGTCCAGGGCCAGCGTTTCCACGCCCTTGACGCATCTCTTGTTCAGACCGGCCAGCACCTTGCCGGGGCCGCACTCCACCAGGTGGGTGACGCCCTGGGCTGCCAGGTACTGCACGGATTCGACCCAGCGCACCGGGCTGTACAGCTGGGCCAGCAGATCCTGCTGGAGACTGTCCAGGTCGGTGTTGACGCCGGCATTGACGTTCTGCACCACCGGAATCTGCGGCTGGCTCCAGGTGCAGCCACGCACGTCCTCGGCGAAGCGCTCGGCCGCCGGGCGCATCAGTTCGCAGTGGGAAGGCACGCTGACCGGCAGGGCCACGGCGCGCTTGGCGCCCAGGGCCTTGCAGGCCTCGATGGCGCGCTCCACCGCCGCGGCGGCACCGGCGATCACCACCTGACCGAGAGCATTGAAGTTGACTGCGCTGACGACCTCGCCCTGGGCGGCTTCGGCACAGGCGGCCAGCACCTGTGCGTCTTCCAGACCGAGGATGGCGGCCATGCCGCCCTGCCCGGCCGGCACCGCCTGCTGCATCAGCTCACCCCGGCGCGCCACCAGGCGTACCGCCTCGGCGAACGGCAGGCTGCCCGCGGCGACCAGTGCCGAGTATTCGCCCAGGCTGTGCCCGGCGACATAGGCCGGCTTGGCGCCGCCCTCGGCCAGCCACAGACGCCACAGCGCGATGGAGGCGGTCAGGATGGCGGGCTGGGTACGGTCGGTCTGGTTGAGCGACTCCTGCGGGCCCTGCTGGGTCAGCGCCCAGAGGTCGTAGCCGAGGACGGCGGAGGCCTCGGCGAAGGTTTCGCCGATCAGTGCGTGGTGCGTGGCCAGCTCACCCAGCATGCCCAGGGCCTGGGAGCCCTGACCGGGAAAGACGAAAGCGAGAGAGGCAGACATAGGCAGGTCTCTTGTAGGTCCATTGCTGGCGAAACCGCGGTTCCGCCACTGACAGACTGAGATGTCGGTGTCGACCAGTCGGTCACACCGCTTTCAGAGCCGCCAAGTTTAACCGGATCCGCCCGGGGAGATCAGTCTCCACGTCGCGCAGGGCGCGCTCGATGGCCTGAACGAGACCGACTTCGCCTGCCGCGCCATGGCTTTTCACCACCACCGCATTCAGGCCGAGAAAGCTCGCGCCGTTGCGCAGCTCCGGATCCCAGTGGCGGAAACGCCGGGCCAGCCAGGGCTGCAGCAACTGACGCTCGAGCCAGGAGGCCGTGCCGCTGCGCTCGACCAGCAGGCGCAGCAGCGCCTCGCCGGACTTGAGCACCGCATTGCCGGTGAAGCCATCGCAGACCACCACGTCCGCGACGGCGGCATAGAGATCGCTGCCCTCGACGAAGCCGATGAAATCGAAGGCCTGACTCTGGGCGAAGCGCCGTGCCGCCTCCTGGATCACGGGCGTGCCCTTGCCCGGTTCGCGCCCGACATTGAGTAGCGCGACCCTTGGCCGCACCAGGCCACGCGCCTGGGCCGCACCCGCCCCCAGATAGGCGAATTGCACCAGCTGTTCGGCAGAGCTGTCGAGATTGGCGCCGAGATCGAGCAGCAGCGTCTGGTGCTCTCCCCTTCCAGGCAACGCCGACATCATCGCGGGTCGATCGATGTCCGGCAGCGTTCCCAGCAGCTGTCGCGCGAGCGCCATCCAGGCCCCGGTATTGCCGGCGCTCAGACACCCCTGGGCACGCCCCTGTCGGACCGCGTCGAGCGCAGCATGCATGGACGTCCGGGTACGACTGCGCACCACGGCAGCGGGGCGTTCATCGGGCCCGACAAGGGCATCGACGTAGTCGAACTGCAGGCGATTGGCGAGGGAGGCAGGCGGTGACCAGGCCGACAGGGCGTCGCGCTGACCACAGAGGAGAAGATGTAAGGCGGGGAAACGCTCGAGAGCGTCGAATGAAGCAGGAACAATGCAGCGGGGACCGAAGTCCCCGCCCATTGCATCGATCGCGATGACGATTTCGATCGAGGATTACTCGTCGGAACCCTTGTCGATCACTTTGCGACCGCGGTAGAAACCGTCGGGCGACACGTGGTGGCGCAGGTGAACTTCACCGGTGCTCTTTTCCACGGACAGAGCGTTCGCTTCGAGGGCGTCGTGCGAACGACGCATGTCGCGAGCGGAACGGGATTTTTTGTTCTGCTGAACAGCCATGATTTAACTCCTAAACGTTTGGGTCACGCTTCAACTGCGCAAGTACACTGAACGGGTTGGGTCGCTTTTCCTCGTCCGCCGGCTCTTCGGGCGCCTCGAAACCTTCCGGATGCTGGCAATCCCCTTCCGGATGCACAGGGATGATCGGCAGAGCGAGCAACAGCTCTTCTTCGATCAGGCTATGCAGATCCAGCGGATCTTCGCCAACCTCCAGGGCATCGTAACCCTGTGGCAAGGCATCGGCCGACTGCCCCTCCCAGAGCACGGCGAAATCGAATTCGCTGTGGATGGGAAGCACTGCCGGCTCCAGACAACGCTGGCAGATCATCTCGACCGCGGTATCGAGGACACCGTGGATGACGAACTGCCGCTGTTGATCACGCCCGAAGTCGAGGACGACGGCTACCGCGCCTTCGGACTTCACGAGCTGCTCGCCGACACGCCGCATGTTCGCGAGAGGCAGCTCACCCTTGAGGGTTACGCCGCGATCCGCCAATTTGCGAGGATCGACCTGAGGTGGAATTGGCCCATTCAACATAAGCGCGCCATTATAGGGACGGCCTTACGGCTGTCAAAGGAAATTAACCCCGAAGCGACTCCGACCGACCTCTGGTCGATCTCGCCCGAGAACAAACTGATGCCTCTCATTCTACTCGCTTCCAGCTCGCCTTACCGCCGCCAATTGCTGGAAAGACTCCAGCTGCCCTTCGCTCATCAATCGCCGGACATCGACGAAACGCCGTGGCCCGGCGAGAGCCCGAGGGCGCTGGTGGAGCGCCTGGCCCGGGCCAAAGCCGCTGCCCTGGCCGACCAGCCGGAGCCGACCCTGATCATCGGCTCGGATCAGGCGACCGCCATCGACGGCGAGATTCTCGGCAAGCCCCTGACCCATGAGCGAGCCCGGCAGCAACTGGCCCGGGCCAGCGGTCGCACCCTGGTGTTCCATACCGGACTGGCCGTGCTGGACAGCCGCACCGGGGAGTGCCGCAGCGAGGTGGTGGATTTCCAGGTGCGCTTTCGCCCGCTCGAGGCTGCGACCATCGACCGCTACCTGCTGGCGGAACAGCCCTACGATTGCGCCGGCAGCTTCAAGGCCGAGGGCCTGGGCATCGCCTTGTTCGAGGCCATGCAGGGGGACGACCCGACCAGCCTGATCGGCCTCCCCCTCATCCGCCTCGCCGCACTGTTGCGGGAGGCTGGCCTGCAGGTCCCTTGAGATCTGCAGGCTGTCGCCCTAGCGCAGCGCCGGACCCTGCCAGCCCATGTAGAGCGCCAGGCGCTCGGCGACACTGGCGCCCAGGCGCTTGGCGAAACGGTCGAAGGGCGAGTCTTCCTGGGTGTAGTCGACCAAGCGCTCTTCCTTGACCACATCGCGCGCCACATAGCTGGCGCTGCCGAGGCCATCGATCAGCCCCAGGGACAGCGCCTGCTCGCCGGACCAGACCAGCCCGGAGAACAGCTCCGGATGACCCTCGACCTTGAGCCGGTCGCCACGCCCCTTCTTGACGCTGTCGATGAACTGCTGATGGGTGGTATCCAGCACCTGCTGCCAGAATCGGGTCTCTTCCGGCTTTTGCGGCTGGAAGGGATCGAGGAAGGCCTTGTGTTCGCCCGAGGTGTAGACCCGGCGCTCCACACCCAGCTTTTCCATGGTGCCGACGAAACCGAAGGAAGCCGCCGTCACGCCGATGGAGCCGACCAGACTGGCCTTGTCTGCATAGATGGCGTCGGCCGCGCTGGCCACATAGTAGGCGCCGGAGGCCCCCAGGTCGGTGATCACCGCATACAGCTTGATATCCGGATGCAGACCGCGCAGGCGCTTGATCTCGTCATAGATGTAGCCGGATTGCACCGGACTGCCGCCCGGACTGTTGATGCGCAGCACCACGCCACGGGTGTTGCTGTCGTCGAAGGCCTTGCGCAGGGCCGTGACCACATTGTCGGCACTGGCCTTCTCGTCGTCGGCGATCACGCCCTTGAGTTCGATGAGCGCGGTATGGGCGCCGGACTCGGTCACCCCACCTTTCTTGCCCAGCGACAGCAGGGGCGTGAACAGCACCAGCATGACGATCAGGTAGGCGAAGGTCAGCAGCTTGAAAAAGATGCCCCAGCGCCGCGCCCGCCGCTGCTCGCGCACACTGGCGAGCATGGTCTTCTCGATCAGGGCCCAGGTCTTGTCGTCCGCCGGACGCGTACGTCCGTTGTCTTCCTTCCACTCGTCAGCCATGCCCAACCTCACTCCTGACCACAACGTTGTCACCCAGCCATAGCGCCAGGTCCGCGAAAGCTTCGATCACCAGGCGCGGCCCGAAATCCCTCAGCACCTCGGCCGGCTGGGCACCATAGGCCACCCCGACCGCAGCGACCCCGGCGCGGCGGGCCATTTCCAGGTCGAACACCGCATCCCCGATCAGCAGGGCGCGCTCCGGCGCCACACGGCAATGGGCGAGAATCTCCTCGACCATTTGCGGATCGGGCTTGCCGGCGGCCTCGTCGGCGCAACGGGTGATGTCGAAGAACTCGCTCAGGCCATGCTGCTGCAGCGAACGGGCCAGGCCGCGCCGGCTCTTACCCGTCGCCACGGCCAGCTGGTAACCCTGGGCGCGAAAGCGCTGCAGCCCGCTCAGCACCTCGGGAAACAGAGGCGACGCCTGCTGTTCGCGACGGACGAATTCGGCGCTGTAGGCATCGCGAAAGCCCTCGATCTGCGCCGGAGTGACCAGATGCGGATAGAGCGTCTGGATGGCCGCGACCAGCTCCAGGCCGATGATGCCCTTGACGGCCACATCGCTGCGCGGTGGCAAGCCCAGCTGCTCGGCCGCCACGTGCATCACCTCGACGATCCGGCCGATGGAATCCGCCAGGGTGCCGTCCCAGTCGAAGATCAGCAGCTGGTATTCAGGCATCCAGACGCTCCAGCGTCTGACTCCAGATGCTGTCGACCGGCGCTTCCAGGCGCAACTCGCCGCCTTCGGGCAGCGGAATAACCAGGCTCGCCGAGTGCAGGAACAGCCGCTTGCCGCCCAGCTCGCGAATCTCCTGGGAGAAGTCTTCGTCGCCGTACTTGGGATCGCCGGCGATGGCGTGTCCGGCGTGGCGGGCATGGACGCGGATCTGGTGGGTACGCCCGGTCACCGGCCGCGCCTCGACCAGGGTGGCGAATTCGCCGTAGCGCCGCAACACGCGGAATTCGGTGAGCGCTTCCTTGCCTTCGTCACTGACCTCGACCATGCGCTCGCCGGATCTGAGGGTGTTCTTGAGCAGGGGCGCGCTGATCTTCTTCTTGGCCGCCGGCCAGTGGCCGCGCACCAGGGCGTGATAGCGCTTGTCGACGCCGTCGCCACGCAGGGCCTCGTGCAGGAAACGCAGCATGCTGCGCTTCTTGGCAATCATCAGCAGGCCCGAGGTATCCCGATCGAGACGATGGACCAGCTCGATGTCGCGGGCGTCGGGACGCAGCTGGCGAAAGACCTCGATGACCCCACCGGACAGGCCACTGCCGCCGTGCACCGCGATCCCGGCCGGCTTGTTGATGACGATGAGGGCCTTGTCCTCGTGGACGATGGAATCTTCCAGGCGCTCGAGCAGGCCCCTGGCCAGGGGTGCCGGCTCGTCGGGCTCGGACAGACGCAGCGGCGGTACGCGGATCTGGTCGCCGGCTTGCAGGCGGTAGTCGGGCTTGATGCGGCCCTTGTTCACCCGTACTTCGCCCTTGCGCAGGATGCGATAGATGAGGGTCTTGGGCGCACCCTTGAGGTGGGTACGCAGGAAGTTATCGATGCGCTGGCCGGCATAGTCGGCGGGCACGTCGAGCAGTTGAACGCCGGTGCTGGGAGAAGGAGGCTTAGTCATCGGCAGATGATAGCAATTTTCCCTTATTTGAAGCACTTAAAGCTTGCTGCTATAGTCCGGAGGCGGTTATCAGTCCTGTCTGGATGGCACCGCTCGCGAGGCCGTAGATTCCGCCCGCGAATATAGGCTGCAAATGCAATAGTCACTGGACGTCTGGCCGTCCAGCAGAACGCCGACTCTGCCCAAGGGGGTGAGTGGCGATCTGCGATCCGCCTGGTAACCAAGGCAGCGGCACCCAGGGTGCCAGCTGTAAAACGACAACCGCTCCGGACCTTGCGGGCGGCACCTGATTCCTGAAGATTGTGTGCAGGATGGAGATGCACAACCAGCGTATCGCGTAGCCTGACAGTACGCCTGCAGCCCGCTTCGCGCCCAGCTTCGGCCAAGGTGACGATCGCAGGTGGAAGCCTCAAGGCCAACGGCCGATGCTCCAACCGAGCGACACCTGACACGAATCCCGCGACGACCCGGCTGCCCGAGCCTTTCGGCTGTCACGCCCGCACCATGCCTGGTTGATTCCTCCTCCTGTGGAGCTGCAACGGCAGTCGCTCAAGCGCCTGCAGGAGACGTAGTCGCGGCACGCCCCAGGGCCTGCTGCTGGACACGAAGGCCGGCTTTGCCCGGCTTCGATACGACCCCGTGCACCCTTCTCTTGAATCCTGTTGCCACCCTGCGGGCCGAGAGCCCGGAACGTAGTGGTATTACATGAAGAGAATGCTCATCAACGCGACCCAGCCCGAGGAATTGCGGGTTGCCCTGGTCGACGGTCAACGGCTGTTCGACCTGGACATCGAGTCCGGAGCCCGCGAACAGAAAAAGGCCAACATCTACAAAGGCCGCATCACCCGCATCGAACCCAGCCTGGAAGCCGCCTTCGTCGACTTCGGCGCCGATCGCCACGGCTTCCTCCCGCTGAAGGAAATCTCCCGGGAATACTTCAAGAAGAACCCGGAAGGCCGCGTCAACATCAAGGAAGTGCTCTCCGAAGGCCAGGAAGTAGTCGTCCAGGTCGAAAAGGAAGAGCGCGGCAACAAGGGCGCCGCCCTGACCACCTTCATCAGCCTCGCCGGTCGCTACCTGGTGCTGATGCCCAACAATCCCCGTGCCGGCGGCATCTCCCGTCGCATCGAGGGTGAAGAGCGCAACGAACTGCGCGAAGCCCTGAACGGCCTGAACGCCCCGGGCGACATGGGCCTGATCGTGCGCACCGCCGGCCTGGGCCGCAGCACCGAAGAACTGCAGTGGGACCTCGATTACCTGCTGCAACTCTGGTCCGCCATCACCGAAGCCTCGGGTGAGCGCAAGGGCCCCTTCCTGATCTATCAGGAAAGCAACGTCATCATCCGCGCCATCCGCGACTACCTGCGTCAGGACATCGGCGAGGTCCTGGTCGACAGCGTCGAAGCCCAGGAAGAAGCCCTGAGCTTCATCCGTCAGGTGATGCCGCAGTACGCCAGCAAGATCAAGCTCTATCAGGACAGTGTCCCGCTGTTCAATCGCTTCCAGATCGAAAGCCAGATCGAGACCGCCTTCCAGCGTGAAGTGAAGCTGCCGTCCGGCGGCTCCATCGTTATCGATCCCACCGAGGCCCTGGTGTCCATCGACATCAACTCGGCGCGCGCCACCAAGGGTGGCGACATCGAAGAAACCGCCCTGCAGACCAACCTGGAAGCGGCCGAGGAAATCGCCCGTCAGCTGCGTCTGCGCGACATCGGCGGCCTGATCGTCATCGACTTCATCGACATGACCCCGGTCAAGAACCAGCGCGCCGTGGAAGATCGCGTCCGCGAAGCCCTGGAAGCCGACCGCGCCCGCGTGCAGATCGGTCGCATCTCCCGCTTCGGCCTGCTGGAAATGTCCCGCCAGCGCCTGCGCCCTTCCCTGCGCGAAACCAGCGGCATCGTCTGCCCCCGTTGCAACGGCCAGGGCATCATCCGCGACGTGGAATCCCTGTCGCTGGCCATCCTGCGCCTGATCGAGGAAGAAGCCCTCAAGGATCGCACCGCCGAGGTGCGCGCCCACGTACCCATCCAGGTGGCGTCCTTCCTGCTCAACGAGAAGCGCAACAGCATCACCAAGATCGAGCTGCGCACCCGCGTGCGCATCATCATCCTGCCGGACGATCACATCGAGACCCCGCACTTCGAAGTGCAGCGTCTGCGTGACGACAATCCCGAGCTGCTGAACAGCCAGTCCAGCTACGAGATGGCCAACACCGAAGCCGAAGAGGTGCAGCCGGTCAGCTCCACCCGCACCCTGGTGCGCCAGGAAGCGGCCGTGAAGGTGGCGCCCGAGCGCGCACCGGCTCCCACCCCGGTCGCCGCCGAAGTGGTCGCTCCTGCTGCCCCTGCCGCCAAGACCACCGCCGAGCCGAACCTGTTCAAGGGTCTGGTGAAGTCCCTGGTCAGCCTGTTCGCCGGCAAGACCGAAGAGCAGCCCATGGTCGACAAGACCGCTGCCACTCCGGAAGCGCCCAAGAGCAGCGACGAGCAGCGTCGCCAGGACGAGCGCCGCAACGGTCGTCAGCAGAATCGCCGCCGTGAAGGCCGCCGTGACGACGAGCGCAAGCCGCGCGAAGAACGCCAGCCGCGCGCCGATCGTGGCGAGCGCAACGAGCGCCCGGCCCGCGAAGAGCGCAAGCCGCGCGAAGAGCGTCAGGCTCGTGAAGACCGCCCGGCTCGCGAGGAGCGTCATCCCCGCGAAGAGCGCGCCAATCGCGAAGAGCGCCAACCGCGCGAAGAACGCCAGCCCCGCGAGGAGCGTCAACCGCGCGAAGAGCGTCAGCCCCGCGAGGAGCGTGCCACTCGCGAAGAGCGCCAGCCGCGTGAAGAGCGTCCGCCCCGCGAAGAGCGTCAACCTCGTGAGGAGCGTCAACCCCGCGAAGAGCGCGTGAGCGCTGAAGAGCGTCCGGCTCGCGAAGAGCGTCAGCCGCGTGAAGAGCGCAAGCCGCGTGAAGAGCGTCAGCCGCGCGAAGAACGCAAGGCCCGCGAAGAGCGCCAGGAAGCGGCCAGCGCCGAAGAGCCGAACGAAGAAGAGGTGCTGGAAGGAAACGAAGAGCTGGAAGAAGGCGAAGAGCGTCCGCGTCGCCGTTCCCGCGGCCAGCGTCGTCGCAGCAACCGTCGCGAGCGTCAGCGTGATGCCAACGGCAACTTCATCGAAGACGAAGAGCAAGGTACTGCAGCCACCGACACCCCTGTCGCACCGGCCGCGGTCGCCCTGGGTACCGCCGTCGTGGTCAGCGAAAGCGTGACCGCCATTGCCACCCAGGAAGAGGTTCGTGACGTTCGCCAGCAGGAGTCGGCAGCCACCGCCGAAACCCCGGCCTCCACCGAAGCCACCCAGGAGGCTGCAATGGAGCAGCCCGCAGCGGACGCCCCTGCCCAGCCGGAGATCCTCACCCCCCAGGTGAGCCAGCTGCAGGACGAGCGTGCGCCGCACCAGGAAGTCGAGATCACCACTCCGGTGGTCGAGCAGACCGCTCCGGTAACGGCCACCGCGCCCATTCCCGCGGCACCGGTCGAGACCGAAGCTGCGGAATCGGCTGCCGGTCGCGCCTCCAACGATCCGCGTGAGCGCCGTCGTCGCGAGCGCCTGGCACGTGAAGCCGAAGCGGCACGCGCCAAGCAGGCCGAGCAGGACGCTCAGGCCCCTGCCCTGGGTGCCATTGCAGAAACCGAGGAAACCTTCGCCACCGCGGCGGTAGGTACCGTCGAGCCGCAACAGACGCCCGAAGCCCAGCCGGCCCCGATCGCTGAAGAGCTGCCTGCAGCCGAAGCCGAATCGGCGCCGATCGTGGTGGAAGAGCCCGTGGAAATCGTGCCCAGCCCTGCGCAGGAAGAAGCGGCTACCGTCGCCCTGACCGGCGAAGCCGACACCCCTGCAGAGGCTCCCAAGGCCGATGCGGTGAAAGAGGATGAAGCCACCCAGGCCGAACTCGATCGCAAGCTCAAGGAGTCGCGGGAAAATCATCCCGGCTGATCTCCGCCAGCCATGAAAAGGGGCGCCTAGGCGCCCCTTTTTTATGCCTCGAATTCGAGTGGGCATGGCGCACCGAGGGTGACGAGCCGGTCCCGATAGATCGATACAGGCTAGCCCTCTACGCACTGGAGCCCTGCCCGCGATAAAGGCCTGCCTGGTTGGGCTTCGGCGGTGGAGCTGCCGCAACCCAATCTACGGGCCCAGGGAATCGACGTAGGTTGGCGCCGAGCGTAGCGAAGCCCAACACGGGGAGATGGGCTGATTGTTGGGCTTCGCCGGTGGAGTTACCTCAACCCAACCTACGGTGCCCGAGGGAATCGACGTAGGTTGGCGCTGAGCGTGGCGAAGCTCAACAAAGGACAGGATGGCCTGACTGTTGGGCTTCGGCGGTGAAGCTGCCTCAACCCAACCTACGGACCCAAGGGAATCGACGCAGGTTAGCGCTGAGAGTAGTGAAGCCCAACACGGGGAGATGGGCTGATTGCCGGGCTTCGGCGGTGGAACTGCCTCAACCCAGCCTACGGTACCCATGGGAATCGAGGCAGGTTGGCGCTGAGCGTAGCGAAGCCCAACGTTCGGCCGATACCGGACTGCCGACCTTTGGCGGCGAACCCACACCATTGGCCCTGCGCACCCTTCGCCGAAAAATCCCAGGCATAAAAAAAACCCAGCCGCTTGGCTGGGTTTTTCGAGCGTATCCCGAAGGATTAACGCTTGGAGTACTGCGGACGCTTACGCGCTTTGCGCAGACCGACTTTCTTACGCTCGACTTCACGGGCGTCACGAGTGACGTAACCGGCTTTGCGCAGGGAGCTGCGGTAGCCTTCGTCGTACTCGATCAGCGCACGGGTGATGCCGTGACGGATAGCACCGGCCTGACCGCTCACACCACCGCCAGCGACGGTAACGTAGACGTCGAACTTCTCCAGGGTCTCGGTCAGCTCGAGGGGCTGACGCACGACCATGCGCGCGGTCTCGCGACCGAAGAAGGTGTCCAGAGCGCGATCGTTGATGGAGATCTTGCCAGTGCCCGGACGGAGGAAGACACGAGCGGTGGCAGTCTTACGACGGCCGGTACCGTAATTTTGAGTTGCCGACATGTTGTACTATCCCGATTAAAACTTGAGTTCTTGGGGCTGCTGAGCGGTGTGCGGATGGTTCGCACCCTTGTACACCTTGAGCTTGCGATACATGTCGCGGCCCAGCGGGTTCTTCGGCAGCATACCCTTGACGGCGGTCTCGATGACGCGCTCGGGAGCACGGGCGATCAGCTTTTCGAAGTTGATCGACTTGATGCCACCCGGGAAACCGGAGTGATGGTAGTACATCTTGTCGGTAGTCTTGGCACCGGTCACACGAACCTGCTCGGCGTTGATGACGACGATGTAGTCGCCGGTGTCAACGTGAGGGGTGTATTCGGGCTTGTGCTTGCCACGCAGGCGAGTGGCGATTTCAGTAGCCAGACGACCCAGAGTCTGGCCAGCAGCGTCGACGACGTACCAGTCGCGCTTAACGGTTTCCGGTTTTGCGGTGAAAGTTTTCATTCTCTATGGCCTCAGAGGCCGCCCTGGTAAAAAGACGGCAAATTCTACACAACAGTGCAACCCCAGACAAGTCGGGGGCAGCCGGAAACAGACGCTCTTCGGGGGCTCGGGTCGGCGTCCGCTACGGCGATCTCGGCAGGCTTAGGCATCCCCCGCCAAGAAAGCTGCGGCATGATACCCGTTCACGCCAGAAAAGCAACCGCAAGCTAGAAAGAAAATAGCGCCTGGGTCGCCGCCGAACCCTGGCGACGGGAGGCCAGGTGATCGGCCAGCCGCGTCGGTTCCGGCAACCGATGGCGTCTGACGCAGGCCATGACCAGCGCGGGTGCGCTGGCCAGGCTGACCCGGTGCCCGGGCGAGACGATCAGCGGCTTGACTCGGTCCTTGCTGCGCAGCACCGTGCCGATCACCCCACCCTCGCGATCCCGCAAGTCGACCCGGCTGCCGCGCGTCTCGGCGAGTTCGCCGTGGTGACCGGTGAGAATCTTCTTGGCCACGCCGATCGTCGGCAGACCGGTGACCACCCCGAGATGGGCGGCGATGCCCAGCCGGCGCGGATGGGCGATGCCATGGCCGTCGCAGAACACCAGCTCGGGCGTCTCCGGCAATTCCGCCAAGGCCTGGAGCAGCGCCGGCAATTCGCGAAAGGACAGCAGGCCCGGCACATAGGGCATCACGGTGGGGATGCGGGCGACGGCATGGGCCAGTGGCTGCAGGGTCTCGGCATCCAGCAGGACGGCGACCGCGCGGGTGACCTCGCCACCCTCCTCGAAGCCCACGTCGACCCCGGCGTAACGCCGCGGCGCGCCGAAGTCATCGTGCAAGAGGACCTGCGTGGCCAGTTGCTTCTGCAGGATGCGCGCCTGGGCGGGCGAGCCATCCCACTCGGCGAAGGGATCGGAATTCACACGTACCTCCCGAAAACCTGGGTCAAAGGATTGATCCTTCAACCCGGGCAGGGTTCACGGCTTGTGCGGACGGGCCAGGTATTCGTGGGATTGCATTTCCAGCAGGCGGCTGAGGGTGCGCTGGAATTCGAACTCCAGGCGGCCACCGGAATAGAGGTCCTTGAGCTCCACTTCGGCCGACAGGATCAGCTTGACCTGGCGATCGTAGAATTCGTCGACCAGGTTGATGAAGCGCCGCGCCATGTCGTCCTTGAGCGCGTCCATCTGCTCGACGTTGCTGACCAGCACCGTCTGGAAGATCTTGCCCAGCTCGATGTAGTCGTTCTGGCTGCGCGGACCGTCGCAGAGGGCGCGGAAATCGAACCAGGCGACGTCTTCGCAGGTGCGGCGAGCGCGGATCTCGCGATTCTCGATCATCAGCGGCACGTCTTCGCAGAGGTCGTTGCACTCGACGGTGAGCGAACGGAAGCTCTTAGCCATCGCCGCCTCGACTTCGTCGCTCAGCGGATAGTGAAACAGCTGCGCCTGCTCCAGAGCGCGCAGGCGATAGTCCACGCCGCTGTCGACGTTGACGATCTCGGTGTGTTCCTTGAGCAGCGCGATGGCCGGCAGGAAGCGCGCGCGCTGCAGACCGTCCTTGTAGAGGCCGTCAGGCACGATGTTCGAGGTGGCGACCAGACTGACGCCATTCTTGAACAGCTCTTCCAGCAGGGTCGCCAGGATCATGGCGTCGGTGATGTCGGAGACGAAGAATTCGTCGAAGCAGATCACCCGCGCCTCGTCGGCGAAACGTCGGGCGATGATGGTCAGCGGATTCTTCTCGCCCTTTAGGGTGCGCAGCTCTTCGTGGACCCGCTTCATGAAGCGGTGGAAGTGGGTGCGCATCTTCTGCTTGAACGGCAGGGCGTCATAGAAGGTATCGACCAGATAGGTCTTGCCGCGCCCTACCCCACCCCAGAAATACAGCCCCTTGACCGGCGTGACCGTCTTGCGCCCGAGCAGCTTGCCGAACAGGCCACCCTTGGACGCGGGCTCGGCGAGCAATTCGTCATAGAGGCGTTGCAGATGGCGGACGGCCTCTTCCTGGGCAGCATCGTAGAAAAACTCCGGGCGCTTGAGGTCGGCCTGGTAACGCTCGAGGGGGGTCATGGCGGCTTCTGGTCGGGTGGGAAAAAAGGGTGGTCACTGTAATGGCGGTCCCTGGCGTTGACAACGCCGGGGACCGCGGGTGCCCTTTAGGCCTCGGCCAATTGCGCGAGTGCGGTGCGCGTCCGCTCGATCAGCGCATCGCGCGCGGCGGGGGAATCGCTGGCGACGCCCTCGGCCACCACCTGATCTGCCAGCAGCAGCTGGAAGCCGTTGCCCTCTCCCGCCACGACACTGGCCGGCGTGGTGACCAGCTGCTTGCTGGTGATGCCGGCGGTCTTGGCCTCGGCGAAGGGGATCGACAGGGCCAGTTCGGTGCCGTCGGCATCGAGCAGGCGGAAGCGGAAGCTGCCGTCGCTCTCGCGGAAGCTGACGAAGCGGGCGGTCTTGCTGGCCTTCTTCTTGGCGCCGCCGGTGGCGACCTGGGTCTTGAGCGAGCGCAGGCCCACGGCTTCGCGCAGCTCGCCGAGGAAGGGCGTGGCATAGCGGCGGGCCTTGGCGGCACCGGCCAGCAGGATGTCTTCCAGATCATCGGGACGGGCGATCAGCGCCGCATAGCGCTCGCGTGCTTCGCCCAGCTCGGCGTCGAGCAGCTCGAACAGCTGGCCCTTGGCCTCGCCCCAGGCCAGGCCGTCCAGCAGGGCCGCGCGGAAGGCCGCGCTCTGCTCGGGGGTGGCGAAGGCCTGGTAGAGGGTGAAGAGGTGGGCGCTGTCGGGATCCTTGGGCTCGCCGGGCAGGCGCGAGTCGGTGACGATGCGGGCGATGGCGTCCTTGAGCTGCTTGGCGCTGCCGAACAGCGGGATGGTGTTGTCGTAGCTCTTCGACATCTTGCGGCCGTCGAGGCCGGGCAAGGTGGAGACGCTTTCCTCGATGACCGCCTCGGGCAGGGCGAAGTAGTCGCGCCCGTTGCCGAACAGATGGTTGAAGCGCTGACCGATGTCGCGGGCCATCTCAACGTGCTGGATCTGGTCGCGCCCGACCGGCACACGCAGGGCGTTGAACATCAGGATGTCCGCGGCCATCAGCACCGGATAGCTGTAGAGCCCCATGGTGACCCCGGCATCGGGATCCTCGCCCTGCTCCAGGTTGCGGTCGACCGCGGCCTTGTAGGCATGGGCGCGATTGAGCAGGCCCTTGCCGGCGACGCAGGTGAGCAGCCAGGTCAGCTCGGGGATCTCGGGGATGTCGGACTGGCGATAGAAGGTCACCCGCTCCGGATCCAGGCCGCTGGCCAGCCAGGTGGCGGCGATCTCCAGGCGCGAACGCTGGATGCGCGCCGGGTCGTCGCACTTGATCAGGGCATGGTAGTCGGCGAGGAAATAGAAGGAGTCGGCATCGTCGGCCAGGCTGGCGCGGATGGCGGGACGGATGGCCCCGGCATAGTTGCCCAGGTGCGGGGTACCGGTGGTGGTGATGCCAGTGAGGATGCGAGTGGTCATGGAGGCGCTGGAAATCCGAGAGACTAACGAGGGTCAGGCCTGCAGGCGGGGCAGGACCAGATCTTTGAGTTCGACGAGTTTGCCATGGAAGAAATGGCTGCAGTCGGCGACGCGGAGCAATTCGTGCGGCTGTTCGAGCGCCGCGGACCAGGCATAGACCCGCTCGGGGGTCACCACCTCGTCGGCCTCGGGCTGGATCACGGTGAGGCGCGCCCGCTGGGGCAGGCGACCGTCGACCGCGAAACGCTCCACCGGCGGCGCCAGCATGAACAGCCGTTCCACCGCCACGCCCTCGCCTTCCAGGCGCCCGCCGAGGCAGGCGGCGACGCAGGAGCCGAAGGAGAAGCCGCAGAGGGTCAGGGGCAGGTCGGGATGGCGTTCACGCAACCAGGCCACGGCGGCCGCGGCATCGTCGATCTCGCCTTCGCCACCGGCATGCACGCCGGTGCTGGCACCAACGCCGCGAAAATTGAATCTGAGGGTGGCCTGGCCGGCATCCCGGGCGATGCGCTGCAGGGTGGCGACCACCTTGTTCTGCATGGCGCCGCCATGGAGCGGATGGGGATGACAGAGCAGGACCGCGCCGGTGGGGGCATCCGGGCTCTGGTACAGCGCCTCCAGAGTGCCCGCGGGGCCCTCCAGCAGCAGGGGTTGTTCACGGGCTGACACGCTTGACTCCGTGATCCCGGACGAACAGTGCTCATCCAAGGAGTTGATTTTGATAGGGTCGATCCTGCGCGATGCCTGAGTGCGGGGTATGATGACGCCCAGCGAATGGCAGAAGACGCAACCCAGTGTACAGGCTCGCCGGTCTGCCGTTACCGTAAAGCAAAGCCGCTCATAGAGGAAGTTTCGTGGAACAGTCGCTCACTACCTGGTTGTTGCCCCTGGTCGCGCTGCTGATCGGGGTCGGGATAGGTTTTCTGCTGGCACGCCTGGTGCCGGGCGCCGCGCCGAGCCGGGTGCAGCGCCAGCTGGATGATCTGCAGAAGAAGTTCGACGACTACCAGCACGAGGTCACCAGCCACTTCAGCACCACCGCCGGCCTGGTGCGCAAGCTCACCCAGACCTACCAGGACATGCAGTCGCACCTGTCCGAAGGCGCCGAGCGCCTGGCCCAGGACGAACTGACCCGTCAGCACCTGCTGGCCTCGCTGCACAGCGCCGAGCAGCGTTACCCCTCCAGTCGCGAGCGCATCGACGGCCCGACCGAAGCGCCGCGGGACTACGCGCCCAAGGGTGACGGCACCCCCGGCACCCTCGACGAAACCTACGGCGTGAAAAGCCGCGGTTGATCGCCAAGGCCGGGGACTCCCCGGCCTTCTGCTTTCCGGCCTCCGCCCTCTTCACTCAGGGCGCGACGCCCGGCCCTTTTCCGGCCCGTCATGGCATAATCCGCGGTTGCAGTCTTTCGCAGGAGAACGCCATGCCCGCAGCGGCCAGTGGCCTGAGCCTCTACGGCATCAAGGCCTGTGACACCATGAAGAAGGCCCGCCTGTGGCTCGACGAGCACGGCCAGGCCTACCACTTCCATGACTACAAGCAGAGCGGCATCGACCGCGAGCGGCTGGCGGCCTGGTGCGCGGAGCATGGCTGGGACAAGGTGCTCAATCGCGCCGGCACCACCTTCCGCAAGCTCGACGACGCCCAGAAGGCCGACCTCGACACCGCCAAGGCCATCGACCTGATGCTGGCGCAGCCTTCCATGATCAAGCGACCCGTGCTCGATCTCGGCGACCGTACCCTGCTGGGCTTCAAGCCCGAGCTCTATGCCGCGGCCCTGAACTGATCCCGCGGCCACCGCCCCTACTACCGAACATCTCGCACCGACCGGATCGGTGCCTCTGCAAAGGAACAGTCTCATGTCGAATGCCCTCTTCAGTATCGCCTTCGGTGTCGGCACCCAGAATCGCCAGGACGCCTGGCTGGAAGTCTTCTATGCACAGCCCTTGCTGAATCCCCCGGCGGCGCTGGTCGAGGCGGTCGCGCCGCTGCTGGACTACCAGGGCGGCAACCAGGCCATCGCCTTCGCCCCGGCCCAGGCCCGCGGCCTGGCCGAAGCCCTCAAGGGCATCGATGCCGTGCAATCGGCGCTGCTGACCCGCCTGGCGGAAAGCACCAAGCCGCTGGTGGCCACCCTGCTGGCCGAAGACGCCGCGCCCGCCTCCACCCCCGAGGCCTACCTGAAGCTGCACCTGCTGTCCCATCGCCTGGTCAAACCCCACGGCCTGAACCTCAGCGGCATCTTCGCCCTGCTGCCCAACGTGGCCTGGACCAACCAGGGCGCCATCGACCTGGCCGAGCTGCCGGCCGAGCAGCTGGAAGCCCGTCTGCGCGGCAAGCTGCTGGAAGTCTTCTCGGTGGACAAATTCCCCAAGATGACCGACTACGTGGTGCCGGCCGGCGTGCGCATCGCCGATACCGCCCGCGTGCGCCTGGGTGCCTATGTGGGTGAAGGCACCACCGTGATGCACGAAGGCTTCGTCAACTTCAACGCCGGTACCGCCGGCCCCGGCATGATCGAAGGCCGCGTTTCCGCGGGCGTCTTCGTCGGCAAGGGCTCGGACCTGGGCGGCGGCTGCTCCACCATGGGCACCCTGTCTGGCGGCGGCAACATCATCATCAGCGTCGGCGAAGGCTGCCTGATCGGCGCCAACGCCGGCATTGGCATCCCGCTGGGCGATCGCTGCACCGTGGAATCCGGTCTCTATGTGACCGCGGGCACCAAGGTCGCCGTGCTGGATGACCAGAACCAGCTGGTACGGGTAGTCAAGGCGCGCGAGCTGGCCGGTCAGAGCGACCTGCTGCTGCGCCGCAATTCGGAAACCGGCGCGGTCGAGTGCAAGACCAACAAGACCGCCATCGAACTCAACGAAGCGCTGCACGCGCACAACTGAGTCCACAACCGGGCAGCCCGCCTCGCGCGGGCTACCCCGGAGCTGTCGCCATGTCGCTACCCTCCCCCTGGAGAGCCGAATTCCCGGCTTTCACCGCCTTCGCCGCCGACGGCATCACCTACCTCGACAGCGCCGCCACGGCGCAGAAGCCCCAGGTAGTGCTGGATGCCCTGCTGGCCAGCTACAGCCTGGGCGCGGCCAATGTGCACCGGGCCCAGCACTGGGCTGCCGAGCGCGCCACCGCCGCCTACGAAGGCGCCCGGGGGCGGATCGCCGCCTGGCTGGGCGCTGCCGCGCCGCACGAGGTGGTGCTGACCCGCGGCGCGACCGAGGCGCTCAATCTGCTGGCCTATGGCCTGGAAGA
Organism: Pseudomonas sp. MOIL14HWK12:I1; assembly: GCF_000510705.1. Lineage (NCBI taxonomy): Bacteria > Pseudomonadati > Pseudomonadota > Gammaproteobacteria > Pseudomonadales > Pseudomonadaceae > Pseudomonas > Pseudomonas sp. MOIL14HWK12:I1. The sequence continues at coordinate 229,624 of NZ_KI783307.1, read as the reverse complement.
CGCCTTCGCAGCCGGGGACGAGATTCTCATCAGTGCCCTGGAGCACCACGCCAACCTGCTGCCCTGGCAGCAGCTGGCCCGGCGTCGCGGCCTCGAGCTCAGGGTCATCCCGCTGACCGCGAGCGGTCATCTGGATCTGGCAGCCGCCGAGCGGTTGCTGGGGCCGCGCACCCGCGTGGTCGCGGTCAGCCAGCTGTCCAACGTGCTCGGCACCTGGCAGCCGCTGGCGGAACTCGCGGCCCTGATCCGGGCACGCTCGCCGGCCTGGCTGGTGGTGGATGGCGCTCAGGGCGCGGTCCATGGGCGGCATCGCCCGGCCGACTTCGACGCCGATTTCTATGTGTTCTCCGGCCACAAGCTCTATGCCCCGGAGGCCATCGGCGTACTCTGGGGCAAGGCCGAGTGCCTGGCGCACCTCAAGCCCTGGCAATTCGGCGGCGAGATGGTGCAGCACACCACCTTCACCGACGCCCGCTTCCACGCCGCGCCCATGGGCTTCGAGGCGGGGACGCCGCCCATAGGCGCGGCCATCGCCCTGGGCGCGGCGGTCGACTGGCTGCAGGGCCAGGACGAGACGCTGATCCGCGGTCACGAGCAGGCCCTGAGCCTGAAGCTGCTGGCCGGGCTGGCTGCCCGCGACGGCGTGCGGGTGCTGGGTGAACCCCAGATCGCCCTGGCCAGCTTCCAGGTCGCGGGCGTGGACGTCGGCGATCTCTCCCATCTGCTGGGCGAACAGGGCATCGCGGTGCGCGCCGGTCAGCACTGTGCCATGCCGCTGTTCCAGACCCTGCAGACCCCCGGTGCGCTGCGGGTTTCCCTGGGCCTGTACAACGATGCCGAGGACCTGCAGCGCTTTTTCACCGCCCTGGACAACGCCCTGGAGCTCTTGCAATGAATCTGCTTCCCGATGCGGCGGAAGCCCGCCGCGCCTTTGTCATCGCCAAGGGCTGGGAGGCGCGCTCGCGACTGCTGCTGCAGTGGGCCGAGCGCCTGCCGGCGGTGCTCGAGGAGCGTGACGAAGACCTGGTACAGGGCTGCGAGAGCCGGGTACGCCTGACCCATGAAGCCCAGGGCGATCGTCACTTCTTTCGTGCCAGCAGCGAATCCCGGGTGCTCAAGGGCTTGCTCGCCGTGGTGCTGGTGCGCGCCAATGGCCTGACCCGCGAAGAGCTGGGCCGCCTCGACATTCACGGCTGGCTGGGCGAACTCGGCCTGGAACGGCAGTTGTCGCAATCGCGCAGCAACGGCCTGAATGCCGTGCTCACGCGGATGCGCGAACTGGCGGCCTAGCCTTCGCTAGCCGCGGGATTGCGCCGCGCGCGGAAGAAGTCGGTCAGCACCTGACCACAGGCCTCGGCCAGCACCCCACCCTCCACCAGCACCCGGTGATTGAGGAAGTCCTGCTCGAAGAAGCGCCCGCGGCTCTGGGCCATGCCGGCGCGCGGCTCGCTGGCGCCATAGACCAGGCGCTGGATGCGACTGTGGACGATGAGGCCGGCGCACATGCTGCAGGGTTCGAGCGTCACATAGAGCGTCGCGCCCGGCAGGCGGTAGTTGGCCAGGCGCGCGGCGGCGTCGCGAATCGCCTGCATCTCGGCATGGGCGCTGGGATCGTGGGCACCGATGGGGCGATTGAAGCCGCGGCCGATGACCTCGCCGTCGAGCACCACCACGGCGCCGACCGGCACCTCGCCCTGGGCTGCGCCCTGTTCCGCCAGGGCCAGGGCTTCGCGCATGAACAGGTCATCCCGGCTGCGGTCGATGATGGGCAAGGGGCGGAAGCGGGCCATGACTGAACTCTGGACAAAGCGCCATGATACCGCCGTCAGCCCGCGAGACCAGTCGCAGGATCCGCGGCCAAAGATGAACCCTTCGGCAAAAAATGATCGCGATAATGGTTATCAGGTACTGCGAATGCGAAAATGGTGCGGTGACTGCTGGCAGCGCGTGAACGGCATCACATTCACAGCCATTCGGTGCTAAAGCTTTAACAGGACCGCCTCGTTGCGGTCCTATTCAAGAGTTCATCTGAGACAGTCGCATGATTGCTGCACCCTCCGGTCAGTCCCTGCAAAGCTGCGAAAGCGAGCCGATCCGCATTCCAGGCGCCATCCAGGCACACGGCTACCTTATCGCGTTCGATGAGGCGGAAGGGCTGATCAAGCATGCCAGCCGCAACCTCCCCGAGCTGTTCGGCAAGCCCCAGGTCGAGTTGCTGGATCGACCACTGCAGCAGGTCCTGCCCCTCGAGCTGTACGAACAGGTGCGGCAGGCGCTGACCCTGGAGCATCTGGAAGAAGCCAATCCGCTGAGCTGGACGCGCCCGGCCCGCGACATGGACGTGATCCTGCATCGCAATCATGGCCTGGTGTTCCTGGAATTCGAGCCGGACGACCATGGCGGTGTCGAACCCGCCGGGCTGGCCCGTGCCCTGGCCCGCCTGCAACAGGCGCGTACCCTGCCCGAGCTGTGCGAAGGCGCTGTGCGCGAGGTGCGCGCCCTGACCGGCTTCGATCGGGTGGTGGTCTATCGCTTCGATGATGGCGGCGATGGCCAGGTGGTGGCCGAGGATCGGGTCGACGACATCGACAGCTACCTGGGCATGCACTTTCCGGCGAGCGATATCCCCGCCCAGGCCCGGGCGCTCTATCACGAGAACTGGATCCGCAATATTCCCGACGCCCAGTACGAGGCGATCCCGCTGGTACCGGCCTTTCTCCATGGCACCGAGCGCGACCCCATCGATCTGACCCATGCGGTGCTGCGGAGCGTATCGCCCATCCACTGCCAGTACGTGCGCAACCAGGGTCTGCGCGCCTCCATGAGCGTGTCGCTGATCAGCGATGACAAGCTCTGGGGACTGATCAGCTGTGGCCACCGCGAACCCCTGTATCTGCCCTATCGCACGCGGATGGCCTGCCGCTCGGTCGGGGTGCTGGTATCGCTGATGATCCGCGCTCTGGAGAATCGCCAGGTGCAGCGTGAGATCGACGCCCGCGAGGCGCAGTTGGCAGCCCTGATCCAGGGCATGTGCGACAGCCGTGGCGAGGTACTCAGCGGACTCTGCGAAAGACCCACCGACCTCTTGGAGCTGGTGGATGCCGCCGGGGTCGCGGTGTTGGTGGAAGACGAGCTCTGCACCCTGGGAGAGTGCCCCGGCGCGGAGGACATTCGCGTCCTCGCCGCCTGGGTCACGGCCGAGATGGACACTTCGGGCATCTATGCGACTCGCTGCCTGGCCGACGAATTGCCCGACGCCCGCCGTTACAGCGCCAGCGCCAGTGGCGTGCTGGCCCTGACGTTGCCCAAGCCGGTGCGCAACCTGGTGCTCTGGTTCCGCCCCGAGATCGTTACCACGGTGGTCTGGAGCGGTAACCCGGCCAAGCTGGAAGCCACGGTGCCCATGCCGGGTCCAGGGCTCAACTATCCGCATCCGCGGCGTTCCTTCGATGCCTGGAAGGAGCTGGTACGGCTGCGTTCCGAACGCTGGCGCCAGGCCGATCTGTTCGCCGCCAAGGACCTGCGCCGCTCGGCCATCGAGTTGGATCTGGCACGCCAGGTCGAACGCGAGCGGCAGGCGGTGCGCTTGCGCGACGAGATCGTCGCGGCGGTCTCCCATGACCTGCGCAGCCCCATCACGATCATCCTGATGAAGGTCGGGATGCTGCAGCGCCAGCTGGAAAAGCTGGCCCCGGGCGATGATCGCCTGCCCGGTTCGCTAGAGGTGATAGAGACCGCGGCCAATCGCATGAACGCCCTGATCAGCGACCTGCTGGACCTGTCCAAGATCGAATCGGATCGCCTGGCGCTGGATCTGAAGCCCGCGCGCCTGGCCGACGTCTGCGCGCAGCCCATCCTGCTGTCGCGCCCGCTGGCGGAGATCAAGAACATCAGTCTGGAATACGCGGCCGATCCGGAGCTCCAGGTCCTGGTGGAAGCCGAACGCATCTTCCAGGTACTGATGAATCTGCTGGGCAATGCCATCAAGTTCACCGCGCCGGGCGGTCTGGTACAGCTCAGCATGCGGCAGGTCGGCAACCTGGCGGAGATCAGCGTGACGGACAACGGTCGCGGCATGAACCAGGCGCAGCAGGCGCGGGTGTTCGAGCGGTTCTGGCATGTCCAGGAAGACAACCCTACCGGTCATGGGCTGGGGTTGTATATCGCCAAGGGCATCGTCGAAGCCCATGGCGGCGAGCTGAGCGTCACCAGCGCCCTGGGCGAAGGCAGTACCTTCCGCTTCACCCTGCCCATCGCGCCCTAGCGTACCCGGACGAGAGAAAAGAAAGCCCCGGTGGCCGACAGCGACGTTGAAACCACCGGGGGAGCGCTGGGCTCGCTGTAATGGACGTCAGCGAAACGCCGCGAATTCCCGCCTTTCGTCGGGCTGCAAGGGTCATTTTCTTCAATACCGCCAGGGGGCATCCCCGCTAGGTTCAGGTCTCTACAACTGTCGAGACCTCGCGATGACCCTGATCCTGTCCATGGCCGCCTTTGCCCTGGTGGCGTCCCTCTCTCCCGGCCCGGTCAATCTGGTGGGCTTCAACACCGGCCTCATCCACGGCTGGCGACCGGCCCTGTGGCATGTCGCCGGGGCCACCCTGGGCTTCGTCGTCCTGCTGGTCGCCGTCGGCCTCGGCCTGCACGAGGTGCTGGCCGCCTGGCCGGCGCTGCTCTGGATCCTGCGGGTGGCGGGCGCCCTCTTCCTGCTGTACCTGGCCTGGAAACTGGCACGGGCCTCGGGGGACCTGGGCAGCGGCGCAGTGGCGGCCTGCCCGGGCTTTCGCGACGGCGCCCTGCTGCAATGGCTCAATCCCAAGGCCTGGCTCGCCGCCGCGGCCGGGGTGGCACTGTTCGTGGGCGAGGATCGCGGCCGCCTGGCGCTGTTCGCCGGCCTCTACCTGGTGATCTGTTTCGCCTCCCTGGCCTGCTGGGCGGTGGCCGGTCAATGGCTGCGTGGCCGCGCCCTGACGCCAGGTCGCCTGCGCCTGCTCAATCGCGCCCTCGCCACGTTGCTGGTGCTCTGCGCCGCTTCGCTGCTATGGGAGGGCTGACGCGGCGCGATACTGACCGGGGGTGGCCGCCACCAGGCGCTTGAAGGTGCGCTGCAGGTGGGCCTGGTCGGCGAAACCGGTGGCCAGGGCGACCTCGGCCAGCCCCTCGCCCTGACGCAGGCGTTGCCGCGCCAGGCGGATGCGCCGGTCGATCAGATAGGCATGGGGCGTCAGGCCAAAGCGCCGGCGAAAGCTGCGAATCAGCTGGGTGGGCGAGAGATCCGCCACCTGGCTGAGTTGGTCCAGGCTGACTCCTTCGCCGCAATGGGCATCGAGAAATTCGGCGGCGCGCCTCAGCCGGCGATCCTCGCGCACCGGCACCGCCGCGGCCGGGGTGCGACCCAGGCGGGCCAGCACGGCCTCGAAATACAGCAGCGCCTGGCTCTGGCGCTGCAGGGTGAGAGTGTCGGGATCCACCAGGCAGGCATGCAGGGCTTCCAGGCCGGCATAGAGCTGGCCGTCCCGCGACAGCTGCGCCGCCAGGGGCTGGAAGTCGTCGCGCCCCGGACGCTGCAGCTCGGCCAGCCAGCCGGCATCCACGTGCAGCATGCGATAGCGCCAGGCAGCCTCGCCCTGGGGATTGCAGGCATGGACGTCACCGGGATTCATCAGCACCAGGGTCCCCGCCCCCACCAATTCGCGGGTCCGACCGTTGTGATAGCGACTGCGCCCACCCAGCACGGTGCCGATGGAAAAGGTCTCGTGGGAATGCGGGGCATAGCAGAGCGCGCGGCCGTCCTGGATGGAACGGGCTTCGAGAAAGGGCAGCGCGGGATCGCGCCAGAACTGAGGGACGGCGCCGGTAGCGGTCATGCGGCAGGGATTCCGGGACGACGGACCGGAGCAGTCTAGACGTCGTCCCGGAAGGGGGAAAGTCAGGTGTCAGCGGGTGGCGGCGTCTTCGGCTTCCTCCAGCAGGACGTCGGCGGTGATCAGGTAGTCGGCGTCCGGATGGAGTTCGGCGCCCAGCGCCAGTTGCTGCGCCGCAGCGGCCAGGGTCGGGGCGCCCTGGTAGGTGGCGTTGAGTTCGGCCAGCAGGAGGCCCATGTCCTTGTGCATCAGCGCCGCCGGGAATTGCGGGGCGAAGTCGCCGTCGCGCAGCGCCGCCAGCTTGCGCTGGTGATGGGGCGAGAGCACCGCCAGGTCGCCGAACACCTCGAACAGCACCTCGGCATCCAGGCCGGCGCGGGTGGCATAGGCCAGCGCCTCGGCCAGGGCGGCGAGTCCGGCGCCCATCAGGCCGTTGATGGCCAGCTTGATGGCGGCGCCCTGTCCGGTCGGACCGACGTGGTGCACGGTCTTGCCCAGGGTCTCGAGGATGGGACGGGCGCGCTCCACCGCTTCGGGTTCGCCACCGGCCAGGACCACCAGTTGCGCCTTTTCCGCCTCGGGCGTGCTGCCGGACACCGGGGCCTCGACCACGGCGATACCCCGGGCGCGACCGGCCGCCTCCAGGCGCAGCGCCAGCGCCGGCGAGTTGGTGCTCGTGTTGATCAGCAGACGACCGCTCTCCAGCCGGGCGAGGACGCCGTCGGGGCCGAGCAGCACCTGTTCGAGGATGGCGTCGTTGGGCAGGGAGACGATCACCACCTCCGCCTGGGGCAAGAGGGTCGCCAGGGGCTCCATGGGCGTGCCGTGGCGCTCGCCGTCCTGCTGGTGCTCGGCATAGGCGCTGACCGCATAGCCGGCCTCGCGCAGGTTGGCGCCCATGCGCTGGGCCATGGCACCGAAGCCGATGAAACCGATCGAGGGATGGGCGGACATGGCGAGACTCCTGGGTAAAGGATGGGTGGTATCTCGACTGCCCCCGACGACGGGGGTTCCGCCGGCTAGATCCCGCTCAACGTCTCGCGAGCTAGAGACAGACAAGGCGCAACGACCTGCGGGAGTAACAGGCGCAGCCTGGCCCGAAGGGTGAGCGCTAGCGAATCAAAGACCTGAGGAAGCGGATCGGACCCGCGCTCGGGTTTACGAGTGGTAAATGAGCATTGCGACGGGGCCGCCTAGGCCGGGCTGGCGACCCAGGGTCTTTTCAACGCAGTTTGGCCGACGCGCAGCAGACGTTGAGTGGGATCTAGATCCCGCTGAACCAGTTATAGCCCTGGTCCTCCCAATAGCCGCCGGGACAGTCGTTGGTCACGAACAGCGCCTGGATGTGCTTGGGATTCTTGAAGCCGAGCTTGGTGGGTACCCGCAGGCGCAGCGGGTAGCCGTAGTCCGGCGGCAGGGCCACCTGGCCGAAGTCCAGCGCCAGCAGGGTCTGGGGATGCAGCGCCGAGGCCATGTCGATGCTGGAGTAGTAGCGATCGGCGCACTTGAAGCCGACGTACTTGGCCGTGGTGTCGGCACCGATGCGTTCGAGGAAGGTGCGCAGCGGCACCCCGCCCCACTGGCCGATGGCGCTCCAGCCTTCGATGCAGATGAAGCGGGTGATGTCGGCGCGCTGCGGCAGGCGGCGCAGGTCTTCCAGGGTCCAGGCCTGCTTGTTGGCGACCAGGCCGGAGACCTCCAGGCGATAGTCGCTCAGGTCCACTTCCGGAACGTTGTATTCGGGGTAGAAGGCGTTGAAGGGAAAGGGGTCGGTGATCTGGCTGGCGGCATAGGTCGGCGCCAGGCGCTCGCGGCCGAACAGCCAGGCCTGCACCCGGTCGTTGAAGCGCGACATGGACCAGAGCACCTTGTCGACGCTGTCGCCGTCCTGCAGGTTGCAGCCGCTGAGCATGGCCAGGGCGCCCACGGTCAGGCCCTGCTTGAGCAGCAGGCGTCGTTGCAGATTTTCCACCTGCCGCTGTTGCGCCGGTTCCAGGCGCAGCCGTTCACGCCGACTCATCGTCAACCTCCTCGTGCGCCCGGCCGGTGATCATCGGCGGCAGGGTGCGGGGGACCAGGATGACCAGGGCCAGGTGCACGACGACGAAGGCGCCGATGCCGGCCATGGCGAAGAAATGCACGTAGCGGGCGGTGTCGAAGCCGCCCAGCAGCGCGACCAACCCTTGCAGCTGCACGGGTTTCCAGATGGCCAGTCCGGAGAGCACCACCAGCACCCCGAGGGCGAGCACACCCCAGTAGAGCAGCCGCTGCACGGCGTTGTAGGTGCCCAGCTGGTGGCCAAGCCGTAGACGTGCGGCGGCGACGAAATCGCGGCCGATGGCGCGTGGCGACAGGGGCAGGAAATCGCGCCGGAAGTGGCCGCTGAACAGGCCATAGAGCAGATACACCAGGCCGTTCACCGCCAGCAGCCAGAACACCGCCAGGTGCCAGGCGATGGCGCCACCCAGCCAGCCGCCGAGGGTCGACCAGGCGGGAAAGGTGAAGGAGAACAGCGGCGAGGCGTTGTAGATCGCCCAGCCGCTCATGAACATGCAGGGCATCGCCAGGGCGTTGAGCCAGTGGGTGAGGCGCACCGGCCAGCGGTGCACCAGGCGCCGTCGCGAGATGGTCATGGGGTTCCCCTCCACGGAAAGTTGGACGCGGTCGCCAGGCGACCGCGCTGGGGTTTACATGGGCGGGGTGAAACCGTCCTTGCCTACGGCCACGCCCTTGGCGTGCTTGCCGTCTTCGGCGGGGAACAGCACTACCTTGGCACCGGGCTTGAGCAGGCTGCGGTCGCCCTTCTCGACATAGGCGATGGGCACGTCTTCCGGCACCACCAGCTGCTTCTCGCCGCCCTTGTACTGCACGGTCAGGGTGCGGCCGTTGGCCTTCTTGAGTTCGCCCACGGTGCCGTTGGTCATGGTGCCGGTGCTGCCATCGGCATTTTCCCAGCCGTAGTGGCCTTCGCCGGAGCCGCGCAGGCTGGCCTCGAACACCGTCACTTCCAGCGCCTTGAGGGTGCCGTCGGGCTGCGGTGTGGCGGCGGAGCCGATGAAGCTGTTGGCCTCGATGCGATCCAGGTTGGCCTTGGACACGGCGCGGTAGCTGGTCTTGTCATCCAGCATCAGGGTCTGGTGGGCACCGCTTCTGGTGGTGAAGGCCAGGGTGTCGCCCTGGACGCTGTCCACCGTGCCGCGCATGGGCTTGACGGTGGGCATGGGCGCGGCCTGGGCCAGCAGGGCACTGCCGGCGAGCAGCAGAGCAAGGGAACCGCGGAGCAGAGTCTGGGTACGCATGAAGCCTCCTGGGATAGGGAATCGCCCCGCCACAGTGCGACGCGTGGGGGGTCAGCAAGATGACCGGCGAATGACAAAAATGTCACCCAGCGCAGCGACCGGAGGCCCTACCATTACGTCATGCACATTCTCCTCATCGAAGACGACCAGAAGACCGGCGAGTACCTGAAGAAGGGTCTCGGCGAATCCGGCTACGCGGTCGACTGGACCCAGCACGGCGCCGACGGTCTGCACCTGGCCCTGGACGGCCGTTACGACCTGATCATCCTCGACGTCATGCTGCCCGGCATCGACGGCTGGCAGATCATGGAGGTCTTGCGCAAGAAGCTCGACGTGCCGGTGCTCTTTCTCACCGCCCGCGACGGCCTGCAGGATCGCATCCGCGGCCTGGAGCTGGGCGCCGACGACTACCTGGTCAAGCCCTTCTCCTTCGTCGAGCTGCTCCTGCGTATCCGCACCCTGCTGCGCCGTGGCGTGGTGCGCGAGCCCGAGCACTTCCACCTGGCCGATCTGCAGCTGGACCTCCTGCGGCGACGGGTGACCCGCGGCGACGACCTCATCGTGCTGACCAACAAGGAATTCGCCCTGCTGCACCTGCTGCTGCGCCGCGAAGGCGAGGTGCTGTCGCGCACCCTGATCGCCGCCGAGGTCTGGGACATGAATTTCGACAGCGACACCAACGTGGTGGACGTGGCCATCAAGCGGCTGCGCGCCAAGGTTGACAACCCATACCCGGTCAAGCTGATCCATACCGTGCGCGGCATCGGCTACGTCTGCGAGGTGAGGCCTTGAGCGCCCGCTCACCTTCGCTGATCCTGCGCGCCACTCTGGGGTTCGCCCTGGTCGCGCTGCTGGCCGTGGGCGGCGCCGGCGCCTTTCTCTACCACAGCCTGGAACGGACGGTGCTGGAGCGCGCCGACTACGCCCTGCTCGGTCGCCTGGCGCATTTCCGCAGCCTGCTCAGCGCCGATCTGTCGCTGGAGACCCTGGGCCGCAGTCCGCAGCTGTTCGCCAACATGCTGGGCAACGAGCAGGACGTCTTTCTCATCGGCGCGCCGGGCGCCAAGCCGGTGATCGCCTCCAACCCACTGAATATCGCCCTCCCGGATCTTGCCGTGGTACCCCAGACGCGGCGACCGACGCCGGCCGATATACGGGAGGGCACCCTGGCCGACGGCACCCGCTGGCGCGCGGCGCGGGTCGCGGTGAACACCCCCGAAGGCCCGGTGGAACTGACCGCCGCCCATGTGCTGCGCAACGAGGACACCACCCTGGCCGATTTCCGGCTGGGCCTGATCGGCGCGGTGACCCTGGCCTTCCTGTGTACCGCCGGTCTCGGCTATCTGCTGCTGCGGCGCGGCCTGGCACCACTGCGACGCATCGCCCGCCATGCCGGCGGCATCACCCCGACTCGTCTGGCCGCGCCCCTGAAGCTGGCCGATGCCCCGCGCGAGTTGCAGCCGCTGGTGGAAAATTACAACGCCATGCTGGCGCGCCTGGCCGACGGCTATGGCCGACTGGTGCAGTTTTCCGCCGACCTCGCCCACGAGATCCGCACCCCGATCAATGCCCTCATGGGCCATACCGAGGTCGCCCTGCGCCAGGTGCGCAGTGCCGAGGACTACCAGGCGCTGCTGGCGTCCAACCTGGAGGAGCTGGAGCGCATCTCGCGGCTGGTGGAAAGCATCCTCTTCCTCGCCCGCGCCGACGACGCCCAGGCGGTGCTGACCCCGCAGCCGTTGCAGCTGGACGAAGAGCTGGCGCGCATCGCCGACTATTTCGAAGGGCCGGCCGACGAGCGCGGCCTGCGCCTGGTGGTAGCGGGCGGCGGCGAGGTGGTCGCCGATCCACTGATGCTGCGCCGCGCCCTGAGCAACCTGGTAGCCAATGCCATCCGCTACGCCGAGCCGGACGGCGAGATCCTCCTGCAGGCGGACGGCGGGCGCATCCGCGTCAGCAATGCCGGGCCGGCGCTGGCGCCGGAGCACCTGCGTCGGCTATTCGACCGCTTCTACCGCGCCGATCCCTCGCGCCACCAGCCCCATGATTCCAACGGCCTGGGCCTGGCCATCGTCGCCGCCATCATGCGCCTGCACGGCGGCCGCGCCGAGGTCGAGCAGGATGAGCGGGGCATCCATTTCAGCCTGGTCTTCCCGACCCCGGCGGCCTGAAGCGCGACCTATCCCTCAAACCACGCAACCGCCCGTCACCAAAGGACTTTTTCCGCTTGCCCAGGCCGGCTATGGGCTGCATCGACCCGTCCACTACTGTACATTCATCTACCTTAGGCAATAAGCAAGGGTGGTAGGCGATGAGCGTGGATGTCGAACTGGTGCTGGCCGGCAAGATCGGTTTTGCGGCGCACCAGAACGCGGTGCCCGTGCTGCGCGAATTGCGCCTCACCCACAGCGGCCAGGACCCCTTGGTCGACGTCAGCCTGACGGTGACCGCCGAGCCGGCCTTCGTGGTCCCGCGCACCTGGCACCTGGAGCGCCTGGACCCCAAGGGCACCCTTCATCTCGATGATCGCGACCTCGAATTCGACGCCGCCCTGCTCGGCAGCCTGCAGGAAAGCCTGGTCGCCCAGCTGACCTTCACGGTACGCCAGGGCGAAGAGATCCTGCAGACGCGGCGCTATCCGGTCGAGCTGCTGGCCCGCAACCAGTGGGGCGGCGTGGACAGCATGCCCGAGCTGGCCGCGGCCTTCGTCATGCCCAACGACCCGGCAGTGGATCGCCTGCTGGGCGCGGCCGCCGAGGTCTTGCGCCGCGCCGGCAAGTCCACGGCGCTGGACGGGTACGAGAGCGGCTCGCGGCGACGCGTCTGGGAGCTGGGTTCGGCGCTCTGGTCGGCGCTGTGCGGTCTGCAGCTGACCTATGCGGTGCCGCCGGCCAGTTTCGAGCGCCAAGGCCAGAAGATCCGCACGCCGGGCGCCATCCTCGACGGCGGCCTGGCCACCTGCCTGGATCTCGCCCTGCTCGCCTGCGCGGCGCTGGAACAGGCCGGTCTCAATCCGCTGCTGGTCATTACCCGCGGCCATGCCTTCGCCGGGGTCTGGCTGCAGCCCCAGGAATTCGCTCAGCTGCTCACCGACGACGCCGAGCCGGTGCGCAAGCGGGTGGCGCTCAAGGACCTGCTGGTCTTCGAGACCACCCAGGCCACCGCCTCGCCGCCGCCCTCCTTCAGCCAGGCCATGCAACTGGCCGAGCGGCAGCTGGACGACGAGTCCTTCGTACTGGCGCTGGACATCCGCCGCGCCCGCCTGCAACGCATTCGCCCGCTGGCGGTGCCCGGCCAGCCGGCCATCCATGCGGACGGCCTGCTGCTGCCCGGCGAAGCCCTGGAAGAAGCCCCGCCGCTGCCGGCCTTCGACGTGGACGTCGAGGCGGCGCCGACCACCCCGGTCGGGCGCCTGGCGCTGTGGCAGCGCAAACTGCTCGACCTCACCACCCGCAATCGCCTGCTGCATGTGCCGGACAACGCCCGCAGCGTGCCCCTGCTCTGCCCCGAGCCGGCGGCGCTGGAAGATCGCCTGGCCGAGGGCCGGGCACTGCGTCTGGTGCCGCTGCCGGATCTGGCGGTGAGCGGGCGCGACGCCGTGCTGCACGAAGCCCGCGAGCACGAGAATCTCGACGACGAATACGCCCGCGGCGCCCTGGCCCGCGGCGAGGTGGTCGCGCCCCTGGATGCGACCAAACTGGACGCGGCCCTGGTGGAGCTCTATCGCCGCGCCCGCAGCGATCTCGACGAGGGCGGCGCCAACACCCTCTACCTGGCGCTGGGCTTCCTGCGCTGGAAGAAGGCGGCCGACGATCCCAAGCACTACCGTGCGCCGCTGATCCTGCTGCCGGTACGCCTGGAACGGCAGAGCGCCGCCAGCGGCATCACCCTGCACCTGTTCGAGGACGAGCCGCGCTTCAACCTGACCCTGCTGGAGCTCTTGCGCCACGACTTCGACCTGGACATTCCCGGGCTCGACGGCCCGCTGCCCGGCGATGGCAACGGCATCGACGTGGATGGCATCTGGACCAGGGTCCGCCGCGCGGTGCGCGACCTGCCCGGCTTCGAGGTCAGCAACGAATTGCTGCTCGGCCAGTTCTCCTTCGCCAAGTACCTGATGTGGAAGGACCTCACCGAGCGCAGCGACCAGCTGATGGAAAGCCCGCTGGTGCGGCACCTGCTGGAGCGCACCACGGAATCCGGCGCCTACCTGAGCGGGGGCAGCTTTCCCCGCGAGCGCGAGCTGGATCGCCAGGTCACCCCGGCCGAACTCTTCACCCCGCTGCCGGCGGATTCTTCGCAACTGGCGGCGGTATTGGCCTCGGCCGGTGGCCAGGACTTCGTGCTGGACGGCCCGCCCGGCACCGGCAAGTCCCAGACCATCGCCAACATGATCGCCCACAACCTGGCGCTCGGTCGGCGGGTGCTGTTCGTCGCCGAGAAGCGCGCGGCCCTGGACGTGGTCTATCGCCGCCTGGAGGCCCAGGGGCTGGGCGAATTCTGCCTGGAGCTGCATTCGAGCAAGGCGTCCAAGGCCGAGGTACTCAAGCAGCTGGAGCGCGCCTGGGATACCCGCGACGGCCTCGACGAAGAAGAATGGCTGGCCGAGGCCGCCGAGGTGGAACGCCTGCGCGATCGCCTCAATGCAGTGGTCGAGCGCCTGCACCGGCGCTGGCCCAATGGCCTGACCCTGCAGCAGAGCATTGGCCGCGTCCTGCGCGACGCCGCCCCCGATACCCCGCGCCTGGCCTGGCCCAATGCCGACGCCCACGACGCCGAGGCCCTGGCCGAGTTGCGCAACGCCGTGCGCCGCCTGGCCCTGCACGCCGAGACCGGCCGCAGCCTGGCGGCGGATTTCGCCCTCTTGCCGGCCCATCCCTGGTCCAACGCCTGGCAGGACGCCCTGGTCGGCGCCGCCGAACGGCTGCGCGACACCCAGCAGGCCCTGCAGCAGGCGCGGCAACGCCTGCGCGACGTCCTTGGCCTGCCGCTGGCGGATCAGGTGGCGCCCCGGCGCCTGCTGGAATTCGCCGAGCTGCTGCAGAACGCCGCCGGCCAGGACCTGGCCTTCGCCTTCGGGCCTGGCGCCGCCGAGCGTCAGCGCCAGCTGGGGCGCGCCCTGGAGTTGCTGCGGGACTACCAGACGCTGGAGCGCGAGCTGTCGGTGCCCTATGCCGCCGAAGCCTGTCGCCGCGTCGCCCTGACCCAGCTGGAAACCGCCTGGGACGCCGCCGGGCAGCGCTTCTGGATCTTCGCCAGCCGCGCCCAGCGCCAGGTCACCCAGGATCTCGCCCGCCAGGGCGAAACCCAGGGCCAGCCCGACGTGGCCGCCGACCTGCCACGCCTGCGGCGCCAGCGCACCCTGCTTACCGAACTGGACGAGTTGACGCCCAGCCTGGCCGCCATCAGCGGCTGGCAAGGCGTCACCAGCGATCTGGAGGCCCTGCTCGCGCGCCGCGCCCTCGCGGAAAGGCTGAGCACGGCGCTGCCGACCCTGGCGGAAACGCCCGAGCAGTTGCTGGCCCTGCGCCAGGCGGCGGCGCGCCGGTTGCAGCATCCCGAGGACCAGCCGGTGGACACTACCCTGGCACCGGCCAGCAGCGCCTTCTCCGCCGCCCTGGAGGCCGCCGAAGCCGCGCGCCAGAGCTTTGCCGAGCAGGCAGGACTGCCGGCAGACACCCCGGCCGCCGAGTTGGTACGCACCGCCGCCGCCCTGTTGCGCCAGCCCGGTCGCCTCAAGGCCTGGTGCGACTGGCAGCGGGTCCGCGAGGAAGCCGACGCCCTCGGCCTGGCGCCGCTGATCGCGCGCGTCACGGTCGGCTCCGGCGAGGATCTCGCAGCCGTCTTCGAAACCGCCTATGCCCGCTGGTTCGCCGCCACCGCCCTGGACGCCGAGCCCTTGCTGCGCGATTTCGTCCCGGCCGAGCACGAGAGCGACATCCAGGCCTATCGCCGGTTGGACGATCGCCTGCAGACCCTCGCCGTGCGCCATATCCGCGCCCTGCTCTGCCACGGCCTGCCGCCCAAGAACGACGCGGCGCGCCAGGGTGGCGGCTTCGCCGTGCTCAAGCACGAATTGCAGAAGCAGCGCCGGCACAAGCCGCTGCGCCAGCTGGCGCTGGAAATGGGCGACGCCCTGGCGCGGCTGGCGCCTTGCATGCTGATGAGTCCGCTGTCCATCGCCCAGTACCTGCCGCCCGATGGCGGCCTGTTCGACCTGGTGATCTTCGACGAAGCCTCGCAGATCGCGCCCTGGGACGCGGTGGGCGCCATCGCCCGCGGTGTGCAGGTGGTGATCGCGGGCGACCCCCGGCAGATGCCGCCGACCCGCTTCTTCGACCGCGCCGCCGGCGAGGACGACACCGCCGAGGACCTGGAGAGCATCCTCGACGAATGCCTGGGCGCCGGCATCTACAGCCACAGCCTCAACTGGCACTACCGCAGTCGCCACGAGAGCCTGATCGCCTTTTCCAACCATCACTACTACGACGGCAAGCTCATCACCTTCCCCGCCCCGGAGATCCGTCCGAGCGCGGTGGAATGGCGGCGGGTGGACGGCGTCTACGCCAAGGGCAAGGGACGGCACAACGCCCTGGAAGCCCAGGCCATGGTCGCCGAGGCGGTCAAGCGCCTGCTCGATCCGGCCTTCGCCGGACTCAGCCTGGGCATCATCACCCTCAACAGCGAGCAACAGCGGCTGGTCACCGACCTGCTCGACCGCGCGCGCCAGCAGCACCCGGAGATCGAGGCGCACTTCGCCGAAGACCTGGCCGAGCCGGTGGTGGTGAAGAACCTGGAAACGGTGCAGGGCGACGAGCGCGACCTGATCATGCTCGGCATCGGCTTCGGCCCTACCGAGCCAGGCGCCAATACGATGTCGATGAACTTCGGCCCCTTGAACAAGGACGGTGGCTGGCGCCGCCTCAACGTCGCCGTGACCCGGGCGCGCCGGGAGATGCTGGTGTTCTCCTCCTTCGATCCGGGGCTGATCGACCTCAATCGCACCAATGCCCGCGCGGTACGGGATCTCAAGCTGTTCCTGGAATTCGCCCAGCGCGGCCCCCAGGCCCTGGCGGCGGCGGTCAAGGGCTCGCTGGGCGGGCACGACTCGCCCTTCGAGGAAGCCGTGGCCCAGGCGCTACAGGCCAAGGGCTGGCAGGTGGTGCCGCAGATCGGTGTGTCGCGTTTCCGCATCGACCTGGGCATCGTCCATCCGGACCGCCCGGGCGATTACCTGGTAGGCATCGAATGCGACGGCGCCACCTACCACAGCGCCGCCACCGCCCGCGACCGTGACAAGACCCGCAGCGCCATCCTCCAGGGCCTCGGCTGGACGCTGCTGCGCGTCTGGTCCACCGAATGGTGGATCGACCGGGTTGGCGCCACCGAGCGGCTGCATGGGGAGATCGAGCGGCTGCTGGAGGAATCGCGAGCGAAAGTCTGAAATGGGCTTCGCTGCGCTCAACCCAACCTACACGGCACTCGATCACACCGAACTGCCCCCTCTCCCCTTGGGAGAGGGTTGGGGTGAGGGTATTCCCGGACATGCCGATGGCCAAAGGTGGCAAGTAGCCAAGGTTGGCCTTAGCTAGGTTGAGGCTACTCCATCGCCGTAGCTCAACAAGCCGCGCTCGATCCTGGCACCGTTGGCGGGGGGCAACCCTCACCCCAGCCCTCTCCTAGAGGGAGAGGGGGCGGTTGGGTCCGGCGCGGGTGGTAGCTTGTCCCCTGGTGTCGCGCTGCCAGGGTATCCGTAGCGTGGAAAACCGCGCCGCGTTTTCCACTGCCCTTTGCACCTGGGCGTGGATAAGGCTGCGCCGTTATCCACTCTACGCGGCTACCCCCTCTCCTCATGGGAGAGGGCTGGGGTAAGGGTATTCCCGGACATGCCGATGGCCAACGGACTGTTGGGCATCGCTGCGCTCAACCCAACCTACACGGTGCCCGATCACACCGAACTGCCCCCTCTCCCCTTGGGAGAGGGCTGGGGTGAGGGCACTCCCGGACATGCCAATCGCCAGTGGACCGTTGGGCTTCGCGGCGCTCAACCCAACCTACCAGGCCCAGCCCTGTAGGTTGGGTTGAGGCGGCCTTATCGCCGAAGCCCAACAAGCCGCGCAGGACCCCGGCACCGGGCTTCGCTGCGCTCAACCCAACCTGCGGAGCGCGACCAATTACAGGATATTCAGCGGATACTCGGTGATCAGCCGGGTTTCGGCCACGGTGCCGCCGGTGCTCTGGCTGCCGGAATGCCAGGCCTGGCGCAGGCGGAAGCTGAGGTCCTTGGCCGGGCCGTTCTGCAGGACGTACTTGGCCTCCAGATCGGTCTCGTGTTCCTTGTCGCCGTCGCCATAGAGACCGGCGTAGGCCGAGTCGGCGGCCAGGTGGGTGCCGTCGATGCCGCTACCGCGGGTATGGCGCACCATCAGACTCAGGCCCGGCACGCCATAGCTTTCCATGTTCAGGTCGTAACGGGCCTGCCAGCTGCGCTCGCCCGGGCCGTTGAAGTCGGAGAACTGCATCGAGTTGCCGAGCAGGATGGAGTCACCGAAGGACCCCGGCACCGGCGCGCCAAAGACCGCGTAGTCGAAGGGCTGGTCGCCATGGATACGCTGGTGGATCAGGGTGAAGGTGTGGGCGCCGGTCTGGAAGGCGGCGGCCAGCGAGCCGGCGGTGTTGGCGATACTGCCGGCCTTGGCGCTGCCGGCGTCCAGGGTGCGATAGAGGTTGGCGTCGAAGGTCAGACTCTGCTCGGCGGCCAGCGGCACTACATAGTTGAGGTTGCCGTAGTACTGGTCCCAGACATCCTCGAAGTGCCCGGCATAGAGCGAGGCACTGAGGTGATCGCTGAACTTGTAGACGCCCCCGGCATAGCTGGCCGAGGCCGCTTCGACGCCGGCGTAACCGGCGAAGATGCCGCCGTCCGAACCGGTGGTGCGCGGCGCCGTGGCGGCGGTGAAGTGACCGCCTTCGAGCATCAGGTGATCGACCTCCTGGCTCACCAGGCTCCAGCCCCGGGCGGTCTGGGGAAACAGCCAGTTGCCACCCGCCGCCAGCACCGGCGCCGTGGGCTGCTGGTCGCCGTACTTGAGCACGGTGTTGGAGACGCGCAGCTTGACCGCCGCCCCGCCCTTGCTGAATTCGCTGCGCTGGCTGCCGTCGCCGTCCACCGGCATGTTCGGGGTGTTGGCGTGGCCATCGCCGCCATCCAGCTTGAGACCCAGATAGCCATAGGCATCCACACCCACGCCCACGGTGCCCTGGGTGAAGCCCGAGGTGTAGTTGAGCAGGAAGGCCTGGGTCCAGCTGCGCGGATCGCGACTGTTGCGCGCTTCAGCGCCATGGCCGTCGCCTTCGTTCTGGCGCAGGTAGTAGTAGTTGCGCAGCAGCAGGGTCAGGTCACCGTCTTCGACGAAGCCCTTGGCATCGGACTGCTGGCTGGCCAGGGCGGCGCCGGTGAGGAGCAGGCCGGGCACGCCGAGCAGCCAGGCGCGCTGGCGGGCAAAGGGGGAAAACAGCGATAGCTTCATGGGCGGTTCACTCAGGGTTGGAATCGTTAGGTCGCGAACGAGTTTGCCAGCTAGCGCCGGTGCATACCACTTCGCTGACCGTCGTCATCGTCCGGTAACCTCCCTGTGCTGCGCTGGCGGTTCGCCCCTTTCGCCAGAGCGCCGCCATGTCCAGCCAGCCCTTTGCCGTCGATCTCGCCTATCGTCCGCGCCTCGCCGACCTGCGCCCCCTGCTGCCGGCGCAACCCGCCGGTCTGAGAAGCGCCGAGCCGCGCATCACCCCCGCCGCCAGCCTGGCCGACCGCCAGGGTTACCAGGCCGACTTCCTGGGCGCCTTCCAGATCCCCTGGCCCCGTCCGAGCGCGGCCCTGGCCGGCGACATCTATCCCCTGCCCGCCTCGGGCGATCGCCTGGACTACACCCACTTCTCGGTCAGCCTCTCGCGCAGCCGGCGGATGGCGCTCTGGGTCGGGGTCAATATCGCTGGCGACCAGCACGTCGAGGTGCCCCGCAGTCGCGACGCCTGGGCCTACGACGGTCGGGTGCCGCTGGAGGCGCAGCTGGGCGAGGCGCTCTATGCCGACAACCTGCTCGACCGTGGCCACCTGGTGCGCCGCCAGGATCCCAACTGGGGCGCCGCCGCGGCCCAGGCCAATACGGACACCTTCCACTTCACCAACTGCGCGCCGCAGATGGCCGCCTTCAACCAGAAGACCTGGCTGGAGCTGGAGGACTACATTCTCGACAACACCCAGCGCTGGCAGGCAAGGGTCAGCGTCTTCAGCGGCCCGGTCCTGCGTGCGGATGACCGCGCCTATCGCGACGCCCGGATCCCCGAAGCCTTCTGGAAGGTGGTGGCCTTTCTCGGTGACGACGGCAAGCCCTCCGCCAGCGCCTACCTCATCGACCAGCGCCGCGAACTGGACGAGCTCTCCATCGCCTTCGGTCGCCTGCGCACCTACCAGTGCAGCGTCCTGCGCATCGAGCAGCTGACCGGCATCGACTTCGGCCCGCTGCGCGACCACGACGGCTTCTCCAATGAAGAGCGGGTCACCGGCAGCCCCGTCGAGCGGGCCATTTTCGGTCCCGCCGACATCCTGCTCTAACCCGGCTGCACGCAGGCACGGGGCAGGCTATTGCGCACCCCCAGCAGCGCCAGCAGGATCACCCCGACCAGATAGAGCTCGGCGGCGCCAGTCAGGCCCAGCCGTGGCACCAGGGCGCTGACCGCCAGGGCCGGCAGGCAGAACGCCAGGTAGCTGAGCACATAGAAGGCGGCCAGCAACCCGGCGCGCTGGGTCGCTTCCGCCAGCGGCAGCAGACTGCGGGTGGCGCCGAGAAAGCCGCTGCCGAAGCCGACGCCGGTCACCAGGGTGCCCAGAGCGAAGAGTCCCAGCTGACCGCTGGCCACCGCCAGCCAGAGCAGCGCCGGACCGGCCACCAGGGTGCTCGCCCCCAGCCGCAGCAGGCGCGCCGCCGGCCAGAGGCGCAAGCCATGCAGACAGGCCGCACCGGTGAGCGTGAGGCCGGCCACCACGCCCCCGCCGACCAGGATCGACGTCGTACCGGTCGCCGCCTTGACCAACGCCGGCATCAGCGACAGATAGAAGCCGCCCACGGCCCAGACCGCCAGCTCCAGCGGCAGGACCCGCCAGAGCATGGCGCGGGCCTGGGGCGGCACCGCCAGCTGGGGGCGCAAGGCGGCGAGCAGACCCGGTCGGCGCGGACCGCTATCGGGCAGGCGCAGCAGCGCCAGGCCCTGCAGCAGAAAGAGCGCCAGGAACAGCCGATAGACCAGTTGTAGCGGCGCCGGCGCGAATTCCACCAGCAGGCCGCAGCCCAGGGCGCCGATCGCCATGCCGAGCAGTGGCGTCAGGCTGTTCAACCAGGGACCGCGCTCGGCATCCAC
Organism: Pseudomonas sp. MOIL14HWK12:I1; assembly: GCF_000510705.1. Classification (NCBI taxonomy): domain Bacteria; kingdom Pseudomonadati; phylum Pseudomonadota; class Gammaproteobacteria; order Pseudomonadales; family Pseudomonadaceae; genus Pseudomonas; species Pseudomonas sp. MOIL14HWK12:I1. The sequence goes on along the minus strand of NZ_KI783307.1, from coordinate 209,043 downwards.
GTCGAGCAGCGCCGCACCCAGGGCACTGGTGGCGATCCCGGTCGCCAGGCCCTGCAGGGCGCGGGCGAGCACCAGATCCGCCAGGTCATGCGCCTGGTGGAACAGCAGCATGGCACCCGCCTCCAGCAGCAGCGCCGCCAGGATCACCGGCCGCCGCCCCAGGTGATCGGACAGCCGCCCGCCTACCAGCAGGGCGGCCAGCAGGGCGAAGGCATAGACGGCGAACACCCAGGTCAGCCAGAAGGTGGAAAAGCCCCAGGCCTGCTGGTAGCTGGCATAGAGGGGGGTCGGCGCGCTGGACGCGGCCAGGAAGGTCAGCAGCACTGAACCCAGCAGCGTCAGGCGTGCAGAGGAGGAGCCGTTCAGCGAAGACATGTCCGCACCTTAAAGCTAAATAATTGCTTTAAAGCCTGAACCCTTCCTGCAGCAAAAGCAATGCGTTTGCGTTAAGAGCCGGGTATCCTGTCACCATGACCAGCAAGCAAGCCCGTCCCGGCGGCCGCAGTGCCCGCGTTCAGCAAGCCATCCACGAGGCCGTCCTGGCGCTCCTGCAGGAGCAGCCCCGGGAAGCCCTCACCGTCCCCCTGATCGCCGCGCGCGCCGGGGTCACGCCCTCGACCCTCTATCGTCGCTGGGGCAATCTGCCCAGTCTCCTGGCCGACGTCGACCTGCAGCGGCTGCGCCCGGACCAGCCGCCCGAGGACACCGGCAGCCTGAGAGGCGATCTCGAACGCTGGCTGGAACACTATGTCGACGACCTCGCCTCCACCCCCGGCCAGGCCATGCTCAGGGACGCCCTGGCGGCCACTGATCCGGGCTGCGCGGTGCGCTGTACCGAGCCGACCCGGGAACGCCTGGAGCTGCTGCTCGAACGCGCCCGCAGCCGTGGCGAACCGGCACCGACCCTGGACGTCCTGCTCGATGGCCTGGTCGCCCCGCTGATCTATCGCACCCTGTTCGGCGCCGAGCGCCCGGACCTGGCGCTGTGCCGGCAGCTGCTCGCCCGGGTGCTGCGGCCAGACCGTTAGGCGAGGCGTCATCCATGAACGACGAGGCCCGGACTGTCACCCGTCCGGGCCTCGTGCTTGGTCAGCGGATCCCGCGGGATACGCTGGATGCTGCGCTTAGGCGGCAACCACCTTGTTGGCCGGCTGGGTACGACGACCCAGAGCACCACCGATGGCACCGACGATGCCGCCGATCACCAGGCTGATCAGCAGGACCCAGCTGGCCTGGGAGACCTTGCGGGCAGCCACGTCAGCGGCCTCGCGAGCCTTCTGCTCGGCCTGGGCCTTGAGTTCCTGATACTTGGCATAGGCCTGCTGGTAGGTCTGCTGGGCCTTGTCGACGATGGCATTGGCCTCGGCGTCGCTCTTGCCGGTGCGGGCCTTGATCAGGTTGACCAGCGCCTGACGGTCGGCGGCGTTCCAGGCCTGGTCGCCACGCTGCTTCAGACGATCCAGCAGGGCACTCAGCTGGTCATCGGTCTGCTGCGGATTGTTGGCGCTGTTCTGGGCGGTGTTCTTGGCATCCTGTTCGGCGCCCTGAGCCTGCTGCTTCAGATTCTCCGGCTGCAGTTCGGTCTTGCCGGTCTGGCGCAGCGCGGTTTCCAGTTCGTTCTGCAGATCACCCAGGTCGAGCTGGATGCCCTGCTGACGCAGTTGGTCCTGAACCTGGTTGGTCAGGGCCGGTGCCGCCTGGGACAGGCCGCTGCCGATCATCGACAGACCGCTGCCCGCCACGTTCAGACCGGTACGCACCACGCCGCTCACGGCGCTGGACACCAGATAGACGCTGACCAGGGTCACGCTGGCCCAGACCAGGATGCCGTGCAGGGCGCCTTCGCGCTGGGCCAGGCGACCGGCGATCCAGGCACCGACGAAGACCGACACCACGGCGCTGACGCCGACCCAGATACCGGTGCCCTTGCCCAGGCCGGACAACGGATTGGCTTCCTGCTGCGGATCGATGGAAGCCGAGCCGATGGCGGTGCCGAGCAGGCTCAGCAGAAGCGACACGGTCAGGGCGATGACCACGCCGGCGATGATCGAACTCCAGGAAATACGCTTCAGCAACGGTGCGGCAGCGGTGGCCGTGGTGGCCGCATAGGCTGGGGTGTGGCGGGCGTCGTAGGACATGGCAAGTGCTCCAGGGTGGTTATGGGAAGAACTTATTGTGGTAACGGATTGATACCGTCACGCTTTTAGAAGTTCCCAGACCAGCATTCCAGAGCCACCAAAGGTCGTCAGACCTCAGTTATCCGCTATCCAAGAAGGATATCGGCCAGCAGCTTCACATTGAGCACCACGATCAGCCCGGCGATCGCCCAGGCCAGCACCTGTGTGAGCCGACCGATCACGAAGCTACCCATCAGCTGGCGATCCGAGACGAAGCGCACCAGTGGGATCACCGCGAAGGGCAGCTGCATGGACAGCACCACCTGACTCAGCACCAGCAGCTTGGCCGTGCCGCTTTCCCCATAGAGACCGGTCACCACCACCACCGGGATCACGGCGATGCCGCGGGTGATCAGCCGCCGCGCCCAGTCGGGAATGCGCAGCGACAGGAAACCTTCCATGACGATCTGGCCGGCCAGGGTCGCGGTGACCGTGGAGTTGATGCCCGAGGCCAGCAGCGCCACCGCGAACAGCAGCGAGGCAATACCCACGCCCAGCATCGGCGACAGCAGATGGTAGGCGTCCTGGATCTCGGCCACGTCGGTGCGCCCGGCGCTGTGGAACACCGCCGCGGCGGTGATCAGGATGGCCGCGTTGACGAACAGCGCCAGCATCAGCGCCAGGGTGCTGTCGGCCACCGCCCAGCGCAGGCCCATCCGGCGCCCCTCCTCGGTCCGCGGATAGGCGCGGGTCTGCACGATGGACGAATGCAGATAGAGGTTATGGGGCATCACGGTGGCGCCGATGATGCCGATGGCCAGGTAGAGCGCGGCCGGATTGGTGACGATTTCCGCCTTGGGCAGAAAGCCGTCGGCGATCGCGGCGATGGACGGCTGGGCCAGCACCATCTGCACACCGAAGCAGACGAAGATCAGCGTCAGCAGGGCGATGACGAAGGCCTCCAGCCAGCGAAAGCCGCGATTCATCAGTAGCAGGATGAGAAAGACGTCCAGCGCCGTGAGGATGGCGCCCCACATCAGCGGGATACCGAACAGCAGATTCAGCGCGATGGCGGTGCCGATCACCTCGGCCAGGTCGCAGGCGATGATGGCGATCTCGCAGGCGATCCACAGCAGCAGGCTAACGGGCCGCGAATAGCGCGCGCGGCAGGCCTGGGCCAGATCCAGCCCGGTGGCGATGCCCAGCCGTGCGGCCAGGGCCTGCAGCAGGATGGCCATGAGGTTGGAGAGCAGGATCACCGACAGCAGCAGGTAGCCGAATTGCGAGCCGCCGGCCAGGTCCGTGGCCCAGTTGCCCGGATCCATGTAGCCCACCGAGACCATGTAGCCGGGGCCGAGAAAGGCCAGCAGTCGGCGTAGCCAGCTGCCGCCCTCGGGCACCGGCACGCTGGCATTCATCCGCCCCAGGCTGGGCCGGGCGGACGGCGCAGGCTCCTGCCAGGCAGGCTCGACGTAGCTGGCGGATTCTTTCATGGCGAACTCGTGCGGCAAGGTAGGACTACCCTTTGGAGAATTTAGCCTAGGCTAAAATTCACACATCCAGCAATAAAAAATCTCTATCTCATCCGTCGATAACGCCCATTGGCGAAGGAATCTTTGGTATTCGCCCGCAACTCGGTCAAAATGGCGCCCGATCGCGTCCTCTCGACGCGCCTCAGGTCTTTGCGGAGAAGGTCATTCAGGTGGGCAACATGACAAAGGACGACGAACTGCTGAATCGGTTGGTCGATCCATCCATTCATATGGAAGGTTTTCAACAGGTCCGCGAAGCCCATCGTCAGGAGCTGATCGAAGACTACGTCGAGCTCATTTCCGACCTCATCCGGGACGGCGGTGAAGCCCGTCAGGTGGACATCGCCGCGCGCATCGGTGTGGCCCAGCCGACCGTGGCCAAGATGCTCAAGCGCCTGGCCGCCGCCGGCCTGATCGTGCAGCGCCCCTATCGCGGCGTCTTCCTCACCCCCGAGGGCGAAGCCCTGGCCGAAGCCAGTCGCGCCCGCCACCATGTGGTCGAGACCTTCCTGCTGACCCTGGGCGTGGACGCCGATACCGCGCGGCGCGATGCCGAAGGCATGGAGCACCATGTCAGCGAGGCCACCCTGGAAGTCTTCCGGCGCTTTATCGCCAGTCGTCAGGCCTGACGGCTGCGGCTTTAGTCGAAAGTCGCTGCGCTTCCCTTAAGAAAATCCTGGCACCGTCGAAGTAGTGGAAGTCATACTTTCACTCTTCCTGGTGTCCTGCCATGTTCAATCGCCCTCTCAAGACCGAACTCGCCCAACTGCGCGCCGAGGTCGCCGAATTGCGTCAGCTGCACGCCGGCTTCGAAAGCCAGGCGCTAAGTCTTACCGTGGATGACCGCGGCAACATCGAGCGGGTGAACGAGCGCTTCTGCCGCGAAATGGGCTATCGCGCTGAGAACGTGGTGGGACGTCCGCTGGATGCCTTCATTCCGGAATACGTCAAACAACTGCCCTGCTATCGCGACCTCAAGAATGCGCTCAGCCAGGGCAACCAGACCAGCGGCATGTACCGCCTGCTGCGGGCCAACGGCCAGGAAGCCTGGCTCTATGCCACCTGGCAGCCGCTGCGCGACGCCGACGGCCGCATCCACAAGACCATCTGCTACGGCAACGACCGTACCGAACAGGTCGAGACCTCCACCGAGCATTCCGGGCTGATCAACGCCCTGCTGCGATCCACCGCGGTCATCGAATTCAACCTGGCCGGCGAGGTGCTCACCGCCAACGACCGCTTCCTGCAGGGCATGGGCTATTCGCTGCAGCAGATCCAGGGCAAGCACCACCGGCAGTTCTGCACCAGCGAAGAAGCCAATTCCGCCGAATACCAGGCGTTCTGGGCGCGGCTGAATCGCGGCGAATTCATCGCCAGTCGCTTCAAGCGCCTTGACAGCCATGGCCGTACCGTGTGGCTGGAGGCCTCCTACAACCCGGTGCTCAACACCCGTGGCGAGCTGTACAAGGTGGTCAAATTCGCCACCGTGATCACCGAGCAGGTGGAACAGGAACAGGCGGTGGCCGAGGCGGCCAAGGTCGCCTTCGACATCTCCCAGCAGACCGACGAAAGCGCCCGCCAGGGTGCCGAGGTGGTGCAGAACACCGTCTCGGTGATGCGCAAGATCGCCGAGGAGCTACAGGTCGCCTCCAACGGCATCGAGGCCTTGGGCGAGCAGTCGCTGGTCATCAGCACCATCGTCAAGACCATCAGCGGCATCGCCGAACAGACCAACCTGCTGGCGCTCAACGCCGCCATCGAAGCGGCGCGGGCCGGTGAACAGGGTCGCGGCTTCGCCGTGGTGGCCGACGAGGTCCGCCAACTGGCCGGCCGTACCAGCAAGGCCACCGAGGAGATCGTCGGCGTGGTGCAGCAGAACCAGCAGCTGGCGCAGACCGCGGTCGCCAACATGGCAGCGAGCAAGCACCAGGCGGAACAGGGCCTGCAACTGGCCAATGCCGCCGGCACCCGCATCACCGAAATCCAGGACGGCGCCCAGCGCGTGGTGGGTGCGGTGGGTCAGTTCGCCCGCCGCCTGAACTAGCGCGCCCGCCTCAGGCCGGCGCCGGACGCCGCCGGCCGAGCAGCCCCAGCGCGGCCAGGGTCACGCCCAGGCTGACCAGCAGGCACAACCCGAGCAGACCGCGATCCCCCCAACTCTCTCGCGCCAGGGCATAGCACCAGGGCGCGGCCGCCGAGAGCAGAAAGCTCGGCGCCAGCAGCTTGCCGGTCAGCCGCGCATAGAGCGCCCGGTCGAACAGCTCCAGCGGCAGGCTGGCTCGCAGCACCGCCACCAGGCCGTTGAGGGCGCCATAGAGAAAGACGAAGCCGGCGGTGAGGCCCAGGTGACCTTCGCTCGCCAGCGCCAGGGCGAAACTCAGCGGCAGGCCCAGGCCCAGCAACAGATTGAGCTGGCGCGCCGAAAGCCGCTGCCCGGAGGCCAGTTCCGCCAGCCGCGCGCAGACCTGACCGATCCCCCACAGCGCCGCCACCCCCACCGGCACCCCACGCTCGGCCAGCAGCGCCGGCAGATGGGCCGACAGTCCCGCCGAAAGAAAGCCGATCAGTGCCATCCCGGTGGCGAACAGCACCCCGGCCAGGCGTGGCGAACCAGCCGCCGCCGCGACGGGCACCTCGGCACTGGGCAGGCGCCCCCGCACATTGGGCAGTGGTAGAAGCAACAGCAGCCCGGCCAGGGCGATGCCGGCATAGACCACCAGCCCCAGGCGCCAGCCCAACAACTCCAGCAGCCAATGCCCCAGTGGCCAGAACACCGCCGAGGCCAGCCCGCCCAGCAGGGTGATGCGCACCATCACCGCCCGCGACCGCTCACCGGCCAACCGCGCCAGGGTGGCGAAGGCGGCGTCGTACAGCGACAGGCGCATGCCCACGCCCAGGGTCACCCAGGCCAGGTAGAACAGCGGCGCCGACTGGGCCGCGGCCAGGCCCAGGCAGCCCAGGGCATCGAGCACCAGGCCGAGTTGCAGGGTGCGACAGCCACCAAGGCGTTCGATCACCGCGCCGCTGAAGGGCGAGACCAGGCCCATGGTCAGCATCGCCAGGGAAAAGCCGCCATAGACCCAGCGCGCGTCCCAGCCCAGCCCCGCGGCCATCGCCGGGCCATAGACCCCGGGTAGATAGAAGGCCAGGCCCCAGGCCAGCAACTGCATCAGCCCCAGCTGCCAGATGGCGCGATCGCTCGGCATCGGCGTCATCAGCGCGTACCCGGGGTCCGCTCGCCCTCACCCAGGCTGCGCTGCATCAGCACCGTGTCCACCCAGCGCCCGTGCTTGAAGCCCACCGCCTCGAAGGTGCCGACGGTGCGAAAGCCCAGCCGCTGATGCAGGGCGATGGAGCCCTGGTTGGCGCTGTCGCCGATCACCGCCACCAGCTGGCGAAAGCCCGCTGCCGTGCAGGCCGCGACGATCTCTTCCAGCAGGCGGCGGCCAATGCCCTGGCCGCCAAGGCCGTCACGCACGTACACCGAGTCTTCCGCGGTATGGCGATAGGCCGGTCGCGGGCGATAGAGCACCGCATAGGCATAGCCCACCACCTCGCCCTCCAGCTCGGCCACCCGGTAAGGCAGCCCGGCCTGGCGCACCGCGGCCAGGCGACGACCCAGCTCGGCGAGGTCCGGCGGTTCCAGCTCGAAGCTGGCGCAGCCATGCAGGACATGCGGGGCGTAGATGGCCTGGATGGCCGGCAGATCGGCAGGGGTGGCATCGCGCAACAGCAGAGCGGTGTTCACGGGAAAGGTCCATTTATGGGATCGATAAGGCGATCATGCCGGGACGGCCAGCCAAAGATAAAGCTATGCTCGGTTATCACTGGTATAAGCGAAACCTTGGAATGGCCGACCTCAACCTCACTCAGCTGGAGACCTTCGTCCAGGTCGTCGCCACCGGCAGCTTTTCCGCCGCAGCCGATCGCCTGGGGCTGAGCCAGCCGGCGGTCAGCCTGCAGATCCGCCAGCTGGAACGGCGCCTGGGTCTCAAGCTGCTGGAGCGCCTGGGGCGCGGCCTCAAGCCCACCGCCGCGGGCCGTCTGCTGCTGGATCACGCCGAACGGATCCAGACCGCGGTGGACCAGGCCCTGCAGGCCCTGGCCAGCCATGGCGAGACGGTCGCCGGCCGGGTCGCCATCGGTACCGGCGCCACCGCCTGCATCCATCTCCTGCCGCCACTGCTGGGCCAGTTGCGCCAGCGCTTTCCGCAGCTGGATGTGCGGGTCAGCACCGGCAACACCCTGGACGTCCTGCGGGCGGTGGAAGACAACCGCCTCGACCTGGGCCTGGTCACCCTGCCCGCCAGCGGTCGCAACCTGCAGGTGGAACCCCTGCTGGAGGATGCCTTCGTCGCCCTACTGCCCCCCGCCAGTCCCCTGCCAGCGCGCGCGCTGGCGCCAGCCGACCTGGCCGAGACGCCGCTGCTGGCCTTCGAGACCGGCAGCAGCACCCGGCTGCTGATCGACGACTGGTTTCGCCGCGCCGGCCAGGCCAGTCGACCGGTGATGGAGCTGGGCAGCATCGAAGCGCTCAAGGAACTGGTGGCCGCCGGCCTCGGCTACAGCCTGGTGCCCGGCATCGCCGTGGCCACCGAGCACCATCGCCACGGACTACAGGTCCAGTCACTGACGCCGCCCCTGACCCGCACCCTGGCCCTGGTGCTGCGCCGCGACAAACCGCTGAGTCGCCCGCTGCAGCAGGTACTGGAAGCGTTGCGACAGCTGCGCCGCTGATAAGGGCTCGACCAGACGCCCACCACGCCCTATCATTCAATGATTCAACGATCCTTGTACTATTGAACCATGAATGAAGAGCTTGCCGTTTCCGCCCTCGCCGCCCTCGCCCACGCCCAGCGCCTGAAGGTCTTCCGCGCCCTGGTGGTCGCGGGCACGACCGGCCTTACCCCCAGCCAGTTGGCCGATCAGCTCGAGGTAGCCCGCAGCAACCTCTCCTTCCACCTCAAGGAACTGGCCAATGCCGGTCTGGTTTCGGTGGAACAGCAGGGCCGCAATCTCATCTATCGCGCGGCCTATGACCAGATGAATGCCCTGCTCGGCTACCTGACCGAGCACTGTTGCGCTGGCGATGATTGCGCGGTCAGCGAATCGCCGCGCTGCTCCTGCTGACCTCCGTCCCTCCACCGCCAACCACAAGACCAGGCCCGCCATGCACAGTCCCCCCGCCTGCCCCCCGGCAGCACCCGCCATGAACACCTTCGAGCGTTATCTCAGCCTCTGGGTCGCGCTCTGCATCCTCGCCGGCATCGCCCTTGGCCAGCTGGCTCCGGGCCTGTTCCGCGCTATCGGCCGGATCGAGGTGGCCCAGGTCAATCTGCCGGTCGGCCTGCTGATCTGGATCATGATCGTGCCGATGCTGCTCAAGGTGGATTTCAGCGCCCTCGGCCAGGTGCGCCAGCACTGGCGCGGGATCGGCGTCACCCTGTTCGTCAACTGGGCGGTCAAGCCCTTCTCCATGGCGCTGCTCGCCTGGCTGTTCATTCGCGAGCTCTTCGCGCCCTGGCTGCCGACGGAGCAGCTGGACAGCTACATCGCCGGGCTCATCCTGCTGGCAGCGGCGCCCTGCACCGCCATGGTCTTCGTCTGGAGTCGACTCACCCAGGGCGATCCGCTGTTCACCCTGTCCCAGGTCGCGCTGAACGACACCCTCATGGTCTTCGCCTTCGCCCCCATCGTCGGCCTGTTGCTGGGCCTGTCGTCGATCACGGTGCCCTGGGCCACGCTGCTGCTTTCGGTGGTTCTCTACCTGGTGCTGCCGGTGATCCTCGCCCAGCTCTGGCGGCGGGCGCTGCTGCGCCAGGGTCAGGCCGCCTTCGACCGCACCCTGGCCCGTCTGGGCCCTCTCTCGATGGCCGCCCTGCTGGCAACCCTGGTGCTGCTGTTCGCCTTCCAGGGCGAGGCCATCCTGGCGCAGCCGCTGGTGATCGCCCTGCTGGCCGTGCCCATCCTGATCCAGGTGCTGTTCAATTCGGCCCTGGCCTACTGGCTGAATCGCCTGGTGGGCGAGAGCCACAGCGTGGCCTGTCCCTCGGCGCTGATCGGCGCCAGCAACTTCTTCGAACTGGCGGTGGCCGCCGCCATCAGCCTGTTCGGCTTCCAGTCGGGCGCCGCCCTGGCTACCGTGGTGGGCGTTCTTATCGAGGTACCGCTGATGCTGCTGGTCGTGCGCCTGGTGAACGGCTCGCGTGGCTGGTACGAACGGGGTGCCGCTTCCCACCGTCGAGACCCTCCATGACCAGCACCATCACGATCTACCACAACCCCGCCTGCGGCACCTCGCGCAACGTGCTGGGCCTGATTCGCAACAGCGGCGTCGAGCCGACGGTCATCCACTACCTGGAGACACCGCCCGACCGGGCGCAGCTGGAGCGGCTGATCGCCGACCTGGGCATGCCGGTGCGCGAGCTGCTGCGTCAGAAGGGTACGCCCTACGCCGAGCTGGGCCTGGACGATCCGCAGCTGGATGACGCGGCCCTGATCGCCGCCATGCTGCAGCATCCCCTGCTGATCAATCGACCGATCGTGGTGACCCCCCTGGGTACCCGGCTCTGCCGGCCCTCGGAACGGGTACTGGAGATCCTGCCCGAGCCGCAGCGTGGACCTTTCGTCAAGGAAGATGGCGAGGTGGTAGTTCCCTCTGCGGCGCCGCGTGGCTGATCGGGGCCGCCATGCGCGACATCGCCCGCGATAAGGACAGCGCCTGGCAGGTCTTCCTGATCTTCCTGCGCCTGGGCTGCACCAGCTTTGGCGGCCCCATCGCCCACCTCGGCTACTTCCGCCAGGCCTTCGTCACGCGGCGCCAGTGGCTGGACGAAGCCGCCTATGCCGAGCTGGTCGCGCTCTGCCAGCTGCTGCCCGGCCCGACTAGCAGCCAGGTCGGCATGGCCCTGGGCCTGGGGCGCGCCGGTAGCTGGGGTCTGCTGGCGGCCTGGCTGGGTTTCACCCTGCCCTCCGCCCTGCTGCTGATCCTGTTCGCCCTGGGCCTCGCCCACTTTCCGGGATTGGCCGACTCGGGCGCAGTGCATGGGCTCAAGGTCTTTGCCGTGGCGGTGGTGGCCCAGGCGGTCTGGAGCATGGGCCGCAGCCTCTGCCCGGATACCTCGCGCCGCATCCTGGCGCTGGTCGCCGCCGGCCTGGCGCTCTGGCTGCCCGGTTCGGTGGGCCAGCTGCTGGGCCTGGGTCTGGCCGCCCTGGTCGGACGCCTGGCCCTGGCGCCCGCCGCCACACCGCCGGCCCCGAGCCTGCAAACGGGACTCTCCCGGCGCCTGGGTGTCGTCGCACTGCTGCTGTTCCTGCTGCCGCTGCTGCTCTTACCCGTCTGGGACAACCTGGCCGCGGGTGTCTATCGCGCCGGCGCCCTGGTGTTCGGCGGTGGCCACGTGGTGCTGCCGCTGCTGCAGGCGGTGGTGGTGCCCAGCGGCCTGGTCAGCGACAGCCAGGTCATGGCCGGCTACGGCCTGGCCCAGGCGGTGCCCGGACCGCTGTTCACCTTTGTCGCCTACCTGGGGACCCTGGTACCCGCGGCCCTGCCCGCCTGGCTCAATGGCCTGTTCTGGACCCTGCTGATCTTTCTGCCCGGCGCCCTGCTGCTGCTCGCGGCCCTGCCCTTCTGGCAGTCGCTGCGCCAGCACCCCGGCTGGCAACGCCTGCTGACCGGACTCAACGCCGGGGTGGTCGGTCTGCTGCTCGCGGCGCTCTACGATCCGGTGTGGACGGGGGCGATCCGCAGCCTGACGGATGTCGTCCTGGCGGCCCTGGCCCTGGCGCTGCTCTTGCGCACCCGCTGGTCACCGGTGCTGATCGCGCTGCTGGTCGCCTTAATCGTCTGCCTATTGAACTTTTAGCGCACTACCGTTTAGCGGCATCCCACTAGTGGCCCGATGAAATTGCGGCGTGGTTCGCTGTAGCTCCGTGGAAAGCTAGGCACTGTCGGCGTGACGTTCAGCTGTGTGAAACGTCTTGCCCTGCGCGAGAACGTGTCCAGCGAGCGCAAGGCCTGACCTGCATTAAGGATGACCGCAATGACCTACAAGAACCCCCTGGACACCCCCGCTCCCCTGTTCACCGCTGCCGCCACCACCAAGGCGCCGCTGACCGCCGCCCCCGCCAAGCCGGCCGGCATCTCTGACGGCGTCACCTACTACGCCTTCCAGAGCCAGCCGCGGCTGACCCTCGACATCAATACCGCGCCCGAATACGTTGGCTTCGCCAAGACCTTCGATGCCAAGGGCCCCCACTATGCGGCCGGCTCGACCCTGAACGAGCTGACCCTGACCGGGCATTGGGAAGGCCAGCTGACGCGTCTCGACGGCCATACCCGCGGCGCTACCGCCAGCGACAGCACCCTGGATTCGAGCATCACCAAGCTCACCGTCAGCCTCACCGACACCGCTGACAACCAGTTCCACGAAGGCGACATCATCACCCTCAACAACTTCGACGGCCTGCAGACCTTCGACGGCTCCAAGTCCACCGCCGGCCTGTCGATCGACTTCCTCAATGGCTACGAGCACGGCCTGGATCACCTCTATTCCAGCCAGAGCGCCTTCCTCAAGAGCGTGACCACCGGCAGCGGCAACGACCTGATTCAGGTCAGCACCATCGCCGCGCCGGAACTCGACAGCGTGGCCGCCCTGAGCAACTGCCGGGTCAAGACCCTTACCGTCGACAGCGGCGCCGGCAATGACCAGATCGGCGCCCATATTCAGCAGGCCGACATCGTCATCAAGGCCGGTGCCGGCAACGATTTCGTCGACCTGCTGTTCACCGAAGGGGTGGCTGCCCACAACGCCACGGTACGCGGCAACTATGGCCATGGCGCCACCGTCACCCTGGGTGAAGGCCGAGACACCCTCAGCCTGCTCACCTCCAGCCTGGTCAACTTCGACGGCTCCAGTAGCGCCGCTGCCAACCGCTCCCTGGCAGCCAACCACGTGACCGTGACCGACTACAACGCCAAGGATGACCAGATCGTCTTCGGCTCCTCGCTGTTCGTGGATTCGGCGGTCACCACCGTGGCGGATGCCACACTCAAGGGCGCGACCAGCCTCTATGCCGCCCTGCAGCAGGTGGTCCAGAACACCACCGGCGACGCGCACGCTGCGGTCTTCCACTATGGCAAGGACACCTACGTCTTCCATGACGGCAGCGACCGCGGCCAGATCGACGCCTCGGACTCGCTGATCCAGCTGGTGGGTACGCACGACCTCACCGACGTGGCCTCCACCGTCGCCGCTGGCGAGCGCGGCATCGGCAACTGGGGCTGATCCCCTACGCTGCCCTGCTCCTTCCTCCGGGCAGGGCAGCGAGCGCTGGTTCCCAGCGCTGGCCTCTCAGGGGCACTAGCCGGACGCATCCGGGGTCTGTCTAACCACACCCACCCCGCGTGCAAGAGGAAACCGAGATGAAGATCCTGATGGTCCTGACCTCCCATGACCAGCTCGGCGACACCGGCAAGAAAACCGGCTTCTGGCTGGAAGAATTCGCTGCTCCCTACTACGTCTTCAAGGATGCCGGTGCCGAGATCACCCTGGCCTCCCCCGCCGGCGGCCAACCGCCGCTGGACCCCAAGAGCGACGCCGCCGACGCCCAGACCGAGTCCACCGAACGCTTCAAGAACGATCCCGAAGCGCAGAAGGCGCTGGCCAGCACCGTCAAACTTGCCGAGGTGCAGGCCGAGGACTACGACAGCGTCTTCTATCCCGGCGGCCACGGCCCGCTCTGGGATCTCGCCGAATCCCGCGACTCCATCGCCCTGCTCGAAGCCTTCGCCCAGGCCAACAAGCCCTTCGGCCTGGTCTGCCACGCGCCCGGCGTGCTGCGCCACGTCAAGGCCGCCGACGGCACACCGCTGGTCAAGGGCCGCACCGTCACCGGCTTCACCAACAGCGAAGAAGCCGGCGTGCAACTCACCGACGTGGTGCCCTTCCTGGTGGAAGATGAACTCAAGAAGCTCGGCGCCCGCTACGAGAAGGGCCCGGACTGGGGCGAGTTCGTGGTCGAGGACGGCAACCTGGTCACCGGCCAGAATCCGGCCAGCTCGGAAGCCGCGGCGGACGCCTTGCTGACCAAGCTGGGTTAAGAACTGCGCACCTGAAAAAGCCCGCCAACTGGCGGGCTTTTTACTGCTCCCCCGCCAACGCCTGCGCACCGCAGTTTTCCGCGCGGCGCCCCCGCTCTGCTGCCCAGGTGCCACTAGTCGTAAAGATTGCAGAATTCCTGGCGCCAGCCGACAGCCTCTCATGAGCGCAGCCTTAGCCCTGCGCCGCCCAGGCTGGAAAGGATATTCCGTGCAAGCTATTACCTGGTCGTATTTTCAGAGCCCTGCCCGATGAAGAGACTCCTGCTCGGCCTGCGCGCCCTGATGTCCGTGCCCAAGGACAATCCTGGCCTGGTCAAGGCGCAATACCTTGCGCTGTCGCGCCAGCTGCCGATGATGTACTTCATCCTGCTGACCAACACCCTGATGCTGGCCGGCACCCACTATGCCGTCGCGCCACGCTGGCTGGTGCTCTACTGCCCGCTGGTGATGACACTGTTCGGCGTGATCCGCGCGGCCGAGTGGTTCCGCACGCGCAATCAGCCGCGCAGTCCGACGCAGATGCTCACGGCCCTGAAGCGCACCAACCGGCTGGCGCCCTTCGTGGCCTCGGCCTTCACCGCCTGGGCGCTGGCGCTGTTTCCCTATGGCGACAGCTATACCCAGGCGCATGTGGGCTTCTACATGGCGATCACCGTGATCGGCTGCATCTTCTGCATGATGCACCTGCTGCCCGCGGCCCTCGCCACCACCGCCGTGGTCAACACCGCCTTCGTGGTGTTCTTCGCCTCCACCACCATCAGCACCTTCGTGGCCACGGCGATCGACGTCCTGTTGGTGTCCATCGCCATGCTGGTCATCCTCAAGGCGCAGTACGGCGACTTCACCCGCCTGGTGAACATGCAGGCGCAGACGGCGAAACTCAGCGAGGAAAATCTCAAGCTGGCCAACCAGGACAGCCTGACCGGCCTAGCCAATCGGCGGCAATTCTTCTCCCGCCTCGATACGCTGCTGGCCGACGCGCGCGCCCAGGGGACCCGCCTGGCCGTGGGCCTGATCGACCTGGACGGCTTCAAGCCGGTCAACGACCTCTATGGCCACAGCGTGGGTGACCGGCTGCTCCATCAGGTCGGCCAACGCCTGAGCAGGCTGCTGGGCGAAGACGTCCACCTGGCCCGCCTGGGCGGCGATGAATTCAGCCTGATCATCACCGGGGTCTTGAACGATGAGCAGCTGCGCGCGTTTGGCGAAAGGGTCTGCGCCAGCCTGCGCGAGCCCTTCCTGCTGGTGGACCTGCCCATCCAGATCAGTGGCTCGCTGGGCCTCGCGACCTTTCCCGACCAGGCCTTTTCCGCCACGGACGTCTATGAATACGCCGACTACGCCCTGTACCAGAGCAAGCGCCACCGCCCCGGCACGGCCTGCCTGTTCAGTACCGCCCATCGCCAGCAACTCAACCGCGAAGGCCTGACCGAACAGGCCCTGCGCCGGGCTGACCTGGAGCGCGAGTTCTACATGGTCTTCCAGCCCATCGTGGACATCCACAGCAAGCAGACCGTGGCCTTCGAGGCCCTCGCCCGCTGGGACAGCCCGGAACTGGGCAACGTACCGCCGGGTGATTTCATCTCCACCGCCGAGCGTGTCGGCATGGTCAATCGCCTCACCCTGCCGCTGCTGAACAAGGCCTTGAACGCGGCCGCGCGCTGGCCTGCAGGCATCCGCCTGGCCTTCAACCTCTCCGCCCACGACTGTGCCTCCGAGGAAGCCGCTCAACAGATCGTCGAACTGATCAAGCGCAGCCCGTTCGACCCGGCCTGTCTCGACCTGGAAATCACCGAAACCGCCGCCATCCAGGACCTGCCCCAGACCCAGCGCGCCATCAGCCGCTTTCGCGAACTGGGCTGCGGCATCTCCCTCGACGACTTCGGCACCGGCTATTCCAGCCTGAGCCAGATCCACGCACTGCCGCTGACCAAACTCAAGGTGGACCGCACCTTCGTCACAGACCTCCACCTCGACCCGGCCAGCTTCAAGATCGTCAAATCCCTGATCGCCCTGTGCCAGGACATGCAGCTGGAATGCATCGTGGAGGGGGTGGAGACCACCGCCGAACTCGACGCCCTGAAAAACCTCGGCGGCGCCAGGGCCCAGGGCTATCTGTTCGCCAAGCCTATGCGGGCGAGTGACATTAGGGGTTGGTTGGAGGGGGAGCATTTGGAGAAGGTGTTGGAGGTTTGATCTGTCGAGAGGTCGAGTGCAATTTGCACTTATGTCTCGTCGACAACCCCTGATTCAACCCTGTCTCCTCTCGACTGCAATCCTGCAACATCTTGCCCCACTCAGGCCTGAACAGGTCGTCCCGGTACTCCATCGAAAAACCTCAGAGGAATTCAGGTTAACCTGATGAATACAGGGCTTATGGCGTGTTTTAAAAGTCGCCAAGCCAAAGGGAGGCAAGACAAAAATCAGTGAGGAAGCGAAGTTTCCGAGTGGCAAACGAGCATTCCAAGATGATTTTTAACGCAGCATCACCGAGGCGCAGACTCTTTTCAGACAAAGCCTAGGACTTATGCTAAAGGCTCCACGCTATGGCCTTGTTCAGCATCGCCCCACTTAAAACGCTCCTTTAGCCGCTCGACGGTCCAGCGCCATTTGGGCGTCGTGGGACGGCAAATGGTGTTCTGATTGCCGAAGAGGCCAATCTCCTTCACCGCCTCATTAAGCGGCAGGCTATAGAGCCATTCAACCGAGACGAAGTATTCGCAGCGCTCGGGATCATCCACCAACTCGCGATGATAATCAGCCTGCAATACCTCCAGGGCTGGGCGCTCTTCGCCATTGTGCAGCACGCGGAAATCAGCCGCAGGCGTGGCATGACCTACCACTCTGGCAACCCCAACGTAGCCGGCACCCGGCACGTTGACCCACAACCGGTCTCCAGGCGCGACCATCTTGAGGCTGTTGCTGTACCAGCTACCGCCACCACCACAGACGAAACCGTAGTGCCGCGCCTCGGACCAGGACCGGCTCTGGCCATGCCCGAAGGAACAGTAGAACTCACCATTCCATGGCTCGGCGGGCGTACCTGGCTTGGTGGCACTACTCGCCTGGGGGGCATCGACGGGATCGAACAGCCAGGCGCGGCTGATCAGTTGCTGCTCACCCAATTGGAACACCTGGAAGCACAGTACGTTGATGGCAATATCGCGCTCGCTCAGGTAGCCGACGATACGCTCGCTACTGGCATCCAGCTCGGCGGCGACGATGACGATCTGATGATTCTGGTTCAAGGCTTCGGCATCCAGAGGAGCACCGAAGTGCGCTTGGAAGTCCGCAGCCAGATTGGCGCCGGGCTTGAAGCGTTGGTAAATGGCCTCGATCTCATTGGCCTGCAGCCGCTCCACCCACACGGCGTAATCCAACGCCTGTGCCACCACCTCCCGCGGGGTACGGTCGCGTTTGAGTTCGATCAGCACCAGTGAAGCATCCGGCGCCAAGGCCAGGAGGTCGATACGCCCACCCTGCCCGGTGCTTTCCTGGCGGCCGATCAGCAGCCAGTCCTCGGATAGTAACGCCGGAGCGCTCACGATCATGTTTTCGAGAAACTGCTCGCTGGGCAGTATCGCGTTCTTGAGCGGCGCGGGTTGAGCGCCGACGGTCCAGATTTGGGTACGGATAGGCATCCTTGCATTCCTTTTTAGGCTTTGTACGAAAAGTCGCCGAGCGAAGGTCAAGCGAGGCGAAAAAGGCTGAGGAAGCGGAGTTTACGAGTGGTAAATGAGCATTCCGAAGCCTTTTTCAACGAAGCATCACCGAGCGCAGGCATTTTTCGTACAGAGCCTAGGCTACGGCTTGCTCGACCAAGGTATCAGCCAAATGTTCTTGTACCTGGCGGGCTTCGTTGAGGCGGGCTTTGAGTTGGTCGCAGAGTGCCATTAGTTGATCGACTTTGGCGACAATGCGGTGTTGTTCGGCGAGCGGTGGCAAGGGAAATGAACATGCTCGAAGCTGCGTCATGTTGATGGAAGCAAGATTTGTAGTCTGCTTTGACGAGCCTGCGAAATACTCTCTTGCTGAGGCCGAATTTAGATACATTTCAGCCCATCGAGGCTCCCAATCTGAAAGCACTGCGCGCGCTCGGAACACATGATTTTGATGAAGACACTCAGGTAATTCATCACGCCAGATAGCTGTTCGCCCAACCTTGTCCCAATCGCCACCTTCGGTAATCAGCAGATCGCCACTCTGAAGCAGATATTTTTCCACTTCGTCTTCTGGAATCTCGACTTTCTTAACCTGGTCTAAATCCAACCGCCCACGTTGGACATTCGCAACTCGAAGATATGGCTTGGACAACAGCTTGCGGCCTCCGAGTTTTCGCCCAAGGGTAACGCCACCTGTCACATGCAGCACATCATCAATGGCTTGCCACATCCAACCCTCAGGAAGTTCAAATGGGGGTTCTGTGCGGAGATCGGTAGAGAGATCCTTTTGTCTGCGAGAGTTTGATTCGGCCAAATAGCGCTGCTTCTCGGCCTGAATACGCTTTATAAAACTGCTAGCTGGCTCATCATTGGAATCTTGCGGCACCAGTTTGCCCATCACCGCCAGTTGCAGCAGGCTTTGCTTGAGGACATCGATGCTGGATTCAGTGGTGAACAGAGTGTGGAAGTGTTCGGCCAGACGCTGCCAGCTCTGCGCAAAGTCCTCGGCATCGCGGGTCTGGGTCAGGCTGCTCAGCAGCACCTGCACCAGTTGCGCGCGAGCGCTTTCGGCATCGGCCTGCCGGGTTTCCAGGCGGTCGCACAGGGCCATCAGTTCATCGACTTTGGCGACGATGCGGCGCTGTTCGGCGAGAGGTGGAAGCGCTACCGGAATACCATTCATCTTTGACTGGTTCATCTTCGGCTGAGCAGTTCCGGTCACATATGGTTTTAGGTCAATAGCGTTGAAGTAAAGCTCTATGTAAAGAAGTAACTCTTCGGTTATGCCATCGAGAACATGAGCGTGGTTATTCACCCAATAGTGACCGCGCGCCATAAATGCGATAGGCGTGTTGCGATTCACGAGATTTGCCCCATCCTCACTAACTAGCAGCAGCGGCTTGTCGAATAGATATCCGTCAACCTTATCGATAACGCCTGACGCACCGTAGTAGTCAAATATTTTTTCCCTGCTTTCACGTTCGGCTAGGGAGACGGGCACTCGTTCTCCATCACGACAAATTGTTGCTTCACCAATTGAGGTGGCTACCCATCCTCTCGGTAATGGGAATGAAACTATCGGCTTAGGTGTATCCGCCAGCTCTTTTTGCCTCCTAATCTTCCCCTCAGCTACCAACCGCGCCTTTTCCTCGGCAATCCGCTTGAGCAACTCACTCGCCGGCTCATCGTTCGGATCTTGCGGCACCAGCTTGCCCCGCACCGCCAATTCCAAAATCAATTCACGCAATTTCTTGATGCCTTTGGGGCTACCGGCCAGCAGAGGCAGATGTTCGGTCAGTAGAGCGGTCATGGGGTTACCAGCATGTTCATGATCAGGCGGATCAGGGTGTCTTTCTGTTCGGGGGCGGACTCGGCGACCAGCAAGGTCAAGGCGGCCAGGCCGGTGTCGTTGATCACCGGGTTACCTTGAGCATCCAACAGGCGGCCGTTGCGGTGCAGGAAGTCGACGAAGAGGTAGGCGCCGCTGCGCTTGTTGCCATCGGCGAAGGGATGATTCTTGACGAGGAAATAGAGCAAGTGGGCAGCCTTGCTCTCCAGACTCGGATAGGCCGGCTCACCGAAGACGCTTTGCTCAAGATTGCCGAGCAAGGCCGCCAGGCCGTCGCCACGCTCACGGGCGAACAGGTCGCTGGCCTCCCCACGGGCCATCAATTGGACCTTGAGTTCGGCCAGTTGCCGACGCGCCTGGGCTGCGTCCGGCAGCTCACCGCCAGGGCTGCCAGTGGGCTCGGTAAGCAGGCCTTCGTCGTAGCGCTGCAGCCAGAGAAAGGTCTGGGTGTAGCGGCTGACGATCTCCACCAGACCACGCCCGCCGTCAATATCCAGCTCAGGCGCGCGGGCAGTCTTGCGCACCAATTCCAGTGCCGCCTCCAGCTCCTGAGCATTGGCCTCGAAGCGTTCGCGGTTGAGGCTGTAGCCACGTGTCAGGTGTTGCTTGAGGACCTGATTGGCCCATTGGCGAAAGCGCGTGCCTTCACGGGACTTCACCCGATAGCCAAGCGAGATGATCACGTCGAGGTTATAAAAGGCCACTGGCTTATCGGAGCCAGCAATGTGCAGATTTTGCACATTGCTTTCTTGTTCCAGTTCGCCCTCGGCGAAGACGTTACGGATATGCCGGCCGATCACGGTGCGGTCACGGCCGAACAATTCGGCCAACTGCTCCTGCCGTAGCCAGACGCTGTCGTGCTCGACGGTAACGGCGATCTGACCACTCGCGCTTTCGTAGATGGCAATCTCGCTGGTCATGCTCCCTCCTTGGGCTATCAAGGACGCTCCAAAGCTTCAGCCAATACGCTCTTGAGCTGGTCTCGCAATTCGTCGATCTCACCTTGCAACTGGGCATAGGCACGCAACAGCTGCTCTGGGTCGTGGCTGATCTGCTCACCGATATGGGGATTCTTGCAGTCCAGGTTCCAATTGCGGGCCTTTAGGTCATCGAAGCCGACCTTCCAGGCGAACTCATTCTCCACCCGCGCGGCAAAGCTATCGGCTTCACTGCCCCACCAGGCCTCCTCGATGGCGAACTCCTCGATGCGCATAGGCTTGGTCTTGGAGTAGCTTTTATAGCCAGCCGGGTATTGGTGCTCGTAGAACCAGACGTCCTTGGTAGGGGTGCCCTTGGTGAAGAACAGCAGATTGGTCTTGATGCCGGTGTAGGGGTTGAACACCCCATTGGGCAAGCGAACGATGGTGTGCAGGTTGCACTCGGTGAGCAGCTTTTCCTTGATGCGGCTCTTGATGCCTTCGCCGAAGAGGAAGCCATCCGGCAATACCACGGCGGCACGGCCGCCGTCCTTGAGCAAGTGCATGATCAGCACCAGAAAGAGGTCGGCCGTCTCACGGGTGCGGAAGGCCTGGGGGAAGTTGGTTTCTATGCCGTCCTCTTCCATACCGCCGAAGGGTGGGTTGGCGACGATGCAATCGACTCTCTCACTGGGGCCCCAACTGATCAGCGGACGTGCCAGGGTATTGTCATGCTTGATCTGGCTGGGCACCTCTATGCCATGCAGGATCATGTTGGTGGTGGCGAGCAGATGTGGCAGCGGCTTCTTTTCCACGCCAAAGATGCTGGCTTGCAGTACCCGCTCATCCTCGGCGGTCTGCACGTAACGCTTGCGCTTGTGGTCGATGGTGCAGGTAAGAAAACCACCCGTACCACAGGCCGGGTCCATGACCTTTTCCACGAGCTTGGGATCGACCATGCGCACCATGAACTCGGTGACCGGGCGCGGCGTGTAGAACTCGCCGGCGTTACCCGCATTCTGCAGATCCCGCAGTAGCTGCTCGTACATGTCGCCAAAGGCATGCCGTTCCTGCGCCTTGTTGAAATCCACACCTTCCTGGATCTTGTTAATCACCTGGCGGATGAGGTGGCCCGACTTCATGTAGTTGTAGGCGTCCTCGAAGACGCCACGCACCACGAAAGCGGCCGGGCTGGTGCTGTACTCATGAAGATTCTGCAGCTGCGGGAACAGGTTATTGTCGATGAAGCCTTTTAGATCTTCACCCGTCATGCCCTCAGGATCGGCCGCCCAGGTCCGCCAACGGCAGCTGGCCGGCAGTGGCGAGCGATAGCTGTCATCAAGCAGTTCCCACTCCTGTTCGCGGTCGTCGAAAATCTTTAGAAAGAGCATCCAGACGAGCTGACCGATGCGCTGGGCGTCGCCGTCGACACCCACATCCTTGCGCATGATGTCCTGGATGGATTTGATGGTGCTGCTGATGGACATGCGTATTTCCTGAACGGATATCAATGCCTCGCCAGACCGCTGCGGCGACCGCTCGGCCAGGATTAGGCGTAATGCTGGATCTAGGGGCACCCGAGCGATGAGATCAGGGTCTAGCGACAGACTTGGGCACCACCCGCTGGCCAATCGACTCCCGTGCAAACGGAAGCCTGCCGCCAGACCAGGTAAATGCCTTACAGGATACCAGCCCCTTGGGCGGATTTAGCCGTAAAGCTCCTGCTCCAACTCCTTGATCGCCTGCTGATAGCCCGGCTTGCCACCGAAGGCCTTGACCAGCTCCACAGGTGCGCCGATCCGATTGAAAGGATCGAGCTGCAGGATCTTGATGTCTTCGATGTGCTCGATACCGGTGTCTGCATACTTGTCGAGCAGAGCCTCCAGGACCTGCCGTGCAGCACCCGAATACTTGGCGAAGTAGTTGCGCTTCTTCACCTGTTCGGCGCGCTCCTTGCGGGTCAAGGGTGGCTGATCGAAGGCGATATGGCAGACCAGGTCGAAAGGATCGAGCGTCTGCCCGCGCTTGGCTTCGATCTCTTCCGCCAACGCCTCCCACATCACGCCTTGGGCAGCCATCTCGTCGATGATGGCTTTCTTCTGCTGCGTAGCGCTCCAGCGCTTGAGAAAGTCGTCCAGCGACGCGAACTGCTTCTGCACGCAGGTACGGGTGTAGTCACGCAGGGATTCGGTGATCAGTTTGCCATCCGGCCCGTAGTACTGCACCCGCTCGGCGATGACGGAGATGGGTAGGTTGTCGATGACATACCTGATACGCCTTCTACTACCCTGCTGGCCCTCGCCCTCTTCCTCCTCATCGGGTAGCCAGCCGTCACCATCGATGATGCCGTCTTCCTCCGCTGATGGATTGTCCGGTGGTACGGGAGATTCGCCACCTTCCGGCGCATAGATCACCACAGGCTCACCGTCGAATGCGGGATCAGCGAAGAGCTCGGTAGCTTTCTTGAAGTCCAGGATGGTGAACCAGTACTTACCATACTCTTCGTTGATGCGCGTGCCCCGACCGATGATCTGCTTGAACTCGGTCATGGACTTGATGTGCTGATCGAGCACCACGAGTTTGCAGGTCTGGGCATCGACGCCGGTAGTCATCAATTTGCTGGTGGTGGCAATAACCGGATAACGTTGTTCTGGATTGATGAAATTATCCAGTTCGGCCTTACCCTCCTTGTCATCTCCGGTGATTCGCATGACGTACTTACGGCTTTGCGATACGTGGTCCTTGTTGAGATTGACCAGCGCCTGCCGCATGCGCTCGGCATGATTGATGTCGTCGCAGAAGACGATGGTCTTCTGGTACGGATCGGTTGCCCGGAGAAACTCGGTCACCCTCTGGGCAACCAATTGCGTACGCGCCTCGATCACCAACTGGCGATCCATATCCTTGAGGTTGTAGATCCGGTCTTCGATTAGCTCGCCATTCTTGTCGCGCATCCCCTTAGGTGGGCGCCAACCCTGCAGGTCCTTGTCGAAGTCGATGCGCACCACCTTGTAGGGCGCAAGGAAGCCGTCTTCGATACCCTGTTTCAGGGTATAGCTGTACACCGGATCACCAAAGTAGGTGATGCTCGATATCTCTCGGGTTTCCTTTGGCGTCGCCGTTAGGCCGATATGGGTAGCCCCCGAAAAATACTCGAGAATTTCACGCCAGGCGGAGTCTTCGGCTGCGCTGCCACGGTGGCACTCGTCGATCACGATCAGATCGAAAAAGTCGCGGGAAAACTGCTTATAGACGTTCCGCTCTTCTTCGGAGCCCGTCACCGCCTGGTAGAGCGAAAGATAGATCTCGTAGGACGTATCGATCTGACGCTTGGCGATCTTGGTCATCGCCTGGCTAAAGGGTTTGAAGTCGTTGTTCTTGGTCTGATCGACCAGGATATTGCGGTCAGCCAGGAACAGAATTCGTTTCTTCTGCTTCGACTTCCAGAGTCGCCAGATTATTTGGAAGGCCGTATAGGTCTTGCCCGTTCCCGTCGCCATCACCAACAAGACGCGATCCTGGCCTCTGGCTACCGCCTCTACCGTCCGATTGATAGCGTTGGTTTGGTAATAACGCGGCATCCGCCCAGAGCCATCGTCGTAATAGGGCGCTGCAATCTTCTGTTGAGCCTCGCCGCTCAATCCCTTCCAGTGGCAATAGCGCTGCCAAAGCTCTTCAGGGCTAGGAAACTGGTCTAGGCTCAACTCGGTTTCCACTTGAGTTCCGGTCCCGCTGCGGTCGTGGAAAAGAAAACCATCGCCATTACTGGAGAACACGAAGGGAACATCCAGCGCCTCGGCGTAACCGAGTGCCTGCTGCATGCCAGAGCCGAGGGAGTGTTTGTTGTCCTTGGCTTCGATGACCGCGATGGGCAGGTTCGGCTGGTGGTAGAGGATGTAGTCGGCCCGTCGCGACTCACCCCGACTGTGCAGCTTACCGCGAACGATTATCCGCCCCTTGGTGAAGGTGACTTCCTCTCGCACCTGTCTGTGCAGATCCCAGCCGGCCTTGCCAATCGCGGGGGAAATGAACTTGCTGCAGATATCCCTTTCGGAAAGCGCTTTCTTATCCATGCTTCAGCCTTACGCGAAATCGAACGGCCGTCCTTTGCCAGAGCGGACAGCGAAAGTAACAGGTGCGGCGATCCTTTCTGCGGACAACTCAACACCACACCTAATGCGATGCTGGTCACAATATCTATCCAATCGCCGTCTGGTAAAGGATTGAAAGACTATCAGTCTCGCGGGAAGAACCTCGAGCTCTAGACCAACTTTCCTGGACCTAGCCAGCCGCGAGCGTGCTAAAAAGCGCTGACAACCTCAAAACAATAAGGCCCGGATACGATCCGGGCCTTATTGTTTGCCGCACAAGCTAGAACCAGGGCTTACTGGCTCTAGCCATCACTCCCACTCAATCGTCGCCGGCGGCTTGCTCGAGACGTCGTAGGTGACGCGGGAGATACCGTCGATTTCGTTGATGATGCGGTTGGAGACCTTTTCCAGCAGCTCGTAGGGCAGATGGGCCCAGCGGGCGGTCATGAAGTCGATGGTTTCCACTGCGCGCAGGGCGACGACCCAGGCGTAGCGACGACCGTCGCCGACCACGCCGACGGATTTTACCGGCTGGAAGACGACGAAGGCCTGGCTGACCTTGTGGTACCAGTCGGCCTTGCGCAGTTCGGTGATGAAGATGTCGTCGGCCCGACGCAGCAGGTCGGCGTATTCCTTCTTCACTTCGCCGAGGATGCGCACGCCCAGGCCCGGACCCGGGAAGGGATGGCGGTAGACCATGTCGTAGGGCAGGCCCAGCTCCAGGCCGATCTTGCGCACCTCGTCCTTGAACAGTTCGCGCAGCGGCTCGACCAGTTTGAGGTTCATCTCCTCGGGCAGGCCGCCGACGTTGTGGTGGGACTTGATGATATGGGCCTTGCCGGTCTTGGCGCCGGCCGACTCGATGACGTCGGGGTAGATGGTGCCCTGGGCCAGGAACTTGATGTTGTCGAGCTTGCTGGCTTCGGCGTCGAAGACGTCGATGAAGGTGCGGCCAATGATCTTGCGCTTCTTCTCCGGGTCGGCTTCGCCTTCCAGGTTGGTCAGGAAGCGCTGCTCGGAATTGGAGCGAATCACCTTGACGCCCATGTTCTCGGCGAACATGGCCATCACCTGGTCACCCTCGTGCAGGCGCAGCAGGCCGTTGTCGACGAAGACGCAGGTCAGCTGGTCGCCGATGGCCTTGTGCAGCAGGGCCGCGACCACCGAGGAGTCGACGCCGCCGGAGAGGCCCAACAGCACGTTGGCGCTGCCGACCTGGGCGCGCACCTGGGCGATGGCGTCCTCGACGATGTTGGCCGGGGTCCAGAGGGCTTCGCAGCCGCAGATGTCCTTCAGGAAGCGCGAGAGGATGCGACCGCCCTGCTTGGTGTGGGTCACCTCGGGGTGGAACTGCACGCCGTACCAGCCGCGCTCGTCGTCACCCATGGCGGCGATGGCGCAGCTGGGGGTGCTGGCGACGATGTGGAAGCCGTCCGGCAGCTTGCCGACCTTGTCGCCATGGCTCATCCAGACGTCCAGGCCGAGCACGCCGTCGTCGTCGATGTGGTCTTCGATGCCTTCGAGCAGGCGGCTCTTGCCGACCACGTCGACCTTGGCATAGCCGAATTCACGGATGTTGGAGCCTTCGACCTTGCCGCCGAGCTGCTCGGCCATGGTCTGCATGCCGTAGCAGATGCCGAACAGGGGCACGCCCAGGTCGAACACCGCCTTGGGTGCGCGCGGGCTGCCAGCCTCATGGACCGACTCGGGGCCACCGGCGAGGATGATGCCGCGCGGAGCGAAGGCACGAATGTCGGCGTCGTCCATGTCGAAGGGGTGCAGCTCGCAATAGACTCCCAGTTCGCGCACGCGGCGGGCGATGAGCTGGGTGTACTGGGAGCCGAAGTCGAGGATGAGGATGCGGTGGGCGTGGATGTCTTGGGACATGGCCAGGTCTCGATAGCGCTAGGTTCAGACGATTCGGGGCTGTCTAGACAGCCCCGAATCGCAACGTAGAAACAGGTTGGAAATCAGCCCACGCGGTAGTTGGGCGCTTCCTTGGTGATCTGCACGTCGTGGACGTGGGATTCGGCCATGCCGGCGCCGGTGATGCGCACGAACTGCGGCTTGGTGCGCATCTGCTCGACGGTGGCGCAACCGGTGTAGCCCATGGAGGCACGCAGGCCACCCATCAGCTGGTGGATGATCGCCGCCAGCGGGCCCTTGTAGGGGACGCGGCCTTCGATGCCTTCGGGGACCAGCTTCTCGGCGCCGGAGGCGGAATCCTGGAAGTAGCGGTCGCTGGAGCCCTGGGTCTGGGACATGGCGCCCAGGGAGCCCATGCCGCGATAGGACTTGTAGGAGCGGCCCTGGAACAGCTCGACCTCGCCCGGGGCCTCTTCGGTACCGGCGAACATGGAGCCCATCATCACGCAGTAGCCACCGGCGACGATGGCCTTGGACAGGTCACCGGAGAAGCGGATGCCGCCGTCGGCGATCAGCGGGACGCCGGTGCCTTCGAGGGCGGCGGCGACGTTGGCGATGGCGGAGATCTGCGGCACGCCGACACCGGCGACGATGCGGGTGGTGCAGATGGAGCCCGGGCCGATACCGACCTTGACCGCGTCGGCGCCGGCGTCAGCCAGGGCCTTGGCGGCTTCGGCGGTGGCGATGTTGCCGCCGATGACCTGGACCTGCGGATAGGTCTCCTTGACCCAGCGCACGCGCTCGATCACGCCCTTGGAGTGACCGTGGGCGGTGTCGACCACGATGACGTCGACGCCGGCGGCGACCAGGGCGGCCACGCGCTCGGGGGTCTCGGCACCGGTACCGACGGCTGCGCCGACGCGCAGGCTACCGGCGTCGTCCTTGCTGGCGTTGGGGTAGGCCTTGGCCTTTTCGATGTCCTTGACGGTCATCATGCCCTTGAGGGCGAAGGCTTCGTCGACGATCAACACCTTCTCGATGCGGTGCTTGTGCAGCAGCTCGCGGACTTCCTGCTTGTCGGCGCCTTCGCGCACGGTGACCAGGCGATCCTTGGGGGTCATGACTTCGCGCACCGGCACGTCGAGACGGGTCTCGAAGCGCACGTCGCGGGAGGTGACGATACCGACCAGGTCACGACCGGACAGCACAGGAACACCGGAGATGTTGTGCAGGCGGGTCAGGTCGAACAGGTCGCGCACGCTGGCGTCGGCGTCGATGGTGATGGGGTCCTTCACCACGCCGGCCTCGAAGCGCTTGACCTTGCGGACTTCCGCGGCCTGCTGCTCGACGGTCATGTTCTTGTGGATGATGCCGATGCCGCCTTCCTGGGCCATGGCGATGGCCAGACGGGACTCGGTCACGGTGTCCATGGCGGCGGACACCAGGGGAATGTTCAGCTCGATGCCACGGGTCAGGCGGGTCTTGAGACTGACGTCTTTCGGCAGGACATCCGAATAGCCGGGGATGAGGAGAACGTCGTCGAACGTCAGGGCTTCTTGGCTGATGCGCAGCATGGCGGGCGCTCCCGGGCGGGAAAATTTAGGAGCGCGACATTATACCTGCGCTTGGGGATGGGCGGCAACGGACCTGGACACCAACGGTAAGAGGATTCGATTTACGTGAGAATGACTATCAACATAGAATCGCCGCCACTTTCCCCGCCCCTCTTGAGAACGCCCTTGAACACGCCGCCCAGAGCCCTTCGCCGTTTCGCGCCTTTCGCCTTCAGCACCCTGGCCCTGGCGACCAGTTCGGGCCTGCTGGCCGCGGAAAACGCCAGCCTCGCCCCCATGGACATTTCCGCCCCGGCTACCGAGGCCGACCAGGGCTATCGCGCGACCCGGGCCTCGACCGCGAGCAAGAGCGATGTGCCGATCAAGGAAGAGGCGCAGTCGGTGCAGGTGGTGACGCCCGAGACCATTGGCGATTTCGAGGTGCGCAGCCTGGATGACGCCATGAAGTTCATCAGCGGCGTGACCCAGAGCAATACCCTCGCAGGTACCAAGGACAGCTTCGTCAAGCGCGGCTTCGGCACCAACGCCGATGGCTCCATCCTGCGCGATGGCGTCCGCTCAAGCCTGTCGCACAACTTCGATGCCACCGCCGAGCGCGTGGAAGTCCTGAAGGGCCCCGCCTCTCTTCTCTATGGCGCCTTGGAGCCCGGCGGCCTGATCAATGTGGTCAGCAAGCAGCCGCAATATCAACAACGCACCCGGCTGAGTGGTTCGGCCTACAGCGAAGGCGGCGGTAATCTGGGGCTGGACACCACCGGCCCGATTGGCGATACCGGCCTGGCCTACCGGCTGATCACCGAACGCCAGAGCGAGGACTATTGGCGCAACTATGGCGTCAGCCAGCACACCCTGGTGGCGCCGTCGCTGTCCTGGACCGGCGAGCGCGCCAGCCTTACGCTGGCCTATTCCTACAACGACTACAGCGGCCCGGTGGATCGCGGCACCGTGTTCGTCAACGGCCACCCAGCCAGTGTCGACTACAACAAGCGACTGGACGAGAAGTGGGCCAAGGGCGACGGCATCACCGAAACCGCCAGTGCCCGTTTCGAATATCAGCTCAGCGACGACTGGAAGACCCGGCTGATCTATGCCTGGAACAACGATCGCTACAGCCTGGACTTCGCCCAGCCGATCTCCCTGGCCGCCAACGGTAACCTGCTGCGGACTGCCAATGGCGCCGACTACGACTATGAAACCCAGTACACCAGCTGGGATTTCATCGGCAGTCAGGAGCTGTTTGGCCAGCGTCATGAGCTGCTGATGGGCATCGACCACGAAGAGAACAGTCAGTACCGCGGCAAGACCTACCGCAACAACACGGCCTCGCGCCGCAACATCAATATCTTCGCGCCGGTATACGGCAACCTGGCGGCGCCCAGCCTGCTCAGCGCTGCCCAGAGCGATCAGGATAGCGACCTGGATTCGACGTCCCTCTACTTCAAGGACAACTGGCACCTGAACGATCGCTGGATCCTGGTGCTCGGCGGGCGCTATCAGCAATTCGACCAGTACGCCGCTCAGGGCCTGGGCAACACCCATGTGGTCAACCTGGACAAGCGCGATCATGCCGTGGTGCCACTGGCCGGACTGGTGTTCAAGGCGACCGAGGACCTGTCGCTGTACGGTAACTACAGCCGCTCCTTCGTCCCCAACACCACGGTGGACGACCGTGGTACTACCTTCGAGCCCGAAGAAGGCCGCAGCTTCGAGGTCGGCGCCAAGTACGACCTGACGCCGGGGCTGAATCTGAACGTCGCGCTCTACGACATCGAGAAGAAGAATGTCGTCACCACCAGTAGCGTGAATGGCGTAAGCATCGGCGAAGCCGCCGGCAAGGTCGGCTCGCGTGGCGTGGAAGTGGATCTCACCGGTCGCCTGGCCGAGCGCTGGGACATGATCGCCACCTATGCCTACAACAAGACCAAGGTGCTGGATGATCCCATCAATGAGGGTAATCGCCTGACCCAGGCACCTGAGCACATGGGAAGCCTGTACCTGACCCATCACCTGCAAGTGCCTTCGAACCTGGGCAACTGGCGTCTGGGCGGTGGCGCGCGCTACGTCGGCGAGCGGGCCGGCGATGCGGCCAACAGCTTCTACATGAGCAGCTACACCGTGGCCGACGCCTTCCTGCGCTGGGACCTTCCGGTGACCGGCTACCAGACCCGCCTGCAGCTCAACGTCGACAACCTGTTCGACAAGCAGTACTACCCATCGAGCGCCAACAGCCCGCTGCAGGTGGCAGTAGGTGAGCCGCGGACGGCGCGGTTGAGTGCCAGCGTGAGCTTTTGATCTAAAGGATACGCGTACCTCTTAGCCCTCAGCGTGCGAAAACCGGCCGAGGGCTGAAAGGTGCGATCCCCTCTTCCGGCACCGTCCTTCAGCGCCAACGAATGAGGCATGGTTCACTGACGGAGCGTGGAAAGGCAGGCACTGTCCAGCCCACGTTCGTTTGTTCAAGTCGTTTGCTCTTCTGAGCAAGTTCAGCGAGCGCTCAACCTGACTTTCACCAAGGATGAACGCCATGACTGCCAAGCAACATCCGCTAGACGCTGACCAGACCCTCTCCAATCCATCCGCCGCCTTTGCCAGGGCAGCCCAGGCCGCCGTACCCGCCACGCCGGCCGGTATCTTCGACGGCGTCAGCTACTACGCTTTCCAGAACCAGCCGCGCCTTACCCTCGACATCAATGCTGCCGCGGCCAAGGTCGGTTTCGCCAAGACCTTCGACGCCAACGGCCCGCACTACACGGCAGGCTCGACGTTGAATGAAGTGAGCCTCATCGGTCACTACGAAGAGCAACGAACGCTCCTGGATGGCCATACCCGCGGCACCACACCGGGAGACACCTCGCTGGATTCCAGCATTGCCAAGCTGACCGTCAGCCTCACCGATGTGCCCACCAATGACCTCAACCTGTGGTCTCACGTCGACCTGAGCAACTTCGACGGGCTGCAGACGTTCGACGGCTCCCAGTCCACCGTCGGCCTGTTCATCGACCTGACCAATGCCTACAGAACCGATGGCCCCGACGTGCGTAGCGAGAGCGCCTTTCTCAAGACGGTAACGACCGGTAGCGCGGGCGATTTTCTCTATGTCAGCACCATCGCCGCAGCGGAGTTGGACAGCGTCGCCGCGCTCGGCAATTCCAGGGTGAAGCCGTTGACGATAGACACGAGTGCAGGTGGGGACGATATCTCGGCCTACATCCAGCAGGCCGATATGGTCATCAACGCCGGTGCGGGTGGAGACTCCATCGACCTGTCCATCGAAAAGGGCGTCGCGGCGCACAATGCCACCGTAAGGGGCAACTACGGTCACGGCGCTACCATCACCCTGGGTGAAGGCCGGGACTACCTCATCGTCGACACCCTGGGCAACGGCACGTTGGCCAACTTCGATGGCAGCAGCAGCGCCGCCGCCAATCGCTCTCTGGCGGCCAACCACGTAACGATTACCGACTACCAGGCCAGTGAAGACCAGCTCATCTTCGGTTTTTCGATCCAGAAACCCGAGGCGGTCACCACGGTGGAGGATGCGGCTCTGAAGGGCGCCACCAGCCTGTACGGCGCACTGCAACAGGTGGCGCAATCCATGGCCTACAACGAGCGTGCCGCGGTCTTTCACTATGGCTCGGACACCTACGTTCTGCATAACGTGGGCGATACCGGTCAGATCGACGCCGCCGATTCGCTGATCCAACTGGTGGGCATCCAGGATCTGCAGGACGTGGCCGGTACGGTGTCCGCCGGTCCGCGCGGCATAGGCAGCTAGGGCCCGGCACCCGGCCGCGGGATCCCTGCCTGCCCAGGCGTTGGGGTCCCGTGGCTTTCGCGCGATCTGGCGGCTCGGAACAATGGAGGCGACAGCACCGCCGAGAGCGGGCGAAGAAAATCGCCCTGAGCCGGAAAGAGGCAATGGACAGCGGATGTCAGCCAGGTGCTGATGCTCTATCCTAGCCGCCCCGCCACGGGGCCTCGGCCCGCCTGGCGGGCCTCTTTCCGTCTTCGGCCAGTCCCCCTCATGCTCGATCGCCGCACCCTTCTGCACTTCGCCACCGGTACCGTCCTGCTCGCCGGCCTGTCCGGTCGGGTGTTCGCGCGTGCAGCGGTCGTCGATGGCGAGTTCCCGCGGCAGGTGGAGCATGTGGTGGGCAGCACCCTGATCCCGCGCCAGCCCCAGCGGGTGGCCGTGATCTCCACCGGCCAGCTGGACGCCGCCCTGAGTCTGGGCGTGATCCCGGCGGGCACCACCCGGGTGGACAATCGCGAACTGGCGCCCGGCTATTTGCGCACTGCCCTCGCCAATCGCGCGTCTGAGCTGGAGGCCATGGTCGATCTGGGCAGTCGTCAGGCACCGGATCTGGAAGCCCTGGCGCGCCTCGCGCCGGATCTGATCGTGCTCAATCGCACCGTGCTCAAGGCCGGCGGGCTGGAGCTGTTCTCGCGCATCGCCCCCACGGTGGTGGCGCGCGGCACCGGCGGCAACTGGCGACCGGATTTCCTGCTGCTGGCCGATGCCCTGGGCCGCCGCCAGCAGGCCGAGCGACTGCTGGCGGACCTGAATCTTGAGCTGGCCGGCCTGGCGCAGCGCTTCGGCGCCCAGCCGCCCTCCGCCTCCCTGCTGTTTTCCAGCGGCGCGCGACTGCGCCTGATGGGCGCGGATTCCTTTGCCGGCGGCCTGCTGCAAGCCATGGGCGTGACCCGTCCGGCGGCGCAGCGCTTCAAGGGCACCTCGCGGGATGTCAGCGCCGAGTTGCTGGACCTGGCCGACGCCGACTGGCTGTTCTATGCCGAGCAGGGCACCGCCCTGGCCAGCCTGGCGCGACAGCCGCTGTGGCCTCGACTCACTGCGGTGAGCCAGTCCAGAGCCATCCGCGTGGACACCGACGCCTTCTATCTCAACGCCGGCCCCCTCGCCGCGCGCCAGGTGCTCAGCACGGTCGCCGGCGCCCTGGGGGTGACATGACCGCGCCGGTCCGCCCCGCGCCTCTGGCGCAACGAGCATCCGCGGCCCGCGGTGGCCTGGTGCTGGTCCTGCTGCTGATCGTCCTGGCGCTGGCGGTGGTGGCGAGTCTGGGCATAGGGGCGCGGTCGCTGTCGGCGGCGCAGATCCTGCACCTGCTCGTCGCGCCCGATGACTCGACCGACGCCGTGGTGCTCTGGCAGCTGCGCCTGCCGCGCACCC
The DNA here is from genome assembly GCF_000510705.1 of Pseudomonas sp. MOIL14HWK12:I1. NCBI lineage: Bacteria > Pseudomonadati > Pseudomonadota > Gammaproteobacteria > Pseudomonadales > Pseudomonadaceae > Pseudomonas > Pseudomonas sp. MOIL14HWK12:I1. Next base: position 176,145 of record NZ_KI783307.1, on the reverse strand, counting down.
TGCTCGGGCTGCTGGTGGGCGCGGCCCTGGGCCTGGCCGGTGCACTGATGCAGGCGCTGACGCGCAATCCGCTGGCCGATCCCGGATTGCTGGGGATCAATGCCGGGGCGGCCTTCGCCGTGGTGGCCGGGTTGTCGCTGGTGGGGCTGGACGACGCCCCGACGCGCCTGGCCTGTGCCCTGCTGGGGGCGGCCCTGGCCGCCGGCCTGGTCTATCTGCTCGGTGGCAGTGCCCCGGCCCGCGGTCAGCCGATACGGTTGATCCTGGCCGGCATCGCCCTCAGCGCCAGCCTCAACGCCTGCACCGGCATCATCACCCTGTTCGACAGCGCGGTATTCGACAGCTACCGCTTCTGGGCGGTGGGCGCCCTGAGCGGCCAGACCCCGGGCGGCGCCCTCGGCATCCTGCCGTTGCTGCTGATCGGCCTGGCGCTGGGTCTGCCCCTGGGCAGCCGTCTCAATGCCCTGGCGCTGGGCGACGACCTGGGTCGCGCCCTGGGCGCCCGCCCCGGGCAACTGCGGCTGCTGGCCTTCGTCGCCATCGTGCTGCTGTGCGGCGCTGCCACCGCGGTGGCCGGCCCCATCGGCTTTCTCGGCCTGGTGGTGCCCCATGCCCTGCGCCTGCTGGTGGGCGCCGACTGGCGCTGGATTCTGGCCCTGGCGCCACTGGCCGGTGCCAATCTGCTGTTGCTGGCCGATACCCTGGGCCGCCGCGTGGCCCTGCCGGGCGAGCTGGAAGCCGGGATCGTCTGCGCCCTGCTCGGTACCCCGGTGCTGCTCGCGCTGATCATCCGTTCCGCCCGGCGGGTGCGCCCTTGAGTCGTCATCGCTTCGCCCCCCGCCGCTCGGCGCGCTTCAAGGCCTGCCTGTTGCTGCTCCTGCTGGCGGCCATCGGCATCTGCGCCCTGACCCTCACCGGTGGCGCCTTCGCCCCGGCGCCGCACCGGGTGGCGGTCACCCTGCTCGGCCGGGGCGATGCCCTGGCCAGTCTGATCCTGCTGGATCTGCGCCTGCCGCGGCTGCTGGCGGCCTTTGGCGTCGGCGCCGCCCTGGGCGCCAGCGGCGCCATCTTCCAGCGCCTGGCGCGCAACCCCCTGGCCAGTCCGGACCTGGTGGGCTTCACCGTCGGCTCGGCCAGTGGCGCCCTGATCACCCTGCTCTGGCTGCAACTGGGCGGCGCGGCGCTGATGCTGGGCGCCCTCGGCGGCGGCCTGCTGGCCGCGGTACTGGTAGCGGGCCTCGCGGCCCTGGCGGGGATCCGCGGCGAGCGGATGATCCTGCTGGGCATCGCCGTCAGCGCCCTGCTCGCCTCGCTCAACGAATACCTGCTGACCCGCGCCGAGCTGGACGAAGCCCAGGAGGCCCGGCTCTGGCTGTTCGGCAGCCTGGACATGCTGACTTGGAGTCGCACCCTGACCCTGCTCGCCGGCTGCCTGCTGCTCCTGCCGCTGGCCGCCTGGCTGGCGCGGCGGTTGCGCCTGCTGGAGCTGGGCGACGACCTGGCCCGGGCCCTGGGCCTGGCCGTGCTGCCCAGCCAGAATCTGCTGCTGGCGGTCGCCGTGGCCCTGGCCGCCCTGGCCATCGCCACCGCCGGTCCCATCGGCTTCGTTGCCCTGGCCGCGCCCCAGCTGGCCCGGCGCCTGACCCGCAGCGCCGATCTCGGCATCCTCGCCCCCGCCCTGCTCGGCGCCTGCCTCACTGCCCTGGCCGACCTGCTGGCCCAGCGGCTGCTGGCGCCCTTCCAGATTCCGGTCGGCTTGCTGACCGGCGCCCTGGGTGGCCTCTATCTGATCTTTTTGCTGAGCCGCGAATGGCGGCGGACCTCATGAGCCAAGACGCCCCTTCCAGTCGCCTCGCCGCCCACGGTCTCACCGTCGGCTACGGCGGCCAGCCGATCTGCGCCGACCTCGAGGTGCGGCTGCCCGATGGCCGCTTCACCGTGATCATCGGCCCCAATGGCTGTGGCAAGTCGACCCTGCTGCGCAGCCTGGCGCGGCTGATCCGTCCCAGTGCCGGCGAGGTGCGCCTGGACGGCCGGCTGATCCAGGACCTGCCGACCCGCGAGGTGGCCCGTCGCATCGGCCTCCTACCGCAGAGCGCGGTGGCGCCGGACGACATCCTGGTCAGCGACCTGGTGGCGCGCGGGCGCCATCCCCATCGCCAGGCCTTCGCCGGCTGGACCGATGCCGACGAGCGCGCGGTGCAGCACGCCCTGGAAGCCACCAATACCCTGGAGCTGGCCGAGCGGGCGGTGGACAGCCTGTCCGGCGGCCAGCGCCAGCGCGTCTGGATCGCCCTGGCACTGGCCCAGGAGACCCCGCTGCTGCTGCTCGACGAGCCCACCACCTTTCTCGACATCGCCCACCAGGTGGAGCTGATGGAGTTGCTCTGCCGCCTCAACCGCGAAGGCGGCCGCACCCTGGTGGCGGTGCTGCACGATCTCAACCAGGCCTGTCGCTACGCCGACCACATCATCGCCCTGCGCGCCGGCCGCATCCTCGCCGAGGGCCCGCCGGCGGAGATCGTCACCCCCGAGCTGATCGAGGCGCTGTACGGCCTCAAGTGCGCGGTGATCGAGAATCCCCTGGCGGGTACGCCGCTGGTGATTCCCTACTAGGGCTCGTCCCGGAAAACGCTGCGCGGTTTTCCAGGCTACCGCCAGGGTGGACGACGGCGCCGCCTCGTCCACCGTTGCGCCCCATCTTGTCGGACGACCCCGCAGGTGCTCCACTGGCGATCCAGAACAACAACGGAGCTCGCCATGCATATCGTCATCCCGGACGACTACCAGCACGTCGTCGAAACCCTGGATTGCTATCCCCTGCTCCAGCGCGCCGGGCATCAGGTGACGCTCTATCACGATGCCGAACGCGATCCCAGGGTGCTGGTGGAACGCTTCCGTGACGCCGATGCCCTGGTGCTGACCCGCGAGCGCACCCGCATCGACGCCGAGCTGCTGGCGCACCTGCCGCGACTCAAGCTGATCAGCCAGACCGGCAAGGCCACCGCCCACCTCGACGTGGCCGCCTGCACCCGCCAGGGCGTGGCGGTGTGCGAAGGCAGTGGCTCGCCGGTCTCCACCGCCGAGTTGACCTGGACGCTGATCCTCATGGCCCGCCGCAAGCTCAAGCCGGCCATCGACGCCCTCTATGCCGGGCGCTGGCAGGTCAATCTGGGCGAACGACTGGACGGGCAGATCCTCGGCATCTGGGGCTATGGCAAGATCGGCCAGCGCCTGGCGCGCTACGGCCAGGCCTTCGGCATGCCGGTGCTGGTCTGGGGCAGCGAGGCCTCGCGCGCCCGCGCCGAAGCCGACGGCCATCGCGCGGCGCCCAGCCAGGAGGCCTTTTTTGCCGAGGCCGATGTCATCAGCCTGCATCTGAGATACAGCGAGCGCAGCCGCGGCTGCGTGCGCGCCGAGGACCTGGCGCGGATGAAGAAGAGCGCCCTGCTGGTCAACACCGCCCGCGCCGGCCTGATCGAGCCCGGCGCCCTGCTCACGGCGCTGGAGCTGGGCCATCCCGGCCAGGCGGCGCTGGACGTCTTCGAGCAGGAACCGGTGGCGCCGGACGATCCCCTGCTCGCCCACCCCCAGGTGCTCTGCACCCCGCACCTGGGCTACGTGGAAAAGCACAGCTACGAGCTCTATTTCGGCGAGGCCTTCGCCAACCTGGTGGGCTTCTTCAGCGGCGAACCGACCGGCCTGGCCAATCCGGAGGTGCTGGGGCGGTAGGCTTGGGGGCGCGTGGATCGCGTGGATCGCGTGGATAAGGCTGCGCCGTTATCCACCCTACGCAGCGCTCTGTTGGGCGCAGCGAAATCCGACAACTGCACCCTCACCCCAGCCCTCTCCCAGAGGGAGAGGGGGAAAAGCGGCGCACGCCTCGTAGGTTGGGTTGAGCGCAGCGAAGCCCGACATCCTGCACCCTCACCCCAGCCCTCTCCCAGAGGGAGAGGGGGAAAAGCGGCGCACTCCTCGTAGGTTGGGTTGAGCGCGGCGAAGCCCGACATTGTCCAGGCTTGAACGCTGTTGGACTTCGACGATGAAGCTGTCTCAACCCAACCTACGGCAAGCGCTCCCTTACCGCGGCGGCGAAGGCGGCGGGGGGCTTCCTGGGGGATGTTGTGGCCGCAGCCGGGCAGCACCTCGTAGCGGAAGGATCCGCTGAAGTGCTGCGCTACCCCGGCTTCATCCTGCACCGCAGTGACCCCATCGTCGGCACCGGCCAATACCGTGGTGGGCACGCGGATGGGTGGCTGAGCGGCGAGCCGGCGCTCGATCTCGGCATAGGCCGGATCGTCCGGGGCCAGACCGTAGCGGTGGCGATAGGAGTGGATCACGGTATCGACGAAATCGGGGTTGTCGAAGGCCGCGGCGGTAAGCGCGTAGGTGGCGTCGCTGAAGCGCCAGCTGGGTGACCACAGCGACCAGAGCAGTCGACAGAATTCGCGGCGATGTTTCGCCAGTCCGGCGCGACCTCGCTCGCCATGGAAGTAGTACTGGTACCAATAGCGCAGCTCCGCCGCCGGTTCGGCCGGTTGGGTGGCGGCGGCGGCGATGTCCTGGATCGGATAGCCGTCGCCCAGCACCAGCCCCGCCACCCGCTCCGGCCAGAGGGCGGCGACGATACCGGCGGCGCGACCACCCCAGTCGTAACCGGCCAGGGTCGCCCGCTCCAGGCCCAGGGCGTCGAGCAGCGCCAGGACGTCATGGGCCAGGGCGGCCTGCTGGCCGGAGCGCGGGGTGTCGGCGCTCAGGTAGCGGGTCGCGCCATAGCCGCGCAGAAAGGGCACATGGACGCGGCAGCCAGCGGCGGCCAGTTCATCGGCCACCTCGGCGTAGGCGTGGATGTCATAGGGAAAGCCATGCAGCAGCAGGACCGGATGGCCGGCGTCCGGGCCCTGGACCTGGTAGGCGACGTCTAGGACGCCGGCCTGGATGGAGGTGAGCATGGGGGATCTCCGCCACGGGTGTTGTAGAGCGGAGAGGTGGATCGGCTTGGGAGTTCCCGAGGTGGCAGCGTCGCGTGGAAAACGCTACGCGGTTTTCCACCCCAGGCTACGGCGTCTGAGAGCATCGCGGCCATGGGCCGCTCCTACGGAGTCACCGGTCACTGTAGGAGCGGTCGCTACGGCGTACCGGCATGGCCGCGATCATCACAACGCCAAACTCGATAGCGGACCACCGTAGGCTCGTTGGTTACCCCGCCAAATACCGCCCGATCAGCGTCACGCCCGACACCAGCACCAACCAGGTCACCAGGCGGGTGAAGCGTTCGCGTGACAGGCGGCGTTGCAGGTGGCGGCCGATCCAGCCGCCGAGCAGCATGGCGGGCAGCAGGCAGACTGCCAGGAGCAGCAGGCTGCCATCGCTGTAGGCGCCGGCGATCAGCAGCAGGACGATGCGGATGGAGGCGCTGCAGCCGATGAGAAAACTCTGGGTGCCGCGGATGGCGTTCTTGTCTTCCAGGCGGCCGTTGAGATAGAGCGCATAGAGGAAGCCGCCACTGCCGAACAGGGCGCCGCACAGGCCCCCTACCCCACCCGCCGGGATCGACCAGGCCGGCGCCAATTGGCGAAAGCCCTTGGGACTGAGCAGGCTGTAGGTGGAATAGGCCACCACGAAGAGCCCCAGCCAGAGCATCAGCAACCGGGCATCGGTGCGCATCAGCAAGTAGGTGCCCAGGGCCGCGCCCAGTAGCAGCATGGGCAGCAGGCGCCTGAGTTCACGTCCGGCGATGGCGCGGCGATCCGGCAGCCAATTGTGGAAGGAGGCGAGGAAATCCAGCATCACCAGCAGGGGCACGATGCGTGACAGCGGCATCCAGCTGGTGAGCAAGGGACCGGCGATCAGGGCGCTGCCGAAGCCGGCGACGCCAAAGATCAGATAGGCCAGGACCACGATGGCTTCGATGAAAAGCCAGTCCAGCGGGCTGAAGGCGGGAACGAGGGCAAAGAGAGAGTCGAGCATGGGGGCGCATCCTGCGAGAAGAGTTCGCATTCTGCGCCCCGCGTGCAACCTCTGAAAACCGCCAGCCGCCCCCGTTCACGGGGACCGGCGGTCCAGAGCGGCTCAGGGAATCAGGCGCTGGGCCCGCAGCCGGGTGAAGAGGTCGAGAAAGCTCGCCCGGGTGTCGCGATAGCCGAAGAAGCCCAGGTCGCGGCTCTTGGTCATGTCGTTGAGGCACTCGATCTCGCGGCCCAGGTCGGCGTCGCTGTGCCACCAGGAGGCCAGCTTGTCGACGTCGGCTTCCACCAGGTCGTGCTTCTCGGCGAGCTTGCGCCACTGCGCCGGGGCCACGTCCTTCATCCGCGCTTCCAGCGGCATGGGCTGCTCGGGATAGGGCGCCGGCTCCAGGTCGAAGAAGGCGGCGATCTCGCCCCACAGCCAGCGCCAGCGGAAGACGTCGCCGTTGACCGTGTTGAACGCCTGGTTGCGCGCGGCCGGCGCCAGGGCGGCCCATTCCAGTTGCTCGGCGAGCAGGCCGGCGTCGGTGACGTCGGTGATGCCATCCCACTGGGTACGGGAACCGGGGAAGACGAAGGGCTGGCCGGTGGCCTTGCACAGGGAGGCGTAGACCGCCAGGGTCAGGCCCATGTTCATGGCGTTGGTACCCTTGGCCTGGCCGATCATACTGTGGGAGCGGTGCACGCTCCAGCCGAAGCCATGCCGCTCGGCGGCAGCGAAGAGGATGTCTTCCAGGGTGTAGTAGAAGTTGGCGCCGGCCTGGCGCGGCTCGCTTTCGCGGAAGGGCGTCTCGGCCTTGCCGCTGCCGTATTCCTCGAAGGAACCCAGGTAGTGCTTGGTGCCGGTCACCAGTGCCAGGTGCTCGAGCGGTGCACCGTCCAGAGCCTGGCAGAGGTTGTCCATCATGGCGCCATTGGCCTCGACGTTTTCCTTCTCGGTGGCGCGACGGGTCCAGGTGCAGAAGAACACATGGCTGATCGGCAGACCGGCCAGCGCCTGGCGGGTGGACTCGGCGTCGAGCAGGTCGGCGGCGACCGGGATGACGCCTTCCTGCGCCACCGGCTTGCGCGCCAGACCGTAGACGGTCCAGCCCGAGGCGACCAGGGTGTTGGCCAGGTTGTAGCCGGAAATGCCGGTCACGCCGACGATGAGAGCGGTGCCCTTGCGCATGAAACCTCCAGATAGGGATGGGAGACGGCCTGCAGTGGACGCAGGCGCTGTAGATAAGGGAGTGCCTTGTCTCAGGGTTGATTCCAGCCTATTGGAGAATTAACGGCGTATCCTGGGTATAAATTCCTTTTTAATCGGAATCAGATTCCGCAATCGGGAGCCTGCCTTGTATTCCTCCGAACGCCTCAAGGGCCTCGACGTCTTCGTCACCGTGGCCGATCTCGGCAGCTTCACCGCGGCAGGCGAGCGCCTCAATCTCACCGGTTCGGCCGTCGGCAAGAGCGTGGCCCGGCTGGAAAGCCGGCTGGGCGTGCGGCTGTTCCAGCGCACCACCCGCCGGCTGAGCCTGACCGAAGCCGGCACCCGCTTCTATCGCACCTGCACCGGGGTGCTGGCCGAGCTGGAACAGGCCGAAGTGGGCCTGGCTGCCCAGGACGGCGAGCCCCACGGTCGGGTACGCATCGACCTGCCCGCCTCCTATGGCCGGCTGCATGTGCTGCCGCTGATCCTGGAGCTGCTGCACCGCTATCCGCTGTTGCAACCGGACCTGTCGCTGTCGGATCGCTTCGTCGATCCGGTCCACGAGGGCATCGACATCCTGGTGCGCATCGGCGGCTCCGACGCCTGGCCGGCCAGCCTGGGGCATCGCTTCCTCGGCACCCAGCGCCAGGTCTTTTGCGCCGCCCCGGCCTATCTCGCCCAGCATGGCCGCCCCCGGACCCCGGCCGAGCTGGTCGATCACCAGTGCATCGGCTTTCGCCAGGCCGATGGCCTGATCAGCCCCTGGCAGCTGCGCGGCGAACAGCCGGGCGACAGCGAACGCTGGATCTTCCAGCCGCGCCTGGTGGTGGGTGATGGCGAAGGCGAGGTGCTGGCCGCCCTGGCCGGGCATGGCATCGCCCAGTTGCCGACCTGGCTGATCGCCACGCACCTGGCCAGCGGTGCCCTGGTGGACGTGCTGCCCGAGCACGGCGTCGAGGGCTCGCCGATCAACCTGGTGTGGCCGCGCAGTCGCGAGAGTCTGCCGCGGGTCCGGCTGCTGCTGGAGCACCTGGCCAGTCGCCTGCTGCCCACGGTGGCGCCGAAGCTTTCGCGCTAGCCACGACCGCTCGACCAGTGGCCCCGACTGCCGCGCCACGGACGGGAACATCCGCTCAGGCCCCCCGGTCGTAAACCCTCGTACACCCGCTCGCCCCTGAGTTCCATCGATGGGCGGCATGACGATTATCGAGACGATCGATTGGTGCCGTCGGCTCTGGCTCAGCAGGATCGACGGTTTGTCACCGGGCCAGGCCAACCTGGCCGCCCTGCTCCACCACTCAGTTCCACCACCTAGATGAGGTATCTCATGAGCCAAGCCCAAGGCTACGCTGCCCAGTCCGCCGACCAGCCCCTGGCGCCCTTCTCCTTCGAGCGGCGCGAACCCGGCGCCCACGACGTGCAGATCGACATCCTCTTCTGCGGCGTCTGCCATTCCGACCTGCACACTGCCCGCAACGAGTGGAACAACACCCTGTACCCGTCCGTGCCCGGTCACGAGATCGTCGGCAAGGTGACCGCGGTCGGTGCCCACGTGAAGAACTTCAAGGTCGGCGACACCGTCGGCGTCGGCTGCATGGTCGACAGCTGCCAGCACTGCGCCCCCTGTGACGCCGGTGAAGAGTCCTACTGCGAGAACGGCTTCACCGGCACCTACAACGGCAACCTCTACGGTGGCAGCGAGAACACCCAGGGCGGCTACTCCGACCACATCGTGGTCAACGAGAAGTTCGTGCTCAAGGTGAGCCACACCGAGAACCTGGCCGCCGTGGCGCCGCTGCTGTGCGCCGGCATCACCACCTACTCGCCGCTGGCCCACTGGAAGGTCGGCCCGGGCAAGAAGGTCGGCATCGTCGGCCTGGGTGGCCTCGGCCACATGGGCGTCAAGATCGCCCATGCCATGGGTGCCCACGTGGTGCTCTTCACCACCAGCGCAGGCAAGAAGGACGATGCCCTGCGCCTGGGCGCCGACGAGGTGGTGGTGTCGAAGAACGAAGACGAGATGGCCGCGCACGCGAACAGCTTCGACTTCATCCTCAACACCGTGGCCGCGCCGCACAACCTGGACGCCTTCCTCACCCTGCTGAAGTGGGACGGCACCATGACCCTGGTCGGCGTACCCGCCGAGCCGCACCCGGCGCCCAGCGTGTTCAACCTGGTGATGAAGCGCCGCCAGCTGGCCGGTTCGCTCATCGGTGGCATCCGCGAGACGCAGGAGATGCTGGACTTCTGCGCCAAGCACAACATCGTCTCGGACATCGAGCAGATCGCCATCCAGGACATCAACGACGCCTATGAGCGCATGCTCAAGAGCGATGTGAAGTACCGCTTCGTGATCGACATGCAGAGCCTCAAGCAGGGCCAGACCGCGGCCTGATCCCGCGCTCCGCTCCGCCAACAACGCCCGCGCCCGTCGCGGGCGTTGTCATTTCCGGTAACGCATTTTTGGCGCGCCCCGCGGTCCTAGCGATGACGACAATGACGAGGCGGCCGCCATGCAGTGGGACAAGGGACAACGTAGCGACAACGTGCAACAGGCCAGCGGTGGACGCGGCATGAAGATCGGCGGCGGCCTCGGCCTGGGTGGCGTGGCCCTGGTGGTGGTGTTCGGCCTGCTCAGCGGCCAGAGTCCGACGCAGATCCTCGGCAACCTGATCAGCCTCAGCGGCCAGAGCGCGCCGAGCCAGCAGGAGACCACCGCCCCGGCCGACAATCGCCAGGTGGACTTCGTCCGCGTGGTGCTGGGCGAGACCGAAAACACCTGGACGCGCATCTTCCAGGCCCATGGCGAGCAGTATCAGCCGCCCAAGCTGGTGCTGTTCAACGGCCAGGTGCAATCCGGTTGCGGCGGCGCCACCGCGGCCAGCGGTCCCTTCTATTGCCCGGTGGACAGCAAGGTCTACCTGGACCTGACCTTCTTCCAGGAACTGCAGCAGCGTTTCGGCGCCGACGGCGACTTCGCCCGTGCCTATGTGATCGCCCACGAGGTCGGCCACCATGTGCAGAACCTCAGCGGCACCACCAGCAAGATGGAAGCGGCGCGCCGCCGTGGCATTCCCACCGAGGGTGCCACCGGGTTGTCGGTACGCCTGGAACTGCAGGCCGACTGCTATGCCGGGGTCTGGGCCAACGACGCCCAGAAGCGGCTGAACTGGCTGGAGCCGGGGGACCTGGAGAAGGCGCTGAACGCCGCCAACGCCATTGGCGATGATCGCCTGCAACGCCAGTCCCAGGGCCGCGTGGTACCGGATTCCTTTACCCACGGCAGCTCCGCGCAGCGGGTCAAGTGGTTCCGCACCGGCTTCGACAGTGGCAAGGTGGAGAGCTGCGACACCTTTGCCGCTAAGGCGCTTTGACCTCTAGCGGGAGATCCCCGATGCGTCGCCTGCTTGTGCTGTGCCTGGCCCTGGCCTGGGGCTCCGCCCTGGCGGCGCCCCATGAGGGGGTCGCCCGTATCGTCAGCGACCGCATGCCAATCGGCCAGGCGCAGGCCGCGCTGCAGCTGTCCACCGACTGGGACCGGCCCCATCCGGAGATCCGCCGCGCCCTGGTCATCGTGCATGGCCGCCTGCGCAATGCCGCGACCTATTTTCGCTCCGGCCAGACGGCCACGGCAGCGGCCGGCGCCACGGCGGACACCCTGGTGATCGCCCCGCAATTCCTCAATGAAACGGACATCCAGCGTCATCGGCTGCCGGACACCCTGCTGCGCTGGCAGGGCAATGCCTGGATGGGCGGCGAGCCCGCCCTGGGTCCGCAGCCGCTGAGCAGCTTCGCGGTGTTCGATGCCCTGCTCGCCCGCCTGGCGGAGCGTCGGCTGCTGCCCAATCTGCAGGAGGTGGTGATCGCCGGACATTCCGGCGGTGGCCAGGTGGTGCAGCGCTACGCCGTGCTCGGCCAGGGCGAGCAGGCCCTCGCCGCCCAGGGCATTCGCCTGAGATACGTGGTGGCCAATCCCTCGTCCTACGCCTATTTCGATGCCCGTCGACCGGATGCCCAGGGCCAGCCCGTGCCCTTCGCCGCGGCGCCCAGCTGCCCGGACTTCGATACCTGGAAATACGGCATGCAGGGCCTGCCGGCCTATGCCGCGGGTCGCACGGCCGCCAGCCTGGAGCAGCACTATGCGGGACTCGACCTGACCTATCTGCTGGGCGCCGAGGACACCAATCCCAACCATCCGGCGCTGGACAAGGGCTGCGCCGCCGAGGCCCAGGGCCCCTATCGCCTGGCCCGCGGGCTGAATTACTACCGCTATCTCCAGGGCCGCCATCCGGGGCTGCGCCAGGCGCTGGTCGAGGTGCCCGGCGTGGGCCACAACGGCGACGCCATCTTTACCTCGCCTGCAGGCTGCCAGGCACTGTTCGGCGCCGGCGACCAGGCTTCAGCGCGCCAGGGCGGCGGGCGCGTCCAGTAGCTCCTGCACCCGGGCGACGAAGGCTTCCAAGGTGAACGGCTTGCCCAGCACCGCCATGCGCTCTCCTACCAGCGGGACGGGCGGCTCGTTGCCCGCCGCATAACCGGTGATGAAGAGGATCGGCAGGTGCGGCCTGAGGGTACGGGCCGCGCCGGCCAGCAAGCGGCCGTTCAGCCCCGGCAGGCCGACATCGGTGATCAGCAGGTCGAAGCCCTCGCCTTCGCGCAGGGCCGCCAGCGCCGACTCGGCATCCGCGGCGTCGCGATACTCCCAGCCCAGGTCGACGAACACCTGCACTAGCAATTCGCGGATGACCGCATCGTCTTCCACCAGCAGCACCCGGACGCCGGGCAGGACGCGAGCGGTCGGGGCACTGGCGACCGGCTGGGGTGCCTGGGCGGCCAGGGCCGGATGACGCGGCAGCAGCAGACTCACCCGACAGCCCTGCCCCGGCGCGCTGGTCACGCTCACCTGGCCGCGCGACTGGCGGATGAAGCCATAGATCATGGACAGTCCCAACCCCGAGCCCTGGCCCACCGGCTTGGTGGTGAAGAAGGGTTCGAAGACCCGCTCCAGCACCTCCGGCGCCATGCCCACGCCATCGTCGCCGACCTCGATCAAGAGGTAGTCGCCCGCCGGCAGCCCCGGATCGGCGTCGGACTGCACCCAGTTGCGCGCGCGGATGGTCAGGGTGCCACCCGCCGGCATGGCATCGCGGCTGTTGATGGCCAGATTCAGCAGGGCATTTTCCAGCTGGTGCGGATCGACGTCGACCGGCCAGAGTCCGGCCTCCAGTTCGAGCTGGCAGCGGATCTGCGGTCCCAGGCTGTGCAGCAGCAATTCCTGGAAGTCGCCGATCAGCCGGGCGACGTCGACCGCCTGGGGATTGAGCGTCTGGCGGCGGGAAAAGGCCAGCAGTCGATGGGTGAGACTGGCGCCCCGTCCGACCGACTGGGTGGCGGTGTCGAGCAGACTGCCGACCCCGGCCAGGACCTCCGGCGCCAGGCGGCGGCGCAGGAGATCCAGGCTGGCCTGGATACCGGCCAGCAGGTTGTTGAAATCGTGGGCGATGCCGCCGGTGAGCTGGCCCACGGCTTCCATCTTCTGCGCCTGGCGCAGCAGCTCCTCGGCCTGGGCGCGACTGTGCATCTCCTCGCGCAGCTGGCGATTGCTCTCCTCCAGTTCGGCGGTCCGCGCCTGCACCTGGATCTCCAGGGTGGCGCGCTCGCGGCGCAGGGCTTCTTCGGCCTCGCGGCGGTCATCGATGTCTTCGCTGGTGCCGTACCAGCGGATCACGGCGCCCGCTTCATCGCGCCGCGGATAGGCGCGGGTGCGCAGCCAGCAGTGGCTGCCATCCGCCACCCGTACCCGGTGCTCCTGGTCGTAGGCCCGACCGGCGCGGCGCGCCGCGTCCCAGGCCTGCCGGGTCGCCTGGCGGTCGTCCGGATGCAGCAGCGTCCAGAAGGTATCGGCGTGCAGCGCCGGCTGGCCGGTCAGTTGCTGCCAGCGCGGCGAAAAGACCATCCGCCCGCCGTCGGGATCGCAGGTCCAGGTGTACTGGGGATTGAGCTCCACCAGATGCCGATAGTGGTCTTCGCTTTCGCGCAGCTGCAGATCCGCCTGGTGGCGCTCGATGGCCAGGGCGGCGGTCTCGGTGACCAGACGGAAGGCGTCGCGCTCGGCGGCCAGGGGGCGCCGTGGCTCCAGATAGTAATTGGCGAAGGTGCCCAGCAGCCGGCCATCCAGGGCCAGCAGCGGCATCGACCAGCAGGCCCGCAGGCCGTAGCGCAGCGCCAGGTCACGGGCGCCCGCCCACAGCGGATCGCAGGCGATGTCCTCGACATAGACGGCTTCGCGCCGGTAGGCGGCGGTGCCACAGGAGCCCGCCAGCGGGCCGATCTCCAGCCGACCGAGATCGCGGCTGTAGGCTTCCGGCAGACTGGGCGCGATGCCGTCCTGCAGATAGCGGCCATCCTCGCTGAGCAACAGGATGCAGGCATGCAGGCGAACCTGGGCCAGGGCCTCCACCCGCTGCAGCAGCGCATGCAGCACGCTGGTCAGAGGCAGCCCGGTGGCAAGGCTTTCCAGCGTCTGACGCTCGTACTGACGCAGATCGCTGGAGGACGGCTGGTCGCTGGAAGGGGCGTGGAGGCTCATAGGGCTGGCCTGAAATGGATCCGAAGCCGGCATCTTAGCCAGTGGCCCGGCAAACAACAGACTATTTGCGCCTGACGGGCAATTTCCTGGCGTCAGAGCGCCGCCAGGATCTCGGTGCAGGTCTCGAAGCGCTGGTCCCGCGCCGCCGGCCAGGGATCGCCCGGCTGATTGACCTGCAGCGTCCGGCAGCCCACGGCCCGCCCGCACTCCAGGTCGTAGCGGTGATCGCCGATCATCACCAGGCTGTCAGGCGCCACCTGCCAGAGTTCGGCCAGCCGCAGCAGGCCACCCGGGTCGGGCTTGGGCGGCGCCTCGTCGCGCCCCAGCACCGCGGCGGGCGCGAAGCAGTCTTCCAAGCCGATGGCCGCCAGGGTCAGCAGCGCCAGGTCGCGGGCATTGCGGGTGAGGATGCCCAGCTGGCGACCGTCCTCGTGCAGGCGCCGGATGAGGGCGACCGCGCCCGGTGCGGGGCGGGCAGCGACGGCCAGTTCGCGCTCGTGCTCGAACAGCCAGGCGTGCTTGGCCTCGCGCTCGGTGGCCGGCAGCTCGGCCAGGTGATGGAGGATGTCGGCCTGTTCGGGGATGCCCAGATGCCGGCGAATGGCGGCGAAGTCGTGTACCGCCAGGGTCAGGGTACCGTCCAGGTCGAACACCCAGTGGCTGAGGTGACGCAGTGTCATGCAGGGATCCTTTGGCGAGAGGTGACCTTCGGGCACTCCGGGGGAACCCCCGTCACCCGTGCTCCGTCTGGTGGAGACAACCTTCTGCAGGAGTCTACCCATGACGACGACCGTCCGGGCGCTACTTTTCGATGTCTTCGGCACCGTGGTGGACTGGCGTGGCAGCCTGGTCGAGGGCTTGCAGGGGCTGTCGGCCAAGCATGGCGTCCAGGGTGACTGGGAGCGGCTGGCCGATGCCTGGCGCGCCGAAGCCTACGAGGCCATCCTGCCGCAGATCGAGGCCCGCACCCTGCCCTGGCTGCCCCTCGACGAGGTGCATCGGCTGGCGCTGGACGAATTGCTGCCCCGTTACGGCCTGGTCGGCCTGACCACCGCCGAGGTGGCCTGGATCAATAGACTCTGGCATCAGCTGACGCCCTGGCCCGACGCCGTGCCGGGTCTCACGCGGCTGCGCCAGGGCTATCCGGTCTGTGCCCTGTCCAATGGCAACGTCAGTCTGCTGCTGGACATGGCCCGCCATGCCGGGCTGCCCTGGGACATGCTCTTTGGCGCCGATCTCTTCCAGCGCTACAAGCCGGCCGCGGAGGTCTACCTGGGTGCCTGCACCCTGCTCGACCTGGAACCGGAACAGGTGATGCTCTGCGCCGCCCACAATGGCGACCTGCAGGCGGCCAAGGAGTTGGGCCTGGCCACCGCCTTCATCCAGCGCCCACGGGAAAAGGGCCCGGCCGGTGGCGAAGTCTCCGCAGGCGGCTGGGATCTGGAAGCGAGCGACCTGCAAGATCTTGCCGACCAGCTCGGCCTGCCAGCGATGGAGGGCGAGCGGGCCGAGCCCGGCGATTGAGCGCGGCCCGGGCGCTTCTGTATCCTGCCGGATACTTTTCGCCAGGGCACCGCCATGGGTTTTCTCGACAAGCTGCGCAAGAAACGTGAACGCCAGGCCCTGGCCGCCCTGCCCCGCCTGCACCAGCGCACGGCGCGCCTGCGCCGCGAACTGCCCGACTACGAGATCGGCGCCGGCACCTATGGCGCGCCCAGGGTGTTCGATCTCAAGGAAGGCGCCACCCTGCGCCTGGGGCGCTACACCTCCATCGCCGAAGGGGTGCGCATTCTGCTTGGCGGCCTGCACCGGCTGGACTGGGTGACCACCTATCCCTTTCCCGCCTTCGTCGACGACCTGGCCCACATCAAGGACTACGGCGGCACCCGTGGCGACGTGGTGATCGGCAGCGACTGCTGGATCTGCACCGATGCGCTGATCCTCTCCGGCGTCACCATCGGCCATGGCGCCGTGGTGGCCGCCGGCGCCGTGGTTACCCGCGACGTGCCGCCCTATGCGGTGGTGGGCGGCAATCCGGCACGCTTCATCAAGTGGCGGTTTCCCGAAGCCACCTGCCAGGCGCTGCTCGACATCGCCTGGTGGGACTGGCCCGAGGCGGAGATCCTCGCCGCCGGCGAATACCTGTGCAGCGCCGATATCGACGGCTTCATCGCCTACGCCCGGGCGCGCCATCCGGCGTCCTGAATCAAGCGTCTGGAACTCGAGGCGCCTCCCAAGGCTCACCTTCATTAGTCAATCTTTTGAAGGTTTTCCATGGAAGCGCTCGATCTGCTGCAATGGCCGGCCATGGCCATCACCCTGCTCGCCGCCTGGCTGGTGGCCTCCCAGCGCCAGGGCCGGCGCAGCCTGGGTTTCTGGGTGTTCCTGCTCAGCAATGCCCTGTGGATCGCCTGGGGCCTGCAGGCCGAAGCCTATGCCCTGATCGTACTGCAGCTGGGCCTGGCGGCGATGAATCTGCGCGGCGTGCGCCGCAACGCCGACGAGGCGCCCGCCGCCGCCGAGGTCTCGGGCAGGGCATAATGACCAGCCCTGCGTCAGACGGCCCCGCCCATGCAGCACAGCGTCACCCCCATCGGCCACGTCCGCTCCTGCTTCAAGGAGAAATTCGCCATTCCCCGGCAGCCCGCCCTGGCGCCGGCCGCCCGTGGCGTGCTGGAACTGTTGCCGCCCTTCGACCGTCCCGAGGCGGTCGAAGGGCTGGAAGGCGTCAGCCATGTCTGGCTGCTGTTTCTCTTCCACCAGGCGCTGGAGAGCCAGCCGCGCCTGCGGGTACGGCCGCCGCGCCTGGGCGGCAATCGCTATCTGGGGGTGTTCGCCACCCGCGCCACCCACAGACCCAACGGCATCGGCCAGTCGGTGGTGCGGCTGGACGGCCTCGAACCGGGACGGCTGCTGCTCTCGGGCATCGACCTGCTCGACGGCACCCCGGTGCTGGACATCAAGCCCTATGTGCCTTACGCCGACAGCCCGCCGGGCGCCCACAACGCCATCGCCGAGGCGCCGCCGCCGGCCCTGGCGGTAGGCTGGGCGGACGCAGCGCGCGTCCAGGCCGAGGCCCATGGCCAGCGCCTGGGTGAGCCCCTGGCCGAGCTGATCGAGCAGTGCCTGGCCCAGGATCCGCGTCCGGCCTACCAGGCGCCCACGCCCGAGCGCCGCTATGGCGTGCGCCTCTGGGACGTCGAGGTGCACTGGCACTATCCGACCGCGGAACAGATCCGGGTACTGGACGTGACCGCGGCGTCCTGACGCCGCCCGGTTTGCATTCCGGCGGCCAAGGCCCCAACAATGACATTGCCGGATCGCATGAGGCGGTCCGCACCCGGCTACGGCCGCCGTTCGGCCGTATCACCGATAGGGAAGCATCTATGGCTCCAAGCAGACAGGTCATCAACGCTCAGGTCAGCCCCAAGGGCAGCCTGGAGACCCTTTCCCAGCGCGAGGTCCAGCAGCTCAGCGCGGCCGGCTCGGGCAACCTCTACCAGCTCTTTCGCCAGTGCGCCCTGGCCATCCTCAACACGGGCGCCCACAGCGACAACGCCAAGACCATCCTCGAGGCCTACCAGGACTTCGAGATACTCATCCACCAGCAGGACCGCGGCGTGCGCCTGGAACTGATCAATGCCCCGGCCGACGCCTTCGTCGACGGCGAGATGATCGCCAGCACCCGCGAGATGCTGTTCAGCGCCCTGCGCGACATCGTCTACACCGAGAGCGAACAGAGCAGCCTGCGCATCGATCTGGACAGCTCCGAGGGCATCACCGACTACGTCTTCCACCTGCTGCGCAACGCCCGCACCCTGCGCGCCGGCATGGAGCCGAAGATGGTGGTCTGCTGGGGCGGTCACTCCATCAGCACCGAGGAATACAAGTACACCAAGAAGGTCGGTCACGAACTCGGCCTGCGCAGCCTGGACATCTGCACCGGCTGCGGCCCGGGCGTGATGAAGGGCCCGATGAAGGGCGCCACCATCGCCCACGCCAAGCAGCGCATTCAGGGCGGCCGCTACCTGGGCCTCACCGAGCCGGGCATCATCGCCGCCGAGGCGCCCAATCCCATCGTCAACGAACTGGTGATCCTGCCCGATATCGAGAAGCGCCTGGAGGCCTTCGTCCGCGTTGGCCACGGCATCATCATCTTCCCGGGCGGCGCCGGCACGGCGGAGGAATTCCTCTATCTGCTGGGCATCCTCATGCACCCGGACAACCGGGACATCCCCTTCCCGGTGGTGCTCACCGGGCCGCAGAGCGCCGCGCCCTACCTCGAGCAGCTGCATGCCTTCATCGGCGCCACCCTGGGCGAAGCCGCCCAGCGCCACTACCAGATCGTGGTCAACGATCCGGTCGAGGTGGCCCGGCAGATGGCCCAGGGCCTCAAGGCGGTCAAGCAGTTCCGCCGCGAGCGCCACGACGCCTTCCACTTCAACTGGCTGCTGCGCATCGAGGAAGGCTTCCAGCGACCCTTCGATCCCACCCACGAGAACATGGCCGCCCTGCAGCTGACCCATGCCGTACCGCCGCACGAGCTGGCCGCCAACCTGCGCCGCGCCTTTTCCGGCATCGTCGCCGGCAACGTCAAGGCCAAGGGCATCCAGCTGATCGAGGAACGGGGGCCCTACGAGATCCATGGCGATCCCGACATCATGCGGCCGCTGGATCGGCTGCTGCAGGCCTTCGTCGAACAGCACCGGATGAAGCTGCCCGGCGGCGCGGCCTACGAGCCCTGCTATCGCGTGGTCAGCTGAATCCTTTCACGTTGGCCTTTTTGGCCGATTTCCTCCCGTCATGACCGTTCGTCCACATCCTGTTCGACGAACGGTCATGATGCTAGCCAGGTGACATCACAAAGTCGCTAGCCAGCTATCCAGAGCGCTTCGCTGACCGGCGCTCGCCGGGTGGCGAAGTCACTTTGCCGCTACAGAAAAAACCTTGCGCGCTAACTGCATGGCTCCGCGTTAAAGCCCCTCTTCACCACGCCGATAGGGCAAGGCAAGCTAATCTCAGAGCGCAGGTTGCCGTAGTGAAATCTACCCGGGCGGAGATCCCGCCGGGCCGTCTTCCTCCAGCCGCGCCAGACTTCCTGCCGAGGCCACGGAATGAACAACTGGCTGGGACTCGACTTCCTCGTCGCCCCTCTCGCCCAAGAGCAGGTGCACCTGCACGGCCAGCATGATGGCTGGCTGGTCGCCCTTGCCTATCTGGTGGCGGTCAGCGCCTGCTATGTCACCCTGGTGTTCGCCGAGCGCATCGGCCAGACCCGCACCCTGGCCCGGCGGCGCGCCTGGAGCCTGATGGGCGCCCTGAGCTTCGGCTTCGGCGTCTGGGGCATGCACTTCATCGCCATGCTGGCCTTTACCGTGCCCACCCGGGTGCACTACGACCTCTTCATCACCCTGGCCTCGCTGCTGATCGTGGTGCTGGCCGGACTCATGGCCATGCCCGCCCTCAGCCAGCCCGACCTCACCCTGGGCCAGCGGCTCAAGGCCGGCACGGTGCTGAGCGTGGGCATCGTGCTCATGCACTACACCGGCATGGCCGCGGTGCACACCGAGGCCATGGTGCTCTATCGCCCGCTGCCCTTCCTGCTGTCGATCGGCATCGCCGTGGGGGCGAGCTTCGCCGCCCTGCAGCTGATCCAGATCTTCCGTCGCCACTACACCGGCATCTATCGCTGGCTGCGCATCGCCACCGCCCTGGTGATGGGCCTGGCGATCGCCGCCATGCACTTCACCGGCATGTGGTCCATGGTGCTGGTCGCCCCGGCCGAGACCGCAGACGCCCTGCAGGGCGCCAGCAATTCCTGGCAGCTGGGGGTGGGCATCGCCATCATCGCCCTGCTGCTGGTGGTAGGTGGCCTGGGCGCGGCCTGGGCCGATCGCCAGCTGCAGCGCAAGGAAAACGACCTGGAGCGGGTCAATTCCCTGGTCGGCCAGCTCGACGAGGCGCGCGCTTCGCTGCAACAGGCCGCGCACTACGATCCCCTCACCGACCTGCACAATCGCCGCGCCTTCAACCAGGCCTTCGCCGAGATCCTCGAGCGCCATGCACAGCAGGGGCGCAGCCTGGGGGTGATGTTTCTCGACATCGATCACTTCAAGCGCATCAACGACAGCCTCGGCCACGACGCCGGCGACCAGTTGCTGGTGGCCATGGCCAAGATCATTCGCGAGGCGGTGCGTGACGGCGACCTGGTGGCTCGCTTCGGTGGCGACGAATTCTGCATTCTGGCCAGCCTCGCCGGACCCGACGAGGCCCGGCACCTGGCCCAGCGCATCCTGGAGCGCCTGCGCAATCCGGTCACCATCGGCAACCGCACCCTGGTGATGACCACCAGCATCGGCATCAGCCTCTATCCCCGCGACGGCGGCTGCTGCGAGGAGCTGCTCAAGAGCGCGGATCTCGCGCTCTACCTGTCCAAGGGCAATGGCCGCAACACCTTCAGCTTCTTCGACGAGACCCTGCGCGAGAAGATCTCGCTGCAACTGGAGCTGGAGGCCGAACTACGCGAAGCCCTGGTCGAGGAGCGCGGCCTGCAGCTCTACTACCAGCCGATCCTCGACGTCGCCAGCGGTCAGCTGGACAAGGCCGAGGCCCTGATCCGCTGGGACCATCCCCGCCTCGGCATGCTGGCGCCCAACCACTTTCTCGGCGTGGCCGAGGCCAACGGCTTCGTCGAAGAACTGGACGCCTGGGTGCTCCGGCGGGCCTGCAAGGACCTGGCCGAGCTGACCGCCGCTGGCCTCACGGAGCTGCGCATCGCGGTCAACTGCTCGGCGCTGAGCCTGAGCAACGACGCCCTCCCCGGGCAGATCGCCTGGCGGCTGGACGACCACCAACTGTCGCCGCGGCGCCTGGAACTGGAGGTGACCGAAAATGCCCTGGTCAAGAACGTGCAGCCCACCGCCGAGCTGTTGCAGCGCATTCGCGACCTGGGCGTGACGGTGTCCATCGACGACTTCGGCACCGGTTACTCCTCGCTCGCCTATCTCAAGCGCCTGCCGATCGACACCGTGAAGATCGACCGCTCCTTCGTCACCGGGCTGGCCGAGGGCAATGCCGATCACCAGATCGTCCAGGCTATCATCGGCATGGCCCGGCCGCTCAAGCTCAAGGTCACCGCCGAGGGCGTCGAGCATCTGGAGCAGCTGCGGCTGCTGTGCGCCCTGGGCTGCGACTTCATCCAGGGCTATCACATCAGCCGACCGGTCCCCCTGGCCCAGGTGCCCGAGGTGATCGCCCGCTATGCCAGCGGGGTCTGCCCACTGCAGGCCCAGGCGGAGGTGGATGCCGACGCCCTGGCGCTGGCCAGGGCGCTCGGCTAGCCGCGCCGATAGCGCAGCCAGACGCTGCCGTCGTCCTGGGCTTCGGCCGTATCCAGCTTGAGGTACAGCGGCTGCTGCCAGGCCTGCTCGGCAATCTCGAAGGAGGCCGGATGGGCGCCGCGGCCGTCCACCAGCGGGATGATCAGCACGCTGATCTCGTCCACCAGGCCGGCGGCGACAAAGGAGCCGCTGACATGGGGACCACCCTCCACCACCAGCCGCTCGATGCCCAGTTCTGCGTTGAGCAATTCCAGCACCGCTGCCAGATCCAGTTCGTCCTTGCCACCGAAGACGTAGGAGGCACCGATGTTCTGCAGGTGCGTCAGGTAGTCGTCGCTGACGCCTTCGGTCAGCACCGCCACCACGTGGGAATCCAGGGCCTCGTTCTTTTTCCAGGCCACCTTGCCCTGGGGATCGATGGCGATGGCGTACTTGGCGGCATCGCGCTTGGCGAAATGGTGAGTGCGCGGGATGGGCGCCTGGGCGACGCCGGTGGGATAGCCCTCGCCGTGGGCGATCTCTTCCATGGTCACCCGGCCACAGGCCCAGGCATCGAAGGCGAAGCGCTCGGCCAGGCGCTCGTAGGTGGTATCGGCCTGTTTCTTGACGGCGCGATCCCAGCCATCGGTGAGGGCGTGACCGTCGACCGACGACATCATATGGCAGATCACATAGGGCTTCATGGGGGCTCCCGGCAATGGCGTGTCGCCATGACACGCCCTGCAGCAACCGACCGGTCCGCCGCCGGGGGAGTTCAGCCCGCCGGGCCGCGGAAACGAAAAACCCGCCGGAGGGCGGGTTTTCGGGGAGCCGGGTCGCGTTACTTCTCGACGAAGGCGCGCTCGATCAGGTAGTCGCCCGGATCGCCCATGCGCGGCGAGATGGTCAGGCCGAATTCGTTCAGCACGGCACTGGTCTCGTCCAGCATGCTCGGGCTGCCGCAGATCATGGCGCGGTCGTCCTGCGGATTGATCGGCGGCAGGCCGATGTCCGCGAACAGCTTGCCGCTGCGCATCAGGTCGGTCTGACGCCCCTGGTTGCGGAATTCCTCACGGGTGACCAGGGGGTAGTAGATGAGCTTCTCACGCACCAGGTCGCCGATGAACTCGTGCTCCGGCAGGGTCTTGGTGATGAAGTCGGCGTAGGCTAGTTCGTTTACGTAGCGCACGCCGTGGACCAGGATCACCTTCTCGAAGCGCTCGTAGGTTTCCGGATCCTGGATGGTGCTCAGGAAGGGCGCCATGCCGGTGCCGGTGCTCAGCAGATAGAGGTGCTTGGCGGGCTTGAGATCGCTGAGGATCAGGGTGCCGGTGGGCTTGCGGCTGACCATCAGGTTGTCGCCTTCCTTGAGGTGCTGCAGGCGCGAGGTCAGGGGGCCGTCCGGCACCTTGATGCTGAAGAACTCCAGGTGCTCTTCGTAGTTGGGGCTGGCGATGCTGTAGGCGCGCATCAGCGGACGACCGCCTTCGGTTTCCAGGCCGATCATCACGAACTGACCGTTCTCGAACCGCAGGCCCGCGTTGCGGGTGGTCTTGAAGCTGAACAGGGTGTCGTTCCAGTGATGAACGCTCAGGACGCGCTCGGTGTACAGGTTGCTCATCGATGACTCCAGGAAAAATCGGTACAGCCCGGGGCTGGATAGAAATTGCGCGACAGTTTATAGAGGGGGAAAATATCCGTGAAATGAATAATTCGAATATAGGTTATCCAAAAGGCAGATATGAGATTCACGTTGCGTCAACTCGAGGTCTTCGTCGCCGTGGCGCGCCAGGAAAGCGTTTCCCGGGCGGCCGAGGCGCTCAGTCTGTCGCAGTCGGCCACCAGCACCGCCCTGGGCGAACTGGAGCGGCAATTCGACTGCCGGGTATTCGACCGCGCGGGCAAGCGTTTGACGCTCAACGCCCTGGGCCGGCAGTTGCTGCCCAAGGCGGTGGCCCTGCTCGACCGCAGCGCCGAGGTGGAAAATCTGCTGCGCGGCAAGACCGGCTTCGGCTCCCTGGAGGTCGGCGCCACCCTCACCATCGGCAACTACCTGGCCACCCTGCTGCTGGGCGACTTCATGCAGCGCCATCCCGACTGCCGGGTGCGACTGCACGTGCACAACACCGCCAGCGTGGTGCAACGCATCGCCAACCATGACATCGACCTCGGTCTGATCGAAGGCGACTGCCAGCATCCGGATCTGGAGGTGCAGCCCTGGATCGAGGACGAACTGGTGGTGTTCTGCGCGCCCGGACACGTCCTGGCAGGCAGGGAGGCCACCCAGGCCGAACTGGAAGCCCAGGCCTGGATTCTGCGCGAACAGGGTTCCGGCACCCGCCTGACCTTCGACCAGGCCATGCGCCATCACGCCCAGCCGCTGGACGTGCGGCTGGAGCTGGAACACACCGAGGCCATCCTGCGCGCGGTGGAATCGGGACTGGGCATCGGCTGCCTGTCGCGGCTGGCGCTGAGAGACGCCTTCGCCCGCGGCACCCTGGTGCCCATCGCGACCCCGACCCTGGATCTGCGCCGCCAGTTCTGCTTCATCTGGCACAAGCAGAAGTACCAGACCGGGGCCATGGTCGAATTTCTCGACCTCTGTCGCCAGCTGACCCTGGGCCTCGCCCGCAGCGATCAGATCGACACCGCGCGGCCCCGGCCAGGGCGCTAGTCATTGGCCCTGGTAGATCCGGCGATTCTCCAGCTCCCGCTGCTCGTGGCGGCGGTGGGCGCGCAACGCCAGCAGCGCCAGGACGCCGATCACCAGGCGATAACCCTGGGAATAGAGATCCAGCTCGGCGGTGGCCGATTCGCCCAGTACGCCGCTGATCAGGCGCACCACGAACAGCGTCAGCTGCACGAAGGCCACCAGCAGCAGGCCGGCCGACAGCCATTCCGCCCGCCGGAAGGCCAGCACGGCAAACAGCGCCAGGGCGAATTGCATGCCGCCGTACCAGACCCGCGCCTCGGCCACCGAGGCCGAATCCATCAGCACCATGCCGCGGGCATTGGCCATCTCATAGGGATAGAACCAATGCGCCAGGGCGAGTCCAAACCAGACCAGGGCCTGCAGACCCAACACCAGACGTGCGAAGCGAAGCTCGGACATTCCCCGTTTCTCCTTGGGGCCAGAGGTGAATGACAGCCGCTCCAGTGTAGCCAGCGCCGGGAGCGATCTGCACTGCCGATGCAGACCGCCACAGGCGGGTTAGGGTTCGCCGGAAGCGCTGGGGTAAGCTGCAGGCCTCCACCCTTCCGGCTCCTGACCCGGAGCCCGCCGCCCGAGAGATCGCCATGCCCGCCGCCCTGCCCGCCCAGCCGCCGCTGGTGCTGTCCATCCAGTCCCATGTCGCCTACGGCCACGTCGGCAACGCTGCCGCTACCCTGCCGCTGCAACTGCTCGGCCTGCAGCCGGTGGTGGTCAACACGGTGCAATTCTCCAATCACACCGGCTACGGCGAATTCAAGGGCCAGGTCTTTCCGCCCGAACACATCCACGACGTGCTCGACGGCCTGCGCGCCCGCGGGGTGCTGGAGCGCTGCGTGGCGGTGCTCTCCGGCTACCTGGGCGACGCCGCCATCGGCGAGGTGATCCTCGGCGTGGTGCAGGAGATCCGTCGTCAGCGCGGTGACCTGCAGTATCTCTGCGATCCGGTGATGGGCGACGTCGGCCGCGGCATCTTCGTGCGCCCCGGCATTCCCGACTTCCTGCGCCGCCGCGCCATCGAGCAGGCCAGCCTGATCACCCCCAATCAGTACGAATTCGAGTTGCTGCACGGCCAGCCACTGGCCGACACCGCCGACGCCGTGGCCGCTGCCCGCTTGCTGCTCGGCCGCCCCGGTCAACCGGGGCCCAAGACCATCGTCATCACCAGCCTGCGCACCCCGGATCTGCCGACCGACGTCCTCAGCACGCTGGTGGTGGAGGCCGCGGACGCCTGGCTGGTACAGACGCCCTACCTGGATCTGCAGCCGCTGCCCAACGGCATGGGCGATGTCTTCTCCGCGGTGCTGCTGGGCCAGTTGCTCAACGGCCAGTCCACGCCCGCCGCCGCGTCCCATGCGGTCAGCGCCCTCTACGCCCTGGTCGCCCGCACCGCCCCCGGCAGCCGCGACCTGCCGCTGATCGCCGCCCGCGAGCAGATCGTGCGACCGGGCGAGTTGTTCGAGGCGCAGCGGCTGCCGTAGGTGGGGTTGAGCGTAGCGAAGCCCATGGGTGCCGGGCGCTGTTGGGCTTCGACGGTGCAGCCGTCACAACCCAACCTACCAATCCGCTTTGCCCCCTCTCCCCCGGGAGAGGGTTGGGGTGAGGGCAACCCTTCACGCCTGAGCCTTTGAACGCGCGGAAAACGCTGCGCGGTTTTCCACCCTACCCCCCATGCAGGGTCCGCCGCCGCTCCATACCGCCCCCTCTCCCCCGGGAGAGGGTTGGGGTGAGGGCAACGCTTCACGCCTGAGCCCTTGAACGCGTGGAAAACGCTGCGCGGTTTTCCACCCTACGCCCCTTGCGGGATCCTCCGCCGCTCCATACCGCCCCCTCTCCCCCAGGGAGAGGGTTGGGGTGAGGGAAGCCCAACCGCGAATCCCTCACGACGACTGCAGATGCCGCTCCCGCTGTTCCTGGCGCTCCTTGGCTTCCACGCTGAGGGTCGCGGTGGGTCTCAGCAGCAGCCGCGCGAGGCCGATGGGCTCGCCGGTCTCCTGGCACCAGCCGTAGTCGTCGCGGACCAGGCGCTCCAGGGCAGCGTCGATCTTGTCCAACAGCTTCTTTTCCCGTTCCAGCTGGCGCAGTTGCCACTGGCGTTCCTGCTCGGCATTGCCGACGTCGGCTGGATCGCCATGGGTGTCGAGGCCGCGCAGGTCTTCCACCTGCTCGTCGATCAGGCGCTGCAGATCGCCACGCTGGGTCAGCAGCAACTGGCGAAAGAATGCGCGCTGGACCTCGTTCATGTAGTCCGCGGCAGGTAGCGCCAGCAGTTCTTCAGCGGTCATCGACCAGCCCTCCATCCGCAAATGTTATATTATAACACTTAATAGCCGCTCTAGCCCGCCCCTGCCAGCCGTAGAATCCATCACAAAAATTCCGTAGTGCCTCAGCCCAAACCACTACACAAAGGCAAAAGCCTGTGCGAAAGTAGCGCCACAACCTGTATGACAACCTTACAACCACATAAGCAGGTCTCCATGTTCGCCAAGGTTCCCGCCAATGTCCTGAGCGACAATGTCGCTCAGCAGCTGCTGGACAAGATCGAAGCCGGTGTCTTCGCCCCCGGCAGCAAGATCCCCAGCGAAGCCCTGCTCTCCGAAGCCTTCGGCGTCAGCCGTACCGTGGTGCGCGAGGCCATCTCCCGCCTGAAGAACGAAGGCGTGCTGCAGCCCCAGCAGGGTCGCGGCATCTTCGTCACCGCTCACGCCAGCATCCGTCCGCTGCGTATCGACGCCGACGAAGCCAGCCTGCCCGGCAGCGTCTTCCACCTGCTGGACCTGCGGCGCGCCATCGAGGCCGAAATCGCCTCCGAAGCCGCCATCAACCGCAGCGAGACCGATCTGGTCGCCATCGACGAGGCCCTGGCCGCCATCGACGAAGAGGTCGCCGACGGCCATGACGGCGTACGCGCCGACGTGGCCTTCCATCGCACCATCGCCCAGGCCACCGGCAATCCCTACTTCATCAGGACCCTGGAATTCGTCAGCCAGTACCTCGAGACGGCCACCCGCATCACCCGCACCAACGAGGCGCGGCGCGAGGACTTCTCCCGTCAGGTGCACGAAGAACACCAGGCCATCGTCGCCGCCATTCGCCTCGGCGATCCCCTGGCCGCCGCCAACGCCGCCCGCCAGCACATCTACAACGCCGCCCGCCGCCTGCGGCAGGCCGGCTTCGCCTGACCTTTTACGGAGAACAACAAGATGCAAGACAACGTCGGTGTCATCGGCCTCGGGGCCATGGGTCTGGGCGTCGCCCGTTCGCTGCTGCGGGCCGGCTTCGCCGTGCATGCCTGCGACGTGCGCGCCAGCGTGCTGGAAGCCTTCGCCAGCGAAGGCGGCGTGGCCTGTACCTCGCCGGCGGCCCTGGCCGACAGCTGCGACATCCTCATCACCGTGGTGGTCAACGCCGAGCAGACCGAAGCCGTGCTGTTCGGTGAGCAGGGCGCGGTTGCCGCCCTGCGTCCGGGCAGCCTGGTGATCGCCTGCGCCACCGTGGCTCCGGCCTACGCCGTGGAGCTGGGCGAGCGCCTGGCCGAGCGCGGCATCCTGCTCCTGGACGCCCCGCTGTCCGGGGGCGCCGCCAAGGCCGCCAGTGGCGAGATGACCATGATGACCTCCGGCACCGCGGAAGCCTATGCCAAGGGCGAAGCGGTCCTGGCCGCCATGGCCGGCAAGGTCTATCGCCTGGGCGACGCGCCCGGCCAGGGTTCCAAGGTCAAGATCATCAACCAGCTCCTGGCCGGGGTGCACATCGCCGCCTCCGCCGAGGCCATGGCCCTGGGCCTGCGCGAAGGCGTCGATCCGGAGGCCCTCTACGAAGTCATCACCCACAGCGCCGGCAACTCCTGGATGTTCGAGAATCGCGTGCCGCATATCCTCAAGGCCGACTATACCCCGCTGTCCGCGGTGGACATCTTCGTCAAGGACCTGGGCCTGGTGCTGGATACCGCGCGCACCTCGAAATTCCCGCTGCCGCTGTCGGCCACCGCCCACCAGATGTTCATGCAGGCCTCCACTGCCGGCTACGGTCGTGAAGACGACTCGGCGGTGATCAAGATCTTCCCGGGCATCGAGCTGCCCAAGGCCGCGGAGTGATCCCGATGAGCGCGACCGAGACCCGCCCGCTGCTGGGCTGCATCGCCGACGACTTCACCGGCGCCACCGATCTCGCCAACATGCTGGTGCGCGGCGGCATGCGCACCGTGCAGGTGATCGGCGTGCCCGCTGCCGACGCCGAACTGGAAGCCGCCGACGCCGTGGTAGTGGCGCTGAAATCCCGCACCACACCAGCGGCCGAGGCGGTGAGCGAATCCCTGGCCGCCCTCGCCTGGCTGCGCCAGCGTGGCTGCCGGCAGTTCTTCTTCAAGTACTGCTCGACCTTCGACTCCACCGCGGAAGGCAACATCGGCCCGGTGGCCGAGGCCCTGCAGGAGGCGCTGGACTGCGACTTCACCCTCGCCTGCCCGGCCTTCCCGGAGACCGGCCGCACCCTGTTTCGCGGCCACCTGTTCGTACAGGACCAGCTGCTCAGCGAATCCGGCATGCAGCACCACCCGCTGACGCCCATGAGCGATGCCAACCTGGTGCGGGTGCTGCAGGCCCAGAGTCGCGGCAAGGTAGGGCTGCTGCGCTACGACCAGGTCGCCAAGGGCCCCGAGGCCGTGCGCGCGGCCATCGCCGAGCTCCGGACTTCGGGTCATCGTCTGGCCATCGCCGATGCCCTGTCCGACGCCGATCTGCACACCCTGGGCGCGGCCTGTGCCGAGCTGCCCCTGGTGACTGGCGGTTCGGGCATCGCCCAGGGCCTGCCGGAGAATTTCCGCCGCGCCGGTCTACTGCAGGCGCACGACGCCGCCGCCCTGGAGTTGCCCACCGGTGGCGAAGCCGTGCTGGCCGGCAGTGCGTCCCAGGCCACCAATGGCCAGGTCGCTGCCTGGCTGGAAGCCGGTCGCCCGGCCCTGCGCCTGGATCCACTGGCGCTGGCCCAGGGTGACGACACCATCGACGCCGCCCTCGCCTGGGCGCGCGAGCAGGACCAGGCCGTGCTGATCTATGCCACCAGCCCCGCCGACGAGGTCAAGGCCATCCAGCGCGAGCTGGGCGTGGCGCGCGCCGGTGAACTGGTGGAGCGCGCGCTCGGCCAGATCGCCCGCGGACTGTTCGACCGCGGCGTGCGCCGTCTGGTGGTGGCCGGTGGCGAGACCTCCGGCGCCGTGGTCCAGGCCCTGGGCGTACAGGCCCTGCGCATCGGCGCCCAGATCGATCCAGGCGTGCCGGCCACCCTCGGCCAGGTGCAGGGCGAACCCCTGGCCTTGGCGCTCAAGTCCGGCAATTTCGGCAGTCGCGACTTCTTCGCCAAGGCCCTGCGCCAGCTGGCGGGAGAACAGCCATGAGCGCCGAAGCCCGGCTACGCGAAGAGATCTGCACCGTCGGCGCCAGCCTCTATGCCCGCGGCTACACCGTGGGCAGCGCCGGCAACATCAGCGCCCGCCTGGAAGACGGCTGGCTGATCACCCCCACCGATGCCTGCCTGGGTCGCCTGGATCCGGCGGCCATCGCCAAGGTCGGCCTGAACGGCGACTGGGTCTCCGGCGACAAGCCGTCCAAGACCCTGGCCCTGCATCGCCAGGTCTATGACCGCAATCCCGGCGTGGGCGGCGTGGTGCATACCCACTCCACCCACCTGGTGGCCCTGACCCTGGCCAGCGTGTGGCGCCCGGACGACATCCTGCCGCCCATCACCCCCTACCAGGTGATGAAGGTCGGTCATATCCCGCTGATTCCCTACGCCCGCCCCGGCGCCGCCAGCGTCGCCGAGCAGGTGGCGCAGCTGGCCAACCGGGTCCGCGGTGTGATGCTCGAACGCCTCGGTCCGGTGGTCTGGGAAAGCAGCGTGAGCAAGGCCAGCTTCGCCCTGGAGGAGCTGGAAGAAACCGCGCGGCTGTGGCTGCTGACCGAGCCGCGCCCGGCGCCGCTGGATGCCGCCGCGCTGGCCGAACTGGCGGAGACCTTCGGCGCCGTCTGGTGACCTGAAGCCCGCGTTACCGCAATACCCCCACGATGGCCCTCGTTGGCCGTCGCGGGATCGGCTTGCCCTGGAAAAAACAACAATAGCGAGGAAAGTGCCATGTCCCACGTCGTCAGCCCCATCCGCCCGGAGTCCCGTTCATGAGTCCGTTGCTGCTGGTCCTCATCGCCGCGGCGGGCATCGCCCTGCTGCTGTTCCTGGTTCTCAAGTACAAATTCCAGCCCTTCGTGGCGCTGATGCTGGTGAGTATCCTGGTGGCCCTGGCCGCTGGGGTCGAGCCGTCCAAGCTGGTGGCGACCATCGAAGGCGGCATGGGCAAGATCCTCGGCCACATCGCCATCATCATCGCCCTGGGCGCCATGATCGGTCGCATCATCGAACTCTCCGGTGGCGCCGAGGCCCTGGCCAAGACGCTGATCGAGCGCTTCGGCAACCGACGCACGCCGCTGGCGCTGACCCTGGCCGGCTTCCTGGTCGGCATCCCGGTGTTCTTCGAGGTCGGTGTGATCGTGCTGATGCCGCTGGCCTATGGCATCGCCCGTACCGCGCGCAAGCCGCTGATCGTCTTTGCCCTGCCGATGTGCGCCACCATGCTCACCGTGCACGCCATGCTGCCGCCCCACCCGGGCGCCGTGGCCGCCGCCGGCCAGCTGGGCGCCGACCTGGGTCGGGTGCTGCTGTTCGGCCTGCCGATCACCGCCGTGCTGGCCCTGATCGGCTGGTGGGTGGCCGGGCGCATGACCCGTCGTCACTACCCCATGACCGACGACATCCGCAGTGACGTCTATGGTCCGCAGATCACCGACACCCACCTGCAGCAGTGGGGCCGCGGCCAGGACATGGCCCCCGGCCTGCCCAGCCTCGGCGCCGCCGCGGTCAAGGTCGACGAGACCCCGGCCGGCCTCGCCGCCGGTCTGCCGCCCGCCCCGGCGCCCGGCTTCGGCCTGGTGGTGACCCTGATCCTGCTGCCCATCGTGCTGATCCTGCTGGGTACCCTGGCCACCAGCTGGCTGCCCGCCGGCAACCTGCTGCGCGACATCCTCACCGTGGTCGGCGCGCCCCTGGTGGCCCTGCTGATCGACACCCTGCTGTGCGCCTATGTGCTGGGCTTCCGCCGCGGCTGGTCGCGCGAGCAGGTCTCGGACGTCATCGGCTCGGCGCTGCCCGGCGTAGCCATGGTCATCCTCATCGCCGGTGCCGGCGGCGTCTTCGGCAAGGTGCTGGTGGACACCGGCATCGGCGCGGTGGTCTCGGAGCTGCTGCGCGCCACCGGCCTGCCGGTGCTGGCGCTGGGCTTCGTGCTGACCCTGCTGCTGCGCGCGGTCCAGGGCTCCACCACCGTGGCCCTGGTCACCACCGCCGGCATCCTCGGCCCGCTGATCGCCACCCTGGACCTCTCGGCCAACCACATGGCCCTGCTGTGCCTGGCCATGGGCGCCGGCGGCCTGGCCGTGTCGCACATCAACGACGCCGGCTACTGGATCTTCACCAAGCTGGTCGGCCTGAGCGTCGCCGACGGCTTGCGTACCTGGACCGTCCTGACCACCCTGCTGGGGTGCCTGGGCTTCGCCATCACCCTGCTGCTCTGGCCCTTCGTCTGATCTGGGAGACAAGCCATGCCCCGCTTCGCCGCCAACCTCAGCATGCTCTACCCCGAGCATGCCTTCCTCGACCGCTTCGCCGCTGCCGCGGCGGATGGCTTTCAGGCCGTGGAATACCTCTTTCCCTATGAGCACAGTGCCGCCGAGATCAAGGCCCGGCTGGACGCCGCCAGCCTGACCCAGGTGCTGTTCAACGCCCCACCCGGTGACTGGGCCGCCGGCGAGCGCGGCCTGGCCGCCCTGCCCGGTCGCGAGGCCGAGTGCCGCGCCGGCATCGACCGCGCCCTGGACTACGCCGCCGTGCTGGGCAATCGCCTGGTGCACGTGATGGCTGGGCTGCTGCCCACCGGGGTCGACCGGGCCCGCGCCCGCGACACCTACCTGGGCAACCTGGCCCATGCCGCCGAGCAGGCGGCCAAGGCCGGGGTGACGATCCTCATCGAGCCGATCAACCCGCGCGACATGCCCGGCTATTTCCTCAATCGCCAGGACGACGCCCAGGCCATCCGCCAGGCCATAGGCGCTGACAATCTGAAGGTGCAGTTCGACTGCTACCACTGCCAGATCGTCGAGGGCGACGTCAGCAAGACCTTCGAGCGCGACTTCGCCGGTATCGGCCACGTGCAGATCGCCGGGGTGCCCGACCGCCACGAACCGGACCTGGGGGAGCTCCATTACCCCTACCTGTTCGAGCGCTTCGACGCCCTCGGCTACGACGGCTGGATCGGCTGCGAGTACCGCCCCCGCGGCGATACCTCGGTCGGGCTGGAGTGGTTGCGTAAGCTCAGGGCGTAAACCCGACATCCCGCGTTGCCTGCGCCCCCCGTTGGGCTTCGACGAAAGAGCCGTCTCAACCCAACCTACGACCAGACTGGTAGGGTGGACAACGGCGCAGCCTTGTCCACCGCCAGGCACCATGCCCAGTGGAAAACGCTGCGCGGTTTTCCACGCTACGGGGCTGTCGCGGCCCCACCTGAACACTCACGGCGGCTTCTCCATGTTCGCCAGCCGCCAAATTCATCGGCAACCCGCACAGCCATGAGCTATTTCCGGTAACACCAAGCCTATAGCGTCGTTGTGCATGACGTACGTCCTAGACGTGCTCACTCACCGCCAACTCCTCGCAGAAGGTTACGTCCTTGGCCCCGATGATCGATCCTGAAATGGAGGCTGTGGCACGCCAGCTATGGCCCTCGCCACAACGGCTGCAGTTGGCCACCGGCGGACTGTTCAATCGCGTGGTGCAGGTGCAGTCCGCTGCCGGTACGACCTATCTGAAGCGCTTTACCGATACGGCAAGCTCCGGCGACTTTCCGCCGCTTCCCACCCGCGCCGCTGAGCGCTGCCTGGTCGCCTCCCGCTGGCATGACCTCGCGCTGGATGCGAGTGCCCGCGAACCACGCGTAGCGGTGCCCCTTCTGGTTGCGGTAGAGCCGGCGCTCGACATCGTGGCAATGGAGCAGGCGCAGGGCGAGCCGCTCTATGACGTAATCGTGGGCAATGGCCCAGACGCAGACACGGCGCTGCACGCCGTGACAGCCTGGCTGGGTGCGCTGCACGGCCTGCCGCTAGAGCCACGCCCGCAGCTGCTGGACGCCAGCGGACCGTTCAAGGCCTTCAAGATCGAGTTGCAGTACACCCAGGTGTTATCCGAGCTGCCGCCAGGGTTACGCAAGGCTGGCGAGCACTTTGCGGCCGACTACCTGCAACGCACCGAGGAGCCGGTGCACGGTGATCTCAACTCGCGCAACATCCTCAGCGCCAACGGCAAGGTTTCCGTGATCGACTTTGAACAGGGACACTTTGGCGAAGGCCTGTACGACCTTGCCTATCTGCTGAGCGAGTACCTGATCCGCGACCTGCGCTTGGGCGTCGATCCCGAAGCGACCATCGCGGCCGCCTGGGTAGGCTATTGCTCCGCACGCAACCAGGCTATCGATACAGAAGCCTGGCGGCGCCTGCGTCTGCACCTGGGATTCCAGACGCTGTATCGCCTGGTCGGGCCCAGCCGCAGGGTATGGACCGGCTACTTGGATGAGCCCGTGAAAGACGAGCTGCGACGCTGGAGTACCGCTGAATTGTCAGCTTGGCTGCCATGAAGGGTACGGGGCGATTTAGTACACCAGGACTTCGCCCCGGAGGCTACACCTCAACCACCGCCAACGGCTGCCCCAGCCTTCTCCGGAATTCCTCCAGGAAGGCCGGAGCGAAGGCCCGTGCCGGCCAGTGGTTGAAGATGAAGCCCAGGTCGGAAAAGGCGCAGGGCTGGGGGAAGTCGAAGCCGTTGATGTCGTCTTCGTGATCGCATTCCGGGCAGGCGAAGTTGTCGCTTTCCGCCGGCATCCACACCTCCAGGTGCTCGAACAGCGCCTCGCCGATCTCACGGCGGCAGGCAGGGCAACGCGCCCGCCCCTCGAAGCCGTCCAGCGGGGTGAAGATGCAGCGCTCGGTGACGATCTCCAGACCGCCATCGGCATAGTCGCGCGGATCGTCCATGCCCGGCGCCAGGCGCAGCACCTCGGTCAGTCGCGGACCCGGCGCATGGCCCCGCCGGCCGCGGCTGGGCAGGCAGGGCGAGGCCTCGGCCCGGACCACGCCGCTGGCGGCGAGCCAGCCAAGGATCTCCACGGCGGTGCGCTCCACCCGTGGATGGCTGGAAATGCGGGGAGCGAGGATGGTCTGGCGCAGGGTCATGGAACGCGGGTCTCGAAGAATGGGGCGCGCAGCTTAATCCGCTGCTCGCCGCGCGCCCATAGCTGCTAAGGTGAGGCCGACGAAAGCCATAGAAAGCGCCCCATGTTCAAGGACCCCTTCGCCCGCCTCGGTCTCGACCGCGAGGTGCTCAGCGTCAGCCAGCTCAACAGCCGCGCCCGGGTGCTGCTGGAGGACGTCTTCGCCCAGGTCTGGGTCGAGGGCGAGATCTCCAACCTGGCCAAGCCGGCGTCCGGCCATCTCTATTTCACTCTCAAGGACGGCCAGGCCCAGGTGCGTTGCGCGCTGTTCCGCCAGCACGCCAGCCGGGTGCGCCAGGCGCTGCGCGACGGCCTGGCGGTCAAGGTGCGCGGCAAGGTCTCGCTGTTCGAGGGCCGCGGCGACTACCAGCTGATCCTCGACAGCGTCGAACCGGCCGGCGACGGCGCCCTGCGCCTGGCCTTCGAGGCACTCAAGGAGCGGCTGGCCGCCGAGGGCCTGTTCGCCGCCGAACGCAAGCGCCCGCTGCCCGCCCATCCGCAGCGCATCGGCATCGTTTCCTCGCCGACCGGCGCGGTGATCCGCGATATCGTCAGCGTCTTCAAGAGACGCGCGCCCCAGGTGGAGCTGACCCTGATCCCCACCGCGGTGCAGGGTCGCGAGGCCACCGCCCAGATCGTCCGCGCCCTGCAACTGGCCGACCGCCAGGGCTTCGATGCGCTGATCCTGGCCCGGGGCGGTGGCTCTCTGGAAGACCTCTGGTGTTTCAACGAAGAACCCGTGGCCCGCGCCCTGGCCGCCTGCCAGACCCCGGTGGTGAGCGCCGTCGGCCACGAGACCGATGTCTCCATCGCCGACTTCGTCGCCGATGTCCGCGCCCCTACCCCGTCGGCGGCCGCGGAGTTGCTGGCGCCCCACAGCGCCGACCTGCGCCAGCGCCTGGACGGTCTGCATCGCCAGTTGCTGCTGCGCATGGGCGAGCGCCTGGCCCGGGAACGCCTGCGCCTGGAGGCCTGCAGCCGCCGCCTGCGCCATCCCGGCGAACGACTGCGTCAGCAGGCCCAGCGGCTGGACGACCTGGATCTGCGCCTGCGCCGTGCCTATGTCATCGCCCAGAATCGTCGCCGTGATCGCCTGGCGCACCTGGACACCCGCCTGGCCGGCCAGCATCCCGGGCGCCAGCTGGCGCTGTTGCGCCAGCGCCTGGAGCAACTGGCCGAGCGGCTGCCCCGGGTCATGCAGCGCCAGCTGAAGGAGCGCCAGCAACGCCTGGCCGGCGCCGTGCAGACGCTGCAGATCGTCAGCCCCCTGGCGACCCTGGGTCGCGGCTACAGCATCCTGCTCGACGAGCGGGGCCATGCCGTGCGGTCCGCCGCCGAGGTCGCCAATGGGCAAAAGCTCATTGCCCGCCTCGCCGAGGGCGAACTGGCGGTGCGGGTACTGGACAATCACCAAGAACCCACCACTCTGTCTCTGTTGGACTAATCGGTCCAACCCGGACCGATGGTGGCATGTATCTTGAACCCTCGGTCAGGATTTCCCCCTACCGAGGCCCTCCATGCATTCCCTTCTGCGCGCTTCCCTGTTTCCCCTCACCACCGCCCTGCTGGCCGGCGCGGCCCAGGCCGCGACCCCGCCCGCCGCGCCGCTGCAACCCAAGGTCATGCTCGTGGCGATGTTCGCCCCCGAGGCCCAGACCTGGATCGATCGCCTCAAGCTCACCCATAAGGTCGCCGTCGACGGCCTGTCCGCCGACTATCCAAATGTGCTCTGCAATGAGGCACGGGTGTGCCTGATGACCACTGGAATGGGGCACGCCAACGCCGCCGCCTCGACCCTGGCGCTGACTCTATCGCCCAAGTTCGACCTCAAACACACCTACTTCCTGATCGCCGGCATCGCCGGGATCAGTCCCAAGGAAGGCACCCTGGGCACCACCGCCTGGGCGCGCTACCTGGTGGACTTCGGCATCCAGTGGGAGCTCGACCCCCGCGACGTGCCCAAGGACTGGCCCACCGGCTACCTGGGCATCAACACCCGGGGGCCGGGCGAGAAACCGCCGCTGGACTACAAGACCGAGGTGTTCGAACTCAATGTGCGCCTGAGAGACAAGGCCTACGCCCTGTCCCGCCAGGCCGAGCTGACCGAGAGCGCGGAATCCAAGGCCTGGCGCCAACGCTACGATTACGCCCCGGCTAACCAGCCGCCGGTGGTGACCCGCTGCGACACCCTTGCCGGCGACACCTGGTATTCCGGCACCCGCCTCTCCGAACGGGCCGAGGAGTGGACCCGCCTGCTCACCAACGGCCAGGGCCGCTACTGCACCACCCAGCAGGAGGACAACGCCACCTACGAGGCCCTGCTGCGCGCCAGCCGTCTGGGTAAGGTGGACCTGCAACGCCTGGCGGTGGTCCGTGCCGGCTCGGACTTCGACCGTCCGGCCAAGGGCGCCTCCGAGGTCGACAACCTGCTCGACTACGCCAAGCAGGGCGGCTTCGCCCCGGCGCTGGAAAATCTCTATCGCACCGGCAATCCGCTGGTGCAGGAGATCGTCGAACACTGGGACGTCTGGCAGCAGGGCGTGCCGGCGAGCTGAGCCCTACTGGCGGGGCTGCTCCACGGTTCGCTCGGGTGACTGGGTAGCCGGATCGCTGCCCGGCGCGCTCTTTTGCACCACCTCGCTGCGCTGGGGTGGTGGCGTTTCCGGCGACTTGTCGCAACCGGCGAGCAGAGCGCCGAGGGTCAGCAGGGCCAGGCTGCTGGTGATGAGACGAGGCATGGTCTTCTCCCTGGGGGTTTGAAGGAGGACCCCGGGATTTCCACGGACGTTCCCGCCTGGGGCCAGGGCCGGCCGGCCGTCGGCCCCGGCGATCTTCCGGGCGCCTGGCGCAGTCGTACCTGCAGGACCGGCCCTTCCGGTCACCCATCAGGAATCCGCCATGCCCAGACCCGCCCTCTCCCGCCTCGCCCTGGCCACCCTGCTGACCGCCCTGCCCCTGGCACCGGCCGCCCTGGCCGCCGAGTCCAGCGCCAAACTGGAAAAGGTCGCCAGCTTCGATCACCAGGTCACCGGCGTCACCGTCAGCGAGAGCGGACGGATCTTCGTCAACTTCCCCCGCTGGACCGAAGACAGCGAGGTCTCGGTCGCTGAACTCAAGCCCGATGGCAGCCTGGTGCCTTATCCGGACCCGGCCTGGAACGGCTGGCGCAATGCCAAGCGCGACGAGCTGACTCCGGGCAACCACTGGGTCTGCGTGCAATCCGTGGTGGCCGACGGTCGCGGCAGTCTCTGGGTGATCGATCCGGGCGCTCCGGCCCAGGCGCTGGTGGTGCCCGGCGCACCCAAGCTGGTCAGGATCGACCTGGCCAGCAACCAGGTGAGCAAGGTCTATGCGCTGGACGAAAGCGTGGCGCCCCAGGGCAGCTACCTCAACGACGTGAGATTCAGCCCGGACGGTCGCCACGCCTATATCACCGATTCCGGTGCCCGCGGCGCCCTGGTGGTCCTGGATCTGGAGAGCGGCAAGGCGCGGCGCGCCCTGGATGGCGATCCGAGCACCCAGGCCGAGAAGGGCGTCAAGGTCAAGGCCGATGGCGAGCCGCTGATGCGTCCGGATGGCCGCGGCGTGGAATTCTCCGCCGACGGCATCGCCCTCTCCCCGGCAGGCGACTACCTCTACTGGCAGGCGGTCAAGGGCAATACCCTCTACCGCATCGCCACCGCGGCGCTGCAGGGCGACGACCTCGCCAGCCTGCCGGCCAAGGTGGAAAAGGTCGGCGAGAACGGTCCGGCCGATGGCCTGCTGATGGACCCGCAAGGGCGCCTCTATGTCAGCGCGGTGGAAGACCATGCGGTGAAGATCCGCGAGAACGGCCAGCTCACCACCCTGGTGCAGGACAAGAAACTGATCTGGCCGGACACCTTTGGTCGCGGACCGGATGGCACCGTCTATGTCACGGATTCGCGCATCCCCGAAATGAGCTTCTTCGATCCCAAGCAGAAGCCGGCCCTGGAAACCGTGCTCTACAAGATCGTGCCCAACTGACGAAGCGGGCTGCGGGCGCCTTGCCCTGCGGCCCTCGCCTGCTCCAGCATGGGCGTTTTCGCCGTTGGAAAACCCCATGTCCCGCCTGCTGCCCCTGCTCTGCTGCCTGTTCCTCGCCCTGCCCGCCCACGCCGGTACCTACCTGCAACGCCTGCTGGACAAGCCCGTGGCGGGTGGCGTCGCCGTGGTGCCGATCCCCGGCGACGCGGCGCCACGGGTGCGCTACCAGGGCAAGCCGGTGCTGGTGGTCAAGGACGGCAACGGCTGGGTGGCCATCGTCGGCATCCCCCTGGGCACCGCCGCGGGTCGCCAGCCGCTGGAGGTCGCCGGCGCCGCACCCCAGGCCTTCACGGTCGGCAACCGCCACTATGCCGAGCAGCGCATCACCCTGAAGAACCAGCGCCAGGTCACGCCCAATCCCGAGGACCTCAAGCGCTTCGAGCGCGAACTGGCCGAACAGCAGGCCGCCTACCGGCTGTTCTCGCCGAACCAGCCCAGCAATCTGCTCCTCGACAAGCCGGTGGACGGCCCGCTCTCCAGTCCCTTCGGCCTGCGCCGCTTCTTCAATGGCCAGGAGCGCAATCCGCATTCCGGCCTGGACTTCGCGGTGCCCGCCGGCACGCCGGTCAAGGCGCCCGCGGCCGGCAAGGTGGTGCTGGTGGGCGACTACTTCTTCAACGGCAAGACGGTGTTCGTCGACCACGGCCAGGGGCTGATCAGCATGTTCTGCCATCTCTCCCGCGTCGACGTCCAGGTCGGCCAGGAGGTGCCCCGTGGCGGCGTGGTCGGTCGCGTCGGCAGCACCGGGCGCGCGACCGGCCCGCACCTGCACTGGAACGTCAGCCTCAATGACGTGCGCGTCGATCCGAGCATCTTCATCGGCGCCTTCAAGCCCTGACCGAGCGCAAACAATTGGTTGCAGTCGCGGGCATTGCCAGACAGCCGGCTTCGGCTTAAAAGGAACGCCCTTTCTTTCCTGCGGCCGCCCGGGCCTGGAGCCGACGCCATGACTGAGAAACCCCGCCTCGGCAGCATCCTGCTGGTCGCAGCGGCCTGCTACCTGCTGGTCGGCTTCTCCCAGGGGTTCGTGCTGTCGGCCTGGTCCTGGCGCACCTGGGTGGTATACGCCGTGCTGGTCAGTGTCTATCCCATCGGCCTCTATGCCGGCTGGTGGAAGAAGCGCGAGCCGGTCGAGCGCTAGACACCTGGCCCCCAGCCGTGGCGGGCATAGGCCCGCTCCAGCCGTTCCTCGCGCGAACTGAAGAGATCGCCGTCCGCCAGACCGCTCGCGGCCAATAGCCGGTCTTCCAGCACGGCCTGGGATTCCAGCCGACCGTCCGCATGGATATGGGTCACTGCCAGGCCCCGCCGCACCAGGCAGGGCGCCACCAGCAGGCCACGATGACAGGTTAGGGGATCGCGCTCGGCGCAGAGCAGGGCGATGCGCCAGCGGGCCTGGCCCTGCTCCAGCCGCAGCAATCCCTGCTGAAACGGCGCGCTGGAGGCCAGGCGGTCATAGCGCAGCTGTCCATTCTCATAATGCGCCGGATCCGGACTGCGCGCCCCCAGCTCCCGGCCCAGGAACACATAGGCGATCCCCGCCGCGGCCAGACCGTCGCGCAGGGCCTCGCGGCGATACTGGGGCACATGGCGGCTATAGGGCTGGGAGCGCACATCGGCCACTGCCGTCACCCCCTGCGCCTGCAGCAGCTCGACATAGCGCGCCAGCGGATGATTGGAGTGGCCGAGGGTCAGGATCATGGGATTTCAGCGCCAGGGATCGAGGCGATACAGCCCGCCGATGGGGCACTCCATACGGTTGCCCCGGGCATCGGTGGAGACGAGGACGTCACCCGGGCGCAGGCCGGCAGCCCGCGAGCGATAGCCGAGGCGATTGCCAGCGGCCAGATTGCGGCAGGGCACGGCGAAGTCCACCAGGTAGGCGCGGCCCAACCCGGTGCCCAGCGCCAGGTGCCGGGTGTCCAGGTAGTGCCAGCCGGACAGATCGAAGCCCAGGATGGTGTCCATGGCCGCGCCCTGCCGATAGCCGAGTTCGGCCAGGCGATCGTCCAGGGTCGGCGGTCCGAAGGGACGTCCGGCGCAACCGGCGAGCAGCAGCACGGCGACGAGGGTGAGAAGGGTCGGGGTGAAGCGCATGGAATTTTTCCTGGAAGGGCTGAACCTTGGACCGAGCACAGACGCCGAATACGGCATGCTGGGCGCAGCTTTGCTAACGTGGCGCCCGTAGTATCCCGTCAAGAGACCCCCTATGCCCACGGCCCTGACCAACCTGATCGACGACCTCGAAAAACACCCGCAACTGCTCACCCTGGTCGCCTGCCTCGGCCTGCTGCTGGCGGCCTGGGTGCTCAACTGGATCGTCAAGCGCATCTTGGTGCGCGGCTTCTATCGCCTGCTGCGCAGCACCTCCTTTGGTCAGGACCAGGAGCTCAATCACCACCGCGTCATCGGCCGGCTGGCCAACATCGTCCCGGCCCTGGTGCTGTCGATCGGCATCGAACTGGTACCCGGGCGTCCCGAGGCCCTGGTCACCGTGGTGCAGAACGTCTGCAGCGCCTTCATCGTGCTGACCATCGCCCTGGCCCTGGGCAGCGCCCTGAACGTGGTCAACGTGCTCTATTCGCGGCGGCCCTCGGCACGGCTCAAGCCGATCAAGGGCTATGTCCAGGTCAGCAAGATCGTCATCTACGCCATCGCGGTCATCCTGATGATCGCCACCCTGATCGACCGCTCGCCGCTGATCCTGCTCTCCGGCCTCGGCGCCATGGCCGCGGTGCTGCTGCTGATCTTCCAGGACACCCTGCTCTCCCTGGTGGCCAGCGTGCAGATCTCCAGCAACGACATCATCCGCGTCGGCGACTGGATCGAGATGCCCCAGCTCAACGCCGACGGCGACGTCATCGACATCGCCCTGCACACGGTCAAGGTGCAGAACTTCGACAAGACCATCACCACCATCCCCACCAAGAGATTCATCACCGACTCCTTCCGCAACTACCGCGGCATGCAGGAAGCCGGTGGCCGACGGATCAAGCGCGCGCTCAACATCGACCAGAACAGCGTGCACTTCCTCAGCGACGCCGAGCGTGAGCACCTGCACCGCTTCAACCTGCTGGACGACTACCTCACCGCCAAGGAGCAGGAACTGGCGGACTGGAATCGCAAGCTGGAAAAACGCGGCCAGGAGCCGGTCAACACCCGCCGGGTCACCAACCTGGGCACCTTTCGCGCCTATGTGGAACGCTATCTGCGCGCCCATCCCGGGGTGCACCAGGGCATGACCCTGCTGGTGCGCCAGATGCCACTCTCCAGCGAGGGTCTGCCGGTGGAGATCTACTGCTTCACCAACACCACGGTGTGGGCGCAATATGAGGGCATCCAGGGGGACATCTTCGACCACCTGCTCTCCATCCTCCCGGAATTCGGCCTCCATGTGTTCCAGCACCCGAGCGGACGCGATTTCCGCATGCGGCTGGA
The DNA here is from genome assembly GCF_000510705.1 of Pseudomonas sp. MOIL14HWK12:I1. Classification (NCBI taxonomy): domain Bacteria; kingdom Pseudomonadati; phylum Pseudomonadota; class Gammaproteobacteria; order Pseudomonadales; family Pseudomonadaceae; genus Pseudomonas; species Pseudomonas sp. MOIL14HWK12:I1. The sequence goes on along the minus strand of NZ_KI783307.1, from coordinate 134,503 downwards.
GCCGACCGAGGCCATGACCTCCCTCGGCGAACCGGGCACCCCGGCGCCCTGACCCGCCTCCGGCCTAAGGAAAGACCATGATCGTCGTCCACCACCTGAACAACTCCCGCTCCCAGCGGGTGCTCTGGCTGCTCGAAGAGCTCGGTATCGAATATCGGGTGCAACGCTACGAGCGAGCAGCGGGCGGCCTGTTCGCCCCGCCGGAGTTGCGCAAGGTGCATCCGCTGGGCAAATCGCCGGTGATCGTCGACGGCGACCTGACCCTGGCCGAATCCGGCGCCATCGTCGACTACCTGGCGCGGCGCTACGGCCCGCAACTGCTGCCCGCCCAGGACAGCCCGGAGTTTGTGCGCTACACCTACTGGCTGCACTATGCCGAAGGCTCGGCCATGACCCCGCTGCTGCTCAAGCTGGTGTTCGACCGCATCGCCACCTCGCCCATGCCCTTCTTTGCCAAACCCATCGCCAAGGGCATCGCCGCCAAGGCCACGGCCAGCTTCATCCAGCCCCAGCTCGACCTGCACCTGGACTACCTGGAAAGCCAGCTGGGCGAAAGCGGCTGGTTCGTCGGCGATAGCTTCACCGCGGCCGACATCCAGCTCAGCTTCCCCCTGGAAGCCGCCGCCAGCCGCGCCGGCCTGGACAACGGCAAGCGCCCCAAGCTGGTGGACTTCCTCAAGCGCATCCATGCCCGCCCGGCTTATCAGCGGGCATTGGAGCAGGGTGGGCCGTACGTCTACGCCTGAAGGCTGGGACGCCTATTATCCTCACGCAATAGGTTGGGTTGAAGTAGCCACATCGCTGAAGCCCAATCCAACCTACGCTGCATCCGGCTGCCTCGACAGGCCCCCTCTCCCTCCGGGAGAGGGCTGGGGTGAGGGAAAACTGCAACCCAGTAGCGTGGAAAACCGCGCCAGCGTTTTCCACTAACGGCACAGCACCTTACCCGCGTGGACAAGGCTGCGCCGTTGTCCACCCTACACGGCGTCCGGATGGCCTAAAAAACCCCCTCTCCCTTTGGGATAGGGCTGGGGTGAGGGAAAACCCCAGCCCCGTAGCGTGGAAAACCGCGCCAGCGTTTTCCACTGACGGCACGCCACCTTACTTATCGCGGCCATGGCGGTCCGCCGATGCGGCCGCTCCTATGGTCACATCGGAGCCTGTAGGAGCGGCCCATGGCCGCGATCAGCTCAGGCACTCAGCCCGCAATGTTTCCGCTGGCTCGGCGCTCCCACGTGGACAAGGCTGCGCCGTTGTCCACCCTACCCGCCGTCCGGATGGCCTCGGAGACCCCCCTCTCCCCCCTTGGGAGAGGGCCGGGGTGAGGGAGCCACGACTACCGCCGCATCGGCATCCGGTCGATGGTGCCGAACAGCGCCTTGAGCGACCAATCCTGCTGCTCCCGCACCTTGACCCCGCCGTCCTTGCCCACCAGATAGAGCGTTGCCGGCTGGCCAGCGCGGGCGTCCAGGGCCTTGAGCAGCGCCCGGGTCTGCTCCGGCCGCAGCGGCTCGCCGTTGCGGCTGCCGGCCTCGCCCACCACCGTATAGAGCACCATTTCCCGCTCGACGAAGGCTTCGCGATTGGCCGGCTGCGCCAGTTCTTCGCGAAGCTTCGCGACCTGGGGATCCTTCGCCGTCGGCGCCACCAGGATCAGCGGCCGCGTCTTCCAGCGTTCCGCCTCCAGGGGGTTGTCGGCGGCCTGGGCCGCCGACGCCAAGCCGGCGATCAGGGTGGTCGCCAGCCCTGCCAGCACCAGAGTCTTCATGGACGCCTTCCTTCCGTTCGGTTGCCGGGAATCGTCCAGCATTGACCCCAACCCGACGCCAGGGATCGCCCCGGCGATTTCGGGTTACACAAAAAACACCACCCCGTTCTTTTAGAAATCACCAATAACCAGCCCCGTCAAGCAATAAATCATCAGTAAATCGCGCTGATCGAACATTCCTGCCAATTTCAAAAAGAACATTGCGAGACCTGCCCTGCGCGGACTAACGTAAGCGCCATGCACAACGCCCATACCCTCATCCTCCTCCGGCAGCACCGCTGCCTGCGACTGGTCAGTCCACGACTGCGAAGCTCGACCGCGCTCGCTTCGTAAGTCCCGACCACGCCCAAGGAAAGAATCGCCATGACCATGCTCAAAGACCCCTCGCAGAAGTACCGTCCCTTCACGCCCGTCGCCCTGCCCGACCGCACCTGGCCGGACAAGGTCATCGACAAGGCGCCGATCTGGCTGTCCACCGACCTGCGCGACGGCAACCAATCGCTGATCGAGCCGATGGACGCCGAGAAGAAGATGGCCTTCTTCAAGTGCCTGGTCGCCGTGGGTCTGAAGGAGATCGAGGTGGGCTTCCCCTCCGCCTCCCAGACCGACTTCGACTTCGTCCGCGAGCTGATCGAGGGCGGTCACATCCCCGACGACGTCACCATCCAGGTGCTGACCCAGGCCCGTGACGACCTCATCGAGCGCACCTTCGAATCGCTCAAGGGCGCCAAGCGCGCCATCGTCCACTACTACAACGCCTGCGCGCCGAGTTTCCGCCGCATCGTCTTCGGCCAGGACAAGGCCGGCGTCAAGGCCATCGCCGTGGCCGCCGGCCAGACCATCGTGCGTCTGGCCGCCGAGCGGCCGGAGACCCAGTGGGGCTTCGAGTACTCCCCCGAGGTGTTCAGCTCCACCGAGACCGACTTCGCCGTCGAGGTGTGCAACGCGGTGATCGCGGTGTTCGCGCCGACCCCGGCCAACAAGCTGATCCTCAACCTGCCGGCCACCATCGAGTGCGCCACGCCCAACAACTACGCCGACCAGATCGAATGGTTCGGTCGCCACATCGACCGCCGCGACAGCGTGCTGATCAGCGTCCACACCCATAACGACCGCGGCACCGGCGTCGCTGCCTCGGAACTGGCGGTGATGGCCGGCGCCGATCGCGTCGAAGGCTGCCTGTTCGGCAATGGCGAGCGCACCGGCAACGTCTGCCTGGTGACCCTGGCGCTCAACCTCTACACCCAGGGCGTCGACCCCGAGCTGGACTTCTCCGACATCGACGCCGTGCGCAAGACCGTCGAGGAGTGCAACCAGCTGCCGGTGCACCCGCGCCATCCCTATGTCGGCGATCTGGTCCACACCGCCTTCTCCGGCTCCCACCAGGACGCCATCCGCAAGGGCTTCGCCCAGCAGAAGCCGGACGCCCTCTGGGAAGTGCCCTACCTGCCCATCGACCCGGCCGACATCGGCCGCGACTACGAGGCGGTCATCCGCGTCAACAGCCAGTCGGGCAAGGGCGGTATCGCCTTCCTGCTGGAACAGGAATACGGCATCAGCCTGCCGCGCCGCATGCAGATCGAGTTCAGCCAGGTGGTGCAGCGCGAGACCGATCGCCTGGGCCTGGAGATGACCGCGGCGCAGATCCACGCCCTGCTGGAACAGGAATACCTGCAGGCCAAGAGCCCCTATGCCCTGGTCAGCCACAAGCTGCGCGAGGAAGACGGCACCTCCACCGTCGACATCAAGGTCGCCGTCGAAGGTCGTACCGAGCACTGGCACGGCACCGCCAAGGGTCCGCTGGAAGCCCTGGTCGCCAGCCTGCCGCAGGCGGTGGAAATCATGGACTACCACGAGCACTCCATCGGCGCCGGCGCCAACGCCAAGGCCGCATCCTACATCGAGGTCCGCCTGGAAGGTCAGCGTCCGCTGCATGGCATCGGCATCGACGAGAACATCACCACCGCCAGCTTCCGCGCCCTGCTCAGCGCCCTGAATCGCGCGGTGACCCAGGCCCAGGCCAAGGCCGCCTGAAACTGACATTCGTCAAACCAAAGGGAATACCTGTCGGTGTTCCCTTTTTTTATGGCGAATCAGCGGAGATACTCCCCGCTTCCTAGGGATCGTCTCGCCTGCCCGCTTCGGCCAGCCGGGCAGCTTGTCTGGATAGGCAATGACCTTCACTCTGTCGCGAAACACCTCTCTGCTGCGTGACGCCACCGCGCTGGCGCTGCTGTTCCTGATCAGTTCGGTCCTGTGCATCCTCTTCACCCGCCAGGCGTCCTCCACCGTGGCCACCCTCTGGTTGCCCAATGGCCTGGCGATCGCCTGGCTGCTGCGCTCGGCGCCCCGGCGCTGGCCGCTGCAACTGCTGGCGGTCTGGCTGGCCGGCGCCCTGGCCGAATTGCCCTTCAGTGGGGACCCGGCCATCGGCGCGCTCTATTCCCTACCCAATCTGGCCGAGATCCTGTTCGGCGCCTGGCTGCTGCATGGCCGCATCCTCCATCCCGAACGCAATGTCGCGGCCATGGGACGACTGCTGTTCTACGGGGTGCTGGTGACGCCCCTGGCCGGTACCGCCCTGGGCACCCTGATCGCCGCTCAGCAGGGCAATCCCGAGCTGCTGCGGGTGGCCCTGCACTGGTACCTCGGCGACGCCCTCGGCCTGCTGGTGATGATGCCCCTCGCCTTTCTCGGCCGCCCGCTGCAGTGGCGGCAATTCAGTCGTCAGGGTGCCCGTGAGTTCATCGTCCTGCTGCTGATCAGCCCCGTGCTGGTGCTCGGCCTCCTGGCCTATGTGCCCTACCCCTTCGTCTACGTCTCCACCCTGCTGCTGCTGATGACCCTGAGGCTCACCGCCCTGGGTACCGCGGTGGTCGGCGGCCTGAACATCCTGATCTTCACCTACCTGGTGGCCCACGGTTATCTGCTCGGCGTCCGCGGCGCCACCCTGGTGCAGGAAGCCCTGACCTACATTCCCGTGGCCCTGATGCAGATTCCCCCGCTGCTGCTGGCCGCCGCCGTGCAGCAGAGCCGTCACCACAACCAGCGCCTGGCGCGCAACGAGGCACGCTTTCGCCATGCCCTGAGCGCCGCGCCCTATGGCATGGCACTGCTGTCGGTGGAGGGCCGCCTGAGCCAGGTGAATGCCGCCCTGGAGGCCATGCTCGGCTATCCGCGCCACAGCCTCGACGGCCGGTCGCTCAAGGAGTTGATCGCCGATGGCGAAGAACCCCTGACGATCGAGGAAGGCGAGCAGACCCGCCGGCTGCTGCACCGCGACGGCCAGGGACTGTGGATGCAACTGGCGCTGTCGCCCGACCATGATGATGGCGACCTGCTCACCGGCTATCTGCTGCAGGCCCGCGACATCGACGCCCAGCGCCGCGCCGAGGCGACCAACGCCCGGCTCCGCGAGCGACTGCAACTGGCCATTCGCGCCAGCAACGTGGGGATCTGGGAGTGGGATACCCGCAGTCCGGGTTTCAATGCCGATGCACGGCTGCGCGATCTCTATGGCATCGCCCCGGACAATCTCAGTCGGGACATGGACTTCTGGCTCACCTTCATCCACCCGGACGACAAGGCGCGTTCGCTGGAGGTGTTCGACAAGGTCGCCAGCGAGTCGATGTTCTACACCTTCAACTTCCGCATCAACCGCGGCGGCCCCGGCGGCGAGGTGCGCCATATCCGCTCCGAGCTGATCTCGGTGGTCGAGGCCGACGGCCATGTACGCCTGGTCGGCAGCAACAGCGACGTCACCGAGCACCACCAGCTGACCACGGCGCTCTACGAGGAAAAGGAACGACTGCAGGTCACCCTGGCCTCCATCGCCGACGCCGTGCTGACCACCGACATGGATGGGCGCATCCTCTTTCTCAATCCGGTCGCCGAGCAGCTCACCGGCTGGTCGCTGGCGGATGCCCGGGGCCGGCCCCACGAAGAGGTGTTCCTCATCCACGACAGCCAGAGCGACGAGGTCCTGCCCAGTCCGGTGACCCGCTGCCTGCGCGAGCAGACCATCACCTCCCTGGACGAGGGCGCGGTGCTGCTCAGCCGCCAGGGTGACAGGCACGAGGTGCAGGATTCGGCCGCGCCGGTGCGTACGGTGGATGGCCGCATCATCGGCGCGGTGCTGGTGTTCCAGAATGTCACCCATGCCCGCAATCTGCAGCGCGAGCTGAGCTACAACGCCTCCCACGACGCCCTGACTGGCCTCTACAATCGCCTGAAGTTCGAGCAGGAGCTGGACGCCGCCTGGCAGCAGGCCCAGGCCGGGACCGTCCAGCACGCGCTGTGCTTCATCGACCTCGATCGCTTCAAGGTAGTCAACGATTCCGCCGGCCATGCCGCCGGCGATCTGCTACTGCGCGAACTGGGCACCCTGCTGCGCGACTCCCTGCGCGGCTCGGATGCCGTGGCCCGGATCGGCGGCGACGAATTCGCCCTGCTGCTGCGCGACTGCGATCTGGTGCAGGCCGAGGCCGTGGCCGAAAAGCTCATCGCCAGCATCGGCGCCGTGCGCTTCAACTGGCAGAGCCGGATCTACGACGTCGGCGCCAGTGCCGGCATCGTCGCCATCACCGCCGAAACCCCGAGCCCGGCCGAATTGATGAGCCAGGCCGACGTGGCCTGCTATACCGCCAAGCACGCCGGGCGCAATCGCGCGGCGCTCTATCGCGCCGGCAGCGAGGACGTCGAGCGCCAGCACCGCGAGATCCTCATGGCCAGCGGCCTGCGCGAGGCCCTGGAGCAGCATCGCTTCGAACTGCACGCCCAGACCATCGTCCCCACCCGGAGCCGTGGCGGCGCGGCGCAGCATGTCGAGCTGCTGCTGCGCCTGCGCGATGTGCAGGGCCAGCTGATCTCGCCGGCCACCTTCATCCCGGCCGCCGAGCGCTTCGGCCTGATGAGCAGCATCGACCGCTGGGTGGTGCGTCAGGTGCTGGTCGAACTGGTGCCCTGGCTGCAGGAACGACCCGGGTTGCACGTGGGCATCAATCTCTCGGGCAACAGCCTGAGCGATCTCGACTTCCTGCCCGAATTGCTGGAGCTGATCGCGGCCTCGCCGCTGGATCCGCAGCGCCTGCTCTTCGAGCTGACCGAGACCGCGGTGATCAACAAGCTCTCGGTGGCCTCGGCGCTCATCAGCCAGGTCCGCGAACGCGGCTGCCGCATCGCCCTGGATGATTTCGGCGCCGGCCTCAGCTCCTTCGCCTACCTCAAGCACTTCCGCGTCGACTACGTGAAGATCGACGGCAGCTTCATCCGCAGCCTCGACCAGGATCCGCTGGATCGCGCCATCGTCGAATCCATCAACCAGGTCGCCCACCACCTCGGCGCCGAGACCATCGCCGAATTCGTCGAGTCCCAGGCCACCTTCGAATTGCTCGGCACCATCGGCGTGGACTACGCCCAGGGCTATGCCCTGGGCAAACCCCTCCCCCTGCGGGAGTGGCCCGGGCCTCCGCGCCTCGAACCTTGAGCCGCGGCCATCGGTCGTAACCTGCATGACTCCCCCAACCGGATGAGGATTCCATGCACACTCGTACCCTTGGCCACTCAGATCTCCAGGTGCCCCCGCTCTGCTTTGGTGGCAATGTCTTTGGCTGGACCCTGGACGAAGCCCAGTCCTTTCGCATGCTGGATGCCCTGCTCGAGGCGGGCCTGACCTTCATCGACACCGCCGACGTCTATTCGCGCTGGGCGCCGGGCAACAGCGGCGGCGAATCCGAGACCCTGCTGGGCAAGTGGTTCGCCCGCAGCGGCAAGCGCGACCAAGTGATCCTGGCCACCAAGCTGGGCATGGACATGGGCGAAGGTCGTAAGGGTCTCAAAGCCAGCTATGTGCAGCAGGCAGTGGAAGCCTCGCTCAAGCGCCTGCAGACCGATCGCATCGACCTCTATCAGGCGCACTGCGACGACGAGGACACCCCGCTGGAGGAAACCCTGGGCGCCTTCGCGCGGCTGGTGGAACAGGGCAAGGTGCGGGTGATCGGCGCCTCCAACTACAGCGGCCAGCGCCTACGTGAAGCGGCCCAGGTCGCCGAACGCCTGGGCGTGCCGGCCTACCAGAGCCTGCAGCCCCACTACAACCTGCATGCCCGCCAGGACTACGAGACCGAGCTGGAACCCGTGGTCAAGGAACTCGGCCTGGGCGTGATCAGCTATTTCTCCCTGGCCAGCGGCTTCCTGACGGGCAAGTACCGCACCAAGGACGATCTGCAGGGGTCGCGCGCGGAGATGGTCAAGCGCTACCTGGACGAACGCGGCATGGCCATCCTGGCCGGCCTCGACGAGATCGCCGAGAAGCACGACGCCACCCCGGCCCAGGTCGCCCTGGCCTGGCTGATCGCCCGCCCCAGCATCACCGCGCCGATCGCCAGCGCCACCTCCCAGACCCAGCTCGACGACCTGGTGGCCGCCACCCGGCTGCAACTACCGGCCGACGACATCACCCTGCTGGATCAGGTCAGCGCCTATCGCTGAGGTGTCGCGGCCAGGGGCCGCTCCTACAGGCCTGATCCATACCCCGTAGGAGCGGCCCATGGCCGCGATAGCCCAATCCTCCTACCGCACATAATCCAGCGGCAAGGCGGTGCTGTACTTGATCTGCTCCATGGCGAAGCTGGAGCTGACGTCCAGCAATCCCGGTACCTGGATCAGCCGCTTGTAGACGCCGTCGTAGGCGGCGATGTCCGGCACCACGATGCGCATCAGGTAGTCGGTATCGCCGGCCATGCGATAGAGCTCGACCACCTCCGGAATGGCCGCCACCGCCTCATGGAAACGCTGCAGCCAGTCCATGGCGTGCTGATTGGTGCGCACGGAAACGAAGACCGTCACCCCCACGTTGAGCTCACGGGGATCGAGCAGCGCCACCCGGGCGCGGATCACGCCCTGCTCCTCCAGCTTCTGGATACGTCGCCAACAGGCCGTGGTACCCAGGCCGATGCGCTCGGCGATATCGGCCACCGGTCGGGTGCTGTCCTGCTGCAAGATCTCGAGAATGGCACGATCGAAGCGATCCATGAATTCATTTTCTCTACAACGGCTATTAGAAAGAATTCTATTCCGCTCGAAAGCTCAATGAGCGATAAAAAAGCAAATTTCTTCACGCGCGCCAGCGTTAGCCTAGGTCCATTCAAATGCCCGAGGCCGCCATGGACGCTTATCCCCTGTATTTCGATTACGCCGCTACCACCCCTGTCGACGATGTCGTCATCGAAGCCATGCTGGGCTGTATGGGGCGCCAGGGCGTCTTCGGCAATCCCGCCTCTCGCGGCCATGCCTTCGGCAACGACGCCCAGCGCGCCGTGGACACCGCCCGCCAGCAGGTGGCCGACCTGGTTGGCGCCCGGCCCGAACAGCTGATCTGGACCTCCGGCGCGACCGAATCCAACAATCTCGCGCTGCTCGGCGTGGCCCGGCGTCGCGGGCATGGCCATCTGATCACCAGTTGCCTGGAGCACCGGGCGGTACTGGATACCGCCGCCCAGCTGGAAGCCGAGGGCTTCACCGTCACCTACCTGGCGCCAGACGCGGCAGGCCTCATCACCCCTGAGGCCGTCGCCCAGGCCTGGCGAGCGGACACTTGCCTGGTCTCGCTGATGATGGTGAACAACGAGCTGGGTACCCTGACCGATATCGACGCCATCGGCCGGCTGGTGCGCGTCCGGGGCGCCCTCTTCCACGTGGACGCCGCCCAGGCCACCGGCAAGGTCGCCATCGACCTGGCCGGCCTGGAAGTCGATCTGATGTCCTTTTCCGCGCACAAGACCTATGGGCCCAAGGGCATCGGCGCCCTCTATGTCGGTCCGCGCGCCGAGGGTGCCCTGCAGGCGCAGATCCACGGTGGCGGCCATGAGCGCGGGCTGCGTTCCGGCACCCTGGCCACCCACCAGATCGTCGGCATGGGGACCGCTTTCGCCCTCGCCGGCCAGGCCATGGCGCGAGAGAACGAGTGTCTCGGCCAGTTACGCGAGCGATTCCTGGCCGGGGTACAAACCCTGAACGGCATGCGGCTCAATGGCTGCGCCCGGCAGCGCATTCCCCACACCCTGAATCTGACCTTTGCGACGCCGCTGGACACCGCGGCGCTGCAGCAGCAGCTGGCCTTCTCGACCACCTCGGCCTGCAGTTCGGCCAAGGCGGCGCCCTCCCATGTGCTCCTGGGCCTCGGCCTGACCGCCGAACAGGCGGCGCGCAGCTACAGATTCAGCCTGGGTCGCTACACCACCGCGGCGGACGTGGACCAGGCCATCGCCCTGATCCACCAGCATGCTGCCCAGCCAGCGCCCTTCTGGGCCTGATCAGTCCAGGCGGAAGGCATCGGCATCGCGCTGCGCCGGAAAGCGCTCGCGATAGGCCGTGAGGGCTGCAGCGGACAGCGTGGCGTGGAAGATACCGGATTCCGCGCCGGCGTCGATCAGGGGCTCCCCCTGGAAGTCCAGCACCTGGCTGTCACCGGCATAGGGATGACCGTTGCCGTCACTGCCGATGCGATTCACCGCGGCGACATAGCAGAGATTCTCGATGGCCCGTGCCGGCAGCAGGCGATTCCAGTGACCGCGCCGCGGCGCCGGCCAGTTGGCCACATAAAGCAGCAGGTCGGTGTCGTCCTGGGCGCGACTCCAGACCGGGAATCTCAGGTCGTAGCAGATCAGCGGGCGGATCCGCCAACCCTTGAGTGTCACCCGCAGCCGCTGCTCGCCCGGGGCATAGTGCTCGTGCTCGCCAGCCATGCGAAACAGATGGCGTTTGTCGTAGTGCTGCAACCTGCCATCCGGCGTCGCCCACAGCAGGCGATTGCGGTGCTGCCCGGCCGCGTCCCGCACGATCAGGCTGCCGGTGACCACCGCGCCGAGCCGCTGCGCCTGTTCGCTCATCCAGGCCGCTGTCGGACCCTCCACGGGCTCGGCGAGCGCGGCCGATTCCATGGAAAAGCCGGTGGTGAACATCTCGGGCAGGATGATCAGGTCGGTCTCGCCGACTTCCGTCAGCAGCGCCTTGAAATGGGCGCGGTTGGCGGCCGGATCGTGCCAGGCCAGTTCGCTCTGCACCAGCGCCAAGTGCAGGTCCTGGGTGGGGGTCAGATCGCGCATAGCCGCTCCGCTGCCTGGCGCAGGGTGTCTTCGCGCTTGGCAAAGCAGAAGCGCACCAGGCGCAGGTCCGCGGGCGGCGTCTGGTAGAACACCGACAGCGGAATGGCGGCGACGCCATGCTCGCGGGTCAGCCATTCGGCCATGGCCACGTCGTCCAGCTCCGGGCGAATGGCGGAGTAGTCGACCACCTGGAAATAGGTGCCGGCGGCGCGCTGGAAGGTGAAGCGCGAGCTGCCCAGCAGATCGCAGAAGAGATCGCGCTTGGCCTGGTAGAAGGCCGGCAGCTCGCTGAGATGCTCGGGATGGGCGGCCATGAAGTCGGCCAGGGCGGCCTGGATCGGCGTCACCCCGCAGAAGCTCACGTACTGGTGCACCTTGCGCAATTCCGCCGACAGCGCCGGTGGCGCTACCACATAGCCGGTCTTCCAGCCGGTGACGTGATAGGTCTTGCCAAAGGAGCTGACCACGAAGGCGCGGGCATAGAGTTCGTCGTGGGCGATGACGCTGGCATGGCGCTCGCCGTCGTAGACCAGGTGCTCATAGACCTCGTCGCTGACCAGATAGAGATCGCGCCCGCGGATCAGCGCGGCCAGACGATCCAGCTCGGCGGCGCTGACCAGGGCGCCACTGGGGTTGTGCGGGGTATTGAGCACGATGGCACGGGTGCGCGGACTCAGGGCCGTCTCCAGCGCCGGCCAGTCGATACCAAAGCCCGGCAGCGCCAGGGGCACGTGCACGCAGCGCCCGCCGGCCAGTTGCACCGAGGGTTCATAGCTGTCGTAGCAGGGATCGAAGACGATCACCTCGTCACCTGGCCGCACCAGCGTCTGCAGGGCGCAGAACAGGCCCTGGGTGGCGCCGGGGACGATGGTGACCTCGGTCTCAGCATCCACCTCTCGGCCATAGAAGGCGGCGACCTTGGCTGCCACCTGCTGGCGCAGCGCCGGCAGCCCGGTCATGGGCGCGTACTGGTTGTGGCCGGCCGCGACATGGCGACCGACCGCCGCGAGCAACTCGGCCGGGCCATCGAAATCGGGAAAGCCCTGGGACAGATTCAGCGCACCGGTCTGGGCGGCGAGCTGGGACATGCGGGTAAAGATGGTGACGGCGAGGCCGGGAAGCTTGCTCTGGATCATCGCGCGGGCACAGGTCTGGCTGGAAGGAGATCGGCAGACTGCGATTTTTTGTGCGAGAGGGCAAGTAGTGCTAAGCCGATCAGCCAGCCAGCGGTCTAGGCATAGCCTGGGTACAAGGCCTGATCCGAACATCCCCTCTCCCTCCGGGAGAGGGCCAGGGTGAGGGCAACCGCTGGCAGTCAGGTCACCCCTTGGCGACGCGAAGGGGACAAGGCTACGATCTTTTTCACTGCTAGGCCGTCGCAGGGATCACCCTCACCCCAACCCTCTCCCAAAGGGAGAGGGGGAAGTTCGGTGTGCGAGGAGCCTCCTCGCCAGAATCCGCTAACAAAGAGAAAGGGGGCTATTAGCCCCCTTTCCTTCACAACGCCCGACCGGCTTACCGCCGCTTGTCCTTGCGCTTCTTCTCGGCCTTCTTGTGGTGGCTCATCAACCGGCGCTTCTTGTTGACCTGGCGCTCGGTGAGGGTGTTCTTCTTGCCCTCGAAGGGGTTCTCGCCACCGCGGTATTCGATGCGAATCGGCGTCCCCACCAGCTTGAGCACCCGGCGATAGGTCTTTTCCAGGTAGCGGGTATAGGACTTGGGCACCGCTTCCGTCTGGTTGCCGTGGATGACGATCAGCGGCGGGTTGGCGCCGCCCAGGTGGGCATAGCGCAGCTTGATGCGGCGTCCGCTGACCATCGGCGGCTGGTGCTCCTGCACCGCGTCCTCGAGGATCTGGGTCAGGCGGCTGGTGGGCCAGCGGGTGGTGGCCGAGGCGAAGGACTGCTGCACCGACTTGTACAGATGGCCCACGCCGGTGCCATGCAGCGCCGAGATGAAGTGGATGTCGGCGAAGTCGACGAACAGCAGCCGGCGTTCCAGCTCGGTCTTGACGTAGTCGCGCTCGCCGGACTCCATGCCGTCCCACTTGTTGAGGGCGATCACCAGGGCACGACCGGTCTCCAGCACGAAGCCGAGCAGGTTGAGGTCGTGCTCGACCACGCCTTCGCGGGCGTCCATGACGAAGATCACCACGTTGGCGTCCTGGATCGCCTGCAGCGTCTTGACCACCGAGAACTTCTCGACCGCCTCGAAGACCTTGCCACGCCGGCGCACGCCGGCGGTGTCGATCAGGGTGTAGCGTTCTTCGTTGCGCTCGAAGGGGATGTAGATGCTGTCGCGCGTGGTGCCGGCCTGGTCATAGACGATGACCCGCTCTTCGCCGAGCATGCGGTTGACCAGCGTCGACTTGCCGACGTTGGGTCGACCGATCACGGCGATCTTGATGCCGGTGGTCTCGTCGATGCCCTGCACGCGGCGGAAGACGTCACCGCCCTCTTCCGCGGCCGCCCGCACCTGCTCCTCGGAGAGCTCCTCGACCTCGACCTCGTCCTTGGGGAAGACGCCCAGGGCGGCTTCCAGCAGGTTGTTCACGCCACGGCCGTGGGCCGCCGCGATGGGAAAGGCATCGCCGATGGCCAGCGGGCTGAATTCCGCCCGGGCGATCTCGGGATCGACGGTGTCGACCTTGTTGGCCACCAGGAAGGTGCGCTTGTTTCTCTTGCGCAGGTGCTCGGCGATCATCTGGTCGGCGACGGTCATGCCGTCGCGGGAGTCCACCAGGAACAGCACCGCATCGGATTCTTCGATGGCCTGCAGCGACTGCTCGGCCATCTTCAGGTCGATGCCTTCCTCGTCACCGGAGATACCGCCGGTGTCGACCACGATGTAGGTGCGTCCCTGCCACTTGGCTTCGCCGTACTTGCGATCGCGGGTCAGGCCGGCGAAGTCGGCGACGATGGCGTCCCGGGTCTTGGTCAGGCGATTGAAAAGCGTGGATTTGCCGACGTTCGGCCGCCCCACCAGGGCAATTACGGGAACCATGCGGCTCTCCCAGAGCAGAAAACACGATGGCCGCTACCGAACTTCACGGTAGCGGCCATCGGTTGAGGATAATAGTTTCTAGCGCAGACGATAGGCGACGAGTTTACCGCCATTGCCGTAAACGTAGAGCATATCGCCGACGACCAGTGGCCGTACCCGGACGCCGTCACCGTCGACCTTGGTGCGACCGACGAAACGCCCATCGACCTGGCTCAGCAGGTGGATGTAGCCGGCGTAGTCGCCCACCACCACGTTGCTCGACCAGACCACCGGCCCGGTGAGCTGGCGACGGGCCAGATCGGCATTGGTCCAGAGCGCGGAGGTCGAGGATTCCTCGACGGCTTCCACGGTGCCGTTGTCCAGGCTCAGGTAGACGTTGCCGAAGCCTTCGGCCACGCCGTCGTAGCTGGAGGCGTCACGCTGCCAGAGGATCTGGCCGTTGGCCGGATTGAGCGCGACCACGCGGCCGTTGTAGCTGACCACATAGAGGGTGTCGCCCGACAGCGACAGGCCGCCGTCCACGTCGACGATGCGCTCCAGTTCGGAACGGCCCTTGGGCACGGCGATCTGCTGTTCCCACAGCGGCAGGCCACGCTGCACGTCCAGGGCGACCACCTTGCCGCTGGCGAAGCCGGCCATCACCACCTGGTTGGTCACCAGGGGGGCACCGGTGCCCCTCAGACTCAGCACCGGCTGGGTGTCTTCGTAGATCCAGCGACGGGTACCGCTGCCCAGTTCGAAGGCCTGCAGCTTGTCGTCCTGGGACTGCACCACCACCACGTCGTTGTTGACGACCGGAGCGGACAGCACCTCGCTGGAGGCCTGGGCGCGCCACTTCTCGTCGCCGCTGCCGGCGTCGAGGGCGATGACCTGGCCACGCAGGGTACCGACCAGCACCAGACCGGAGCCGACTCCGACGCCGCCGGAGACCGGCAGGTCCAGGTCCTTCTTCCACAGCACCGCACCGGTCTCGCGATTCATCGCCATGACCCGGCCATCGGCATCGGCGGCAAAGATCGTCTGGCCGTCCACGGCCGGGACCAGGCGGTTGTATTCCTTGCCCTGGCCATCGCCCACCGAGCGACTCCAGACTTCATCCAGCCGGACCTCGGCCTTGATGTCCTTCAGCTCGGCCGGCGGCAATTCCTTCTTGCCGGTGCTGCTGCACCCGACGACCGCAAGGGCGAGACCCAGTACCGCGATAGGCTTCCAGCGCAACATCAGGCGTCTCCTTTGGCGAGATCATCGAGTTTCATCTGCAGCACGCCTTCGGCTGCATCGTTGGGCAGCGCGGCGCGGGCTTTTTCGTAGGCGGCGCGGGCCTCGGTCGGCTTCTTCAGCGCCACCAGCAGATCGCCCCGCAATTCTTCGCGGTTGGCGACATAGGCCTTGGGCGCCTCGCCATCCAGCAGCTTGAGGCCCTCTTCGGCCTTGCCCTCGGCCGCCAGCACCCGGGCCAGACGCTGCCGCGCCAGCTCGCCGAGTTCGGCATCGTGGGGCTTGTCCACCACGGCCTTGAGTTCGGCGGCGGCGTCGTCCAGGCGATTGTTCTCCACCGCCACCTTGGCGACGAAGAGACTGCCGTACTGCGCGTAGGCGGTGCCGGAATAATCCTGCTTGAGCTTGCCGTAGGTATCGGTCACCCGCGCGGTGTCGACCTTGCCACCGGGCGCCAGCGCGGCTTCCACCAGCTGCTGATAGAGCACCGAGGCGCCTTGCGCCTGGTTGTTCTGATAGCGCTGCCAGCCCTGCCAGCCGAGTACCGCCACCAGGGCGATGACGCCACCAGCCACCAGCGGCTTGCCGTTACGCTGCCACCAGGCCTTGGCGACCACCAGATTGTCGTCGTCGATGGAACTCAAATCCGTTCTCCTCAATTCCCGCGACCGGAACCGGCCGGGGGCAAAATCTCGTCCAGACGAGCGGCCAGGGCCGCGAAATCGACCTTTTCCTGGGGCGCCTCGCCACGCAGGGGCTTGAGCGCCACCTGTTGCGCGGCCAGTTCGTCCTCACCCAGGATCATCGCCCAGAGCGCGCCGCTCTTGTCGGCCTTCTTGAACTGGCTCTTGAAGCTGCCGGCGCCGGCGTTGACCAGCAGACGCACGTCGGGACGAGCATCGCGCAGCTGCTCGGCCAGCTTGAGGCCGGCCAGTTCGGCCGCCTCGCCAAAGGCGCAGAGATAGAGATCGGCGGGGCGCTGCAGATCACCGGGCAGGCACTCCAGGGTTTCCAGCAGCAGCACCAGGCGCTCGACGCCCATGGCGAAGCCGACACCCGGGGTGGGCTTGCCGCCGAACTGGGTGATCAGGCCGTCGTAGCGGCCACCGGCGCAGACGGTGCCCTGAGCACCCAGCTTGTCGGTGACCCACTCGAAGACGGTCCGGCCGTAGTAGTCCAGGCCACGCACCAGCTTGGGATTGATCTGGTAGCGGATGCCGGCGGCGTCCAGGCGGGCCTTGAGGCCATCGAAGTGGGCGCGGGATTCGTCGTCCAGGTAGTCCGCCAGGGTCGGGGCGTCCTGCAGCAGCGCCTGGGTCTGGGCGTTCTTGCTGTCGAGGATGCGCAGCGGATTGGTGGTCAGGCGGCGCTGGCTGTCTTCGTCGAGTTGCTCGAAGCGTTCCTGCAGATAGGCCACCAGGGCTTCGCGATAGCGCGCGCGATCGGCGCTGGAACCCAGGCTGTTGAGCTGCAGGGTGACGGCGTCGGTCAGCCCCAGACGCTGCCAGAGGCGCGCGGTAAGCACGATCAGTTCGGCGTCAATGTCCGGACCGGGCAGGTTGAACACCTCCACGCCGATCTGGTGGAACTGGCGATAGCGACCCTTCTGCGGCTTCTCGTAGCGGAACATCGGGCCGGCGTACCAGAGCTTCTGTACCTGGCCACCCCCGGTCATGCCGTGCTCGAGCACGGCCCGCACGCAACCCGCGGTGCCTTCCGGCCTCAGGGTCAGGGACTCTTCGTTGCGGTCGAGGAAGGTGTACATCTCCTTGTCCACCACGTCGGTGCCCTCGCCGATGCCGCGGGCGAAGAGTTCGGTGAACTCCATGATGGGCAGACGGATCTCGTGGTAGCCATAGCCGTCGAGCAGCGTCGCGAAGGTACGTTCCAGGTAGCGCCAGGCCGGGGTCTGCTCCGGCAGGATATCGTTCATGCCACGGATGGCTTGCAGGGACTTGCTCACGAAAGGGCCTTATTCCTTGATCTTTCAGCTGCGCGCGATGAGCGCGGCATCCGCTTCGGCCTTTTCGGCCGCCTTGCGGCGGATGAGCCCTTCCAGCTCGTCCACCAGATTGTCGTTGTTCAGCTTGGAGGCCGGCTTGCCGTCGATGTACACCAGGTTGTTGGGCGTACCCCCGGTCAGGCCGACATGGGCCTCCTTGGCTTCGCCGGGGCCGTTGACCACGCAACCGATCACCGCGACGTCCAGGGGCACCAGCAGGTCCTCCAGGCGCCCTTCCAGCTCGTTCATGGTCTTGACCACATCGAAGTTCTGCCGCGAGCAGCTCGGGCAGGCGATGAAGTTGATGCCGCGCGAACGCAGGCGCAGGGATTTCAGGATGTCGAAACCGACCTTGATCTCCTCGACCGGATCGGCCGCGAGCGAGATGCGGATGGTGTCGCCGATGCCTTCGGCCAGCAACATGCCCAGGCCCACGGCGGACTTCACCGTACCCGAACGCAGGCCACCGGCTTCGGTGATGCCCAGGTGCAGCGGCTGCTCGATGCGGGTGGCCAACTGGCGGTAGGCGGCCACGGCCATGAAGACGTCGCTGGCCTTCACGCTGACCTTGAAGTCCGGATAGTCCAGCTTCTCCAGGTGGTCGACGTGGCGCATGGCCGATTCCACCAGGGCTTCCGGGGTGGGCTCGCCGTATTTCTTCTGCAGGTCCTTTTCCAGCGAACCGGCGTTGACGCCGATGCGGATCGGAATGCCGCGCTCGCGGGCCGCGTCGACCACCGCCCGGACCCGGTCTTCGCGACCGATGTTGCCGGGGTTGATGCGCAGGCAGTCCACGCCCAGTTCGGCCACGCGCAGGGCGATCTTGTAGTCGAAGTGGATGTCGGCCACCAGCGGCAGGCTGACTCGCTGCTTGATGCGACCGAAGGCTTCGGCGGCGTCCATGTCGGGCACCGAGACGCGCACGATGTCGGCACCGGCGTCCTGCAGGCGCTGGATCTGCGCCACGGTGGCGTCGACGTCGCAGGTTTCGGTGTTGGTCATGCTCTGCACGGCGATGGGGGCATCGCCGCCGACCGGCACCGAGCCGACCCAGATCTTGCGGGACAACCGACGTTTGATGGGCGATTCGCTATGCATGCTGGTTTCCCATGGGGTCGCCGGACGTCATTGTCCGGCCTGACTGAGTTTGATGCGGGCGGTCTCGCCCTTGGTGTAAGGCGCGAGGTCGACGACCTGGCCGTTGTAGGAGATCTGGGCACCGCGGGCAAAGCCGAGACGGATGTTCACCGGCGCCTTGATCGAGGCGTATTCGAGGCTCTCGCCGCCTTTCTTCACGCCGCTGAAGAGGATCTTGCCGTTACCGTCGCTGACCTGCGTCCAGCAATTGGCGGTGAAGCGGATGTTCAGGTTGTCGCTGCCGGCGACGGGCGCCGCGGCAGGGGCGCTGGCCGGCGCGGCCGGGGTCGCGGCGGCGGGTGCCGTGGGCGCTGGCGAGGTCGAACCCGTGACCGGGGCCGGGGTGGGCGCAGCGGTCGGGGCGGTCATGGCGGCGACGGCATTGGCATCCGGCGTCGGCGTGCCCACCGGGGACGGCAGGGTGGCGGCCGGCTGCTGGGCGGTGACCGGGGGCTGTTCTTCCGGCTCGTCGATGGGATGGATCTCGGTCTTGCCGTCGGCGCCCTCGACCTCGACATGCTCCATGCTCACGGCACTGGCGCTGGAGGCCTGGCGACTGCGCTCCTGCCACCAGAACAGGCCCATGGCGATGATCAGCACCACCAGGATGAAACTGACGAATCTCAGGACATTGCGCGACAACCGCACCGGCTCGTCGAGACGCCCCAGGCTGTGCACGGTGCTGCCCTTGGCATCGGTGCCGGTGTAGCCGTCGAAGGTCCGCACCAGTTCGACCTGGTCCAGGCCGAGCAGCTTGCCGTAGGCCTTGGTATAGCCGCGGGCAAAGGTGTGCCCCGGCATCTGCTGATAGTTGCCGGACTCGAGCTGCTCGATGATGCGCTCGCTGAGATTGAGATTCTGGGCGACCTGGGCCTGGCTCCAGCCAAGCGACAGGCGCTTCTGACGCAAGATCTCACCGGGATTGCCCCGTCCGGCGTGTACCGCTTCGGATTGCACTGCGGTCATTTCTGCTCCGACTGAAGTTGACGATATTCAGGTGAGTTCGGGTAGAGGCGCTTCAGCTGCAGGGCATAGCTCGCGGCGGTGTTGCGATCATTGAACACCTCGGCGAGGCGGATCCCGAGCAACAGGCTGCGGGCATCCTGGGGACTGAGCTGGCTGAAGGCCTGGTAATAGCTCCGGGACGGCACATAGTCGCGCGTCTGGTAGGCCAGTTGAGCCAATTCGAACAGGGCCCTGGGCTGATTGCGATCCAGCCGCAGGGATTTTTCCAGATTTTCCTTGCCCAAGTCGACCTGATTGAGTCGCAGGGCGGTCAGGCCGAGATTCTCGAACACCCGGGCGCGCTCGGGGTAGAGACTGTCTTCGGCGGCCTGGGTGAAACGTTCGTAGGCATCCTTGTAGCGCCCCTGCTCATAGAGGAAGCTGCCATAGTTGTTGAGGATGCGGGCATCGCGGGGCCGCTCGCGCAGGGCCAGGCGATACTCCTGATCGGCCAGGTCGGTCTCGCCCTGGGCCTGGAACACCAGCCCGAGGGCGGCATGGGCGTCGGCGCTGGACGAATCCAGTTCCAGCGCCTTCTTCAGCGGCACCTTGGCCTGTTCGGTGTTGCCCTGCTGAACATAGCCGAGGCCGAGCTGGATGTAGGCATCACGGGCCTGCATCCGCCCCTGGCGGGTATCCATGGGATTGCGGTCGCCCTCGGTCACGCAGCCGGCGAGGCCGCCGACCACCAGGGCGAGCGCGACAGCCGCAAAGCGCGTGATCGCCATGGTCGCGCCCTCAGCCCTGGAGCGGCGTTACGGTTTCGGCACCGTCGAGCTGGCGAACGGCGATATAGCGCTGGCTGCGGCGGGTGCGGTCCATGACCTGGCCCACCAGCTGGCCGCAGGCGGCATCGATGTCGTCACCGCGGGTGGTGCGCACCGTGACGTTGAAACCGGCCTGCTGCAGCAGCTCCTGGAAGCGGCGGGTGGCGTTCTTGCTCGGCCGCTCGTACCCGGAGTGCGGGAAGGGATTGAAGGGAATCAGGTTGATCTTGCAGGGCACGTTGCGCAGCAGCTCGATCATCTGCAGGGCGTGCTCGGGCAGATCGTTGACGTCCTTGAGCAGGGTGTACTCGATGGTCAGGACGCGTTTTTCGCCCAGTTGGCCGATGTATCTCTGGCAGGCGTCGAGCAGCATGGCCAGGGGATACTTGCGGTTGATCGGCACCAGCTCGTTGCGCAGCTCGTCGTTGGGCGCGTGCAGCGACAGCGCCAGGGAGACGTCGATCTGCTTGGCCAGCTCTTCGATCATCGGCACCACGCCCGAGGTGGACAGGGTCACCTTGCGCTTGGAGATGCCGTAGCCGAGGTCGTCCATCATGATGCGCATGGCGGCGACAACGTTGTCGAAGTTCAGCAGGGGCTCGCCCATGCCCATCATCACCACGTTGGTGATGGCACGGTCGATCTTGGCGGGCACGCTGCCAAAGGACTTGTTGGCGATCCACACCTGGCCGATCACCTCGGCGGCGGTGAGGTTGCTGTTGAAGCCCTGCTTGCCGGTGGAGCAGAAGCTGCAGTCCAGGGCGCAACCGGCCTGGGACGACACGCACAGGGTACCGCGGCCGTTCTGCGGGATATAGACGGTCTCGACGCAGCTGCCGGAGGCGACGCGGATCACCCATTTGCGGGTGCCGTCGCGGGAGATGTCTTCGCTGACGATCTCGGGGCCACGAATCTCCGCGGCGGCCTTGAGCTTTTCCTTGAGCGCCTTGCCCAGGTTGCTCATGGCGTCGAAATCATCGATGCCGAAGTGATGGATCCACTTCATGACCTGGCCGGCGCGAAAGCGCTTCTCCCCGATGGACTCGAAGAACGACTCGAGTTGCGGCTGGGTCAGGCCCAGCAGATTGACCTTATCGGTGGCTGTGGTCATGGGATCACCTCGACGAAATCTGTTTGAAGCCCGCGCAGGGCGCGGGCGGTGCCAGGAAGGCGGGCTGGCCGCTTCCCTGGCCAGCGCTCATCCTTAGCGGATGCGCTCGCAGACTTCGGTGGCTGCGAAGAAGTAGGAGATCTCGCGAGCGGCGGACGCTTCGGAGTCCGAACCGTGGACGGCGTTCTCGTCGATGGAGACGGCGAAGTCGGCACGGATGGTACCGGCGTCGGCCTTCTTGGGATCGGTGGCGCCCATCAGCTCACGGTTCTTGGCGATGGCGTTGTCGCCTTCCAGCACCTGGACCACGACCGGACCGGAGGTCATGAAGGAGACCAGGTCCTTGAAGAAGGGACGCTCTTTGTGTTCGGCGTAGAAGCCACCGGCTTCGCGCTCGGACAGCTGGACCATCTTGGCAGCGACGACGCGCAGGCCAGCCTTCTCGAAGCGGGTGACGATCTCACCGACGACATTCTTGGATACGGCATCGGGCTTGATGATCGACAGGGTACGTTGAACAGACATGTGAACTCCGAATGTGGGAATAGAGCAAAAACGAAACCCGCGGATTATACGCGGGTCCCGGTGAAAAGCGTAGCGCGGTACGGGCGATGCGTCAGGCGGACTCTTCGATCCAGGCGGCCTGGATGGCCTCCAGCACCTTCTCGCCACCCCGCTGGGGATCGTCGTCGAATTCCGGCAGCTCCACGACCCAGTTGCGCAGCTTGAGGAAATTCACGTAGCGCGGATCCACGTCGGGATGGGCGTCATTGAGTTCGATGGCGATATCCAGCACATCGGTCCATTTCAGTGCCATGACAGCTGTCCTCAGTGACCTTCGGAAACCTGGTTGATGGTGTAGCGCGGAATCTCCACCACCAGGTCTTCGCTGCCAACTACCGCCTGGCAGGACAGGCGCGAACGCATCTCCAGGCCCCAGGCCTTGTCCAGCATGTCGTCCTCGAGTTCATCGGAAGGCTCGAGGGAGTCGAAGCCCTCCTGGATGACCACGTGGCAGGTGGTGCAGGCACAGGACATCTCGCAGGCGTGCTCGATGTCGATGCCGTTGCGCAGGGCCGCGGCGATGATGGTTTCGCCTTCGCTGGCTTCGAAGACCGCGCCCTCGGGGCAGTGCTCGGCGTGGGGCAGCAGGGTGATCTGCGGCATGATGGAACTACTCCTCGATATCGTTGAGACGACGACCCGCCAGGGCCGCCTTGACCGAGGCGTTCATCCGCCGGGCGGCGAAGGCATCGGTTACGTGAGAAAGACGCTTGGTCTGGTCTTCGAGCGCCTGGAGGTCGGTGGCATCCAGCAGCTCGGCCAGCCGGCCGATTTCCAGCTCGATCACCTGACGCTCCTCGGCGTCCAGCAGGCGCTCGCCATCGGCGGCCAGCGCGGCGGTGACTGCCTCGATCAGCCGCCGGGCCTCGACCTGCTGCTCGCGCAGCGCGCGGGCCTGCATGTCGTCTCCGGCATGGCGGAAGGAGTCCTGCAGCATGTTGGCGATCTCGCCATCGGTCAGGCCATAGGACGGCTTGACCTGGACGCTGGCTTCCACGCCGCTGGACAGCTCGCGGGCGCTGACGCCGAGCAGGCCGTCGGCATCGACCTGGAAGGTGACGCGGATCTTGGCGGCCCCGGCGACCATGGGCGGAAAGCCACGCAGCTCGAAGCGCGCCAGGGAACGGGCGTCCTTGACCAGCTCGCGCTCGCCCTGCAGCACATGCACCAGCATGGCGGTCTGGCCGTCGCGATAGGTGGTGAAGTCCTGACCCCGCGCCACCGGGATGGTGGTGTTGCGCGGAATGATCTTTTCCATCAGGCCGCCCATGGTCTCGAGTCCCAGGGACAGCGGGATGACGTCCAGCAGCAGCAATTCTTCGCCGGCACGATTGCCGGCCAGGGAATCGGCCTGCAGGGCGGCGCCGATGGCGACCACGCGATCCGGATCGATGTCGGTGAGCGGGGTGCAGTCGAACAGCTCGCCCACGGCCTCACGGACATAGGGCACGCGGGTGGAACCGCCGACCATGACCACGGCGCGGATATCCGCCGGCTCCACGTCCGCATCGCGCAGGGCACGGCGACAGGCCTTGAGGCTGCGCGCGACCAGGGGTGCGATGAGTGCCTGGAAGGTGCTGCGGTCCAGCACGCCCGACCAGTCACCGTGACTCACCTCGACGCGCTCGGCGGCCGACAGGGCTTCCTTGGCGGCGCAGGCGCTCTGCAGCAGGCGGCGCTGGGTGCCCGGATCCAGATCGCTGGACAACCCGGCCTGCTGGACGATCCAGCCGGCGATGGCGTGATCGAAGTCGTCACCGCCCAGGGCACTGTCGCCACCGGTGGCCATGACTTCGAAGACGCCGCGAGTCAGGCGCAGGATGGAGATGTCGAAGGTGCCGCCCCCCAGGTCGTAGATGGCGACCACGCCCTCCTCGCCCCGGTCCAAGCCATAGGCCACGGCCGCCGCGGTGGGTTCGTTGAGCAGGCGCAGGACATTCAGGCCGGCGAAGCGGGCCGCGTCCTTGGTCGCCTGGCGCTGGGCATCGTCGAAGTAGGCCGGCACGGTGATGACGGCGCCGACCAGCTCGCCACCCAAGGTGGCTTCGGCGCGCTCGCGCAGCACCCGCAGGATGTCGGCGGAGACCTCTACCGGACTCTTGCGCCCGGCAGCGGTATCGATGAAGGGCATTTCCGATTCACCGGCGACGAAGCGATAGGGCAACTGCTCGCCCAGCTGCTTGACGTCGGCGATGCCACGCCCCATGAGGCGCTTGACGGAAAGAATGGTATTGAAGGGGTCCTGGGCGGCAGCGGCCTTGGCGCCCGCCCCCACCTCCACGCCAGCGGCGGCGTAGCGCACGGCGGACGGCAGGATCACCTCGCCCTGCAGATCGGGCAGGGTCTCGGCCACGCCACTGCGGACGGCGGCCACGAGGGAATTGGTGGTGCCCAGATCGATGCCCACCGCCAGCTTGCGCTGGTGCGGCTTGGGCGCCATTCCGGGTTCGGCTATCTGCAATAGAGCCATTGGCTAGTCGGCTTATGGTTGTCGGTGCCGGAGCGACACCTGTGATTAATCGTCCAGACGCTCTTCGAGCTGGCGGATCTCGCTGGCCAGCTTGTCGAGAAACTGCATGCGACGGACCAAGCGCTCGGCAGACTCGCGTTGGGCGGGATCCTGCCAGATCGCGGCGAAGGCCTGCTCGATGTCACGCTGCGCATCCTTGAGGCGCTGGCGGAAGGCGGGAATGCCCGCGCTGTCGCCGGCGTCCTGCAGGTCTTCCAACTCCTCGCGCCACTGCAATTGCTGCATGAGGAAGTCGGTGTCCTGGATGGTCGCCTCGAGCGGCATCTCGTGCCCTTCGAGCTCCAGCAGATAGCGCGCGCGGCGCGACGGAGCGCGCAGCACGTGATAGGCCTCGTTGAGCTCGGCCGACCGCTCCAGCGCCTGGCGTCTTTCGCGCTCCGGCGCATCGGCGAAGCGATCCGGATGGACCGTGCGGGCCAGATCGCGATAGCGCGAGGCCAGACCCGCCTGATCGATCTCGAAGGCGGGCCTGATCTCGAACAGGGCGAAGTGACAGGGCTTACCCATGGCGGGCCTCAGATGTTGAAGCTTTCGCCGCAGCCACACTCGCCACGCACGTTGGGATTGTTGAACTTGAAGCCCTCGTTGAGGCCTTCACGCACGAAATCCAGCTCGGTGCCGTCCAGGTAGACCAGGCTCTTGGGGTCGATGATGACCTTGACGCCATGGCTTTCGAACACCTGATCCTCGGCCGCGAATTCATCGACGAACTCGAGTACGTAGGCCAGTCCCGAGCAGCCCGTGGTACGAACGCCCAGGCGGATGCCCTCACCCTTGCCGCGTCCGTCGAGGGAACGCTGCACGTGGCGGGCGGCGGACTCGGTCATGCTGATCGCCATGGTTCCTCCTCAGAGCAGGCCTTTCTTCTGCTTGTAGTCGCTGACCGCCGCCTTGATGGCGTCTTCGGCGAGTACCGAGCAGTGGATCTTCACCGGCGGCAGGGCCAGTTCTTCGGCGATCATGCTGTTCTTGATCGACGCCGCTTCCTCGATGCTCTTGCCCTTCATCCACTCGGTGGCCAGGGAGCTGGAGGCGATGGCGGAGCCGCAGCCATAGGTCTTGAACTTGGCATCTTCGATGATGCCCTGCTCGTTGACCTTGATCTGCAGGCGCATCACGTCGCCGCACGCGGGAGCGCCGACCATGCCGGTGCCGACATCCGGATCGGCCGCGTCGAACTTGCCGACGTTGCGCGGATTTTCGTAGTGGTCGATGACCTTTTCACTGTATGCCATGGTTCAATCCTCACTCATCAGGGGGTGGGTCAGTGGGCTTGCCACTCGACCTGACTCAGGTCTACGCCTTCTTTGAACATGTCCCACAGCGGAGACAATTCACGCAACTTGTTGACGGCTTCGGTGACCTTGCTCGCGGCATAGTCGACGTCTTCTTCGGTGGTGAAGCGACCGAAGGTGAAGCGGATGGAGCTGTGCGCCAGCTCGTCGTTGCGGCCCAGGGCGCGCAGGACGTAGGACGGCTCCAGGGAGGCCGAGGTACAGGCCGAACCGGACGAAACCGCCAGGTCCTTGAGCGCCATGATCAGCGACTCGCCTTCGACGTAGTTGAAGCTCAGGTTCAGGTTGTGCGGCACACGGTGGATCAGGCTGCCATTCAGGTAGACCTCTTCCAGGCCTTCGAACTGCCGGTAGAAGCGATCGCTCAGGGCCTTGATGCGGGCATTTTCCTGGACCATCTCTTCCTTCGCGATGCGGAAGGCTTCGCCCATGCCGACGATCTGGTGGGTCGCCAGGGTACCCGAACGCATGCCACGCTCATGACCGCCACCATGGGTCTGGGCCTCGATACGCACGCGCGGCTTGCGGCGGACGTAGAGAGCGCCGATGCCCTTGGGACCGTAGGTCTTGTGCGCCGAGAAGGACATCATGTCGACCTTGAGCTTTTCCAGATCGATCTCGACCTTGCCGGTGGACTGGGCGGCATCGACGTGGAAGAGCACGCCACGGGAGCGGGTCAGCTCGCCGATGGCGGCGATGTCGTTGACGGTACCGATCTCGTTGTTGACGTGCATGATGGACACCAGGGTGGTGTCGTCACGCAGGGCCGCCTCGACCATCTCGGGGGTGATCAGGCCGTCTTCGCCCGGCTCGAGGTAGGTGACCTCGAAGCCTTCGCGCTCGAGCTGGCGGGTGGTGTCCAGCACCGCCTTGTGCTCGATCTTGGAGGTGATCAGGTGCTTGCCCTTGTTCTGGTAGAAGTGCGCGGCGCCCTTGATGGCCAGGTTGTCGGACTCGGTGGCACCGGAGGTCCAGACGATCTCGCGCGGGTCGGCGTTGACCAGTTCGGCCACCTGACGACGGGCGTTTTCCACGGCTTCCTCGGCCTTCCAGCCGAACAGGTGGGAGCGCGATGCGGGGTTGCCAAAGTTGCCGTCCACCAGCAGGCACTCGCTCATCTTCTGAGCGACGCGCGGATCGACGGGCGTGGTGGCGGAATAGTCTAGGTAGATCGGCAATTTCATCGGTTACTCCTAATCAGACGGGCGTCTCTGCTCAGTCGATGGTGGACGCTTCGATTTTTTCGACCGCTAAAGGCGATTGCTTGCTGGCACAGACCTTGGTGTCCTGACGCTTGGCAACCTGCTGGATCTCGTTGCGGGCGACCAGGTCGGCCAGGGTGATGCCACTGAGGAAGGTGTGGATCTGATCGCTCAGGTCGCACCAGAGGTGGTGGGTCAGGCAGGTATCACCCTGGTGACACCCCCCGCTGCCCTGGCAGCGGGTGGCATCCACGGATTCGTTGACGGCATCGATCACCTGGGCGACATGGATACCGCCCATGTCGCGCGCCAGCTGATAGCCGCCGCCGGGACCGCGTACGCTGTTGACCAGCGAGCCGCGGCGCAGCCGGGCAAACAGCTGCTCCAGATAGGACAGCGAAATGCCCTGCCGCTCGGAAATGTCGGCCAGCGACACCGGGCCCCGCTGGGCATGCAGCGCCAGGTCGAGCATGGCGGTTACGGCATAGCGGCCTTTGGTGGTCAGTCTCATGACGAACTCGAGCGGGTTGCATCGGATGACCCCGATTATCGGATTCCCGACAAAAAAGGTCAACTTTAAAACCGACCAAATCACTCAGGCATTATCTATCGGGGGGATAGTCCGCGGATGAGATTCGCCCCGGGCGGCCTTCTGGGTTTCGGTGAGGATGCCGCGCAGGATGTTCATCTCCAGCTTGCTGATGCCGGCCCGGCCATAGAGGCGGCGGAGGCGACTCATCAGGTGACGCGGCTTGGCCGGATCGAGGAAGCCGATCTCCACCAGGGTCTGCTCCAGGTGCTCGTAATAGAGCTCCAGCTCCTCCACCGTCACCGGCTGGGTGTTGAGCATGGCGGTGGCCTCGACCTTGTTCATCTTGGTCGGCTGGTTCTGCGCCGCGAGCCAGGCCATGCGCACCTCGTACACCAGCACCTGGACCGCTGCGGCGAGGTTGAGCGAGCCGAAGGCCGGGTCCGAGGGGATGTGCACATGGTAGTGGCAGCGCTGCAGCTCCTCGTTGGTGAGGCCGGCGTATTCGCGACCGAACACCAGGGCCACCTCGCCGCCCTGCTCCACCTGGGCCAGGGAGGTGGTGGCGCATTCGCGCGGATCCAGCAGCGGCCAGGGGATGCGGCGATCGCGGGCGCTGGTGCCCAGCACCAGACTGCAGCCGGCCAGGGCCTCTTCCAGGGTGTCGACGACGAGGGCGGCGTCGAGCACGTCGTTGGCCCCGGAGGCGCGGGCATTGGCCTCGCCACTGGGAAAATCCTCGGGATCGACCAGATAGAGGCGCGACAGGCCCATGTTCTTCATTGCCCGGGCGGCACCGCCGATGTTGCCGGGATGGCTGGTATTGACCAGAACGACGCGGATGTTGTTCAGCACGTGGCTATCCTCGAGCGGACGCGGGAAATCGGCGCCGTATACTACGCCCACACGCGCCCGCTTGCCACGAATACCCCTTCCAGCGCCGCGAAGTCTGCTATCATTGCCGGCTTTCCTTATACAACCCAGGTGATTTATCCATGCAGCCCATGCTGAACATCGCACTGCGCGCGGCCCGCAGCGCCGGTGAACTGATTTTCCGTTCGATTGAGCGCCTGGACGTGATCGCCGTCGACGAAAAAGGCGCCAACGACTTCGTCTCCGAAGTCGACCGGGCCGCCGAGCAGACCATCCTCGCCACCCTGCGCAAGGCCTACCCCACCCACGGTTTCTACGGTGAGGAATCCGGCTACCTGGCGGGCGAAGGCGAAGGCGCCGACTACGTCTGGATCGTCGACCCGCTGGACGGCACCACCAACTTCCTCCGTGGCGTCCCGCACTTCTCGGTGAGCATCGCCTGCAAGTACAAGGGCCGCCTGGAGCACGCCGTGGTCCTGGATCCGGTGCGTCAGGAAGAATTCACCGCCAGCCGTGGCCGTGGTGCCGCCCTGAACGGTCGCCGCATCCGCGTCACCAACCGGCGCAGCCTGGAAGGCGCGCTGCTGGGTACCGGCTTCCCCTTCCGTGCCAATGACGTCGATCACCTGGACAACTACCTGGGCATGTTCCGCAGCCTGATCGGCCAGACCGCCGGCATCCGCCGCGCCGGCTCCGCCGCCCTGGACCTGGCCTATGTCGCCGCCGGTCGTTTCGACGCTTTCTGGGAAATGGGGCTGTCGGAATGGGACATGGCCGCAGGCGCCCTGCTGGTGCAGGAAGCCGGTGGCCTGATCGGTGACTTCAACGGTGGCCACGACTTCCTCGAGAAGGGCCACATCGTCGCCGGCAACCCCAAGTGCTTCCGCGGCCTGCTGACCCAGATCCAGCCGCACCTGCCGGCCTCGCTCAAGCGCTGAGTTCGCCTGGCTTACGAAAAAGCCCCTGCCGGCCATGCCGACAGGGGCTTTTTCTTGCCTGCCGCAAAGAGACTTCGCGGCAGGCCGGCAGGATCACTTGACCACTTTCAGACTCGGCCGCGCCGGTGCCGGCTTGGGCGCCTCGGGCTTGCTGCCGCCAGTGTCGGGGCCCTGGTCATCCGGCGGGCTGGGCTCGCTGTCGAAGACCATGCCCTGGCCGTTCTCCCGGGCATAGATGGCCAGGATGGCGCCGATCGGGACGTAGAGGTTGTAGGCCACGCCGCCGAAGCGGCCATTGAAGCTCACCGCCTCGTTGTCCATGTGCAGGTCGCGCACGGCACTGGGCGAGGCGTTCAGCACGATCTGGCCGTCGTTGGCATAGCCCGGCGGCACGCGCACCTCGGCGTAGTCGGCATTGACCAGCAGATGGGGCGTGCAGTCGTTGTCCACGATCCACTCGTAGAGCGCGCGGACCAGGTAGGGGCGACTGGAATTCATGGGGTTCTCCTCTAGCGCATCTCACGCTCGGTGACCGAAAGACTGGATCGGAAACTGTCGCGCGCGAACATGCGATCCATGTAGTCCTGTAGCGGCTTGGCGGCCCGGGGCAATTCGACGCCCAGGCGCGGCAGGCGCCACAGGAGGGGGAGCAGGCAACAGTCCACCAGGGAAAAGTCGTCGCTCAGGAAAAAGGGTTTTTCCGCGAAGATCGGCGCCACGCCGGTCAGGCTCTCCCGCAATTCCTTGCGCGCGGTGGCGAGGTCGGCGCCCGGCGCGGCCTGCAGGATGGCGTCCACCAGGCTGCACCAGTCACGGCCGATGCGGTGCATCAGCAGTCGCGACTGGCCACGGGTGACCGGATAGGCCGGCAGCAGCGGCGGATGCGGATAGCGTTCCTCGAGGTACTCCATGAGCACCTCGGTGCCATAGAGCACCAGGTCGCGATCCATCAGCGTCGGCACGGTGCCATAGGGATTGTGCTCGGCCAGCTGCCGTGGACACTCGCCCCGACGCACGGCGATCAGCTCGCACTCGACGTTCTTTTCCGCCAGGATCAGACGGATCCGGTGGCTGTAGTGATCCTCGGGATCATGGAAACATGTCAGGCGGGTTATGGCGCCCATGGGTCCCTCCCCCGTTGGGGGCGAAGCTGCAAAGAAGGGATTATCTCGCACCTTGCCGCCCGCCACCTAGTCTCATCGCTCACTGTCGGGCAATCGCCGCCAGAATTCGCGCTTGAGCCAGAAGGCCAGGACGGCGAACAGCAGCAGATAGCCCAGCACCCAGGGCGCGAGGCGCCAGGCCAGGCTGCGCTCGGGCGCGGCGGAATAAGCGAGGTAGGCGACCAGATCGTCGACGGTGCGCGCGAACTGCTCGGGCGTCTGGGTGCCGCTGCCGGGTTCCAGGCGCAGCACGCAACGTCCCGCGCTGCAGTCGCGCACCTGGCGGCCGCGCAGGGCGGCCAGGACGTCGGGCATGCGCGTGCCGGGTGCCCTGAGGTTGTCGACCCCGAGCGGCCGCCCGGGCGCCACATAGAATTCCTGCAGGAAGGCGCGCAGCCAGGCCTCGCCGCGCACCGCGGCGATCAGGGTGAGATCCGGCGGCACGCTGCCAAAGGCACGCTGGGCGTCCTCGGGCTTGAGCAGCCCGAGCATGGGCGCGCTGGGGGTGCGTCCGGGCGCCCAGCTGGCGAGGTCGAGGTGAAGATCTGCGGCGACCCGGTCGAAGCGCTGGTACTCCTGGCCATGGCAGGCCAGGCAATAGCGGCCGAAGCTGATGGCACCGGCCCGGGGATCGCCTTCGGTGCCCATGGCCAGACCACTGCACAGCAGCAGGACCAGCAGCAGAACGCGACTCATGACCGGGACTCCGCTGGCGTACGCGGACGACCCAGCCTGCTGTACCAGGGCATGCCCAGCAGGCCGATGAAATAGACACCCGCCGCCAGACGCGCCAGCAGCAGGCGCCCATCGGTCAGGGCGACCACGCCCAGCACGCCCAGGGCGACAAAGGCCAGGCAGGCCAGGTACAGCCCCAGTCGCGCCGGCCAGGCCTTGCGGCGGACCGAGCGGACCGGACTGCGATCCAGCCAGGGCAAGACGAACAGCAGGGCGATGGCCAGGGCCGCCAGGCCGAGACCGCCGGCCTTGCTCGGCACCGCGCGCAGCAGCGCATAGAAGGGGGCCAGGTACCAGGGCGGCGCGATGTGCGCGGGGGTCACCAGCGGATCGGCCGGTTGCTGGTTGGCCGGTTCCAGCACCAGTCCGCCCAGGTCCGGCGCCAGCAGCACCACGGCGAGAAAGACCAGCAGGAAGACCGCCAGGCCGCAGAGGTCCTTGAGCGTCAGATAGGGATGGAAAGGCACCCCGGCGGCACCGCTTACCTCGCGCTCGTCACCCTCGGGATTGTTCGAGCCGGTCTGGCGCAGGGCGACGACGTGCGGGCTCACCAGTGCAAGGATCAGCAGTGGCAGCCCGACCACATGCAGGGCCTGGAAGCGGCGCAGGCTGGCATCGGACAGCACTATCCCGCCGCGCAGCAGGTCGGCCAGGGTCGGGCCGATCAGGGGCACGGCCTCGACGGCACTGAGGGACACCTGGGCGCCCCAGTAGGAAAGTTGTCCCCAGGGCAGCAGATAGCCGAAGAAGGCCTGGGCCAGCAGGAGCAGATAGAGCAGCACGCCAAAGCTCCAGACCAGCTCTCGTGGCGCGCGATAGGAGCCATAGAGCAGGCCGCGCAGCATGTGCAGATAGAGGCAGACGAACAGCGCCGAGGCGCCCACCGCATGCAGATAGCGGATCAGCCAGCCGAAGGGCACCTCGCGCATGAACAGCTGGACCGAGGCGAAGGCACCCTTCACGGTGGGCTCATAGCCGAACAGCAGCCAGAGTCCGGTCAGCACCTGCAGCGCCAGGATGAAGAGCAGCAGCGAGCCGAACAGATAGAAGACGTTGAGATTGCGCGGCACCCGGTAGTCGCCGAGGTGCCGGCGCCAGAAGGCGCCGATCGGCAGCCGTCGCTCCAGCCAGCCGGGCTCCCTGTCCCTCATACCGCGCCCTCCCCGTCGCTGCCGATCACCAGCAGGCTCTCGCCTTTGAAGTGATAGGGAGGCACGGCCAGATTCAGGGGTGCCGGCTGGTCGCGATAGACCCGCCCAGCGAGATCGAAATGGGAGCCATGGCAGGGACAGAGATAGCCCTTGTTCGTCGCGGCCGCCGTGTCCAGGGACGGAATGCAGCCGAGGTGGGTGCAGATAGCGGTGACCACGAAGATGTCCGGCCGCCGTGATCTCAGCCGTGGATCCACATAGGGTGGCTGGCTGGATTCCCGGGAATCCGGGTCGGCGAGGCCGGCCTGGTCGGCCAACAGCCGGGCCTGGTCGGCCGCGCTGCGGCGCAGCACGCAGACCGGCTGGCCGCGCCACTGCACCGTGAGTTGCTCGCCTTCGCGCAGCGTTTTGAGATCCACCTCGACCGGCGCCGCCGCCACCTCCGCCGAACGACTGGGCCGCAGGGCGCAGACGAAGGGCACGCTACCCGCCACCAGCCCCAGGCCGCCGACGGCGGAGGTGGTGGCGATCAACAGGCGGCGGCGTTGGGCATCGGGGGCGTCGTCGGTCACGTCAGGCTTCCCGGCTCCATCTCCAGCGTCACGCCGAAGCGCTCGCGCACCGAGGCGCGGATGCGCTCGGCCAGGGCCAGGACGTCGCGACTGCGGGCGCCGCCGAAGTTGACCAGCACCAGCGCCTGGGCGGCATGCACCCCCACGGCGCCATCGCGATGACCGCGCCAGCCGGCCTGGTCGATCAGCCAGCCGGCGGCCAGCTTGACGCTGCCATCGGCCTGCGGATAGGTCGGCAGACCTGGATAGCGGCCCTGCAGCGCGGCGGCTTCGGCAGCGGTCACCACCGGATTCTTGAAGAAGCTGCCGGCATTGCCCAGCACCGCCGGGTCGGGCAGTTTGCTCTGGCGGATGCTGCAGATGGCCGCGCTGACGGCCTCGGGGGTCGGCTGCGTGACGCCCGCCTCGGTCAGGGCCTGGCGCACCGGACCGTAGTCCAGCACCAGCTGCGGGCGCCGACTGAGATGGAAGCGCACCCGCAGCACGATCCAGCGTCCGGCCTCGGCCTTGAAGCGACTCTCGCGGTAGGCGAAGGCGCAATCGGCCAGACTGAGGTCATGGAGTTCGCCGCTGTGGCGATCGAGCGCCGTGACGCCCGCACATCTGTCCTTCAATTCGACGCCATAGGCGCCGATGTTCTGGATCGGCGAGGCGCCCACGGTGCCCGGGATCAGGCTGAGATTTTCCAGGCCGTACCAGCCGTTGGCCAGGGTGGCCATGACGAAGGGGTGCCAGGGCTCGCCGGCTTCGGCTTCCACCAGCAGGGCATCGCCCTCCTCCGCCAGCAGACGGATACCGCGCGAGGTCAGCCGCAGCACCAGGCCCTCGACCCGTTCGGGCAGGACCAGGTTGCTGCCACCGCCCAGCACCCGCAGGGGCACGCCCAGCTGTCGGGCCAGCGCCAGGGCTGCGCGGACCTCGACGTCACTGGCGGCTTCCAGATAGCGGTCGGCTTCTGCCACCAGGCCAAAGGTATTGAGGCCCTGCAGCGGGACCTGCTGTTGCAGCTCAGCGACCATGACGGGCAGCCACCTCGGCGACCAGGCCATCGCAGGCGCTTTCCAGCAGGTCGAGGACCCGCTCGAAGCCGGCTGCGCCGCCGTAATAGGGATCGGGCACCTCGTCCACCGCCAGGCCCTGGCGCGCCAGGAAGAGTTCGGGCACGGCGCCCTCGTCCGGACGCAACTGTTCCAGCCAGGCGAGGTTGTCCTGGTCCATGGCCAGGATCAGGTCGAAGCGCTGGAAATCGTCCTCAGCGACCTGGCGCGCGCGCAGGTCGCCGATGTCATAGCCGCGACCGGCCGCGGCCTGGATGGCGCGGGGATCCGGTGCCTTGCCGACATGCCAGTCGCCGGTGCCGGCCGAGTCCAGCTCCACCGCCTCGGCAAGGCCGGCGGTGTCCAGCTTGGCCCTGAGGATGCCTTCGGCGGTGGGCGAGCGGCAGATGTTGCCCATGCAGACGAACAGGATGCGCAGGGTCATCTAGGCTCCCAGCAGGCGACGGACGCGCTCGAGGTCTTCCAGGGTATCCACGCCGGCCTGGGGCGCTTCCAGGGCATCGGCGACATGGATGCGCACGCCGTGCCAGAGGGCGCGCAATTGCTCCAGGGCTTCGGTCTCTTCCAGGGCGCAGGGACCCCAGCTGACGAAATCGGCGAGGAAGCCGGCGCGGTAGGCGTAGATGCCGATGTGGCGACGATAGGGAAAGCCCAGGGGCAGCTGCGCGCGATCGCTGGCGAAGGCGTTGCGCGCCCAAGGCAGCGGTGCCCGGCTGAAGGTCAGTGCCAGGCCGTTCACGTCGGTGCTCACCTTGACCACATTGGGATTGAACAGGCTATCGACGTCACTGATCGGCTCGGCCAGGGTGGCTACCCCGGCTTCGGGATGGGCGGCGAGGTTGGCCGCCACCTGGTCGATCACCGCCGGCGGAATCAGCGGCTCGTCGCCCTGGACGTTGACCACCAGGGCGTCGCTGGCCAGGCCGAGCAGCTCGGCCACCTCGGCCAGGCGATCGGTGCCCGAGGCATGGTCGGCGCGGGTCAGCAGGACCCGGGCGCCAAAGCCTTCGCAGGCACGCTGGATGTCGTCGTGGTCGGTCGCCACCACCACCTGCGCGGCGCCGCTGCGGCGGGCCTGCTCCCAGACGTGCTGGATCATCGGCTTGCCGGCGATGTCGAGCAGCGGCTTGTTGGGCAGCCGGGTGCTGGCCAGTCGCGCCGGAATGACGACGGTGAAGGCGGTGCTCATTTATCCAGACGCTCGTCCGTGGTGATGATGCGCGCCTCGCTTTCCAGCATCACCGGGATGCCGTCGCGAATCGGGAAGGCCAGGCCGGCGGCCTTGCTGATGAGCTCGGTCTTGTCGTCGCTCAAGATCAGCGGGCTCTTGGTCAGGGGGCAGGCGAGGATGTCCAGCAGCTTGAGATCCATGGGCAGAGGTTCCGTCAGTGAGAGTGTTCGGGCAGGAGTCGGTCGAGACGCCCGTCCAGCCAGGCGACGAAGGCGGCCGAGGGCTGGGCGTCCACCGCCAGGTACCACCAGTCGGCGGCGGCGAAGGACCGGCACTTGACCGCGTCCTTCTCGGTCATCACCAGCGGCAGCGCGGGGGTGAAGGTCAGGTCCGCGGCGCTGTAGGTGGCGTGATCGGCGAAGGCATGGGGCAACGGCTGCCAGTGTAGTCCTTCGAGGGTGGCGAAGAAACGCCCGGGGTTGCCGATGCCGGCCAGGGCGTGCAGGCGCTGCCCCGGCGGAAAGAAATCCAGCGGTCGCGTCTCGCCGCTGCGCAGATTGACCAGGGCACTGGGCTGCAGGGTCAGGCCGAAGCCGTCGGCCGGATCGACCGCGGCGCCGTTGTGGATCACGGCGTCCACCTCGGCCAGGCGTTCCAGGGGTTCGCGCAGGGGGCCTGCCGGCAGGCAGCGACCGTTGCCGAAGCCGCGCGCCGCATCGACCATCACCAGCTCCAGGTCGCGGGCCAGGCGATAGTGCTGCAGGCCGTCGTCGCTGAGGATGACGTCGAGCGACTCTTCGGCGAGCAGGCGTTCGACGGCGCGACCGCGGTCGGGATCCGTCACCAGCGCCACCCCGGTGCGCTGCACGATCAGCAGCGGCTCGTCGCCGGCGACGGCGGCGGTGTCGCTGGCCCGGACCCGCCAGGGCAGACTCGGCGGCGTGGCGCCATAGCCGCGGCTGACCACCCCGACCTTGAGCCCACGGGCGCGCAGATGGCCGATCAGCCAGAGGATCATGGGCGTCTTGCCGGTACCGCCCACGGTGAGATTGCCCACCACGATGACCGGCACCGGCGCGCGATGGATGCTGCCCTGCCCCGCCAGGAAACGCTGGCGCTTGCGCCGGGCGACCCGGCGATAGAGGGCTTCGAGCGGCGCCAGCAGGCCCAGGGCCGGATACCCCTGGTACCAGGCGCGGACCAGGCGCTCGCCCAGGCTCACGGCCGTTTCGCCTGGGCCTCGAGGGTGGTGATGCGCAACTGGCTGAAACCCAGCTTGCCGGCGGCGTCCATGGCCATGACCACCGCCTGGTGGGTGGCGCGGCCATCGGCGGTGATCACCAGCGGCAGGCTGTTGTCGCCGCCGGATTCCCGCTGCAGCGCGGTGGTCAGGCCGGTCAGGTCGTTGCGCGCCAGGGTCTGGCCGTTGAGCGCCATCTGGCCTTCGGCGGTGATGCTGATTTCCAGGATCCTGCCCTGGTTGGCGGCCGCGGCGGCGCTATCGGCCTCGGGCAATTCGATCTTCAGCTGGCTGGGCTTGCTGAAGGTGGCGGTCACCACGAAGAACAGCAGCAGGACGAAGATGACGTCGATGAAGGACGCCAGGTTGATATAGACCTCTTCGCGAGCGGCGCCCCCGGCGCGGCGACGGAATTTCACGCCGGGGCTCCTTCGCGGACGTCCACCTCGCGATCGCCGTGAAGGATGTCCACCAGCTTGACCGCTTCCTGCTCCATGCCCACCACCAGCTCATCGACCCGGCGCAGCAGGTAGCGATGGAAGAACACCGCGGGAATCGCCACCAGCAGGCCGGTGGCGGTGGTGACCAGGGCCTTGGAGATACCGCCGGCGAGGATGGGCGCATTGGCCATGCCGTCGTTCATGAAGGCGCTGAAGATGTCGATCATGCCGAACACCGTACCCAGCAGACCCATCAGGGGCGCCAGGGCGGCGATGCTGCCGAGGGTGTTGAGGTAGCGCTCGAGGTCGTGCACCACGCGGCTGCCGGCTTCCTCGATGGCTTCCTTCATGATGTCGCGGCCGTGGCGGGAATTGGCCAGGCCCGCGGCGAGGATGTCGCCCAAAGGCGATCCGGCGCGCAATTCGCGCAGCCGCTCGGCATTGAGCTGCTTGTCCTGGATCCAGCGCCAGACCTGGGCGAGCAGCGTCGGCGGTGCGACCCGGCTGCGCCTGAGGGTCCACAGCCGCTCGGCGATGATGGCCGTGGCCAGGATGGAACTGAGAATGATCGGCAGCATCATCCAGCCGCCCGCTTTGACCATTTCGAACACGAGACCGTTACCCCTGCCGCAAAATGCGGCCACTCTAGCACGAACGCCTCAGGGTGTCGGCGGGCTGATCCGCCACCAGTGACGCGCCTGGCGCTGCCCCTGCGGTGCCTCCCAGCGGCCGAGGGTCCAGGTCAGGGCGCCGAGCGCCGCGGTGTCATAGGGCAGCACGCCGTATTCGCGATAGCGCGCCAGCACCTGGGGATGGGGATGGCCATAGCGATTGTTCAGCCCCCGGGAGATGAGCACGCCGCGCGGCTGGACGGCGTCGATGAAGGCGGCGCTGGAGCCGCTGCGACTGCCGTGGTGCGGCGCGACCAGCCATTCCGCCGCCACGGGCACACCGCTGGCCAGCAGTTCGGCTTCACGGCGGGCGTCGATGTCGCCGGTCAGCAGCAGGCGTTCGCCCCTGGCCACGACGCTGAGCACGCAGGAGGACGCGTTGGAATCCGCCGCGGGATGCCACCAGGTGGTGAAGGCGACCTCGTTCCAGCGCCACTCGGCCCCATCCGTGCAGTCCCGGGCGTGCAGTTCCGGCGTGAGGCGTCCCGCCTCGCCACTGAGCACCTGTCCTGGCGGCAGTCCCCTGGCCACGGCCGGCGCACCACCGGCGTGGTCGGCATCGGCATGACTGAGCAGCATGACGTCCAGGCTGCCGATGCCGAAGGCCTTCAGGTTGGGCAGGACGACCCGGGCGCCGCTGTCGTAGCTGTCCTGGCGCGGACCGGCATCATAGAGCAGCGCATGGTCACGGGTGCGCACCAGCACCGCCAGGCCCTGCCCCACGTCCAGCACGGTGATCCGTGCCAGGCCCTCCGCGGGTAGCGGTGGCGGGGGAAACAGCCCCGGCAGCATCAGCAGCGCGCCGAAGACTCGCAGCGGCACCCCCGCGGGCAGCAGGGCCAGCAGCGCGCCCAGCCCCGCCAGCCATAGCGCCCAGGTCGGTGCCAATACCGGTTGCCAGGCCGCCCCCAGGTGCGCCAAGCCGCCCAGCAGCCAAAGCAGTCCCTGCAGCAGGCCACCCGCCAGCAGCAAGGCCGGAGTTCCCAGCGGCGACCAGAGCAGGGACAGCAGCGTCCCCACCAGGGCCAGGGGCACGACGGCCAGGTCCATCAGCGGCACGGCCAGGGCATTGGCCAGCGGGCCGCTCAGACTCAGGGGCAGGCCCAGCGCCAGCAGCAGCGGCGCCAGGCCCACGGCCATGCACCACTGGGCGCGTCCGAGGGTGAGCCACCAGGGCAGGCGGCCCAGGCGGCCAGCAAAGCTCCACAGCAGCAACAGTACGGCGCCAAAGGACAGCCAGAATCCAGGCAGCAGACTGACCAGCGGATTGGCGGCCAGCACCAGCACCAAGGCCAGCAGCACGGCATCCGCCAGCCGCACCTGCTGGCGCCCGAGTTGCCAGACCAGGCCCAGGGTGACCATGACGCAGGCCCGCTGCACCGGCACCTCGAAGCCGGCCAGCAGTCCGTAGCCCAGCGCGGTGGCGATGGTCAGCACCGCCGCGGACAGGCGCCAGGGCAGCCGGCGCGGCCAGCAGCCATGCCGCGCCAGGAGGACCACTCCGGCGTAGACGCCCAGGGCGATCAGGCCGATGTGCTGCCCGGAGATGACCATCAGGTGCACGGTGCCGGTGTCCTGGAACAGCTGCCACTGGGCATCGGTGATGCCCGAGCCGTCGCCCACCACCAGGGCGGCGAGCAGCCCGCCCTGCCCGGCCGGATCGCGCCTCTGCAGGTATTGCCGGATGCCGTCGCGCCAGGTCGCCAGGCCACTGGCGGCGGCCAGGCGCTGGCCATCCTTGACGCTGCCGGTGGCGCCTATGCCCTGGGCCAGCAGCCAGGCTTCGCGATCCTGGCCGAGGGGGTTGACCAGACCGGCGGGGCCGCGCAATTCCGCAGCCAGGCGCCAGCGTTCGCCGGCCAGCGGGCGCGGCCCGCCGTGCCAGCTCAGGCGGATCCGCGCCGGCAGCTCAAGCGCGCGGCGGCTGGTCGCCCCGGCGAGCACGAAACTCACCGAATCGGCGTCCACCGTGGGCAGCCCGCTGATCTGGCCGTCGATCCACAGCACCCGCTGTTCCAGCGCCGGATCCAGGCGATCGTCCAGCGCCCAGTGGCCATTGAGCAGCGCCCAGGCCAGACCCAGCCCAAGGGCACCGAGCGCCAGGAAGCGGGTGAACAGCAGCACCAGGGCCACGGCCGCGAGGGCCGCCAGCAGCGGTAGCGACGGCAGCGTGGCGAAGGCGCGCAGGAGCAGCACGCCCAGGGCAAAGGACAGCAGAGCGGCGCGCATCAGGACTCCATCCATGGAGAGCCGAAAGGGCTTCAGAAGCGCGGATTAGAGAAGTTTGGACGCCACAGGACCAGGGGCATGGCGCCCCCTGGCCCGGCAGGAGATCAGTCGTAGCGCAGGGCTTCGGCCGGTGAGGTGCGCGAGGCGCGCCAGGCGGGATAGAGGGTCGCCAGGAAACTCATGCTCAGGGCGGCCACGGCGATGAGCACCACGTCTTCCAGCTCCAGCCGCGACGGCAGGTTGCTGATGAAGTACATGTCGCCGCCAAACAGCTTGTGGCCGACCAGGCGCTCCAGGGCGGCGATCCAGCTGCTGACGTTGAGCGCCGCGATGACGCCCAGCACGCCGCCGATCAGGGTACCGACCAGGCCGATCACCGTGCCCTGCACCATGAACACCGCCATGATCTGCCCGGGCGTGGCGCCCAGGGTGCGCAGGATGGCGATGTCGGCCTTCTTGTCGGCCACCACCATGATCAGGGTGGCGATGATGTTGAAGGCGGCCACGGCGACGATCAGCAAGAGCAGCAGGCCGATCATGGTCTTTTCCATCTGCATGGCCTGGAACAGGCTGCCCTGGGAGATCGTCCAGTCGCGCGCCTGGTAGCCGTCGCCGAGGGCCTTGGCCACGTCGCGGGAAATGCGCGGCGCCTGGAACAGATCGTCCAGCGCCAGGCGGATGCTTTCCACCTGGCCCGGCTGCCAGCCCTTGAGCGGCGCGGCATCGGCGACGTTGATCAGCGCCAGGGAGGCATCCAGTTCGGCGCCGACCTTGAAGGTGCCGACCACGGTGAAGCGCCGCAGCCGCGGGGTGATGCTGCCGGTGGCGCCGACCTCGGGGATGATCACCGTGACCTGGCTGCCCAGCTCCAGCTGGAAGCGCCGCGCGGCGATCTCGCCCAGCACGATGCCGAATTCGCCAGGCTTGAGGGCGTCGAGACTGCCCTGGGTCATGCGCTCGCCGACGATGGACACGCGTTTTTCCTGGGCGGGATCGATGCCGTCCACCAGCAGCGGCTGCATGCGCCCCCGTACCGAGAGCATGCCCTGCAACTGGGTATAGGGCACCGCCGCCAGCACATGGGGCTGCTGCTCGGCCTTGGTTGCCAGCGGGCGCCAGTCGTCCAGCGGCTGGGCCGCGCTGATGAAGGCATGGGGCACCATGCCGAGGATGCGGCCACGCATTTCCTCCTGGAAGCCGTTCATCACCGACAGCACCAGGATCATGGCCAGCACGCCCAGCGCCAGGCCGAACATGGAGACCAGCGAGAAGAAGGAGATGAACGACTTGCGCCGCTTGGCGCGGGTGTATCTCAGGCCGATGAACAGCGAAAGCGGTCTGAACATGGCGACCTCAGACCTGCCGGGCCGGCGTGGCGTCGACCAGATGGCCTTCGTCCAGGCGCAGCATCCGGTCCATCTGGCCGGCCAGCACCTGGTCGTGGGTCACCACCAGGAAGGCGGTGCGCAGCGAGGTGGACAGCTCCAGCATCAGATCCTGGATGCCGTGGGCGGTGTGCTGGTCGAGGTTGCCGGTGGGTTCGTCGAGCAGCACCAGCTTGGGCTGGTTGACAAGCGCCCGGGCGATGGCCACGCGCTGGCGCTCGCCACCGGACAGCTCGGCCGGCTTGTGGCCCAGGCGATGGCCGAGACCGACCCGCTCCAGCAGCTTGGCGGCGCGCTCGCGGGCCTCGCCGATGGAGGCCTTGCCGATCAGCAGAGGCATGCAGACGTTTTCCAGGGCGCTGAATTCGGGCAGCAGGTGGTGGAACTGGTAGACGAAGCCCATGGCGCGATTGCGCAGGAGGCCGCGGGCCTTCTCGTTGAGCGCCGACAGCTCCTCGCCGTCGAGCCAGACACTGCCGCTGCTGGGGGTATCCAGGCCGCCGAGCAGGTTCAGCAGGGTGGTCTTGCCCGACCCCGAACTGCCGACGATGGACACCCGCTCGCCCGGTTGCAGGGTCAGCTGGACGTTGCTCAGCACCTCGACGGTCTGGGGGCCTTCCTCGTAGCGCTTGCCCAGGTCCTGGCAACGCAAAACGGCTCGATCATTCATAACGCAGGGCCTCGGCGGGTTGGGTACGGGCGGCGCTCCAGGAGGGATAGAGCGTGGCCAGGAAGCTCAGGGCAAAGGACGCGCCGCAGACCAGCAGGACGTCGTGCAGCTGCAGCTGCGCCGGCAGGTAGTCGATGAAGTACACCTCGGCGTTGAGGAACTGGTGCCCGGTGACCCGCTGCACCCAGGCCAGGGCGGTGCTGACGTTGAGCGCGGCGAGCACGCCCAGCAGGCAGCCGATGGCGGTGCCGATAACGCCGATGAAGGTCCCCTGGACCATGAACACCGCCATGATCTGCCGGGGCGTGGCGCCCAGGGTGCGCAGGATGGCGATGTCGGATTTCTTGTCGGTCACCACCATCACCAGGGTGGAGACGATGTTGAAGGCGGCCACGGCGACGATCAGCAGCAGGAGCAGGCCGATCATGGTCTTTTCCATGCCGATGGCCTGGTAGAGATTGCCGTGGGTGCGGGTCCAGTCGCGGGCGTACCAGTCGTTGCCCGGCAGCTGGCGAGCGATGTTCCAGGACACGTCCGGCGCCTGGAACAGGTCGTGCAGCTTGAGGCGCACGCCCTGCACCGCGTTCGCCGGCCAGCGCTGCAGCCGCGCGGCGTCCTCGATGTCGATCAGGCCCACCGAGCCGTCCAGCTCGCCGGCGCCGACGCTGAAGATGCCCACCACGGTGAATCTCTTCATGCGCGGAAACATGCCGGCCGGGGTCACGGCCACTTCCGGGGCGATATAGGTGAGCTTGTCGCCGACCTTGACGCCCAGTTTCTCGGCGGCCAGAGAGCCGATGATGATGCCGAATTCGCCCGGCTTGAGGTCGTCGAGCCGGCCCTCGCGCATGAAGCTGGGGATGATCGAGACCTTGGGCTCCTCGGCCGGATCGATGGCGTTGAGCAATACCGTCTGCACCGCCTTGTCGTGGGCCAGCATGCCCTGCAACTGGGTGAAGGGCGCCACCGCGGCCACCTGGCTGTTCTGCAGCGCCAATTCGCGCACGCTGCGCCAGTCGTTGACCGGCTGGTAGGACTCCACCGTCGCATGGGGAATCATGCCGAGGACGCGATCGCGCATCTCGCGGTCGAAGCCGTTCATGACCGACAGCACCACGATCATCACGACCACGCCGAGGGCCAGGCCGATCATGGAGGTGAGCGAGATGAAGGAGACGAAATGGTTGCGGCGCTTGGCGCGGACGTAACGCAGGCCAAGGTAGATCGGCAGGGGTCTGAACATAGGCTCGCTTGCACGGCGGAAAGACGTAGGCGCCCTGCGGGTTGGACGGCGACACCGTGCCGGCTCGCCGGCTACACTCGGGGCCATCACCCACGGAGCGGCCCGACATGACCACCCCAGACGCGCGTGAACGGCGGGAATACTATCGCATCACCGACCGTATCGCACTGCAAATCAGCCCTGCCGACGGGGTCCCCGGCGAGACCGCGCCGCTGTTCGCACTCCTGAGCGAACTGCATCAGCTGGAATTCGAATCCCGTCACCTGCTGCGCAATCTGGACGAGCGCGACCGCGCCGTCACCGCCTGCCTGCGCCTGGTGCACAAGCGCCTGGACCTGCTCGGCCAGGCCTTTACCTGGAATCTCCTGCACGACAGCGGCGCCACCCGCGACGTGGTGCTGTCCGAAGGCGGCCTGGCCTTCGTCGATGCCGAGCCCTATGCCCTGGGCACCCGCCTCGACCTGCGCATGGCACTGCCGCCCCAGGGCCTGGGCCTGCAGGTGCTGGCCGAGGTGACCGGTTGCCAGGCCGTCAAGGGCGGGTACGAGATCGGCACCAGTTTCATCGACCTGGAAGATGCCCAGCGCCAGCTGCTGGCGCGCCACGTCCTGCGCCAGCAGGCCCGGGTGCGCCGCGCCGACCGCGGAGACGAGGCGTGAAACGCCCCTGGCTGGCGCTCCTGCTGCTCGGCGCCGCCCTGCCCGGCTGGGCCGAGACCCTGCAGATCCCGCTGGGCCAGCAGGGCGATGGCAGTATCCCGCTACCACTGCGCGGCGACAGCCGCAGCCAGGTCCTGGAACGCTTCGGCCTGCCCGATCAGGAGCACCCGCCGGTCGGTCGGCCGCCCATCCGCCGCTGGGACTACAGAGATTTCAGCGTCTATTTCGAAAACGACCGGGTGCTGGACGCGGTACGCGAACCGCGGCGCCCGGTCCCCTCACCCTAGCGCCAAGGAGCCCTCATGACCCTTATTTACGGACACCGCGGCGCCCGCGGCGAAGCCCCAGAAAACACCCTGGCTGGTTTCGAGCTGTGCCTGGAACTGGGCGTCACGCGCTGCGAGCTGGACCTGCACCTCTCCCGGGACGGCGAGCTGGTGGTGATCCACGACCCGACCCTGAAACGCACCACCGGGCGTGGCGGCAAGGTCAGCGAAAAGGCGGTCGCCGATCTGGTCGCCCTGGATGCCCGCCAGGGCGGACCGGTGTGGCCGCGCCCCTGCCCCATCCCGACCCTGCGCGAGCTGTTCGAGAAGTGTTCCTTCGAACACTGGCAGCTGGAGGTGAAGAGCGCCTCGCGAGTGCGGGCGGCGCAGACCGTGAGAGCCATCGCCCAGCTGGTCGAGGAATTCGGCCTGCAGGACAAGGTGACCGTCACCAGTTCCTCGCGCGAGGTCCTGCGCGCCCTGCAGCGCGACACCCCACAGCTGGCGCGTGGACTGGTGGCGGAATACGCCTGGCTGGATCCGCTCAAGGTGGCCGCTCACTACGACTGCCACC
This sequence comes from Pseudomonas sp. MOIL14HWK12:I1, assembly GCF_000510705.1. Taxonomy (NCBI): domain Bacteria; kingdom Pseudomonadati; phylum Pseudomonadota; class Gammaproteobacteria; order Pseudomonadales; family Pseudomonadaceae; genus Pseudomonas; species Pseudomonas sp. MOIL14HWK12:I1. The sequence goes on along the minus strand of NZ_KI783307.1, from coordinate 90,230 downwards.
TGCTGGCGCTGAACTGGACGCTGTGCACCCCGGAACGGCTGCTCAAGGCTCAGCGCCAGGGCCTGCACGTCTCGGTCTGGACGGTGAACGACGCCAGCCTGATGCGCCGCCTGGCCGACTTCGGCGCGGACAGTCTGATCACCGATTTTCCGAGCCTGGCGCGGCGAACGCTGGGGTAGGCTCCTGCCTGCCCCAGCAGTCGCGGCCATGGGGTCCGTCGCTGCGGCCGCCTCTGCGGGACTCTGATGCTTCACTGATCGCGGCCATGGGCCGCTCCTACAGGCTCGATGTAACCGTAGGAGCGGCCCATGGCCGCGATAAAGACCGCGCTCCTACCTATAGGCAAACACCCGTAGGAGCGGCCGCAGCGGTGGACCGCCATGGCCGTGATACGAGCCGACTCCGTAGCGTGAAAAACGGCGCAGCCTTTTCCACTGGAGACTGCTACGGGGAGCACCCTCACCCCAGCCCTCTCCCGAGGGGAGAGGGGGGCTAGCCGAGCGGACATTCGCCTCCGCCCAGTCAACCTAGGCCGCCTCAGAACAACCGATTCAAGCCATCGAAAGCCGCTACCCGGTAGGCCTCGGCCATGGTCGGGTAGTTGAAGGTGGTGTTGACGAAATAGCGGATGCTGTTCGCCTCGCCTTCCTGGTTCATGATCGCCTGGCCGATGTGCAGGATCTCCGAGGCCTGGTCGCCGAAGCAGTGCACGCCCAGCACCTGCAGGGTCTCGCGGTGGAAGAGGATCTTCAGCATGCCCACCGGTTCGCCGGAGATCTGCGCCCGCGCCATGCTCTTGAAGAACGCCTTGCCGACCTCGTAGGGCACCCGCTCCTGGGTCAGCTCGCGCTCGGTCTTGCCCAGCGAACTGATCTCGGGAATGGTGTAGATGCCGGTGGGGATGTCGTTGACCACCCGCCCGTTGTTGTCGTGCAGGATATTGTCCGAGGCCGAACGCCCCTGGTCGTAGGCGGCACTGGCCAGACTCGGCCAGCCGATGACGTCGCCCGCCGCGTAGATGTTGGCGACCGAGGTCCGGTAGTTCTCGTCGACGGTGACCTGGCCCCGGCTGTTGACCGAGATGCCCACGTTCTGCAGGCCCAGCTGATCGGTGTTGCCGGTCCGGCCGTTACACCACAGCAGGGCATCGGCGCGCAGCTTCTTGCCGGACTTCAGGTGCAGGACGACGCCGTTTTCCTGGCCTTCGATGCGCTCGTATTCCTCGTTGTGACGAATGAGCACATTGTTGTTCTGCAGGTGATAGCTCAGGGCGTCCGAGATCTCGTCGTCAAGGAAGCTGAGCAGCTGGTCGCGGTTGTCGATAAGGTCCACCAGCACGCCGAGGCCGCTGAAGATGGAGGCGTACTCGCTGCCGATCACCCCGGCGCCATAGATGATCAGCCGGCGCGGGGTATGGGTCAGCGACAGGATGGTGTCGCTGTCGTAGATGCGCGGATGGCTGAAGTCCACGTCCACCGGGCGATAGGGTCGCGAGCCGGTGGCGATGACGACCTGCTTGGCCACCAGGCGCTCCAGGTCGCCACGCAGGTTGACGATCTCGATGGTGTTCTCGTCGGCGAAGCTGGCGGTACCGAAGAACAGGTCGACGCGATTGCGCGCGTAGTAGCTGGTGCGGGACGACACCTGGCGGGCGATCACCCGCTCGGCGCTGCGCAGCACGTCGGGAAAGGAGAACCAGCGCGGCTCGCCGATGGAGCGGAACATCTCGTTGGTGTTGAACTGGATGATCTGCTTGACCGAATGGCGCAGCGCCTTGGAGGGAATGGTGCCCAGGTGGGTGCAGTTGCCGCCGACCACCTGGCGATTGTCCACCACCGCCACGCGACGGCCATTCTTGGCGGCGTTCATCGCCGCGCCCTCGCCTGCCGGTCCCGAACCCAGTACCACCACGTCGTAGCTATAGACCGCCATGCTTTCTCCTCAGAAGGTTAGCCGTCCGCAGGCGACGGCTGGAGCCGGACCGCCTCGCGAGAGGCCGGATCCGGCGCGAGATCGCCCCAGGGGGCTGCGACCTCTTGTCACGGGTCGCTATTGTGGCGCAAAACCCGGTCAAAACGAAAACGGGAGCCACGCGGGCTCCCGTTTTTTCTTGCAAGTCAGCCTTGCCTAGGACGCAAGACTCAGGCCGGGAAGGCCGGCGGATTGACACCCGCCATCTCTTCCAGCACCCGCACGACCTGGCAGCTGTAGCCGAACTCGTTGTCGTACCAGACATAGAGGACGACACGGTTATCGCTGACGATGGTGGCACCGGCATCGACCACACCCGCATGGCGGGAGCCGACGAAGTCGCTGGACACCACTTCCGGCGAGTTCACGAAGTCGATCTGCTTGTGCAGCGGCGAGTGCAGCGCCATCTCGCGCAGGTACTCGTTGATCTCGTCCTTGCTGGTGGCGTTTTCCAGGTTCAGGTTGAGGATCGCCATGGAGACGTTGGGCGTCGGCACGCGGATGGCGTTGCCGGTCAGCTTGCCAGCCAGTTCCGGCAGTGCCTTGGCCACGGCCTTGGCGGCGCCGGTCTCGGTGATGACCATGTTCAGTGCGGCGCTGCGGCCACGGCGATCGCCCTTGTGGAAGTTGTCGATCAGGTTCTGGTCGTTGGTGTACGAATGCACGGTCTCGACGTGACCGTTGACGATGCCGTACTTGTCGTTGACCGCCTTCAGGATCGGCACGATGGCGTTGGTGGTGCAGGAGGCCGCGGTGACGATGGTGTCTTCGGCGGTAATGGTGTCATGGTTGATGCCATGCACGATGTTCTTCAGGCTGCCCTTGCCGGGTGCGGTCAGCACCACGCGGGAGACGCCCTTGCACTTGAGGTGCTGGCCCAGGCCTTCGGCATCGCGCCACTTGCCGGTGTTGTCGACCACGATGGCATCCTGGATGCCGTACTGGGTGTAGTCGACGGTGGTGGGATCGTTAGAGTAGATCACCTTGATCAGGGTGCCGTTGGCACACAGGGTGCTGTTGGCTTCGTCGACGGTGATGGTGCCGTCGAAGGAACCGTGCACGGAGTCGCGACGCAGCAGGCTGGCACGCTTGACCAGATCGTTGTCGGCGCCCTTGCGCACGACGATGGCGCGCAGGCGCAGACCGTCGCCGCTACCCTGGTGCTCGATGAGGATGCGCGCCAGCAGACGACCGATGCGACCGAAGCCGTAGAGGACCACGTCCTTGCCCTTGCGCTGCTCGACGCCCTGCTTGCCGACCACGGCGGACAGCTCGCTGCGCAGGAAGTCCTTGAGGTCGCGACCGGCGCCTTCGGCCTTGAATTTCAGGCTCAGACGGGCGAGGTCGATGGAGGCGGCGCCCAGTTCCAGCTCGCTCAGGGCCTTGACCAGCGGGTAGGTGTCCTGCACGGACAGCTCGACGTTGTCGATCTGGCGAGCGAACCGGTGGGCCTTGAGAATGGAGATCACCGAACGGTTGACCAAACCGCGACCGTAAATGGAGGTCACAACATTGTTGTTACGGTACAGCTGACCAATCAGGGGAATCATGGCCTCGGCGAGCGCTTCGCGATCGATCCATTCTTCAAGGCACTGCTCAGGCTTCTGACTCACGACAAATCCTTCCCTATGTAGGAGCTGAAAAAAGGAACTACATTATGACCGCGCTGCCTGTCCCAGGCAATCTACGCGCGTCGCTGCACTGACAGCGTGAAAGCCCGGTCGTTACAATCCCAACCCTCCCGAAATCCACCGGAGTTCCGCCCGCGTGTCAGTTTTGCGTACCCCGTCAATTCCTGAAACCGCCGGCCGCCAGCAGTGGGGCAATCTGCCCGGCGCCGCGCTAGCCCTCGCCATCGCTGAAGCCGCCAAGGCCGCGACCCGCCGCTTCACCCTGCTGATCACCCAGGACAGCCAGACCGCTGATCGCCTGGAGCAGGAACTGCGCTTCTTCGCCCCTGAACTTCCGGTACTGAATTTTCCCGATTGGGAGACGCTGCCCTACGATGTCTTCTCGCCCCACCAGGACATCATCTCCCAGCGTGTCGCCACCCTTTATCGGCTGCCGGAGCTGTCCCACGGCATTTTGGTAGTCCCTCTGGCGACTGCCCTACACCGCCTGGCGCCCACGCGCTTCCTGCTCGGCAGCAGCCTGGTGCTGGACGTCGGCCAGCGGCTGGACGTGGAAGCCACCCGCGCGCGCCTGGAAGCGGCCGGCTATAGATATGTGGATACGGTGTACGAACACGGCGAATTCGCCGTGCGCGGGGCCCTGATCGACCTCTTTCCCATGGGCAGCAACCTGCCCTACCGGATCGACCTGTTCGACGACGAGATCGAGACGCTGCGCACCTTCGATCCGGAGACGCAGAGATCCATCGACAAGGTCGACAGCATCCGCCTCCTGCCGGCGCGGGAATTCCCGCTGCATAAGGAGGCGGTGACCGGTTTTCGTGCGCGGTTCCGCGAAAGATTCGACGTGGACTATCGCCGCTGCCCCATCTATCAGGATCTGGCCAGCGGCATCACCCCGGCAGGCATCGAGTATTACCTGCCGCTGTTCTTCGACGAGACCTCGACCCTCTTCGACTATCTGCCGGCCAACACCCAGGTGTTTTCCCTGCCGGGTATCGAACAGGCCGCCGAGCAATTCTGGATCGATGTCCGTAATCGCTACGAAGACCGCCGGGTCGATCCGGAGCGGCCGCTGCTGCCGCCGGCCGATGTCTTCCTGCCGGTGGAAGACTGCTTCGCCCGGCTGAAGGCCTGGCCGCGGGTGGTCATCGGCGCGGACGACCTGGAAGCCGGCGTGGGCCGCGAGCGCTTCGCCGCACGCGCCCTGCCGGACCTGGCCATCGACGCCAAGGCCAGCCAGCCGCTGGCGGCCCTAGAGCACTTCATCACCGATTTCCCCGGTCGCGTGCTGTTCACCGCGGAAAGCGCCGGTCGCCGCGAGGTGCTGCTGGAGCTGCTCGCCCGACTGAACCTGCGCCCTGGCCAGGTCGACGGCTGGGCGGCCTTCCAGGCCAGCGCCGAGCGCATCGCCATCGCCCTGGCGCCGCTGGACGAAGGCCTGGTGCTGGATGACGCCGGGGTCGCCCTGATTCCGGAGAATCCGCTGTTCGGCCAGCGCATCATGCAGCGCCGCCGGCGCGAGAAAGGCCGTGACGCCGGCGAGAACGTCATCAAGAACCTCACCGAGCTGCGCGAAGGCGCGCCGGTGGTGCACATCGACCATGGCGTCGGCCGCTACATGGGCCTGATCACCCTGGAGCTGGACGACCAGCCCCAGGAATTCCTGCTGCTCGAATACGCCGACGACGCCAAGCTCTATGTGCCGGTGGCCAACCTGCACCTGATCGCCCGCTACTCGGGCACCGACGACGCCCTGGCGCCGCTGCACAAGCTGGGTTCCGAGACCTGGCAGAAGGCCAAGCGCAAGGCCGCCGAACAGGTCCGCGACGTGGCTGCCGAGCTGCTCGACATCTATGCCCGGCGTGCCGCGCGCAAGGGCTATGCCTTCAAGGACCCGGCGGCGGACTACGCCACCTTCTCCGCCGGCTTCCCCTTCGAGGAGACGCCGGACCAGCAGGCCGCCATCGAGGCGGTGCACAAGGACATGCTGGCGGGCACGCCCATGGATCGCCTGGTCTGCGGCGACGTGGGCTTCGGCAAGACCGAGGTGGCCATGCGCGCGGCCTTCATCGCCGTGCACGGTGGCCGCCAGGTGGCGGTGCTGGTACCCACTACCCTCCTCGCCCAGCAGCACTACAACAGCTTCCGCGATCGCTTCGCCGACTGGCCGGTACGTGTCGAGGTGATGAGCCGCTTCAAGTCGGCCCAGGAAGTCGCCGCCGCCGCACGCGAGCTGGCCGAGGGCAAGATCGACATCATCATCGGCACCCACAAGCTGTTGCAGGGCGACGTGAAGTTCAAGGACCTGGGCCTGGCCATCATCGACGAAGAGCACCGCTTCGGGGTGCGCCAGAAGGAGCAGCTCAAGTCGCTGCGCAGCGAGGTGGACATCCTCACCCTCACCGCCACGCCGATCCCGCGCACCCTGAACATGGCCGTGGCCGGCATGCGTGACCTGTCCATCATCGCCACCCCGCCCGCGCGGCGCCTCTCGGTGCGCACCTTCGTCATGGAGGAGCAGAACGCGGTGATCAAGGAAGCCCTGCTGCGCGAACTGCTGCGCGGCGGCCAGGTGTACTTCCTACACAACGAGGTCAAGACCATCGAGAAGCGGGCCCGCGAACTGGCCGAACTGGTGCCGGAGGCCCGCGTCGGCATCGGCCACGGACAGATGCGCGAACGCGATCTCGAACAGGTGATGAGCGATTTCTACCACAAGAGATTCAACGTGCTGGTGGCCTCGACCATCATCGAGACCGGCATCGACGTGCCCAATGCCAACACCATCATCATCGAGCGCGCCGACAAGTTCGGCCTGGCCCAGCTGCACCAGCTGCGCGGCCGGGTCGGCCGTAGTCACCACCAGGCCTATGCCTATCTGCTCACCCCGCCGCGCAAGGGCATGACGCCGGACGCCGAGAAGCGCCTGGAAGCCATCGCCGGTGCCCAGGACCTGGGGGCCGGCTTCATCCTGGCGACCCACGACCTGGAGATCCGCGGCGCCGGCGAACTGCTCGGCGAAGGCCAGAGCGGCCAGATCCAGGCGGTCGGCTTCACCCTCTACATGGAAATGCTGGAGCGCGCGGTCAAGGCCATCCGCAAGGGCGAGCAGCCCAACCTGGAGCAACCCCTGGGCGGCGGTCCGGACATCAACATGCGCGTGCCCGCGCTGATCCCGGAAGACTACCTGCCCGACGTCCATGCGCGGCTGATCCTCTACAAGCGCATCGCCTCGGCGGCGGACGAAGACGCCCTCAAGGAATTGCAGGTGGAGATGATCGACCGCTTCGGGCTCCTGCCGGAACCGACCAAGAACCTCGTGCGCCTGACGCTGCTCAAGCTGCGTGCGGAAGGCCTGGGCATCGTCAAGGTGGATGCCGGGCCCCAGGGCGGACGGCTGGAATTCGCCGCCGACACCCAGGTGGATCCGCTGGTGCTGGTGAAGATGATCCAGGCGCAGCCGAAGAAGTACCGGCTGGAAGGCGCGACCCTGTTCAAGTTCCAGGTACCCATGGAGCGGGCGGAAGAGCGCTTCAACGTCCTGGAAGCCCTGTTCGACCGCCTGACGCCCGCCGCCAGCTGATCGAAGAGCCGCTCCCGGTCGATCCCGGGAGCGGCTTGAGCGCTATCAGTCCGCCAGCACCTCGGCCAGCACCTGCCGCACCTCGTCGATGCCGCTGGCCAGGACGGCTTCGATCTCGGCCATGGTGATTTCCCGCTGCACCTTGCCGGCCGCCGGATTCACCACCAGCGCCAGGCAGGCGTAGGGCAGGCCCAATTCGCGGGCCAGGGCCGCCTCCGGCATCCCGGTCATGCCGACGATGTCGCAGCCGTCGCGCTCCAGCCGGACGATCTCCCCCGCCGTCTCCAGGCGCGGCCCCTGAGTCGCGGCATAGACGCCATGGTCGCTGTGCGGCAGCTGCAGCCTGCGCAGTGCGCCGAGCAGACGCTGCCGCAGGGGCTCATCGTAGGGAAAGCTGAAGTCGATGTGGGTGACGTGCTCGAGGTCCGCGCCTTCGAAGAAGGTATGGCCGCGCCCCCAGGTGTAGTCCACCAGTTGATGGGGCACGCACAGATGACCGCTGCCCATGGCGGCATGGATACCGCCCACGGCGTTCACAGCGACGATGGCCTCGGCACCGGCCTCCTTGAGCGCCCAGAGATTGGCGCGGTAGTTGACCTGATGCGGCGGAATGCGATGGGGATGGCCATGGCGCGCCAGGAACAGCACCGGGCGCCCGGCATAGTGGCCGCGCTGCACGGGCGCCGAGGGCGCGCCCCAGGGCGTCTCGAAGGTCTGAGCCTGGTCCAGCTCCAGACCCGCGAGCGCGGTGAGGCCGGTACCGCCGATGATGGCGTAGGTAGTCATGGGAATGTCCTTTAGATGAGGTCAGCCTGGCGCAACCGCCGCATGGCAAAACTCCACTGCGATTGCTGCCGGTAATCGAGATCGACGTGACGGCGGGCCCTCATGCTGGCCAGCCGCGGCGCGGGCGAGACGCCCAGTTGCTGCACCCGCGTCAGGGCCAGCTCGGCCGCTGCGCGGTCATTGCACACCAGCCCCATGTCGCAGCCGGCGCTGAGCGCGGCCTCGACGCGCTGGCCGGCATCGCCCGCCACGTGGGCGCCCGCCATCGACAGGTCGTCGCTGAAGATCACGCCCTGGTAATCCAGTTCGCCGCGCAGGATGTCCTGCAGCCAGCGCCGGGAAAAGCCGGCCGGCTGGGGATCCACCGCGGGATAGATGACATGAGCGGGCATCACCGCACCCAGGGTCGGCAACAGGGCATGGAAAGGGCGCAGGTCGGTGCGCAGCAGGGTGTCCAGATCGCGCTCGTCGGTGGGAATGGCATAGTGGGAATCGGCTTCGGCCCAGCCGTGGCCGGGGAAATGCTTCCCGGTCGCGGCCATACCGGCGTCGCCCATGCCGGCGATGAAGGCACCACCCAGTTCGATCACCTGCTCGGCCTTGCCGAAGGAGCGTGCGCCTATGACCTGACTGCGTCCATGGTCGACGTCCAGCACCGGGGCGAAGCTGAAGTCCAGCCCCACCGCCAGGATCTCGGTCGCCATCAGCCAGCCGCAGAGGCGGGCCAGTTCCGTGCTGTCCGCGCGACCGCCCAGTTGCCCCATGGCCGGCAGCCGCACCACGTCACGACGCAGACGCTGTACGCGGCCCCCTTCCTGGTCCACGGCCAGCAGCAGTTCCGGCCGCAGGGCGCGGATGGCACGGCACAGCTCGCGAACCTGGCCCGGGGTTTCGATGTTGCGGGCGAACAGGATCAGTCCGCCCACCTCCGGCTGACGCAGCAGCTGGCGATCCTCGGCGGTGAGCCAGGTGCCAGCGATATCGACCATCAGGGAGCCTTGCATGGGTACCTCGTCCGAATGCTCCGGCGCACGGCGCCGTGAAAGGGACGCAAGCTTACCCCAGCCACCCTCGGCACCGCAGCCTAGTAGGTCTCGGCCGTCTCCACGGCGACCGGCCGCCGCGGCCGATACTGGGCCTGGGCCAGTTCCGGTGCGTGCATCGCCGTGGGCGCCCGCATGCCGGTGGCAAGAAAGGGCACCATCAGCCGTAGCACCTGGTCGGTGTGGGTATCGACGCCGAAGTCATTCTCGCCGATCGCCCGCAGCGCCTTGATGCCGGACATGCTGAACACCGCAGCCCCCAGCATGAAGTGGGCGCGCCAGAACAGCTCCAGGGGCGGAATCTCGGGAACAGCCCGATTCACCAGCAGCAGGAAGCGACGGAAGGCGCGGCCATAGGTCTGCTCCAGGTATTTGCGCAGGTGGCCCTGGCTCTGGCTGAACGCCAGTCCCAGCAGCCGCATGAACACCGAGAGGTCATTGCCATGCCGCGGCTTGATGGCCAGGGAGTGATCCACCAGCAGATTCAGCAGCGCCTCCAGGCTCACCTCCTCGCCATTCCTGGGCTGCCACTGATCCAGATCCCGCTCCAGGTTGAAGCAGAAGGGATCGAGAAAGCGCGAGAACACCGCCTGGATCAGGGCCTTCTTGGAACCGAAGTGATAGTTGACCGCCGCCAGGTTGACCCCGGCTCTGGTGGTGATGAGTCGCAGCGAGGTCTCGGCAAAGCCGCGCTCGGCGAACAGTTGCTCGGCCGCATCCAGAATGCGCTCCACGGTATCCGACTGCGCCATGACCTTCCCCGGTAGATGAATTCCGTTTGAAACATATGTTTCAAACGCTATCGAAGTCAATCGCGGTTCGGCCGGCGAGCGGCCAGCTGATGGCCTGGAAGCCGCGTCTTTCCACCCTCTGCGGGCTTTTGGTCACGATCGCGGCCTGTCGTCCGAAGTCGAGGTCGGCGGCCTTGCCTACCACCCGGACTTACTGTATATAATCACAGCATCATTAGACGACGCGACGTGCATCATGCTGAAACTGACACCGCGACAAGCCGAGATCCTGGCCTTCATCAAGCGTTGCCTCGAAGCCAATGGCTTTCCGCCTACCCGCGCGGAGATCGCGCAGGAGCTTGGTTTCAAATCGCCGAATGCGGCCGAGGAGCACCTCAAGGCGCTGGCCCGCAAGGGTGCCATCGAGATGACGCCGGGCGCCTCCCGGGGCATCCGCATCCCGGGTCTGGATACCTCACGCAAGGCCGACGAGAGCCTGCCGGTCATCGGTCGGGTCGCTGCGGGCGCTCCCATCCTGGCCGAGCAGAACGTCGAGGAAAATTGCGCCATCAACCCGGCCTTCTTCCAGCCGCGTGCCGACTACCTGCTCAAGGTCAAGGGCATGAGCATGAGAGACGTCGGCATCCTCGATGGCGACCTGCTGGCCGTCCATGTGACCCGCGAAGTGCACAACGGCCAGATCGTCGTGGCCCGGGTGGGCGACGAAGTCACCGTGAAGAGATTCAAGCGCTCGGGCAACCAGGTCACCCTGCTGGCGGAAAATCCCGAGTTCTCCCCTATCGAAGTCGATCTTTCCACCCAGGAATTCGCCATCGAAGGGTTAAGCGTTGGCGTCATCCGCCGCTAACGTCTAAGGCTGGCCTTCGGGCCAGCCGTTATCACGCCTTTATGCCTTACGCCGAAGTCTTGATCGGGGGTATCTATTCGCGCTCCGGAAAGCGCTCAAGACCAGGCTGAGCACAGTGACGTCATGTATCCGTGGTACATGATCTCGAGTGGATTTGATCGAGTCGCCTCCAGGAGGTCGCCATGCAATTTCCCCTGATGTTCGATGCGCCGCGCTCGTCGGTTCAAGAGCTGGATCTGGCACCGGAGTTCCTGCTGCAGGAGCTGACCGCCTTTCTGCCCAAGCCCGGCAAGCAGGCCCGGGAACTGCCCGCCGCTCCACTGCCGGACACCTTCAGCGAGATGTCCCTGCACGGCAGCCAGGAACAGTGCCTGCAGTTGCTGGCGCCCATCCTGCGCCAGCTGAGCGACAAGGACGATGCCCGCTGGCTGACCCTGGTCACGCCGCCGTCGCTGCTCAGCAACGCCTGGTTGCGCAGCACCCATCTGAATCCGGAGCGTGTGCTTCTGCTGCAGACGCCGAGCGCTGCCAAGACGCTGCAATTGGCCTGCGAGGTGCTGCGCAAGGGGCAGAGCCATACTGTGATCAGCTGGTTGCACGACCTGAGCGATGCGGGCAAGCAGCAGCTGGCACGTGCCGCGGCCCAGGGCAACAGCCAGAGTCTGAACGTCAGATTCGCGTAGGAAGCAGGCGGCGGGACGGGGTGTAGCGGCGGCATTCCAGGACGGAATGCCGGATCTGGAAAAGAATCAGTGCAGGACGCGCGGTTGATCGTCGCGCTGTAGGCTATCGCCTTCGGCCAGGCGCCCGGCCATCTGCACACCCAGGTTGAACATGGCCTTGGCCACCTCTATCTGCTGTCCATGCAGGAAATCCTTGGCATCGCTGGAAAACTCCAGGGTAACGAGGGCTTCCTCGTCGTCCGCACGGCGCAACACGATGCGACCATCGGAGAGTTCAACGATTTCCAGGTAGGCAGTAGTCATTCAGTATCTCCACAGCTAAGCGGACAGTGTAACAGCGTGGGGTCTGAGAGGCTGACTTGCCTGAGCCTTTTTCGACGGTCTGCAAGGCCATCATCCTGACGGCCTCTACGGCATTGTAGCGAGAACTACCCTACCACTCGGTCATGGCGCCGCGGAATCTGAGCGCCGTCTGCTTGAGGCTTTCACGCCAGGCTTCCACCTCTTCGAGACCCAGCTCCGGCTCGGCCGGCTCCAGGCTGACCGCCTCGATCAAGGGCAGCGTCGGATCCTGCTTGGGTCGCCGGGGTGCCTGGGGCGGCTGCAGCAGCCGCTGGTACTCGGCGATCAGTCGCGCCAGCCAGGTCTCCGGATTGCCGGCCAGTTCGACGAGCTCGCCCATCTCCGGGCTGGGTGCCTCATCCAGGGCGGCGGGCGCGAGCAGCACCGCCAGCGAGGTGGCCTCCATGGTGGGGTGCCGGTAAAAACCCGCCACCTCCTGGCAGAGACCGAGCAGCGCGCCGTGCAGGTGGAACAGGCAGGCTTCGCGCTCGGCCATGATGCGCCCCTGGCTTTGCGCGGCGGGCGCAGCCTGGGCCAGGCGCCAGCTTTCCAGGGCCAGACCGGCGAAGTACAGCTTCTGGTTGGTGCGGGTATAACGCTCGTTGGCCATGCCCTTCTCCTGGAGCCGGCTCACGCCGGCCTCCTGTCTGCCATTGGCGCCAGGACTCCTAGCGCTTTTCTTCCACCTGCCACTTCTTGCCGTCGTAGAAGGCCTTCCAGCCGGTGGGCTTGCCCTCGACCTCGGTCTGCACGTACTGCTCCTTGGTCTTGCGGCTGAAGCGGATCACCGCCGGACGGCCTTCAGAGTCCTTCACCGGGGCACTGAGCAGATAATGGTACTTGGGATCGATCTCGTCGCGATGGGGCAGCAATTCGCTGACCAACGGCGCGCGGGTCTCGCGATTCTTCGGGAAGCCACTGGCAGCCAGGAACAGCCCCGAGGCGCCATCGCGCAGCACATAGGTGTCGTCGACCTTTTCGCAGCGCAGCTCCGGCATGGGCACGGCGTCCATCTTCGGCGGGGCCGGCTCGCCGTTCTTGAGCAGCTTGCGGGTGTTCTTGCAGGCCGGATTGGTGCAGCCGAAGAACTTGCCGAAGCGCCCGGTCTTGAGCTGCATCTCGCTGCCGCACTTGTCGCATTCCAGCGAAGGGCCTTCATAGCCCTTGATGCGATAGCTGCCCTCTTCGATCTCGTAGCCCGGGCAGTCCGGGTTGTTGCCGCAGACGTGCAGCTTGCGGTGCTCGTCGATCAGGTAGGCATCCATGGCCGTACTGCAGATGGGGCAACGGTGCTTGCCGCGCAGGACCAGGGACTCGGATTCGCCCTCGTCGTCTTCGGCAATCTCGTCGCCCGGCACCAGGTTGATGGTGGCTTTGCAGCGTTCCTTGGGCGGCAGGGCATAGCCCGAGCAGCCTAGGAACACCCCGGTGGACGCGGTGCGGATCATCATCGGCCGGCCGCAGACCTGGCAGGGAATGTCGGTCAGGGTGGGCTGGTTGGCCCTCATGCCCTTCTCGCCGGCCTCGGCGGTCTCCAGCTTCTGCTTGAAGTCGCCATAGAATTCGTCGAGCAGGTTCTTCCAGTCCCGCTCGCCCTGGGCAACGTTGTCCAGGTTGCCTTCCATGTTGGCGGTGAAACTGAAGTCCATCAGGTTGGCAAAGCTTTCGTTGAGGCGATCGGTGACGATGTCGCCCATCTTCTCGGCATAGAAGCGGCGGTTGTGCACCGTCACGTAGCCACGATCCTGGATGGTGGAAATGATGGCCGCGTAGGTGGAGGGTCGGCCGATGCCGCGCTTCTCCAGTTCCTTGACCAGGCTGGCTTCCGAGAAGCGAGCCGGCGGCTTGGTGAAATGCTGGCTCGGGTCGAGCTTGACCAGGCCGAGGTCCTCGCCCTGCTTCATCTCGGGCAGGACGTCGTCGTCGCCCGGCTTGCTCTGCTGCGGCAGGACGCGGGTGTAGCCGTCGAACTTGAGAATGCGGCCGCGGGCACGCAGCTCGAAGTCACCCGCCGCAGCGGTCACCGTGGTAGACAGGTACTCGGCCGGCGGCATCTGGCAGGCCAGGAACTGGCGCCAGATCAGTTCGTACAGGCGCTCGGCGTCACGTTCCATGCCCGACAGGCTGTTGGGCTTGACGTTGACGTCGGACGGGCGGATGGCCTCGTGCGCCTCCTGGGCGCCTTCGCGGCTGCCGTAGACATTGGCCTTTTCCGGCAGGTACTGCTTGCCGAATTCGCTCTCGATATAGCCGCGGGCCATGGCGATGGCATCGCCCGACAGGTTGGTCGAGTCGGTACGCATGTAGGTGATGTAGCCGGCCTCGTAGAGACGCTGGGCCATCATCATGGTCTTCTTCACCCCGAAGCCCAGGCGATTGCTCGCCGCCTGCTGCAGGGTGGAGGTGATGAAGGGTGCCGAGGGCCGGCTACTGGTCGGCTTGTCTTCGCGCTTGGCGATGCGATAGGCGGCCTTTTCCAGCTTGGCCAGGGCGGTCTTGGCCTGGGCTTCGTTCAGCGGTTTGAAGGCTTCGCCCTTCTCGCGCACCACTTCGAAGCGCACCTGGGCCTTTTTCGGCGTGGCCAGGTCGGCATGGATCTCCCAGTATTCCTCGGGGACGAAGGCGCGGATCTCGCGTTCGCGCTCCACCACCAGCTTGACCGCGACGGACTGCACCCGACCGGCGGACAGGCCGCGGGCGATCTTCGACCACAGCAGCGGCGAGACCATGTAGCCGACCACGCGGTCGAGGAAGCGCCGCGCCTGCTGGGCGTTGACGCGATTGATGTCCAGCTCGCCGGGCTGGGAGAAGGCTTCCTGAATGGCCTTCTTGGTGATCTCGTTGAAGACCACGCGCTTATAGCGCGAGTCGTCGCCACCGATGGCTTCCCGCAGGTGCCAGGCGATGGCCTCCCCTTCGCGGTCCAAGTCGGTTGCGAGATAGACGGTGTCGGCGTCCTTGGCCAGGCGGCGCAGCTCCTCGATCACCTTTTCCTTGCCGGGCAGGATCTCGTAGTGGGCCTTCCAGCCGTGCTCGGGATCGACGCCCATGCGGGCGAACAGCTGGCGCCGGGCCTTTTCCTTGGGTGACAGCGCGGGCGCCTCGGCGGCGGTCTTGCGCGTCTTGGCGGCGGGCTCCTTGGCGGTGCCGGCGCCGCTGGTGGGAAGGTCGCGGATGTGGCCGATGCTCGACTTCACCACGTACTGGTTGCCCAGGTACTTGTTGATGGTCTTGGCCTTGGCCGGGGATTCCACGATGACCAGCGATTTACCCATGGGAGAGTCAGATTCCTGCTTGAAAGCGATGAGCGAGCGAAAGGCGAGCGCCGGAACGGCGAATGGAGGACCAGAACGTCTTCAGTCTGGTGCGCCGGGGGCGGTCGGCCAACGCGGCACCGCTATATATAGTGGCGATGTCGGCAAGGTCAAGGCTGCGGCGTGGCATCCAGACCCAAGGGATCGGCTTCGACGCTGATCAGCGCGAAGCGCGGCACCTGCTCGCCATCGACCTGGACGCTCTCGCGAAACATGCTCAGAGGCCGGGCCCAGAGCCCGTATTCGCCGTACAGCGCCTGATAGATGACCAGCTCTTCCTCGGTCTCCGAATGCCGGGCCACGCCCAGTACCCGATACTGCTGCCCCTTGTAGTGCCGGTAGAGTCCCGTCTGTAATGCCATGTTCCACCTCGAAAAAAGAAAACCGGGGCAGCCCTGGGGGCGCCCCGGTCGGATGACGCACGCTGCGCCGGATCAGCGCAGGCGTTCGAACACCGTGGTGATGCCCTGGCCGAGACCCACGCACATGGTGGCCAGGCCGAAGGTGCCGTCATTCTGTTTCATGACATTTAACAGCGTGCCTGAAATTCTGGCGCCAGAGCAACCGAAGGGGTGACCCAGGGCGATGGCACCACCGTGCAGATTGACCTTTTCCTCCATCTTGTCGAGCACCTTGAGGTCCTTGAGCACCGGCAGGGCCTGGGCCGCGAAGGCTTCGTTGAGTTCGATGAAATCGATGTCGGCGATGGTCAGACCGGCGCGCTTGAGCGCCTTCTGCGAAGCCGGGACCGGACCGTAGCCCATGATCGCCGGATCGACACCGGCCACGGCCATGGCGCGGATCCTGGCCAGCGGCTGCAGGCCGAGGTCCTGGGCGCGCTGGGCCGACATGACCAGCATGCAGGAGGCGCCGTCGGTGATCTGCGAAGAGGTACCGGCGGTCACGGTACCGCCCTTGGGATTGAAGGCTGGCTTCAGCGCCGCCAGGCCTTCGAGGGTGGTTTCCGGACGGATGGTCTCGTCATGGCTGAAGACCTTGAGGAAGCCGTTCTCGTCGTGACCTTCCAGGGGAATGATCTCGTCCTTGAACTTGCCTTCCTGGGTGGCCTTCCACGCCAGCTGGTGCGAGCGATAGCCGAACTGGTCCTGGGCCTCGCGGGTGATGCCGTGCATCTTGCCCAGCATCTCGGCGGTCAGGCCCATCATGCCGGAGGCCTTGGCGGCATGCAGCGACAGCTGGGGATTCGGGTCGACGCCGTGCATCATGCCGACATGACCCATGTGCTCCACCCCGCCGACGACGAAGACGTCGCCGTTGCCGGTCTGGATCGCCTGGGCGGCGGTGTGCAGGGCGCTCATGGAGGAACCGCACAGGCGGCTCACCGTCTGGGCGCCGCTGGTGTGCGGGATGCGGGTCAGCAGCGACGCCATGCGGGCGATGTTCCAGCCCTGCTCCAGGGTCTGGTTGACGCAGCCCCAGATCACGTCTTCCACCTCGGCCGGATTGACCTGGGGATTGCGGTCGAGGACCGCGTCGATCAGCCGCGCGGACAGGGTCTCGGCGCGGGTGTTGCGGTGCATGCCGCCCTTGGAACGACCCATGGGCGTGCGGGCGAAGTCGACGATGACGACGTCTCTCGGATTCAGACTCATTTCTTTACTCCAGGCTCAACCGAAGAAGCGTTGGCCAGCGGCGGCCATTTCGCGGAGTTTGGGGGTCGGGTGGTACAGCGGCCCGAGGTCGGCGTACTTGTCGGCCATGGCGACGAATTCGGCCACGCCCAGGCTGTCGATGTAGCGCAGCGCACCGCCGCGGAAGGGCGGGAAGCCGATGCCGTAGATCAGGCCCATGTCGGCCTCGGCGGCGCTCTCGACGATGCCGTCCTCCAGGCAGCGAACGGCTTCCAGGCACAGCGGCACCATCATCCGCTCGACGATCTCCTCGTCGGTGAATTCACGCTGCTCGTAGGTGACCGGTGCCAGCACCTCGGCCACGGCCGGGTCGGCGACCTTCTTCGGCTTGCCCTTCTTGTCGGTCTCGTAGACATAGAAGCCCTTGCCGTTCTTCTGGCCGAAGCGCTGGGCTTCGTAGAGGGCGTCCACCGCGGTCTTGCGGCTTTCCTTCATGCGCTCGGGGAAGCCTTCGGCCATGACGTCGCGGGCGTGGTGGGCGGTGTCCATGCCGACCACGTCCATCAGGTAGGCCGGGCCCATGGGCCAGCCGAACTTCTCCATCAGCCGGTCGACGCGCTGGAAATCGGCCCCCTGGGCCAGCAGCGCGGCGAAGCCGCCGAAGTACGGGAAGAGGATGCGGTTGACCAGGAAGCCGGGGCAGTCGTTGACCACGATGGGGTTCTTGCCCATCTGGCGGGCGTAGGCCACGGTGGTGGCGATGGCCTTCTCGCTGGTCTTCTCGCCGCGGATCACCTCGACCAGGGGCATCATGTGCACCGGATTGAAGAAGTGCATGCCGCAGAAGTTTTCCGGACGCTTGAGCGCCTGGGCCAGCAGGCTGATGGAAATGGTGGAGGTGTTGGAGGTGAGGATGGCGTCCTCGCGCACCTGGCCTTCCACCTCGGCCAGCACGGCCTGCTTGACCTTGGGATTCTCGACCACGGCCTCGACCACCAGGTCGACGCTCTTGAAGTCGCCATAGGACAGCGTCGGGCGGATGCGATTGAGCGCCTCGGCCATCTTCGCCGGCTCCAGGCGGCCCTTCTCGACGCGCTTGTTGAGCAGCTTGCTGGCTTCGCTCAGCCCCAATTCCAGGGCTTCGTCGCGAATGTCCTTCATCAGGATCGGGGTGCCCTTGAGCGCGGACTGATAGGCGATGCCGCCACCCATGATGCCGGCGCCCAGCACGCTGGTCAGCTTGACCGGCGCGGCCTGCTTTTCCAGCACCTTGGCCTTGCGCTTGAGCGCCTGGTCATTGAGGAAGAGGCCGACCAGGCTGGCGGAGACCGAGGTCTGGGCCATCTTGGCGAAACCGGCGCCTTCGACTTCCAGCGCCTTGTCGCGGCCGTAGTTGGCGGACTTCTGGATGGCCTTGATGGCTTCCAGCGGTGCCGGATAGTGCGGACCGGCTTGGCTGGCGACGAAGCCCTTGGCCGATTCGAAGGCCATCATGGCTTCGATGGCATTGAGCTGCAGCTTTTCCAGCTTGGGCTTGCGCTTGGCGCGGTAGTCCAGCTCGCCGGCGGCGGCGCGGCGGACCAGGTCCAGGGCGGCGTCGAACAGGTGCTCGGGGGCGACCACGGCATCGGCCACGCCGACCTTGAGGGCGGTGGCGGCGTCGTTTTCCTTGCCGGACGCGATCCACTCGATGGCGTTGTCGCTGCCGATCAGGCGCGGCAGGCGGACGGTGCCGCCCCAGCCCGGATAGATGCCCAGCTTGACTTCCGGCAGGCCGATGCGCGCCGCGGTGCTCAGCACCCGGTAGTCGGCGGCCAGGGTCATCTCGCAACCGCCACCCAGGGCGATGCCGCCCACGGCGGCCACGGTGGGCACCGGCAGGTCTTCGAAATCGTTGAAGATGCGGTTGATCTCGGCGATGCCGGCCTGCAGCTCTTCGGTCGGCCGACCGAACATCTCGACGAATTCGGTGATGTCGGCGCCGACGATGAAGACGTCCTTGCCGCTGGTGACGATGACGCCGCGCAGGCCGGCGTGGGCTTTCAGGGCATCCACGGCCTGGCGGAATTCGCGCAGGGTGATGGCGCTGAACTTGTTGACCGATTCGCCTTGGAGGTCGAAGCGAAGTTCGGCGATGCCGTCCTCCACGTCGCGCACCGAAAGGGCTTTGCCTTCGAACATCATCAGCGGGTCTCCCTTGAGTCCTGGTCGCGAAGCGGGCGGCGGCTTGGGTGGAAGCCGAGAATCGCCAGCCCCGATATTGTTCTGTGGAGGGCACCGGCCGGGCCGGGGCGAAAATTCATACAACCGTTTGAACGGCTCGCACAACCTTCTGGCAAAAGCGGGCGCTTGTCAATTGGGACGCACGGGGAAAGCGCGAGCGGGGGTTCGCGTGGCGGGCGCTTGAGCTTGGCGCGCTTCTGTGCAAGATAGCCGTGGAGCTATCCCCGACTCCTGGAGTCGAAACTACAAGTGGGCTAGAGCCTGCGAATCGAGCGCCAGCCACGGTACGGTCTGGCGCCCCATCATGAAGGAGAGATGTGTATGGCCTACCAACACATATTGGTTGCCGTCGACCTGACCGAAGATTGCCAGCCGGTGATCCGCCGTGCGGTTGCCCTGGGTCAGTGCTGTGGCAGCAAGGTGTCGCTGGTGCACGTGGTCGAGCCCATGGCCATGGCCTTTGGCGGCGACGTGCCCATGGACCTGTCGTCGCTGCAGCAGCAGCAGATCGAGCAGGCCCGCGAGCGACTGGATGGCTTCACTACCCAGTACGCCGAGCTGGCCGGCAATTGCGTGCTGGCCTACGGCCAACCGCGCCAGGAAATCCACCGCATGGCCAAGGAACAGGGCTGCGACCTGATCGTGGTCGGCAGCCACGGTCGTCACGGCCTGGCGCTGCTGCTGGGCTCGACGTCCAACGACCTGCTGCACGGCGCGCCCTGCGATACCCTGGCGGTAGCCTTGAAGAAAGACAAGGCCTGATCTCGCGGCCGGGCTGGATTATTCCAGTTCGGCCCAGCGTTCGATGAGGCGATCCAGTTCGGCCTGCAGCGCATCCATTCGGGCGAGCTTGGCCTGGGTGACCTCGTTCGGCAGCTGGTAGAAGCCCGGATCGGCAATCGCGGTCTGCAGGGCCTCCAATTCGATCTCCGCGGTTTCGATGGCGCCCGGCAGGGCGTCCAGCTCACGCTGCTCCTTGTAGCTGAGCTTGCGCTTGGCCGGTGCGGCGGCAGCGGCCACGGGTGCCGCAGCGGACGCGGGTTCGGCCTTGGCCGGCGCCGGCTTGCTGTCCTCCCGGGTCTGCACGCCGAGCAGACGCGGCGAGCCGCCCTGGCGCAGCCAGTCCTGGTAGCCACCGACGTATTCGCGGACCCGCCCTTCCCCCTCGAACACCAGGGTGCTGGTCACCACGTTGTCGAGGAAGGCCCGGTCGTGGCTGACCATCAGCACGGTGCCCTCGAAACTCAGCAGCACCTCTTCCAGCAGCTCCAGGGTCTCGACGTCGAGGTCGTTGGTGGGTTCGTCCAGCACCAGCAGGTTGGCCGGCTTGCTGAACAGCTTGGCCAGCAGCAGGCGCGCGCGTTCGCCACCGGACAGCGCCTTGACCGGCGTGCGGGCACGCTGGGGGCTGAACAGGAAGTCGCCCAGGTAGCTCAGCACATGGCGATCCTGGCCGTTGATGGTGATGAATTCGCGACCCTCGGCGAGGTTGTCGATCACCGTCTTTTCCGGTTCCAGTTGCAGGCGCAGCTGGTCGAAATAGGCGATCTCCAGCTTGGTGCCGTACTGGATCTTGCCGGCGGTGGGCTGGAGGTCACCCAGCAGCAGCTTGAGCAGGGTGGTCTTGCCCGAGCCGTTGGGACCGAGCAGGCCGATGCGATCGCCGCGCTGGATCAGCAGGGTCAGGTCGCGGATCAGGGGTTCGCCGCCGGGATGGGCATAGCTCATGTGCTCGGCGAGGATGACCTGCTTGCCGGACTTGTCGGCGGTTTCCAGCAGCAGATTGGCCTTACCCTGACGCTCACGGCGCTCGCTGCGTTCGTTGCGCATGGCCTTGAGCGCACGGACCCGACCTTCGTTGCGGGTACGCCGGGCCTTGATGCCCTGGCGGATCCAGACTTCTTCCTGGGCCAGGCGCTTGTCGAACAGGGCGTTGGCGGTCTCTTCGGCCGCCAGCTGCTGCTCCTTGTGCACCAGGAAGCTGGCGTAGTCGCCCTGCCAGTCGATCAGGTTGCCGCGATCCAGTTCGAGGATGCGGGTGGCCAGGGCCTGGAGGAAGGCGCGGTCGTGGGTAATGAACAGCACGGCGCCCGGATAGCCGCGCAGGGCGTCTTCCAGCCAGGCGATGGCGCCGATGTCCAAGTGGTTGGTGGGTTCGTCGAGCAGCAGCAGATCCGGCTCGGCCACCAGCGCCTGGGCCAGCAGCACGCGCCGCCGCCAGCCGCCGGAAAGTTCGGCGAGGGTCTTTTCCGCCGGCAGCTGCAGCCGGCTCAGGGTGCTTTCCACCAGTTGCTGCAGGCGCCAGCCATCGCGGGCCTCCAGCTCCTGCTGGACGTGCATGAGCCGCTCCATATCCAGTTCGCCGCTGGTGTCCTGGGTCAGGTGATGGTACTCGGCGAGCAATTCGCCGACGCCGGCCAGGCCCGCGGCCACCACGTCGAACACCGAGCGGTCGTCGGCGCGCGGCAATTCCTGCGGCAGTTCGCCGATCTTCAGCGCCGGGGCGCGCCAGACCTCGCCGTCATCGGCCTGCTGCTCGCCCTTGACGATGCGCAGGAGGCTGGATTTGCCGGTGCCGTTGCGGCCGATGATGCATACCCGCTCGCCCCGCTCGATCTGCCAGGACACCCCGTCCAGCAAGGGGGTGACGCCAAAGGCCAGGGATACGTTGGTGAACTTGAGCAGCGCCATGGGTTTCTCCGCGAAAAAGGCCAGCCAGTCTAGCAGAGACGCCCACCCCGGCGCCGGTCGACACGAGCCGGCGAAACGCCCGGACCGCCCGACGGCAGGCCATGGCCGACGCTTTCGCCGCCTGGCGCCGGCACGTAAGCTAGACTGCCCCGTGACGGTCGGCCGCTTGCCTTGCGCAGTGCGCGCCGCCCCCTCCGCATCCAGCTTTTACGGAATTCCCATGCGCGGTCGCCTGTTCGTCATCCTGCCCCTGCTCCTCGCTCCCCTGATCGGCTCCACCACCTCGCAAGCCGCTCCCCTGGAGCAGCAGCGGCAACTCTACGACCAGGCCAAGGCGGCGCTGGACCGCGGCGATGCCAGTGTCTACCTGGCCAATCGCGGTGAATTGCGCACCTATCCGCTGGAGCCTTACCTGGCCTATGACGAGCTGATCAAGCGCGTTCCCGGGGCCAGCGATGCCGAGATCGAGACCTTTCTCGCCGAGCACGGCGATCTGCCGCAGTCCAACTGGCTGCGCCTGCGCTGGCTGCGCAGCCTGGCCGATCGCGGCGACTGGAATCGCTTCGAGAAATACTATTCGCCGGACTTCAACTTCACCGAGCTGGACTGCCTGCACGGCCAGTACCTGATCGCCCAGGGCAATGCCAGCGAGGGCTTCAAACTGGCGGAGAAATACTGGCTGGTGGGCAAGGCCCAGCCGACCACCTGCGACGGCCTGTTCCAGGCCTGGGCGGCGCGCGGGCAACTCACCGAGGAGCGCGTCTGGGAGCGTGCCAAGCTGGCCGCCGACAAGGGCGAGTACGGCCTAGTGCGCACCCTGTCCGCCCAGTTGCCGACGCTGTCCGGCCAGGCCCAGCGGCTGATCGACGTGGCCCAGAAGCCGCAGCAGATCGCCAATGTCCAGGCCTTCGCCCCGGCCAGCGAGAGTCTCGCCGACGTGGTCGGCCTGGGCCTGCGCAAGCTGGCGCGCCAGGACCCGGAACAGGCCATGAGCCTGCTCGAGGTCTACAGCCAGCGCATGCCCTTCACCCGCGATGAAAAGGTCGCCATCGCCCGCCAGATCGGCCTGACCCTGGCAAAGAATTTCGACCCCCGCGCCCTGCCGCTGATGGAGCGCTATGATCCCGAGTTGCGGGACGACGACGTCAGCGAATGGCGCGCCCGCCTGCTGCTGCGCCTGGGTCGCTGGAGCGATGCCCATGCGCTGATCGAGCGCTTTCCGCCGAGCCTGGCCAAGGCCAATCGCTGGGAATACTGGCGCGCCCGGACCCTGGAGCTGATGCAGCCGCAGAGTCCGGCGGTGCTGCGGGAATACGCCGAGGTCAGTCGCGAGCGCGACTACTATGGCTTCCTTGCCGCGGACCGCAGCAAGGCGCCCTATCAGCTCAACAACAAGCCGCTGATGCTCAGCGACGCCCTCAAGCGCAAGGTGCGCAACACCCCCGGCGTGCAGCGGGCCCTGGAATTCATCGCCCGTGGCGAGCCGATCAACGCCCGTCGCGAATGGTTCTATGTCAGCCGTCACTTCAACCGTGACGAACTGGTGGCCCAGGCACGCATGGCCTACGACATGCAGTGGTACTTCCCGGCGATCCGCACCATTAGCCTGGCCAAGTACTGGGACGACCTGGACATCCGCTTCCCCATCGCCTATCGCGAAAGCTTCGTGCGCGAGGCCCAGACCCGCGGTCTGCACAGCAGCTGGGTGTTCGCCATCACCCGCCAGGAGAGCGGCTTCATGGCCGATGCGCGCTCCGGGGTGGGCGCCATGGGGCTGATGCAGCTGATGCCGGCCACCGCCAGCCATACCGCCAGCAAGTTCGCCATTCCCCTGGCCTCGCCGCAACAGGCGCTGACCCCGGAGAAGAACATCCAGCTGGGCACCGCCTATCTGTCCATGGTCCATGCCCAGTTCAACGGCAACCGGGTGCTGGCCTCGGCGGCCTACAACGCCGGTCCCGGCCGGGTGAAGCGCTGGCTGACGGGCGCCCGCCACCTGGCCTTCGATGTCTGGGTGGAGACCATTCCCTTCGACGAGACGCGCCAGTACGTGCAGAACGTGCTGGCCTATGCGGTGATCTACGGGCAGAAGCTCAATTCGCCGCAACCCCTGGTGGACTGGAACGAGCGTTTCTTCGACGAGACCTGAGTGCTCGCCGACCCGTCCTGACACCACCGCAGCGGACTCGCATGCCGGGTCGCGTCCGCTGCCTAACCCCTTCCCAGAGCCGTCGCGCCACGCCGCAGCTGCATCCTGCCAGGCCCGCGGCCTCGTGGCGGCTGCGCAAAACAGCGCCACCCCCTATACTGCAGCCCCTTTTTTTCCGCTATTGAACCGGAGAAACCCATGCTCAAGCGTTCGCTGGCCCTGGCAGCAGGCCTGGCCCTGTCCCTGACTTCCCTGCTCTCCCACGCCGCCGACGAACTGCGCGTCTCGGCCATTCCCGACGAGGCGCCCACCGAGCTGATCCGCAAGTTCAAGCCGCTGGGTGAATACTTGGAGCAGCGTCTGGGCATGCCGGTGAAATTCGTCCCGGTGTCCGACTATGCCGGCGTGGTGGAAGCCATGGCCTCGGATCGCCTGGACCTGGCCTGGTTCGGCGGCTTCACCTTCGTCCAGGCGCAGCGCAAGGCGCCGATGACCCCCCTGGTGCAGCGCGCAGAAGATCAGCAGTTCACCAGCAAGTTCATCACCGCCGACCCGGCCGTGAAGACCCTGCAGGATCTCAAGGGCAAGACCTTCGCCTTCGGTTCGGTCTCTTCCACCTCGGGCAGCCTGATGCCGCGCTACTTCATGCAGCAGGACGGCATCGTTCCCGAGCAGTTCTTCTCGCGGGTGGCCTATTCCGGCGCCCATGACGCCACCGTCGCCTGGGTCGCCGCGGGCAAGGCCGATGCCGGCGTGCTCAACGCCTCGGTGTGGAAGAAGCTGGTCGACGCCGGCAAGGTCGACACCAGCAAGGTCCGGGTCATCTCCACCACCCCGGCCTACTACGACTACAACTGGACGGTGCGCGGCAATCTGGATCCGCAACTGGCGGCCAAGATCAAGCAGGCCTTCCTCGACCTGGATCCGGCCAAGCCAGCCGACAAGGCGATCCTCGACCTGCAGGCGGCCAGCCGCTTCGTGCCGACCTCGCCGGAAAACTACAAGAGCATCGAGGCTTCCGCCCTGGCGGCCGGCCTGCTCAAGTGAGTCTCGCCCTCAGGGGCGTGACGCTGGTACACGCCGACGGCTCGCCCGCCCTGGCCGATCTCGACCTCAACCTGCAACAGGGTGAGCAGGTCGCGCTGATCGGTCCGTCCGGGGCGGGCAAGACCAGCCTGCTGCGCCTGCTGGCCACCGGGATGCGGCCGCTCGCGGGTGAGCTGGAGCTGCTCGGCCAGCAGCCCTGGAGCCTGGGCAACCGGGCGCGGCGTCAGTTGCGCGCCCGTATCGGCCTGATCCACCAGGCGCCGCCCTTGCCGGCGCGCCAGCGCGTCATCACTGCGGTGCTGGCCGGCCGTCTCGGCCAGTGGTCGTTGGCGCGCAGCCTGGTCAGCCTGGTGCATCCGCTGGATCGCGCCGGCGCCGCGGCGGCCCTGACGCCGCTGGATCTCGCCGATCGGCTCTACTCCTCCTGTGATCAGCTGTCCGGGGGCCAGTTGCAGCGCATCGGCATCGCCCGGGCGCTCTACCAGCAGCCGCAGCTGCTGCTCGCCGACGAACCCGTGTCGGCCATGGACCCGGTGCTGGCCGCCCATACCCTGGAGGTGCTGAGCGACGCCGCGGCGCGCCAGGGCACCACCCTGGTCACCAGCCTGCACAACGTCGAACTGGCGTTGCAGCGCTTTCCGCGCATCCTCGGTCTGCGCGCCGGTCGGCTGCTGTGGGACAAGCCCGCCAGCGCGGTCACCCCGGCCGATCTCGCCGCGCTCTATGCCAACGAGGGCTTGAGCACCACCCTCAAGCCTGCCGCTCCGGCCCCAGCCGAGACACCGCTCGACCTGCCGCGATGCTGACCTCGCCCCGCCAGGACCCGGCCGCCCGGTCCCGACTGCTGCTCACCCTGTTGGCCCTGCTGCTGGCCTGGCCGACGCTGCGCCTGGCGGAATTCGATCTGCTGGGTCTCTTCACCGGCGACAACGCCCGCACCATGGGCAACTTTCTCGCCGGCTTCTGGCCGCCCGCCCATGACGCCGACTTTCTCGCCGTGCTCGGGCGCGCCACCCTGGAAACCCTGGCCATCGCCACCCTGGGCATGGCCCTGGCGGCGCTGATCGCCCTGCCCGCCGCCCTGCTCGCCACCCGTGTCCTGTCGATCTCCGCCCTGCCCCGCGGCGGACGTCCAGGCCGCCTGCCGCGCCTGCTCCGCGGACTGGTGCGCGGGGTGCTGATCGTCCTGCGCAGCGTGCCGGAGATCGTCTGGGCGCTGCTGTTCGTCCGCGCCGTAGGCCTGGGTCCCACCGCCGGGGTGCTGGCCATCGCCATCACCTACGGCGGCATGCTGGGCAAGGTCTATGCGGAAATCTTCGAATCGGTTGATCCCCGCCCGGCGCGGGCCCTGCTGCTACAGGGCGCCAGTCGCCTGCAGGCCTTCGTCTATGGCGTGCTGCCCAACGCCGCGGGCGAGATGATTTCCTACAGCGTCTATCGCTGGGAGTGCGCCATTCGCGCCTCGGTGGTGATGGGCTTCGTCGGCGCCGGCGGGCTCGGCCAGCAGGTCGATCTGTCGCTGCGCATGTTCGCCGGTGGCGAGGTGGCCAGCCTGCTGCTGACCTTCCTGGTGCTGGTGCTCCTGGCCGATGTGCTCAGTCGCTTGCTGCGTCAGGTGGAGCGCGGTCAGGGCCGGGGCCGGGGCACTCTGACGGTGCTGGCCATGGGCACCGCCCTGGTGGCGTCCGCCAGCTACCTGGGCACCGCCTTCGGCGAATTGCTGAGCGCTCGCGCCCTGGCGCAGATGGGCAGCTTCCTGGCCGACTTTCTCCAGCCGGACTTCTCCCTCGCCCAGCTGTCGGCCGTGGCCCACGGCGCGGTGGAAACCCTGGCCATGTCGGCCCTGGGTACCCTGCTCGCCGGGCTGCTCGGCATCCTGCTGGCGCTGCCGGCGGCCGGGCGCCTAGGCCTGGTCGCCCTGGCGCTGGCGCGGCTGTTGCTCAACGCCCTGCGCGCCGTGCCCGAGCTGGTCTGGGCAGCGCTAATGGTGCTGGCCGCCGGGCTGGGACCCAACGCCGGTACCCTGGCCCTGGCCTTGCACACCGCCGGGGTGCTCGGTCGGCTGTTCGCCGAAGCCCTGGAAAACACCCCCAAGGCGCCGGCCGAAGCCATTCGCCTGGCCGGCGGTGGCGCGCTGGCGGCCTTTCTCTACGGCACCCTGCCGGCGGTCTGGCCGCAGTTGCTGGCCTATCTGCTCTATCGCTGGGAAAACAATATCCGCATGGCCAGCATCCTCGGCTTCGTCGGCGCTGGTGGCCTGGGGCAGCAGCTGTACTTCAGCCTGAGCCTGTTCCAGCAGGCCCAGGCCGCCACCGTGATCCTCGGCATGCTGGTGCTGGTGCTGGGCGTGGATCTGCTGAGCAATTGGGCCCGGCAGCGCTGGGTCGTCCGTTAACGAATCTCCGGCAGCAGCAGCGCTGGCAATTGCGCGAGAAAGGCGGCTTCATCGTCGAGCTGGCGCAGATCCAGCCAGAGCGCATCGGCGTCGATGCGCCCCACCACCGGGATGGGTAGCTGGCGCAGGCCTTCTTCCAGTTGCCGCAAGGCGCGCCCACGCAGGCGCTTGCTGACCTGGGGGCGACAGCACAGCGCCGCCCCGGGCAGGCGGGCCACCGGCTGGGCGCCACTGCCGATCATGCCCAGCGCCGGCTCCACGCTGACCGCATAGGTCGTGCCCAGCACGGCGGCGAAGGCCGGCAGCAGCCGCTCGGCCTGGGTGGTGATGGCCTCGGCCGGGCGCGACAGCAGGCGCAGGCTGGGCAACCGCTCGGCCAGTCGATCCGGATCGCGATAGAGCGCCAGGGTCGCCTCCAGGGCGGCCAGGGTCAGCTTGTCGACCCGCAACGCCCGCTTGAGTGGATTCTTCTTGATGCGCTCGATGAGGTCGCGGCGACCGACGATGAGGCCGCACTGGGGGCCGCCGAGCAGCTTGTCGCCACTGAAGGTCACCAGGTCGGCGCCGTCGCGCAGGGCCTGCTGCACCGTGGGTTCGGCGGGCAGTCCCCAGCGGGTCAGGTCCACCAGGGTGCCGCTGCCCAGGTCTTCCAGCAGCGGCACGTTATGGGCGCGGGCGATGGCGGCCAGCTCCGCCGTGGCCACGCTGGCGGTAAAGCCCTGGACGCTGTAGTTGCTGGTGTGCACCCGCATCAGCAGCGCGGTGCGCGGGCCGATGGCGGCTTCGTAGTCGCGGGCATGGGTACGGTTGGTGGTGCCCACCTCCACCAGCTTGACCCCGGCGCGGGCCATGATGTCGGGGATGCGGAAGGCGCCACCGATCTCGATCAGCTCGCCGCGGGACAGCACCCCTTCCTTGCGTGCGCCTATGGCATGCAGGGCCAGCAGGACCGCCGCGGCGTTGTTGTTGACCACCGTCACCGCCTCGGCGCCGGTGAGTTCGCGCACCAGGTCGGCGACCAGGTCGTCACGATCGCCGCGCTTGCCGGTAGCCAGGTCGAATTCCAGATTCATCGGCTGACGCGCGGCCTCGACTACCGCGGCGATGGCCTCTTCCGCCAGCAGCGCCCGCCCCAGGTTGGTGTGCAGCACCGTGCCGGTGAGGTTGAACACCCGCCGCACCCGCGGCTGGCTGTGCAACGCCAGGCGCTCGCCCAGACGGCCGGCCAGCACGCCCTCCTCCACCTCCACCGCGGTCAGGGTGCCGGCCCTCAGGGCCTCGCGCAGATCGTCCAGCAGCGAGCGATAGCCGCCAAGGACCTGCTCGCGACCGTGGCGCTCCTCCAGCGGACGCGAAGCGGGATGGCGCAGCAGGCGGTCGATGGACGGCAGGCGGATGGCGGTCATAGGAGCCTCTTGGGTCGAGTCGACCCCCAGTGTAGCCCGAACCTGCGGCGGGTCGACCAGGGGCGCCGGACTGCCGCAGGCTCGTCCCGCCCTGGGAGAGAGCGGCCCGAACCCGGACCCGGGGCGTCCGGAAATGACCCCCGGGTTCCCGGTTTGCCGCGTGCCAGAGCCCGTCCTAGGATGGTTTCGCGGGCTCTTCCCAGCCACCTGCCGCGGTCTTGGTGTGGAGGGCCCTGGCCACCACGTCCACCTCACGACAATAACAAAGGTGCCGTCATGTCCAAGAAATCCTCCCTCTGGGCCAGCGATGGCCTGCTCGACAGCAGCGACATCGTCAGCCTCGGCAACTTCACCTACCTGCACACGCTGAAGAGCGCCGCGGCCACGCCACTGGCGCAGACCCACACAGCCAGCACCCCTACCGTCAGCGAATTCCTCAACGGCGCCATCAGCGAGTACGTGCTGGGTGGCACGCCCGACGGCATGCGGCCGTTCCTGGTCGATGGCCATCAGCTGACGCTGCACAACTCGCTCAACGGCGCCACGGCCCATACCTGGATCACCGCCGAGAACCAGGTGCTCATCACCTATGCCGGCACCACTAGAGGCGAGAATCTGCTGATCGATCCCCTCTCCACCGCCGGTGGCCTGCTGAGCGATCTGCAGATCCTCGGCCAGCAGGTCTCCAGCGCCCAGCGGCAGTCGCTGGACTTCGCCCACCAAGTCATCGAGGCGGCGGCCAAGCAGGGTTATGGCACCCAGGACATCTTCGTCACCGGCCACTCCCTGGGTGGCATCTCGGCGGCCTACGTCGCCCAGCAGACCGGTCTCGGCGGCATCAGCTTCGAGGCCTCGGGCATTCCCCGCGATGCTCAGGCCGTGGGCCATGGGGGCAATTTCGTCAATGTGGTCACCCTGGGCGATCCGGTAGCCAACTACAGCTCCGACATCCGCGGCGAACAGCCCTTCGCGCCGAGCTTCGTCAGCCAGGCCGAGGGTGGCGGCAGCCTGCCCCACTATGGCTCGCTGTTCCTGATCGGTGCCCAGGCCGACCAGCACGACCTGACCCAGGCGGCGGCCAAGGTCGGCCACCTGTTCAACGGCGACAACGGTGGCCAGGTCAATCCGCTAGGGGCGGCCCTGCATCCGCTCAGCGTGGCCGCCGGAATCGCCGAAGCGGCGCGCCTGATCGCCGAATTCCATCTGCCGGCCGCCGAATACACCAACCTCGGGGTGACCCCTACCGGTGGTTTTCTGGACACCCTGCCGGCGCAGATCGGCACGGCCCATGGCCCGGTGCTGATGGTCGGCAACTACAGCGTGGCGGAATTGCAGGCCTATGCCGAGACCCACGCCACCTTCGGCTGAGAGCCGCTTATAAAACTACTGCGCGTCCGCCATACAGGCACGTGCGGCGGCCTTGTTTCGCCGCCGCGAGAGAACTCCCTCCTGCCGTTCGGGTCTGCCCTCCTATCGTCCGGGACCCCGAGGGTCCCGCCCGCCTTTAGCCCAGGAGAACCCCATGACCGCAGACGGTCCCCAGCGCATGACCGATGAAGAAGCCCAGGAATTCGCCACCGAGGTGTTCAACCTCGCGCGCACCGGCAATGCCGAGGTGCTGGCCCTGGTGCTGGAAAAGGGGCTGACGCCCAATCTGCGCAATCACAAGGGCGACAGCCTGCTGATGCTGGCCAGCTACCACGGTCACCTGGAGGCCAGTCGTGTCCTGCTGGAGCACCGGGCCGATCCGAACCTCGCCAACGACATGGGCCAGTCGCCCCTGGCCGGGGCGGCCTTCAAGAACAACCTGCCGATGGCCGAACTGCTGCTGGAGCACGGCGCCGCCGTGGAGGGCGCCATGCCCGACGGCAAGACCGCACTGATGATGGCGGCCATGTTCAATCACGTGCAGATGGTGGAATTGCTGGTCGCCCGCGGCGCCGACCCCAAGGCCCGGGACGCCGCCGGCAACACGGCGCTGAGCGTGGCCCGCGCCATGGGCGCCCAGGACACCCCCGCCGTGCTGGAGCGACTGGGCGGCGTCTGATCAGCGCTTCTGGTAGCGATAGAACAGATTGGGTTCGCTGACCACATAGAGGTTGCCGGCGGTATCCAGGGTGACGCCTTCGGGCTGGCGGATCCGCCGTGACAGGCCGCCGAAGGGCGCCACCAGGGAACGGGTATCCAGGGTATGGCCCTGGTCGTCGAGTTCGATCAGCACCCGCGACTCGTCGCTGAGCAGCAGCAGGTGGCCGGTGCGGCGATCGACATGGACCGCGGACAGGTCGCCGGTGCTGGGCGCCTGGTCCAGCCAGGCCTGGCGATCGATGATGCGCAGGGCGAAGTCGCCGTCGAAGCTCCTGAGCAGGCCACGGATTTCATAGAGCTTGCGCGGCGAGTGCTCCTTGACCACGAACAGGCGATCGCGGGCGGCGTCATAGTCCAGGCCTTCGAAGCCCTGGTTGGCGCGGGGGAAGAGATCCAGGGTCAGGCTGCGATAGTCCTTGCGCCGGAGCACGTCGTCGCCCTCGGGGATGCCTACCAGGGTCAGGGCGTTGGCGCCCTCTTCCGCCAGCAGCAGGCGGTCGTTGCCCAGATAGGTCACGCCTTCGACGTCGTCGAAGCCTTCCAGGCGATGGCGTTGCAGCAGCTCGCCGTCCCGGCTCAGGGCCAGCAACTCCGGCGGATTGTTGACCACCGCCCAGAGCCGATCCCGTTCCGGGTCGTAGCTGAGGTCGGACAGATTCTCGGTGACCCCGGCCACCGGCTTGGCTTCCACCGCCACCCGGTAGCGACCCAGTTCCAGGGAGGTTCGGGGTTCGCTCTGCCACTGCTGGCCGAGCCAGAACAGCAACTGGCTGTCCAGATGGCTGCTGCGCAGGCCCTGGGTCACCCCCAGTGCCAGCAGCAGGGCCAGGCCCAGCAGCCAGCCGGTCCGTCCGATCCTGATCCGTCGTACCCACGCCGTCATCGCCTTGCCCCGTCATCGTTGTACGGGACGGAGTATCCAGGGCTGTCTTTATGGTTGTGTGACAGTGCTAGCGCCGGGGCTGAACGGGGTTACCCTCCCAGCGCGAGCGACCCGGCAGGGTTTCGCCCTTCATCACCAGCGACAGCGGACCCAGTTCCACGTCGTCGCCGACGCGGGCGCCATAGAGCACCACGCTGCGCGGCCCCAGATTGACCCCGGCCCCCAGCTCCACCTCGCCGACCTTCATCACCCGGTCTTCGAACAGATGGGTCTGGGGCCCGGCCAGGGCGTTGAGTTCGCCGTGGTCACCGAGGCGCACGCAGTCGAATTCGGTGAGGTCGGTGGTATCCAGGTAGGTGCCGCGGCCCAGGCGGGCGCCGAGCAGGCGCAGCGCCAGCGGCAGCCAGGGCGTGCCGCGCAGGGTGCCGAGCAGATTGGGCACCGCCAGGGTTTCGTAGAGGCTGGTGATGGCCTCGCTGCGCCAGACGAAAAAGGTCCACATGGGCGCCGAACGCGGGCGATAACGGCCCACCACCAGCCACTTGAGCCCCAGCACGACCAGGAAGCTGGCCAGGGCGAAGGCGCTGCCGGCCAGCAGGGTCTCGCCGAGCAGTTGCAGCCATGCGCCCTGCTGCCACAGCGGCACCAGGGCCTCGGCGATGGCGCAGCCGGCCGCCACGGTGAAGCCGGTGGGCAGCACGATGCGCAGGGCCTCGATCAGGCCACGCGCCACCCGGCGCCAGGGGGCCGGGCGGAAGGTCAGGCTTTCCGGGTAGCCGGTGAGGGTTTCCCGCGCCGGCAGCCGGACCGCCGGCGAGCCGAGCCAGGTTTCGCCCTGGCGCAGGGGCACACCCTCGTCGAGTCGACCCAGGACACCGATCAGGGCGTCTTCGGGGATGTGGCAGCCGTCGGCGACATAGGCGCCGTTGCCGACGAAACTGCGCCGGGCGATGGAGGTGCGTCTGAGGGTCATCCAGCCCTGGGCGACCTGTTCGTCACCGAGCATCACGGCATCGGCGATAAAGGTCTCGGCGCCCAGTTCCAGCAGCGAGGAGACCGGACCCTGGGCGGTGGATATCTCGGCATCGCGACCGACCCGGGCACCCAGCAGGCGATACCAGAGCGCCGAATAGACGGTGGCATAGAGGCCCTGCAAGCTTTGCAGCGCCGACTCCTGGATCAGGTTGGCCAGCCACTTGCGCCAGTAGAAGAGGCTGTCGATCGACCACTGGCCTTCTTCCAGGCGTGGCAGGATCAGCCGCCGCGCCAGGGCGCAGCCGAGCAGGGTCAGGGCGACGCTGACCACGCCCAGCGGCAGGGCCAGTACGCCGTACTGCAGGGCATCGAGCAGCAGCGAAGAGGTGTGCCACCAGGGTAGTCCACCAAAGCTTTCCAGTTCGTCGATCAGCAGCGCCAGGGGAAACAGCGGCATGAAGAACAGCACCGAGACCACCAGGCCGCTGAGGGCATAGAGGCCCTTGAGCAGGGTACGCTGGGCACGGGACACCGGGGCCGGCGGCAGCACGCGGGCACCGGCGGCACCCTGATCGCGGGCCGGCGCGCCGCCCCAGTGGCGGCCGGCCGGGATGCGCTGACCGCTGCGCAGGGCGGATTGGGCCTGCAGCCGCGCACCGTCACCGAGGGCGGTGTCGCCTTCGAGGATGGCATAGGAGCCGACCTGGGCTTCGCGCCCCAGGGTCACGGCGCCGAGCAGCAATTCGCCGCGCAGCACCCGGGCGTTTTCGAAATTGACGCCGTTGCCCAGGCTGGCGCCCTGCCCCAGGGTCAGCAACTCGGGGACGCGCAGGGTCAGGGTGCCGACGAAGGCTTCGGCGCCGACGCGTGCGCCCAGCAGGCGCAGCCAGCCCCGCGCCAGGGGCGAGCCGCTGAGCAGGTAGGCCGGCGCCAGAGCGAGGAAACGCTCACCCAGCCACCAGCGGTAGTAGGTCAGTCCCCAGAGCGGATAGCGACCGGGCTGCAGGCGGCCGGTGAGGCGCTTGCCCACCACGGCCACGGCGAATTCCAGGCCGATGGCCAGGACGAACAGGCTGAGGGCGGTCAGCATCGCCAGGGGCAGCGCGGTGCCGGAATGGATCAGCAGCGGGAAGGCCAGGAAGGGCGCCAGCCAGCGGCCCAGGCGCAGGGTCAGCAGCGGCGGCAGGGCTACCGCCTGGGCCAGGCCACAGCGCCAGCGCCGCCAGCGGCTGGGTGGCGCCCAGGCCTCGGTGGCCGTCGTTGCGCCCGCTTCGGCGGCGTCGGCCTCCAGGGCCTCGGCGATGGCGCCCAGGGTGCGGCCGGCATAGACCGCCTTGACCGTGGCACTGGCATAGCGCGGATCCTGGCGCAGGCGCGAGACCAGCCGGGCGGCGAACAGCGAGTGCCCGCCCAGGTCGTCGAAGAAATCCATCTCGGCGTGCAGCGGCTGACCGGGGAAGAGTTCGGCGGTGGCCGCCAGCAGCGCACCCAAGGCGCCGCTGGCCGGAGCGACCGGCGCCACCGCAGCGATGGCCAGGGGGCGGGCCCGCAGTTGCTTGCGATCGATCTTGCCGGAATTCAGCCGTGGCATCTCGCCGAGCCATTCGAAGCGGCTGGGCACCATGTACAGCGGCAGGCAGCCGGCCAGTTCGGTGCGCAGCAGGTCGCTGCGTGGCAGCGGGCCGCCATCGCCGACCAGGAAGGCCACCAGTTGCTCCACGCCGCCCTCTTCGCGCAGCACCACGGCCACGGTCCCGACCCCGGGTTGGCGGGCCAGGGTGGCTTCGATCTCGCCCAGCTCGACGCGATAGCCGCGGATCTTCACCTGGTCATCGACCCGGCCCAGGCAGTGCACCTGCCCGTGTTCGTCGACCCGCGCCAGGTCACCGGTGCGATAGAGCTTGAGATCGTGACTGCCGGTGCTCCAGGGATTGGGCAGGAATTTCTCGGCGGTCAGCTCCGGGCGGCCCAGGTAGCCATCGGCCACGCCGGGACCGGTGATGCAGAGTTCGCCTACCTGGTCGCGCGGCAG
Organism: Pseudomonas sp. MOIL14HWK12:I1; assembly: GCF_000510705.1. Taxonomy (NCBI): domain Bacteria; kingdom Pseudomonadati; phylum Pseudomonadota; class Gammaproteobacteria; order Pseudomonadales; family Pseudomonadaceae; genus Pseudomonas; species Pseudomonas sp. MOIL14HWK12:I1. Next base: position 55,794 of record NZ_KI783307.1, on the reverse strand, counting down.
CAGCGCCAGCGGCTGGCTGGCATCGGCAGGCACCACCAGCAGGCTGTAGTTGGGCAGCGGCCGGCCGATGGTCACCGGCTCGCCCGGTTGCAGCGGCGCCAGACTCGCCGAGACGGTGGCCTCGCTGGGGCCATAGGTGTTGAACAGCCGCCGTTGCGGCCGGCTCCAGCGCGCCACCAGGGGCTCGGGGCACATCTCGCCGCCCAGGTTGATCAGGCGCAGGCTGGGGACGTCTTCCGGCAGCAGCGCCAGCAGGGTCGGCACCACGTGCAGCACGCTGATGCGATTGGCGCTCAGGGCGCGGGCCAGGGCCTCGGGATCGGCGGTGATCTCGCGCGGGGCCAGCCAGAGGGTGGCGCCCACCAGGTAGCTGATCCAGATTTCTTCGAAGGACATGTCGAAGGCCACCGAGAAACCCTGGTAGACCCGATCGCCGGCTTCGATGCCGAGCAGCGAATTCTCGCTGCGCAGGAAGTGGCAGATGCTGTCCTGGCGGATGCCGATGCCCTTGGGCTTGCCGGTGGAGCCGGAGGTGTAGATCAGATAGGCCAGATTGTCCGGAGAGACCAGGCCGCGCCGGCGCAGGGTTTCGCCGCTGCCCTGGGCGACGCTCAGCGCGTCGGGGGTCCAGCAGTGCAACCCGGGGCGCGCCAGCAGATCGGCGAAGGGCGCCCCGGTGATCACGCCTACCGCCTGGGCGTCTTCCAGGCACAGGGCCACGCGGTCGGCCGGGGTTTCGGCATCGCAGGGCAGCCAGGCGGCGCCGGTCTTGGCGATGGCCAGCTGCATCACCAGCAGCTCGATGCCGCGCGGCAGCCAGAGGCCGACCACGCGGCCAGGCCCGGCGCCGGCGGCCAGCAGCCGCGAGGCGGCGCGGTCGGCCCAGGCGTTCAGTTCGCCGTAGCTCAGGCTGCGCTCGCCTTCGAGCAGGGCGGGTCGCTCCGGCGCCCGCGCCGCGGTGGCCTCGAACAGATCGGCGAGGACTTCATCGCGGCACAGATCGGGGCGGATGGGGCCTTCGACCAGACTGAGGGAGAGTTCGGCAAGCGCTTCCATGGGGGACAGCCTCTGGGTGTTTAGCGCAGTTTGTATCTCCCGGGTTACGCGCTCCTTAAGGGGCGCTTAGGGTTTGCTTAAGGCTGGCGGACCCTCGCGCCGGGGGCGCCGGAATAGCTCCAGGCTGTGGCCTCCGCGAGACTCGCCACTGATCGGGGATGAACGGCGGGTCGCTGGCGAGGCCAAAAAAAAACGCCTCCCGAAGGAGGCGTTTTCCGTCACCGCATGGCGATCAGCGCAGATCGAAACGATCCAGCTCCATCACCTTGGTCCAGACCTTGACGAAGTCCTTGACGAACTTCTCCTGGGCGTCGGCACTGCCGTAGACCTCGCTCAGGGCGCGCAGCTGGGCGTGGGAGCCGAACACCAGATCGACCCGGGTACCGGTCCACTTCACGGCACCGGTCTTGCGATCGCGACCTTCGAAGGTGGCCTTGTCCGGACCGGTGGCCTTCCATTCGGTGGCCATGTCCAGCAGGTTGACGAAGAAGTCGTTGGTCAGGGTCTGCGGCCGCTGCGTGAAGACGCCGTGCTTGGCGCCGCCGACGTTGATGTCCAGCACGCGCAGGCCGCCCAGCAGCACCGTCAGTTCCGGCGCGGTCAGATTCAGCAGATGCGCCTTGTCCACCAGCAGGAATTCCGGCTTGACCTTGAACTCCCCGCCCACGTAGTTGCGGAAGCCATCGGCCCAGGGCTCCAGGTGCCCGAAGGATTGCACATCGGTCTGTTCCTGGGAGGCATCCACGCGGCCCGGGGTGAAGGGCACGCTGATCGAATGGCCCGCCGCCTGGGCGGCCTTTTCCACCCCGACGCTACCGGCCAGCACGATCAGGTCGGCGATGGACACCTGCTTGCCCTGCCTTTGGAAGTCACGCTGGATGCCTTCCAGCACGCCCAGCACCTTGGCCAGTTGCGCCGGCTGGTTGACGGCCCAGTCCTTTTGCGGCGCCAGGCGCAGCCGGCCGCCGTTGGCCCCGCCGCGCTTGTCGGAACCGCGGAAGGTGGAAGCCGCCGCCCAGGCGGTGCCGACCAGTTCGGACACGCTCAGGCCGGACGCGGCCAGCTTGTCCTTGAGCGCCTTGACCTCGGCCTCGCCCAGGGGCGCGCCTTCAGCCTTGGGCAGCGGGTCCTGCCAGAGCAGCTCCTCGGCCGGGGTTTCCGGGCCCAGGTAACGGGCCAGCGGCCCCATGTCCCTGTGGGTCAGCTTGAACCAGGCACGGGCGAAGGCATCGGCCAGCTGGTCCGGATTTTCCAGGAAGCGGCGGGAGATCTTCTCGTAGGCCGGATCGAAGCGCAGCGCCAGGTCCGAGGTCAGCATGGTCGGCTGGTGACGCTTGCTGGGATCGTGGGCATCGGGCACGGCATTGGCACCGGCGCCGTCCTTGGGCCGCCACTGGTGGGCACCGGCCGGGCTCTTGAACAGCTCCCACTCGAACTTGAACATGTTCTCGAAGTATTCGTTGCTCCAGCGGGTCGGCGTGGAGGTCCAGGTCACTTCGAGGCCGCTGGTGATGGTGTCGGCGCCCTTGCCGGTGCCATAGCTGTTCTGCCAGCCGAAGCCCTGCTGTTCCAGGTCGGCCGCTTCCGGCTCGGCACCGACGCTGGTGGCCGGGCCCGCACCGTGGGTCTTGCCGAAGGCGTGGCCGCCGGCGATCAAGGCGACGGTTTCCTCGTCGTTCATGGCCATGCGGCCAAAGGTTTCGCGAATGTCGTGGGCCGAGGCCACCGGATCGGGATTGCCGTTGGGACCTTCGGGGTTCACGTAGATCAGGCCCATCTGCACGGCAGCCAGCGGGTTCTCCAGCATGCGGCTGGAACCCAGGTTGCGGCTCTGCTCGACCGGATGCTGCTCGGGCTGTGCGGTCAGCACGCCGTCACCGGGCTGCTCCATCTGCTTGTGCTCGCCGTAGCGGACATCGCCCCCCAGCCAGACGGTCTCCGAGCCCCAGAACACCGCGTCGTCCGGTTCCCAGACGTCCTGGCGACCGCCGGAAAAGCCGAAGGTCTTGAAGCCCATGGATTCCAGGGCAACGTTGCCGGTGAGCACGATGAGATCGGCCCAGGAGATCTTGCGGCCATACTTCTGCTTGACCGGCCAGATCAGCCGGCGCGCCTTGTCCAGGCTGACGTTGTCCGGCCAGCTGTTGAGCGGCGCGAAGCGCTGCTGACCCTGACCGGCGCCGCCACGGCCGTCACCGACGCGATAGGTGCCGGCGCTGTGCCAGGCCATCCGCACGAACAGCGGGCCATAGTGACCGAAGTCAGCCGGCCACCAGTCCTGGGAATCGGTCATCACGGCGCGCAGGTCGGCCTTTACCGCTTCCAGGTCGAGGCTCTTGAATTCGGTGGCGTAGTCGAACTCTTCGCCCATGGGATCGGAGAGCGAGGAATGCTGGTGCAGGAAGTTGAGATTGAGCTGGTTCGGCCACCAATCCTTGTTGGTGGTACCGCCGCCGGCGGCGTGATTGAACGGGCACTTGGATTCGGTCGACATCTTCTTGGCTACCTCAGGGTCTTGTTCATCCGGTTGTCAGCCGCGACAGCAGCACGGCCTGCAGAAGGCGTGGTTCCGGTCGCGTCGGCCTAGGGGCTCGACAGACACCGATGCCGGCGTCGAGCCGGCTCCGGAGAGAGCCCCACCATGGGCGAAGCGGACGTTGCGGTCATTGTTATCCCCTCATCAGATGGGCACACCGACGAAGCGGCGCAATCTCCATACTAGACGGCTTCGCCGCCCGGCGTGATAGAAGGTTTTGTGCCCCTCGATAGACTGGCTCTGCAAGATGACCCGGAGGTGACAGGGCATCCTCGAGCGACTCTTGGCGCGATAAGCAACGTTGGCGACCGCTTCGCCGAGGTTCGCGCGGCTTGGCTTCACGAAGCGCAACCGGAGAGCGTGTGCCTACAGAGGCCCGGGCGGAGCAGCGCGCCATATGCGGAAACAGAAGGAACGGCGACCGCCCTGCCCCGGGCGGTCGCCATGCCCGGTCTAGCCCGGGGCGAACAGCAGGTTGGGCGCGTGGCGCTCGTAGCCCTCTTCCGCCAGGCGCACGTCCAGCGCCAGGCTGGCGAGGTCGGCGGACAGGGGTTCGCTGCGGGCGTCGTGGTCGCGATAGAGGTGCTTGAGGTAGGTCTTGCAGTAGGCACAGGTCTCGGCGCGCAGCGGGGCCTTCTGGGCGTTGGCGTCGTCGGTGGTCAGGGAGTAGTAGCCCAGGCCCTTGCCGGTCTCGCAGTGGCTGCACTTGACCCGCACGAAGTGCCATTCGCAGGCGCACAGCGAACAGGTGAGGTACCTCAGGCCATTGGCCTTGCCCAGGTGATGGATGACGCCGGCCATGGGCGGCGCGCCGCAGCAGGGGCAGGCCGTCTGGCTGCCCTGTTCGCGCAGGGCGCTGAAGTCGCTGCGCTGCAGCCAGTGGGTCCAGGCCACCTGCAGGGCGGCGCCGAGAAAGGGCACCACGCCGGCCGGCACCAGCTCGTAGCTGCCCGCCAGCAGGGCGATGGCCCAGGCCTTGCGCTGGCCCGCGTCGGCCTGGCGCAATTCGTCCAGGGCGGCCTGCACCGGCGCCTGAGAGAGCGTGAGGGTCTCCAGCAGGGCATCCAGCGCGGGCAGCCAGTCGCCTTCGCGGACCAGGGTGTCGTAGCCCAGGGCTGGCAGGCCGTGCTGCAGACTCCGGGCGCTGCGCGCCTCGTCCAACGGCAGGGGCGCGAGGCGGTCGAAGACGCCTTGCTGGGCCTCGCACACCTCGGCCATCAGCAACAGGTAGTCGCCCAGGGCATTGCCGGTGGCCAGCAGGCGCAGGCGGTCGGCGCGATAGCCGAACAGCTCGCCACCGGGCAGCAGGATGAAATCGGGATTGACGGCCGCGGCTTCGATTTCGCCGGGCTCGAGGATCTGGCCCGCCATGGCAGGGCTCCTTAGCAGAACGGTGGAAGAGAGGATTCAGGATAGCGGGCGGGTTGGGGTGCGGGCTTCGCTGCCCTCACCCCAACCCTCTCCCGGAGGGAGAGGGGGCAAAATGCCGCGCACCTCATCCGGTAGGTGGGGTTGAGCGCAGCGAAGCCCAACAGCAAAGGGCTCACTTCTTCTCGCGGGTGACCTTCTCGTACCACAGCGAGTGGTGCTTCTTCGCCCAGGCCCGGCTCACCCAGCCGGTCATCATCGCGGTCACCGAACCCTTGATCCAGATCCCGGCATAGATGTGCACGATGATCGACAGTACCAGCACGAAGGCGGCGACGGCATGGGCCAGGGCGCCCAGGCGGATCACCGGGATGGGGAACAGGTGGGCGAAGTACTGCCGCCAGATGACCACGCCGCTGACCAGCAGCACCAGCATGCAGGCCAGCAGCACCCAGAACAGGATCTTCTGCCCGGGGTTGTACTTGTCGATCGGCGGCAGCTTTTCCTCGCGGTTGTTCAGGACGTCGTTGATCTGCTTGAGCCACTGGGCGTCCTCGCGACCGATCTTGTTGTGCCGCCAGAAGCGGATCACCAGAAAGGCGAAGAACACGAACATCGCCACACCCATGAAGGGGTGCAGGATGCGCGTCCAGGTGCCGCCGCCGAACAGGTTCGAAAGCCAGAACAGCGCGGGATGGAACAGCGCCAGTCCCGACAGCCCGGCCATGAAGAACAGGATCGCCACGATCCAGTGGTTGGTCCGCTCGTTGGCGTTGTAACGCTGGATTTCAGGTTTCATCTCGATCTCCCAGGACGCCCCCGGCCAAGCCGGGGGCGTACCCCTGCTAGGGCTGCTTGTCGTGCGGATCGAAGATCTGCACGGACGGACTCAGCTGCTTGACCTCGCCCCTGGGCGCATCGCCCTCGGGACGGGGCGGCGCCTCGACCACCTCGTCGTCGTCGTCGGTCCGGTTGGGGCCGACACGCACGTAGTGGAAGAAGCCGGCCAGCACCGCCGCGCCCATGGCGAACAGCGCCAGGGGCTTGGTGAAGCCCTTCCACAGGCCCACCGTGGGGCTGATGGTCGGGTCCTTGGGCAGGTGGTTGTACAGCTGCGGCTGGTCGGCATGGTGCAGCACGTACATGACGTGGGTGCCCCCTACCCCAGCCGGGTCGTACAGACCGGCGTTCTCGTAGCCGCGGCTCTTGAGATCGACGATGCGCTCGGCGGCGTGCTCCTTCATGGCGTCCTTGGTGCCGAAGGTGATGGCGCCGGTCGGGCAGGTCTTCACGCAGGCCGGTTCCAGGCCGACCCCGACCCGGTCCGAACACAGCGAGCACTTGTAGGCCTTGTTGTCCTTCTTCGAGATCCGCGGGATATCGAAGGGACAACCGGCGATGCAGTAGCCGCAACCGATGCAGTGGTCCTGGTTGAAGTCGACGATGCCGTTGGCGTACTTGACGATGGCCCCCGGACTCGGACAGGCCTTGAGGCAACCCGGCTCGGCGCAGTGCATGCAGCCGTCCTTGCGGATCAGCCACTCCAGCTTGCCGGCCTCGTCCTCGTGCTCGGTGAAGCGCATCAGCGTCCAGGAGTCCGCGGTGAGGTCCGCCGGGTTGTCGTAGGTGCCGTGGGTGTGGCCCACCTCGTCGCGCAACTCGTTCCATTCCGAGCAGGCGACCTGGCAGGCCTTGCAGCCGATGCACTTGGACACGTCGATCAGCTTGGCCACTTCCGCCTGGGTGCGCACCGAGGTGTAGGCCGTGGTGGTCGCGGAGCGGGCATAGATATCCTGACTGGCCATCACGCTTTCTCCACGTTGACGAGGAACGACTTGAACTCGGGTGTCTGGGTGTTCCCGTCACCCACGAAGGGGGTCAGGGTGTTGGCCAGATAACCCATCCGCGCCACACCGGAGAAGCCCCAGTGGATGGGGATGCCGACGTGGTGCACCGTCTCGCCGTTGACCTGCAGCGGACGGATCCGCTTGGTCACCACCGCCTTGCAGACGATGTGGCCGCGCTTGGAGGTGACGCGCACCAGATCGCCGGCGGCGATGCCCTTCTGCTTGGCCAGCACCTCGCCGATCTCGACGAATTGCTCCGGCTGGATGATGGCGTTGAGGCGGCAGTGCTTGCTCCAGTAGTGGAAGTGCTCGGTCAGGCGGTAGGTGGTGGCCGCATAGGGGAAATCCTTGCGATCACCGAAGTCCGCCCAGTCGTCCTTGAGCACCCGCGCCGCCGGGCTGTTGAGGGCCTTGCGGTTGTTGGGGTGCAGCGGGTTGACGCCGATGGGGGTCTCGAACGGCTCGTAGTGCTCCGGGAAGGGCCCTTCAGCCATCTTGTCCAGGGCGAAGAAGCGCGCCACCCCTTCGGGGTTCATGATGAAGGGACTCATGCCATCGGCCGGCTTGGCGTCGATCTTGTAGTCGGGCACGTCGGTACCGCCCCACTTCTGCGCCTTGTCGTTCCACCACACCAGCTTCTTGCTCGCGTCCCAGGGCTTGCCCTGGAGATCCGAAGAAGCCCGGTTGTAGAGGATGCGTCTGTTGTTCGGCCACGACCAGGCCCAGCCCAGGGTCTGCCCCATGTGGAAGGGATCGCTGTTGTCGCGCCGCGCCATCTGGTTGCCCTGCTCGGTCCAGGACCCGCAGAAGATCCAGCAACCCGAGGCCGTGCTGCCATCGTCCATCAACTGGCCGAAACCGGCGAGTTGCTGGCCGGCCTTGGCCGAGACCGCGCCCTTGGCATCCAGCACATCGGTGACGGCGTAGCCGTTGAACTCCTTGGCGAGTTCTTCCGGTGCCGGCTCCTCGGGCTTGGCGTAGGGCCAGGACAGCCCCAGGATGGGATCGGGGAAGGCCCCGCCCTCCCTGGCATAGGCCTCGCGCAGCTTGAGGAACAGCTCGGACATGATGGCGATGTCGCTGCGCCCTTCGCCGGGTGCCTCGGCACCCTTGTAGTGCCACTGCAGCCAGCGGCTGGAGTTGACCAGGGAGCCGTCTTCCTCGGCGAAGCAGGTGGTGGGCAGGCGGAACACCTCGGTCTGGATCTCGGCGGTGTTCACATCGTTGTGATCGCCGTGGTTGCGCCAGAACTCGGAGGTCTCGGTGGCCAGGGGATCCATGATCACCAGCCACTTGAGCTTGGACAGCCCGCGCATCACCTTGGCCTTGTTGGGGAAGGCGGCGATGGGGTTGAAGCCCTGGCAGACATAGCCGTTGACCTGGCCCTTGCCCATCATGTCGAAGTAGCGCAGGACGTCGTAGCCGGCACCGGTGACATCGACCTTGGGCAACCAGTGGTAGCACCAGTCGTTGTCCTTGGTGGCCTTGTCGCCGTACCAGGCCTTCATCAGGCTGACGTGAAACTTGCCGTAGTTCTGCCAGTAGCTCAGCTGCCCCGGGCGCAGCGGCTTGCTGGCGCGCTTGGTGATGAAGGCGTTGTAGTCCTGCTCGCCGTCGCCGCCGATGGTCAGGTAGCCGGGCAGTTGGATCGACAACAGGCCCAGGTCGGTGAGGCCCTGGATATTGGAGTGACCGCGCAGGGCGTTCATGCCGCCACCGGGCATGCCGATGTTGCCCAGCAGCAGTTGCACCATGGCACCGCAGCGGATGATCTGCGCGCCGATGGAGTGCTGGGTCCAGCCCAGGGCATAGAGGATGGTCATGACGCGACCGGGCGCCGAGGTCTCGGCGATTTCCGCCCAGACTTTCTGGATCGCCTCGGGCGGCGTGCCGCAGGTCTGGCTGGCCACCTCCAGGGTGTAGCGGCTGTAGTGCTGCTTCATCAGCTGGAAGACGCAGCGCGGATCCTGCAGGGTCGGATCGATCTTGACGAAGCCGTCGTCGCCGATCTGATAGCCCCAGTTCACCTTGTCGGTGTAGGTGCGCTTCTCCGCATCGTAGCCGTTGTACAGACCGTCCTCGAAGGTGAAGCCTTCCTTCACCAGGAAGCCGGCGTCGGTGTAGTTGCGGACGTACTCCTGCTGGATCTTGTCGTTCGTGATCAGGTAATTGATCAGCCCGCCCAGGAAAGCGATGTCGCTGCCGGTACGGATCGGCGCGTAGTAATCCGCCACCGAGGCGGAACGGGTGAAACGCGGATCGACCACGATCAGCCGGGCGTTGTTGTGCGCCTTGGCTTCGGTGACCCATTTGAAGCCGCACGGATGGGCTTCAGCGGCATTGCCGCCCATGATGAGGACGAGATTGGCGTTCTTGATGTCGCTCCAATGATTCGTCATCGCACCACGGCCAAACGTCGGGGCAAGACCTGCCACCGTCGGGCCGTGTCAGACGCGCGCCTGGTTGTCGAAGGCCAGCAGGCCCAGACTCCGTGCGATCTTGTGCGTCAGATAACCGGTTTCATTGGAGGACGCCGAGGCGGCCAGGAAGCCCGTGGTCAGCCAGCGATTGACCGTCTGGCCCTTGTCGTTGGTGGCGATGAAGTTGGCATCGCGGTCTTCCTTCATCAGGGTGGCGATGCGCCCGAGCGCCTCGTCCCAGCTGATGCGGGTCCACTCGTTGCTGCCGGGCTTGCGGACTTCGGGGTACTTGAGGCGATTGGGGCTGTGGATGAAATCCAGCAGGCCAGCGCCCTTCGGGCAGAGGGTGCCGCGATTGACCGGGTGGTCGGCGTCGCCCTCGATGTGAATGATGTTCTGGGCCACGTTCTTGGCCCGGTCGCCCATGCTGTACATGATCAGGCCGCAGCCGACCGAGCAGTAGGGACAGGTGTTACGGGTTTCCACGGTGTGCGCCAGTTTGAAATGGCGCACCTGGTCGGCAAAGGCGGCTGTGGGAGCCATGCCTAACGCCGCCAGGCTGGATCCCGCAAGGCCGACTCCAGCGACCTTGAAGAATTGCCGACGGTTCATATCCACGGTTCTTATCCTCGTTCAGGCTGGGTCCGGTGCGTAGCCGGCCCCTGCACAGAGAGTAACTCAACCGTTTGGCTTATCGAGCGCTTCGCTGTTGTCGCCGATCAATGGAAGTCGGCCTTTCGTCTCCTGATCCGCCGCGGTCTGACGAACGGGGTAGCGAGTGGGCAGCGGATCGCGACTGCTTATCCAGCGGATGTGCAAGGTCAGGGCCTGGCGAAAGGCGTCCGGTAGAGCGGTCCGCCGATCCCGTCGATTCGGCAGCGCCGGAAAGTCATGCTAAGCTCGCTAACTTTACTCGCGATGCCTCGGACCCCTTCACCATGTCCAAGCGCCTGCCGACGCCGCCATAGCACCACCCCTCCCCCGGTAACCGCCCCTGCGGCGGCTGCCCGTGTCTTGCTGCCCTGTCGTCTCTCCGCGATCGCGCCCCGCCGCGCCATCGCCCGTTCTGGATACGCCATGAAAAGTGTCTCTCCCCGCGCCGACATCCTGGCCGGTCTCACCACGTCCTTCGCCCTGGTGCCCGAGTGCATCGCCTTCGCCCTGGTCGCCCATCTCAACCCGCTGATGGGGCTCTATGGCGCCTTTTTCATCTGTACCCTCACCGCCCTCTTCGGTGGCCGCCCCGGCATGGTCTCCGGCGCCGCCGGCTCCATGGCGGTGGTCATCATCGCCCTGGTGGTGCAGCACGGCGTGCAGTACCTGCTGGCCACGGTGGTGCTCGGCGGCCTGCTGATGATCGGCTTCGGTCTTCTGCGCCTGGGCAAGCTGATCCGCATGGTGCCGCACCCGGTGATGCTGGGGTTCGTCAACGGCCTGGCCATCGTCATCGCCCTGGCCCAGCTGGAGCACTTCAAGCAGGGCGAGACCTGGCTCAGCGGTACCCCGCTGTATCTGATGATCGGCCTGACCGCAGCGACCATGGCCATCATCTGGCTCCTGCCGCGCCTGACCCGCGCCGTGCCGCCGGCCCTGGCCGCCATCCTCGGCGTCGGCCTGGCGGTGCACTTCCTCGACCTGCCGACCCGTACCCTGGGCGACATGGCCCATATCGCCGGCGGCCTGCCGCGGCTGGCGCTGCCCGACATCCCCTGGAGTCTGGAAACCCTGCAGATCATCCTGCCCTATGCGGTGCTGATGGCCCTGGTCGGCCTGCTGGAGACCCTGCTGACGCTGAATCTCACCGACGAAATCACTGAGAGCCGCGGCCGCCCCAATCGCGAGTGCGTGGCGCTCGGCGCGGCCAACCTGGCCTCGGGGCTGTTCGGCGGCATGGGCGGTTGCGCCATGATCGGCCAGACCATGATCAACCTGAGTTCCGGTGGCCGTGGCCGGCTGTCGGGGGTGGTCGCCGGCGTGCTGATGCTGCTCTTCGTGCTGTTTCTCTCGCCGCTGATCGAGCGCATTCCCCTGGCGGCGCTGGTCGGCACCATGTTCGTGGTCGCCCAGCAGACCTTTGCCTGGGCCTCGCTGCGGGTGCTGCACCGGGTACCGCGCAGCGACATGCTGATGATCGTCGCCGTCACCGTGATCACCGTCTTCGCCGATCTCGCCACCGCGGTGCTCTGCGGCATCGTCCTGGCCGCGCTCAACTTCGCCTGGCAGCACGCCCGCCGGCTCTATGCCGACAGCCACCTGGAGGCCGATGGCAGCAAGAGGTACCAGGTGCACGGCACCCTGTTCTTCGCCTCCACCGCCACCTTTCTCAACCAGTTCGATCCGGCCGGCGATCCCGCGAAGGTCGTGGTGGACTGCCGCCACCTGAGTTTCGTCGACTACTCCGCGGTGGCGGCGCTGCGCACCCTGCACGAACGCTATGCCAAGGCCGGCAAGCGGGTGCGGGTGCTGCACCTGTCGCAACGCTGCAAGCAGCTGCTGCGTCGCGGCGGGGTGACGGACGACCTCGCCCTCGGCGATTGAACCCCGGACGGCGCCGCCGGGTCTTTCCCAGCAATGTCCTGCTCCCGGAGATCCGCGGCCATGTCCAAGATCCTTGCCTGCCTCGACGGCTCGGCCGTCAGCGCCGCCGTCTGCGACTTCGCCGCCTGGGCGGGCCTCGCCCTGGATGCCCCGCTCACCCTGCTGCATGTACTGGATCAGCGCCGCTTCCCGCGGCCGGGCCAGGCCACGCCGCCGCTGCTGGTCAACCGCGAACACCTGCTCACCGAGCTGGCCGCCCTGGACGCCCAGCGCGGCAATCTCGCCGAAGACCAGGGTCGGCTGCTGCTCGATGCCGCCCAGTTGCGGGTAGAGGAGCAGCAGGCCCGCTGCGCCGGCGCCGTGCTGCAGCACGGTGACCTGATAGGTTCGCTGGAGAGTCTGCAGGAGGATTTCGATCTCATCGTGCTGGGCCGCCAGGGCGAGGACAGCCCGCCCAAGCGGCTGATCGGTCGCCATTTGGAGAGCGCCATCCGCCTCCTGCATCGCCCGCTGTTGGTGGCCGGCCACCTGTTCGTCAAACCCGACGGCGTGCTGCTGGCCTATGACGACAGCAGCAGCGCCCGCAAGGCGGTGACCTGGGTGGCCAACTGCCGACTGTTCGACGGCCTGGCCTGCCACCTGGTGACGGTTGGCCGCGACCGCGAAGAACGCCGCGTCGCCCTCGCCCGCGCCGCCGACGAACTCAGAGCCCGGGGCCGCACGGTCACCACCGCCATCACCGACGGCGACGTGGAGCTGGGCCTGGAGCGTTATCGCAAGCAGCACGGTCTCGAGCTGGTGGTGATGGGCGCCTTCGGCCACTCCCGCCTGCGCCACTTCTTCATGGGCAGCAACACCCGCAACATGCTGGAAGCCGCCGGCAGTGCGCTGATCGTGGTGCGCTAGCTCAGGCTCGCGCGCACCCTAGAAATCCACCCGTCCGCGACTGGCCTTGAGGCCGCTGCGACGCGACTTGCCCTCCAGTCGGCGCTGCTTGGAGCCGTAGGTGGGCTTGGTGGGTCGCCGTGGCTTTTCCTGGACGTTGGCGGCGGCGATCAGCGCGGCCAGGCGCTCCAGGGCATCGGCGCGATTCTGCTCCTGGGTGCGGTATTGCTGCGCCTTGATCACCACCACGCCGTCGCGGCTGATGCGCTGGTCGCGCAAGGCCAGCAGGCGCGCCTTGAGCGCTTCCGGCAGCGACGAGGCCTGGATGTCGAATCTCAGGTGAACGGCGCTGGAGACCTTGTTGACGTTCTGGCCACCCGCGCCCTGGGCGCGCACCGCGGTGAGCTGGATTTCCTGCTCCGGCAGCGTCAGACGCTCGTCGATGACCAGGGTCACGCCGGCTGCGCGCCGCGGCTGAGCCAGGCGTCCAGCAGCGGCTCCAGTTCGTCCAGCGGCTGGTAGCCGTTGGTGATCAGCGCCAGCTGGCCGTCCCGCTCGGCCAGCAGCGTGGGGAAACCGGCGATGCCCAGATTGAGTGCCCAGTCGAAGTCGGCCTGGGTGGCCTGGTGCGCCGCCTCACCGTCGAACAGCGGGGCGAATTCGATGCGCGGCAGGCCACAGGCCTCGGCCAGTTCCACCAGCAGCGCCGGCTGGGTGACGTCGCGCGCTTCGACATAGAAGGCCTGCTGGATGCGCTTGGCCAGCGGCCAGACGGCCTCTTCGTCGAGCTGGCGGGCGGCGACCAGGGCGCGGCAGGCCGGCTCGGTGTCGTACACCAGGCCCTCCGGCGGGCCCTGGTCGAGGGCGAAGGGCTGGCCGGTGGTCTCCTGTACCGCCTGCCAGTAGGCCAGGGTGCGCACCCGGCTGGCGGTGTCCTGGGCCACCCGCTCGCGGCGCAGGCCGCCGACCACCAGCTGCAGGGGGATGTTCTGGGCAGCCGCCCGCTCGGCCAGGCGCTCGACCACCGGGGCGAAGCCCCAGCACCAGGAGCACATGGGGTCCATCACATAGAGCAGGCGACCGGTCATCCTAGACCTCCTCGAGGCTGGGCGTGGCGTTGAGCCGCGGATCGCGGCCGATGGGGTGGGGTTCGTTGCGCAGACGCGCCAGTTCGATCTGCTTCTGCCGCTCGCGAGCGCCGGCGCGGGTCTTTTCCGACAGCGAATCCCAGCAGTGCGGGCAGCTGATGCCGGGGCTGTAGTGCGGCGACTGCATGTCTTCCGGCGAGACCGGCGTGCGGCAGGCATGGCACTGGTCGTAGACCCCTTCGGCGAGGTCATGGGTCACGGTCACCCGGTTGTCGAAGACGAAGCACTCGCCCTCCCAGCGCGACTCGGCCGCGGGCACCTCTTCGAGGTACTTGAGGATGCCGCCCTTGAGGTGGAAGACCTCGGGAAAGCCCTCCTGCAGCATGAAGCTCGACGCCTTCTCGCAGCGGATGCCGCCGGTGCAGAACATGGCGACCTTCCGGTGCCGGGCCGGATCGAAGTGCTCGCGGATATAGGCCGGGAAATCGCGGAAGCTCTTGGTCTTGGGATCGATGGCGCCCTTGAAACTGCCGATGCCCACCTCGTAGTCGTTGCGGGTGTCGATCACCAGCACCTCGGGATCGTCGACCAGGGCATTCCAGTTCCGGGGTTCGACATAGGTCCCCACGCGCTGGTTGGGATCGACGCCGGGCACGCCTAGGGTGACGATCTCCTTCTTCAGCTTGACCTTGGTGCGATAGAAGGGCTGCTCGGCGCAGTAGGATTCCTTGTGGTCGATGTCGACCAGGCGCGGATCGGCGCGCAGCCAGGCGAGCACGGCATCGATGCCTTCGCGGCTGCCGGAGACGGTGCCATTGATGCCTTCCTCGGCCAGCAGCAGGGTGCCCTTGACGTCGCTCGCCAGGAGGGTCTGCAACAGGGGTTCACGCAATTGGACGTAGTCGTCCAGGGTGACGAACTTGTACAAGGCCGCCACGACAATCTTGTCGGTCATCTTCGGGTTCCCAGGGGTCGCCCTCGCAAAGGGCGGACCGGTTAGAACCTGTTCATGACCTGCTGCGCGTCGGCCAAACTGCGTTGAAAAGGTCTTTGGAATCCTCATTTACCACTCGTAAACTCCGCTTCCTCAGCCCTTTTCGCCTTGTTTGTCTCTAGCTCGCGAGGTCATGAAACAGGTTCTTTGACGAAAACGCCGGCAAGGATGCCGGCGCCGATCAAATTTTAACCAATACAGGCTGTCGCTGAACAGGGCTGGCGGGATTCAACCCGCCAGGTCGTGCTTGCTGCCGCCGCGGCAGGTGGGCGAATCCGGTGCCTGCCCCTGGGCCGCCCACTCTTCCGGGGTGTAGGTGTGCAGCGCCAGGGCATGGAACTGGCCCATGAGTTCGCCCAGGGTGCCGTAGACCTTCTGGTGGCGCTTCACCGCGTTGAGACCGGCGAAGTGCGGGCTGACCACCACCGCCTTGTAGTGGGTCTCCTGGCCGCGACTGTGCATGTGGCTTTCGTCCAGCACCTCCAGGTGCTCGGGTTGCAACAGGCCCAGGCTGGACTGGATACGTTCGCGCATGCTCATGGGGATACCTCGACTGTAAGAACCCGCATTCTAACGGGCTGGCGGCCCGCCCGGAATCGCTCCGGTCGGCCCTCAGACGACAAAGCCCGGAACAGGTCCGGGCTTCGTGGCAACGGCGGGAATCAGCGCTTGGCGGGCGGCGGCGCGTTCTCGGCACCGGCCGGCGGCTTCACGCCCAGCTCCTTGTCCATCTCGGCGAGGATGCCGTTGACCTTGGGTACCGCCTGCTCCAGCTTGGCCTGGGTCAGCTGGGCGGACTGCGCCGACAGGCGCGGCAGGGTGGCGATCATCTTCTTGCCCAGATCGGACTGGTAGAACTTGATCAGGCCTTCCAGCTCGTCTTCGGTGAAGTTGTCGGTGTACAGCTTGACCATCTCGGGCTTGATCTTTTCCCAGCCGATGGTGCTGTCCAGCGCCTGGTTGGCGCGGGCGGTGTAGCTTTCCAGCACGGCCTTCTTGGCCGGCGCCTTGGCCTGCTCGAAGTGCTGGGCGAAGAGTTGCTGGACCTGGGCATAGACCGGCGTGGTCAGCTTGTCGGCGTTGGCCAGCTTGAGAAAGCGCTCCGCGTCGGCCGCGTGGCTCTTGGCATCGGCCAGGGCGAAGCTGCTGGCGCTGGCGAGCACAACGACGGCGCCAAGCGTACGGAGGGTCTTCTTCATGGGCATCCTTCAGGAGGCTGAAAATGGACCGCGAGTGTGCCACAGAGCGGCTGAACCTGGCCTGAACTTGACGAGGATCCGCAGCCATTTGAGAACTCTTCCCATTTGGGAACCCTGGCGCTAACCTGCTGCCCAAGCTAGCTGGACCCTACCTCATCAACGGAGACCGCCATGAGCCGCACCGAAACCGATAGCATCGGCCCCATCGAAGTAGCCGACGACGTCTACTGGGGTGCCCAGACCCAGAGGTCGCTGGAAAACTTCGCCATCGGCAACCAGCAGATGCCACTGGCGGTGGTGCATGCCCTGGCGACGGTGAAGAAGGCGGCCGCGCGGGTCAATCTGCGCCTCGGCGAGTTGCCGGAAGACGTCGCCACCCTGATCGAGAAGGCCAGCAGCGAGATCCTCGACGGTTTCCATGACGACCAGTTTCCCCTGGTGGTCTGGCAGACCGGCAGCGGCACCCAGAGCAACATGAACGTCAACGAGGTCATCGCCGGGCGCAGCAACGAGCTGGCCGGCAACGGCATGGGCGGCAAGAAGCCGGTCCATCCCAATGACCACGTCAATCGCGGTCAGAGCTCCAACGACTGCTTCCCCACCGCCATGCACATCGCCACCGCCCTGGCGGTGCAGAACGACCTGCTGCCGGCCATCGCCGAGCTGTCCGGCGGCCTGGCGCTGCAATCGGCACGCTACCAGAACCTGGTCAAGACCGGCCGCACCCACATGATGGACGCCACCCCGGTGACCTTCGGCCAGGAGCTGTCGGCCTTCGTCGCCCAGCTGGATCTGGCCGAACGGGCCATCCGCAACGCCCTGCCGGCGGTCCTGGAACTGGCCCAGGGCGGCACCGCCGTGGGCACTGGCCTCAACGCGCCCAAGGGCTTCGACGAGGCCATCGCCAAGGAAATCGCCGAACTCACCGGTCTGCCCTTCGTCACCGCACCGAACAAGTTCGCCGCCCTCGCCGGCCATGAGCCGCTGGTGGCCCTGCACGGCGGCCTCAAGACCCTGGCCGTGGCCCTGATGAAGATCGCCAACGACCTGCGCCTGCTGGGTTCCGGTCCGCGCGCCGGTTTCGCCGAGGTCAAACTGCCGGCCAACGAACCGGGCAGCTCCATCATGCCGGGCAAGGTCAATCCCACCCAGTGCGAGGCCCTGTCGATGCTGGCCTGCCAGGTGATCGGCAACGACGTCACCGTGGGTTTCGCCGCGAGCCAAGGCCATCTGCAGCTCAACGTCTACAAGCCGGTGATCGCCCACAACGTGCTGGAATCCATTCGCCTGCTGGCCGATGGCTGCCGCAACTTCAACACCCATTGCGTCACCGGCATGGAGCCGGACGAGCACAAGATGGCCGAGCACCTGGAGCAGGGGCTGATGCTGGTGACCGCGCTCAATCCGCACATCGGCTACGACAAGGCCGCCGAGATCGCCAAGAAGGCCTATGCCGAGAACAAGACCCTGCGCGCCGCCGCGCTGGAGCTCGGCTACCTGACCGATGCGCAGTTCGACGAGTGGGTACGTCCGGAAACCATGCTGGAAGCCGGTGGCCGTGGCTGAGGCGCGCGGCGCCACGCCGCTGGAAGGGGATGGCCGGCGCCTGCTGGTCATCCAGGGCAATCCCAAGCGCACCAGCTTCTGCCAGTCGCTGGCCGATGCTTATGTCCAGGGCGCCCAGGCCAGTGGCCAGGTGGTGCGCCAGCTCAAGCTGGCCGACGCCCAGTTCGATCCGGTGCTGCGCGAGGGCTATGACCTCTCGCAGACGCTGGAGCCGGATCTGCTGGAAGCCCAGCGGCAGATCCACTGGGCCGAGCACCTGGTGTTCATCTACCCGGTGTGGTGGAACGGCCTGCCGGCGGTGCTGGCGGGTTTTCTCGAGCGTGTGCTGCAACCGGGCTTCGCCTTTGCCCAGCGCGACCAGACCTGGGGCGGCGAGCCGCTGCTGACCGGCCGCAGCGCCGAGCTGCTGGTCACCTCCGACACCCCGCCCTCCCCCTGGCAGCGCCTGCGCAACCAGGCGCCCCATCGCCAGGGCATCCAGGAAGGCCTCGAAGCCTGCGGCATCCAGGTGCTGCAGGTGCACGAGTATTCGCCGGTGCGGGCGGCGGACGAGGAGCAGCGGCTGCGCTGGCTGCAGGAAGTGGAGCGGTTGGGGCGGAACGAGTAGTTGGGTTTTTTGATCGCGGCCATGGCGGTCCGCCGACGCGGCCGCTCCTACACGAGACGGATATTTCCGTAGGAGCGGTCGCATCGGCGAACCGCCACGATCGCGATTCCGCCACTGCATACCAAGGCGTAAGGCATAACCAAAGCGCCTTTTATTCTTTCTCCTGCGGATCAACCGTCGGCACTATCGATGCTCCCCTTCCCCCGCGGAGCACCGCCATGACCCGCTATCTCATCCTTCCCGGTTGGCAAGGCTCCGGTCCCGAGCATTGGCAGACCCACTGGCAACACCGCCTGCCGGATGCCCGTCGGGTCGAACAGGACGACTGGCAGCGTCCCGATCCGCAGCGCTGGGTCGCCGCCCTCGACGCGGCCATTGCCCAGGCCAATGCGCCGGTGGTGCTGATCGCCCATAGCCTGGGGTGCGTGACCGTCGCCCGCTGGGCGGCCAGCGCCCCGGTGGCCCGCCGGCAGCGGGTGCTGGCGGCCTTGCTGGTGGCGCCGGCCGATGTCGAACGTCCGGGTTGCCCCGTGGAGCTGGTAGGTTTCGCCCCCTTGCCACGCCAGCCGTTACCCTTCCCCTCGCGGGTGGTGACCTCGGACAACGACCATGCCATCAGCCTGCCGCGGGCCGAAGCCCTGGCCCAGGCCTGGGGCAGCGAACTGGATATCCTGCCCGGTGCCGGCCATATCAACACCCGCTCCGGGCATCGGCAGTGGGAGGAAGGCTTGCTCCACCTGGCGAAGCTGGGGTCGAGCCAGGGCCTGCGCGTTGCCTGATCCCTGCTCTTCCAGATTCAGAAGCGCCCCATCACCTGGCTCTGCCCGGGCCTGAGCCAGCCGATGCTCTGCAGCACCGACGCCATGTCGCTGCCGGGCTGCGCCGTGCCCTGCACCTGCCCGCGCCAGTTGGCCAGGCTCAGGCGCAGTTCCAGGCGATGCTGGCCGGTGCGCTCGAAGACCCCCTGCAGCCAGGGCGCCGTCTGGCAATCCACCTGCAACCGGGACTCGCCCAGGGCGAGACGCCGGGGCGCCAGGAGCTGCAGGCCATCGCCCTGCCATCCGCCACCGGCCGCCTGGCAACGTCGCCAGCTGCCTGCCAGGCGTACCTCGCCCACCAGCCGACCGGCGAGCAGCGCGCTGCCCGGCGCCTGCAGCCAGCGCAGGTCACCTCCGGCGAGATCGGCCTGCCACCGCCAGGGCCAGCCGCTGAGGACCATGCCCCAGGGCGCAGCCTCGGGCTCGCCGATCCTGACCTGCAACCGGCCCGGCCAGCGCAGCTGCCATTGCCAGGGGCCGGCACCGCCGCCCGGCCAGTCGAGGCGCTGCATGCCGCCGCCCAGCAGGGAACCCTGCAACCCCACCGGGGTGACCTGGGGCGGTAGCAGCCGCGGCAGCCAGTCCGCCGCTGGCCAATAGAGCAGGCAGCCCAGGGCGAAGATCAGCAGGGCGAACAGGGTAACGACCAGGCGCGCGAGCCAGCGGATCATGGCGTCCGCCCCACCAGCACCGCCAGGACGTCCAGTTCGAAGGCCACGCCCCCTGACTGGCTGCGAATCCTGAGGGTCTGCGGCAACCAGCCGCGTGCCCGCGCCCAGGCCTGCAGCCGTTCCACCGCAGCGATATCCGCCGCTTCGCCACGCAGGTGCCAGACCGGCTCGGCCAGGGTCAGGGTGCTGAAGGTCACCCCGCCTTCCGCAGCGCGCCAGTCCGCCTCCTGCAGCGGCTGGGCGACCGGCAGTGCCCGGGCCTCTGCGGCGAGGCGGACCCAGTCCGTCGAGGCCGGTCGGCTACCAGGTGTGGAGCGCAGCCAGAGGATGGCGGCCAGCAGCAGAATGACCAGGCCGCCGAGGGCAAGTCGCTGTCGTTCGGCAGGCAACCGCTGCCAGCGCTGCAAGAGGGTGCTCATGGTCGTTTCTCCGTCGGGACTGCCAGGCGCAGGGTCAGACGTCCGGCCTGCCGTTGCCACTGCAGGGTAGCGAATTCCTCGCCGAGTCGGCTGCGCAAGGTGTTGTCCAGACTGGCGGGGCCTTCCAGCACCAGCTGAATGCCCTGCTCATCGAGCGACCACTCCACCAGACGCAGCCCTGGTGCGCTGGTCAGGGCGGCGCCAAGGGGCGCCCTGAGGCGCTGCCAGAGGCGCCACTGGCCCTCCAGCTGCCGCCGGGTGCGGCTGGCCAACTGGAGTTCGCGTTCGGCGCGGCCGGCCTCGAGACGGTCGCTGGCCAGACCCAGCCGTTGGGCGACATAGGCCCGGTCGAGCTGGGCCAGTCGCCACTGCTGGACCTGTTGCAGGCCCAGGTGCAGGATCGCCAGCACCGCGGCCGCGGCCATGCCCAGCACCAGCGGACGCGGCAGGCCCAGCGCGGGTCGGCTGCGACGCTGGCCCTGGCGCGGCCAGAGATCCAGGGGCGCGAGTCCGGCGGCGGGCCGGGGCCAGAGCGGATCGCCGGAGGCCTCGGGCCCGGCTTCGAGCAGCGCCGCCAGGGCGGGCGACAGACTGGCTTCGAGGGCGTGCGGCCAGGTCAGCCAGACCTCGTGGCCCTCGACGCGGGTCTTGAATCTCAGGCCTTCGCCCAGGCGCAGGCCGATCCCGCTCTCGGCGGTGGGCTCGGGCAGCAGCTGGAAGTCGACCCAGCAGGCCGCCACCGTCCAGCCGCAGGCGGCGCAGTGCTCACGCCAGGCCTCCAGCAGCGCCCGATCCAGCGCCAGCAGGCGCAGCCGACCCGGGGTGCGCCCCAGGCAGACCAGGTGCTGGTCACTGGCGTCCGCCAGCAGCTGGTCCTCCAGCAGCAGGCCCCATTCGTGCGGACGCAGCCCCTTGGGCGCGGCGACATCGAACAGGCTGCAGTCTTCGCCATGCAGCAGCAGGGTCACCGGCTGGGCGGACGCGGGCAGCGCTGCCGCGGCTTGCAGCTGGCCGTCCTGAAGGCGCGCGGCCACCAGCGGATTGTCCGGACCCGGCGGACCGGGTCGCCGCGTACGCAGGAGCAGCCGCGTGGAGCTGTGGGCGGGGCTGAGGTCGCGGCGCAGTAGGGGCAGCAGGCGCCCGAGCGGGAGGGAGGCGAGCATGGGGTCAACCTGTCTGAGGCAGGGCGAAGGTACAGACATAGCCGGCACCCTGCAGGGTAAAGGTCAGCCGTACCCCGTTGGCGGGTTCGGCCGGGGGCGGATAGGCGAGCCAACGACCGCCGCCGTGGAATTCCAGTTGCAGGCGCTCGATGCCGGGCTGATCGAACACCGGTTGCCAGACCGGGGCCTCCACCGCATCCAGCTCGGCACTGCGCCAGAGTCGCAGCCGTTCCTGGGCGGCATCCCATTCCAGGCGCTGGCGGCGCAGGCGACCGGCGCCCTGCCCCGCGCTCAGCGGCAGGCTGTCCAGGGCGACCCAGTCCAGGCGGTGCTCGGCGGGGCGCCAGTCCAGCAGGGCGTTGTGCAGCGGCAACCGGTGCTCCTGCAGCGGGCGCAGGACCAGACCACCCAGGCGCCGCTCCAGCAGGCCGCAGAGGTCCAGCACCCGGGCGTTGGTCGATTCCCGCGCGGCCAGGCGACCGCGGGCGTCGAGCCAGAGATTGACCAGACTGCCGAGCAAGACGGCGAGCAGCGCCGTGAGGGCGATGGCCAGCAGCACCTCGATCAGGGTCATGCCCGCCTGGTTTCTCATGGCTGGACTCCGGCCTGGATCGGCCAGTCGCCCAGGCTTCGACTGAGCGCGGCATCGGCATAGAGCGTCAGCCGCCCGCCGAGGGGGCCGCTTGCGCCCTCCAGGCGCCAGTAGCAGCGTTCGCCACCCTGGTTCAACTCGCCCTGGCCGGTGGCCAGGCCCTCCACCTGCGCCCGGGCAGTGAGTTCACGTGCGCACAGCTGGGCCAGCTCGCGGGACTGGGCGACCCCGGCGATGTCCAGTCGCTGGCCGATCACCTGGCTGACGCCCACCGCCATGAAGGCGACGATGGCCAGGGCCACCAGCACCTCCAGCAGGGTGAAACCGGTCTGCTTCATGGCTGCTCCACCGAGGCGCGGCCGCGCCCGTCGACCACCAGCAGCCACTGCCGCTCGTCTTCGGCAAAGGCCAGGCGCTGGCCCTGGGTATCGCCATTCGGCCACCAGATCAGCCGCGGCTGGGCACTCACCGGCTCGGCCAGTTGCAGACCACTCGGCCAGCGCCCGTCCGGCAGATCGGCACTGGCCAGGGGTTGCCAGCGTGGCCCGCGGGTGTCGGCCACCAGTTGCAGATAGCGAAAGCCGGTGGCGTCGGCCTGCCAGCCGAGGATGCGGCCGCTGCGGCGGGCGGTGTCCCGCGCCAGCTGGAAGTCGCCCGCCAGACTTTCCAGGCGCCACTGCCCGGCCGGACTGCCGCCGCTCAGGCGCGCCACGCCTACCGCGGTGAGCAGGCCGACGATCAGCAGCACGACCATCAGCTCCAGCAGGGTGAAACCGCCCTGGCGCCTTGGCATGGTGACTCAGAGGGTCCAGTTGCCGATATCGGCGTCGCTGCCCTCGCCGCCTTCGCGGCCGTCGGCGCCGAGGCTGTAGAGATCCACCCGGCCATGTTCGCCAGGGATGCGATAGCGATAGGCGGCGCCCCAGGGGTCTTCCGGCAGGCGGCGGATATAGCCGTCGGCGCGGTAGTTGCGCGGCTCGGGGGCCTGGGTTGGCTTGCTCACCAGGGCGGCCAGGCCCTGCTCGGCGGTGGGATAGCGCAGGTTGTCCAGGCGGTACATGTCCAGCGCCTGCTCCAGGCTGGCGAGATCGGCGCGGGCCTTCTGCTGCATGGCCTTGTCCTGGTTGTCCAGCACATTGGGCGCGACGATGGCCACCAGCAGGCCGATGATGAAGATCACCACCATGATCTCGATGAGGGTGAAGCCGGCCTGGCGGGCGGGTACGGCATAAGAGCGCATCGCGAAAGTCTCCTTGGGGTGCATCAGAGGTTGAGCGCCTGGTTGAGCTGCATGATGGGCAGCAGGATGGCGAGGACGATGGCCAGCACCACGCCGCCGAGGATGAGGATCAGCACCGGTTCGAACAGCGCCAGGGCCAGGTCCACCTGCTGGTTGAAATCCCGCTCCTGAGCATCCGCAACCCGCTCCAGCATGGCGTCGAGGGTGCCGCTGGCCTCGCCGCTGGCGACCATGTTCACCAGCAGCGGCGGAAACACCGCGGTGCGATCCAGCGCCCGGCCGAGGCCGGTACCGGCGGTGACCTGCTCGATGGCGGCGTCCAGGGCGTCACCCAGGACCTGGTTGCTCAGGGTGGCACGACTGACCTGCAGGCCTTCGAGCACCGGGATGCCGCTGCCGACCAGGATCGCCAGGCTGCGGGTCAGGCGGGCGCTGTCGAGGGTGCGCAGCAACTCGCCCAGGCGCGGCAGGCGCAACAGCTGGCGATGCCAGCGTCGCCGCCACAGGACCTGGCGCAGCAGGCGCTGCAGACCGACACCGGCCAGCACCAGCAGACCCAGCAACCAGGGCCCAGAGACCAGCAGGCCATCGCTGACGGCCACCAGGGCGCGGGTGATCCAGGGCAATTGCAGGCCACTGTGGATGAATTGCTCGGTGAGCTTGGGCACCACGAAGGTCATCAGGCCGGCCACCACGGCGATGGAGACCAGGGCCAGCGCCAGGGGATAGATGAGCGCGGTACGCGCCTTGTGGCGCTGGCGCTGCACCCGTTCGAGATAGTCGGCCAGGCGTTCCAGCACCGGGCCCAGGCGCCCGGCCCGCTCGCCGGCGGCCACCAGGGTCAGGTACAGCGGATCGAAGGTGCCGGGATGGCGACCCAGGCTGTCGGCCAGGGTGTAGCCCTCGCGCACCTGGCCCAGCAGATCCAGCAGCAAGGCCTTGAGCGCCGCCTGGCGACTCTGGCGCTCGAGCATCTGCAGGGCCTCGGCCAGGGGAATGGCGGCGCCCACCAGGGTCGCCAGCTGGCGGGTGAAATCGGTGCGGCTGTTGGCGTCCAGCCGTGCGCCGCGACCGCGCGCGCCGCGCACCGGACCGCTCGCCTGCACCTCGCGGGGAAAGAGGCCGCGCTCGCGCAGCAGCTGGCGGGCGTGGCGCTCGCTTTCGGCCTGGATGACATCGCGCTGGCGACGCCCGTCGCCGTCCAGCGCCAGGTAACGATAGGCCGGCATCAGCGCAGCGCTCCGTCGAGGGCGTTACTGGTGCACCGCACGCAGCACCTCCGCCAGGCTGGTCTCGCCCGCCGCCAGGCGCGCCAGGGCGCCCTCGGCCAGGGTGGCGCGGCGGCCTTCCAGCAGTCGCGCCATCTCGCCTTCACCGGCGCCGCGATAGATGAGTTCGGCCAGTTCGGCGTCCAGGGCGACGAATTCATAGAGCCCCAGGCGACCGCGATAGCCACTGCCGTTGCACGCCGCGCAGCCCTGGGGTTCGCGCAGCCGTTCGAGGCCGGCCAACCCCGGCAGGAGCGCCTGCTCGGCCGGACGCAGCGGACGCCAGGCGGCGCAGCCACAGAGCCGCCGCACCAGCCGCTGGGCCAGCACCCCCTTGAGGCTGGAGGCCAGCAGGAAGGGCTCCACGCCCATGTCGCGCAGCCGGGTAATGGCGCCCAGGGCGCTGTTGGTATGCAGGGTGGAGAGCACCAGGTGACCGGTGAGACTGGCCTGCACGGCGATGCCGGCGGTCTCCACGTCGCGGATCTCGCCGATCATGATGACGTCCGGGTCCTGGCGCAGGATGGCCCTCAGGCCGCTGGCGAAGGTCAGGCCGGCACGGGGGTTGACCGGGGTCTGGCCGATGCCGGGCAAGGCATATTCCACCGGGTCTTCCACGGTGAGGATGCTGCGGCTGCCCTCGTTGAGCAGGCCCAGGCTGGCATAGAGGGTGGTGGTCTTGCCCGAGCCGGTCGGCCCGGTGACCAGCAGGATGCCGTTGGGCTGGGCCAGGGCACCACGCAGGCCAGTGTCTATGGCCGGCGGCAGGCCGAGGCGCGCCAGCTCCAGCAGGCTGGCCTGCTTGTCGAGGATGCGCATCACCACCCGCTCGCCGTGGACGCCGGGCAGGGTCGAGACGCGGATGTCGACGTCCCGGCCGCTGGCCCTCAGGGTGATGCGGCCGTCCTGGGGCTGGCGCTTCTCGGCGATGTCCAGCCGCGCCATGACCTTGATCCGCGATACCAGCATGGCCGACAGGGCCCGCGGCGGGCGCAGCAATTCGCGCAGCACCCCATCCACCCGCACCCGCACCACCAGTGCCTGCTCGAAGGTCTCCACGTGCAGGTCGGAGGCGTCCAGGCGCAGGGCCTCGGCGAACAGGGCGTTGATCAGGCGGATCACCGGTGCCTCGCCGGCGCTGTCGAGCAGGTCCTCGACCCGCGGCAACTCCTCCATCAGCCCGGCCAGGTCGACGGTCTCGCCCAGGCCTTCCACCAGGGCTTCGGTCGTGGCCTGGCCGGCTTCGTAGAGCGGCCCCAGGCGCTGCTCGAAGACCTCGCGGGGCAGCCAGTCACAGCCCAGGGGGGGACCATGGCGACGCTGTACTTCCTGCAGAAGGGCCAGGTCGGCATCCGTACGGCACAGCAGCCGATAGCCGTCGGGCGCGGCGGCCAGGGCGATACCGGCCTGGCGCGCCAGGCGATAAGGCAGCGTCGCTGTCATCAGAGGCCGTCCAGGCGCGCCCGCGCCGAGGGATAGAGACTCTGCAGGGTGGGCGCGCCGCGACTGCCCGGCGGGGTGGCCGGCAGGGCCGCGGCCGGAGCGGCGGCGCGCATGCCGCGATACTTGTCTTCGCTGATCTGCTGCACCAGCGCCGGATCACGCAGGATGCGCGGACGGATGAACACCACCAGATTCTGCTTGGTGCTGGAGCGGGTACGCGACTTGAACAGATTGCCCAGCACCGGCACGTCGCCCAGCAGCGGCACCCGCTGGTCGCTGTCGTTGCCTTCGTTGCTGATCAGGCCGCCGAGGACGATGAGGCCGTTGTCCTCGACCATCACCGTGGTCTTGATCTCGCGCTTGTTGGTAACCACGTCGCTGGCGCGCACGTTGTCGGCCAGCGACGAGACCTCCTGGACGATCTCCATGCGCACCGTGTCGCCTTCGTTGATCTGCGGCTTGAGGCGCAGCTTGACCCCCACCTCGCGGCGCTCGATGGTCTGGTAGGGGTTGGCGTTGTTGCTGGTGACCGAACCGGTGACGAAGGGCACCTCCTGGCCGACCATGATCGAGGCCTCGGCGTTGTCCAGAGTCAGCAGCGTCGGCGTCGACAGCAGGTTGAAACCACTCTCGCTGCGCATGGCCTGCAGCAGGGTAACGAAATTCAAGCCGCTGCCGCCGATGCGCCCGACCCCGGCGGAGATGCCCTGCATGCCCGACAGCAGACTGCCCAGGGCGGTAGTGTCCTGGTTGGCCGCGGCGGCGGCGATGCCGTTGATGGGCGTGCCGTTGGTGAAGTTGACGCTGCCCGCCGGCAGGTTGCCGTTGCGGTCGAGAAACAGCCACTGGACACCCAGCTGGTTGGCCTTGGTGTCGGTGATCTCGGCGATGATGGCCTCCACCACCACCTGGGCGCGGCGGATATCCAGCTGGCTGATGATGCGCTTGTAGCCGGCGAGCTCCCGTGGCGGACCGATCAGCACGATGGAGTTGGTCCCCAGGTCCGCTTCCAGACGAATACCGGGCGCCCCCGGCGCCAGCGTCCCGCCGCCCTTAGGCAGCGGGGCTTCCCCTTCCGCTCCACCTTCCGCAGGGGTGGTATTACCAGGGGCGGGCGCCGCGGGAATCTCCACCCGTGCTTCCTGGGTGACCTCCCCGCTCAGGCCGCGCAGCACCTTGACCACCTCGCCGGCCTTGGCGTGGTGCAGATAGACCACCTCGGTGTCGCTGGCGGCATCGCGGGAGACGTCCAGTTCGGCCACCAGCCGGCGCACCTGGCGGCGCACGACCTCGTCGCCGCGCACCATGAGGGCATTGCTGCGGGCGTCCGCCAGCACCTGGACACCACCACCGGCCTGGCCGCGACTGGCCAGCAGCCGCTCCACCAGCGGCGCGGTGTCGCGCGCCTGGGCATGGCGCAGGGTGATCATCTCCACCGGCTCGTCGCGACCGCGATCCAGCCGCGTCAGCAACTGGCCGATGCGACTGAGGTTGCTGCGCCAGTCGGTCACCACCAGCAGGTTGCTGGCCGGATAGGGCGTGGCCACCCCGACCCGAGCGTCCATCAGCGGACGGACGATGCCCAGCAGCTGTTCGAGATTGCCACCGCGCACGGCGAACACCCGGGTCGCCACGGTATCGCCGGCCCCAGCCTTGGCCGGGGCGCCGTCATCCAGCTCCACCGGCAGCGGTTCGGTGCGCGCCGCCTGATCGGGCAGGATCTTCACGCTGCCGTCGTCCAGCTCCACCGCGGCGTAGCCGTTGGCGCGCAACTGGGCCAGGGCCAGGGCATAGACATCGTCGGCGGCCAGGGGCTGGGCGCTGCGCACCGTCAGGGTGCCGCGCACCCGGGGGTCGATGACGAAGTTGGTGCCAGTGATGCGCCCGACGCTTTCGATGAACAGATCGATCTCGGTGTTCTCGAAGTTGACCTCAAAGCGTTGTTCGGCCTGGGCGCCGAGCAGCCAGAAGGCGAGGAGCAGGCCGCAATAGCTGCGTTTCTTCACAGGGACAGTCTCACGGGTAGGGCCAGGGCGCGGCCCTGACGTTCCAGTTCCAGGGTCAGGGCGCCGGTGGCGCGCCAGTGCGGCAGGCGTTGCAGGAGCGCCCGGGTATCGGCCACGGGGACGGCGTCCACCCGGCGCAGGACGTCGCCGGGCTCCAGGCCCAGGCCACTGAAGAAGGCCGGTTCGGCGCCGGGTTGCAGGCGGTAGCCGGTCAGCTCGCCATGCTCGCGCACCGGGGTGGCGCGAATGCGCCTGAGCAGAGTGGCCAGGTCACCCTCCTCCGCGCTCGGCAGGGGCGCGGCCTTGACCGGCGCCGGCTTGGCCGTACCGCTGGCGGCGAGCCCGACGAGTTCGCGCGGCGCCGGCCAGGGCAACCGCTCTTCGCGATCGCCGCGGGTAAAGACCAGGCCCTGGGCGTCGATGGCGGTCAGCACCAGACCGGGCGCCAGGCTGTCGCCCAGCACCAGGGACAGCTGGCGATCGCCGTGGCGCAGCACCACCACCGAGCCGTCGATGGGCACCGCCTTGATCGCCCCGACCCACTGGATCGGCAGGCTGCTGGGTGCGGCCTGGCTGGCGGCGCGCCAATGGCCGTCAAGCAGATCGGCCGCCGGTGCCGCCTCGACCTGGGCGCTGGGCGCGGGCGTCGGCAGCCACAGCAGGCGCAGGTCGCAGACCACCCGGGCCGCCAGCCAGGCGGCGATGCCCAGCCACAGCAGGGTCAGCAGCCGCAGCGCCAGGGGATGGATGAGCAGGCGCGCCATCAGGCCAGCGACTCCAGACGGCGGCGCAAGGCAGCCAGCGGATGCCAGCCCGGATGACCCTCGACGAACTCCAGGCGTGGCGGCGCCAGGGGTACCAGGCCCCAGTCGGCGGGCCGGGCGCGCAGATAGGCTTCGAGGCGCTGCCACAGCGCCTCGCCGGTGCCGAGTTCACGCCCCAGGGCAAAGGTGCGACAGGTAAAGGAAGCGCCCAGGGGTGCCTGCAGCGGTCCGATGCGCTGGCCGCGCGGCGCGCCGTAGCGGCAGGTCCACTGAACGCCCAGCAGCCGCGGCAGATCCTGGCTGTTGTCCAGCAGCAGGGGTTCGCCGAAGCGGTTGTCGGCGGCCTCTTCCAGAAGCGTGCGCAGGCCGTCCGCCGAGGTGGGCAGATCCAGCACCGTGGCCTCGTGGCCGCCACAGAGGGCGATCAGGTGCTCGCGGGTGATCCAGTCGCCCCGCCGCAGGGGCAGGTCATATCTCAGCCCGGGCAGCAGCACCGGCTGCGCATCGCCACCGCCCAGGGCCGCGGCGATCAGGGCGTCCCAGCTGCCGCCGAGCAGGTCGCGGCGCCAGAGGTCCACCGGCGCCCGTGCCAGGCGCTGGTCGAGCCAGCCGGCATGGGGCGCCCGGGCCTGCGCCAGTTGCCGCTGATAATGTTCCAGCAGGGCTCGATCGGGGACGCGCTCGGCCTGCACCGGATGGAAGACGGCGTCCAGGCGCCAGCCGTCGCGACCGCCCCGGCAGCGGATCTCGAAGATACCGACGCCGCGGCAACCCGGCAGGCACACCGGCAGCGGACGCCCGCTGCCGCGCATCACCGGGATCAGTTCCGGCCAGAGATCCTGGCCGCGGGCGCAGAGCAGCAGGTCCGCTTCCTCCAGCCGCTCGGCCAGCCAAAGGCCCGGCCCGCTGCCGACATCGGCCAGCACCACCAGCAGATCGGCCTTGCCCCGGGCTTCGGCCAGCACCGGACGCAGCCGGGCATACCAGTTGGCCAGCGGCGCCTGCTGGTCGCTGGCATAGGGATCGGTCACGCCGACCAGGGCGATGCGCACCCCGTCGCGCTCGATCAGGGTGAAGGGGGCGACGCCCAGGGTGGTGCGCTGTTCTTCGGTAAGGGTGGCGCCCAGCACCGGGCGACCATAACGGCGATAGAGGGCGGCGCTGCGCTCGGGCCAGAGCAGGCGTTCGTCGCTGCTGACGCGGACCTCGCTGCCCAGCAACTGGCTGCCCTCGACCCCGGCCTCGCCGCGGGTCAGCTGGGTCAGGCCGCTGCCGTTCCAGCACTGGCCGTTTTCCAGGGTCAGGCTACGGATCGCGCCCTGGCGGGTGCGCAACTGGGTCAGCTGGCAGGCCAGGGCGGCATAGCCACCATAGCGCTGGCCGTCGCCACGCCCGGCATCCAGCAGCGGTGCCAGCGCGGGAGCGAGACGAGCCGCGTCGGCGCCGGTACGCCAGGGCGCGGCGCCGATCCGCCCGGCCGGCCCGAGCCGCACCCGCGGCACCACCGGCCAGCCGGGTTCGCGGGCATCCAGGGTGTCGGCGACATAGAGCAGCTGCAGATCGGTGTCCGCCGGACTGGCGGAAAAACCCCGGGCACAGCCACCCAGCAGGGGTGCCGTGGCGCCCGCCGCGAGCCAACCCAAGACCTGGCGTCGTGCCCAGTTGCCCATCCGATGTCTGCCTTACGCGCTTAAATGAGGGCGGCATCCTAGGCGGCGAAAAGCTACAAATTCATGACAAAACAGCAGGTTACAAACTGTTACAGCGCGACTGCCGGGAAATGACCGGCTGTAACCTTTCAGTCACCAGACCATCACAGAGGCTTCCTAAAGTCGCCGGCTCCCGTGATCAACCAAGGAAGCTTTGCGCATGAGCACTTTCACGAGCGACGACCGTAACCGCAACGAAAGCGGCAACGAACCGCTGGATGCCGTCGTCGACCGTTATCTGTCGCGCCGCAGTGTCATGAAGGGCGGTCTGGGTGCCGCCATCGCCATGATCGCCGGCGGTGGCCTGACCGCCTGCTTCGACGGCGGTGGCGGCTCGCACGACGATCCGGCCCCCAGCCAGCCGGCCCCGGCGCCGCAGCTCAAGCTTGGCTTCGAATCCATCCGCGGCGCCCGACTCGACGCCATCGTCCTGGCCTCTGGCTACAGCGCCCGCACCCTGGCGCCCTGGGGCACCCCGCTGAACAACCTGGCCAACGCCTGGCGCAGCGACGGCAGCAACACCTCCACCGACCAGGCCAATGCCGCCGGCATGCACCACGACGGCATGCACTTCTTCCCGCTGAACAACTCCAGCAGCGACGGCCTGCTGGCCATCAACTACGAATACATCGACCAGAAGGTGCTGCACCCCAACGGCCCGACCACCACCAACGGCAAGCGTCCGGCCGAGGAAGTGCGCAAGGAGATCAATGCCCATGGCGCGGCGGTGATCCGCATCCGCAAGGTCAACGGCATCTGGCAGGTGGTCACCAACGACGCGCTGAATCGCCGCTTCACCAGCGCCACGCCCATGGAAATCGCCGGTCCGCTGCGCGGCAACGCCAATCTGGTCACCCCCTACTCCCCCGACGGCACCCGCACCCGCGGCACCAACAACAACTGCGGCAACGGCTTCACCCCCTGGGGCACCTACCTCACCTGCGAGGAGAACTGGCCGGGCATCTTCGTCAACAAGGGCACCCTGCCGGTCGACCAGAAGCGCATCGGCATCACCAACAAGAGCAACTACGGCTGGGAGACGCCGGCGGGTGACGCCAGCGAGGTGGACAACGAATTCCGCCGCTTCGACCTGACCCCCACCGGCGCCAGCGCGACCCAGGACTTCCGCAACGAAGCCAGCGGCTACGGCTACATTGTCGAGATCGACCCCTACAACAGCGCCGCGCCGGCCACCAAGCGCACCGCCATGGGTCGCTTCCGCCACGAGGGCTCGGCCTACGGCATCCCGGTCGCCGGCCAGCCGCTGGCGTTCTACATGGGCGACGACTCGCGCAACGAATACATCTACAAGTTCGTTTCCGCCGCCGCCTGGGATCCGGCCGACGCCAACTCGGCCAATCGCCTGGCCATCGGCGCCAAGTACCTGGACAACGGCACCCTCTACGTCGCCCGCTTCGATGACGGCGGCAACGGCAAGTGGCTGCCGCTGACGGTCAATGCGCCGACCAAGGATGGCCGTACCCTGGGCGCCCTCTACGGCGACCTGGCCGGCATCATCCTCAACACCCGCGGCGCCGCCGACGCCGTGGGCGCGACCCCGATGGACCGCCCGGAGTGGACCACGGTCAACCCCTTCACCGGCGAGGTCTACGTCACCCTCACCAACAACTCGGCACGCACCTCGGCCAATGCCGCCAACCCGCGGGTGCCCAACGTCAACGGCCACATCGTGCGCTGGAAGGACAACAGCAACCAGACCGACTTCACCTGGGACATCTTCGTCTTCGGCTCGGACGCCGGTGCGGCCCCCGACATCAACCGCTCGGGCCTGACCGAACTCAACCAGTTCGCCAGCCCCGACGGCCTGGCCTTCGACAGCCGCGGCATCCTCTGGATCGAGACCGACAACAGCGACAACGCCGTAGCCGAGTACACCAACGACCAGTTGCTGGCGGTCATCCCGGCCCAGGTGGTGGATGGCAGCGGCAAGCAGGTCGCCATTTCCGCCACCAACCAGACCGCGCTGCGCCGCTTCCTGGTCGGACCCAATGGCTGCGAGATCACCGGCATCACCTGGACCCCGGACCTGACGACCATGTTCATCAACGTCCAGCACCCGGACAACTGGCCGTTCAGCGAAGTCGCCACCGACGCCACCCCGGCCGGCACCAAGGTGCGTCCCCGCGCCTCCACAGTGGTGATCCAGAAGCTCGACGGCGGCCCCATCGGCGTCTGATCGCGTCGGCGAGAGCCAGGCTCCCCCGGTTGGCGACGACCGCGGGAGCCTTTTGCCTTCCGGCGGCTTTGAGATCCTTCCCGTCGAGCAGGGAGCCGCGCAGCGTTTTCTACGCTACGGCTCTGGCGTTGATGGAGCGGATCACCTGCTCCGACAGCCCCCTCTCCCCCTGGGAGAGGGTTGGGGTGAGGGCATGCCCCGCGCATCGGAGCCACCTGTGGAAAAGGCTGCGCCGTTTTCCACGCTACGGCTCTGGCTTTGATGGAGCGGATCACCTGCTCTGACAACCCCCTCTCCCCCTGGGAGAGGGTTGGGCTGAGGGCATGCCCCGCGCATCGGAGCCACCTGTGGAAAAGGCTGCTCCGTTTTCCACGCTACGGCTCTGGCTTTGATGGAGCGGATCACCTGCTCTGACAACCCCCTCTCCCTCTGGGAGAGGGCTGGGGTGAGGGCATCCCCGCGCGACGGATTCACCTGTGGAAAAGGCTGCGCCGTTTTCCACGCTACGGTTCAAGCGTTGATGGAGCGGATCACCTGCTCCGACAACCCCCTCTCCCCCTGGGAGAGGGTTGGGGTGAGGGCATGCTCCGCGCTACGAAGTCACCTGTGGAAAAGGCTGCGCCGTTTTCCACGCTACGGCCCGGACCGCAAGGCTACTGCAACACCTCCGCCCCACCCGGGCCTGGTACCCACAGCGTGGTGTCCCGTGTCGCCAGCCAGCGCACCCGTTGCGCCGGCACCGCGGCATGCCAGCGACTCACGCCCTGGGCCGCCAGCTGCCGCACCTGACGAAAGACCTGGCTGTCGCGACTCACCTCGACCCCGAGCAGGAAGTCGCCGCTGTTGAGGATCAGCCGCTGGGTCAGCAGGCTGAAGGTCTCCTCCCCCACCCCCGGCAGCGCTTCGCGCAGGCTCTCGACCGTGGCATAGCCCTGGGCGGGCCGCGCGGTGATCAGCAGTTGCAGCGTCTCGCGCGGCACCTCATCGAGAAACAGCGCCTCCAGCAGCGCCAGCTGACCCAGCCCCAGGGCATTGGCATTGAGGCGCCAGCCGGAGGTTTCCGGCAGGGCACAGAGTTCACGCAGGTGCAGATGCCGACCAGGGCGCGCCGGCTCCAGCCGATCCAGTTCGCCGATCTCGGCCAGCGGCAGATTGGGCACCAGCAGCGGCGGCGCCAGCCGCAGGGCCTCGGCACTCTCCAGACCGAATTCACGGGTCTCGCCGTCGGCATCGACCCAGTCGGCGAGGCGCTCGGCAAAGGCCGCAGCCGTCAGTCCGGGCTCGCCCAGGCCGCCCGGACGGTGCGCCAGCAGCTGCTTCAGCTGCCGCAACGCCAGGTCCCGCTCCGGGCCGGCCAGGGCGTTGACGTTGAAGCAGCCGTGCAGATCGCGCAGCTGGACACGGACCTGGGCCCCCTCCACCTCATAGGCCAGCACCTCCCCCCTCAGGCTCTGCCAGAACTCGGGACGCTGGCGGGCCCCGGCCTGTATCAGGCCCTGGGTGACTACCTGCTCGGCGCCCGCCGCCAGCGCCCGCGCCAGGGTCTCGTGCTCCAGCAACCGCGCCCGCTGCAGTTCGGCCCGCCCTTCGGCCAGCAGCACCGGCAACAAGGCCGCCACCAGGGCCAGCGCCCAGAGCGCCATCAGCAGGGCCACGCCCCTTTGTCGCCGCACCCGCATTCCTCCAGGCAAAAGCGGCATTGGAACCGACCCAGGTTGCAGAATCGTGGCAGTGACGCGGATGCACAACACCAGGCCCCAACAAAAAACCCGCCACCAGGGCGGGTTTCCTCACCAGCAGGGCCGCCTCACAGCTTGGCGATGGACACCTCGGTGGATTTGACGAAGGCGATCACCTCGCTGCCCACCTGGAGTTCCAGCTCCTTGACCGAGCGGGTGGTGATGACGGAGGTGACGATGCCGGCGGCGGTCTGGACGTCGATCTCGGAAAGCACCGAGCCCTCGATGATTTCCTTGATGGTGCCCTTGAACTGGTTACGAACGTTGATGGCCTTGATGGTCATGGCAGAACTCCTCGGGTGATCAATCAGTAGGCCCAGCGCAGTTGCGTGGGCAGGGGTTGCACGATCTCGGGTAGATCGGGGTTGAGCGGCTGCTGCAGCACCCGGGCCAGTACCTCGGCTTCCAGGCGGGCCAGTTGGGCATCGCCGGCGGCCCGGGGGCGCGCCAGGTTGACGTCGAGATCCAGGCCGACGTGGCCGTCTTCGATGAGCACCACGCGATCGGCCAGGGCCACCGCCTCGCCCACGTCGTGGGTCACCAGCAGCACGGTGAAGCCGTGGCGCTGCCAGAGGCCCTCGATGAGTTGCTGCATCTCGATGCGGGTCAGGGCATCCAAGGCGCCCAGCGGCTCGTCGAGCAGCAGCAGGCGCGGCTGGTGGATCAGGGCGCGGGCCAGGGCCACGCGCTGCTTCTGGCCGCCGGACAGCGCCGAGGGCCATTCCTGGGCGCGATCGGCCAGGCCGACCGCCTCCAGGGCTTCCAGCGCCTTGGGCTTCCAGTCGCCCTTGAGGCCCAGGCCGACGTTGTCGATGATGCGTTTCCAGGGCAGCAGGCGCGCGTCCTGGAACATCAGCCGGGTGTCTTCGCGGTGCGCCGCCAGGGGTTCGTCCTGCCCCAGCAGGGTGCCGCCACTGGCGCGGTCGAGTCCGGCCACCAGGCGCAGCAGGGTGCTCTTGCCGCAGCCACTGCGGCCCACCACGGCGACGAACTGACCGGCCGGGATCCCCAGATCGATCCCATGGAGCACGGTGCGCTCGCCAAAGGTCTTGACCACCTGTTGCAGCTTCAGGGCGATGCCCCGTGCCAGCGGCGGAACGGCTTGCAGACTGGTCATGCGTGGGCTCCCTTCTGATAGGCCGGGTGCCAGCGCAGCCAGGCGCGTTCCAGGCCGCGGGCGGCGAGATCCGCCAGCTTGCCGAGGACGGCATAGAGCAGGATGGCCAGCACCACGATGTCGGTTTGCAGGAATTCCCGGGCGTTCATCGCCAGGTAGCCGATGCCGGAGCTGGCGGAAATGGTCTCGGCGACGATCAGCGTCAGCCACATCAGGCCGAGGGCGAAACGCACCCCCACCAGGATGGCCGGCAAGGCGCCCGGCAGTACCACGTGCCAGAACAGCCGCGCCCCGGAGAGGCCGTAGCTGCGGGCCATCTCCACCAGCGCCGGATCGACGTTGCGGATGCCGTGGTAGGTGTTGAGGTAGATCGGGAAGAACACCCCCAGGGCCACCAGGAACAACTTGGCCGACTCGTCGATGCCGAACCAGAGGATCACCAGCGGGATCAGCGCCAGGTGCGGCACGTTGCGCACCATCTGCAGGGTGCTGTCGAGCAGGCGCTCGCCCCATTTCGACAGCCCGGTGATGAAGCCCAGCGCCAGGCCGATGCTGCCACCGATGGCGAAGCCGATACCGGCACGCCAGCCGCTGATGGCCAGGTGTTGCCAGAGCTCACCGCTCTTGACCAGGCTCCAGCCCGCTTCCAGCACCGCCGCCGGTGACGGCAGGATGCGGCTGGACAGCAGGCCGCTGCTCACCGACAGCTGCCAGGCGACGATCAGGGCCACCGGTACCACCCAGGGCGCCAGGCGCTGGAGTTGACGTTCGGTCGTACTGCTCATGCCCGCCCCCTCAGCTCTGCGCCGCTTTCTGCGGCAGGATGTCGTTGGCCACCATCTCGCCGAAGGGACTCACGTAGTTGGCGCCCTCCACCTGGGTCGGCCGCTTGACCGGCAGGTGCGGGAACAGCAGTTCGGCCACCCGGTAGGACTCTTCCAGGTGCGGATAGCCGGAGAAGATGAAGGTATCGATGCCCAGGGCGGCGTATTCCTTGACCCGCGCGGCCACGGTGGGACCGTCGCCGACCAGCGCGGTCCCGGCGCCGCCCCGCACCAGGCCGACACCGGCCCAGAGGTTGGGGGCGATCTCCAGGTTGTCGCGGCGGCCCCCGTGCAGCGCGGCCATGCGCTGCTGGCCGACCGAGTCGAAGCGGGCGAAGGCGGCCTGGGCCTTTTCGATGGTGGCATCGTCCAGGTTGGCGATCAGGCGGTCGGCGGCCTTCCAGGCCTCTTCATTGGTCTCGCGGACGATCACGTGCAGGCGGATGCCGAAGCGCACCGTGCGGCCCTGGGCGGCGGCCTTGGCCCTGACCGCCTCGATCTTCTCGCGCACCGCGTCCAGGGGCTCGCCCCAGGTCAGGTACAGCTCCACCTGCTCGGCGGCCAGGTCCTGGGCGGCATCGGAGGAGCCGCCAAAGTACAGCGGCGGGCGCGGTTGCTGCAGCGGCGGATAGAGCAGCTTGGCGCCCTTCACCTGGATGTGCTTGCCGTCGTAGTCCACCGTCTCGCCTTCCAGCACGCGACGCCAGATGCGGGTGAATTCCACCGAGGCTTCGTATCTTTCGCTGTGGGACAGGTGCAGGCCGTCACCGGCCAGCTCGTCGGGATCGCCGCCGGTGACCAGGTTGAACAGCGCCCGGCCGCCGGACAGGCGATCCAGGGTGGCCGCCTGCCGCGCCGCCACGGTGGGCGAGATGATCCCCGGGCGCAGGGCCACCAGGAACTTGAGTTTCTGGGTGACCGGGATCAGCGAGGCGGCCACCAGCCAGGAATCCTCGCAACTGCGACCGGTGGGGATCAGCACCCCGCCGAAACCCAGGCGATCGGCGGCCTGGGCGACCTGGGTCAGGTAGCCGTGGTCGACGGCGCGGGCGCCTTCGGCGGTACCCAGGTAGTGGCCATCGCCGTGGGTCGGCAGGAACCAGAAGATATCGAGACTCATGGGGACTTTCTCCAGCAGGCGAATTCAGGGTTTGGCGGCAGCGGTCTGCAGACTGGCGGGCGGGGTCCACACCACGTCGCGGATGACCAGCGGCTTGGGAATCAACTTGAGGGCGGTGAAGGCGTCGGCGATCTTCTGCTGCTGCGCCGCCACCTCGGGACTGATGAAGCGGGCGCCATAGCCCTGGCGCTTGACCACCCGTTCGGCGGTGTCCAGCGGCAGGTTCAGCAGCGGCGCCACCTGGGCGGCGACCTGATCGGGGTGGGCCTTGGCCCACTCGCCCACCGAGCGCACCTCGTCGACGATGGCGCCAACCTGTTCGGGATGGGCCTTGGCGAAGCTGCGGGTGGCCAGATAGAACTGGTGGTTGTCGGCGAGGCCGGTGGCATCGGTCAGGGTGCGCGCCTGCAACTGGGTCTCGGCGGCGGCCTGATAGGGATCCCAGATCACCCAGGCATCCACCGCGCCGCGCTCGAAGGCGGCGCGGGCATCGGCGGGCGGCAGGTAGACCGGCTGGATGTCCTGGTAGGGGATACCGGCCTTGGCCAGTGCCTGCACCAGCAGGTAGTGGACGTTGGAGCCCTTGTTCAGGGCGATCTTCTTGCCCCTGAGATCGGCCAGCGACTGGATGGCCGAATCCTTGGGCACCAGGATGGCTTCGCTGGTGGGCGCTGGCGGTTCGTGGGCCACATAGACCAGATCGGCGCCGGCGGCCTGGGCGAACACCGGCGGCGTCTCCCCGGTCACGCCGAAGTCGATGCTGCCGACGTTGAGGCCTTCCAGCAGCTGCGGGCCGCCGGGAAATTCGGTCCACTGCACCTTGACGCCGTCCTTGGCCAGGCGCTGCTCCAGGGTGCCGCGGGCCTTCAAGGTGATCAGGGTGCCGTACTTCTGATAGCCGATGCGCACCGTCTCTTCCGCCTGGGCCAGGCCGGCGGCCAGGGTCAGCAGGGAAACGGCGAGCAGCGAACGGGTGAAGGAGAACTGCATGACTAACGCTCCTGGTCAGATGCCCCAGCGCGCCTGACCGATGCGATCGGCCAGCAGCTCGGGGGTCAGGGGTTGGGGACGCCGCACCAGGGCCGCGTGGAATTGTTCGAGGGATTCGTGCAGGCGCTGCTCCAGCGCCGGGGTCAGGGCGACGCCGGTCTCGGTGTAGCTGACCTGGCTGTCATCGGCGAAGACGCCATTGAGGATTTCCTGGGCCTTGAGCGCCGAGAGCACCGGCTTCAGCGCGTAGTCGATGGCCAGCAGATGACCGCTGGAACCGGCGGTGGCCAGGGGCAGCACCACCTTATGGGTCAGGGCGCGTTCGGGCAGCAGGTCCAGCAGGGTCTTGAGGGCGCCGGCCAGGGAGGCCTTGTACACCGGGGTGGCGATCACCAGGCCATCGGCGGCCTGCAACTGGGCGATCAGTTCCACCACCGGCGGACTGTCGAAACGAGCGCCGATGAGGTCGGCGGCGGGAAAGTCCTGGATACGCCAGCGCGACAGTTCCACGCCACGCGCCTGCAGCCAGTTCGCTGCCAGATCCAGCACGCCGGTGGAGCGCGACCGCGCTCCCGGACTGCCCGCCAAAGTCACCACCTGCATCGCCGCCTCCAGGATAAAAAGGAGCGGTGTCGCGCCGCTCGAAAAGGAATGAGCGGACCTTAGCAAGGGGTGCTTATTCCCTAAAAATATCCTTTAGGCACTTGGTTATAACCAGAAAACAAAAACCCCGGCCGGAGCCGGGGTTTTCTTGTCACCGCAGGTGTCAGCGATTGGGCTGCGGGGTCAGGCGCAGATAGGGCTTCACCGCGGTGTAGCCCTTGGGGAAACGGCGCTTGAGTTCTTCTTCGTCCTTGAGCGACGGCACGATGACCACGTCATCGCCATCCTTCCAGTTGCCCGGGGTCGCCACCTTGTGATTGTCGGTGAGCTGCAGGGAATCAATCACCCGCAGGATCTCGTCGAAATTGCGTCCGGTGCTGGCCGGATAGGTGATCGACAGCCGCACCTTCTTTTGCGGATCGATGACGAACAGCGAGCGCACCGTGAGGGTGTCGTTGGCATTGGGGTGGATCATGTCGTAGAGGGTCGAGACACTGCGATCGGCGTCGGCCAGGATCGGAAAGCCCACGGCGGTCGCCTGGGTTTCCTCGATGTCCTTGATCCAGCCCTGGTGCGATTCCAGGCCGTCCACCGAGAGGGCGATCACCTTGACGTCGCGCTTGGCGAATTCGTCCTTGAGCTTGGCGGTGAGGCCCAGTTCGGTGGTGCAGACCGGGGTGAAGTCGGCCGGATGGGAGAAGAGCACGCCCCAGCTGTCGCCCAGCCACTCGTGGAAGCGGATGCGACCCAGGCTGGAATCCTGTTCGAAATCGGGGGCGATGTCGCCCAGACGGATGGTCATTGGCAGTTCTCCTGATGCAGGTAGGGATAGCGGCACTATGCCGCCCACCAGAGCGGGCGGGAAAGATCGGATCACGCTGTGGTTATAACGCGAAAGACGACCCGTCCAGGGCCATCGTCCGGCGGCTACGCCCTGTGCTGCGTGATGCCCCTCACAATTTCGTCGCGCTTTTTCCACCCAGGCGCAGCGGCCGCTAGGGTGCTACACCTAAGGAAGATCGACGGACCGCCATTTGGCCGAGCGGGGCAACCCGCAGCGCTCGCCATGGTCTGTTGGCAAGACGAGGAGGAGATTCTCATGTTAGGCAAACGTAATGACGACCCCGGTGCCAGCACCCATTTCCGTAGCGAGCGCGTCAGCGTAGTCAACGGTCAGTTTTTCTTCACCACCCGCGAGGGCACCCTGGAAGGCCCCTTCTTCAGCCGCGAAGAAGCCCTCAACCAGATCGATCGCTACGTCGAGCGGCTGCAGACCTCTCAGGGCCTGATGCGCCAATCCGTCAGCAACGTCTGACCGCCTGCGCTCGATCCTTTAGACTGCGCGCCCTGAATCCCAGGCCGCGCCGCTCATGACCGATTTCCAGCACGCCCAGCTCGACTGGGATGCCTCCGGGCAACCCCTCTCCCGCACCTATGGCGACATCTATTTTTCCCGCGCCAGCGGTCTGGAAGAGACGCGCTATGTCTTCCTGCAGCAGAATCGCCTGGCCGAACGCTTCGCCGCGCTGGCGCCGGGAGAGGTCTTCACCATCGGCGAGACGGGTTTCGGCACCGGCCTCAACTTCCTCTGCGCCTGGCAACTCTTCGACGCCCTGGCACCACAGGAAGCGCGCCTGCATTTCGTCAGCGTCGAACGCTTTCCGCTGACCGCCGCCGATCTCGCCCAGGCGCTGAGTCTCTGGCCGGAACTGGCCCCCTATAGCGCGGCGCTGCAGCGGCAGTACCAGGCGATCCATCCAGGCTTCCAGCGGCTGATCCTGGGCGACGGGCGCATCACCCTGACCCTGCTGGTCGGCGATGTGCTGGAGCGCCTGCCCGAACTGGATGCCCGTTGCGATGCCTGGTTCCTGGACGGCTTCGCCCCGGCCAAGAACCCCGAGATGTGGACGCCCGCGCTGTTCGCCGAACTGGCGCGGCTGTCCCATGCCGGCACCACCCTGGCGACCTTTACCTGCGCCGGCTTCGTCCGCCGCGGCCTGAACGAGGCCGGCTTCGCCATGGCCAAGGTGCCTGGCTTCGGCCACAAGCGGGAAATGCTGGCCGGCAAGCTGGAACGCCCCGTCGCCCCTGCCTTCGTGCCCTGGTATGCCCGCCCACCGCGCCCCCAGGGCCCGCGCACGGCCTTGGTCATAGGCGCCGGCCTGGCCGGTTGCGCCACCGCCGCCAGCCTGGCCCGCCGCGGCTGGCAGGTCCGGGTCGTCGAGCGCCATGGGGCGCCCGCCCAGGAGGCCTCCGGCAATCCCCAGGGCGTGCTCTATCTCAAGCTGTCGGCCCATGACACCCCGCTCAGTCGGCTGATCCTCGATGGCTTCGGCCTGACCCTGCGCCAATTGCAGGCCCTGCCGACGGGCGCGACCTGGTCACCCTGCGGGGTGCTGCAACTGGCGCTGACGGACAAGGACGCCCAGCGGCAGGCGCAACTGGCCGCGCACTTCCCCGCCGATCTGCTGCAGCCCCTGGACAGCGACGCCGCCAGCGACAGGGCCGGAATCGGTCTCACGGCGGGGGGCCTGTTCTTTCCGGAAGGAGGCTGGGTGCATCCGCCGGCGCTGTGCGCGCACTGGCTGGCCCATCCGAATATCGAGCTGGTCACCCATACCGAGGTGACCGCCCTCCAGCAGACCGAGCACGGCTGGCAGGCCAGCACCCAGGGCGAGCCGCTGACGGCGGCGGTGGTCGTGGTGGCCAGCGCCGCCCAGGCCCGAACGCTGCTGCCCGGCCTGCCGCTGAAGGCGATCCGCGGACAGCTGTCCGCGCTGCCGGAAACCCCGGATAGCCAGGCGCTGGCCACCGTGGTCTGCGGCGAAGGCTATCTCGCCCCGGCGCGGGAAGGTCGGCACTGCCTGGGCGCCAGCTTCGTGTTCGACCGGAGCGACACCGAACCCAGCCAGGTGGAACACCAGAGCAACCTGCACCTGCTCGCCGAATTGTCACCCGCGTTAGCGGCAGGCTATGCAGCCGAGAAACTGGAAGGTCGCGTGGCTTTCCGCTGTACCTCGCCGGATTACCTGCCCCTGGTCGGCCCGGTGGTGGACGAAGACCTCTTCGCCCAGCGCTACCAGGCACTGGCCTACGACGCCCGCCAGGTACCCGAGCAGCCTGCGCCCTGGCGCGAGGGACTCTATGTCAATCTGGCGCACGGCTCCCGTGGCCTGGTCACCACCCCGCTGGCCGCCGAACTGCTGGCGGCGTGGCTGGAAGACGAGCCCCTGCCGGTGGCGCGGCAGGTGGCCGAGGCCTGCCACCCCAGTCGTTTCCCCCTGCGCCGGTTGATTCGCGGCGGCTAGATGATCGCCAGCGGACTCTTGGCTTGCGGCGGCGGAAAGGCGCCGTCGAGCAGGGCGAAGTCCTCTTCGCTCAGGCGCAGATCCAGGGCCCGCGCATTCTCTTCCAGATGTCCGGCATCGCCGGCCTTGGGAATGGCGATCACACCCGGCTGACGCAGCACCCAGGCCAGGGCGATCTGCGCCGGGGTGGCCTGATGCCGTTCGGCCAGGGTAGCCAGGGCCGGGTGGCGCAGCAGATCCCCGCCCTGCCCCAGCGGACAATAGGCCATCAGGGGCATCTGCTGACGCTGGCACCAGGGCAGCAGGTCATGCTCGATACCGCGCTGTTCCAGGTTGTAGAGGACCTGATTGGCGCTGCAGCGATCATCGTTCAATTCGAGCATGTCGCTGGTGTCGAGGTTGGAAACGCCCCAGTGGCGGATCTTGCCTTCGTCGCGCAGCTTCTCCAGCGCCATGACCGTCTCGATCAGTGGCACCTGGCCGCGCCAGTGCAGCAGATAGAGGTCGATGACATCGGTACCCAGGCGCTTCAGGCTGCGCTCGCAGGCGAGGGGTACGCCGGCTTCGGTGGCGTTCTTCGGATAGAACTTGCTCACCAGGAAGACCTCGTCCCGCCGCCCGGCCATGGCCTCGCCCACCAGTTCCTCGGCGCGGCCTTCGCCATACATCTCGGCGGTGTCGATCAGGGTGAGTCCCAGGTCCAGCCCCTGGCGCAGGGCACTGACCTCCTGGCGATGCAGATCCGCGTTCTCGCCCATGCGCCAGGTACCCTGGCCCAGCGCCGGAACGGTAGTGCCATCGGGCAAACGAACGGTTTGAGCGGTATTCATGGGCGCTTCCTTCTCTTGGATGTGGTCGTTAGAACGCCAGCGCGACGCCGATTCTCCCGGTCATCCGCCAAACGGCAGCCAACGCCTTCCCACAGGCCCTGCGACCTGACGTCGCACTGGTAAAGTACGCCTACAAGGATTCCAAGAAAAATCACCAGGACCTGCCATGAAGTCGTCGATCCTGGGCCTTTGCGCCCTGCTCTCCGCCGCCCT
The DNA here is from genome assembly GCF_000510705.1 of Pseudomonas sp. MOIL14HWK12:I1. Lineage (NCBI taxonomy): Bacteria > Pseudomonadati > Pseudomonadota > Gammaproteobacteria > Pseudomonadales > Pseudomonadaceae > Pseudomonas > Pseudomonas sp. MOIL14HWK12:I1. Next base: position 12,656 of record NZ_KI783307.1, on the reverse strand, counting down.
GCCCATGACATCCAGCTACGCTGACGTCATTACTCTGAGGTTTTCCCATGTGGTAGCGCCGGAGACCCCCAAGGGCAAGGGTGCTCAGCTGTTCCAGCAGCTGGTGGCGCAGCGTCTCGCCGGGCAGGTCCAGGTGGAGGTGCTGCCCAGCGGCACGGCCTTTACCGATGCCAACGAACTCCAGGCGCTGCAGGACGGCAAGGTCGACATCCTGGCGCCGGCGATCAGCAAACTCACCGAACTCAGTCCCAAGCTCAAGCTGTTCGACCTGCCCTTCCTGTTCGAGAGTCGTGCGGCCCTCGATCACTTCCAGGCCCGGCCCAGCGGTCGCCAGCTGCTGCAGAGCCTGGAGCCAGCCGGGGTCATCGGCCTGGCCTACTGGCCCAACGGCCTCAAGCAGCTGTCGGCGCGCAAGCCCCTGCGCGAACCCGGCGATGCCAAGGGACTGGTGTTCCGCATCCAGAACTCCGACGTCCTGCAGAGCCAGTTCGAGGCCCTGGGCGCCACGGCGGTCAGGCTGCCCTTCAACCAGACCTTGCAGGCGCTCACCACGGTCACCGTCAATGCCACCGAGAACACCTGGTCCAATTACTGGAGCCAGCGTCTCGACCAGCAGCAGCGCTATTTCACCGAGAGCAACCATGGCGCCCTCGACTACATGCTGATCGTCAAGGCGGATCGCTGGCGCACCCTGCCCTTCGCCGTACGCAGTACCCTGGAGGAGATCATCGACCAGGTGACCTTCGAGGTGAAAAAGCAATCCGAGGCGGAAAACCAGCGTGATCGGGCGCGCATCGCCGCCGCGGGTGGCAGCGAGATCATCACCCTCACTCCCGAACAACGGGCGCGCTGGCGGGACGCCATGCGCCCTGTGTGGCAGCGTTACGAAGGCGAGCTCGGCGCCTCGCTGCTCAAGGCGGCGGAAACCTCGAACTAGCGGGACTGTTGCGGCGGCGCGGCCCAGCGGCGCAGGGGCAGACTGCCCGCCTCGCGACACTGCAGATCGCGAAAGGGCCCCGCGATCCGGACCCAACCCGGCCCCGGCGGCGTCTGGGTACAGAAGTCCTGACCATCGGTGTTGCTGCGCCAGCGCCAGTAGGCCGCCGGCTCGGCGACGGCCTGGCTACCCAGCAATCCCAGCAGGCCGATCGCCAGGTACCTGCCAGCGGTCCGCCGGAACCTCTCGCGCGATAAGCATGTCGGTTTGCAGGTAGGCCCTCTGAATTCGCACAGGATTTCCGCCATGCCGCTATCCGTCTTGCGTAGCAAACCCACCCTCCTCGCCCTCGCTCTGGTTGGCGCCGGTCTGGCCCTGACCGGCTGCGCCCGCGATCCGGAAAAACGTTCTCTGGGTGCCGAGGCGATCAGCAATGCCAAGAGCATGGCGCGCACCGATGCCGACATGCAGAAGGTGCTGAACAAATACGCCAGCTTCGATCCCAAGGCCGTGGAAAAACTCACCGCTCAGCAGGCCCGCCAACAGCCTACCATCGCCGATGCGGTCAAGGGTGTCTTGCAGGACGAGGGTCGTCCCACCCAGCCTGAGGCCCTGGTACCCGGCGTGACCAGCGTCGACCGTGCTGTGGATGGCGCCGCCGGCGTGCTGCCCGCCCGCATCTACACCCCCGAGGGCCAGGGTCCCTTCCCGGTCATCCTCTACTTCCACGGCGGCGGCTGGGTGTTCGCCGATCGCAACGTTTACGACGGTGGCGCCCGCGGTCTGGCCAAGCAGGCCAATGCCATCGTGGTCTCGGTGGACTATCGCCAGGCGCCCGAATACAAGTTTCCCGCTGCCCATGATGACGCCCTGGCGGCCTATCGCTGGGTGACCACCCACGCCGGCTCGCTCAACGGCGATTCTCAGCGGCTGGCCCTGGCCGGTGAAAGCGCCGGGGGCAACCTGGCGGTGGCGACCGCCGTGGCCGCCCGCAAGGCCGGTCTCACCGCACCCAAGCACGTGCTGTCGGTCTATCCGGTAGCCCAGACCAACACCCATACCCCGTCCTACGAGCAGTATGCGGACGCCAAGCCGCTCAATCGGCCGATGATGCTGTGGTTCGTCGAACAGGTGACCCGTACACCCGCCGATCTCAAGGATCCGCGCCTGGACCTGACTCGCGCCGACCTCGCCGGCCTGCCGCCGGTGACCATCGTCAATGCCGAGATCGATCCCCTGCGTGACGACGGTGGCTTCCTGGAGACCGCCCTGCGCCAGGCCGGCGTCCAGGTGGAGCGCAAGGTCTATCCGGGCGTCACCCACGAGTTCTTCGGCGCCGCTGCGGTGGTGCAGAAGGCCAAGGACGCCCAGGCCTATGCCGGCAGCCGTCTCAAGGCGGACCTGGGCAAATAACAGTCTTCCGTCCGTCGTGAACACCGCCGGCCCCATGCCGGCGGTGTGCATTCAGTCGGGAAACAGCAAGGGCCCGGCCTCGCGCATGAAGATCTCGCAGGTCTTGGGGCCCACCCCCTTCAGGGTCTGCAGGCGGCGCTCGAAATCCGCACGATCGGCGCTGGCGTTACGTAGCTTGAGAAAGCTGCCGCCATAGTCTTCCTGCAGATGACGACAGACCTCCAGCAGGCGCGTGGCGGTGCTCTCGTCATAACGCCGGTAGTGGCCTTCGCCGAGATAGTTGACCAGTTGCTGCCAGCTCAGATTGAGCAGCTTGCGCGGCGTGTCGCGGCCGTATTTGCGATAGAGCACCGTCCAGGCCTGGGCGGCGATGCTCTGGGAGATGCGCTTGCCGAACAGGTAGCTGGCCAGGAACCAGCCGAACAGCGCCGGCTCGTCGTCCAGCGCCAGGGTCAGACCGAGATCGGCCGCAGAAGTCGTCTTGCTCAAGCATCATCCCTCTCGTAGGCATCTTGCCTAGGGAGGATCTGGCGCGGACGAGGTTCGAAACCAGCGACAGCCGGCAGGCTACTGGCGGATCACCTCGCCGCGTTGCGGCGCCAGCCGCGCCAGCAGGGCATTCTGCGCCCGCTCCGGGATGCCCTCGCGCCGCATGGCCAGTTGCAGGTCTTCCACCAGGGCATTGAAGTCGGCGGGTTGCAGATTCAGACCGCGATGACTTTCCGCCATGCTCGCCCCTTCATAACGACAGGGACCGCCCGCATCGGCACAGAATTTCTGGATGAGCAGCTTGCGCAGCCGCGCGATGTCGACATTGGCGAAGTAGTGCCGGATCCGCCCGTCGCGCGCCACGTTGAGCAGCATCCCCTCGACGATTCGGGTGATGCCGGGCTGGCCACCCAGCTCCTGATAGAGCCGATCGCCCGCCGGCGGCTGGGGCGTGCAACCCAGCATCAGCAGCAGCGCCGCCAGCACCAGAGGCTTCGCCTGCATCAGTAGCTCCCCTGCAGCGACAGGTAGAGGCCCTGCTGATCGTCCAGGGTGGCGATCTCGCCCAGCCAGGCATAGGCCAGCACCAGCGACAGATGCTTGTTGGGGAAATAGCCGACGAAGGTATCCACCCAGTCACTCTCCCGGGTAAAGGACAGATTCTGCGGCTTCTCGCGATATTCCATGCCCACCGCCCACTGGGGATTGAAGAACACCGCCGCCGAGCCCTCCTTGAGCCACTGACGGCTGTCGTTGCGATCGCCACCGAAGCCCAGCAGCCCCATCTCGTTGGCGCGGCTGTACCTGAGACCGACGTTGAGCAGCAGGTTGTAGCCGAAGGCGCCGCCCAGAAACAGCCGGCTGGCACCCAGGTAGCCCTCGACATCGCTGTCGCGCCGCGCCCCCACAGCTGCAGGAATGCCAAAGTCGCGCTGATGCTTGTACTGCACGCCCAGGGCGATCTGCGGCAGTCGGTCGTAGATCAGGTCACCTGCCAGGCGCACCTTGGCGCCGACGATGTCCTGGCTGAGGCTGTCTTCCTCGAGCTTCATCAACCGCCGCAGGGTCGGCATGTCCAGGCGCTGGCGGGCATAGGAGACCTCCACCCGATTGTCATAGGCCGCCGCCACGCCGGTGGCATCGAGCCGATAGTCACCGGTCCATACCCGGGTGGCAAAGGCGGTGGCGCCGGCCTGGCCGCTTTCGCCATAGCCGCCGATCACCGCCCAAGGCGTGATGCCCCCACCCGCCGCGCCTTCCAGACTGCTGGCGCCACCGGTGGCCAGCAGCTTGCCGCCGTCGGCCTGCACCCCGGTCGCCAGCAGCAACCCCGCTAGCAGCCAGCCACGACTCATGACAGCGCCTCCAGCACCGGCTGGCTCTGCCGTTCCATCCAGGCCTCGAATTCCACGGCCGGTACCGGGCGGCTGATGTAGTACCCCTGGATCACATCGCAGCCCCAGCTGCGCAATAGCGCCAGGGCCCGGGCTTCCTCGACCCCTTCGGCGACCACCTCCAGCCCCAGGTTGTGGCCCATCTCGATGGTCGAGCGGACGATGACGGCGTCATCGTTGCCCGGTGCCAGCTCCTTCACGAAGGACTGGTCGATCTTCAATTCGTCCACCGGCAGCCGCTTCAGGTGCGCCAGGGAAGCCTGGCCGGTGCCGTAGTCGTCCACCGACAACCGGATGCCCAGCACGGAGAGGCGGGTCAGCAGCGCGATGGCCGCCTCCGGATCGGCCATGATGGCGCTCTCGGTGATCTCGAAGGTCAGCTGCCGCGCCGAGACGCCGGCGTCATCCAGCCAGCCCATCACCCGCTCGGGCAGTCGGGCATCGGCCAGGTCGACCGCCGAGACGTTCAGCGACACCTTGACCTCTCGGCCCTGGGTCTGCCAGAGCGCCAACTGCCGGATCGCCGCCTGGATCACCCAGCGGGTGAGTCCGGCCATGCTGCCACTGCGCTCGGCCAGGGGAATGAATTCACCCGGCGAGACCATGCCCAGTTCGGCGTGGCGCCAGCGCAGCAGCACCTCGGCCTGGTGCGGCCCGCTGCCCTGCAGGGCCACCTTGGGTTGGAACACCAGCATCAATTCACCCCGCTCGCCCGCCAGCGGCAGATCGTGGACCAGTTGCAGACGCCGCTGCTGGGCCGCATCCCGTCCTTCATCATAGACCCGCAGGCGATCCGGCAACTGCCCGGCATCGAGCATGGCGCTGCGCGCGCGCTCGATCAGCTGGGTCGGATCGTCGCCATGGCGCGGATATTCGACGACACCGATGCGGCAACTGAGACGATACAGCTGACCTTCCCACTCGATCGGCTCGGCCAGCGACAGACGCAGCTGCTCGGCGAGCCCCACCGCACCTTCCAGGCCGACACGGCAGAACTGCACGAGAAATTCGTCCCCTACCGGTCGCGACACGCAGCCACGCCCGGCCAGCAGCACCTGAGCGCGCTCGGCCACCATCCTGAGGATGCGATCGCCGCCGGCGACCCCGGCGCTTTCATTGATTGCCTGGAAGCCATCCAGCCCCAGGTACAGCAGCGAAACCTGGGACTGGGTGGCGATAAAGACCCGCAGGCGTTCCTCGGCCAGGATGCGATTGGGCAATCCGGTCAGGGCGTCGTGCAAGGCATTGTGATTGAGCCGCTGCTCGCGCTCGGCGATGCCCTGGCGCATCTCTTCGAGCACCTGCGCCAAGCGGCCGAATTCGTCCCGGCGCTGGACCTCCACCTTGACCCCGTAGTCCCCCTGGCCGATCCGCCAGGACATCACCGACAGCTGCCGCAACGGCAGGGCCAGGTTGCGCGCCAGCCACAACGCGCCCAGCAGCGCCGCCAGCAGGGCACCGCCGGCGATCAGCGCCAGTTGCCTGAGCAGGGGTTCGAACTCGACCATGGCCAGATCGAGCGAACGCAGCAGATAGACCTGTACCGGATGGTCGGCGGTGCCGAGGGTCAGCCGCTTGACCTGATAGCGGCGATCACCCAGGGCCAGCTGCCAGCTATCGCTGCCCCGGGGCGCGTTCGCCAGCTCAGGCAGCAGCCGCCGTCCCTGCTCCTCAGGCAGGGTACTGGCCATCAGCGCGGCTTCGCCGAGAAACACCACGTCCAGGTTGATCAGCGAGCGAAATTCTTCGGCCATGGCCTGATCCATGGCGAAACTCATCACCACCTGGGCAATGGGTACAGGAGCCCGGACCGGCACCGTGACCCGCAATTGCGGCAGGCCGGTACCCGCCAGCACACAGCTGCCGTCATTGCCCGACGCCACCGCGACGGGCAGCCGCTCGCCTTGGCTGTGCGCCGCCACGGTGCTGGCGATCAGCCGGCCGTCCAGATCCAGCAGATAGGTATCGCCTGCGCCCACCCGGGCGCCATGGTTGGCCAGCGCCGACCTCAGGGTCGGCACATCGCCACTGGCGACGGCATCGCGAAAGCCGAAATCGGCGGCGAGCACCCGCACGGCATCGTTCAGCCGGCGGCAGCGCCCGTCCAGCACCTGGCGAAAGACCCGCGCCCCGGTGTCGAGCTGGTCATAGGACTGGCGCACCGCACTGGCCTCGGTGGCGGCCTTGACCGTCAGATAGACCAGGGTGATGACCACCAGCATCAGCAGGAAGAGACTGCCGGCGATGCGGGTCTGGAAACTATGGATGAGCTTCATCGTGCGTGGCCTTGTGGAAGGCATCCTCGAAAGCCGAGCTCGCCGGCTCCGCGGACTGCGGCTTCGGCTGAACCGCCAGCTGGAGTTTCAGGGTCACCGGCTTGCCCGCCACGTCCAGCGCAGGCTGGGCGACCTCCTGCTTGTCGCTGAGGTCGGGGTGCCACAGTGCCAGCTGATAATGACCGTCCGGCGCCTCCAGGCGGGCCTGGCCCTGACTGTCGGTCACCGCGGAGCGCCCGGCGGTGGTCACGTAGACGTATCCCACCATCCAGTCGTGGATATTGCAGCCCACCACCACCACGCCCGGTTGGTCGAACACCACCGGCGTGCTGGGAAGCCCGTGGTAGAGCGGCAGCTCGAAGCGCTTCGGGCTGGAAAAGGAATAGACCTGATGGCGGATGTCGTCGGTATTGGGAAAGCTCACCGCCGTCCCGGTGGCCACCGCCAGGACATGGGGGACGAAGCGCCGATTCTGCTGGTCGATGGCCGCGGGCCGCCGCTCGGGCACCAGTCCCGGCGCCGACAGCATCACCACCGCATCGGCCAGGGGTGCTCCCTGGCTGTCCACGACCTGCACGGCGACCGGCGCCGCCTGCGCGGTGCCGAGGCCCAAGACCAGCAATCCCGTTACTAGATGTCGCTTGTTCACCCGCTGTTCTCCACCGCGCGCCCTTGGAAACTCTCGCCGGCTTCGCGGCGTGACTTCAGCTTTAGCGGCAGTCTCGGGGGAATCTTTATCGTCGCGACGGCCAGTCGTTGCCCCGGTCGTCGCACTTCAAGCGGTGCCCGGCGGTCAAGAAGGACAGGTCTTGGCCTGCGTTGAAAAAGCAGCGCCCTCGCCCCATGTTGGCCCTACATCCAAGCCCAAGGTACGCCAATGAGCGATCAGGACAACCAAGCGGACATTCTCAGCGAAGAAGCCGGCCAGACCGGTCTGGTGCTACCCGGCCAGAATCTTCCCGACAAGCTGTACGTCATCCCCATTCACAACCGCCCCTTCTTCCCAGCGCAGGTACTGCCCGTCATCGTCAACGAAGAGCCCTGGGCGGAAACCCTGGAGCTGGTGGCCAAGACCGACCACCATTGCCTGGCGCTGTTCTACATGGAACAGCAACCCGGCGATGCCGACGGCTTCGATCCCGACCAGCTGCCGCAGCACGGCACCCTGGTGCGCATCCACCATGCCACTCGCCAGGACGGCAAGCTGCAGTTCGTGGCCCAGGGCCTGTCGCGGGTGCGCATCCGCGGCTGGCTGCGCCGGCAGCGTCCGCCCTATCTGGTGGAAGTCGAGCACCTGCGCCCCAGTCCCGATCCCAGCGACGAGGTGAAGGCCTACGGCATGGCGCTGATCAACGCGATCAAGGAGCTCTTGCCCCTCAACCCGCTGTACAGCGAAGAGCTGAAGAACTATCTCAATCGCTTCAGCCCCAACGACCCCTCGCCGCTCACCGACTTCGCCGCCGCCCTCACCACCGCGCCGGGCGATGAACTGCAGCAGGTGCTCGATACCGTGCCTATGCTGCAGCGCATGGAAAAGGTCCTGCCGCTGCTGCGCAAGGAGGTCGAGGTCGCCCGCCTGCAGAAGGAGCTGTCCGCCGAGGTCAATCGCAAGATCAACGAGCGCCAGCGCGAATTCTTCCTCAAGGAGCAGCTCAAGCTGATCCAGCAGGAGTTGGGCATCACCAAGGACGATCGCAGCAGCGACATCGAAGGTTTTCGCCAGCGCCTGGACGGCAAGATCCTGCCCGAAGCCGCGCAGAAGCGCATCGACGACGAGCTGAACAAGCTGTCCATCCTCGAGACCGGCTCGCCGGAATACGGCGTCACCCGCAACTACCTGGACTGGGCCACCGATCTGCCGTGGGGTATCCACGGCCAGGACAAGCTCGATCTCAAGCACGCGCGCAAGGTGCTCGACCGGCACCACGCCGGGCTCGACGACATCAAGAATCGCATCCTCGAATTCCTCGCGGTGGGCGCCTTCAAGGGTGAGGTGACCGGCTCCATCGTGCTGCTGGTGGGTCCGCCCGGGGTGGGCAAGACCAGCATCGGCAAGTCCATCGCCGAATCCCTCGGCCGCCCCTTCTATCGCTTCAGCGTCGGCGGCATGAGGGACGAAGCCGAGATCAAGGGCCACCGCCGTACCTACATCGGCGCCATGCCCGGCAAGCTCGTCCAGGCCCTGCGCGACGTCAAGGTGATGAATCCGGTCATCATGCTCGACGAGATCGACAAGATGGGCCAGAGCTACCAGGGCGATCCCGCCTCGGCACTGCTGGAGACCCTGGATCCGGAACAGAACGTCGATTTCCTCGACCACTATCTGGATCTGCGCCTGGACCTGTCCAAGGTGCTGTTCGTCTGTACCGCCAACACCCTGGACTCCATTCCGGGTCCGTTGCTGGACCGCATGGAGGTCATCCGCCTCTCCGGCTATATCGCCGAGGAAAAGCAGGCCATCGCCAAGCGCCACCTCTGGCCCAAGCAGCTGGACAAGGCCGGGGTGCCCAAGGATCGCCTGACGCTCACCGACAGTGCCCTCAAGGCCCTGGTGGAAGGCTATGCCCGCGAGGCCGGCGTACGCCAGCTGGAGAAGCAGCTGGGCAAGCTGGTGCGCAAGGCGGTGGTCAGGCTCATCGAGGACCCCAAGCTCAAGATCAAGATCGGCGCCTCGGATCTCGAGGACTATCTGGGCATGCCGCCCTTCCGCAAGGAACAGGTGCTGTCCGGGGTCGGCATCATCACCGGGCTGGCCTGGACCAGCATGGGCGGCGCCACCCTGCCGATCGAGGCGACGCGCATCCATACCCTGAATCGCGGCTTCAAGCTCACCGGCAAGCTGGGTGACGTCATGAAGGAATCCGCCGAGATCGCCTACAGCTACGTCACCGCGCATCTCAAGGACTTCAAGGGCGATCCGAACTTCTTCGACCAGGCCCTCGTCCACCTGCACGTACCCGAAGGCGCCACGCCCAAGGATGGTCCCAGTGCCGGCATCACCATGGCCTCCGCCCTGCTGTCGCTGGCGCGCAACCAGGCGCCCAAGAAGAACGTGGCCATGACCGGCGAGCTGACCCTGACCGGCCAGGTGCTGCCCATTGGCGGGGTACGGGAAAAGGTCATCGCGGCGCGGCGGCAGAAGATCAGTGAACTGATCCTGCCGGAGCCCAATCGCGGTGATTTCGAAGAGCTGCCCGCCTATCTCAAGGAGGGGCTGACCGTCCACTTCGCCAAGCGCTTCGCCGACGTCGCCAAGGTGCTCTTCTAGTCTGACCGTCCGACCTCTTGGGGTATGCTCTGCGTTTTGCCGTCATACCCCGGAGGTTTCCATGTCCAACCGTCTTCTGTTCTGCGGCTGTCTGCTCCTGGCCGGCTGCAGCAGCACCCAGCCGAGCGGCAACCTCATCCTGGGTGACGACAGCGACTGCACCCCGCTGGCCATGCACATCGGCCAGGAACTGACCCTGACCCTGCCCAGCGATCCCACCAGCGGCTATCGCTGGACCATCCTTCAGCGCAGCGACAACCTCAGGCAACTTGGCCCGGAAGTCTTTCGCGAACAGCGCCAGGACCAGGGCGGCATCGGCAGCGCCGGTCAGTCCCTCTGGCGCTTCCGCGCCCAGAGCGCCGGCAGCGCCCATCTCGAGCTCCAGGCTCGCCAGCCCTGGGATGCCGATGCCGAGCCCCAGGCCCGCTTCGACTGCCGTATCGAAATCCGCTGAGGCCACGTCCAGCGGTGCCTGCCGGGGGTACAATGCCCCCTTTCGATTTTCCAGGTACCGCCCATGAGCGAAGCCGACCGCCTGTTCGCGTCGCCGCAGCCTCCTGCCGACTTCACCTTCAACGAAGACGTGGTGCGCGTCTTTCCCGACATGATCAAGAGATCCGTGCCGGGCTATCCCACCATCGTCGAGAACCTCGGTGTCATCGCCGCACGGTTCGCCCAGCCCCATAGCCGCCTCTATGACCTCGGCTGCTCCCTGGGCGCCGTGACCCAGGCGCTGCGCCGTCATGTCCGCGCCGAGGGTGCTCGGATGGTGGCCATCGACAACTCCACCGCCATGGTCACCCGCTGCCGCGAATACCTCAGCGCCCAGGACTCCATGCATGAGGAGTTGCTTCCGGTAGAGGTGGTGGAAGCCGATATCCTCGAAGTCCCGCTCGAACCGGCTTCGGTGATCGCCCTCAACTTCACCCTGCAATTCATCGCCCCGGAACAGCGCCTGGGCCTGCTCAGCCGACTGCGCGCCAGCCTGCTGCCCGGCGGCGCCCTGCTGCTGTCGGAAAAGATCCGTTTTCCGGAGACCGAGACCCAGGCCCTGCTCAACGGCCTGCACCTGGACTTCAAGAGAGCCAATGGCTACAGCGAGCTGGAAATCGCCCAGAAACGCACCGCGCTGGAAAACGTCATGCTCACCGACACCCTGGACGAACACCGTGCGCGCCTGCAGGCCGCCGGCTTCAGCACCGTCGTGCCCTGGTTCCAATGCCTCAACTTCACCTCCCTGATCGCCCTGCCATGACCCAGCCTTCCTACCTCGCAGCCCTGCAGCGGGCGCTGGCGGATACCCCGCTGGCTACCTGGTCCCGGTCCCTCGAAGCCGTCCTGGCCGCCAAGTACGCCCGCGGCCACGGCGATCTGCAGCGCTGGCAAGCGGGTGTCGATGCGCTCCCCGAAATCGCTGTAACGGTTGTCGAACTGCGTGAGGCCGTGCGCCTCGTCGGCGTGCCCTCAGCGGAGCAGCATCAGGCCCTGCGCGAGGCACTGCTGCAATTGCGCCCGTGGCGCAAGGGGCCCTTCCAGCTGTTCGATCTCCATCTCGATACCGAATGGCGCTCCGACTGGAAATGGGACAGGGTCTCCCCTCACCTGGATCTGCAGGGCAAGCGCGTCCTGGATGTTGGTTGCGGCAATGGCTACTACCAGTGGCGCATGCTTGGCGCCGGAGCCAGCCTGGTCCTGGGTGTCGATCCCAACTGGCTCTTCCATTGCCAATTCCAGGTCCTGCGCCGCTATCTGCCCGACCTGCCCACCTGGCACCTGCCATTGACACTGGAAGAACTGCCCGTACTGGACGGCGGTTTCGATACCGTCTTTTCCATGGGCGTGCTCTACCATCGTCGTTCGCCCATCGACCACCTGCTGGATCTGAAGAACTGCCTCGACAGCGGCGGTGAGCTGGTCCTGGAAACCCTGGTGGTCGAAGGCGATGCCACCACCGTCCTGGTCCCCGAAGACCGCTACGCCCAGATGCGCAACGTCTGGTTCCTGCCCTCCGCGGCCGCCCTGCAACTCTGGCTGCAACGCGCCGGCTATCGTGACGTCCGCCTGGTGGACCTCACCCCCACGACGATAGACGAACAGCGCTCCACCGAATGGATGGGCTTCCAGTCACTGCCGGACTTCCTGAATCCGGAAGATCCAAGCCTGACCGTCGAAGGCCTCCCCGCTCCCCTGCGCGCCACCCTGATAGCCCGCAAACCCTGAACGCAAAAAGCCCGGCATCTGCCGGGCTTTTTCTTGCTAGCGTAACGCTGCGGTAGGTTGGGTTGAGCGCAGCGAAGCCCAACATCCGACCATCCGATCGCGGCCATGGGCCGCTCCTACGGCATGCCTCCTTGTAGGAGCGGCGGCATCGGCGGACCACCATGGCCACAACAGACCGGCGCAGCCGGGCTGTTGTGGCTCTTGTGCTCTTTGCGGAGTGTTAGCAGCACACATCTGGCAGGCCCTGCGCCAACCTCTCCGCCACTCCGCTCCTAGTCCCCTCTCCCTTTGGGAGAGGGCTAGGGTGGGGCCACCTCAGCTACGCAGCCCCAGGCCTTCGCTGGCCAATTCTCTGCCCCCAGCGCCTAGGCGCTCTAGCACTCGGCCAAACTTTTCCCGCCCCAAAGACAACACCCCCGCCAGAATGAACTGAGCGGGGGTGCTGGGTGTTAGGCGCTTGACGATGACCTACTCTCACATGGGGAAGCCCCACACTACCATCGGCGATGCATCGTTTCACTTCTGAGTTCGGGAAGGGATCAGGTGGTTCCAATGCTCTATGTTCGTCAAGCAATTCGGTTGGCTGGCCAGGTGATGGAGCTGCCTGGCTGGCCCAATTGGGTCTGTGATCGAAGTAGACGTATCGTCTTTGGGGTCTT